>NZ_RKMB01000009.1 GCF_003797765.1 Ramlibacter sp. WS9 | reverse complement strand
GGGTACGGGTGGGCAGCATCATGGCGCCGGTGCCGCAGATGCTCACCCGCGCCATTGCCAACGTGAAGCGGCAGTACTCGCTGATGGACATCAGCATCACGGTCGACACCAGCGACATGCTGATGGCCCAGCTCGAAAAGGGCACGCTCGACCTGGTGCTGGGGCGCCTGACCGAACGGGTCGAGCGCGGCAGCTTCAACTTCGAACTGCTGGGCGACGAATCGCTGTCGGTGGTCGCGGGGTTTCACCACCCGCTGGCCAAGGCCAAGCAGACCACGCTCAAGGCGTTGATGGACTACGGCTGGATCCTGCAGCCGCGCGGCAGCCCGATGCGCGAACTGCTGGAGCTGGCCTTTGCCGAGAACGGGCTTGCTTCACCGGAAAGCATCGTGGAGACGGCGGCGATCCTCATCACGACCACGCTGATCCAGCACACCGACATGGTGGCCGTGGTGCCGACCTCGGTGGCCAACCACTACGCGGGCAAGCAGTTGCTGAGCATTCTGCCGGTGCGGTTGGCGCGCCGGCTGGACCCGTACGGACTGGTGACGCGCCGCCGCGAATCGCTATCGGCGGCGGGGCTGGTGTTCGTCAACGCGCTGCGCAAGGAAAGCGATCTCGCGCGGACGGGGTGATGTTACGCGGCGGCGGCTGCGGCCGCCGGCTTCGGCAACGCCTCGCGAATCGGCAAATGCACCAGCGCCGCGCCGATCGCCAGCACGATATCGATGTACCAAACCCAGTCGTAGCTGCCGGTCGCTTCAAAGACCTTGCCGCCCAGCCACGCGCCGAGAAAGCCGCCGACCTGGTGCGTGAGCATCACGATGCCGAACAGCGTGGCCATATTGGCGGGGCCGAAGAACTTCGCCACCAATCCTGCGGTGGGCGGCACGGTCGAGAGGAAAGTGACGCCCATGACCGCCGCGAAGATCAGGACCACCGGACCCGTCTTGGGTGCCAGCAAGAACACCAGCACCGCCAGCCCACGGACCGCATAGAGCAGCGACAGCAGCGACTTCATGCGCCAGCGGCCCACGGCCCACCCCATGGCGACACTGCCGATAATGTTGAACAGGCCGATCATCGCCAATGACCAGGCGGCGAACTGAACGGGCAGGCCGCAGGCGGCAATGACGCCCGGCAAGTGCGTGGCAAGAAACGCCACGTGAAAGCCGCAGACGAAGAAGCCGGCCGCCAGCAACAGGTAGCTGGGGTTGCGCAGCGCGGTGCGGATTGCGTCGCCCGTCCCAACCACCTTTTGGCCGGCGGGTGCGGACTGCAGCGAATTGCCCTTGAGCAGGAAGGCAGCGGGGAGCGCCAGCAGCACGACCAGCCCCAGCACCTGCATGGCGCCGGCCCAGCCCATGCCTGTCATCAAGGCGCCTGCGATGGGCGCCATGACGAACTGCCCGAAGGAGCCGCCGGCATTCACGATACCGGTGGCCAACCCGCGTTTCTCCGCAGGGATCAACCGCGTGGTCGCGGCCATAAGAACCGCGGGCCCGGCCATACCCGCGCCGCCGGCAGAGAGCACGCCGATCGCCAGGATCAAGCCCAGGGTTGTCGTCATGTACGGCGTGATGAAAGTGCCGATGGCCACCAGCACCGCACCCGCAAACAGCACCCGCCCCGCGCCGACCTTGTCGGCCATCGCCCCAGCGAAAGGCTGCGTCAGGCCCCACCACAGCTGGCCGAACGCGAACGCCAGGCTGATGCTGCCGATGCCCAGGCCGGTCGCGGTGTTCATCGGGCTCATGAACAAGCCCATGGTTTGCCGCGTGCCCATGGTCAGGGCGAAGGTGCCGGCGGCGGCGACCAGCACCAGCCAGAAGGCCACTTGCTTGCGTTGGCCGCCGGCGGCGGCTGCAATTGCGCTATTCATCGATTTCTTCCTCGGGAACGGGTGACAACAATTCCAGGCATTCGTCGATCAGGCCATGCAGTTCCACGACGCGCCGCGGGCCGAGCATCGCGTTGATGCCCTCCTGCGCGACTCGCCAACGGCGCTGCGCCTCCTGACGTTTTTCGCGGCCGGCGTCCGTGACACTGAGCAGTCGGCTGCGGCCATCGGCGCCGGGGCCGAGCTCGAGCCAGCCCGCGTCGATCAGCGGGCGCATGTTGCGGGTGAGCGTCGAAGCGTCCACGCGCATCTCACGCGCCAGGTCGCCAGGACGGATGGGGCCGAGCTTGACCACATACGAGAGCAGCGAATACTGCGTGCCCTTCAGCCCGGTCTTGCCAACCTCGGCGTCGTAGTGCTGCGCCACCCGGCGCATCAGCTGGCGCAGCTTGAGGTTGGTGCAGCCCTGGGGCTTGACAGCGGTGTCCATGGATATTATTGTACCTACAACTGTTGCATATGCAAGTCTTCATTGACCCCTTGCGGGACAAGCCCTTCAGCTCTGTCCCTACCTGACTATCGAAGGATTGAGATGACCCAAATGAACAACCTCGAAGCCTGGCTGGCCCAGGAACGTGAAGTGGTGGCCCGGCTCGAGGCAGGCGCCGGCCCCGGCGTCGCCAGGCCCGAGCAGATCACCGGCAAGACTGGCCTGGAAACCATGCAGGCGATGCTGCGCGGCGAGCTGCCCTACGCGGCTATCGCCAAGACGCTCGATTTCGCGCTGCTGGAAGTGGGCGAAGGCCGCGCCTTGTTCCAGGGCACGCCCGGCCCGGCCCACCTCAACCCGATGGGCACGATCCATGGCGGCTGGTACGCCACCCTGCTCGACTCCGCGCTCGGCTGCGCCGTGCACACCATGATGCCCCCCGGCCGCGGCTACACCACCGCCGAACTGAGCGTGAACCTGGTGCGCGCCATCGGTTCCAAGGCACCGCGCGTGCGCGCCGAAGGCAAGGTGATCCATTGCGGGCGCCAATTGGCAACCGCCGAGGCCCGGCTGTACGGGCCAGACGGTACGCTGTATGCGCACGGCACCACGACTTGCCTGGTGTTCGAGTTGCCGGCGCAGCGCTAGCCACAAGCACTCAGCCGCTCAAGCAGCGCTGCTAGGCAACCCAGCGGCCACGTCCCTGAATGCGGCCAACGCGGCTTCGAGGTGTTCGATGATCTCCTGCTGCAGCACATCAGGCGGCGGGAGGTCATCGAGATTGTCGAGGCTGTCGTCTTTAAGCCAGAAGATATCCAGACTGGCCTTGTCGCGCGCCACCAGATCGGCGTACTGGAAGTATTTGAAGCGCTCTGCCTCCACGCGTTCGTGGCGATTGGCCGGCCGGTAGCATTCAATGAAGTCCCGCAGGTCGTCCGAGCCCAACGGCCGCGTCTTGAGCGTGAAATGCTTGTTGGTGCGCAGGTCGTAGATCCACACGCCCTTGGTATGCACCTTGCCGTCGGCCGGCTTCTTGTCGAAGAACAGCACGTTGGCCTTCACACCGTTCGCGTAGAAGATGCCCGTGGGCAATCGCAGCAGCGTGTGGACGTCGCATGTTTCCAGCAGCTTGCGCCGAATCTTCTCTCCGGCGCCTCCTTCGAACAGCACGTTATCAGGCAACACCACCGCCGCCTGCCCCGTGGTCTTCAGGATGGTCACGATGTGCTGCAAGAAGTTCAGCTGCTTGTTCGAAGTGGTCTGCCAGAAGTCCTGCCGTTCGTAGGTGAGCGCGTCGCGGTCCTCCTCGCCCTCCGCGTTGGTGATGGTCATGCTGCTCTTCTTGCCGAAGGGCGGATTGGCCAGCACGTAATCGAAGCGCTTTTCGGGCGCGGCAATCAGCGCATCGGCACGGTCCACCGTCGGCTCGCCATCGAGGTCGCCCACGTTGTGCAGAAAGAGGTTCATCAGGCAGAGGCGCCGGGTGGCCGCGACGATTTCATTGCCGAAGAAGGTCTCGCGATGCAAGAACTCTTGCTGGCGGATGTTGAGCTTGCGGCCGCTCTTGTGAGTCAACCAGTCATAAGCGCCCAGGAAGAATCCGCCCGTGCCGCAGGCCGGATCGGCAATGGTCTTCATCGGCTGTGGCTGCACACAAGCGACCATCGCCTCGATCAAGGCGCGTGGCGTGAAGTACTGGCCGGCACCGCTCTTGGTGTCTTCGGCGTTCTTCTGCAACAGGCCTTCATACAGATCGCCCTTGGTATCGGCATCCAGGCTGATCCAGCTTTCAGCGTCGATCAGCTGCACCAGGCGTGACAGCTTGGCCGGGTCCTGGATCTTGTTCTGCGCCTTAAAAAAAATGGCGCCCAGCATGCCCTGCTCCCGCCCCATCCGATGGAGCAGCGCCAGGTAGTGCGCCTCCAGCGGCTCCCCGGTCTTGCCCTTGAGTCTGGACCAGTCGAAACCCTTGGGAATCTTGGCCTTTCGGTCATAAGGCGGCTGCGCGTATTCGTGCGCCAGCTTCAGGAAGAGTAGGTAGGTCAGCTGTTCGAGGTAATCGCCATAGCCCACGCCGTCGTCGCGCAGCGTGTGGCAGAAGTTCCAGATTTTCTGGACGAGGGAGGAAGCGTTCATGGTTTGGGGGAACTGCCGTCAGGCGTACTCTGGTACGCCTGACGTGGATCGTTGGGGCTGGGGTAGGCACGCATCAGCAAGCCGTCTTTGACCAGGGGGTTGAGAATGCGCTTTCGCAGATCGGCGCCATCATGGTCTCGGCGGGCCAGCAACTCAGCCAATACCCGCAAGCCCAGGTAGTGCTCGCGGCATAGAGCGATGACGGTCTGTTTGACTATTTCCGGTTGAACGCGCTGGCGCCCGCTGACCGGCTCGGCCAAGCGCTGCAGTCGCGCCAGCTCTTGTGCCGACAGCTGAGACAAGTCGGAAACCACGGTGACGGTTGGGGCGTCAAGCTCCGGTGTTAGGCCGGCCTGCTCCGGTGTTAAGCCCGCCTGCTCCGGTGTTAAGCCCGCCTGCTCCGGTGTTAAGAGCGCCGCGTCGCCTTCTGCAAAGTCCGTGTATTGGCTAGCCCTTTGCTTGGGGAGCCGATACACCATTCCACGCCCGGTGCCCTCGGAAGCGAGCATCCCGTCCTTGACCAACCGCGCCAGCATCTTCGTGATGTCGCTGGGATGGTCGGTGGAAATCTCGCGCAGCCGTGTGTGATTGAGCGTGCCCTCGGTGGCAGCTGTCACCAATGCAAGGCGCTCCAGTTCGGCCAGACCGGCAAAACGTGCGCCGAGTTGCGCTTCCAGCGCTGCCACCGAATCGGGCGGCAGCAGACTGGTCATGCGCAGTTCCAGCAGCGTCTGCTCTGGCTCGGCCCGCTGACGAAGCACCGGCAGCCGCCAGTGCTGGCCGGCCCAATTCCGGTAGATCTTGGGAACACCCGACCCTGCATGGTCGCCGTAACCGACTTGCTGAAACATGGTTTGCATGCACCGATTGCGGCAGTCGCTGTTGCCGCCCGCCACCGCCATTTCCAGCGGCAAGCGCATCAAACCGGGGTTGCGGAAGCTGAACATATCGGCCTGCTTGACCACCAGCACCGACACGCGCCCAGTGAAATCGGCATGGATCAAGGTATTGACCAATGCCTCGCGAAGCGCTTCATGAACCGGCGTGTCCTCGATGCGCTGGCCCCCTTGCAGCTGGAACGGCACCTTCAAGTCGGAAGTCATGGATTGCGGATCGAGGCCGCAATGACAATTGCTCAGGCCAGCCCGCACCACACCGCCACGCGGTGCGCCATATCCATCCATAGCGCCCAAAGCGTAGCGGCGACGAGCAATGCGCCCGCGGCGCGCGTGCCCCAATCGCGCCGCACACCATCGCCGGCCCGCTGCAGCTGTTTGAGCAGCCAGGGCGCCAGGCCCAGCGACAAGCCGCTGCCCAACGCGAACAGCGCCATCACCGCCGCGCCTTCAAGGGCACCGCCAGCCAGTGACGCGACCAGCAGCGCGGAGTACAGCAACCCGCAAGGCATGAAAGCCCACAGCGCGCCCGCAGCAAACACACCGCCGCGCTTTGCAGCCATGGGCCGCACACGCGACCACACCGTGCGCCCTGCATTGCTCACCCAGACCGGCTGGCGCGCGCGCACGACCAGCATCAGGCCCCAGGCCAGCACGGCAAGGTGAAACAACGTCCACACGGGACGCAGGGCCGCGGTCTGCGTCGTGAGCCACGCGAAGTTTTCCACGGCGAATGCGGCCGCCGCGCCGGCGGCGGAATAGCCCGCCAGACGGCCGGCCTGGAAGGTCCAGAGCGACCGCGAAGGCGACTTCCCCGCCCGAGCCAACCCGCCACAGGCCGCGCCGCACATCGCGGCGCAATGCGGCCCGCCGGCCAGGCCCATGACCAATGCGGAAAGCGCGAGGGCAACAGACAACGCCGCCCCTTCAGATGATGCGCGAGAAGCGGGCGCGGTTGCGGTCGGCCTGCAGGTAGCGGTCGAAAACCATCGCGATGGCGCGCACGACGTGCCATCCCGAGGCGGTGACCTGAATGCCCGCATCGTCGATGCGGACGAGGCCCATCTCGTCGTATTCGGCCATCTGTTCCAGCTCGTTCGCGAAGTAAGCGCGGAAGTCCATCAGCCAGGCCAGCTCGATCGATTCGAACAGCACCTGCCCCTGGCACATCAGCGCCATGATCACCGCGCGCCGGGCCAGGTCGTCGCGCGACAGTGCGAGGCCGCGCACGATGGGCATCCGCCCCTGGTCGAGGCAGTCCGCGTATTCCTCCATCGTCTTCGCGTTCTGGCTGTAGGTGGCGCCGATGCGGCCGATGGCGGACACGCCCAGGCCGATGAGGTCGCAGTCCGGCTGCGTGCTGTAGCCCTGGAAGTTGCGGTGCAGCCGGCCCTGGCGCTTGGCCACGGCCAGCGCATCGTTGGGCAGCGCGAAATGGTCCATGCCGATGTAGTCGTAGCCGGCCTCGCCAAACGCGTCCAGGGCCTGCGTCAGCATGCCCAGCTTGTCCGGCGGCGCCGGCAAGTCCGCGGACAGAATGCGCCGCTGCGGCTTGAAGCGGTCGGGCAGATGCGCGTAGGCGTACAGGGCGATGCGGTCGGGGCGCAGTTGCGAGACCTGCACCAGCGTTCGCGCGAATGATTCCGGTGTCTGCTTGGGCAGGCCGTAGATCAAGTCCACGTTCACCGAGTCGAAGCCGATGGCGCGGGCGGCGTCCATCAGCGCGAACACCTGCTCGGCCGGCTGCACGCGGTGCACCGCCTGCTGCACTTGGGGATCGAAGTCCTGCACGCCGAAGCTGATGCGGTTGAATCCCAGATCGGCCAGCCGCTGCAGGCGCCCTGCGTCCACGGTGCGCGGATCGATTTCGATGGAGTGCTCGCCGCCGGGCACCAGATTGAAGCTGCGGCGCAGCATCTCCATCAGCTGCCCCAGTTCATCGTCGGTGAGGAAAGTGGGCGATCCGCCGCCCAGGTGCAATTGGGTCACCGCCTGCCCGGTGCCGATCTGCAAGGCGTACAGGTCCACCTCGCGCGCCAGCAGCTTCAGGTAGGCGGCGCCGCGCTCGTGCTTCTTCGTGATGATCTTGTTGCACGCGCAGTAGTAGCAAAGCGACTCGCAAAACGGGATGTGCACGTACAGCGACAACGGCATCGCAAGCGCCGCGGGCCCTGCGCGGCGCTGCGCCAGGGCCTGCGCCAGGTCGGGCGCACCGAATGCCTCGACGAAGCGGTCGGCGGTGGGATAGGAGGTGTAGCGCGGCCCCGGGATGTCGAAGCGGCGCAGCAGTTCGGGCGAAACGGCGGTCATGTTGGGCGTAAGGTTGAGTGGCTCCACTGTGCGCCGGGCGAAGGGCCTCGCTGTTGACATGGGTCAAGTCCGCGCTGCGAAGGTTCCGGACAATTTGACTCAGATCATGAATAACCACCCCACCCCCAAGGAGCAGTTGCAGGTCGCCTGCTCCAATTGCAGCCTGCGCGAGCTGTGCATGCCCGTCGGGCTCACACCCGAGGAACTGGACCGCGTGGACGAGCTGGTCGCGGCCCGTAGGAAGGTCGAGCGCGGCAGCGCCCTCTTCCGGCGTGGCGACGCGTTCGGCTCCCTGTTCGCGATCCGCACCGGTTTTTTCAAGACCTGCATGGCGGCACCGGACGGGCGCGAGCAGGTCACGGGCTTCCAGATGGCCGGCGAAATCATCGGGCTGGACGGCATCGTGAACGACCAGCACTCGTGCGACGCCATCGCCATCGAAGACGCCGAGGTGTGCGTGATGCCGTTCGACCGCATCACCGAGCTCTCGCGAGACGTTGCTTCCCTGCAGCGACACGTCCACCGGATCATGAGCCGCGAGATCGTGCGCGAGCATGGCGTGATGCTGCTGCTGGGCAGCATGCGCGCCGAGGAGCGGCTGGCCGCCTTCCTGCTGAACCTGGTGCAGCGGCTGCACGCCCGCGGCTTTTCCCGTTCGGAACTGGTGCTGCGCATGACGCGCGAGGAAATCGGCAACTACCTCGGGCTGAAGCTGGAGACGGTGAGCCGTACTTTCTCGAAGTTCGCCGACGACGGCTTGATCGAAGTGCGCCATCGCCACGTGCGCATCGTGGACCCCGACGCGCTCGCCCGGCTGGTGGACCAGCCCTTGCGCAACTGATCCGGCCGATCAGATGTAGGCCACCGGCGCGGGCGCATGGCGCAGGTGAATCGCCAGCCCCAGCGCAGCCATGTGGTTGCCGTTGCGTGCGAGGATCTCCCCGGCCAATGGCAGGAACTCCGTCTCCTCGAACGCCGCATGGCGGTGGTAGGCGTACGACAGCGCGGCCACCGCTTCAGCGTCGAGCTGGGCGGTGATGCCGGCCGCCGCCCGCTTGACCGCCGGGCGGAGCATCTTCCAGAGCGACTCCAACGAGCGGTGTTCCGCCACGAGCCGGTCCACCATCGCCTCGACGTGGGTGCGCTCCGGCCCTGGGGTGGCGCTGCGAATCACGGCGGGGAACAGCTCCGACTCCTCATCGGCATGATGAGGCAGCACCGTGCCTTCGAACAGCTGGAGCGTGGTGATCGCGACCTGACGCGACCGCTCGGCCGCCGCTGCGAATTCCGGCAACGCGGCGAACGCGCGCATCGCGCACAGGATGCCGCGGTGCGCGCCGGAAAAGCCTTCCAGCGGCGCGGCGTCCGCGGCAGGGACTGCGTCGGGTGCATGGATATCGGTCATGTGGGTCTCCTCGGGGTCGAATGCCCTGGGTGGATGCTCCATTGTTGGCGGCCGAAGTCGCGCCGACACTGACGCAGATCAAGGAAGCGCGCCGGCCGATGCGATCTACTTGCCCGATGCACACTATTTCTGCGGACGAGGCACAGCAAGCAGCCACGCAACTCGCCCTGCTTGCGCGGGATTCCGGACTCACATCGCTCACGCTGGCGGGCAAGCACCTCGTACCGGTCGTCCAGGGCGGCATGGGCGTGGGCGTCTCGGCCGGCGGGCTGGCTGGCGCGGTGGCCGCTTGCGGCGCCGTGGGGACGATCTCGTCGGTGGACCTGCGGCGCCACCATCCCGACCTGATGGCGCAAACCGCACACCTCGAAGGCGCGCAAGCCAAGGCCGCGATCAACGCCGCCAACCTGGAGGCGCTGGGGCGCGAAATCGCACGCGCACGGGCGGTAGCCGGCGGGCGCGGTCTCGTCGCCGTCAACGTCATGCGCGCCGTCAGCGAATACGAGAACTACGTGCGCCATTCGCTGGCCTGCGGGGTCGACGCGGTGGTGGTGGGCGCGGGCCTGCCGCTCGACCTGCCCGAGCTCGCGAAAGACCATCCGAACACCGCGCTCATTCCCATCCTGTCGGACGCCCGCGGCGTGCAGCTCGTGGTGCGCAAATGGGAAAAGAAGGGGCGGCTGCCGGATGCGGTGGTGATCGAGCATCCGCGCCTAGCGGGCGGGCACCTGGGCGCCGCCAAGGTCGCGGATCTGGGCGACCGCCGCTTCGACTTCGACGTGGTGCTGCCGGAGGTGCTGGCGTTCTTCCGCGCGGCCGGCATCGAAGGCCGCATTCCGCTCATCGCCGCCGGTGGCGTGTCGAGCCTCCAAGATATCCGTCAGCTGCAGTCCCTGGGCGCGTCCGCAGTGCAGCTGGGCACCGCATTCGCCGTCACCCGCGAGTGCGACGCCCACCCCGAGTTCAAGCGGATCCTGGCCTCGGCGCGGCCCGAGGACATCGTCAATTTCACCAGTGTGGCGGGCTTGCCGGCTCGCGCCGTGCGCACGCCCTGGCTCGACAAGTACCTGCGGCTGGAGCCGCGCCTGCAGAAGCACGCGCACGTCAAGTCCCACTGCAACATGTGGTTCGACTGCCTGGCCCAGTGCGGCCTGCGCGACGGCAAGGGCACGTGGGGGCAGTTCTGCATCGACAAGAGCCTGGGCCACGCGATGGAAGGCCACACCGACAAGGGCCTCTTCTTCCGCGGCGCCGGCACCCTGCCGTTCGGCAGCCAGATCCGTCCGGTCGAAGACCTCATGCGGTGGCTGCTCGGCGGCGTGATGCCCGCCGGCGCCACGGAGGCCGCGGCATGAAGCGCGACGCACCGGCGGCATTGGCGCTGGCCGTGCAACCCATCACGGCGGACGTGCTCCGCGAAAAGTACCTCAAGGCCGGTGAAGCCGTCGAGCTCGACCTGTTCCACCGCGTGGCGCGCGCGCTCGCCTCGGTGGAAGCCGAAGACCGCCGCGCCGAATGGGAGCAGCGGTTCCTGCGCAACCTGGAAGCGGGCGCGATCGGCGCCGGGCGGATCATGAGCGCGGCCGGCACGTCCCTTTCCGCGACCCTCATCAACTGCTTCGTTCAGCCCGTGGGCGACTGCATCCAGGGCGACGACGGCGAAGGCTATCCGGGCATCTACGAGGCGCTGCGCGAGGCGGCCGAGACCATGCGCCGGGGCGGCGGCGTCGGCTACGACTTCTCGCGCATCCGCCCGCGCGGCGCGGTGGTGAACGCGACGGCGTCGCTGGCTTCCGGGCCTTGCAGCTACATCGACGTGTTCGACCATTCATGCGCCACGGTCGAGAGCGCGGGCGCGCGGCGCGGTGCGCAGATGGGCGTGCTGCGCATCGACCACCCGGACGTGCTGGAATTCATCACCGCCAAGCGCAAGCCCGGGCGGTGGAACAACTTCAACGTGTCCGTTGCCGTGACGGACCGCTTCATCCAGGCCGTCGACGCGGGCGAAGACTGGGAGCTCGTGCATCGCGCGCGCCCGGGTGCGGCGCTGGTGTCAGAGGGTGCCCACCAGCGGGCGGACGGCCTCTGGGTCTATCGCTCGCTGCCTGCGCGGCAGCTGTGGGAAACGGTGATGCGTTCCGCGTACGACTTCGCCGAACCGGGCATCCTGTTCACCGACACCATCCATCGCGACAACAACCTGCGTGCGTGCGAACAGATAGCCGCCACCAACCCCTGCGGCGAGCAGCCGCTGCCGCCCTACGGCTGCTGCGATTTAGGCCCCGTCATCCTGCCGCGCTTCGTGCGCCATCCGTTCGGCTTCGAGGGCGCGCCCGAGTTCGACTTCGCGGCCTTCGCGGAAGCCGTCCGCGTGCAAGTGCGCGCGCTGGACAACGTGCTGGACCTGACGTTCTGGCCCCTGCCTCAGCAGCGCGCCGAAGCGATGGCGAAGCGCCGCATCGGCGTGGGGTTCACCGGTCTGGGCAACGCGCTCGCGATGCTGCGGCTGCGCTACGACACGCCCGAAGGCCGCGAAGTGGCGGCGCGCATCGCACGCTGCATGCGCGACGCCGCCTACGCCGCATCGGTGGCGCTGGCGCGCGAAAAAGGCGCGTTCCCGTTGTTCCAGGCGGACGACTACCTGGCGCCCGGCACGTTCGCAAGCAGGCTCGACGCGCCGCTGCAGGACGACATCCGCCGCTACGGCATTCGCAACAGCCACCTGCTGTCGATCGCGCCGACCGGCACCGTGAGCCTGGCCTTCGCCGACAACGCGTCGAACGGCATCGAACCTGCGTTTTCCTGGACGTACTGGCGCAAGAAGCGCGAGTCCGACGGCAGCCTCAGCGAGTACATCGTGGAAGACCACGCGTGGCGCCTCTACCGCGCGTTGGGCGGGGATGTTGCCAAATTGCCCGAGTACTTCGTCAGCGCGCTGGAGATGTCACCCGCCGGCCACGTCGACATGATGCAGGCGGTGCAGCCGTTCGTGGACACCGCCATTTCGAAGACCGTCAACGTGCCGGCGGAAATTCCGTTCGACGAGTTCCAGCATCTCTACCGGCAGGCGTGGCAGGCCGGGCTGAAGGGGCTGGCCACGTACCGGCCGAACGCGATCGTGGGCTCGGTGCTGGACACCAAGGCAACGGCGGCGACACCCGCCGCGGCGGCCCCGGACCCGATGCGCGCCGTCATCGCGAGCCGGCCCAAGGGCGTGCTGCCGGCCGCGGCCGAGAAGATCGAATACTGGACGCAGCAGGGGCGTCAGACGCTGTACCTGGTGGTGTCTTTCCTGCCGCTGCCCGAAGGCCGCGAACGCGCGGTCGAGTTCTTCATGCCCGTGGGGCAGAACGGCGAATCGCAGCAATGGATCACCGCGAGCATGCGGCTGCTGTCGCTCGCCGCGCGCGGCGGCTTCCTGGACCGGGCGCTCGCCGACATGCGCAAGGTCGCGTGGGACCGCGGCCCGGTGCGGCTCGGCACCTACCGCAAGGCCGACGGCACGCAGGTGCCGCTATGGCATGACTCCGAAGTCGCGGCGATCGCGTACGCGATCCAGAACATCATTGCCCAGCGCGGCACCGTGGACCTGGGTGCATCGGCCATTGAGCCCGATGCACCCGCGGTGCCTGGATCGCCAACGACGGTGATGGCGGGGAGGAAGTGCCCTGAATGCGGTGCGCATGCCGTCATCCGCAAGGACGGCTGCGACTGGTGCACCCAATGCGGTCACACGGGGGCTTGCGGATGACTGCAGCGGCCCTGCCGCGGCCGGGCGCCACTGCGCGCTGGCAGTGGCGGCGGTTGCTGTTAGCTCCGCATCGCCTGGCGTTCTTCCTGGCGATGGTGGTGCTGGTGGCCGCCGGCCTCTGGTGGGCGTTGGTCCTGTTCGACCGCGCCGGCGCGGCGATCGGGCTCTCGCATGCGGTGTCGCCCACGACCGTCCATTCAACGGTGATGGCGTTCGGCTTCATGCCGCTGTTCTTTGCCGGTTTTCTGTTCACGGCCGGTCCTCGATGGCTCGGCGTCCGGGGACCGGCGGCGCGTGAGATCGCCACACCGCTGCTCCTCATGAGTGGCGGCTGGCTCCTCTGGCTCGTCGCCGCACAGGTGCATGTGGGGCTGGCCTTGGCTGCGCTGCTTCTGGTGCAAACGGGCCTGGCTGCGGTGACGGCGCGGTTCTGGCGGCTCGTGCTCGCGAGCGATGCGCCCGACCGCATCCACGCAAAGGCCGTGGGATGCGCGTTGGTCGCCGGCGTGTGCTCGCTCGGCGGGCTGGCCATCGCATTGGCGGCCGGCTTGCCGGGCGCCGCGCGCGGCTTCGTGTTGACGGGCCTGTGGAGCTTCGTCATCGCCATCTTCGTGATCGTTGCGCACCGGATGATCCCGTTCTTCACGTCCAGCGCATTGCCGATGGTGGATGCCTGGCGGCCGTTCTGGGTGCTCGGCGCCCTGCTCGGCGTGGCGCTGTTCGAAGCCTCGGCCGTGTGGCTCGATGGAATGCTCGCGGGCAGCGCAGCCTGGCTCGTGCTTCGGGGCTTGGTCGAGATGGCCGCCGCGGCCGTCGTGGTCTGGCTGATGTTCGCCTGGGGGCTGGTGCAGAGCCTGAAGGTTCGCCTGCTCGCGATGCTGCATCTCGGGTTTCTCTGGCTGGGGCTCGGACTCGCGTTGTCGGGCGCCTCGACGCTCGGCGCGGCGTTCACAGGCACGCCGCTGTTGCCGCTTGCGGGCCTGCACGCGATCACGATGGGATGCCTCGGCTCGCTCATGCTGGCGATGGTGACGCGTGTTTCCTGCGGACACAGCGGGCGCCCGCTGGTGGCGGACAATCCGATCTGGACGCTCTTCTTGCTGCTGCAGGCGGCGACGCTGCTGCGCGTCGCCGCCGCGGTGCCACAAGCGCCGTCCGCGCTGCTGGCCGCTGCCGCGGCGGGTGTATGGGCAGGCGTCATGGCCGCTTGGGGGATTCGTTATGGCTCATGGTATGGACACGCGCGCGCGGACGGACGGCCCGGTTAAGCCCGGCGCCGGCTTCGAGCAGCCGTTCGAGATGCTCGAGGCCTGCCACGAGCGCGTGCACCGCATGCTGAACCTGCTGCACCGGCTGCGCGAACACGTCGCGCTGCATGGCGCGGACGAGCAGGCCCGTCAGGCCGCGCGCGACGTGATGCGCTACTTCGACATTGCCGCGCCAGAACATCACCGCGACGAGGAACTGCACGTCTTCCCCGCGCTCCTCGCCGGAGGTGACGCAAGGATCCATGCAGTCGTCGCACGGCTGCGCGACGATCACCTGCAGATGGAGTCGCGATGGAAATCAGCGCGAGCGGTCCTGGCTGCCATCGAGCAAGGAGAGCGCTCGCGCTTGTCATCCACCGACGAAGGCCAGCTCGACGCGTTAGCGGACCTGTACCCAGGGCACATCCAGGCCGAGGAAGAGATCGCCTATCCGGCGGCCAAGCCGTTGCTGGCCGGCGCGCCGCTCGAAGCGATGACGCGCGACATGATGGCCCGGCGCGGCGTGGCCGGGACTTGACGGTTCAGTGCGCAGCGCGGTTGCGCATCGCGCGCGCCGGGCCATGTTTCAAACGCCACGCCCACACGGCACCTGCCACCGTGGCCGCGAAGAGCGCGATCGACAACACGTTGAAAAGCGATCCTTGAGAACGCCATGCCGGCGCGGCGAAGCCCGGGCCGAGCCGGGCCAGCAGCGACAGGTGCAGTGCCGCCAATGGCAGGTAGAACACCGCGCCGAACAGAACCTTCACGCGCGCGATCGCCGGCAGGATCACCGGCGCATGGCCCATCATCATGCTGAAGACGAAGCCCAGGCCCAGCGCGTGCAGGGCCGCGTCCCGGGTGGGCACGCCCAGCGCACTCGCGGCCCAGGCCACGCCTGAAACCGCCAGCCACGCGTAGCCTCCCAGCAGGCAGACGGCCATGTAGCGGGCCAGGCCGTCGGTGAACAAGGTCCGGCGCGCGATGTCGAACCGTATGAGCCACAGTGCAAGCAGAAGCAGCGACGCGCCATACAGAATGCCCCCGCCCACAGGTGCCACCGCGGATGCCGCGGCGCCCGTGGCCATCAGTGCCAGCACGGCGACCAGCGCACTTTGCGCGCCCGGACGGCGGCGCATCATGCGCGTCATCTCCAGGCGCTCGGCCGCGATGGTCATCACCAGGAAAGCGAACCACCATGCCGGCGCGGCGGCGGTGCCCCAGTCCAACGCGAAGAGAAGGTTGCCGGCCAGCCAGCAGAGCGCGCCCGCAAGCAACAACACGGTGTGGGCCGCGCGCTGCCGGTGCACGACCAAAACATTGACGCCCGTGAAGGCAAGCGCCGCTCCCACGAGCAACCATTGCGCCGGCGCGTTCAGTCCGGCCAACAGCGCCGGTCCCGCCAGGGCCGAGGCGGACGGTGCCAGCCATGCCGCGCGCCGCTTCACCGCCACTGCGCGCTCAATGCCGATGACCGTGCCCATGAAGCAGCAGATCATCAGGGCTGCGTGCATCAATGCTGCGCGGCCGGGCCACGCGGCACCATCCCCAACGGGAACGGCGACGCCCGCGCGCAGCAGGCCGCCGGCGATCGCGCCCAGCAACGCCGTCACGACCAGGGCGAGCAGGATCAGCGTGGCAGCGCGCCGCCGCGCCGTCACCACCCCATGAGGCTCTTGGCCTTGTCGCTCAATCGTTCGGGTGTCCATGGAGGTTCCCAGATCAGCTCGACCTGGATCAGCAGGCCAGCGGGGACTGCGCGGTCGAGCTGCTGTTCGATGTCGCCGATGATGACGTCCGCCACCGGGCAGGCGGCCGACGTCATCGTGACTTGCACGTGCACTCGCTCGGTGTTCACGCTCACCCCGTAGACGAGCCCGACGTCGACGATGTTCATCGCGACCTCCGGGTCGACCACGCGCCGCAGGGCCTGGTCGATGGGGGCTTGCAGTTCGGCAGGCCCTTCGAAGGAGAACGCCGGGCTGCTCACGTGGGCGCTTCCTTCAATGCCCGCCGGGGCCGTGGCCGGGTTGGCTCGACTTGTAGATGGCCGCGTCGGCCCGCCCCGTCACGTCGAGCGAACCGGCCGCGCCCTTGGCGACCCGCGACAGCGCGTGGTCCACCAACAGGTAGTTGCCGGGGTAGTTGACCTTGAAGTCGACGATGGTGGCGCCGCCCGGCGCGACGAGCGTGGTCTGCACGTTCGTCTTCACCGCGGTCAGCGATCCTTCGCTGTACACCTTGTCGAAGATCTCGCCGATCACGTGGAACGACGAGACCTTGTTCGGGCCGCCGACGCCGAAGTACACGCGCACGGTTTCGCCGACCTTGGCCGTCATCTTGTATTCCTTGGTCAAGGCACCCACGGCACCGTTGAAGGTGTAGTACGTGGGCAGTTCGTCCGCGGCGCGCTCGTGGCTGAAGGCATGGTGGCCCTTGGTACCGATGGCGTGCGACGTGTAGACGTCCCCCTGCATCACGTAGAACTCCTTGTCGGCCTTTGGCAGGCCCTTCGCCGGCTCGACCAGGATCAGCCCGTACATGCCGGCGGAAATGTGATGCGCTACCGAAGGCGTCGCGCAGTGGTACACGAACAGGCCAGGATTGAGCGCCTTGAATGTGATGGTCTTGGTCTGGCCGGGCGCGACCTGCGTGTCGCGGCCGCCGCCATGGCCGCCCGTCACCGAGTGCAGGTCGATCGAGTGGATCGCCTTGCTGTTCGCGTTGTTGGTCAGCGCCACTTCCACCGTGTCGCCTTCCTTCACGCGCAGCATCGGGCCGGGCACTTTCTTGCCGAAGGTCCAGTAGGTGAAGGTCGTCCCGTCGTCCAGTTTGCCTTCAAGCTCCACGGTTTCGATGGCGTATTTCACCAGCTGCGGGGGCCGGTTGCCGATGGGTGGGGGAACGGCATTCGGATCCATGGAGACGCTCACGGCACTTGCCACCGCGGGCGCGATAGCGCCGTTGGCGGGCGCGGCGCCCAGCGTTGCGGTCGCAGGCCGGGCCGTCGGCACCGGCGCGGCGGCAGATGCGTCGGCGGGCCCCGTCACTTCGAGCACGCCTTCCATGCCGATCTGGCGGTGGCCCGGGATCGAGCAGATGTAGACGAACTTGCCCGACTGCGTGAGCTTGAAGCTGACCTTGACCGGCCCGCTCTTGCCGTCGAAGTGTTTGGAATGCACGCCGAGGTCGGGGAACACGATGTCATGCTCGGCGCCCTCGCCGCTGGCGATCGTGATCTCGATGGTGTCGCCGACATTGCCGCGCAGCACGGGGTTGGGCGTCCCCTTCTCGTCCAGGAACACCATCTTGCCGCCGGCCATGCCGGTCTTCAGGGTGATCTTGTGCACGCCAGCCTGGGTTTGTGCCGGCGCCGCGGTTGCGGCGACGGGCTTGTTGATGGCCGTTGCGCCGAAGGAGCCGAGAAGCGGTGACGTCGCGAGCAGCACTGCTGCGGCCAACGGAACTCGGGCGATGATGGCTTTCATATCCAACCTGCTACTTTCTGTTGTCGCGGGTGAGGCCCCCGCGGGGCCAACGGCTTCGTGCGCCGTTGAGTTCACTGTAGAACCGGTGCCCGGGTGCAGGTTTGATTCAGCGCAATGAAGGTGCATACGGCAGGCACCTTCTCACCGCGCCGCTCACACGGTGGCGTGCCGCAACGCCGGCCCGACCCCGATGGGTGCGGGTGTGGCCATCACGATGCGGGTAAACAGGCGGTCGAATCGGGGATCGGTGGTGCCACCGGCCAAAGGGTCTCGGCTGCGCTCGAACGCCTCGTCCAGAACGGCCCAATCTTCCGCGGCCAGCACGCGCGCGGCCACAGGCAGGATCTCCGTCTCTTCGGTGCGCATGTGATTGAGGTAGAACGTGACGTAATCGTCCGCGGCCTTGACGAATGCCATGCGGCGCGACTCGCCGATCAGTTCCCACGCGAGCAGGAGGTGCTGCAATTCGCGCACACGCCCCTCGCCGGCGGCATGGTCTTCCTCCAGCCGCTGGATCACCGGAGCGAGCTCCGGCGCCTTGCGGATCAGCAGCGGGAACAACAGGTTGGATTCCTTGGGATGGTGCAGCTTCTCCGGGAATTCGTCGATGTAGAACAGCATCGCGCGAATCACGTCGAAGAAGCGTTCGGGTTCATCGCCGGCGCCTTGCGCCATCATCAGTCGCAAGGACCGCAGTACGGCGGCAACGCCCGCGTGCTCGTCGCGGATGATCTGGATGGCAATGGACATGGCTGACTCCTGTATCGCTGCGGTGCGCCGTAATTGGAAATGGAAATGAAGGCGGGTCTGTTCACGCGCCGCTTACTGGACGCGCAACCCGAACGCGCGCGTCAGGCCGTCCAGGTCCAGGATGCGGATGTGCCGCTTGTCGACTTCCAGCAGGCCCTGCTGCTGGAAGGCGGAAAAGGTGCGGCTCACGGTTTCGAGCTTCATGCCCAGGTAGCTGCCGATCTCGGCGCGCGACATGCGCAGGTGGAATTCGCTCGGGGAGTAGCCGCGCGCCTTGAGCCGCCGCGACAGGTTCAGCAGGAAGGCGGCCAGCCGCTCTTCCGCGTTCATGCTGCCCAGGAGCATCATCAGGCTGTGCTCGCGCACGATCTCGCGGCTCATGAGGCGCGCGACGACCATCTGCAGGTTGGTGCTCTGCGTCGCCAGTTCGTTGAGGTGCGCGTAGGGGATCGCGCAGATCTCGGTGTCCTCCAGTGCGATCGCGCTGCTGGCATGCGCGCCGGAAGCGATGCCGTCCAGGCCCATCAGCTCGCCGGCCATGTGGAACCCGCTGACCTGCTCGCGGCCGTCCGCCAGCGTCAGGCTGGACTTGAACGTGCCCATGCGCACGGCATAGATGGACTGGAACTTGTCGCCCTGGCTGTACAGCGGCTGCCCAGCGGCGACCTTGCGGCGGGCGAACATCATTCCGTCGAGACGCTCCGTGTCCGGGACGGAGAGGCCGCACGGCAGGCACAGGTCGCGCAGGTGGCAAGTCGAGCACTGCGTCTTGAGCGGTGCGACCGACACGGCCCGGGGCACCGAAGGAACCGGTGCGATGCGGATGGTGCGGGCGATGTCGAGAGTGGCGGCGTTGGACATGATGGGCTCTTGCTTTCTCGGTGATCTCAAAGGGAGACGGTTTGATGGGCGGCCGCTGCGACGGCACCGGGCAACTGGTCGAATTCGGCGGACTTGTCCAGGAAGCGCACGGCGCCCGAGTCCAGGTAGCGCTTGCGGTAAGCCGGCCCGGAGTTGTTGCTGAACACGACGAAAGCGATGCGAGGCGCGGCGGGATGCACGGCCTTCAGCACCTCGAGGCCCTGGCCGCCGTCGAGCTGCACGTCCAGCACCACGACGTCGGGACGGGTTGCGAGGATCCCGTCTATACAGGCCTGGGGTGTTTCTGCCTGGCCGACGACGTCGATCTTCCCGTTCGCCAACATGGCGGCGACGCGGGTGCGGATCAGGGCCGAGTCATCGGCCAGGAAAACCTTGATGGGTGAAGTGCGTTGCGCCATGGATGTACTGTCGTTCATCCACCTCTTCCCGCCCATCGGCGCGGGCCTGAATCGAGGCTCGGTGCACGGCGCAAAGACGCCTTCGCGGGCGCCCTAGCAGGACTAGGACAATTCCTAGCGGCCGTATCGACATGGCCGGGCGGGATCGGGGCGGCGGGGCACTCTGCGCTGCGAATGTCCCCCGTCGCGGCAAGCCGCTCCCTCCTCCTTTATTTCGCTGCGCAGAGCGCCCCACCACCCCGATCCGGGAGACGTTGTAGGTGTTCGCGTCGCGCGCCAACTGGGTCCCCCATGGATGCCGGGTGGCCGATGCGGCGAAATAAAGGAGGAGGGAGGCCGCACGCCGACGGGGGACATTCGCTGCATCGGCCACCCGGCGTCCGTGGCTCCGCACAGGTCGCTGTGCAGCGCTTCGATGAGATCAGACTTCGGGCAGCAGCGGGTCGAGCCCGCAATGACAGTCAAGGGGATAGATGCCCGGATCGAGTCCGGCATGACAGCCGAAAGCCTAGTCCGCCAGCCCGTGCTTCAGTGCGTAGCGAATCAGTTCGCTCTGGTTGGCCAAACCCATCTTCTGCATCAGGTTGGCCTTGTGGGTGCTCACGGTCTTCACCGACAGCTTCAGGCGGCCGGCGATGTCGGTCACCGAGACGCCCGCAGCCAACATGCGGAACACCTCGAACTCGCGGTCGGAGAGGCTTTCGTGCGGGTGCGCCTGGCTGCCGGGCATGGCGCCCAGCGCGAGTTGCTCGGCCACTTCCGCGGTGACGTACGCACCGCCGGCGGCGATCTTGCGGATCGCCTGTTCGAGTTCGGCGGGCGCGCTTTCCTTGGTGAGGTAACCGCTGGCGCCCGACTTGATGGCGCGCACCGCGTATTGCAGCTCCTGGTGCATGCTGAGGACCAGGATGCGCAGTTTCGGTTTCTCGGCCTTGACGAGCTTGATCAGCTCCATGCCGCTGCGCCCCGGCATCGAGAGATCGAGCACGAGCACGTCGAACTCCTTCTCGCGCACTTCGCGCATCACCTCGGTGCCGTCTGCCGCCTCGCCCACCAATTCAACTCCCTCGGCGCCGCCCACGAGGCGCTTGAGACCCTCGCGAACGATGGCGTGGTCGTCCGCGATCACCAGCCTTATCATGCGGAATCTCCGTCGCGAGGCACGGGGATGCGCGCTTCGACGGTGGTGCCGCCGCCCTGCTCGCTTTTCACCGTCACATCGCCTTGCACCAGTTGGGCCCGCTCGCGCACTCCGGCAAGCCCGAGCGACGCCGGCTTGCGGGCGGCGGAAGTGTCGAACCCCACGCCGTCATCCGTCACGGCGAGCCGTATCTCCGTGGCCGTTCGGTCCAGCACAACGTTGACCTGCCGCGCCTTCGCGTGCTTGCCGACGTTGACCAGCGACTCCTGGACGATGCGGAACACCGCCGTTGCGTACGGCTCGTGCAATTCGAGCTCGTCGTCGACGTCGAGGCCGCATGCAACGCCGGTGCGCTGGGTGAAGTTCTGCACCAGCCACTCGATGGCGGGCACCAGGCCGAGGTCGTCGAGCACCAATGGCCGAAGGTCCGCGGCGATGCGGCGGGTGGCGGCCACGCTCGCATCGAGCATGGCGAGCATGTCCTCGAGCTTGGCACGCACACCTTCGGCATCATCCCGAAGGTTGTCGCGGGACCAGATCGCATCCATTTTTAGGGCTGTGAGGGACTGCGCGAGTTCGTCGTGCAGCTCGCGGGCCACGCGGCTCTTTTCCTGCTCGCGGATGGCGCTGGCCTGCGCCGCGAAAGCGGCCAGGTCTTGCTGGGCCCGCACGCGTTCGGTCACGTCGCGCAGGATCACCGTGAAGAGCTTGCCCTCGGGCGTGTCCAGCTGCGAAATCGACGCATCCATCGGGAATTCTTCGCCCGTCGCGCGCAGCCCGTGGATCACCGTGGAGCCCCCCATGCGGCGCGACGTGACGCCGGTGGCGGCGAACTGCCGGATGTGTTCATGGTGCGACGCGCGGTAGCGCTCGGGCAGCAGCGCGCCCAGCCGCTGGCCCAGCATCTGCGTTCCCGGCCAGCCGAAGATCTTCTCCGCCGCGCGGTTGTAAAAGACGATCTTCTCCTGTTCGTCGACGGTGATGATGCCGTCCATTGCCGAATCGAGCAGGCCCGACAGCCGCTGTGCCATGCGCGCCTGCTCCTGCTCGGCCCGCACCCGCTCGGTCACGTCGCGCAGGATGACCGTGTACGCCTTGCCTTCGGGCGTGTCCAGGTGCGAGATGGACGCGTCGATGGGAAACTCTTCGCCGTTGGAGCGCAGCCCGTACACCACATTGCGCGAGCCCATGCGCCGGGACGTCACGCCCGTGGCGCCGAAGCGCTCCACGTGCTCCGCGTGCCCCGCGCGGTAGCGCTCGGGGATGAGCCGCGTCAGGGGCTGGCCGATCATTTCGGCCGAAGACCATCCGAAGATGCTTTCGGCCGCGCGGTTGTACAGCACGATGTTCTGCTCGTGGTCGGCCATGATGATGGCGTCCATGGCCGAGTCGAGCAGGCCCGTCAGGCGTGCGGCCGAATTGTCGAAGTCTGGAGTAGCAGCCACTTTGCGCAGGTGATTTGCGCAAATTACAGCACACTCACGTCTCGGGCCGGTCTCCCCGGCGTGTGCTCAGCAGCACAGTCATCAGGCTCGCCAGCGCCGTGGCACCCCAGAAGAGAAAGAACGCGGCGGTGTAGATGCCCTGGCGCGACCACGGCAGCGGCCGGCCGAACCACTCCAGCTCCATCGGGTCCACCACCGCGAACACCACGCCCTGGAGCATGCAGGCTGCTAGGAACGCGGGCCAGGCGATGCACATGAGTCGCTCGATGCTGAGCATGGTTGCTCCTGGCTTCAGCGGCCGGGCACGGCCGGCGCAGGCGTGGCCGCATGGTTGCGGCCCTGCACTGCGGGCAGCAGCGCCTTGCGCTGCTCTGCCAGCGTCTGGTTGATCTGGATGCCGCGGCGGTAGTAGTCGTCCGCCACGACAGGATCGGGCGTGCGGACCGCAATGAAGGCCGTGGCCACGCCCGCCAGCACCACGGCGGCCGGGCCCGCGATGACCATCCAGACGAAGGGGAAGCGCCACCACGGAGCGGATTGCGCGATTGCGTTGGCTGGATTCATGAGGTGCTCCTAGCGGGGAACGATGAAGACCGACTTTTCGGCGACGTGCGCACCCTGCACCGCGTCGCCGATCGAGAATTCGATGGGGTGCGAGCCAGGCGTGGCCGAGCCATAAGTGATTTGGAGGCGAACGGCCACCCAGCGGGATTCCGCGGGCCCGACGGTCACGTCCGGGTCCGACGCGACCTGCAGTCCATCGAGCCCCTTGGCGGTGATGCGGTAGCGCTGCGGCTGCTCGGTGGCGTTCATGACCTGCAGCCGGTACACGTTCTCCAGCTTGCCCCCCGCAACGATGCGCGAGAGCGCCGCTCGGTCGCGCACCACATCCACCTTCAGCGGCATGCGCGCCACCAGGCTGCCCAGCACGCCGATGCACAGCGCCAGCAGCAGCGCGCCATAAATCAACACGCGCGGTCGCAGCACGCGGCGCCACATCTGCCGGGAGTCCCACGAACCGGCCAGCGCGTTCTGGGTGGTGAAACGGATCAGGCCGCGCGGATAGTTCATCTTGTCCATCACGGTATCGCACACGTCGACGCAGGCGGCGCAGCCGATGCACTCGTACTGCAGCCCCTCGCGGATGTCGATGCCGGTCGGGCAGACCTGCACGCACAGTGTGCAGTCCACGCAAGCGCCCAGGCTCAGCGTCGACAGTTCGGCCTTGCGCGAGCGCGCGCCGCGTGGCTCGCCGCGGCCAGGGTCATAGCTCACGATCAACGTGTCCGCGTCGAACATCGCGCTCTGGAAGCGTGCGTAGGGGCACATGTACTTGCACACCTGTTCGCGCAGGAAGCCGGCGTTGCCATAGGTGGCGATGCCGTAGAAGAATACCCAGAACACTTCCCACGACGTCATGCGCGTCTGCAGGAATTCCATCGCCAGTTCGCGGATGGGCGTGAAGAAGCCGACGAAGGTGAAGCCCGTCCACATGGACAGGGAGATCCAGAAAAAGTGCTTGGACCACTTTTTCACCAGCTTCTCAAGTGACATCGGCGCGGCGTCCAGGCGCAGGCGCGCGCTGCGGTCGCCTTCGACCTTGCGCTCGATCCACAGGAAGATCTCGGTGTACACCGTCTGCGGGCAGGCGAAGCCGCACCACAGCCGCCCGGCCACGGCGGTGAACAGGAAGAGCGACAGCGCGCTGATGACCAGCAGGCCCGTGAGGTAGATGAAGTCCTGCGGATACAGCACCCACCCGAAGATGTAGAACCGCCGCGCGCCGAGGTCGAACAGCACCGCCTGCCGCTGCCCCCACTCGAGCCACGGCAGCCCGTAGAACACCAGCTGCGTCAGCGCCACGAAAATCCAGCGCCAGCGCGAGAAGATGCCCGAGACGGAGCGCGGGTAGATCTTGGTCTGCGCCTCGTACAGCGATCCGCTGTCTTGCGACGGAACCGGAACGATGGGAATGACTTTCACAGGCGCAAGGTCAGGGCTTCATGACCGCCGGCTTGTTCGACAGGCCCCAGACATAGGCGCCGAGCACCTGGATCTGCGCTTCGGTGAGCTTGCCGGATTGGGCCGGCATGTCGCTCACCTTGCCGGAGGTCACGATGGAGATGATGGCTTGCTCGCCCCAGCCGTGCAGCCAGATGTCGTCGGCCAGGTTGGGCGCGCCCAGCGCGGTGTTGCCCTTGCCGTCGGCGCCGTGGCATGCGGCACAGGCCATGAACTTGCTTTTGCCCAGCTGGCTGCGCACCGAGTCGTGCGGCGCGCCGGAAAGGCTGAGCACGTAGTTCGCCACATTCTTCAGGTCGTCGGCCGATCCGACGGCCGCGGCCATCGGGGGCATCTGCCCGTGCCGGCCCTGGGTGATGGTCTCCACGATCTTCTCCGGCGACCCGCCGTGGAGCCAGTCGCTGTCGGCCAGGTTCGGGAAGCCCTTGCTGCCGCGCGCGTCCGAGCCGTGGCATTGGGCGCAGTTGTTCATGAAGAGGCGCTCGCCGATGGCCATGGCGTTGGCGTCCCCTGCCAGTTCTTCGGCCTTCTTGCCGGTGAACTGCGCATAGAGCGGCGCCAACGCCTTGTCGGCCTTGTCCATCTCGGCGCGGTACTCGGCACGCGTGCTCCACTTCAGCTCGCCCTCGTACTTGCCGAGGCCCGGGTAGGCCACCAGGTACAAGACCGAGAACACGATGGAGATCACGAACAACCACATCCACCAGCGCGGCATCGGATTGTTGGATTCGCGCAGGTCTTCGTCCCACACGTGCCCCGTCGTGTTGTCGGCGGCGCCGGTGATCTTGGACCGCGCCGTCACCCACAGAAGGATGAGGCACGCGGCGATGCTCAGCAGCGTGGCGGCTGCCACATAGATCGACCAGATGTCGGCATTGAAATCGCTCATATCGTTCTCCTTGGGCTTTTGCCTATTCCTGCTCGAAAGGGATGCGGGCCGCCTCGTCGAAACGGCCGCGATTGCGGCGCGCGAATGCCCAGAAGAGGATGCCGGTGAAGACGGCGAAGCAAGCCAGCGTGGCGGCGATGCGCAGTGTGGTGACGTCCATGCCGGCTCCTTATTTGACGGCGATGCCCATGACCTGCAGGTACGCGACCAGCGCGTCCATCTCGGTCTTGCCCTTGAGGTCTTCGGCGCCCTTGGCGATTTCGGCATCCGTGTAGGGGACGCCCACCGTGCGCAGCGACTTCATGTGGGTGGCGATGCTCGCGCCGTCCGCGGCGTTCTTCATCAGCCACGGATAGGCCGGCATGTTCGATTCGGGCACCAGGTCGCGCGGGTTGTTCAGGTGGATGCGGTGCCAGTCGTCGCTGTACTTGCCGCCCACGCGGTGCAGGTCGGGACCGGTGCGCTTGCTGCCCCACTGGAACGGATGGTCGTAGACGAATTCGCCGGCCACCGAATAGTGGCCGTAGCGCAGCGTCTCGGCCCGAAACGGCCGGATCATCTGCGAGTGGCAGTTGTAGCAGCCTTCGCGCACGTAGATGTCGCGCCCGGCCAGCTGCAGCGCGGTGTAGGGCTTCAGGCCATCGACAGGCTGGGTGGTCGACTTCTGGAAGAACAGAGGCACGATCTCGACCAGGCCGCCGATGGCAACCACGATCAGGATCAGCACGATCATCAGGAAATTGTTGGTCTCGACCTTCTCGTGCGAGAAGCCGGCCGGGGCGGAATGGGTGTCGTTGCTCATGTCAGTCTTTCTCTCAGGCGGCCTGGGCCAGGGGCGGAACGGCGACGCGCGGCGCACTGCCCTGGGCCACGGTCATCCAGGTGTTCCAGGCCATCACCAGCATTCCGCCCAGGTAGAGCAGGCCGCCGACGACGCGGATCACGTAGAACGGGTAGGTGGCCTTGACCGACTCGACGAAGGTGTAGGTCAGCGAACCGTCGGCGTTGATGGCACGCCACATCAGCCCCTGCATCACGCCGGCGATCCACATCGCGGCGATGTACAGCACGATGCCGATGGTCGCCACCCAGAAGTGCAGCTCGATGGCCGGCACGGAATACATCTTCTTCTGGCCGAACAGGCGCGGGATCAGGTAGTACAGCGAGCCCATGGAGATCAGGCCCACCCAGCCGAGCGCGCCGGAGTGCACGTGGCCGACGGTCCAGTCGGTGTAGTGCGACAGCGAGTTCACCGTCTTGATGGACATCATCGGGCCCTCGAACGTGCTCATGCCGTAGAACGACAGCGACACGATCAGGAAGCGCAGCACCGGGTCGTCGCGCAGCTTGTGCCAGGCGCCCGACAGCGTCATCACGCCGTTGATCATGCCGCCCCAGCTGGGCGCGAGCAGGATCAGCGAGAACACCATGCCGATCGACTGCGTCCAGTCCGGCAGCGCGGTGTAGTGCAGGTGGTGCGGGCCGGCCCACATGTAGGTGAAGATCAGCGCCCAGAAGTGGACGATGGACAGGCGGTAGCTGTAGACGGGCCGCTCGGCCTGCTTCGGGATGAAGTAGTACATCATCCCGAGGAAGCCGGCGGTGAGGAAGAAGCCCACCGCGTTGTGGCCGTACCACCACTGGATCATCGCGTCCTGCACCCCGGCATAGGCCGAATACGACTTCATCCAGCCGGCGGGCATCGCGGCGCTGTTGACGATGTGGAGGATGGCGACGGCCAGGATGAATGCGCCGTAGAACCAGTTGGCGACGTAGATGTGGCGGACCTTGCGGATGCCGATGGTGCCGAAGAACACGATGGCGTAGGCGACCCAGGCGACGGTGATCAGCAGGTCGATCGGCCATTCGAGTTCCGCGTATTCCTTGCCCTGCGTGTAGCCCAGGGGCAGGCTGATGGCGGCGGCCACGATCACCGCCTGCCACGCCCAGAAGTGGAAGGACGCGAGCTTGTGGAGGAACAGCGGCACCTGGCAGGTGCGCTGCACGACGTAGTAGCTGGTGCCGAACAGTGCGCAGCCGCCAAAGGCGAAGATCACCGCGTTTGTGTGCAGCGGGCGCAGGCGCCCGTAGCTGAGCCAGGGGATGCCGAAGTTCAGCTCGGGCCAGGCCAGCTGGGCGGCGATGAACACGCCGACCAGCATGCCGACGACGCCCCAGACGACGGCCATCAGCGAGAACTGGCGCACCACGGTGTCGTGGTACAGGGGGTGGGTGCCAGAGGATATAGGGGTCATGGTGCGATCTCTTCCATCGGAATGACCCTAGTCTCGTTGCGGTCAGCGCCGCACGATTTGATAAAAGTCAATCTGTGCGCAGAATCCGCTCGCCCTCGGCTTCTATTGCGTCGAACTGACCACGCCAGACGGCCCAGGCGAGGGCGCCCAGGATCAGCAGCGCGAGCGCTACCGACAGGGGAATGAGAAGAAACAGTACATCCATCAGAAATCCCCCCGCACGCGGGCGAGGCGCGCCGAATTGAGGACCACGAGCAGCGAGCTCGCGGCCATGCCGATGCCGGCCAGCCAGGCCGGCATCCAGCCCACGAGCGCGAGCGGCACGCAGACGGCGTTGTAGGCGGCGGCCCAGGCCAGGTTCTGGCGGACCACCGTGCGGGTGCGGCGTGCGTGCATCAGCAGCGAGCTCACCGCGGCCAATTGGCTGCCCAGGACGACGAAGTCCGCTTTGGCCTGCGCCAGAGGCACGGCCTGGCCCATCGCCACCGAGACGTTCGCGCGGGCCAGCACCGGGCCGTCATTCATGCCGTCGCCCACCATGGCGACGCGGGCGCCGCTGCGCTGCAGTTCGCACACGTGATCGAGCTTGTCTTCGGGCGACTGCTCGCCCCAGCTCCATTCGATGCCGGCACGCCACGCCAGCCGCTGCACCGCATTCGCGTGATCGCCCGACAGCAGTTCCACCCGCGGCCCCATGCGCCGCAGCGCGCCGATGGCCGTGCGCGCGTCGGCACGCATCGACTCGTCGAGGTCGAAGCTGGCGATCCAGCCCTTGTCGTCTGCCAGGTGCACCTGGGTCGCGCCTTCGCGCCGCACGCCAGGCGCGCCGCAAAAGGTGGCGGAGCCGAGCCGCAGATCCCGTGGCGCCCAGCCGCCGTCGCCGCTGACATGGCCTTTCAGTCCTTGACCGGCTGCTTCAGTGACATCTCGCGCCGTCCAGCCGCAAGTGCGTGCCTCGGCGGCGATGGCGCGCGATGCCGGGTGCAAGGAGTGCGCGGCGAGCGCGCCCGCGAGTGCGAGGGCCTCCTCGGCACCGGTGCCCGAACGCGTGCGCACCTGCACGATGGACATCTTGGTGTCCGTCAAGGTGCCGGTCTTGTCGAAGACGACGGTATCGATTTCGGCGCAGTCTTCCAGCGCTCCCAACCGGCGCACCAGCACGCCACGCCGAGCCAACGCGCCCGCAGCCGCCAGCGTCGCGGCGGGTGTGGCCAGCGACAGCGCACAGGGACAGGTGACGATCAGCACGGCCACGGCGATGCCGAGCGCATGCGAAGGCCCGGTGGGCCACCACCACACGGCCGCGCCGGTTGCCGCCATCAACACGCAGGCCAGAAAGGGTCCGGCGATCCGATCGGCCAGGCCCGCGAGCCGGGGCTTCTCGCTGGAGGCGCGTTCCATCAGGTCGACGATTTCGGCGTAGCGCGTCTGCGCCCCCACGCGCTCGACGCGCACGAGCAGCGTGCCGGTGAGGTTGTGGCTGCCGGCCACCACGTGCTCGCCCTGCCCGCGCGGCAAGGCGCGCGACTCGCCGGTGAGCAGCGCCTCGTCGACGCGGCTCGAGCCCTGCAGCACCACGCCGTCGGCAGGAAAGGTTTCGCCCGCGAAAACACGGATGCGATCGCCCATTGCGAGTCGTCCCACGGCGACGCGCTCGTAGCTTTCCGGTGCACATTCACGCTCGATCGTCTGGGGCAGCCGCCGCAATAGCGATTCCAGCGAGCCCGCCGTGCGGTCGCGCAGCCGCTGCTCCAGCAGGCGGCCCGACAGCAGGAAGAACACGAACATCGTGAGCGAATCGAACCAGGCCTCGTGGCCAAACGGGCCCTGCGGCTCGAAGGTGGCGGCCGTGCTCGCGGCAAATGTGATGAGGATGCCCAGCGCCACGGGCACGTCCATGCCGAGCCGCAGGGCGCGCAGGTCGCGCAACGCTGACTGGAAGAAGGGCCAGCAGGAAAACGCCAGCACGGGCAGCGTGAGGATCCACGAGGCCCAGCGCAAGAGTGACTCGACGTCGGCCGTCATCTCGCCCGGGCCGGCCACGTACGCCGGGAAGGCGTACATCATCACCTGCATCATGCAAAAGCCCGCCACCAGCCAGCGCCACAACAGCACACGGCGGGCTTGCGAACGCGGCGCCGCGGTGAGCAGATCGGCAGCCGGCAACCCGCCATAGCCCACCTTTTGCAACGCGGCAAACCAGCCGGAGGGGCGCCCCTGCGCGGGCGCCCAGGTGATGCGGGCAGTGGCGGTCGCGCCGTTGACCTGCACACTGCGAACGCCGGCGCAGCGGGCCAGCGCGTCTTCGACGGTGAGCGTGCAGCCTGGGCAGTACATGCCTTCGATGGCCAGGTACGACTCCCACAGGCCGGGCTCGGCAGCGACCGGTCGGCCGAAGGCGTGCCACTCGGCCGCCTCGTCGAGCGCGGCCCATCCGGCACCGGCGGGCGCGCCGCTCGGCGGAGCGGCGAATGGAAGGGTCGCGGATTGCATGCGGCAAGGCTATCCCCAGCGGTGCCGTCTCGCGTTGATATGGATCAAGCGCGGCGGGTGCGGCGGCGCCTAAGCTGGGTCGTCCATACACAGGAGGTTTCCATGTACCAACGCATTCTCGTCGCCACCGATGGTTCGACCCTCTCCAAGAAAGCCGTGCGCAGCGGTATCGACCTGGCCGCGGCGACGGGCGCCGAACTCATCGCGCTGAACGTCGTGCCGCGCTATCCCACCAGCTACTTCGAAGGCGGCATGACGGTGTCCCCGACCGAGGTCGCGAACACCGAGAAGCGTTGGGCCGACCGGGGCCAGGCCGTGGTGGACCGCGTACGCGACTCGGCGCAGGCCGAGGGCGTGAAGGCCAAGGCCGTGGTGGCACGCTCCGACCTGGTTGCGGAGGCGATCATGGCCGCGGCGCGCAAGTACAAGTGCGACCTGGTCGTCATGGCCTCGCACGGCCGCAAGGGAATCAAGCGTGTGCTGCTGGGCAGTGAAACGCAGCATGTGCTCACGCACTGCACGGTGCCCGTGCTGGTGCTGCGCTGATCGCGGACATCGCCAGGTGCCGCACCGCGCCTCATGGGGCGGTGGCGGACCCCACCCGTTCCGTGTCCGGCGTGAAGCGGTAGATGGTGTTGTCGAGGTGGCGCGCCACCTCCGTGATGTCAGCCTCGCTCCATTGCAGGCCGGCCGCCGCCTGCCAGCGCTCCACCTGCGCGCGCAGGCTGGGCCAGTCACGCGCTTGCCGCCGCTCGCGCCAGTGCATCTGGGTGGTGTGGCATTCGATGCAATGGTTGTTGTACAGCAACTCGCCGCGCGTCGGCGACGTGGCCGGCTGCGCCTGTGCCGCCGTGCTGCAGGCAAGGGCAGTGACCAAGAGGACTGCGCGCTTTGACTTCGACATGGCGGGGGCGCTGTTCAACGGTTCTTTCCGGCCGCCGCCTTGGCCGCATCCTCGGCGGCGCCGCGGGCGGCCTGCTGGGCTCGGCGCAAAGCGTCGCGGGTGGCTTCTGCCGCCCTCGCAGCCTCTGCCTTGGCGGCGCGCCCTGCGGTGCGCGCGGCCCGGTCGGCGTGCTGCAGCGCTTCGCGTGTGGCCTCCACCGCTTTGCGGCCCGACTCTTCCGCTTGCCTCGCAAGCACCTGCCCCTCGCCGGTCGCGCTGGCGCTGGCCGCGACGAAGCGGCGCTGCGCTTGGCGCACGGCGTCCGCCGCCTTGCGCACCAGCCGCCGAACCGTCCGGGACGCACTGGCCGACGTGCCGTGCGCGTCCTTGTCGGCCTCGCGTACGGCGGCGTCCACCGCGGCCGCCGCGGCGCGCGCCGCCTCGGCCGCCTCTTGAGCCGGCTCGCTACGCGGCCGGTCGAGCACCACCTGCTGCGGCACCCCAACCGCCGGGGCAGGCTGCGTCAGCGCGTGCGCCGGAGCGCCCGCCACAACAGCGGCGAGCAGCCAGTACCTTGTCAGCGGCGTAATCATCGGTTCACTGTAGGCGCGCCAGCCCGCTTCGGTTTGATGCAGGTCAAGTCACCGGAGATGACAGTGCTCCGCCGTGCCCCAGGGGCGCCTGGTTCGGCGGGCCACACACCCTGCCGCGGTGCTGGTGCCCTGGTGTGCAGGCGCAGGTCATTCGCGGCGATCATTCCCTGAAAGCACGTTGACGGGAATCCGCAGATAGGACACGCCGTTTTCGTCCGGGGGCGGCAGGTTGCCGCCCCGCACATTGACCTGGATCGAAGGCAGCAGCAGCGTGGGCACCTCCAGCGTGGCGTCGCGCGCGCGGCGCATCGCCACGAAGCTTTCCTCCGAAATGCCGTCGCGAACGTGGATGTTCCTTTCGCGCTGCTGCACCACCGTCGTCTCCCACAGCGGCCCGCGCTCGTCCGGCGGGTAGTCGTGGCAGACGAACATGCGCGTCTCTCGCGGCAAGTCCAGCAGGCGGCGGATGGACCGGTACAGCGTGTGCGCATCGCCGCCCGGAAAGTCGGCGCGCGCCGTCCCCACGTCCGGCATGAACAGCGTGTCGCCCACGAACACGGCATCGCCGACCCGATACGCCATGTCGGCAGGCGTGTGGCCCGGCACGTGCAGCGCCTGGGCTTCGAGGTTCCCGATGCGGAAGGTCTCGCCGTCGCGCAGCAGATGGTCGAACTGGCTGCCGTCGGGCAGGAAGCTGCTGTCCAGGTTGTAGATCTTCTTGAAGATCGCCTGCACATCGCGGATGTGCTCGCCGATGGCCACCTTGCCGCCCACGTGCCGGTGCAGGTAGCGGGCGCCCGAGAGGTGGTCGGCATGGGCGTGCGTCTCCAGAATCCACTCCACCTGCAGCGACTGCTCCTTCAGGTAGGCCAGGATGCGGTCGGCCGACTGGGTGCCGGTGCGGCCCGCCTTGAATTCGTAGTCGAGGACCGGATCGATAACGGCGGCGCGACGCGTGGCCGGATCGGACACGACATACGAAACCGTCCAGGTGGCGGGGTCGTAAAAGGCCTGGATGCGCGGGCTTGTGGTCATGAGGTTTTCCATAATCTACTTGACTATATTCTATACATTGATATATTATTGTCAAGTAGAACAAATTGCCCTCATGAACAACGCAACCACCCTTCCCATCGACCCGGACAAGCTCCGGCGCGCCGCCGGCGTCGCCGTTGGCGCGCTCAAGCTGCTGGCCAACGAAGACCGGCTGCTGCTGCTGTGCCAGCTGGCCACGCAGGGCGAGACCTGCGTGAGCGAACTGGAGCAGCAGCTGCGCATCCGCCAGCCGACGCTGTCCCAGCAGCTCGGTGTGCTGCGCAACGAAGGCGTGCTGGCCACCCGCCGCGAGGGCAAGAACATTTTCTACAGCGTGGCCGACGCCAACCTCCTCGAGGTTCTGTCGCTGCTCTACCGCATCTACTGTCCCAAGGAGTAACCCATGACCATCGACTGGAACGCATTCACACCCTGGCATGCCGCGGCGGGGGGCGCCGCGATCGGGCTCGCCGCCGCCCTCTTCCTGCTCGTCAACGGCCGCATTGCCGGCATCAGCGGCATCCTCGGCGGATTGCTCACACCGCAGCGGGGAGACATCGGCTGGCGCCTCGCGTTCCTCGCCGGCCTGGCCGGCGCCCCGCTCGCCTATGCGCTGGTTGCCGCGTTGCCCAGTCCGCAGATCGACGCGGGCTACGGGGCCCTGGTGGCCGCGGGCCTGCTGGTGGGCGTCGGCACGCGCTACGGCTCGGGTTGCACGAGCGGGCACGGCGTCTGCGGCCTATCGCGCCTGTCACCCCGCTCGCTGGCCGCCACGGCGGCGTTCATGGCCGCCGGGTTCGTCACCGTGTTTTTCGCCCGCCACGTGCTGGGCATCTGAAGGAGCCTCCATGGCAATGATCTTTTCCCTTGCTGCCGGGCTGGTGTTCGGCATCGGCTTGATCGTCTCGGGCATGGCCAATCCGGCAAAAGTGCTCGGTTTCCTCGACCTCGCGGGCAACTGGGACCCATCGCTTGCGTTCGTGATGGCGGGCGCCATCGCCGTCGGCGCGATCGCCTTCGCGTTCGCGCGCAAGCGCACGGTTTCGCTCATCGGCTTGCAGATGCGGCTTCCGTCCGCCACGCACATCGACCGGCGGCTGGTCGGCGGCGGACTGCTGTTCGGCGTCGGCTGGGGCATCGCGGGGTTCTGCCCCGGCCCGGCCCTGGTGGCGTTGGGCATGGGCGAACACAAGGCATTCGTGTTCGTCGCCGCCATGCTGGCGGGGATGGGCCTGTTCGAATTGCTGGAGCGCCGGGGTGCACTACGCCAGGCTTCGAACGCATGAGCCCGGACGAACGCTGGATCGCCGCCGCGCTGACCATCGCGGTGCTGGCTCTCTACGAGATCTGGTTCGCGCTGGCACAGCGCCGCAACCCGGGCCTGCTCGCCCGGTCGGCCCATGCGAGCTTGCGGGAAGACTGGTTCGCCGCGGTTTCGCAGCAGCCCGGCTCGGAGGTGCTCGCGGTGCAGACGCTGCGAAACTCGCTGATGTCGGCGTCGATGACGGCATCCACCGCCGTGCTCGGCCTCATGGGCACCATCACCTTGTCGGCGTCTTCGCTCGACACCAGCCTGGACGGCGGCGTCGCGTTCGAATTCACGCCGCGCCTCGCGCTGGAGCTGATATTGCTGGCTCTCCTGTTCGCCTCGCTGGTCACTTCGGTGATGGCTGTGCGCTACTACAACCATGCCGGCTTCGTCGGGGCCATGCCGGTCGGCTCCGAGGCGCGGCGCCGGTGGAGCGCGATCGGCGGCAGCCACCTGCGACGGGCCGGGATCCTGTACAGCTGGAGCTTGCGCAACCTGGTGCTGGTAGTGCCCGCCGTGGGCTTCATCCTGCATCCCGCGGCCGGCCCGGTCGCTGCCGTCCTGGTGGTGGTGGTGCTGTACGGCTTCGACCGGATCAAGGCCGGGGCATAGCGTCCGATCGATGGCCACATTCTTCAAGACGAGCCGCCTCTGGGTCGTGCACTACACGTGGAAAGGGCGGCCACGCCACTGGTTCAAGGCGCTGCCGGAAGGCGCCTACGGACCGGCCCTGCTCGCCGCCGAACTGATGGACGTCCATGGACCGCTGGCCCGCGTGGTCGAGATCCGTCCAGCGTCGCCGCAGGAAGAGACGGATTACCTGCACGACGAGCTGCCCAGGAACATCCTCTGTCCAACCGGCCGTCGCGGCGGCCCTTGATCATTGCCTGACCCGGTAGATCAAGTGATAGGTCAAGCCGACCAGAACGCTGCCGCCAATGAGGTTGCCCGCGATCACCACGGCCAGGTTCGCGCCCATTCCGGCGAGCGTGATTGCGTCCGGGCCCGACGGCGATCCGCCACCCCATTGCACGAGCATCGCCAGGGGCATCAGGTACATGTTGGCGATGCTGTGCTCGAATCCCGCCGCGACGAACGCAGTCACGGGAAAGGCCACCGCAACGGCCTTGTCCACTACGCTGCGGCCCGCCATCGCCATCCAGACCGCCATGCACACCAGCACGTTGCAAAGCACACCCCGCAAGAATGCCTCCTGCCAGGGCAACTGCTGCTTTGCCAGGGCGATCCTCACGACAGTCCGGCCGATCTCCCCGGAGTTCATCCCGGTGTGCCCGCTCCAGTAGACGACGAACGCCAGGCTTGCCGCACCTGCGAAGTTCGCGGCGCACACGATGGTCCAGTTGCGCAGGACTTCCCGCGACGTGATCCTTCCGTCGGCCCAGGCCATGGCCAGCAGGTTGTTGCCGGTAAAGAGCTCGGCGCCCGCGACCACGACGAGCAGCAAGCCCAGCGAAAACACCAACCCGCCCGAAAATTGTGAAGCAGCGAAGCCGATGCTTGCGTCGGCCTTGACCATGACGAACAGCATCGTGCCCAGCCCGATGAATGCGCCCGCCAAAATGCCGAGCATCGCGAGCGGTACCAGCGCCATCCTGGCCTTGGCGACGCCCACCGTCTCCACCCGCCGCGCGACTTCCGCGGGCGTGTAGGCGTCGGATCCGAAAAATTCAGGTGCCATGGGGGCCGGAACTCGTCCAGGCGTGCGTGACATTCGCTCAATTGGCAAGGGCCAGCATCCGACGCCCTCAGCGCCGGCCGGCAGCCGAACCCACCCGCTCGGTGTCCGGCGCAAAGTGATAAATGGTGTTGTCAAGGTGGCGTGCCACCTCGGTGACGTCCGCTTCGCTCCACTGCAGGCCGGCCACAGCCTGCCAGCGCCACACTTGGCCCCGCAGACTGGGCCAGTCGCGCGCCTGCCTGCGTTCGCGCCAGTGCATTTGCGAGGTGTGGCATTCGATGCAATGGTTGTTGTAGAGCAGTTCACCGCGCGTTGGCGACTGGGCGGGCTGGGCCTGCGACGCCGTGGCGCAGCCCGCCATTGCGACGATCAGGAGTTCTTGAGGGGTGATCACCCGGTCACTGTAGGCGCGGCGCTGGGCATTCGGCTTGATGAATGTCAAGGCATCGCTTCGCGGGTGGCCCGCACGGGTCTGGTGAGGTCGCCGCTTTCAGGACGGCGGCCGCCATTTTATCTATGTCACGGCGCCAGCCACGATAAAGGCATACCGTGTTCAGGGAGTGCAATGGTGCGCTCGTTCCATTCAAGGAAGATCGCAAATGAAAGTTAATGAAGGCGCATTCGACCGTGGTCTGCGCGTCGTCGCGGGGCTCGTCCTGATCGGCTTGGCCGTAACCGGCACCGTCGGCGCGTGGGGCTACATTGGCGCCATCCCGCTGGTGACCGGCGCCGTCGGCATGTGCCCGATCTACAGCTTGCTGGGCATCAGCACCTGCCCAGCGCCGCGCGCGTGACACCGTGGCGATCGAATCGAGCACTTATCGTGACCTGACCCGAGGCACATCGGCCCGGCTCGGCACGTTGCGCGCCGGTGCGCCGGATGTGATGAAGAGCGTCGCCGACCTGGGCCGATTTGCCATGGCCGACGGAGCGTTGGACAAGAAGACCAAGGAATTGATAGCCCTGGCATTGGGTGTTGCGGCGCGCTGCGACGCCTGCATCGGCTACCACATGCAAGCTCTCGTCAAGCTCGGTGTCTCGAGGCAGGAACTGGACGAGACTCTGGGCGTCGCGGTCTACATGGGCGGCGGTCCATCCCTCATGTATGCAGCCAATGCGATCGCCGCGTTCGAGGAGTTCTCGGGCGCGGGCGCATTCCAGGGCAAGGCGGATTGAGTTGCGATGAAGCTGCCGTTCGCCCTTCCCCGCTGGGCCTGGACAGCCACTGCCGGCGTTGCAGTGCTGCTGGCCTTCGGCTGGGTGGCGACCACCAGCGGGCCGCTCGCACCGGTCAAGGTGACCTTGACGCAGGCTGCAACCGGGACAGTCACGCCGTCGCTCTTTGGCATCGGCACCGTGGAAGCGCGCCGCGCGTATCTGATTGGTCCGACCGTCGCCGGCCGCGTCGAGCGCGTGCTGGTTGATGTTGGCGACAAGGTGAAGGCCGGCCAGTTGCTGGCGGAAATGGATGCGGTGGACCTCGACGCGCGCGTGGGCTCCTCTTCGGCGGCGGCGGCTCGAGCCCGGAGCGCCGTGGTCACTGCTCAGGCCCAGGTGCACGATGCACGCAGTCGCCAGGCCCTGGCCTCCGGCGAGGCGCATCGCTACATCGACCTCGGCAAACAGAACTTCGTGAGCTCCAGCGTCGTCGATGCCAAGTTGCAGCTACAGCAATCGGCGGATGCCCAACTCGCCGCCGCCGAGTCCGTGCACGCGGGCGCCAGGCAGGACGTGACCCGCCTGGAGGCGGAGCGCGAGGGCGCACGCCAACAACGCGGCAACTTCCGGCTGGAGGCGCCTGTTGACGGGGTGGTGACATCACGCGATGCCGAGCCCGGTTCCACCGTTGTGGCGGGCCAAGCGGTGCTCAAGCTGATCGACCCTGCAAGCCTCTGGGTCACGACTCGGTTCGACCAGAGCCGTTCCGCGGGGTTGCGCGCAGGACTGCCTGGCCGGATCACCCTGCGCTCCAGCGGCGTGCGCGGCGCGGCGTCCGGCAAGGTTGTGCGCCTCGATCCCGCCAGCGACAGCGTCACCGAGGAGCGCATCGCGCAGGTGGCGTTCGACAGCTTGCCGCTCGGCGTCTCGACGGGAGAGATGGCCGAAGTTCTCGTGAGCCTGCCCGCTGTCACCGGGGCGCTGCTGATCCCCAACGCGGCTTTGCGCCAACGCGGCGCGCAGTCGGGCGTGTGGCGGCGTAGTGATGGCCAGCTGCGTTTCGTCAGCGTCAGGACCGGCGCCGAAGGTGCGGACGGGATGGTGCAAGTCATCGAGGGCCTGAAGGCCGGCGACGAGGTCGTGGTGCACAGCGAGCGCGAGCTATCCGCCGCCAGTCGCATCAGGGTCGTGCCGGCGCTGATCGAGACCACCAGGTGATCAGCCTCGCCGGCCGCGACATCCTGCATTCGTGGGGGAAATTCCTCCTGACCGGGGTGGGGCTGGGATTGCTGATCGGCGTCACGCTCACCTTTGCCGGCGTCTACCGCGGCGTGGTGGACGACGCCAAGGTCCTGCTCAACAACAGCGGCGCAGACCTGTGGGTCGTCCAGAAGGACACGCAGGGGCCGTACGCGGAATCGTCGAGCCTTCGCGACGACGTCTATCGCAGCCTGCTCGGGCTGCCCGGTGTCGCGCAGGCGGCCAATGTCACCTACCTCACGATGCAGGTGCGCGGCCACGGTGCCGACGTGCGCGCGATGGTGGTTGGCTTCGAACCTGGCCAGCCGGGCGAGCCGGCGTTCCTGGTCGCCGGGCGGCGCATCACCCGCAGCCACTACGAGGCAATCGCGGATGTGAAAACCGGCTTCATGCTGGGCGAAAGCATCCGCATCCGCAGGCACCAGTACACCGTGGTGGGCCTCACCCGGCGCACGGTGTCGTCGGGCGGCGACCCGATGGTGTTCATCCCGCTGAAGGATGCACAGGAGGCGCAGTTCCTGAAGGACAACGATGCCATCGTCAGCGAACGCGAGCGGATTGCGGCCAACCCGGCTTTCAACCGCCCGGGCGTGCCCGGCCTGCTGGAGGCCGTCACGGCGTCCCAGGCCACCAGCCACAACGTGAATGCCGTGCTCGTGCGCATGGCCGATGGACACTCGGCGGCCGTCCTGGCACAGACCATCGGGCGCTGGAAACACCTGCAGGCTTATACGCGGGCGGAAATGGAGGAGCTGTTGATCGCGAAGCTGATCGCCACCGCCGCCAAGCAGATCGGCATGTTCCTCGTGATCCTGGCCGTGGTGAGCGCGGCCATCGTCGCCTTCATCATTTACACAATGACGCTAGGCAAGATCCGCGAGATCGCCGTGCTCAAGCTCATCGGCACCCACGGCAGGACGATCGCGGGCATGATCCTGCAGCAGGCGCTAGGACTCGGCATTCTGGGGTTCGTCGTCGGCAAGCTTTCGGCCAGCTTGTGGGCACCGCTGTTTCCGAAGTACGTGCTGCTCGAAAGCGGCGACGCCGTATTGGGCTTCTTTCTCGTGATGACCGTCTGCGCGATGGCAAGCACGCTGGCGATCCGGGCGGCGCTCAAGGTTGATCCCGCCGCGGCGATAGGGGGTTGAATGCAGCCGACAGTCGCTGCGTCCGCCGGCATCCGGATCGAAGGCCTGAGCAAGCGCTACGGCACCGGCGCCACTGCGGTCGATGCGCTCAAAGACGTCAACATGAGCGTTGCGCCGGGCGAAGTGGTGGGCCTGATCGGGCCCAGCGGGTCAGGCAAGACCACGTTGCTCAAGTGCCTGGGTGCGATCACCACGCCCACGCACGGACGGATGACCCTGGGCGGCGAGGTCATTTTTGATCAGGGCTGGAAGATCAAGGACCTGACGGCGTTGCGCCGCGACCGCATCGGCTTCGGCTTCGTCTTCCAGGCGCCCTACCTGATCCCCTTCCTGGACGTCACGGACAACGTCGCGCTCATGCCGATGCTGGCAGGGCAGCCGGACGCGGAAGCGCGGGAGCGCGCGACTGAATTGTTGCGGGCGCTCGACGTGGCGCATCGGGCGAATGCCTGGCCGTCGGAACTCTCCGGCGGCGAACAGCAGCGGGTTTCGATCGCGCGCGCGCTGGCCAACAAGCCGCCGGTCATCCTGGCGGACGAACCGACCGCACCGCTGGACGGTGAGCGCGCGCTGGCCGTGATGCGCATCCTCAACCAGATGGCAGCGCAGTACCAGACCGCCATCATCGTCGTCACCCACGACGAGAAAATCATTCCAACGTTCAAGCGCCTTTACAACATTCGCGACGGGCAAACGATCGAGGAGGCCGGGCAGGGTCGCTCAATCTCGCTCGAGACAAAGTGAGCCGGCCCGGCTGGACATCGGCGAGAGGCACACACTGGCCTATCCTGCTTGTGCGGAGCGTACGAGCAGAACGGGAACGGTTGCATGGCGCGCCACCATTTCGGCGGTGCTGCCCAGGAGAGCGCGTCCGACACCGCGTCGGCCGTGCGTGCCCAGCACGATCAGGTCGGCTTTCCAATTCTCCGCTTCCTTGCAGAGCTGCTCCCAGACCGGGCCGGCGAAGCCTTCGCCCAACACTGTCTCGGCCGGCACGGACGCGGCACCCGCTGTTGCCTCGGCTTCGCGCAGGATCGCCCTGCCGCCTTCGCGCAGGTCCGCGAGCCAGTCGCCGGCAACCGCTCCCGATAAATCCATGCCGTACGCACCCATTGCCGCCGCAAACGAAACGTCGTCGATGGCGTGGACCAGCAACAGCCGGCCGCCCGTCAATTTGGCGAGGCGCACCGCCTCGCCAAGGCCCCGCTTGGAGGTTTCGCTGCCGTCGACAGCGACCAGAATGCGTTCGTACATGATGTCTTCCTTCCAAGGATGCTCAAGGGCATGGTCCCAGTATGGGAAACGCGCAGAGACATTGCCTTGATGAATGTCAATCGGAAGCATCTCCTTCCGTTTGCAGAGCCAGACGCAGCGATTGAGAGTCCTGCGTCGGCAGCACCTCGAATCCCATGGCCTTCGCGAGGCGGGCCATGCCATCGTTTTCAGACAGGCATTCACCCACCATCTCCCGCGTCCCTCGGGCTCGAAGGTAGGCGATGAGTTTCGCGAGCAGCGTCCGGCCGAGGCCTTTGCCTTGCCAGGCCGATGCCACCTGGATCGCGAACTCGGCCGTCGTGTTGTCGGGGTCGCATACCGCGCGCACCTCGCCCACCATCGGCCGGTGCCCGTCAGATGTGCGCGGGCCCAGCGCGATGAAGGTCATTTCACGGTCGTAGTCGATCTGGCTGTAGCGCGCCAGCTCCGAGACCGGCACGTCCCGGCGTGCCATGAAGAAACGAAGCCGCATGTCCACGGCAGTCGCTCGTTCATAGAAGGCGTGCAGGCGATCCCCATCTTCGGGTTTGATGGGCCGCACGAGCATCTCGGTGCCCGCCACGCTGATCGACTCCTCGAGGCTTTCGGGATAGGGGCGCACGGCCATCGGCGCGTGGTCCTTCCCAACGTGCAGCCTGATGCGGGCATCCAGCGCGAGCACGCCGCGTTCATCCACCAGCAGCGGATTGATGTCCAGTTCCGCCATGTCCCTCAGGTCGGACACCATCCTCGAAACTTTGAGCAGCGTGTCCACGAGCGCACTGCTGCTTGCGGGCGCGCGCGACCGCCAGGCCTGCAACAGGGGTCGGACACCGCTGCGGTCCACCAGGTCGTTTGCCAGAACGGCATTGAGAGGCGGCAGTGCAATGGCCGACCGCCTGTTCAACTCGACCTCCACGCCGCCGCTTCCGCACAGGATCACCGGGCCGAACACCGCATCCGAGGCCACGCCCACAATGAGCTCCCTGGCCCCCGGCCGCTGGGCCATCGCCTGCACGGCAAAGCCGTTGACCGAAGCGTCGGGCTTCAGGCGGGCGACGTCCTGCCGCATCCTGATGGCGGCGGCGCGGACCTCGTCGCGCGAACGCAGGTTGAGAACGACGCCACCCACGTCGGACTTGTGGACGATGCGGCGCGACATGACCTTGAGCGCCACCGGAAAGCCGATCTCCGTCGCCAGGCGAACCGCCTCCTCGACGTCGCGCGCCGCCCGGGTTTCGACGATCGGGATGCCATAGGCTTGCAGCAACTGCGTTGCCGCGACCTCGTCCAGCCACTCGCGGCCTTCACGCGAGGCCGTGGCGAGCAGCGCGAGCGCCCGCGCCACCTCCGGCTTGAAGTCCGCGGCCGAGTCCGGCGGAATCTGTTGCAGCGCCAGCTGGTTGCAGGCGTGGTCCGCCATTTGCAGCCAAGCCGCCACCGCGCGTTCCGGCGTGGCGAAGCACGGCACGCCCGCCTCCGACCAGGAAGCGCGTGCCGAGGCGACAGCGGGCCCGCCAAGCCAGCAACCGATCACAGGCTTCGCGGCGTCCCGCGCGAGCGCCAGGCAGGCGCGCGCGATGTCGGGCGCGGGCACCAGCGCCGTGGGCGCGTGCGCGAAGAGCACGGCGTCGACCTCCGGCGCCGCGAGCAGGATGCGCAGCGCGTCCTGGTAGCGCGTGATGGGCGCGTCGCCGATGATGTCGACGGGATTACCGTGCGACCAGGTCGCCGGCAGGCACGCATCCAACGCATGGAGGGTGGCGGGGCTCAGATCGGCCAGCTTGCCGCCGCCCGCGGAAAGCGAATCGGCCGCCAGCACGCCCGCGCCGCCGCCGTTGGTGAGGATCGCAAGGCGTTCGCCCCGCACCGGGCGGGCGTGGGCCAGCGTCTCGGCCGCATCGAACAGGTCTTCCAGCGTATTCACACGAAGCATGCCCGCGCGCCGCGCCGCGGCGTCGAACACAGCGTCCGAACCGGCGAGTGCCCCGGTGTGCGAAGCAGCCGCACGGGCGCCTTCCGGTGCGCGCCCTGCCTTGACCACGATCACGGGCTTGTTGCGCGCCGCCGCGCGGGCCGCGGACATGAATTTACGCCCCGCCTTGATGGATTCCGCATACATCAGGATGGCGCGGGTCGAGGGATCGCTGGCCAGGTAGTCCAGCACATCGCCGAAATCCACATCGGCGCTGTCGCCCAGCGAGATGAAGTGCGAAAACCCGATGCCATGGTCCTTCGACCAGTCGAGCATCGCGGTGGCCAGGGCCCCGGACTGGCTCACGAACGCCAGCTTGCCGGCCACGGCGTTGCCGGGCGCGAAGCTGGCGTTGAGGCCAATTCCCGGAACCAGCAGGCCGATGCAGTTGGGGCCGAGGATTCTCAGCAGGTGCGGCCGCGCCGCGTCCAGTATCGCCTGCTCCAGCGTCGTCCCGCCTTCCGTGGGGGGCCCCTTCAGCCCCGCGCTCAGAACGATCGCCGCTCGCGTTCCTCTGCCGCCCAGCTGCTCAATGAGGCCGGGCACGGTGTGGGCGGGCGTGCAGATGATGGCCAGATCCGGCGCCGACGGAAGTGACTGCACGTCGGGCCAGGCTGTGCCACCGCCGACCGTGGCATGCCGGGGATTGACGGGCCACATCGGGCCGTCGAAGCCGCCGGCCTTCAGGTTGGCCAGCACCACGGCGCCGACGCTGCCGGGGCGGTCGGAGGCGCCGAACACCGCGACGGAGCGCGGCTGGAACAGGGATTCGAGATTGCGAACACTCATCGCGCGGCCTATCGGTTGGGAAGATCAAGGGAGGACCTTGGCGGTCGATGCTTCAAATGGTGGGGTACCGCGGCGCCCCCCTTCTTGATCTAGCGCAAGGCCGGGGCGCGCCGCGCGCCACAGAATCGATTCGTGTCCAGTCTTCAACCACAGGCAAGCCAATGAACAAATTCCACATCGCTATGGCGCCCCAGTTCCAGCAGCGGCTGGCGAGCCGGGCCACGGAACTCCGCGAAATCTTGCGCGGCCAGTTCGCGCAGGCCGGGTCCGCCGACGTGCACGAGGTCTCGGACTTCAAGGACGCCGCGGACCAGGACAGCCTCGCCGCCATGGGCGACGTGCAGGCGGCCCGCGCCGCAACCGAGCTCGAGCAGGTGCGAGCGGCCGAGCAGCGAATCGCAAGCGGCTCGTTCGGGCTGTGCGTGGATTGCGATGAGCCCATCGACCTGCGGCGCCTGACTGCACTGCCCGCCACACCCTATTGCACGGGCTGCCAGGCCGCCCACGAGCATTCCTCTGCCCACGAGTCTCGTGCCAAGGCATCCTGAGACGACGCCCCATGTTCAAGAACATCCTGCTGGCGACTGACGGATCCAGCGCCTCCGAACACGCGGCGAAGCTCGCCGCTGGGCTCGCGCGGTCGCAAGGCGCTCACCTCACGGCGGTGTATGTGGTCGATCCCTATCCGTACCTCGGCTTGGCGGACACGAACCCCATGGGCCTTTACGCCTACCTCTCGGCCGCGCGCGACCACGCGGCCGGCGCCCATGCAAAAGTCATGGCGCTCTGCGCCGAAAGCCGCCCGCCGGTCCCGCTGGAGCTGCGCCTGGTCGAGAACACGACCGCCGCGAAGGGCATCGTGCAGACGGCCAAGGACGAGGCGTGCGACCTCATCGTCGCCGGCTCGCACGGCCGATCCGGCTTCGACAACATGGTCCTGGGTAGCGTGGCGGCCAAGTTGTTGCAGCTGTCGCCGGTCCCTGTGCTGGTGGCCCGCTGAGGCCTCGCCAAGGCGGGCGCAATGCACCCGCCTTGGCGCACCTTCAGGGTTGCCCCCCTTGGCGTTGCACGGGCACGTACACGGCCACATTGCCGCGCATCAACAGCAGCGCAACGACGGGCCTCGGGTTCGCGGACCGCAACGCGGCGTCGAACTCGGCCATCGTCTCGACGGCTGTGCCGTTCACCGCCACGATCCTGTCTCCGCGCTCGATCCCCGCCAGCAGACTTTCGCCGGTCGCGCCTTCGACATAAACACCCGCCGGCATTCCGGCGGTCACGAGGGCTGGGGCAAGTGCCAGGCCCAGGCGAGCTTGCGACGCCGCCGGGCGCTTGCGCTGCGGTGGCGGCATGTCCTGGCGTGCAAGGCCGACCGTGACGCGCACTTGCCTGGCCGACTGGTCGCGCCAGACGCGCAACAGCAGGGTGCTGCCGGGCTGCGCGGCCGCGATTCCCTGCTCGATCCGCGAGTGATCGGCGGGCATGCCGTCCAGGGAAAGAACGACGTCGCCGCGCCGAATGCCCGCGCCGTCGGCGGCACCGCCAGGCTCGATGCGGACCACCAGCGCTCCGCCCGCTTCGGCAAGTCCGAAAGCCAGGGCCAGTTCGCGGTCCAGCGCCTGTGTCTTGAGCCCGATGTCGCCGCGCCGCACGCTGCCCGTCTTTCGAATGCCGTCCACGACGCGCATGACTTCCTCGATCGGGAGGGCGAACGACACCCCGATGTAGATGCCGCTGCCGGAGAAGATCATCGAGCTCATGCCGACGACGGTGCCGTCCGCATTGAAGAGCGGCCCCCCGGAGCTGCCGGGGTTGAGCGCCACGTCGCTCTGGATCAGGGGCATCGTGGTACCCGGCAGGAATCGCGGATAGGCGCTCACGACGCCGGCGGTCACCGTCCTTTCGAAACCGAACGGGGTGCCCAACGCGGCCAGCCATGCGCCGGGGCATATTCGCGGCGGCGCGGCCAGCCGAACCGATGGCAGCCCGTCGGCCTCGACTTTCAGCAGTGCCACATCGGTGCGCCGGTCCAATCCTTCCACGGACGCGCCAAGGCGGCGGCCATCGGCCAGGAGCACCCAGACTTCATGCGCGTCGAAGACGGCATGGGCACTGGCCAGCACGTAGCCCTTTGGATCGATGACGAACCCCGACGAGAAGGTGCGCTCCAACGCGCCGTCCGCGTAACCGGGCAGTGGAAGTCCGGCGAGCGGCTGGAAGAATTCGAAGCCTTCGGTTTCCTCCATCGGGTCCCGCGCGCCGCGAATGACGACGACCTGCACGACCGCGGGCGCATTGCGCACCACGGCCGCGGCAAAGCCCCCGCGCGGCCGCCGGTCGGCTGACTGCTCGCCGCATGCAAGCTGCTCCGGTGGCCGCGGGTCCGCCGCGAACGACGACATCGCCAGCAGGAAGCTTCCCGCCAATGCCGCCATTGCCCCGAAAAGCCGGCCGGCGCGGCGCGTCAGGGATGCCACGGCATCGCGCCCCCGGCGCGCGCATGCTCTTCGTGCCAGGGGCCGGGCTCATGGTGCACTTGCACGGCGTGTGCCGGCGCTCGGGCCTGGATTGACGCAATTTGCCGTTCGAGCGCGCCGATGCGGCGCAGATACCCCAGCAGCAGCCCGGTCGTGAACAGGTCAAGGTCGAAGTCGGCCCGCAGCCTGCAAGCGGTTCGCAATGGAGCCACACAGTCGCTATGGAACAGGCTGGTGCGGCCATCCCCATTGGCGCGCTCCAGCGCACGGTACTCGACCAGTTCCAGCAGGTCGCCGACTTCGAGCTGGCAGCAGTGGCTGAGCTCCTCGATGCTCACGAGGACACCGGTTTCGAGCCGGTGCCAATCAGACGGTTGGTTGTGCATGATGCTCTTCCCTGGAAGGCGTGGCGCGCGCCGAAAATCCTGAGGCGGCCGCAAGGCCTTCAAATAGCTCGCGCTCGCGCGCCGAGAGCACCGCAGGTACGTCGATGCGAACCACGGCATACAAATCGCCGCGCTTGCCATGGCCCGTGTTCATCCCCCGTGACCGCAAGCGCAGCCGGCGGCCGGAACTCGACCCCGGGGGGACTGTCAGCAGGACGGGCGCGTCGAGCGTGGGGACCTCGATTTCGGCGCCCAGGGCGGCCTCCCAGGGGGCGAGGGCCAGATCGAAATAGAGGTCGTGCCCGTCGGCGCGGAAGACGCGGTGCGGAAGCATCGCAATGTGCAGGTAGATGTCACCGTCGGCGCCGCCGTCGCGGCCCTTGCCACCCTTGCCGCGCAGCCTGAGCTTCTGGCCTTCGTGCACGCCCGGCGGGATGGTGACTTGCAAGCTGTGCGGACGATCGCCCTGCTCCACTTGCAGGCTCAGCGTGCAGCCCCGGTGCGCGTCCTCCAGGCTGATGCGGGCCGACGCGTCGTAGTCGTGCCCGCGCACGGGCGGCCGATGCCGCTGCCCGCGTTTCGCGAGCATGTCGAGCAGGTCCGAAAGGTCCACGCCTTCGAAACCGGCTTCTCCCTCGGGAAACGCATGCCGCCACTGCCGCGGCGGGGACATCTCCTCGCCGGCCCGGTGCTGCCCGAGTTCGTCGTAAGCGGCCCGCTTCTCCGCGTCCTTGAGCGTGGCGTAGGCTTCGGCCGCATCCTTGAAGCGTGCCTCGGCTTCAGGCTCCTTGGACACATCGGGGTGATATTTCCGCGCGAGTTTGCGATAGGCCTTCTTGATGGCCTCGTCGTCGGCGTCGCGGGCAATGCCGAGGATCGCGTAGTAGTCCTTGAACTTCATGGCGCGATGGTTCTTCTAGTGGACCGGTGCGTCGAAAGCCCGCTGCAACGCATCGATGTCGGTGATCCGGATGTGCCGCTTGTCGACTTCCATCAGGCCCTGCTGCTGGAACGCGGAAAAGGTGCGGCTGACGGTTTCCAGCTTCATGCCCAGATAGCTGCCGATTTCGGCGCGCGACATGCGCAGATGGAACTCATTGGGGGAATATCCGCGCGCGCGCAGCCGCTTCGACAGATTCAGCAGGAAAGTGGCCAGGCGCTCTTCGGCATTCATGCTGCCCAGCAACATCATGAGGCTGTGTTCGCGCACGATCTCGCGGCTCATCAAGCGATTGACCATGCGTTGCATGTTGGCGCTGCGGCCGCTCTCTTCGTTCAGCCGCGCATAGGGGATCGAGCAGATTTCCGTGTCTTCCAGCGCTGTCGCGGTGCTCGCGTGAGTGCCGTTGGCAATGCCGTCGAGGCCCATCAGCTCGCCGCTCATGTGCAGCCCGCAGATATGCTCGCGCCCGTCGGCGAGCGACACGCTGGACTTGAACGTGCCCCCGCGTACCGCGTAGATGAACTGGAAGCGTTCGCCTTCCCGGTACAAGGTTTGTCCCGCATTGACGTGTCGCCGGCCTATCGTCATACGGTCGATCCATTCCGTCTCCGCGTCGTTCATCCCGGATGGAAGGCAAAGATCGCGAAGGTGGCAAGAGGAGCACCGCGTGGCAGCGCCCGTCCGGGCTCCAACCGGAGCGGCAGCGGCGATTCGGATCGTGGGGATCGCATTTTCGGCTGCGGCAGGCATGAAACGCTCCTGAAGTTGCATGCAACCAACTGTGCACGCCGCGCGCCGAAAAGCGTATGGGCGGGCACTGATTGCAGCCCTAGGCGCTCGCCGGTCTTTTGCCTTGCAACCGTCCTAGGTCCACTAGGAAATGTCCTAGGGCCCCGGCGCGGACAGTCGGACTTGACATTCGTCAATCACGGCGCCTACCGTGTGTCCTAAGCTCGAACTGCATGCACGGTGACGGGCATCACGACTCAACCACAAGGAGCCAAAAAAAATGAAGATCCTTCTCGCTGCCGACGGCAGCAAATACACCAAGAAGGCGCTCGCCTTTCTCGTCACCCATGAAACGCTTTGCGGCCCCGAGGATGAGCTGGTTGTACTGAACGTGCAGCTAGCGGTGCCGCCACGCGTCAAGACGATGCTGGGTTCGGCGGCCGTGCGCGACTACCACCAGGACGAGGCGACCAAGGTCCTGGATCCCATCGAACGTTTCCTCAAGCGGCACAAGGTCCCGCACCGCGCTTCCTGGGTTGTCGGTTCGCCATCGGCCGAACTGCTCGCGGCCGCAAATCGCGAAAAGGTCCACCTCATCGTGATGGGCACGCACGGCCATGGGCTGATCGGGCGAGCCTTGATGGGCAGTGTCGCCCAGCGTGTCGTGACGGAGTGCAATGTCCCGGTATTGCTGGTGAAATAGTGTTCCCCAGCGTCGCCCGGCCGGGCGCGAACTCGCTGCGCCTGCGCCGCCTGGGCATCGATACGTACCAGGAGCCGGTGCTGTACATGCACCGCGACTGCCACGTCTGCCACTCCGAAGGGTTCGAGGCGCAGTCTCGCGTCGAGGTGGCGTTGGGCGCCCGCACCATCGTCGCGACGCTCAACGTCGTGACCGGCGCGTTTCTTCGTGCCGACGAAGCAGGCCTCTCGGAAGCGGCCTGGCGCATGTTGCAGCCGAAGGAGGGAGACGAAGCAACGCTGCGCCATCCCGCTCCGCTCGAGTCGCTCGGCCACGTCCGGGCCAAAGTCTACGGGCGGCGCCTGGGATCGCCGGCGTTCGACGCGATCATCACCGACGTGGCCGCGGGCCGCTACTCCGATCTGCAACTCGCCGCTTTCGTGACGGCATGCGCCGGAGACGGCCTGGATCTGCAGGAAACCATTTCGCTCACGCGATCGATGGTCGCGGCGGGCGAGCGCATCGACTGGGGTGAGGGACTGGTGATGGACAAGCATTGCGTGGGCGGCCTGCCCGGCAATCGAACCACCATGATCATCGTGCCCATCGTCGCCGCCTGCGGGTTGCGCATGCCCAAGACATCTTCGCGTGCCATCACGTCCCCGGCGGGCACTGCGGACACGATGGAAACGCTGGCACCCGTGGACCTCGACGTCATGCAGATCAAGCGCGTTGTCGGCCGCACGGGCGGCTGCATCGCGTGGGGCGGCGCCGTGCGGCTGAGCCCCGCCGACGACGTGCTCATCCGCGTGGAGCGTCCGCTCGACCTCGACAGCCAGGGCCAGCTCGTTGCGTCGGTGCTTTCCAAGAAAGCCGCAGCGGGTGCGACCCACGTCGTGATCGACATGCCGGTGGGCTTGACCGCAAAAGTCCGCAGCGCCCGGGCGGCGGCGCAGCTCGGGGAACATCTTGAACAGGTGGGCCGGGCCATGGGACTGCAGGTTCGCGTCGTCCAGACCGACGGCCTGGCCCCGGTCGGCCGGGGCATCGGGCCGGCACTCGAGGCGCGCGACGTCCTGTCCGTCCTGCAACGCCATCCGTCCGCGCCGGCAGACCTTGCGCGGCGTGCGCTCGCACTGACCGCCGAGATCCTCGAGTTCGGCGGTGCGGCGCCGGCGGGCACCGGTCTCGCGATGGCGACGGCCGCACTGGAAGACGGCCGTGCGTGGACGAAGTTCCAGGAGATCTGCGAAGCGCAAGGCGGCATGCGGGTGCCCCCCATTGCCGCGTACCGGCAACCCCTGACCGCGCCGCGCGCGGGCACCGTCATCGCCATCGACAACCGGCGCCTGGCGCGCATTGCCAAGCTGGCCGGCGCGCCGAAGTCGCCTTGCGCCGGGATCGAAATGGAAATCGCGCTGGGCTCGGTCGTCGAGCGCGGCCAGCCGCTCTTCACGCTCAACGCGGCCACGCCGGGCGAGTTGGCCTACGCGATGGAATACGCGACCTCGCAGGTCGAAGCCGTCCACGTCATGGAAGAAGCGCTTTGAAAGAGAAGCCGGCGCTGATCGTCGCCATCCCCGGCGGCGCGGCCCTGGCGCAGAGCCTGGCGCACTCGCTGAACTGCGACTGGACCGAACTCGCGGTGCATACGTTCCCCGACGGCGAGACGCTGGTGCGCATCGATGCCGAGGTCGCCGCGCGGCGCGTCATCCTGGCCGGCAGCTTGCACCAGCCCGATGGCAAGACCCTGCCGATGCTGTTCGCGGCCGACGCGGCCCGCGAGCTTGGTGCGTCCCAAGTCGGCCTCGTAGCGCCGTACCTTGCGTACATGCGCCAGGACCACCGGTTCAACCCTGGCGAGGCTGTCACTTCGCGCACCTACGCAAGACTTTTGTCATCGTCCTTCGACTTCGTGGTGACGGTCGATCCGCATCTTCACCGGTGGCACAGCCTCGAAGACGTCTATACCGTCCCCGCGCGGGTCGTACCGTCGGCCCCGGCCATCGCTGCGTGGGTCCGCGGCCACGTGGAGCGTCCCTTGATCGTCGGGCCCGACGAGGAAAGCGAGCAGTGGGTGGCCCATGTCGCCCGCCTCGCCCACGCACCCTGGACCGTCATGGCCAAGACCCGCCGCGGAGATCGCGACGTCAGCGTCGAACTGCGTGACGCCGGGCCATGGCCCGGCTGCACGCCCGTGCTGCTGGACGACATCGTGTCCACTGCGCAGACCATGATCGCGGCAGCGGGCGCGCTGGAACGCGAGGGCTGGCCGCCGCCCGTCTGCGTCGCGGTGCACGCGCTCTTCGACCCCGAGGACTTCGCACGGTTGCGAGGCTCGGGCGTGAGCCGCGTCGTCACCTGCGACACGGTTCCACATTCATCCAACGGCATCGCGCTCGCGCCCGCCATCGCCGACGCCGTGCGCACGCTCTCGGCTTCCACTCCGTCCACCCGGCACAGAACATCATGAAGAAGCGGCTTGGAGGCAAGGCGGCTTGACGCGTGCGTTCATGCAACGGGCCGCTGCTCGCCGGCTGCACGCCCTGCCGCCACGCGCAGGCTCACCAGCCACAAGCCCACCGCTGCAAGCATCGCCAAGCCCATCGCGGCTTGCGGCCAGGCCGGCAGCGCGAACCCCAGCACATCACGCAGCCAGGGCAGTCCCAGCAGCAGCGCCATGACCGACGCCACAGCCAGGGCGAGGCGTGGAAACCAGCGATTGCTGCGCAGGTGGGCGCGCCACGCCAGTCGAGGGTGCATCGATGCCAGCAGCAGCGCGCCACCCACCAGCGTGATGAAGGCAATGGTGCGAACCGCGGGCGCGGCCCATGACTGCGCCAGCATCAGCCAACACCCCGCCAACAGGATGGCGGCCACGCCGGCGCCCTGCAGCATGCCGTAGGCCATGTTGGCCGGCGCGAAGGGCGACTGGCCCGCGGTGCGCGGCTGCCGGTCCATCAGGTTCGCAGCCGGCGGCTCGGCCTCGAAGAGGACGGAGCAGGCGGGATCGATGACCAGCTCCAGCAGCACGATCTGCGCCGGCAGGAGCATCACAGGCCAATGCATCAGCACCGGCACCATCGCCAGCCCGATGACCGGTACATGCACCGCGAAGATGAAGCGGATCGCCAGGCGGATGTTGTCGTCCATGTGCCGGCCCTGCCGGATCGCCGCCGTGATGCTGGCGAAGCTGTCGTCCAGCAGGACGATGGCCGCGGCTTCGCGGGCCACGTCGGTGCCGCGCTCGCCCATGGCGATGCCGACGTCCGCCGCCTTGAGGGCCGGTGCGTCGTTCACGCCGTCGCCCGTCATTCCGACGGTGTGACCCGCCGCCTGAAGCGCCTTGACCAGCCGCAATTTCTGCTCGGGCGCCAGCCGCGCGCAGATGTCGCAGGCCGCCAGCCCGGCTTGCAGCTCGGCATCCGACATGGCGTCGATCTGCGCACCCGTCAGCACCGTTTGCGTATCGGCCAAGCCGACCTGGCGCGCGATGGCACGCGCGGTTGCCGGATGGTCGCCCGTCATCATGATGACGCGGATGCCCGCCCGCCGGCAAGCGGCCATTGCCGCGGGAACGTCAGCGCGCGGAGGATCGGCAAACGCGATCAGGCCCAGAAAGCGGAAAGCGAATTCACGCGGGCTTTCCGGGCATTGCGGACCGGCCCATTCGGCGCGTGCCACGGCGAGCACGCGGAGTCCGTCGGCGGCAAGCGCCTCCACCTCCGATCGCAGCGCGTCGCGCTCCGCCGTGCCGAACCGGCAAAGATCGGCCACGGCTTCAGGCGCTCCTTTGGTAGCAACGAGGTGCGGCCCCGATGAGCCGGACGCGAACACCTGCGTCACAGCCAAAGTCTCGCGAGTGAGCGGATAGTGCTGCAGCAGCTCGCGGTCGCCCTGAGCACCCGCGGTGCCGCGCAAGTATTGCTGTGCGAAGGCGGTGATGGCCTTTTCCATCGGATCGAACGGCTTGGCCGGTGTCGCCAGGAGCGCGTGCTCCGCCAGCTCCAGGAAAGCATCGGGAAGATCCGCGCTCTCGCTGGGCTGGAACGAAACACCCCCAGCCCACAACCGGGCCACCTGCATGCGGTTCTGCGTGAGCGTGCCCGTCTTGTCAACCGCCAGCACGGTGATGGCGCCGAGCGCTTCCACCGTCTCGACACGCCTTGCAAGTACGCGGCGCTGGGACAAGCGCCAGGCCCCCAGGGCGAGGAACACCGTGAGCACCACCGGTATTTCCTCGGGCAGCACGGCCATGGCCATCGCGATGCCCTGCAGCAGGCTTTCGAGCGGCGCGCGGCCTTGCCACTGCCAGGCGAGCAGCGCCAACAGCGCCGCCAGCCCAAGTCCTATACCGGCGAAGAGGCGAACCACCCGGCGCGACGTGCGTTGCAGCTCCGATCGGACGATCCTGGTGGTGGCGAGCGCGATGCCGATGCGGCCCACCGCCGTGCGCACGCCCGTGGCTTGCACGCGCGCCCACCCCACGCCGCGCGTGATGACCGAGCCGGCAAAGACGCATGCTGTCCCGTCGGCGCCGGGCGATCCCATCGGCAAGCCTTCGGCGCCCGGCACCTTGTCCTGCGCGGCCGACTCGCCGGTCAGCAGCGATTCGTCGGCGCTGAGCTGGCCTTCCAACAGCACGCCGTCGGCGGCGACCCGGTCGCCCTCGCGCAGCACGATGAGGTCGCCCCGCACAATGTCGCGCCCCGCCACCCTGGTTTCAACGCCATCGCGCACCACCAGCGCGCGGGGCGCGGAGAGGTCGCGCAGGGCCTCGAGCGCGCGCTGCGTCTTGCGCTCTTGCGCCAGCGCCAGGCCGATCACGGCGAAAACCGACACGAGCAGAAACGTGGCCTCTGCCGCGTCACCGAGTGCCAGGTAGGTGAAGCCCGCGGCGAGCAGCATGAGGAACATGGGCTCGACCACGACGTCGACTCCGATGCGAAGGAATGACTTGGGCTCGCTCCCCGGCAGCTCGTTGGCACCCTCTTGCGCCAGGCGGCGCATTGCTTCGGCGTGCGTCAGTCCACGGTCGAGCATCTCATCGACCGCTCAACGCAGTAGCGCGGCACCCGCGGGCTGGAAGGGGCCCATTAGATTCGACTGCAGCTCCACGCGGTCGATAGGGGGTGCGCGTTTTTCCATGGAGCCACTTTGCACGCACGGGCACCGTAGGCGATTGATCCATGTCAAGCGAGGCAGCGCACGGCGCGCGTACGCTGGGGCTTCGTTACAGGAGACCCGCCATGTATCGCCGCATCCTGGTGGCCACCGACGGCACCAAACTCTCCGGCACAGCCGCGCGCCATGGCATCGACCTGGCAGCCGCCGCCGGCGCCGACCTCGTGGCCCTTAACGTGTCCGAGCGCTACCCCGTGGCTTTTTTTGAGAAGGGCTTCACGGTTTCGGGTGATGAAGTCGATCGGTTCGACGCCGAATCGGCCAGCCGGGGCCGAGCCCTGGTCGACAAGCTGTGCGGGGCGGCTCTGGCGCGGGGTGTCAAGGCCACGCCGGTCGTCGTCCGCTCCAATCACGTCGCGGAGTCCATCCTCGCGGCCGCAAAAAAGCACAAGTGCGACCTGATCGTCATGGCCTCCCACGGCCGCAAGGGTCTCAAGCGCGTGCTGATGGGTAGCGAGACGCAGCAAGTCCTGGTGCACGGTACGGTGCCGGTGCTCGTCGTTCGTTGAACTCGACATCGCAACAGGCCACCACCATGCATCTCCAGTTCCTCGGCGCCACCAACACCGTCACCGGCTCAAAGTACCTGCTCGAGCGCGGCGACGCCCGCGTGATGGTGGACTGCGGGCTGTTCCAGGGCTACAAGCAGCTGCGGCTGCGCAACTGGTCGCCCCCGCCGGTCAAGCCGTCTTCCATCGACGCGGTCATCCTCACGCACGCCCACATCGACCACAGCGGCTACCTGCCGCTGCTCGCGCGCCAGGGTTTCAGCGGCAAGGTGTATTGCAGCGCCGCAACCTACGACCTGTGCCGCATCCTGCTGCCCGACTCGGGCTACCTGCAGGAAGAAGAAGCCGCGTATGCCAACCAACATCGACTGTCGAAGCACCGGCCGGCGCTGCCGCTGTACACCCGCGACGACGCGGAGCGCTGCCTGAAGCTGTTCCACCCGGTGCCGTGGAAAACGTCCTGGTCGCCCGCGCCCGGTTTGAACGTGTCGCTCAGTCCTTCAGGCCACATGGCGGGCTCTTCGTTCGTGCGCGTGGATGACGGCGCGCGCTCGGTGCTGTTCTCCGGCGACATCGGCCGGCCCAACGACCTCGTCCTCCGCGCTCCCACGCTCATGGACGGCGCCGACTACCTGGTGGTCGAATCCACCTATGGCGACCGCGAACATCCCCGCTCCGATCCCCTGTTCCAGCTGGGCGAGGTGATCCGTCGTACGGCGGCACGCGGTGGGGTCGTGGTCATCCCGGCCTTCGCCGTGGGCCGCGCCCAAAGCCTTCTGTACTGCATCCACCTACTCAAGACGCAGGGTGCGATCCCCGACTTGCCGGTTTACCTCAACAGTCCGATGGCATCGAACGCCATGGACGTCTACTGGAAACACAAGGAAGATCTGCGCCTGACGCCCGAAGAGTGCGAGGCGGTCGCCGCCACCGCGCGCATCGTGCGAACGCCCGAAGAGTCAGAACGCCTCAATGGCAAGCGAGGGCCAATGGTCATCATCGCCGCCAGCGGCATGGCGACGGGCGGACGGGTGGTCCACCACATCAAGGCGTTCGCGCCGGACCGCCGCAACACGCTGCTGTTCGCCGGTTTCCAGGCGGGTGGGACGCGCGGCGCGACCATCACGCAAGGCTTGCCCAACGTGCGCATCCATGGCAAGGACGTGCCGATCCGCGCCGAAGTTGCGCAGCTGGAGGACTTGTCGGCGCACGCCGACGCCACGGAAATTCTCGACTGGCTGGGGCATTTCAAGCAGCAGCCGAAGAGGACTTTCATCACGCATGGCGAGCCCGACGCGGCCGATGCGATGCGCCAGCGCATCGAGCGCCAGCTGGGCTGGGCCTGCTGCGTGCCGGATTACCTGGAGCGGGCGGAGCTCGATTGAACAGCGGTGCGTCTCCGCGATTGCCCCTCAGAGCGCTTGCATGAACGCAGGCACCGGTCGGCCCACCGACGCAAGCCACCGGCCCATCGCCCCCGCCACCTGACGCACCGGCGGCCGTGAGCTCATGCGGTCACGCCACGCCAGCAGGCGCGGTGTTGCCGCACCCAGCGGCGCGCCCTTGCGCTCACCGAACACCGCAGCCATGTAGAACGCGATGTCGGCGAACGAGTAGCCGCCGGCCAGGTAGTCGCGGCCGTCCAGCAGCGACTCCAATTCGGCGTAGAACTTGTTCGCCGCTGCGATGGCCGCCTGCGCCGCCTCGCCTTGCAGATCGTGCTCCAGCCCCATCAAGCGGACGACGTGCGGGAAGTACACCTCGTCGGACTTGTGTTCCAGCAGCCGCGCGCGGGCTCGCTCGCGCACGTCGCCCGGCCACAGTGCCGGCGTGGGCTGCACGTCTTCGAGATACTCGAAGATCTGCGTGGAGTCGAAAAGCTCCAGGTCGCCATGCACCAGCACCGGCACTTGCTGCTTCGGGTTGATGCGCAGCACCTCCGGATGCTTGGGCGTGTAGAGGGCGGTGAAGTCGAAGGGCACCAGCACCAGGTCGAAATCCAGGCCCTTCTCCAGGGCAGCGATTTGCACCTTGGCGCCGAACATGCTGAGCGGGCCGGAGTAGAGCGTGAAGCGATTGGATGTGTTCATGAACCGGAACATAGCAGCCCCGGGCGCACGATATTGACGGGAGTATTGACGGCAGGCACACAACACTGCAGGCTGGAGGGCATGACCTCGACCGAACCCTGGCAGCTCTCCGCCAGCCAGACCGCCCGCCTCGTTCGCACCCGGCAGATTTCCGCCGTGGAGGTCGCGCAGTCCGCGCTCGCGCGGCTGGACGCCGTCAACCCGCAGCTCAACGCCGTTGTCGAGCACCGGCCGCATGAAGTGCTGGCGCGCGCCCGGCAGATCGACAGCGCCATCGCGCGAGGCGAGGACCCGGGGCCGCTGGCCGGTGTCGTCGTCGCGACCAAGGTCAACGTCGATCATGCGGGCTACGCGACGACGAACGGGCTCCGGTCGCAAAAGGACTTGATCGCAAAGACCAGCAGCCCCGTCGTCGACAGCCTGCTCGCGGCGGGCGCCGTCACCGTGGGCCGCACCAACACACCGGCGTTCAGCTACCGCTGGTTCACCGGCAATCTGCTGCACGGTGCCACGCGCAATCCGCACGACCCCGCGCTTACGCCCGGCGGCTCCTCGGGCGGTTCGGCAGCGGCGGTGGCTTCCGGCATTTGCCAGCTCGCGCATGGCACCGACATCGCGGGCTCGATCCGCTATCCGGCCTACGCCTGCGGCATTCACGGCCTGCGCCCTTCGCTGGGCCGCGTTGCCGCGTACAACGCCACAGCGGCGGTGGACCGGCCGATCGGCGGGCAGATCATGGCCGTGTCGGGGCCCATCGCGCGCACCATCGACGACCTTCGGCTCGGCCTGCTCGCCATGTCGCGGCCCGACGCGCGTGACCCCTGGTGGGTGCCCGCGCCGCTCGAAGGCCCCGAGCTGCCGCGCACCGTGGCGATGTGCCTGCGCCCCGACGGCATGGACACGCGGCCCGAAGTCTGCGAAGCGTTGCTCGATGCCGCCGCGCGTTTGCGCGATGCGGGCTGGCGCGTCGATGAGGTCGAGGCACTGCCGCCGTTGAAAGAGGCCGTTGCGATCCAGATCACCTTGTGGATGGCCGACGGCTACGACGCGCTGGTGCAGGCCGCGCAGCGCGAAGGCGACCCGGGCGCCATCGCGGCGCTGGGGGGCCAGGCGGAGCTGGCGCGGTCGGTCGGCCTTGCGGAGTTCTCGTCGGCGCTTTCGCGACGGCTGGGCATTGCTCGGGCCTGGCAGCTGTTCCTGGAGCGCTACCCCGTCGTGTTGTTGCCAGTAAGCGCGGAACTGCCCTTCCCCGCCGACCTGGACCTGCAGGGCCCGGAAGCGTACGAGCGCGTGTGGCGGGCGCAGATGCCGATGATCGCCCTGCCCGTCACCGGGCTGCCGTCGCTGTGCGTCAACACCGGGATGGTGGGCCGCTCGCCCGTCGGCGTGCAGCTGGTTGCGGGACGCTTTCGCGAAGACATGTGCCTGGCCGCCGGCGAGGCGATCGAGGCGCGCGGTTCAGGCGTCCGGTTCCCGCCCCTTTGAGATCCACAGGCTCTTTTCGAGCCGGACGGCATCGACCTCGCCGCGGTAGTAGCCGGGCTGCGTCCCGGCCGGCTCATAGCCTTGGTCGCGGTAGAACGCGATGGCACCCGGATTGTCGGAACGGGCTTCGAGCTGCACACGTTCCAGCCCGGCGATGGCGGCGGACTTCTCCAGCCACTGCACCAGCACCGCACCCAGGCCGCGCTTGCGCTGGCCGGGCAGCACCGCCAGCAACGTGAGGTGCGCGCGCTGCTCGCCGTACCGCATGATGCCGAAGCCGAGCACGTCGCCCTTCTCGCGGACGACAGCCACATTGGTCGAGCTGTCGCGGATGGCCTTCTGCACCCGGGCCGGCGTCCAGCTCCAGCCCAGGCCGAACTCGATGTAGTCGCGCGACATTTCCGCGATGCCGCGCGCGTCGTCAAGGGTTGCGAGGCTGACGCTGGGAATGATGATCATGGGTTTGAAAATCGCCTGGCGGAGTGTGCAGGAACACAGCTTAGCGCGGCCGCCTGCAAAACGCACGCGCCATGGCCATAATGGCGCTCATGAGACTTCTCCACACCATGCTGCGCGTGGGCGACCTGCAGCGCTCCATCGATTTCTACACCCGCGTGCTCGGCATGACGCTGCTGCGCACCACCGAGCGGCCCGAGCAGAAATACTCGCTGGCGTTCGTCGGCTACGGCACCAACCCCGACCATGCCGAGATCGAGCTGACGTACAACCATGGCGTCGACAGTTACGAACTGGGTACGGCGTATGGCCACATCGCGCTGGGCGTGCCGGATGTGTATGCGTCCTGCGAGAAGATCCGCGCCGGCGGCGGGAACGTCACGCGCGAGCCGGGGCCTGTGAAGGGCGGCAACACCGTGATCGCGTTCGTGACCGATCCGGATGGGTACAAGATCGAGCTAATCGAACGGAAGAACGAGGCGGCGTAGCCGCCACGGTCAGGCGAATTGAAGTTCAATCTTGCCCGCGCGGCGCCTCACGGGCCCGACGACGATCTTCACGTCATGGCCCAGCTTGGCGACCAATTCAAGCAGCTTGGCTTCGCTCACTCCTCGGAACTGGCCACGCGTGATGCGGGAAATTTTTGACTGATCGATTCCCAGCAATTGGGCAGCATCTGCCTGTGTGAGACGCCGTGCCTTGATCGCGCGGGCAATCTCGGCGGCCAACTGAGACTTGCGCTGCATTTCGGCCGCATCGGCATAGCCCAGGTCGGCATAGACGTTCGTACCGCCCTCTTCTATCGTGATCGCACTGTGCTGGCTCATCGCTGTACTCCTTGCTTTGCTTGCCAAGCCTCATAGTCCTGTTCAGCGGCCCTGAGGCGAAGCTTGATCAGGTCCATATCTTCCTTCGGTGTCTTGATCCCGCTCTTGGACTTCTTCTGAAAGCAGTGCAAGACGTAGACCCACCCCGCGAACTTGACGGTGTAGACGGCGCGGAAGGTGTCGTTGCGATGGTCCTCGACTACCTCCAATACACCTGCCGAGCCGAAGCCACCCAACGGTTTGGCATCTTGATGTTTGCCTCCTGCCTGGGCAAGGTCGATGGCGTGGCCAAATACATCCTTGACGTCCTCGGGCATCGAATCCAGGTCACGCTTTGCCGAGGCCACCCATTTGAGGGGCTTGCGGATCTGTTTCGACATCGTCTCCGAATTATGCCAATCTAGGCATAATCGGTCAAATCACCTACCTGTCGAGTACGGACGCCGTCAAGCTGACCGCTTCAGCGCCACGGCCTCACGCGCCAGCTGCGTGATGCGCGCCCAGTCTCCCGCCTGAACGGCATCCTGCGGCGTCAACCACGACCCGCCCACGCACACGATGTTCGACAGCGCCAGGAACTCCGGTGCATTCGTGGCGGTGACACCACCCGTCGGGCAGAACTTCACGTCGCCGAACGGCCCCTGCCACGCCTTGAGCATGGCCAAACCGCCCGCCTGCATCGCCGGGAAGAACTTGAGCTGGTTGTAGCCGTCTTCCTGCGCCGCCATGATCTCGCCGCCGGTCGCCACGCCGGGTAACAACGGCAGCCCGAGTTCGCGGCACGCCTTGCCGACGCTGTGCGTGTAGCCAGGGCTCACGGCAAAGCGCGCGCCTGCCTTGGCCGAAGCTTGTGCATCGGCCGCGCTGCGAACCGTGCCGGCGCCGGCTACGGCCTCGGGCACCTCGCGCGCAATCGCCTCGATGCAGGCCAGCGCGATCGGCGTGCGCAGCGTCACCTCCAGCATGCGGATGCCGCCGGCCACCAGCGCGCGCGCCAGCGGCACGGCATGCGCCACGTCCGTCAGAACGATCACCGGAATCACCGGCGCATCGCTCATCACTTCGATTGCCGTGAGTCGGTTGTCTACAGCCATGTGCAGGCTCCTTCTTCTGCGATCAGCGCATTGCGCCGGAATGCCGCGAACATTTCGCGGCCCACGCCAACGCCGTTGGCGGCCCTCAATGTTTCGGGCATGACGGCATTCTCGCGCGCCGCCCATTCCGCGTCGGGGACCTTCGCCTGCAATGTGCCTGCCACGCCGTCCAGTCGAACGACATCCCCGTCGCGCAGCTTGGCCAGCGGGCCACCGGCCGCAGCTTCCGGCGACACATGGATGGCGGCAGGCACCTTGCCCGAAGCGCCGCTCATGCGGCCGTCCGTCACCAGCGCGACGCGGAAGCCCTTGCCTTGCAGCACGGCCAGCGGCGGCGTGAGCTTGTGCAGCTCGGGCATGCCGTTGGCCTGCGGGCCCTGCCAGCGCACGACGCAGATCACGTCGCGCTCCAGTTCGCCGGCCTTGAACGCGGCGAGCAACTCTTCCTGCGCGTTGAAGATGCGGGCCGGTGCTTCGATGACGTGACGGTCTTCGGGGACGGCGGAGACCTTGATCACGCTACGGCCCAGGTTGCCGGTGAGGAGCTTCAGGCCGCCGGTGGTGCTAAAGGGATCTGTGGCGGGGCGGACGACGTTCGGGTCACGGGAGGGGCCGATGTCTTGCCACGCAAGGGCTTGCTCCCTCTCCCCCTGGGAGAGGGCTGGGGTGAGGGCTGGCACGCGCGTGAATTCGCGAATCCCGCCCTCTCTCACCGTCAGCACATCCTCATGCATCAGCCCTGCATCCAGCAACTCGCGGATCACATACCCCGGCCCGCCCGCGGCCTGGAATTGATTCACGTCCGCCGTGCCGTTCGGATATACGCGCGACAGCAGCGGCACCACGGCCGACAGCTGCGCGAAGTCGTCCCAGTCGATGGTGATGCCGGCCGAGCGCGCCACGGCCACCCAGTGGATCAAGTGATTGGTCGAGCCGCCCGTCGCCAGCAGCGCCGTCATCGCATTGACGATCGCGCGCTCGTCGACCACCCGGCCGATCGGCGCAAACCGCCGCGCCTTGACGATGCCCAGCACCGTGCGCACCGACTCGCGCGTGAGTTCCTCGCGCAGGTCGTTGCCCGGGTTCACGAACGCCGTGCCCGGCACGTGCAAACCCATCGCCTCCATCAGCATCTGGTTGCTGTTGGCCGTGCCGTAGAACGTGCAGGTGCCTGGCGAGTGGTAAGCCGCCTGCTCGGCCTGCAACAGTTCGGGCCGGCCGACCAGCCCTTGCGCTGCCCGCTCTCGCACCTTGGCCTTGTCGCTGTTCGACAAGCCGCTCGGCATCGGCCCGCCCGGCACGAACACTGTCGGCAGGTGGCCGAACTGCAGCGCGCCGATCAACAGGCCCGGCACGATCTTGTCGCAGATGCCCAGCATCAAGGCCGCATCGAACACGTCGTGGCTCAGCGACACGGCTGTGGCCATGGCGATCACGTCGCGCGAGAACAGGCTCAGCTCCATGCCGGGCGTGCCCTGCGTCACGCCATCGCACATGGCCGGCACGCCGCCGGCCACCTGGGCCGTGGCGCCGTGCTTGCGCGCCTCGTCCTTGATGAGGTCGGGGTAGCGGCCCAGCGGCTGGTGTGCCGACAACATGTCGTTGTAGGCGTTGACGATGCCGATGTTGGGCGCTTTCTCGGCAACGATCTTGAACTTGTCGTTGTCGGGGATGCCCGCGAAGGCATGGGCCACGTTGGCGCAGCCCATGCGGTCGGCGCCGCGGTCGCGGCCCGCAGCTTCGTCGATCTGCTTCAGGTACGCGGCCCGGGCCGTGGCGCTGCGCTCCCGGATCCGCTCGGTAACGGTGTGGACGGTCGGATGGAGTTTCATGAATGTTGGTAACTAAATTACAAGCGCCATCGTAACGCCATCCAGCCGGCAACGGGTAACAAACGGGTTCCAAAACCCTGTTTGGCTGCCAGCCAATACACTGCAGGAGCAAGGCCGGTCAACGGCGATCAGGAGGATTGATGCTTACTGTAGAAGAAAACTTTGGTGGCCGGAAATGACGACTCAACCCTCACGGCAGCCGCCGCGCATCGCCGAAGATACGGATGCAACGCCCAGCCCTCGCGGCCGTCTCACTTCGATGGTCTTCCTTGTGTGTTCGGCCCTGACGACTGCCACGTTCGTCGTCTTCTTCCTGATCGGCATTGGCGACGGATCCGTTTCCTCCTTCAATCTCGTCTTGTGGCTCGCCCTGCTGGCGGCGATGGGCGTCAGCCTCTGGGCCGGTCAGGCGCTTCGCGCCAAAGGCAAGTTCGGCGCTGCCATCGCCGCGCTGGCTTTCACTGCGGTTCCCGGGTTCGCGGCAGCATTCTTCATCCTGGTTCTCCTTATCGCTCAGCCGCGGTGGAACTGACGCATGCCGCACCCTGCTCGGCTGCGCGGATCGCGCGACCGCGCTACAGTGACACTTCATGAAAGAAGCGTTGAAGCCGCTGCGCGACCCGATGCCCCTTCTGGACAGGGTGCTGCAGGACTGGGGCGGGCATGACGACCTGTGGATCTTCGGCTACGGCTCGCTCATCTGGAAGCCGGATTTCGAATTTGCCGAGCGCCGGCCCGCCAAGGTGCACGGCTGGCACCGCGCCCTGAAGATGTGGAGCCGCATCAACCGCGGCACGCCCGAGCGGCCGGGCCTGGTTTTCGGGATGCTGTCGGGCGGCTGCTGCCAGGGCATGGTGTTCCGCATCCCCAAGGCCGCCGGCCAGGAAGTGCTGGCCAGGCTGTGGGCCCGGGAGATGTCGCTGGCGGTGTACGACCCGAAATGGCTCACCTGCCACACCAGCCACGGCCCGGTGCAGGCCCTGGCCTTCACCCTGTCGCGCAAGAGCCCCAGCCACACCGGGACCTTGACCGAAGACGAATACCGGCGGATTTTCGAAGAGGCCACGGGCATCTACGGCACCACCTTCGAATACGCGCACAACACGCTGGAAGAGCTGAAGCGCCTCAACATCCGCGACAAGCACCTGGAGCGGCTGCTCAAGCTGCGGGAGTCATAGTTGTTGCGGATTGCCCGCCGGGCGCGTTGGCCCTAGAGTGTGCGGCAACACCCACAACAAGGAGACTTGCCATGGCTTTGCGCCCGTTCGCCGCGTTCACGATCATCACCGCGGCGGCCCTCGCCGGCTGCGCCGCCCCGCCAGCCCCGAAAGTCATGGCCATGGCGACCTTGTCGCCCACCGCGGGCAACACCGCCAGCGGCATGGTGCACTTCACCCAGCAAGGCGCTAAGGTGCTGGTGAGCGGCGAAGTGCGCGGCTTGAAGCCGAATGCGGACCACGGCTTCCACGTCCATGAAAAAGGCGACTGCTCCAGTGCGGACGGCATGAGCGCGGGCGGCCACTTCAACCCCACGGGCGCACCGCACGGCAACCACGATGCCGGGGAACATCACGCAGGCGATCTGCGCATGCTCAAGGCCGACGCGAACGGCGTGGCGAAGTTCAACTACGAGTCGTCCACCATCAGCGTGGGCAGCGGCGTGACGGACATCGTGGGCAAAGGCCTGATCGTGCACAAGGACCCGGATGACTTCAAGACGCAGCCGACGGGGAATTCGGGGGCGCGGTTGGCTTGTGGGGTGATTGCTCGGTGAGAAAAGTTTTGAGGACTTTGGCGGCAAACTAATACACTACAAAATCAAGGCTGGATCGACGGCATCCAGCATCCATGCGGCCCGGGGAGGAGCGAATGAGCAGACCAAGGCAACAACGCCACGTTATTCCGCAGTTTTATTCCGCAACTGGGAGAACCTTCGTCTTGCGGGATAACGCCTGCAGTTCCGGCGGACGTGTTATTCCGCAAAGCTTGAATAATCTTCAACGCTCGCAAAGACTTGCGATCTCGACCTCAGAGCTGATAACCCGCAAGTGCCGGGTTGCAGGTTTGGGAGTGCGGGAGACATTACGTTAAAGCGCACGTGCAGAGCAGCTTGTGATCCGCCCCAGACGACTCCACATCGCGCTCGGGTGTCTATTTGTGTTGGTCGCCGTTTACGGGCTTATGGGTTTCTTTCAGGGCATCATGCTTTTTGCTGGCGAACGAGCCCTGAAGAATGCGAACCTGTGGGGCTCTGTGTTCTTACTCGCGTCTGCCGCAGCAGTTCGGCTGTTTCTGCCGACGCGCGCATCTGGGTCGCCGTCGTCGCCTCGCCGGGTGGTGGTTCGCCGAGTTGTCGGAGTCTTGGTGCTCGCTCTTGGGCTGTGGATTCTCTTGCCCGTACTTCGCGACCTAGTTGCAATTGACAGTTGCTTGGATAAGGGCGGAAGTTTCGATCACGTCCGGTCCACGTGCGACTTCGAGCAGTCCCACGTCAGCCTGTCTGTTTTTGAGCGGCAAGGCTTTCGCTTAGTGGCCGCTCTTGCTCTTGCTTTCCCGGCTCTGCTGGCTGTTGCACAGTGGTGGCAGCACAGAGGGAAGGCGGTTGGCAATGCACTTTAACTGGTCAATCGACACGGACCCACAACAGCAGGAGGCGGCTTCGCCGCTCATGTTGGTGGTCCGGTCATCTTCACGTTATAGGGCGGGGTGAAGGCAGTGGTACGCGAAGCTGTCACGCGATCGGCTTCGCGATCTCACAAACGGCGTCAATCGTTGCCATGCACTCGGACCGCTGCGCTTTTCTGGGGGTTCCGCCTTGGTGCTCGGGCAAGTCGCGGCGCCGCCATCCAAGCCCTTGGCCTGCCGACATCTCCGGCCGAGTCTCTCCATTCGTTGGCCTTCGCGCCGCGGCCTCCTCAAATTGGAGGAGGCGCAGTACTCGGGCGAGTTGGCTTGCCAGCGTCGGTGCGGCAAACTATGGGCATGGGTATCGCGAGGCAAATTATGAGCACGTGCAAAAAGGCCGTCCTGCCCCATAACTTGTCAATCGACGCGGACCCACAACAGCAGGCTGCGGCTTCGCCGCTCATGTTGGTGGTCCGGTCATCTTCACGTTAGACGGCATGAACACTCTATTGCGCGCGATCGGAATTGCTGCCGCGTTGTGGTGCGGTTCCGCGACGGCGCAGATATACAGTCCGCTGTTGGATCTCCGAAACTCGTTCACCCTTCGCACGATCGCGGAGTTCACGGCGTACAGACTTGACTTCCTCGAGCGGAGCTGCGCGGACTCGCTGCCCGATCAGTCCGATCGATTTGGCTCGACGCGCCGCCGTCTCACCGAACACATGTCCCGGACTGACGCGCTCATCGTAAAAAGCAGGACGCAAGCGGAACGCCGCGTGGGAGACGTCGTCGAGGACTGGTATAACCGGTCAAGCGCTTCGCATCAGGCCGACGTGCAGCGCTTCCGCATTTCGTTCGATAACGGCACGCCCAAGGAAGGCGCGGCATGCAAGAGGATTTTTGGCGCAGTTGTGGAGGCACTGGACGAAATGGACGATATGGTTCCGTCGGTCGAAGAGAACACTGAGCACTGACGTGCCGCCTAACTTGTCAATCGACGCGGACCCACAACAGCAGGCTGCGGCTTCGCCGCTCATGTTGGTGGTCCGGTCATCTTCACGTTAAATCGCATGGGCATACTCGCGTCACTTCCGGGCGACACGCTATTTGCGCTGGGGTTATCCGTGCAGGCGTTGTGTGGCTTGGGGGTGTTTCTTATTGCCGGTTGGAGGGCGCTCGTACTGTTCGTGGTTCTTGTCCCGCTTTACTGGCTCATTCCATTCGGACTCGCTTCAGCGCACATGCTCGCGGCTTTGGATGGCGTCTTGTTCCTGCCAGCTGCCTTTCTCGTTGTCGTTTTCATTCGCAAGGTTCGTTCAATCGAGGAAGGCAATGGAAAATAGCCTCTTCAGCTCCACACCGTTTTGTGCGCTCTCCGGAAGAGCGCGACTTAACTTGTCAATCGACACGGACCCACAACAGCAGGCTGCGGCTTCGCCGCTCATGTTGGTGGTCCGGTCATTTCTACGTTATAGCGCGGGGTGAAGGCAGTGGTGCGCGAAGCTTTCACGCGATTGACTTCGCACCGCATACATGGCGTCGAGCGTTGCACATCGCTCGTAGCGGCTCCGCTTTTCTGGGGGTCGCACCCTGGCACTCGGGTGAGTCAAGGCGCCGGCGCCCAGGCGTTTTGCCTGCCGACATCTCCGGCCAGGTCTTGCCGTTTGTTGGCCTTCGCGCCCTGGCCTCATCAAATCGGAGGAGGCGCAGCACTCGGGCGAGTTGGCTTGCCAGCATCCGTGAGGCAAACTATGGCCATGCGTATCGCGCGGCAAACAATGAGCACATGCACAAGGGCCGGCCTGCCCCATAACATGTCAATCGACACGGACCCACAACAGCAGGCTGCGGCTTCGCCGCTGATGTTGGTGGTCCGGTCATCTTCACGTTGTACGGCATGGAAGTGAGGTCGTTGAATGCGGCCGCGAGTTTCCGGCTGCATCGTTGGCCGCGGGTTACGACGCGCGCCTGCGTAGTCATTTCTCTGGGGCAGCGTGGTCAGTGCTCGGGTGAGCGGGCGGGCGCTGCGTGGCTGACTCGTGCTGGCGCCAAGACAAAGGCCCGCGCGCCCGCTGGGCGCAGCCTGCATTTGTGGCGAGCCAGCACACTGCGGGGTTGGCATTCCACGGCCGTTGCGCTACCGTGGTGGCCCATGCCGCCTTCCTCACGCCTACATCCCTTGCATCAGTGGCGCACAGGCGTGCCTGGCTGGTTGGCGCTGGCCACCACGGCTGCGTACAACAAGGCAGTCGACACGGACCCACAACAGCAGGAGGCGGCTTCGCCGCAAATGTTGGTGGTCCGGTCACCTCTACGTTAAATCTCACCATGACACGTCGGCGCGAGCGACAGAAGCGAGAACAGCCAATCCAAGAGGCCGTGCGAGTCGCCGTCTCTAGCGTCGTAGGCAACTATGGTGAGGTAGAGGTCGAGCGCCACAGTTACGACTGGCGAGCCGACGATCTATTTGTTCGGGTTCGCGCCGGCGAGCCGTTGAGCGGCGCTACCCGCAAGGCTTTCCGCAGCCGAGTGGCAGAAGTCATGCGAGAGCTTTGCCCAGCCGGGCAACCCTTCGAAGACTGGATGGTGGTTGTGCAGCGTGGTAGCGAGACCCTCGACACCATCGCGTGGCACGAAAAGACTGACGAAAGCGACGATGCACGGGTTGAGACTTAACATGTCTATCGACACGGACCCACAACAGCAGGCTGCGGCTCCGCCGCTCATGTTGGTGGTCCGGTCATCTTCACGTTATAGGGCGGGGTGAAGGCAGTGGCACGCGAAGCTGTCACGCGATCGACTTCGCGATCTCACAAGCGGCGTCAATCGTTGCCATTCACTCGGATCGCTGCGCTTTTCTGGGGGTTCCGCCCTGGTGCTCGGGCGAGTCGCGGCGCCGCCATCCAAGCCATTGGCCTGCCGACATCTCCGGCCGAGTCCCTCCATTCGTTGGCCTTCGCGCCGCGGCCTCCTCAAACTGGAGGAGGCGCAGTACTCGGGCGAGTTGGCTTGCCAGTGTCGGTGCGGCAAACTATGGGCATGGGTATCGCGAGGCAAATTATGAGCACGTGCAAAAAGGCCGTCCTGCCCCATAACATGTCAATCGACGCGGACCCACAACAGCAGGAGGCGGCTTCGCCGCTCGTGTTGGTGGTCCGGTCATCTGTACGTTAGGTCTCACATGGTCGACCTGCACCGAATTGACCTGACCCGAGAACAATTGGATCGGATACCTGACGGGGAGCGCCGTCTTCTCGTCTTGGTCGCGCATGCGTCGAACGAGCTCAATGCTTTGGCTAAGCTGTTTCACTTTGCCGCCGGATCTGCCGCCGACGAAGGCCTGACTAGCCAAGCAGAGACTATGCAGGCTATGGTGCTAGCGAGAATACTCACGGGGAAGATCTATGAGTTCTGGCAATTGCTGCAGAACTCCTTCTTCGGAGCCCAGCTCTCTCGCGAGTATCAACCACTCCTGGACACTGAATCCGCTACCGCTCTGAACGAGTTGAAGAAGTATTTCGGTAGGGAAAACTTAGTGGCTATCGTTCGGAACAAGTTCGCCTTCCATTACGCTGGAGACCAACTCGACGCAGGCTACGCGGCATTGGTAGATGGGGATCCGCTCCAGATCTACCTCGCGAAGCACAATGCGAACACCCTGTTCTCGTTCGCGGAGACAATCGCCGGTCGATCCATGCTCGAAGCGATTCGACCTGGCGATCCTGCTGGCGCGTTTGAGTCACTGGTAGCCGAGACGTCCAAACTGGTTGGGAACATCGGGGAGGTCGCTGCGGGTCTGATGGTTGTGTGTGTGCAACGGCACATCGGAGCTAACCTTTACGAGCTCGGCGCGAAGGTGATATCGGTGGATGCGGTGCCCGACTCGCAGGCCGTCAGAATCCCCTACTTCATAGAGATTCAAGAGGCCGGCGGTGATACCTAACATTTCGCTCGACACGGAAACGCAACATGAGAAGGCGGCTTCGCCGCAGTTGTTGCGTTCCGGTCAGCTTCGACGTTAGGCCGCATACCGAACCACGTGCAAAGGAGGAAGCTATGGCAGATGAGCAAACACTTCTGAAGGCTGCGATGGACATGTACCAAGCTCAGTACACCGCAACCGACAAGCTTTGGGGGTACTTCTCAGTCGTCAGCCTTGCGCTAGTCGCTTACACGATCTCTAGCGAGAAGGTCACGCGAATCTTTCCCGAGGCGTTCGCCGTTCTTGCTGCCTACGTGGTTTTTTGCTTCGGAAACTTCGCGGCTCTCGAGTCATCGCAGCGCCAACTCGTCGCGCTCGCGAATTTGCTGCGAGAACGCGGGAAAGCGGCTGGCGTAGACGTCGAAGCCTTCAAGTCATTCGACCCTTCTGACCTCAAGTTGTACTACGTAGCAGTTGTGCTCGCAATCTGCATCGCCACCATCCTGCTGGCTTGGTATCGCGGCCGGAAGTCAACTCAGTCAACTGCTGGGCAAAAGTAGCCCAATGCGGCCTAACCCTTCGTTCGAGCGGACCCACACCGGCGTGCGGCGATTGGCCTCCATTTCATTCTGGGCCAATCGCCGCACGCCGGTGTGGGCCGCTCAACTCAAACGTTGAGCGCGCCAACCGCCCGGAGATGCTCGTGCCGCCGAAAGAAACGCGAATGCCGAAGACTTTTGTTGTCGACCTGAGACATTGGCTCACCGAAGAAGGTGCTATTGCTCCAATGCCTGGTCCGGCGCGGCGCCTCGCCGAGTACACGGCCATGATCGTGGCCGATGCCACTAGCTTGATGTCGGATCAGTGTGGCGGAGAAGGCGTGAAGTGCCGATGCCGTCCCGGCCGCAGGCCCTGTTCGGGGACAATCGAAACCGATTTCGAGCTGGAGACAAATCGAGTTGTGTGGTGGTGTCCCGAATGTGGCGAAAGTGGTTTCATAGACAACTGGAAGGGCACACTGTGGGACCGCACGGCAGATCACACAGCCCACTGAAGGCGAATATGAGTCAACCATGCACGCGCCCTAACTTGTCAATCGACACGGACCCACACCTGCAGGAGGCGGCTTCGCCGCAAAGGGTGGTGGTCCGGTCATTTTTACGTTTCAACTACAGCGACGACCAACTTCACGGAGACGAACCATGAAATCACTTTCCTTCGCTTTGGCCTCTACTCTTGGGCTCCTCCTTTCGTATCCGTGCCAATCCCAAACGAAGGTCGAGTACCTCAAAGAAGAGCCACCGAAAGGCTCGGTGCGCTACGGGAAAGTGGTCTATGTCGATGATGGAACTTGCCCCAAAGGAGAAGTGAAGGAAATCACAGGAGGAAGCCAGGAGAAGTCCATCCCGCGCAAAGTCCGCTGTGTCCCTCACCCAAACTAGCCTCATGCGGAACAGATCGTGCCAGCGTCGGCAGGGACTCCTCCGCGTAGCGGCTTCGTCCAACTTGTCACTCGACGCGGACGCGGAGCACCTGCTCCCTTCGGTCGGGCCGTTCCGGGTGCGCCGGTTACGTTCACGCTAGGCATCGAGTTCGAACCTCATGACCACCATCCGTACCCGAATCGCAACGCTGGCTGACCTCGATGTCGTCGCCTCACTGTTCGATGCGTATCGACAGTTCTATGAGCAATCATCCGACCTCCCTTTGGCCAGGAGCTTCATCCGCGATCGCCTCACGAACAACGAGTCCGTGGTTCTTCTGGCCCTGAATGAAAACCAACACGCCGTTGGTTTCTGCCAGCTCTACCCTACCTTCTGTTCGGTCGAAGCAAAGCCGATCTACTCGCTTTACGACCTGTTCGTCACACCAGAAGCAAGGCGCGCAGGCGCTGGCAAGGTGCTGCTACAGGCGGCAGAGAAGCTTGCGGCCGAGAGCGGCAAGGCGAGAATGGATCTCACCACCGCAAGAACAAACAAGGCGGCACAGGCCACATACGAGTCGCTTGGCTGGGTCCGGGATGAAGTCTTCTATGCCTACAGCAAGGCCATCGATGTATAACCCTCTCATTTCGAACGCGGAGGAGCCGCAATGCCGCAGGCCAGCAAATCGGAAGGTCGTTTGCCCGTTTGGGGCTACGCCATAGTCTTGGTTGGCACTTTGTGCACCTACTTCGCCGTCGGTCAATTGCTGCACGCGCCGGATTTCCTGAACGATCTGGAGCAGTACCTCCTGTCGTACCACGCTGTAGAGAGTGTCGATGCCGAGAGGGTCGCGCCGCTTGTCCTGCTCTTGATTCCTGCGGTACTTGGCGGTTTTGGGACACGCGCGATCGTTCGCAGGTTACTTGAAGGTGTGAAACGCCAGGAGTCTCGTCGCTCGATGGCACTCGCAGTCGGCGGCATGCTCGTCTCAGCGCTTGTATTCATCCTTCTGGCGCTCTTCTCGTCGGGCAAGGGGCGGCGGTGAGCCCGCTCGATGCTGCGCTCAAGGTCGTCACCGTCCCGGGCTATCAAGGAACTCCTGGACCGCGCGGAACAACTGCATGCGATTTCTCTCCAGCATGACCGAGTGCGTCCCCTCACCGATCTCGAGGTATTGCTTCCGCGGTGCGTTGACGAGCAGCGGAAACAGGGTCTGCGCCATGTAGCTCGGCGTGTCGGCGTCCCACTCCGCTTTGACCAGGAGCGTCGGTGCCCTGACGGCCGCCGGGTCGTACGGAGGTACCCACTCGCCCGGTACCTGCAGGTCCGCGAAGACGCCGTTGGGAGCGCGCATGACCGGCGGTGTCTGTTTCGATCCCCAGGGGTCGGTTGCAAGCGATGCCTTGACCCAGGCCTCGAACCAGCCGCGCGGAATAAGCTGTTCCTGCTTGTCCTGCGCGACGCCGGCAAGCCAGCGCACTTTTGCCCCGGCCACGTCGACGTGCCGATACGGCACCTTCAAGTCGACTCCACGGGTCGATAGCGGCGCCGCCCTGCGTTGCCACAGCGGCGCGTAGAGCACCAGGCGGTCGACTTTGTGCCCATGGGTGGCGGCGTAGCGCCCTGCGACGGCAGTCCCCCAGGACCAGCCGATCAGCTGGATGCGTTCGACGTTGCGACGGCGGCGGATGAATTCGACGGCGGAATCGACGTCGTCCATCGCTTCGGCAAGCGTGGCGATGGGGCCTGCCGCACCGGCAGAAGCGGAACCCGCGACGGGGCGCGTGGACCCGCCGTAGCCCCGGATGTCGACGAGGTAGACGTCATAGCCGGCCCCTGCAATGAAGTCCATCCACGACATCCCGTCCAGCGGCAGGTCGAAGGTCGACTCCGAAGGGAAGGTCGCGCCGTGAACGAAGAGCACGATCCGGCCCGAAGTGAAGTCCTGCATCCCCGCCGGCCGCTTGTTGCGAACGAAGAGTTCGACGCCCGGCGCTTTGGAGGGTACCTGGAATTCCTCGACTGCCAGGGTGGGCGTTCTCGGTGCTGGCTGCATGCCGGCACAGCCGGCCAGCACCGCCATGATGGCGGCGGCGGTGATCCGCCGTAAGAGATCGTTGAACATGTTCGGCTCCGTTCCTTGGGTGGAGATGCCAATCTGCGCCCGGCACCGGCGGCGCGTCCTGAAAATTGCCGTGCGCCGGCTGAATAATCCTGAATAGCTCTGTACCCGTTCGCCCGCTCGCGGCAAACTACGCTGCGGGAAGGGTTCTCACTCCGATGGGCCGAACCGAAGACTTCACTGCTGCGACCACGTTCCGCTTCGCCGACTTCGAGCTCGATGTTCACCGGCGCACGCTGCGTCGCTCGGGCGCCAACGTCGAGTTGCGGCCGCTCGCTTTCGACGCGCTGGCCTGGTTCGTGCGCCACCCGGGATCCGTTGTCAGCAAGGACGAGCTGATCGCTGCCGTCTGGCCCGGGCAGGTGGTGACGGACGACTCGATCGCGCGCTGCATCAGCGACATCCGGCGCGCGCTTGGCGATGTGGGGCAGACGGTGATCAAGACCGTGCCGCGGCGAGGCTACACGCTGGCGGTCCCGGTGGAAACGGACGGGCCGGGGTCCGGCGAACCCGAGCCTGCCGGGCTTGCGCCCCGCAAGAGTGGCATCCGGGGCCGGAATTGGTTCCTGGGAGCGGGCGTGGCCCTGTTGTGTATCGCCCTGGCTTGGGTGGCCTGGGCAGTGCGGCCGCATCCGGAAACTGGAGCCGCCCGCCCGGTTTTGTCGATCGTGGTGCTGCCCCTGGCCAGCGTGGGCGGCGACCCGGCACAAGACCGCCTCGCGGCCGCACTCACCGATGAGATCACCGTCGACCTGTCGCGCATCCCGGAGACCTTCGTCATCGCCCGGGCCACCGCGGACAGCTACCGCGGCCGCGGTATCGACGCCCGTCAGGTGGGCCGCGAGCTCGGCGTGCGATTCGTTCTCGACGGCAGCCTCGTGCGTATGGGCGAATCGGTGCGGCTGACGCTGCAGCTCGTCGACAGCGAGAGCGGGCGCGCCCTGTGGGCAGACCGCATCGATGGCGAGCTGTCCGACCTTCCTGCGCTCTATCGACAAGTCACGGGTACGGTGGCGCGCTCGCTCGACCTGAAGCTGCAGGAAGTGGTGACCGCCGGCGCGCGGGTACGGGCCGCAGCCGACCTGCAAGACCTGCTGCTGCAGGCCCGATGGCTTCTCCAGTTCAATCGCGCCACGCCTGACTCCGTCCAAGAGGCGCGCCTGCTTCTGGAGCGCGCAAATGCGCGCGACCCGGGATCGGCGCTCGCGTTGGCGCTGCTGGCGCAAACCTACAACATCGACGTCTCTCAGCGCTGGTTGAGCCGGCGCGGCGCGACGCGCGAACAGTGGCTGCAACATGCCGACAGACTGTCGGAAAGGGCCTTCCAGCTGGATCCCGGAGACTCGCGTGTCGTCGGTGCGCGCGGCACGGCATTCGCCTTGGCCGGCCGCTCCGAGCTGGCGGTGGAGTTGCTGGAGCGCCAGATCGGACTCAATCGAAACGACGCCAGTGCCTGGTTCTGGCTCGGTTATGCCCGTTGCACCCTCGGACGGCAGGATGAAGCCATCGCTGCCCTCGCGCAGGCACAACGACTCAGCCCGCGCGACCCGAACCTCAACGGCATCTACCTCGTGACCGCCGCGGCGCATCTGTACCTGGGACACGACCGCGAGGCGCTCGATTGGGCGCGGCGCTCGGTGCTCGAACGACCGCAGCATGCAGTGGCCCATTCATGGGTTGCCGCGGCGGCTGCGAACCTGGGCGAGGCGGATGCCGCGAGCAGCGCGCTTGCCGCCTTCAGGCGACTGCTGCCCTCCTACACGATCCAGTCGTTCCGCGACGAACGGTTGTGCGCCAATGACCTTTGCCGCAGCCAGCGGGAGCGCTATTACGCGGGACTGGCGAAAGCTGGGCTCCCTCACTAGCGAGTCATAGACTGCAAGCATGCCAGAACGGAGGACACCATGGGACTCTTGGCCTTCAGTATCAACATCACCCTGGACGGCTGCGTCGACCACCAGGAAGGAATCGCCGACGACGAGACGCACGCTTTCTTCACCCGCCTCATGGACGAGAGCGGAGCGATGCTGTGGGGCCGCGTCACCTACGAGATGATGGAGAGCTACTGGCCGGCGGTCGCCCGCGGCGACGCGCAGGCACCGCCGGCGATGCGCGAGTGGGCGGTCAAGCTCGAGGCCAAGCCGAAGTACGTGGTGTCCAGGGCGCGAAGAGACTTCCCGTGGGCCAACAGCCACCACATCGCCGGCGACCTGCGCATGAGCGTACAGAAGCTCAAGGACGCGACCCCGGACGGCGTACTGCTCGGTAGCGGCAAGCTCGCGACCGAGCTGGACCGGCTTGATCTGATCGACGAGTACAAGTTGCTCGTCCACCCCAGGATCGCCGGCCACGGCCCGACCCTGTACGAGAGCGGGCTGCCCAGCACGCGACGGCTCGAATTGATCTCGGCGAAGCCGCTCCGTTGCGGCGCGGTCGCCATGCACTACCGGCGCGCGCGCTGACTCGGAGATGGGTCATGTCGCCCAACAACGCGCTGCACTCGACGGGCCTCGCACTCAAGGGCCCAGCGCTCTCGCATCAGCCGCCGCGCATCTTCCGCCGCATTGCGTGATGCGAGCGAAGATGCAGGCCGACTGCGACCAGCGCCGAGCCTCCCGCTATCAGCAGCAGGCCGAACACGCTGCTTATCGCGCCTCTAATTCATAGCGCAGCCTCACGACATCCGTCCCAACGGTACCGCGTCGACCGGTCCAGCGGCTACATTTACGACATGCTTCATGTCGCGGCTCAGGAGTTGAGATGATCATCAAGAAGAATCAGGTACCCGCCGAACGGGCGGAACGCGAGTCCTTTGGTGTTTCGGACACCCTGCGGTTGTCAGACGCCGGAGGGCTTTCACAGTACGGAGCCTACGTGCAGACACTGCACCCCGGGGCGCGGTCCTCCAACAATCACTGGCATGAGAACGAAGACGAGTTCCTGTACGTGCTCTCCGGTGAAGTGACCGTCACAGAAGGGGCGGAAGCTCAGGTCTTGCACACCGATGGCAAGGCTTGGCGCCTGCTAGAGGCAGATGGGCAACTGTTCAAATCCGGCGTCTTTTGAAGCGGCGCGACTGCCGCCTGACCGCTCGTTCAACTCGAACCTGAAGCGTCACACGCATCTCGCGTCTCAATGCCAAGTCAATCGGTTCTCCTCTACCTTCTGATCGTCGGCTGCGAGGTGGCGTTCTGGTTGGTTCTCCTTCTGAGCCTGACCGCGCGATACCTGCTGCATCGAGAAGTTCTGAGTCGATGGCTTCTCCACTCACTGCCGGCTATCGACGTCTTGCTCTTGGTGTTCACCGCCTTGGACCTGAGTTCTGGAACCACGGCCACAACTGCACACGGCCTTGCTGCGGTCTACGTTGGATTCACCATTGCGTTCGCTTCCGTGGCGGTTCGATGGGCGGACGCGCACTTCGCCTACCGCTTCGCGTCCGGACCCGTACCGACCAAAGCACCGACGACCGGATGGAGTCCCGTCAGACTTGAGCTTGGGCTCTGGCTACGCTGCATCGCAGCATGGATCATTGCCTTCGCCTTACTCGAAGCCTTGATAGCCTACGTGGGGAACGACGCGATCACTAATCCCTTGCAGGCCTGGTACAAATTCGGTTTCGGGTGCGTCTTCTTCTGGTTTATCTTTGGCCCGGTCTGGAGCTTGGTGTTCTTTCGTCGGGAGGCACGATGACGCCTAACCCTTCCATCGAGGGGACGCCCAAAAGGCACATCACCCATTTTTACTAGCGCGCAGGTAGAAACAACCCATGCTGTCACTCCGAACCGATCCCGCGGTGCAAGACGTGGACTTGATCCATCGCTTTCTCTCGGAAGACTCTCCCTGGGCCAAGGGCATCCCCAAGCTCCTGGTGCGTGAATCCATACAGAACTCGCTGAACTTCGGCCTATTCGAGTCAGAGGCGCAGGTCGCATACGCACGGGTGGTGACTGACTACACAACCTTTGCCTACGTCCTTGACGTATTTGTTCTTCAAGAACACCGCGGCAAAGGCTACGGCAGAATGCTCATGGAAGCAGTCCTCGCCCATCCGCGCCTGCAGGGCTTGAGGCGGTTGGTTCTCGTCAGCAGCACCGCGAGGGGTCTCTATGCAAAGTACGGCTTCGCTCCACTCGAGAAACCGGAGACGTTCATGGAGATCACGCGCGCAAACCCATACGCCAGTGACGCCTGACCTGCGCTCAACTGGAGAGGCGAAGACACTGCAATCCAGGCGCTAAACTATTTGCATACTGAGCGATCTCGCGAGACCTTCAGCAAAGGGCGATATGGAACAAATCAGCAAAGTCGTTGGTTCTCAAAATGAGCGCCAACTCAAGCAATCAGAACCGACGACGTTTGGACTGGGAGATCGCGTACGAAAAAAGTCCGGGGCCGCGTGGCAAGGCTGCGTCGTCGGCTGGTACAGCACAACTCTGACTCCAGAGGGTTACGCCGTCGAGTCCGAGGCTCATCCAGGCTCAGTACAAATCTATCCGGTCGCGGCACTTGAACGCGTGGCCTAGGCCTGGGAACCAAGAAGGTTGCCATGTCGAACATTGCACTTCATCATCGACTGGCCCGACTGGAAGACCTCGGCGCGCTACGGAGCCTGATGGACGCCGCGATCTCCGAGCTGCAGAAGCCCTTCCTTGACGACCGTCAGATCGCGTCAAGCCGAACGATCATGGGGCTGGACACACAACTCATCGAAGACGGAACATATTTCGTCGTCGAACTGGACGGCCAACTCGTGGGTTGTGGAGGTTGGAGCCGCCGTGCCACGCTTTACGGGGGCGATCAGTCTCCCGGGCGAAGTGCCGTTCTGCTGGATCCGAAGATCGATGCCGCACGTGTGCGAGCGATGTATACCCATCCCGACCACGTTCGCACGGGGATAGGTCGCCTGATCCTCGGTCTTTGCGAGGCGGCAGCCAGGAGTGAGAGCTTCCGAACCGTCGAGCTCATGGCCACGATGGCAGGAGAACCGCTCTATCGTGCCTGCGGCTTTGAAGCAATTGAAAGTGTCGAAGACGAGCGAGGTGGCACTGCCGTGCCTCTCCTGCGTATGTGCAAAGCGCTGTGATGCCGCGAGAACCAACCCTTGCGACCGCGACGCGGCGCACGCCATCAAACGTAACCCTCTATGGCCTACCGCGCAGTGTGTATACGCGCATCGTCCGCCTCACGCTCGAAGAGAAGGCTGTGCCTTACCAAGTGGAAGAAGTTGATATCTTCGGACCAGATGGAGTGCCTGCAGCTCACACTAGGCGACATCCGTTCGGGCGAATCCCTGTGCTCACTCACGGAGAGCTGTCGATCTACGAAACTGCGGCAATCTGTCGCTATGTAGATGAAGCATTCCCTGGTCCGTCGCTGCAGCCACCCACGCCATCCGGGCGAGCGCGTATGGCACAAGTGATCGGCCTGCTCGACTCCTACGCCTATCGGCCGATGGTGTGGGGAGTCTTCGTCCAAAGGGTTCGCATTCCCACGACAGGCGGCTCCACCGATGAATCGCTGGTTGCCAAGTCATTGAAAGGGTCCCGCGTCGCCCTTGCGGCGCTTTCGGCTCTCGTCGGGGACTTTCCGTTCCTTGCCGGCACAACACTCTCTCTTGCAGACCTTCACGCCTATCCGATCCTCCGCTACTTCGCTCTCACCCCAGAGGGACAAGTCGCCATTGCCGAACATCGCGCTGTCGCGGAGTGGATGGCGAGGCTCGGTACCCGCGCAAGTGCGGAACGCACCGTAACCCAGTATGAACAGACAGCGTCATGACGGTCACAGAAACGCCACCACACTTGAATGCCGCAGACTTTGCCTGGCAGAAGGACGACGTCTTCGGCCGCATCGCGTCAAGGTACGACAGGTTGTGTGACGCATTCAGCTTCGGCATACACAGGCTCTGGAAGCAAAGGGTCGCGGAGCGTATCGCAAGCGAAGAGTGGGACACGTTGCTTGATGGGGCCACAGGCACTGGGGACATCATTCTCCGAGTCTTGGAGCAACCATCAACCACGGGACGAACGGTTATCGCATCGGACGTGAGCGCAAAGATGCTTGCAATCGCTGAGCAACGACTGCAGGCACACAAGGGAAGTGTCAGCCTCCAACTGCTTGACGCCGAAAACATGCCATCCGTTCAAAGCGGCAGCTTCGACGCTTACTCGATATCGCTCGGCATGAAGATCTGCAACCGCCGGCTCGCTGCACAGGAGGCCTTCCGGGCGCTCAAGCCAGGTGGGCGATTGATCATTCTCGAGGCCTCCAACATTCCCTGGACATTTGTCAACCGCGCATACTTTCTCTACATGTCGATCTGCATGCCGGTCTTGGGGTGGCTGGCCACTGGTGGTGATGCGTCTGCCTATAAATACTTGCTGCACGGGATTCGGGATTTCCCCAGCGCGGAGGAGCTCGCTCTGGAGCTGGAAAGCTATGGGTTTGAGGGCGTGACCTTCGAACGGTTGTCTCTCGGCATTGTCGCGATCCATACTGCACGCAAGCCGCGGGTGCAGCAATGATGCTCAAGCACCACTTCACATTCGAGAAAGACTGGCGTTTCGCACCGGCGGCCTTCTGGGTGCATATTCCGACTCCCAACACCGAGCGCGAGTTCGCTCCTCCGGCGCCGGAGCCGATCCCCCACAAGGGTTACGCATTCCTGCATGTCGAGGTCGAGGGCGTAGACCTCCAGTTCAGCGCGCCGGCGCAGCTTGATCACTTCATCGAGGTCCTGCGCCGGAAGCCCCTCCCCACTTCGAGGCAGCTCTCATCCAAACGAGGGTTGGCACTTGGTCCCAATGGGCATTGGCTAAGCCGATTACCGGCGAAGCTCAAAGCACCGCGCGCCCGGGAGAAAATGGTTCGAGTTCTTCGAGAGGTAAGAGCCAAGGTGGTTGGAACGGGCTCAGACATTGCGTTCAATACGAGCGCGTTCATGTAACCGGTAAACCAGCATGGGGCAATACACCGAGCATTGGGCTGAATACCAGAGAGCGTCCAACCGCCGCACACTCCAATTGCTGGGCGCGATGCTGCTTGTCCCTGCCATCGGGTTGCTGGGTTACGCCCTCTCGGGTATCACTGAGTGGGCGGTTCATGTAGCCGTTGCGCTTCTCGTTGTCTGGCTCGTCCTGTTCACACGATTGGCCATGCGCGCTTCCAAGGTGCAATGCCCTCGATGCTCGGCCACTTATTCGCGCGGCAGGTCCGTTGTCAACTGCCCAAAATGCGGGCTCCGCATGTTCCAGGAAGACCCTTCCGGGCACGACGCATAATGGCCGGCAACCGGGCGCGCACCAGCAGAAAGGGACCCCGGCCTTGAAGCCCGTAGCACGTGCACTGTTCATCGGCGCCGGTCTCGCTGCGCTGGTCTTGGCCGCCGGTTTTTACGTGCAGTTGCCCTGGGCGACCGGCACGTGGCCATGGCCCGGCGGACGCCTCTCCTATATCTTCGTCGCCTCAATTCTGGCTGCAGCAGCGCTGCCGGTGCTGTGGATCGGCGTTTCCGGCGAGTTCGCTGCTGCAGCGGGAGGCGCCCTCAACTTGTCCATCGCTTATGCGGGCGTCGCGGTCTATGCACTGGGACAAGGTGGCAGCCCCGCAGTCACACCCACAGGGCGTTTCGGTTTGATATGCGTAGTCGTGTCTGTGGTTTGTGCGGCGCTGTTTCTATGGTCGCGGCGGTTGCCGTTTCACGATCGCCGGCCGGTGCCGCGGCACATCCGTTGGTCGTTCGTCCTGTTCGCGATGATTCTGGTCGGCGTTGGCGGCAAGATGGTGTTGCAAGGCGCCCAGCTCTTTCCCTGGCCGCTGACTGAAGCGCACGCGGCAGTCTATGGGTGGATCTTCCTGGGCGCAGCGTGCTACTTCCTGTATTCCGTTGCAATGCCGGTGATGGGCAACGCGACAGGCCAGCTGCTTGGCTTCCTCGCGTATGACTTGGTGCTGATCGTGCCGTTCGCCCAGCATCTCGACAAGGTGACGCCGGCGTTGCGAATCAACCTTTGGGTCTATTTGGCAGTGCTCGTGTTCAGCGCCTTTTTGGCACTGCATGCGCTTGGATTGTATCGAGCGACGCGGCTGTGGCGCATCGAGCGGCATGGTGCCCATGCAGTGCTCCAGTGATTTGCAAATCAAACTGAACGCTTCCAAGGTTGCAACGCATGAACAACCCCTCTTATCAAAGCTTCTCCTCCGTCCTGGTGCGGGCCCTCCTCGCTGGCTCCGTCTACGAGCACAAGTACGAAGGCGGAACCGCTACAGCCATCCGACTCACCATCCAACCGCGAAAGTGCACGCTGCAAGACAACGGACGCGGGATCGGTCTTCATCGGGAAGGCTATGTCTCCGGCCTCGTGGAGCAATTGGCTGTCCGCCGCAACGAGGTCGCCTTGCACGGGCTTGGCCTGGCGCTCATTGCGATGTCGTCACCTTCCATGACGATCCAATCCCGACGCGGCGGACACAAGTACTTGCAGCGGTTCGAATGGGCAGTCGCGCAAGGTGGAGTCGAAGTCGAACCTTGGGACGGCCCAGCGGGTACCGAGATTTCACTGACCCTCGCCGACTCGGCGCCCGAGATCGATTTCGACGAGGTCATGGTGCAGGCCGATTTATGGCGTTCAGCTCATCCTGAGCTTCACATCGAAGTCGTCCGCGGCGACTAGCGGTATGGATATTTTCTTAGGATGATGCAGCCCGTCATGGCCGCACTCGACCTCCCCGTGACCCTGCGCCTGATGTCGGATGCCGACATCTCCATGTTGCATGACTGGTTGAATCGCCCGCATATCGTCGTGTGGTGGGGCGGCGAAAGGCCCTCACTCGAGACCGTGCGCGAGAAGTACCTTCCGCGAGTCCTGGCGCAGGATCGCGTGGTTCCGTATATCGGCATGCTCGGCGACATGCCATTCGCGTATGCGCAGTCCTACGTGGCGCTGGGCGCCGGCGGCGGATGGTGGGAAGACGAGACCGATCCGGGGGTCCGGGGCATCGATCAATCCATCGGGTATGCGGAGCTACTGGGTAAGGGCCTGGGTAGCAAACTGGTGCTCGCCTTGGTGGACGTGCTTTTTACCGATCCAAATGTTACGAAGATCCAGACGGACCCGGCACCGAACAACCTTCGCGCCATACGATGCTATGAGAATGCAGGGTTCCGGAGTGAAGGCATTGTCGTGACGCCAGACGGCCCCGCCGTGTACATGGTCAGGGACAGGCCACCGAAGAAATGAACTTGAACAGCGCTCAATGACATCCCGCCCCCATTTCTCAACCGTCGACGAGTACATCGCCGCAGCCGATCCGAAGGCGCGGGAAATCCTCCAGACGATTCGAAAGATTGTCTCCGCTGCCGTGCCGGACGCAACCGAGTGCATCAGCTACCAAATGCCTGCGCTTCGCCACAAGAAAGTGTTCTTCTACTTCGCGGCGTTCAAGAAGCACATCGGGGTCTATCCGCCAGTTCAAGACCACGCCCTTGCTACGAATCTGGCGCGGTACCGCGGACCAAAGGGCAACCTCCAATTCCAGTTGGATGAGCCAATACCCTACGACTTGATCGCTCGCGTCGCGCAGTCGTTGGCGAGGCAGTATGCGGCCGCAGCGAAGTAGGACGCATGAGCAAGCGCGCCAAGCCGTATCTCCTTCACGCGTCGATCCGTCCGGACGCGGAGATTGATTACGAGTCCTACCCGTTCAGCATTCCCGCCGTGCGCGAGATCGCCAACATTGATTTCCATCCGAACGTGACTTTCTTCGTAGGGGAGAACGGTTCTGGCAAATCAACCGTCATGGAGGGCATCGCCGTCGCACTCGGCTTCGGGGCTGAGGGCGGAACCAAGAACGTGCGCTTCCAGTCGGCCGGTTCACTGTCGGCGCTTCATGACAGCCTGCGCCTTGCTCGTGGCGTACCCAAACCACGTGACGAATACTTTCTTCGAGCCGAAAGCTTCTTCAACGTCGCGAGCTACATGGATGAAACGGGTTATCTGGAGGGCTACGGCGGGAAGTCGCTGCACATCCAGTCGCACGGCGAGTCGTTCATGGCGGTGCTTCTGAACAAGTTGCGCGGCAATGGCCTCTACCTTCTCGATGAGCCCGAGGCGGCCCTGTCTCCGAGCCGGCAGCTTGCGGCACTCAGCGCGATCCACCAGCTTGTGGAAGATCACTCGCAGTTCGTCATTGCAACCCACTCGCCCATACTGCTGTCGTATCCCAACGCGAAGATCATTCTGTTCGACAGATCCGGTGTCAGCGAGGTCGCTTTCGAAGATACTGAACACTTCGCTGTCACCCGAGACTTCTTGAACAATTATCCGAGGCGCCTGGAGCAGCTACTTCGAGATGACACAGACACGTGACCCTTTCGTGGAAAGAAAACCCGCTTTCCGCTACGCCATCGCGCTTCTTGCCGGCGCATTCATCGTGGGATTCGCACCCTGGCTCGTCGCCGGCTTGGGTTGAGTTGCGCCCATGTCACCTGATGTTCCCAGCCCAATCGACCTGCGCGTGATGGCGGATGCGCTCGCGTGGGAAGCTTCGGCCATGGAGAAGCGCCCTTGGCGTTCCGAGTTCTTTGACACGATCGCCACGGCGTTGAAGGACTGTGCCGGGACGCGGCTTGGTCCGACGGCCTCGGCACGTTCGGGGCCGTTGTGACAAATCAAGCGATTCACGAGTTGCGCCACAAGCGCTATGCCCAGGAGTTGCACGCGCGGGTGCGAACCCTTCTGAGCCCCGATGGGCCTTACCTCGTATGCGATCATTTCGCCGGAGATGGCGGCATGGGCAACAACGCGCTGTACATGACGGTCGAGGAGCAGGCGCAAGCATTGCGCGCGGGCGGTTTTGACGAGGTATCCGAGCTCCTGCGCAAAGGCGGTATGGTTCTCTTCCACGCGACCTGACAAGCAGTTCAACATCCGCATTGGAGGTTCCCTTGCACTTCGACCCAAGCGAAACCTACGTTCGCCTCACCGCTGGCGGCTCCGCGGAGTTGATCGCGGACGGTGAGGGCTTCTGGTCCATGCCGGAGCCCCAACTTAACGACCTGAGTGCAGACTGGCTCATCACCGAGTTCGAGTGCGCTTCGGACTGGTCGAACTGGGAGATGCATCCAGAGGCCGAGGAGTTTGTCTATCTGCTGTCGGGCGCCGCGGTGCTGTTGCTGGAGCAGCCGACAGGAGTCGAAGAAGTGCCGCTTTTGGGACGCGCCGCGGTCGTGGTGCCCAAAGGTATCTGGCACACTGCCAAGGTCAGCCAGCCAAGTCGCATGCTGTTCGTCACGATGGGGCGTGGCACTCAGCACCGTGCTGCAGTCTAAGGGAGACAACTGTGAGCGATGGATGGAGCCACGGTGAGAAGAAGTTGGCGCGCCGTGTCTTTGAGGAGGCGCTGGGGGCGGAGCTGTCGGAGGTCATGGCGGAATTTCGAGCACGCGCTGCATCGATCGCTGAGCCGGACGACATGTGGCAGCTTGAGGACTACTTGCGCGAGAAGCGCATTGGCATCGAACGGAAATACGACTATCGATACTCGCAGCTGATCTGGGTCTTCGGTAACTTGTTGCGGGAGGGCCGGATCCAGGAGGCACAGTTGACAGGCCTTTCGGAGGAGAAGTTGGACTCTATCCGGCGCATTGCCACATTTTGATGAACGGCTTGGACCCACGCTACCCCGCGTCAGCCTGCCGGCTGTTCGTCGTGGTGCTACTCTGCTGGAGCAGCGTCGCATGTTCCACTGGGAGTCTCCACCTGCGTGAAACCTTGCTTACCAGGGCATCGGTGATCGAGTTTCTGAACCGATTCGAGGAGGTTGCCGAGAAGGAGAACTTCGAACTCATTCAAGACATGGTCCACGACGACGCGTTTTTTCGCTTCAACGACGGAGACTTTGTCGGGAAGCAGGCCGTGCGAGGTGCCTTCGAGAAGACCTGGAAAAGCGGAGGCGGCGCCATGAAGGAGCGCTTCTACCTGACCGATGTCAAGGTGCTATCCGTTGACGCAAGTGGCGCAACGGCCACGTATACGTACAACTGGCAAGGTTCAATGGACGGTCGATCCTTCAAGATCCAGGGCAGAGGCACGCGCGTACTTGTCGTCGAGGGCGGCCGGCTGCAGATCATCCATGAACACCTCAGCCGGCTTCCAAAGCCATGATGCGATGAATCTCCATCTCACCGGCCTTTCAGCAGTGGTTACCGGCGGCTCCTCGGGCATTGGTGCCGCCATCGTTCGTGTATTGGCCGAAGAGGGTTGCGACGTAGCCTTCTGTGCGCGAAACCAGGCTCCCATTGACAGCCTACTTGCCTCCGTTGCCGCCCTCCCCGGCAAAGTGACCGCGCGGGCGCTTGATGTCACCGACGGCACTGCGTTTGCAATTTGGCTCAGTAGCCTGAATGCGTTCGATATATTTATCCCGAACGTCAGCGCACTTTCAAGTAACTGGCAGTGTGCGGTGGAGACGGACATACAAGCCGCGGTCAATACCACCGAAGCCGCGATTCCATTCCTGGCCAGGTCGCGAAACGCTGCCATCACATACATCGGGTCGAAGGCGAGCTCGCTGGCCGCGCCACAATCGGCTGCCTATGGCGCGGCAAAGGCCGCAATGGCTCACTACATGAAGTCCTTGGCCTCGCGGCTCCTGCCCACTGTGCGCGTGAACACCGTGTCTCCAGGAGACACGCTTGCAGAACGAGGGTTTTGGGACAAAGTACGGCAGCAAGAGCCTGATGCCTTCGCCAAGGTCGTCGAGCGAAACCCGATGGGGCGTTTGGCCACGCCGGACGAGATCGCACGCGTGGTGGCCTTCATCTCCAGCCCGGCCGCGAGCTTCGTGGCAGGGGCGAATTGGTATGTTGATGGGGGTTCGATCAAGCATGTGCAGGCATAAGGAGCACTCTCCGACGATCCGCTCCGTGCGCGTCGACGATGGCCTCGTGCGCCTGACCCAGCTCATTCATGCGGCTTACGCACCGCAGGCCGCAAAGGGCCTGCACTATTGGGGCACGCACCAATCCGTGGATGACACGCGCAAGCGGCTCGCATCCGGTCATAGCCTGGTTGCAGAGACCGAAGGAGAGATTGTCGGAACCATCACGGTTCGGCCGCCGCAGCCGGATTCGCCGGTTGCGCTCTATCGCGACGCCGGCACCTGGACCATTTGCCAGTTCGCGGTCGATCCGGTGTCCAAGGGCACTGGGTTGGGCAAGGCGCTTCATGAAGCCGCGGTGGCCCACGCCCTGCTCAATGGTGCCTTGGCAGTGGCGCTAGACACGGCCGCACCTGCCGTGGGTCTTATCGCGATGTACCGGGCATGGGGGTACGAGACAGTGGGCGAAGTTGACTGGCGCCCGCACACCAACTACCTTAGCGTTGTGATGCACAAGTCCCTCAGCAACGCAGAAGGCGGTAGGCCGTGATTGACATGGAGGCTCAACCGGCGCGAACGGAGATGCTCGACGTGCAGATGCCGATGCGCCTGAAGTTCGCGGACGTATTGCACGACCGCCCCAGGCCGTCCGGCATCGATGTGCTTTGCAAACTCCAACACTTCTCGATCATCACGTACGCATTCAATCCAGCTCGTTTTCATGGAGTGATGCCGCCGCGTTTCAGGTTGGACACCGTGCAAATCGACGGTGTCGAAAAGGCCTTGATCTCTGTCGTGCCCTTCGTGGATGTCGACTTCACCTCGGCGGTCTATCCGTTTCCGAAGTTCCGGATGGGACAGACGAACTATCGCATCTACATCGTCGACAGCGTGACGAATGAGAAGTGCGTCTGGTTCTTGGGGACCACGCTGGATTCCTGGACCGTTGCCGTCCCCCGCCACGTCTGGAATCTCCCTTGGTACTCGGGCAGGGTCCGTTTTGCTTGCGAAGTCGACAGCGAGAACCGCTATGTCAAGTACGCCATGGAGACGCAGGCCCGCTGGGCTCCAGCGCGAGTCGAGTTCACGTGCGAAAAGCACATGGAGCTATGTCTGCCGGGGTTTCCGGACGTGGAGTCGGGACTGGTTTACCTGACCCACCCGCTCCGCGGCTACTATCACCGGATAGACGGGCGCCTGGGTACTTACCGCGTTTGGCATGGTCAGCTGCGAGTCAACCCCGGGAAGCTCGTGAGTGCCGATTTCGGTCTTCTGGAACGGCTTGGACTCGTGACGTTGCAAGAGCAGCAGCACCCGCACAGCATCCTCGTAGAGCCGATGAATGAATTCACGATCTATCTTCCACCGCAATTGGTGCCTTGAGTCCGCAGGCTTGACTTCGTGAAAGCCATCATTTTCACCCTGATACTCGCAACGCTTGCGTTGACCCAGGCATGTGGGCATCGACATCCGTCCACCGCCGACCTCTCGACGATTGCGGACGGGAAGTCTTGGCGGGTCACCCACACCGATGCGCAAACCACTGAAGTTGACGGCAAGCGCGCCGTGCGGTTGGTCGCGGAGGGCGATTCGGCCAACGGCATCGTCGGTTTGGCCTTGCCGCGTGCGTTGAGCTTTTCGACGGGAACGATCGAGATCGACTTGAAGGGGCGAAACCTCAGGCAGCGAAGCTTCCTGGGCGTGGCTTTCAACGTGATCGACGAGAAGACCTTCGAGGCCGTCTACTTTCGCCCGTTCAACTTTCAGGCGGCGGAGCCCATACGCAACCGCTCGGTGCAATACATCGCGTGGCCAGTCAACACGTGGGAGCACCTCCGAAGGACAGCACCCGGCCAGTTCGAAAACGCGGTGAAGCCGGTGCCCGATCCCGACGGCTGGTTCCATGCCCGGATCGAGGTGACGGACAGCCACGTGCGGGTCTTCGTGAATGATGCGAAAGAGCCGAGCCTCGTCACCCGCCGGCTTTCGGCCGGCGGCGTTCAACGCCCCGTCGGGCTCTTCGTCGATTCAGGGGATGGGCACTATTCGAACCTGACGGTGATGCCCTTAAAGTCACCGGCGCCATGACCTCAGACGCGAACTGTGTCATCCAAGCCCAGTTGGACGCCTACAACGCCAAAGACATCGAGGCGCTGCTTGCGACATACGCGCCGGACGCGCAGCACTTCACGCTCCATGGCGAGCTGTTGGCGCAGGGCCACGAGCAACTCCGGCCGCGCTTTCTGGCACGCTTCTCTGAGCCGGACCTGCATGCCAAGCTCTTGTCGCGGGTGGTCGTCGGCAACGTCGTCACCGATGCCGAGCTGATCACCCGCAACTTTCCCGAAGGCCTCGGCACGCTGGAGATGCTGTGCATTTATGAAGTTGCCGATGGGCGCATCCAGCGTGCATCATTCGCGCTCGGCGAGAAAAAACTCTTTGTAGCCCCGTGACCCATCGAACAGCCTCCTGTAGTTGCGGCCAGCTGGTCGCAACGGTTTCCGGTGATCCCATCCGGGTCTCAGTGTGCCATTGCCTGGCGTGCCAGCGCCGCACGGGCAGCGTCTTCGGCGCGCAGGCACGCTTTGACCGCCGGAACGTCACGACAGAAGGCAAGTCGACCGCTTACGTGCGGGTCGGCGATTCGGGCGGCACGGCCACCTTTCACTTCTGCCCGACGTGCGGCGCCACGGTTTACTACGTGCTCGAGGGACACGACGACATGATCGCCATCCCGGTGGGCGCATTCGCCGATCCCGCGTTTCCGCCGCCGGTGCGGTCGGTCTACGAGGAGCGCATGCATGCGTGGGTGGGATTGCCGGCTGACATCGAGCACATGGAATGACCTCCCGCGCCATGAACGAATCCAAACTGCTCGTGGAGCGCGACGGCGGCGTCTTGACGCTGGTGCTGAACCGCCCAGGCAAACTCAATGCGATCGACAACGACCTGGCGGCCGCGTTGCTGGACGCGCTCGATGCAGCGGCGATGGACTCATCGGTGCGGGCCATCCGCCTGCGAGGCAACGGGCGCGCGTTCTGCGCGGGCCGTGATGTCAGCGAAGCGCCCACCGACAAGGATCTGGAACTGGTGCAGGCCGTCGCCATGTCGATCGTGCGCAACCCCAAGCCCGTCGTCGCCGCCGTGCACGGCTGGACGGTCGGCGCAGGCCTTGAGTGGATGATGAACGCCGACATCGTCTACGCCGCCGACAACGCCCGCTTCAAGCTGCCGGAGGCGTCCATCGGCGTCTTCGTCACCGGCGGGCTGGTCGCGACGCTTCCGGCCGCAGTGGGCTTGTCGCGCGCCAAGGGTTTGATGCTGCTCGGCGAGGAGTTCTCTGGCGCCCAGGCTGCGGACTGGGGCCTGGTCTACCGGGTTTGCCCCGCGGAGGATCTCGACGCGGCTTCCCTGGACGCGTGCCATCGCCTGGCGGCACTCAAGCCCAAGGTGGCCTCCGAATTCAAGCGGGTGTTGAATCTCTTCGGCCTGGAAGGGTTCGCCCGCGCTGTTGACGAAGAATCCAAAGTCCAGCGCGCCTTGGGCCGTGACGACGAGGAGCACGTGCCATGAGCGGTATGCAGAAGTCGGCACCCGCGGCCAACCCTGCGGCCTACATCGCTTCGCTCGGCGGCTGGCAACGCCGCTATGCGCACGCGTTGCGGTCCGCCGTCAGCGGTGCCGCGTGGCTCGACGAGCACGTCAAGTGGGGCCACCTGGTGTACTTTTCCAACGGGCCGGTGCTGCTGATCCGGGCGGAGGAGACGCGGCTGCTCTTCGGCTTCTGGCGCGGGCAGCGACTGCGGGGCATCGAGCCGCGCCTCAAGCCCGGCGGCAAGTACGAGATGGCGACACTCGAATTGGTCGAGGCAACGCCGCTGGAGCGCGCTACCGTCGTCGACCTGGTCAAAGAGGCCGTGGCATTGAACGCCTCATTGGGCGACCCCACGCGCCTGAGTTAAGGCGTCTGCCGCGCCGCGAGCAGCGCCTCGGCGTTCCGCAGATCCTGCACGGTGTCAATGTCTGTGACGATGCCCGGATCATCATCTTCGTCCAGGCGGCCGGCGGCGTTGATCGCTTCCTGCGAGCGCAGAACGGCAGCCGCCCCTTGCGGGCCCTTCAGCATCAGCAGCGCCTCGCGGCATGACGCAGCAAAGCCTACGGGGTGCCCACGCTGGCCGCGGTAGTGCGGAATCACCGCGCCGTAGTGCGACAGCGCGGCGGCGACGGCTTGCAGCGTCCTGGGTTGGATGAGGGGAAGATCCCCGGGCAAGATGAGCCAGCCTGAGGCATCGGACGTGGCTTTGACGCCCGCGGCGATGGAGTCCCCCATGCCGTCGTGCCCCGCATCTTCGAGGTGCCAGGCGAGGCCGCTGGCGCGGACGGCGTCCAGGGTTCGTTCGAGGACGGGTTTGCCGCCGAGCAGTGCGCGGAGCTTGGAGCCGGTGCCGCCGGAGGCGATGAAGCGGGCGCCTTGGCCGGAGGCCAGGACGAGGATGGTGGGTTGGCTCACGGTAGTGCCCTCACCCCTGCCCTCTCCCAGAGGGAGAGGGAGGAAGAAGTTATGAGACGGAGCAGCCGGCGACGGGCTGGGCCGTCGGCGCTATGGCGTTCTTGCACTCGATGATCTGCGCGACGATGGACACGGCGATTTCGGCCGGGGTCTTGGCGCCGATGCGCAGGCCCACGGGGCCGTGCAGACGCGACAGCTCCGCTTCGGTCAACTCGAAATGCTCGGCCAGCCGCGTCTTGCGCGTGGCCTGGTTGCGGGACGAGCCGAGCGCGCCCACGTAAAACGCGTCAGACCTCAGCGCTTCCAGCAGTGCCATGTCGTCGAGCTTCGGGTCGTGCGTCAGCGCGACGATGGCTGTGTGCGCGTCGGCATGCATCTCGCGCACCACGTCGTCGGGCATGCCGGGCACGTGCGTCGCTCCGGTCATCACCAGCATGCCCGCGTACTCTTCACGCGGATCGCAGACGAGCACTTCGAAGTCGAGCATCGCAGCCATCTGCGCGACGGCCTGCGAGAGCTGCCCCGCGCCGATCAGCAGCAGCCGCCACTTCGGGCCAAACAGCGTGGTGAGCTTCAGCCCGTCGAACTCCATGCGTTCCTCGCGCGATGCAGCCGACAGCGCGACCTCTCCGGTCGCCAGGGTAAGGGTGCGGGCAACGAGCTCGTGCGCCGCGGTGCGTGACAGCAATTCTTCAATCCAGTGCGCGTCTTGCAGCGGCTCCTGCACCATGCGCAGCGTGCCGCCGCAGGGCAGCCCGAAGCGCGCCGCTTCTTCCTTGCTGACGCCATAGGCGATCATGGACGGCATGCCGTGGCGCTCACCGGCTTTCACTCGCGCGATGAGGTCGTCTTCGACACAGCCGCCCGACACCGAGCCGCTCACCGCGCCGTCGTCGCGCACGGCCAGCAACGCGCCCGGCGGACGCGGCGCGCTGCCCCAGGTTTCGACGACGGTGACGAGCGTCACCGCGTGGCCGGCACGGTGCCAGTCGAGGGCATCGCCCAGCACGCGAAGGTCGAGACTTTCCATAAGCTCATTTTCCCCCGTTTCGGGCGGCCTTGCATTCGCAAATTGATACAAAGCGGCTCCGGGCCGTGTGACTTACCCCAACTTGAACGGCAGTTCGCGCGGCGTGCTGCCAGTCAGCTTGGCGACAGCGTTGGCAAACGCCGGCGCCAGCGCGGGCAGGCCCGGCTCGCCCATACCGGTGGGCGGTTCGGCGCTGGGCACGATGTACACCGTGATCTGCGGCATATCCGTGATGCGGGGCACCGGGAAATCGCCGAAGTTGCTCTGCTCGACCACACCGTCCTTGAGCGTGATCGCCGCGCCGGGCAGGCACATGGACAAGCCCATGAGCGCCGCGCCCTGCACCTGCGCCTCGACGCTGGTTGGGTTGACCGCCAGGTTGCAATGCACGCCCGCCGTCACGGCGTGCAGCTTGGGCACGCCCTTCTCCACCGACGCCTCGACGACGTACGCCACCACCGACTGGAACGACTCGTGCACCGCCACGCCCCAGGCGCGTCCGGGCGCCAAAGTACGCTTGCCGTAGCCGGACTTGTCGACGGCCAGCTGCAGCGCCGTCTTGTGGCGGGGATGCTTGTCGCCCATCAGCTTCATGCGGTAGGCGACGGGGTCTTGCCCCGTCGCACGGGCCACTTCGTCCAGCAAGGTTTCCATTGCGTAAGCGGTATGCGTGGAGCCGACGCTGCGCCACCACAGAACCGGCACGTTCACCTGCGGGTGGTGCGCCGTCAGGCGCATCGGCACGTCATACGGCTCCTTCATGCCCTCGACCATGGTGTTGTCGATGCCGTCCTTGACCATGAAGGCCTCGAAAGGCGAGCCCTTGACGATGGACTGGCCGACGATCGTGTGGTCCCAGGCGAGGATGTTGCCCTGCGCATCGAAGCCGATCTCGGCGCGATGCACGTGCATGGGCCGGTAGTAGCCGCCCTTGATGTCGTCCTCGCGGCTCCACAGCGTGCGCACCGGCGCCTGCAGCCCGGCAGTGCGCGCGGCCTTGGCGACCTGGCAGGCCTCGACCACGTAGTCGCTGGTAGGGATGGCGCGGCGGCCGAAGCCGCCACCGGCCATCTGCGTGTTGACCTTGATCGCTGTCGGCGGCACGCCCAGCACCTTGGACGCGGCCATGGTGTCCAGGCCCGGCATCTGCGTGCCCATCCACAGCTCGGCGCCCGTGCCGTTGAAGGCAACAGTGCAATTGAGCGGCTCCATGGGCGCGTGCGCGAGGAACGGAAAGACGTATTCGGCGCTGATCTTCTTGGGCGCGGACGCCAGCTTCGACATGTCGGCGTTGTATTTCACGGCGCCGGGCTTCTTCGACAGCTCGCGGTAGCTGGCCAGCAGCTTGGCGCTGTCGGCCTTCTCGACACCGGTCGTGTCCCATTCCAGCTTGAGCGCGTCGCGTCCCTGCTTGGCGGCCCAGTAGCCGTCGGCGATGACGGCGACGCCCTCGCCGCCGCGGTCCACCGGCACACGCACCACGGCTTTGACGCCCTTCACGGCTTTGGCCGCCGAGTCGTCCACCGACTTGAGTTTGGCGGCGAACACGGGCGGGCGCGCCACCACGGCGGTGAGCATGCCGGGCAGGCGCACGTCGATGCCGTAGCTCTGGCCGCCGCTGGACTTGGCGCGCGCATCCAGGCGGCCCGTGGGCTTGCCGATGATGCGGAACTGCTTCGGGTCCTTGAGGGTGACCTTCTCGGGCACGGGCAATTTCATCGCGGCATCGGCCAGTTCGCCGTAGCCGGCCTTCTTGCCGCCAGGGCCGATCACGCTGCCGTTCTCGGTGCGCAGCGTGGCCGCGTCGACACCCCACTGCGTGGCAGCGGCGGAGACCAGCATCGCCCGGGTGCGGGCGCCCAGCTCGCGGTACTGCGTGTACGAATTCTTGATGGAGTTCGAACCGCCCGTCAGGTGCAGGCCGAACGCCGGGTCCACATATGCGGGGTTGGCGTTGCCGTGCTCGCTGCGCACCTTGGACCAGTCGGCGTCCAGCTCCTCGGCCAGGATCATCGGCAAGCCGGTCTGCACGCCCTGGCCGAAGTCGAGGCGGTTGATGGTGACGATGACGGTGCCGTCGCGCTCGATGCGGACGAAGGCAGAAGGCTGCTCGGTCGCTTTCAGGCCGGCAGCGGGCGCAGTCCCTTGCGCGACTACCGCGAGGGGGAACGCGCCGAGCGCGAAGCCGGAAGCGGTGGCCACCTTCAGGAAGGTGCGGCGGGGCATCTCGCCCGTGGGCGCGTCGTCGCCTGCGTCGCCGCGGCGCTGCAGCATGTTGGGAAGCTCGAAAGTGGTGGTGTCGAAATGCATGTTCTTCCCCTTAGGCGAGCTGCGAAGCAGCTTCTTTGATCGCGCTGCGAACCCGCGCGTAGGTGCCGCAGCGGCAGATGTTGCCGGCCATGGCAGCGTCGATGTCGGCGTCGGAGGGCTTGCGGTTGGTCTTGAGCAGCGCGGTGGCGCTCATCACCTGGCCGCTCTGGCAGTAGCCGCATTGCACGACGTCGTGCTTGACCCAGGCATCCTGCACGGCCTTGCCGACACGGTCAGATGCCATGGCCTCGATGGTGGTGATCTTCTGGCCGGCGGCCGCGGAGATGGGCGTCACGCAACTGCGGATCGGCGAACCGTTCAGGTGGACGGTGCAGGCGCCGCAAAGCGCCGCGCCGCAGCCGAACTTGGTGCCCGTCATGCCCAGCGTGTCGCGCAGGGCCCAGAGGATGGGTGTGGAAGGATCGGCGTCGACCGACAGGTCCTTGCCGTTGACGTTGAGCGTGGCCATGTGAGCTCCCTGGAGATTTGTTGGGGGACGGGTGGGGAATTGCGGAATGTAGCGCTTCGATTCTTAGCTGGCGATGAGAGAATCCCCTCCCATGAGCACGACTTCTTCCCGCCTCGCCGAACTGCGCAAGAACTACGAGCGCGCCGAACTGAGCGAGGATGCCTCTTTCGGTGACCCGCTGCAGCAATTCGACAAATGGTTGACTGAAGCGATCAGCGCCGAGGTGCCGGAGCCCAACGCCATGACGCTGGCCACCGTTGCGGGAGACCTGCGCCCCAGCACCCGGGTGGTGCTGATCAAGGGCTACGACGACCGCGGCATCGTCTGGTACACCAACTACGACAGCCGCAAGGGCCAGGAACTGGCGGGCAACCCGTATGCCGCCCTGCAGTTCCATTGGGTGGAGCTGGAGCGGGTGGTGCGCATCGAAGGCCGGGTGGAGAAAACCAGCGCCGAAGAGAGCGACGCCTATTTCAATACCCGACCGCTCGATTCACGCATCGGCGCCTGGGCCAGCCCGCAAAGCCAGGTGATCGCCAGCCGCACGGTGCTGGTGGCCAACGCCGCCAAGTACGGCGCACAGTTCATGCTCAACCCGCCGCGCCCGCCGCATTGGGGCGGATACCGCCTGGTGCCGGACGAATGGCAGTTCTGGCAAGGCCGCAAGAGCCGGCTGCATGACCGGCTGCGGTACACGTTGCGCGAGGGTGCCTGGATTCGCGAACGCCTGGCGCCTTAAGCCCGGGATGACAACACCCACATCACCAGCGACAACGTCACCAGCCCCAACGCCGTCGACACCGCGATGCCGGCGGTGATCCGTTCCTCCGCCACCTTGTAGCGCTGCGAAAACAGGAACACATTCGCCCCCATCGGCAGCGCCGCGACCAGCACCATCACCGCGAGCGGTACGCCGGTGAGCCCCAGTGCCCATCCCACCGCCGCCACCAGCGCCGGAAGCACCAGATTCTTCACGGCCGTCAGCGCCAGGGCGCCCCGCCATTGCTCGCCCACCTTCGTGGCAGCCAGCGTCGCACCCACCAGCAGCAACGCCAACGGCCCGAATGCGTTGGCCATCAGTTGCAGCGGCTTGTCGATGACGGCGGGAATGACCCAGCCGGTCTGCGCGAACAGCAGCCCGGCGATGATCGGCAGGGGCACAGGATGGATCACCGCGTTGCGCAGGGCGAGGAGCGCGGTGTGCGCGATGTGCCGGCCGCTGTGCCGGCCGGCTGCGGCCTCTTCACGCAACAGCGCTATCTCCAGCACCACCGTGGCGATGGTCAGCATGACGAGCGAATGCACCGCGATCAGCGTGAACAGGACGACCAGCCCCGCGTCGCCATAGGCCAGGCCGACCAGCGGGATGCCGATCATCACGGTGTTGCTGAAGGTGTTGCCCAGCGCCAGGACCGCACCGTTGCGGTTGAACCCCTTCCATGCCAGCGTGGCACCGAAGATGACCGCCACCGCGATGAAGTAGCTGGCGATGGGCCGGAAGTCGAGCTGCTCGACCCGCACCGTGCTCATGGTGCGAAACAGCAAAGGCGGCGTCAGCACGACGAAGACCATGCCCGACAAGTCCTTCACGCCCGCCCCGCCGATCCAGCCCTTGCGGCCCGCGAGGAAGCCCAGGGCGATGAGGATGACGACCGGGATGAGGGCGGAGAGGACGGGGTTGTTCAAGTTCTACTTGGCGATTGGGGCCAGACGCGCTAGTCTAGCCGTGCACTCCTTAACCACTGTCATGCACCGGCTCAAGTTGATCCCTGTTGGCGAGAATCTCGCGGCCGAACTACCGCCGGACATCGTCGCTAGGCATGGCTTGAAGGCCGGCGACGACTTGGTCATGTACGCAACTGACGAAGGCTGGAAGATCGCGATTCCTGGCACGCCTCTCGATGAGCAGTTGCGCGCCGGGTTGCGGATCATGGCTGATCATCGCGAGGTGCTGAGCCAACTTGCGAAAAGCTAGCCGTCCGCTATCTTCCGGCGGTTCCCCCAACTCCGCAGGCCGGCGTGCCGGGTGGCTGTGCCGGGGCTCCGGAGATTATTCGCGCGCGTGACCAAGTTTCGCGCGCCAACCGCAGATGTTGCGCAAACCCGCGGGCGTGCCGCTCAGCATCTGCGCGATTCTCCGGTGACCCGGCACGGACGCCCGGCGCGCCACAAACCTGGTGGCGCGCCGCCATGGATTGCGGTTCAAGCCCGCAATGACGGGCCGGTTAGAAACTCGCCCGCAACCCCACCTTGAAACTGCGCCCCGGCAACGGCGACTTGCCCGGCGCGGTTTGCGTGAGGATGGACGTCGCGCTGTACGCGAGCTTGTCGGCGGCGTTGTCGACACGCGCGTACCAGAGCAGATTGTTGGGGCCGGCCGCCATCTTGTACGTCAGCGCCGCCGACCACAAGGTGTAGGCGTCGGTCGGCTGCTCGCCCGCAGGCACCCTGTCCTGACGCGCCGAATGATCGAACCCTAAACGCGCGCCCCAGTCGCCTTGCGTCCAGCCCAGCGTTGCGCCCGCGCGCACCGGCGCGATGCGCGGCAGCGGCTCGCCGGTGGTGGTGTTCGTCGCACGCACGACGTCGCCCCGCAACTCCAGGTCGAGTGCGGACGACGCGCTGTCGTGCAAGCGGATGCTGCCACCCGCTTCCAACCCGCGGAAGCGCGCGCGCACCTGTTGGTAGGCGAACACGGGCAAGTCATCTTCCACCGCGCCGGTCGCGGCCAACGCCAGGTAGTTGGAGAAATTGCTCTGGAAGGCATTGACCTTGAAGCTGTGATGCCCGCTCTTCCACTGCAGGCCCACATCGGCGTTGAGTGACTTCTCCTTGCCGAGGTCCGCGTTGCCGACTTCCCACGCACCTGTCGCCACGTGCGGCCCGTCGGCGAACAGCTCGTAGTCTTTCGGCGCCCGCTCGCTGTGGGCGAGGTTGGCGGTGAGATTCCACTGCGGCGTGAGCTTCCACAACGCGCCGAGCGCGTAGCTCGTCGGGTTGAAGTCGCGTCCGGCCGGGACGAAGCGCGGCACTATCGGATTACCTTCCGACTCGACTTTCACGCTCTCCGTACGAGCGCCGAAAGTGAGCTTGCCCCAAGAGGTAGCGAGCTCTTCGTACGCGAACAGCGCGGCTTGGCGCGTGCGGCTGTAGGGTGCGAACGCTTCTTCGCCATCGGCCGAGAAGCGCGTGTTCTCCACCTGGATGCCGATCACGCCGTCCAGCGCGCCGATCTTGGCGTGGCGCGCTTCCACGCGGAAGTCGTTGCCCCGGTTCTTGAACACCGTTCCCGTCTCGCCAGCGTCGAACTCCGTGTGCGTGTAGTCGGTGTGGCTCGCGTGCGCCTTGACTGACTTGAACCAGCCGCCCAGGTCACGCAACTCGCCTTCGATGGCGTAGCGATTGCTCTTCATGCCGATCGTGACTTCGTCTTCGGCCACCGTGCCGTAGTCGCTGCGATAGGTGCTGGCCGACGCGCCCACGTAGCCTTTGTCGAAGAACAGCGATCCGCCGACGGCGCCTCCGCGCACGTCGCTCGCCGAGTTGCAGATGCGCCGCGCGAACGATGTCTCGCCTTGCTTCGTGCACCCCAGCGAAACGGGCACGCGCACGTCCTGTGTGCTGCGGTCAAACACGTCGGCATGCAGGCCGTAGCGCGCGGTGCCGCCCTCGATCAGCACACCCGCGCCCTTCTCCCGGTTGCCGCTGGCCAGGCCCAGGTCGACCTTGCCGCTCACGCCCTGCATGGGTTCGGTGGGGATGCGGTTGTCGATCAGGTTGACGACGCCGCCGATGGCGTTGCCGCCGTAGAGCAGCGCGCCCGGGCCGCGCAGCACTTCGATGCGCTCGACGCTGATCGGGTCGGCCGTGACGGCGTGGTCGTAGCTGAGGCTGGACGCATCCAGCGCCGCGCCGCTGTTGCTCAGGATGCGGACACGGTCCCCATCCAGCCCGCGGATGACGGGCCGGCTGGCGTTGGGCCCGAAGTAGGTGCTGGAGACGCCGGGCGTGTTGTTGAGCGTTTCGCCCAGCGTGGATTGCGAGCGCAGCAGCAGGCCCTGCCCCGAGTACTGGGTGGCGGGCGCGACGAGTTCCGAGCCCAGCGGGTTGCCGGTGACGGTGACTTCCTTGAGCTGGACCTGGCTTTGCGCGGCGGTGTGGCTGCACAGGATGACGATGGCGGCGCCCAGGGCGCTGCGGGAGAAATTGGGATGCATGGATATCCGATTCGACTGACGGCCAAAGACTGGCGCGCGCCGCCCCTTCAAGGGACGGCACGCGGCGGGATGGGGAAGGTCAGCGAACGGAAGGCGGGCCGCGCGCGTCGAACAGCGCGGCCCAGCGGGCGAGGTATTCGCCCTGGTACCAGAGGATGAGGGCCGCGGGCGCGCACGCCGGCAGTTGCAGGGCGGGCATTTCAGGGACGGCGCCCTGCCCGAGCTGGTCGAACAACCGGCAGCCGGGATCGTCGTGCGACGAGAACAGGCGGGCCGTCCAGCTCTCGCCGGCGCCCGGCCCCTGGTCTTGTTGGAACTGGACGGATAGCGAAGCGGCATTCCGGCTGCCGTCCGCGTGGACGACGCGGTGCATCAAGCCCAGCGTCTGCGCTGCCACCAGCGCAAACAGCACGAGCCAGAGCCAACCGCGCCGAGCCGCCATGCGATTACTTGACGCCCACGGCTTCGGTGAGCCGGTAGTACAGGCCGTACGGATCGTCCGCCAGCACCGCGAACTTGCCTTCCACCGTCACCGGGTCCAGCGTGTAGCGCACGGGTGTCTTTGTCTTGACCTCGACCATGCTTTCCGGGCCGCCGGGCGTGCAGAAGCCGCACGACATCGGAACCGAGCTCAGCAGGAAGTGCGTCTGCTTCTCGCCCGGTTCCAGCGGCATCATGAACCCCTGGACGCGCTGCGTCTTCTGGTTCAACGCCAATTGGGCCTTGCCAAAATCGGGCAGCAGCTTGTTCTTTTCGGCACGCGTCTTGACGGCCGTCAGCACTTCCCATGACACGACATCTGCACGCGCCGGAAGAGGCGCGAACGGGCTGTTGGGGCTGTGCACGCCGGGGCCTGTGCCCATGGGCACAGGCGGGCTCAACTGCGCGCCGGCCGTGGCGGCGGCCAAAAGGGCCAACAAGACGACTGCTCTCTTCATGGCTTGCTCCCGAGCAACTCAGTGCTCATGCTTCATTCCGCAGTATTTTCCTATACCCAGGCCCTTGCAGGCGGCCAGCAGTTCTTTCTGGCACAGCTCGGGCTTCTTGCCCGATTCCAGGCACTTGGCCATCGCCTCATGCGCAACCGCCATCGCCCGATGGCGCTGTGCGTCCTTCTTGATGTCTTCCGGGCTTTCGGCCGCCCCTGCCAGCAGCGGCAATAAGGCCGCCAGCATCCACATCCGCTTCATGTATTACCTCGAATTGAGCAATTGGGCCACATCGACCCGCGACGCGCTCACGGCCGGGATCAGCGCGGCCAGCGTGGCCACGGCGACCGCGGCCACCGGGATCCACGCTTCGGCCGAGACCCAGATGCGCCCGCTGACCGGCAGCGACCGCTGCGCCTCCAACAAGTAGCCTACCAGGGCTGTCAAGCCATGGCCGAGCGCCAGGCCCAGAATCGACGCCAGCACGGCCAGCCACAGTGCCTCACACAGCAGCAAGGCCGCGACCTTGGCCGGCGTCGCGCCCAACATGCGCAACATCGCCAGATCGGCCCGGCGTTCGCGCACAGCATTCCAGAACGCGATGAAGACGCTCAAGGCGGCCGTGAACAGCAGCACGGCGCCCACGCCACGCAGTACTTCCGAGCCCACGCCCAGCATGCGAAGCAGGCGCGAAACCTCGATGGCCGGCGCGGCGGCCTGCATGTCGGTGCTGCCATTGACCCAGCGCGGGAACGTGACCGCCGCCAAAGGACTTTTGTAGGTGATCAGCGCGATGGTGACTTCACGCGCGGCCTCCAGCGCCTTGCGGTCGGCGTCGTCGATGGCCACCGCCTTCTCGTGGACCTGCCAGACCGTCTCGGTCGGCGTGATGATCAAACGGTCCACCACGCATCCGCACGGTGCCAGCACGCCCTTGACGCGAAAGAGGTTCTCGCCGTGATCGTGACCGCCGCCGCCCAGGCCATGGCTGCCGATGAAGGTGTCGCCCGTGACCATCCCGACGTCGCGAGCCACCTGCGCGCCCAGCGCCACCTCCATCGGCCGCTCCCAGGCCTGGCCCTGGGCGAATGCCATCTTGTAGTGCGCCAGGTAATCGGTCGTGGTGCCGACGATTCGAAAACCGCGGAAGCTGTCACCCAGGCTGAGCGGAATCAGCTTGTCGACCTGCGGCTGCTGGCGCAGCTTCTGCACGTCTTCCAGCGGAATGTTGCCCGGCGGCACGTCGATGTGGAAAACCCCGGCCAGGATCAGCTGCATCGGGCTGCCTTTGGCGCCCACCACCACGTCGATGCCCGCCAGATCGCGCTGGAAGGCGCGGTCGATCTGCTCGCTGGCCAGCAGCACGAACGTGATGGACGCGAGCCCCAGCGTGAGCAACAGCAGGTTGAGCACGGCCTGGAGCGGACGCGACCACAGGTAGCGGAAGGCGAGCGCGGCGGTCTTCATGACGGCGCGCCCTGCGCGTCCGCCACTGCGGCGCCGAGCTGGTAGACCGTCGCCGTGGGCATGGCCTCGTGCACTCGCCGGTCATGCGTCGCGATGACGAGCGTCGCGTTGCACCGGCGTGCGCAGTCCTCGAGCAGCTTCAAGCCTGTGCGCGCGCTCTCGTCGTCCAGGCTGGCCGTGGGCTCGTCGGCCAGGATGACCTTCGGCGCCATCAGGATGCTGCGGGCCAGCGCCACACGCTGCGCCTGGCCGCCCGACAGCTGCGACGGGCGCCGATTGGCGAGATCGCCGACGCCGAGCTGGTCAAGGGCGCGCGCCACGGCAGCTCCATCCTCGCGCACGCCGGCGGCGTAGAACGCCAGGGACAGGTTGCGCTCCACGGTGAGCGCGTCGCTCAGGTGCAGCTTCTGCGGAAGAAAGCCGATGCTGCGCGCCCGCCACGCGTCGCGCGCGGCGCGCGAGAGCTTCGACAGCGGCTGGCCGGCGATCACCACCTCACCGGCGGAAGGGGTCAGCAGCCCCGCGGCCAGCGCCAGCCAAGTCGACTTGCCCGCGCCGGAATTGCCGCGCAGCAGCATGGTGCCGCCTTGCGGCACGCCGACATCGTGGAACGACAAGACAGGCCCGGACGGATAGGCGTATCGCAGCGCGCGGGTCTCGATCACGGACGCTTCATTCTTTCACCAGCTCGGAAAAAGTCTTGCGGAACTTGGCGACCTTCGGCCCCGCCACCGCCACGCAATAGCCCTGGTTCGGGTTGCGCTCGAAGAAGTCCTGGTGATAGTCCTCGGCTGGCCAGTAGTTGGCAAGCGGCAGCACCTCGGTGACGATGGCGCGGTCGAACACCTTGTCCTGGCTCATCTGACGGATCAGCTCGTCGGCCACGTCCCTTTGTTCGGGTGTGGTGTAGTAGATGCCGCTGCGGTATTGCGTGCCGGTGTCGTTGCCTTGGCGGTTCAGCGTGGTGGCGTCGTGGATGATGAAGAAGATCTCCAGGATCTGCCGCGTGCTGATCTGGGCCGGATCGTACGTGAGCTTCACGACTTCGTTGTGGCCGGTGGTGCCGGTGCACACCTGTTCGTAGCTGGGGCGCTGGGCCTGGCCGTTGCTGTAGCCCGACTCCACGTCGGTGATGCCGCGCACGCGCACGTAGACTGCTTCGGTGCACCAGAAGCAGCCACCGCCGAGGACGATGGTTTGCGGGGATGAGGACATGCGCATTTCTCCAGGAAAAGCCGTCTGTCGCGGCGGCCGGCGCCAATCTTACGCGCGGGTGTGTGTTGGCGGCGCCGCTGCTCTTGAAATCCCGCATTCGGTTACTTCACGGCAACGCCGTGCATGGCGTTGCCGTGAGCGCGTGGCAGGCCACTGGTGGCTGGCCGATGTTGGGGCGGACCGCTGAAGCGTTGGCAAGCGACCGGTGGCGCGCCTCGATGGTTTGCGAAGCTGTGCGTGGGCGGGCTGTGGCGCGAATACAGCCCAGGCGCTTGCGGCGGGTGGCCTCGCGACCCAGCACGGCTTCAGCCGTGCGACCGTTTCATGCTCGCGAAAATTGTTTGAGTCGCAGCGTAGCGGAGGCGAGTTTTTTCGCGCGGGTCGCGGGGTCTCCCGGCGCAAGGAATTCGGCAGGAGCTTGCGAAGCAGGCGATGCCGAACGCCGTAGCCATCGCGCCGCAGCCCGCCCACGCACAGCTTCGCCGCGAGGTCTACGGGCCCAATGCAAACAAGGCGTCCCAGAACTTGCGCGAGGACAGACTAAGACCTTGAACGGGGCTTCTTCTTGCCGGACTGCAACGGCCCGACGCTCCGGCGCAGCAGTTTGAGAATGAGCAGCATCACCACCGCACCTGCCACCGCAAAGGCGAGGGAGCCGATGTGGAAAACCTTGTCGTTGACCACGCCCTTGTTCAACAGCGCGACGACGAAGTCACCGCCGATGAACGCCCCGAAAACGCCGACCAGCACGCTTTCGATGAGGCCGGTGCGGCCTTCGCTTTTCATCATCGTGGCCGCGAGCCAACCGATGGCGCCGCCGACGGCGCACCAGATAAATGAGTTGATGGGGGTTCTCCGGCAGAGGTCAACGGCCCCGGGACGGGGCGTCCCATCATGTTCCCTTTCCTGCGGCGCGCGCGCCCGAGTGGTGGTTTACTACAGATTTACCTGAAAAAACAGGGGCCTGGGTGCGACGACCGGGGCTGGACAGTTGACGTCCGCCGCCCCCAAAGCTACATTACTAACCAGTCAGTCATTAACTTTCCCATGTCACTTTCCAAGCTGATCGGCGCCCGCGGCGACGAGGGGCAATCCAAACGCGAACGGCGCAAGGAAGCGCGGCCCGGCGAACTGCTGGACGCCGCGCTCGACCTGTTCGTCGAAAAGGGCTTCGCCGCCACGCGCGCCGAGGAAGTGGCCGCGCGCGCCGGCGTGTCCAAGGGCACGCTGTTCCTGTACTTCCCCAGCAAGGAAGAGCTGTTCAAGGCCGTGGTGCGAGAGAACATCTCGGGTCGATTCCAGGAATGGAACCACGAATTCGAGACCTTCGAGGGCAGCAGCGCCGACATGGTGCGCTATTGCATGAAGGTCTGGTGGGAGCGCGTCGGCGCCACCCGGGCCTCCGGTATCACCAAGCTGATGATCAGCGAAGCCCGCAATTTCCCCGATCTCGCCGCGTTCTATCAGCGCGAAGTGATCCAGCCCGGCCAGGACCTGATCCGGCGGATTCTGCAGCGCGGCGTCGACAAAGGCGAGTTCCAGGTACTGGACATGGACTATGCGTTGTTCAGCATCACGGCGCCCATGGTGTTTCTCATCATGATGAAGCACTCGATGGGCGCCTGCATGCCGCAGGACTACCCGCTCGACCCGGAGCGCTATATCGCATCGCAGGCGGAAACGCTGCTGAACGGGTTCAGCACGCGTGCAGACAACGAGAACGACAAGAGACGGGGCAAGAAATGAGACTGACCAAGCGCCACTACAAGTGGCTCATCGCGGGGATCGTGTTGCTGCTGATCGCTTTCAGCGTCGTGCGCGCGCTGTCGGCGCGCAAGGCGCAGCAGGAGGCGGTGGCGCAGGCCAGCGTGGCCAAGGCGCAGACGGTCGTCGAACTCGCGGCCACCGACGTGGTGAAGGCGGAAGTGCGTGAACTGTCGCAGGGCCTGCCGATTTCCGGCTCGCTAAAGGCTGTCAACTCCGCGCTGGTCAAAGCCCGCGCCGCCGGCGAACTGCAGGGCCTGACGGTGCGCGAAGGCGATCTCGTGAAGGCCGGCCAGGTGATCGCGCGGGTCGAGGCCACCGAGCACACCGCCCGCGTCAAGCAGGCGCAGGAGCAGGCCGACTCGGCCAAGGCGCAGATCGACATCGCGCAGCGCCAGTGGGACAACAACAAGGCACTGGTGGACCAGGGCTTCATTTCCAAGACCGCGCTGGACACCTCGTGGAACAACTTCTCCGCGGCGCAGGCCAACCACAAGGCGGCGCTGGCGGCTGTGGACATGGCCCGCAAGACGCTGGACGACACCGTCCTGCGCGCGCCCATCACCGGCGTCGTGGCGCAACGCCTGGCGCAGCCCGGCGAGCGCGTCAGCATCGATGCGAAAGTGATTGAGATCGTCGACCTGAGCCGGCTGGAACTGGAAGCGACGCTCGGCGCCGGCGACTCGGTCGACGTGCGCGTCGGCCAGCAGGCCGCGCTGCAGATCGAAGGCAGCAACCGGCCCATCGTGGCGAAAGTCGCTCGCATCAACCCGAGCGCACAAGCCGGCAGCCGCGGTGTGCTGGCGTACCTCACCATCGCGGACTCGGCCGGCCTGCGGCAGGGCCTGTTCGCGCAAGGTACTTTGGCGACGGGGCAAACCTCATCGCTGGCGGTGCCGCTGGCCGCGGTGCGTACGGACAAGCCCGCGCCCTACGTGCAAGTGGTCGAGAACAACCAGGTCGCGCACAAGACGGTGGAGCCGGGCGTGCGTGGTGAAGCCGGCAATGAAGTGATGGTCGCGGTGAAGGGCCTCGCGCCGGGCGCCGTGGTGATCAAGGGGAGCGTGGGGCCGTTGCGTGAAGGCGCGGCCGTGCGCTTCACGCAGACGGCGGCGACCCCTGCCGCGGCCCCGGCGCCCGCGCGCGCGGCGTCCACCGCCAAGACCGCGCCGTAATCGCCATGTGGTTCACCCGCATTTCCCTGAAGAACCCGGTCTTCGCGACCATGATCATGCTCGCGATCGTGGTGCTAGGCCTGTTCTCGCTCCAGCGCCTGAAGGTCGACCAGTTCCCCAACATCGACTTCCCGGTGGTGGTGGTGCAGGCCGAATACCCCGGCGCGTCGCCTGAAATCGTCGAGAGCGAAGTCACCAAGAAGATCGAGGAAGGCGTCAACTCGATCGCCGGCATCAACGCCCTCACCTCGCGCAGCTACGAGAGCCAGTCGGTCGTCATCATCGAGTTCCAGCTGCACATCGACGGGCGCAAGGCCGCCGAGGACGTGCGCGAGAAAGTGGCGGCGATCCGCGCGAACTTCCGCACCGAGGTGAAGGAGCCGCGCGTGCTGCGGTTCGACCCTTCCGCGCGCGCCATCTGGTCGCTCGCCGTATTGCCGGATTCCGACAAAGGCAAGGCCATGGGCGCGGTGGAGCTCACCAACTGGGCCGACCAGGTGCTCAAGAAGCGGCTGGAGAACGTGCGCGGCGTCGGCTCGGTCTCGCTGGTGGGCGGCACCAAGCGCGAGATCAATGTGTACCTGAACCCGGTTGCGATGGAAGCGCTGGGCATCACCGCCGATCAGGTCGTCGCGGCCGTGCGCAACGAGAACCAGGACTTGCCGCTGGGCGCGATCCGCTCGCTGGCGCAGGAGCGCGTGGTGCAGATCGACGCACGCATGCAGCGCCCGGAAGATTTCGGCAAGATCATCGTGGCGCGGAAAGGATCAGGAGCCGCCGGTCAAGCCGGCGGGGGCTCGCCGGTACGCGTCGACCAGGTCGCGCGCATCTCTGACGGCGCGCAGGAAATCGACAGCCTGGCCCTCTACAACGGCGGCCGCACGCTGCTGCTCACCGTGCAGAAGTCGCAGGACGAGAACACCATCGAAGTGGTCGACGGCCTGAAGAAGACCGTGGCCGAGATGGCTACGCAGCTGCCGCCGGGCGTGCGGCTGGAGCCGATCATGGACGGCTCGCGGCCGATCCGCGTGTCGGTAGAGAACGTGCGCCGCACGCTCATCGAGGGCGCGCTGCTCACGGTGCTCATCGTCTTCCTGTTCCTGAACTCGTGGCGCTCGACGGTGATCACCGGGCTCACGCTGCCGATCTCGATCATCGGCACCTTCCTCTTCATGAACCTGTTCGGTTTCTCGATCAACATGATCACGCTGATGGCGCTGTCGCTGTGCGTGGGCCTGCTGATCGACGACGCGATCGTCGTGCGGGAGAACATCGTGCGCCATGTGCAGATGGGAAAAACCTCGTTCCAGGCTGCGCTGGACGGCACACAGGAGATCGGCCTGGCGGTGCTGGCCACGACCTTCTCCATCGTGGCGGTGTTCCTGCCGATCGGGTTCATGGGCGGCATCATCGGCAAGTTCTTCCACGAGTTCGGCGTCACCATCGTCGCCGCCGTGATGATCTCGATGTTCGTGAGCTTCACGCTGGATCCGATGCTGTCCTCGATCTGGCACGACCCGGCCATCGACTCGCATGGCAAGCCCAAGGACAACCCGAACTTCTACGACAAGACGATCGGCCGCGTGACGGGCTGGTTCGACAGCGCGACCGAATCGCTGGCGGAGGGTTACCAGACCATCCTGCGCTGGTCGCTGGGCCATAAGCTCGCCACCGTCATCGCCGCCGTCGCCATCTTCATCACCAGCATCTTCATGGTGCCGCTGCTGGGCACGGAGTTCGTGCCCAAGGCCGACTTCTCCGAGACCAGCCTCAACTTCTACACGCCGGTGGGCTCGTCTCTGGAAGCGACCGAGGCCAAGGCGCGGCAGGTCGAGTCCATCATCCGCGAATTCCCGGAGGTGAAGTACACGCTGTCCACCATCAACACCGGCAACGCGCAGGGCAAGATGTACGCATCGGTCTATGTGCGCCTGGTGGACCGCAAGCAGCGCAGCGTCAGCGTCGACCAGATGGCGGGCGTTTTGCGCGAGCGGCTGAAGCAGGTTCCCGGCATCACCGTCACACACGTGGGCTTGCTGGACGCGGTGGGCGGCAACAAGCAGGTCGAGTTCTCGCTGCAGGGGCCGGACCTGAAAGAGCTGGAGCGCCTCCAGATGCTGGTGGCGGAGAAGGTCCGCGGCATCCCCGGCCTGGTGGACCTGGATTCCAGCGTCAAACCCAACAAGCCGGTGGTGGGCATCGACGTGAAGCGCGACGCGGCGTCCGACCTGGGCCTGTCGGTGGCGCAGATCGGCAGCTCGCTGCGCACGCTGGTCGCCGGCCAGACGGTGGGCAACTGGCGCGCGCCCGACGACCAGACCTACGACGTGAACGTGCGCCTCGCGCCCGACGCGCGCAATGCGCCGCAAGACCTGGAGCGCCTGCCCTTCGCCATGGGCGCCAACGCCGACGGCAGCACGCGCGTCGTGCGCCTGAACCAGGTAGCGACGGTGAAGGAATCGACCGGCCCCAACCAGATCAACCGGCGCGACCTGACGCGCGAGGTGGCGATCAACGCCAACGTCTACAACCGGTCGGCGGGCGAAGTGTCGAACGACATCCGCGCCCAGCTCGACACCATCGCCTTCCCGCCCGGCTACCGCTACCAGTTCAGCGGCTCCACCAAGAACATGGCCGAGTCGTTCGGCTACGCGGTGTCTGCGCTGGTGATGGCGGTGATCTTCATCTACATGATCCTGGCCAGCCAGTTCAAGAGCTTCCTGCAGCCGCTGGCGCTGATGACATCCCTGCCCCTTACCTTGATCGGCGTGGTGCTGGCGCTGCTGATGTTCCGCTCGACGCTGTCGATGTTCTCCATCATCGGCATCGTGATGCTGATGGGGTTGGTCACCAAGAACGCCATCTTGCTGGTGGACTTCGCGATTCGCATGCGGGAAGAAGGCATGGACCGCACCGAGGCGCTGCTGCATGCGGCGCGCGTCCGGCTGCGCCCCATCCTGATGACGACCTTGGCCATGATCTTCGGCATGGTGCCGCTGGCTTTCGCCCTGACCGAAGGTTCGGAACAGCGTGCGCCCATGGGCCAGGCCGTGATCGGCGGGGTGATTACCTCGTCGCTGTTGACGCTGGTGGTGGTGCCGGTCGTCTATTGCTACCTGGACGACCTGGCTGCCTGGTTCTCCCGCAAGCGCAAATCCTCGGGTGGGGGTGGCAGCATCGCCGCGGTGCCGGCCTCTAAAATCGGCGATTTGCCCTGATTTCGCCCAAGGAACCCCCCATGAACGCCCCCGCCGACCTCGCACAAGCCCGCTTCAACATGATCGAACAGCAGATCCGCCCCTGGGATGTGCTGGACAAGTCCATTCTCGACCTGCTGTCCGTCATGCGGCGCGAAGAGTTCGTTCCGCTCGCCCACAAGGCGCTGGCCTTCGTCGACATGCTGGTGCCGCTGCGCGGCCCGGCCGAAGAAGCGCTGCGCAAGGGCCAGTGCATGCTGGAGCCGAAAGTCGAGGCCCGCCTGCTGCAAGACCTGCGCGTGCAAGCCCACGAGAAGGTGCTGGAAGTCGGCACCGGCTCCGGCTACATGGCCGCCCTGCTGGCGCATCGCGCGCAGCGCGTCATCTCGCTCGAGATCGACGGCGAACTCGCCCGCGCCGCCCGCGACAACCTGCAGCGCGCCAGCATCTCCAATGTCGACGTGCGTGAAGCCGATGGCGCCAAGGGCCTGTCGGGCGAAGCGCCTTTCGACGTGATCCTGCTCTCGGGCTCGGTCCCTGAAGTGCCGCAGGCGCTGCTCGCGCAACTCAAGGTGGGCGGCCGCCTGGCGGCGATCGTCGGCAGCGAGCCTGTGATGCGCGCCACCTTCGTCACCCGTACCGGCGACGCCGCCTACACCACGGCGCAGCCCTGGGACACGGTGGCACCGCGCCTCGCGGGCTTTCCCGAGCCTTCGCGCTTCAACTTCTAAAAGCCGGCCCATGATCGATCAAGTCCGCCCCGCCGACCTCGCCGCCTGGTTCCAGGCCCAGCCCGATGGCGCCGTGCCCCTGGTGCTGGACGTGCGCGAGCCGTGGGAACTGGAGCGAGCGAGCGTGAAGGCGGACGGCTTCGAACTGGTGGCGATCCCGATGAACCAGCTGCCCGCGCGCGTTGCCGAGCTCGACCCGGCGCGCCCGGTGGCGTGCCTGTGCCACCACGGCGCGCGCAGCCAGCGCGTGGCGATGTTCCTTGCCGGCAACGGCTTCGAGCGCCTGGCCAACATCGCCGGCGGCATCGACGCCTGGTCGGGCGAGCGCGACCCGGGTGTGCCGCGTTACTAGGCTCCACGAAGACAGACTCATTCGATCACAAGGACGGAACATGAAATTACTGCGGCGGACCTCACGGCTTTTGCCCCTGTCGGTGGCGCTGGGCGCGGCGTTCGCCGGCCCCGTGCAAGCCCAGAGCCTGCTCGAGCTGTACGAATCGGCGCGGGCGTACGACGCCACGTGGCAATCGGCCAAGGCCCAGTACGACGCCAACCTGTACCGCGCCGAACAGGCCCGCGCCGGCATCCTGCCGTCGGCCAACCTGTCGCTCGGCCTGTCCCGGGCGAACGTCGACAACACCGTGCCTGCGATCGATCGGGGCGTCACCGGGCAAACCGGCACCATCAGCGCTTCGCAGCCGCTGTACCGGCCCGCCAACTTCGCGACCTTCCAGCAGGGCAAGCGCCAGGTGGAGCTGGCGCAGGCGCAGCTCACCGCCGCCAGCCACGACCTGATCATCCGCGTGAGCCAGGCCTACTTCGACGTGCTGGCCGCGCAGGACACGCTGGCCTTCGTGCGCGCGCAGAAGACGGCCGTGGGCGAGCAGCTGGCGTCGGCCAAGCGCAACTTCGAAGTCGGCACATCGACCATCACGGACACGCGCGAAGCGCAGGCGCGGCACGACCTGGTGATTGCCCAGGAGATCCAGGCCGAAAACGATTTGCGCGTGAAGAGGCTGGCACTCGATTCGCTCGTGGGCAAGCCCGACGTCAAGCCCAACACACTGGCGCTGCCGATCACGGTGCCCGCCCCCCAGCCTGCCGACGTGAACGTCTGGGTTCAGCAAGGCGAAGAGAACAGCCCTTCGATCCAGCAGTCCAAGACAGCCGTGGAGATCGCCCAGCTCGAGACCGAAAAGGCCAGGGCCGGCCACAAGCCGACGCTGGATCTGACGGCGAGCTACAACGTCAATCGCAACCCCGGCGGCAACACCACGGTGCCCGTCGACACGCGCAGCAACACGAGCACCGTCGGCCTCTCGTTCAACCTGCCGCTGTTCGCCGGCTTCGCGACGCAAAACCGCATTCGCGAAACACTGTCGCTGGAAGAGAAAGCACAGGCCGACCTGGAATCGGCGCGCCGCAACGTCGCCCAGGCTGTGCGCACGGCGTTCTTCGGCCTGGTCTCGGGCCAGGGCCAGGTCAAGGCGCTGGAAGCCGCCGAGGCCTCCAGCCAGAGCGCGCTGGACGCCAACCGCCTGGGCTACCAGGTGGGTGTGCGCATCAACATCGACGTGCTCAATTCGCAGAGCCAGCTGTTCCAGACCAAGCGCGATCTGGCGCAGGCGCGCTACAACGTGCTGATAGGGCACCTGAAGCTGCGGCAGGCCGCCGGCACGCTGCTGCCGGAAGACCTGGCCAGGCTGAACGCGCTGTTGGCCAAGGGCTGACGGCGATGCGGGGCGCCTGGCTTATCGCGCCTCTCCTTATCGCACCTCTGCTCGTCGTGGCCCACGGTGCGGGCGCGCAGCCCGTCGGCCTGGACGCCGCCGTGCAGTCGGCGCGCGCCCACGCCGCCAAACACACGGGGCAAGCCGCGCAATCGTTCGAACTCGTGAAGGCGCAAGCGGTGACTTGGCCCGATGGCAGCCTGGGCTGCCCGCAACCCGGGATGAACTACACGATGGCCTTGGTGCCCGGCTACCGCATCCAGCTTCGTGCGAAAGGCAGCGCGGTGATGGACTACCACGCGAGCGACACGGGCGCGCTGGTGTTGTGCCCCGCGTCTCGCTCTGTCGAGCCTGTACCCGACAGCCGCACTTAGGGTCCCCGGCTGCGCGGTTCAGCCCGCCTGCAGTTCCTTCAGCAGAAGGCCCGCGCCGGCCTGCCCCGACACGGCATTCGGGTCGAACTGATGGTCCGCCACGAATCGGCCCTTGGTGTAGAGGTTGGAGAAACTCCAGAGATAGGGAGAAGGCAGGCCGCGCGTGCGATAGCCCATGCCGTTGTAGCTCTCCCAGCGAAACAGCATGCTGGCGACGCTCCAGTCGGCCAAGCCGACGAAGCCCTTCATTCGCAGCGCGTCTTCGGCGCTCTGTTCCCAGGTGAACGGCGGCTGCCCGGCGATGGGGCGTCCGGCGGGCACGCGGACCGTCCGCTGCGTGAGTGGATCTCCGTTGTGCAGGTGCAGCTTGAAATTGCAGCTGCTCTCCAGCGAATGAATGATGCCGATGAACATCCAGGGGATGCCCAGCTTGTTGCCCAGCGCCTCGTAGCGCGCACGGCCCTGCTTGATCAGCGCGCATGTTGCGTCGATCGCGGCACCGCGCTCCGGCCGGGGCTGGCAGCTGTCGAAGCTCTGGCGGTATTCGTCCGCAATGTCGGCGAAGTTCGTGCTCTTGTTGATGGTGGAAGGCGGTACGGAGCTGACCGCCGGAACCGGCGCCAGCACCTGCGCGGCGTTCTCGGTGGCGAACGGTGAGCCGGGGAAGGTGCAGGTGAGCGTGAAGGTTCCGCCCGGCCCGGGCGTGCGCTGGATGTTGATCGCGCCGAGCTGCTTCCACTCGCTCTCGACCTCCAGGGCATCGGCTGCGGTCAATCCTTCAAGGCGTGCGTCGTGCGACATGGCGGGCTCCTATTTCGGCAGTTTCAACGCCGACACCGCTTCGGCGCGCTCGGCGGCAAAGCGCTGGAGCCGCATGAAGGACGAGACGTCGACATTGATGCCCCTGCCGCGGAGAAAGTCCTCCAGCTGCTTGCGGTTCGCGGCGTTGAGCGTTCCGCCCGGGAAGACGAAGTCACGCAGCGTGACCGTGTTCTTGTCCGCCTTGACGGTGAATCTTCCGGCGATGGTTTCGGAGTTCGACACGACGGGCGGCTGGCCGGTCGCGGCGTCACCGGGGTTGCCCACCGGCTCCACGTTCTTGACCGCAATGTTGACTTCCGCTTCGATGTTTGCGGGCAGGCACAGCGCCGCGTAGCCGCGGATCACCCGCATAGCGGCGGGCCGGCTGGAGTAGCCCTTTTCCTGCACTTCCCGGTACTTGGACTGTTGCCCCTTCACCAGTGACCGTACCGATGAGGGATCCAGGTTGTAGAGCAGGCTGCCGCTCAGGTTGTCGACGGTCGCACTGGCCAGCCCGAAAGCGATCGCCGTGATGGCCACGTCCTTGGCCGCGGCCTCCACCGCCGCCAGGATGCCTGCTGTCGCCGCGCCGAGGAGCCCGATCTGTGCCGTGGTGGTCTTGCGGTCGCGGTTCAGGCGAAAGAGCGCGTGCATGTACGCCTCGCACTTGCCGTCGGCATAGTCCATGCCCGCGGCGATCACCGCATCCCAGTTGGGGGGCGCATCCGCCCCGACGCCCGGCACCTGCGCGAGTTCCATCAGTTCGACCAGCACCGCGTCCTGGTTCTTGCGGAAAGTATTAAGTTCCGAAGCCGAGAACTCAGCCCCGGGGCCGTCGCGCACGATCGTGCCGTTGTTGTAGGTGGCGCAGCCGGTCGATGCGAGCGCGATGGCCGCCACGGTGCCTACAAGGGCGAGCCGCGCGAGAACAAGTTTGAACATGGTCGTTGACCTCTGTGGTGAGTCCCTGAACGACCGGGTTATAGGCTTGTCGCGGTGTTTTCGCCTCCTCAGATTGGAGGAGAACAGCGGCCGATGGAGGGGCTGCGCCGTGAAATGGCGCGGGCGCGCCGAGCGCCTACGCCCGCGCCTCGCGGAAGCTGCGCCGCTCACCTGCTCGTGTGCCCAGGTAGGACTCCTGCACGTCCTTGTTGCCGGCGAGCTGGTCGGCAGTTCCGTGCATCGCCACTTGGCCGCTTTCGAGCACATACGCGGTCTGTGCGTGTGCCAGTGCCATGTGGCTGTTCTGTTCGGCGATGAGAAAGCTCACGCCTTCCTGGCGGTTGAGATCGCGCACGATGCCGAACACCTCGGCCACCAATTGCGGCGCCAGGCCCATCGAAGGCTCGTCGAGCAGCACCAGTCGCGGGTTGGCCATCAGCGCCCGCCCGATGGCGCACATCTGCTGCTCGCCCCCGGAGGTGAGGGCCGCCCGCGAATCGCGCCGGGTCCTCAGGCGCGGAAAATAGGTGTAGACCTTTTGCAGGTTGCGCTCGCTCTCGGCGGGATCTTTCCGCCGCGTCCATGCGCCGGCCAGCAGGTTCTCTTCGATGGTCAGGTGGCCGAAACAATGCCGGCCTTCCATCACCTGCACCAAGCCGCGCCGCACGAGGGCCGAGGCGCGCGAGTTCTCGATGCGCTCGCCTCGCAGGCTGATGCTGCCCTGGGTCACCTTGCCCCGCTCGCCGGCCAACAGGCTGCTGATGGCGCGCAAGGTGGTGGTCTTGCCGGCGCCGTTGCCGCCGAGCAATGCGACGATGCCGCCTTCCGGCACCTGCAACGATACGCCGCGCAGCACCAGGATCACATGGTTGTAGACGACTTCGATGCCGTTGACTTGAAGCATGGAGGCAGTCAGCTCTGGAGGTGATCAGCTCTGGCAATCCGCTGGCGTGCGACGCTCCAGCTTCTTGTCACCCGCGTATTTTTCGGCCGAGCCCTTGACCATGGGCTTGATGATCTGTTCGTCGCCTTGCAGCCACTCGGGTGCTTGCACCCACTTGGCCCCGTCCCAGGTGTGGATGCGAGCCCAGCTGGCGCCCAGATGGTCGGCACACGTGGTGCCGAAGGGGCGCAGCACGCCGGCAAACCCCAGCGCATCCAGCCGCTTCTGGTCGAGGTTCAGGTTTTCCAGTCCCCAGCGCGCCTGCTCACCGGTGACCGGCTTGCCTTTGGCGAAGCGCTCCTGCGCGCGGCGAACGCCTTCCACCGCCACCATGGCGGACACGAGGCCCCGCATGTACAGCACCGAGCCGACTTCTTCCTTCGGGCCGGTGCCCTGCCCTTTGGCGTGCACCTGCGCCAGGATGTCCTTGACGATCTTGGCGTTGGGCTCGGCGCCGTGCTGCATCATCACCGCGTGGTAGCCCTTGGCGCCCTCGCCCACGTCCTTCACGTCCGGCTCGGCGCCCGACCACCAGGAGCCGTACATGCGGTCCCGCGGAAAGCCCGTGGCCTGCGCTTCTTTCAGCGCGGTCGAATTCATCACGCCCCAGCCCCACAGCAGGATGTAGTCGGGGCGGTTCTGGCGAACCTGCAGCCAGGTCGACTTCTGTTCCACGCCCGGGTGCGTGACGGGCAGCGTGGCCAGCTCGAAGCCATGCATGCGGCTGCGCTCCTGCAGCAGCGCAATCGGTTCCTTTCCGTACGGGCTGTCGTGGTAGACCAGCGCGATCTTCTTGCCCTTCAGCTTGTCGAGGCCGCCTTCGCGCTTGCCGATCTGCTGGATGATCGCGTCTGCGGCGATCCAGTGCGTGCCGAGCAGCGGGAAGTTCCACTTGAAGACGTTGCCATCCTGCGTGTCGGAACGGCCATAGCCCGCCGTGATGAGCGGGATACGGTCGCGTGGCGCCGTTTCGGTGAGCGCGAACGCCAGGCCGGTCGACTGCGGCTGGAACAGCACGGCACCGCCATGCTTTCCCTTGAGGCGCTCGTAGCACTCCACGCCGCGGTCGGTGGCGTAGCTGGTTTCGCATTCCTCGTAGAGGATCTTCACGCCGTTGATGCCGCCCTGGCCGTTCACCAGCTTGAAGTAGTCCACATAGCCGTTGGCCATGGGGATGCCGTTGGGCGCGTAGGCCCCTGTGCGGTAGGTCAGCACCGGGAAGAACTGCTCCTTGGCCTGCGCGAACGCGGACAGCGAGGCCGTGGTGACGCAAGCGGCCGCAACCGCGTTGAGGACGAGGGATCTGATTTTCATGCTTGTCTCCTGGGGATTCGGGATGCCAGACGCGCCAGGCCATTGGGCTCGGCAATGAGGAAGAAAACGATCAGCCCGCCGAACGCCACCAGTTCCAGGTGGGACACGGTGGCCGTGGAGATCGGCAGGCCCAGCCACGCCGGCACCTGGTTCAGGGCCAGCGGCAAAAGCACCATAAACGCGGCGCCGAGGAAGCCGCCCGCGATCGAGCCCATGCCGCCGATGATCACCATGAACAGCAGCTGGAACGAGCGGTCGATAGAGAATGCCGCGGGCTCCCATGCGCCCAGGTGCACGAAGCCCCACAGCGCGCCCGCGACACCGACGACGAACGAGCTGACGGCGAAGGCGCTGAGCTTGGCCGCGACCGGCCGGATACCGATCACGCTGGCGGCGACATCCATGTCGCGGATCGCCATCCATTCACGGCCGGCGCGGCCCCGCACCAGGTTGGCAATGGCGAGGGTGAACACCGCGACGACGCCCAGGCACAGCCAGTACTTTTGCGCCGGTGTTTCGATGGGCGAGCCGAGGATGCGAAGGTCACCTACGCTCACGGATCCGGTCGGCGAATCGTGCGTCAGCCATTTGATGCGCAAAAACGCCCAGTCGGTGAAGAACTGCGTGGCCAGCGTGGCGACGGCGAGGTACAGGCCCTTGATGCGCAGACTGGGAATGCCGAAGATCACGCCGACGGCCGTGGCGCAGACGCCGCCCAGCAGCAGTGCCAGCAACAGCGGCATGCCCTCGACGCGAACGTGGAAGTTGAACGCGGCATAGGCGCCGATCGCCATGAAGGCGCCGGTGCCCAGCGATATCTGGCCGCAGTACCCCACCAGCACGTTCAGGCCGAGCGCCGCCAGCGAAAGGATCAGGAACGGAACGAGGATCGCGCGCAGGAAGTAGTCGCCCGCGACCATGGGCAGAGCCAGCGCGGCGGCGACAAGAAGAGCGAGGGCGATTCGCTTCATACGCGCTCGATCAACTTCTCGCCGAACAGGCCCTGCGGCCGCAGCAGCAGGAAGGCCAGCGCCAGCACATAGGCAAACCAGATTTCGATGCCGCCGCCCAGCGACGGTCCGAGGTACACCTCGGACAGCTTCTCGCCCGCGCCCACCACGAGCCCGCCCACAATGGCGCCGGGCACGGACGTGAGGCCACCGAGAATCACCACCGGCAACGCCTTGAGCGCAACGAGCGACAGCGAGAATTGCACGCCGAGCTTGCTACCCCAGATCACGCCCGCCACCACGGCGACGAAACCCGCCACGCACCACACCACAACCCAGACACGTTCCAGCTCGATGCCGACGGACTGCGCCGCCGGCGCGTCGTCGGCCACGGCGCGCAGGGCGCGGCCCAACGCCGTCTTCTGGAAGAACAGCGCCAGTACAGCCACCAACACCGCCGCGATGAGGGCCGCAACCACGTCTTCCGTCGAGAGCAGCAGCCCGCCGTCGAACCATTGGCCCAGCACCATGACCGGGTCCTTGGGCATGCCGACGTCGATCTTGTAGATGTCGCTGCCGAACAGCAGCTGGCCGACGCCGTCGAGAAGGTAGGCGATGCCGAGCGTGGCCATGAGCAACGATGCGCCATCCTGGTTGACCAGGTGACGCAGCACAAACCGCTCGACCGCAACCGCAACCCCGCCCATGAGCAGCAAGGCCCCTACAAAGGCCAGTAGGTTGGCGACGATCAGGCTGCCCGTCCAAGGCAACAGCCAGCCCGAGAACCGCGCCATCGCCAGCGCCGCGAACAGCATCATCGCGCCCTGCGCGAAGTTGAAGACGCCCGATGCCTTGTAGATCAGCACGAAGCCCAGCGCGATGAGTGCGTAGAGCATGCCGGCCATCAGGCCGCCGGCGAGTGTTTCGATGAGGAAACCCATGAGCTTAAGCCGGCTCCGGCGTACCGAGGTAGGCGCGGATCACCTCCTCGTTGCCGCGCACCTGTTCGGGCGAGCCGTCCCCGATCTTCTTGCCATAGTCCAGCACGACGACGCGATCGCTGATGTCCATCACCACGCCCATGTCGTGCTCGATGAGAACGATGGTGGTGCCGAACTGCGCATTCACATCCAGGATGAAGCGGCACATGTCGCGCTTCTCTTCGTGGTTCATGCCGGCCATGGGCTCGTCCAGCAGCAGCAGGCGCGGCTCCATCGCCAGCGCCCGGCCCAGGTCGACGCGCTTTTGCAGGCCATAAGGCAGCTGTGCCACCGGCGACTTGCGCCAGGGCTGAATTTCGAGGAACTCGATGATGCGTTCGGCCTCTTCGCGGTGCGCATGCTCTTCGCGACGCGCCGGCCCCCAGTGCAGCGCCTGAAGGAGCAGGTTGCTGCGCATGTGCAGGTTGCGCCCCGCCATGATGTTGTCCAGCACGCTCATGCCCTTGAAGAGCGCCAGGTTCTGGAACGTGCGCGCCACGCCCATGCATGCGACCTGGTGCGGGCTCATGTGATGGAAGGTCCGGCCGGCCAGCGCGATGGTTCCCGCTTGCGGCCGGTACACGCCGTTGATGCAGTTGAGCATCGAGCTCTTGCCGGCGCCGTTGGGGCCGATGATGGAACGGATCTCGCCCTCGCGCACGTCGAAGCTGATGTCGGTGAGCGCCGAGACACCACCGAAGCGCAGCGAGATGTTCTCCACTTCGAGTACCGCATTCATTGGAGCGTGAACGGATTGTTGATGGCGGGCCGCGGATTGATGAAGACGCTCTTGGGTTCCAGGTACTCGCGGATCGCATCGATGCCGTTCTCGCGGCCGATGCCGGACGCCTTGAAGCCGCCGAAAGGAGCCAGGTAGCTCACCACGCGGTAGGCGTTGACCCAGACCGTGCCCGCCTTCAGGCGGCGCGGCATCTCGGTCGCGCGCGCGAGGCTGCTGGTCCACACGCCTGCCGCCAGGCCGTAGGGCGTGTCGTTGGCGATGGCGACGGCTTCCTCGTCGCTGTCGAAGCTGATCACCGACAGCACCGGGCCGAACACCTCCTCCTGCGCGATCCGCATGTCGTTGAGCACGCCGGTGAAGATGGTGGGCTCGACGAACCAGCCGTTGCCGCATTCGGGCCGCGTCGCGCGCTCGCCCCCCAGCACGCATTTCGCGCCTTCGGCCTTGCCCATGGCTATGCAGCCGAGGATGCGGTCCAGCTGCGGCTCGGTGGCGATGGGCCCCACGTCCGTGTCGGGGCTGTTGGGGTCACCCAGCCGCGCGGTCTTCATGCGCTCGAGCAAACGGGAGACCACCTCATCGTGCACATTGCGATGCACCAGCAAACGCGAGCCCGCCATGCAGGTCTGTCCGCTGGCGGCGAAGATGCCGGAGATCACGCCTTTCACCGCCGCGTCGAGGTCGGCATCTTCGAACACGATGTTGGGCGACTTGCCACCCAGCTCCAGCGACACCCGCTTGAAGTTGCGCGCCGCGGCTTCCGCGATGCGCCGGCCACCGACGTTGCCGCCGGTGAACGCAATGCGCGCGACCAGCGGATGCTCCACCAGCGGCTCCCCCGCTTCGTTCCCGAAGCCCGTGATGACGTTGATCACGCCCTTGGGAAAGCCCGCCTTCTCGAACAGCTTCGCCAGGCCCAGCATGGAGGCGGACGCGAATTCCGACGGCTTGACCACCACGGTGTTGCCGGCCGCGAGCGCGGGCGCGAGCTTCCACGCGGTCAACAGCAGCGGCGAGTTCCACGGGGTGATGGCTGCCACCACGCCAAGCGGTTCGTGCGTGACGTAGTGGAACATCCCCTTCTTGTCGATCGGCGTCACGGTGCCTTCGATCTTGTCGGCCAGGCCGCCGTAGTACTGGAACCAGCGCGGCAGGTAGCGCATCTGGCCCAGCATCTCCACGCGCAGCTTGCCGTTGTCGCGTACCTCCAGGCTGGCGAGCTCCTCGGCGTTTTGGGCGATCAAATCGGCGAGGCGGTGCAGCAGCAGGCCCCGGTCGCTTGGGTGCATTTCGGCCCACGCTCCCCGCGTGAACGCCTCGTGCGCGGCGCGCACCGCGCGGTCCACATCATGGGCATCGGCGCGCGGAATGCGGGCCCAGACTTCGCCGGTGTAGGGATTCTTGGTGTCGAACCACCGCCCGGACCAGGACTCGGACCAGTCCCCGTCGATGTGCATCAGAAACTGCTCGGTACTCACTGGGTGCTTCTTCGCTTCATTCAGTTGAGGTAGGCGCCGCGCGGGCCGTCGACACAGGTGAAACTGGCGGCGTCGCTCGTGTTCCCGCTGCCCTTGTACTTTGGCAAGCCGGGATAGACGCACAGTGGCCGCGACAACTTCACGCCCTGGGCCGGGTCGTCGTTGTTGTACTTCGCGCCGACGATCACGTCGGGTGCGGCGCCCGTCTCGACCCAGGCCTCCAGCGCCGAGATCACGTCGTGTTGCGCGTCCTTGACCGTGGAAGGATTGCCGAAGGGGTTGCCGATGCCCGATGCACCCATTGCGCCGGGACCCGCCAGGTGCCCGCCACCGGGGATCATGAACAGCCGGAACGTGTCGCGCGCCGCGCCGATGTTGTTGTTGAAGGCGGGGCCCGCGACCACGCTCTCGTAGTACTCGATCACATAGCGTGGCGGCACGACCGGATCGCCCCAGCCAGTGGTCAGAATGATCTTGGCTCCGCGGCTCTTCACGCCCGAAAAGTCGGTGCCTCCGGCATCGACGATGGAAGCGATCGACTCGTTGCCGATCTTGGTGCTGATCGCCGCCGCCACGTCGATGTCGAAATTGATCGTGGTGAAGTCGAAGTTGAGCGGTGCACCGGTGCCGCGCACGAAGTCACCGAACCAGCCGTTGCCCAACAGCCCGTCGGAGTTGAGCACGCCGAAGAGCGAAGGGCCGCTGATGTAGCTGACCCAGTCGGGCGTGTTCACGCCGTGCGGCTCGTAGCCCGGAAACACGCGCTTGCCGGTGCTCGGGCTGCGCGGACCGTCCAGCACGCGGTTGAGCGATGCGATCTGCGGCGCGGTCAGGCAGGCGTCGGTTTCCGCGCCGGTGCACAGCAGTGCCTGTGCATTGAAGTTGCATGACCGCGGGTCATTGACGATGCCGTCGGTGACACCATCGGCCGCATCGCACTGCGCCAGCGCCGCTGCCTGGATCGCGGGCAGCTTGTTCTGGCCGAACGTCGACGCGGCGTTGGTGAATTGCGCCTGCTCGGTGTTGACCCAGCCGGCGGAAAGGCGGTTCCAGTTGTTCGCGGGGCCGTCGATGATGTAGCCGTCGAAGTCCTGCGGGAAGCGCTGCGCGGCCATGAAGCCTTCACGTCCGCCGTTCGACGCGCCCAGGAAGTAGGAAAACTTGGAGCCCATGGCGGTGTGTTTCGCGATCACCAATTTGGCGAAGTCCGTCGTGATCTTGTGGGCGCGCCAGCCCCAATCGACGATCTTCTCCGGATGCCCGGCCGCCCACGCCGCCAGGTCCGGCACCGCCAGCGCGTGGCCGGTGTCTGTGGATGCGATCGCGTAGCCGCGCTTCAATGCGCTGGCCATCGGGCCGTACTGATAGAACCCGGCATACGCAAGCGTGCCGACCTGCATGTACTTCTGGTTCCAGCCGGCGGCCGGGATCCAGACTTCGATGCCGATGTTTGAATCGCTGCTGGGCGTGGCCTGGGCCACAACGCGGCAGAACGCCGGCATACCGGCCAGCGTCTGGGCTGGAATGAGGCCTTGCGCCGGTGCGTCGAAGCTGCCGGCGGGCACAGCCGTCGCCGACAGTACGGTGGCGCCGGCGAGCGTCGTGTTCTTGAGGTCCGCACAGGCAACGGGGCCGGGACTCGAGCCGCCGCAGCCGACGAGGACGGCACCCGCGACGGACGCCGCGGCGATGAGGTATCGGATCATGTTGTCTCCTAATCTTCTTTCGCAGATATATGTCTACGATAGAAGAATAGTAAGAGGCAACTATCAAAACCTCAAGACGAAAACTCTTGGGGTTTTCCCTTTACTTCTCCAGAAGGAGCCCGGCAGCAAGTGGGCTGAACATGGAATGTTCTCTACTATCGTAGATAATAGGCCGGTCTTCAGGGAACTTCAAATAATCGATGAGTAAAGCCGCTATTGCCAGCCGGGCCCGGGACAACACAGCACGCGACGACGACGACGAATCCGACGAGTCTGACCAGGCCGTGGCCGCCCTGGCCGCACGCATCAAGCAGTTGCGCAGCCAGACCAACATGACGCTGGAGCAGCTGGCTGCGCAGTCGGGCGTCAGCCGCGCCATGCTGTCCAAGGTCGAACGGGGCGAGAAGAGCCCGACGCTCGGCGTGATCGTTCGCATCGCCGGTGGATTCAACATGTCACTGTCGAACTTTCTCGGCGCGCAGCCCGATCCGTCGGACGTGGCCGTGATCCGCGCGAGCAAACGCCTTTCGTTCAAGGATCCGGAGACCGGTTTCGAGCGCTCGGTGCTCTCGCCCGCCCATCTGGATAACGGCGTCGAAGTGGTGCTGCACCGCATCCCGTCCGGCCAGTCGTCCGGGCTGTTGCCCGCGTACAGCGCGCCGACCGAAAAGTACCTGGTGGTACAGGAGGGGCAGCTCACCGTGTTCGTCGATGGCAAGCCGCATGTGCTGCAAGCGGGCGACTCCATGTACTTCGAGGTCAAGGGCCCGTACAGCTTCCTGAACGAAGGCAAGGCGTCATGCGCCTATTACATGGTGATCGTCCGCAAACGCTAGGCCGCCCAGCAGCGCCCTAATCCCAAGTGGCGCCGGTTTTCTGCACGATCGGGCCCCACTTACGCGACTCGAGGTAGATCAGCGCGGTGAGCGCTTCGACCGACGACCCTGCCGTGTCGATGCCGAGCTTGGCGAACTGCTTGCGCAATTCCGCATGGCCGAGGGCCTTGTTCAAGTCGCGGTTCAGCGCGTCGACGATGTCGGTCGGCACGCCTCTCGCCGTGAACATCGCGAAGAACGCCTTCACATCGAACCCTGGCACGGCCGATTCGCCGACGGTCGGCACGTCCGGCAGCAGCGGTGAACGCCTGGCCGACGTGACGGCGATGGGCCGCAGTTTGCCGGCGCGCACATGCTCGATCAGGCCCGGCAGGTTGCCGACCATCACGGGGACGCGGCCGCCCAGCACGTCCTGCAGCGCCGGCGCGTCGCCGCGGTACGGGATGTGCCGCATCTTCACGCCCAGCGAGTCGCAAAGCATCTCGGCCGCCAGGTGCACCGATGTTCCGGCACCGGGCGTTGCGTAGGCGAAGTCGCCCTTCTTCGCCAGCGCAACCAATTCTTTCAAAGTGCGGGCCGGAACGTCGGGGCTGACGACGACCATGTTCGGAACGCTGCCCACGAGCGTGAGCGGCTGCACGTCCCGCGCGACGTCGTACGGCAGCCGCTTGGTGAGGAGGGGATTGATGGCGAACGAGTTCATCGCCGTGATGCCGATGGTGTAGCCGTCGCGCGGCGCCTTCAGTACTGCATCGACGCCGATGTTGCCGCCCGCGCCGGCCTTGTTCTCTACCAGGACGGTGATGCCGGAGAGCTCCTGCAACTTCTGTGCAATGACGCGAGCCTGGATGTCGGTGGTGCCACCCGGCGGGTACGGAACGACGAGGTGGACGGGTTTGGCGGGAAAGCGGGCCTGGCCCCAGGCCGGCGCACCGATCAGCGCGGCGGCGCCCAGAAGCCTGCGGCGCGAGATGCGGTTCAGAGTGGCATTCATCCTTGTCTCCAAAAAACAGGCGCGGCATCGTGCACCGGCCGATGCTGTTTATCTTATCGCCGATCAGATATAACACAAGCCCAGTGCGATGCGTGCAAACCCTATAGCGGATTCGATATCAGGCTTCCCTCAATGGGCTTTAATCTTGACACCGATCAGTTTGTCATTAGAATCGCTTCGACACCGATACAGCCTTGCGGAGACAACATCCATGTTCAAGAATGACCTGCTCGAGGGCAAGCGCATCCTCGTCACCGGGGGCGGTTCCGGCCTGGGGCGCGAGATCACCGCGCGCTACCTGCAACTCGGAGCGCAGGTCTATATCTGCGGGCGCCGCAAGCCCGTGCTGGATGAAGCCGCGGCCGAACTGATGGCCGAACACGGCGGCAGCGTGAAGACCTTCGCCCTCGACATCCGCAACGCCGACGACGTGCAGCGCATGGTCGACGGCATCTGGGCCGACGGCGGCGCGCTTGACGGCCTGGTCAACAACGCGGCCGGAAACTTCATCAGCCGCACGCAGGATCTGTCGCCGCGTGGCTTCGATGCCGTGGCCAACATCGTGCTGCACGGCACGTTCTACGTCACGCAAGCTGTGGGCAAGCGGTGGATCGCGGAAAAACACAAGGGCTCCATCATTTCCGTCGTGGTCACGTGGGTGCGCACCGGCGCTCCGTTCGTCGTGCCCTCGGCGATGTCCAAGGCCGGCATCGATGTGATGACCAAGTCGCTGGCTGTCGAGTGGGGACCGTATGGCATCCGCCTGAACGCGATTGCGCCGGGCATCTTCCCGACCGAAGGCGCCAACAAGCGCCTCAGCCCCACGGAAGACTGGAAAGATGGCATCGTGCGCAACCCGATGCACCGCGTGGGCCGTATGAGCGAGTTGCAGAACCTGGCGGTATTCCTGATGGCCGACGGCGTGGAGTGGTTGACCGGCGAAACCATCGCCATCGACGGTGCGGGCCACTACCAGAACGGCGCTTCGTTCACAGACCTCGCAGAGCTGAGCGACGAGCAATGGCAAGCGATGCGCGAGGCCATCCGCCGCAAGGACGAACAGGACAAGACAGGGAAAATCAGCGCATGACTGCGTTGCGCGTCGATCGTTTCGTCGATGCCATCGCCGCTACCGACGCGGGCGGCGCCACCGTCGCGCTGCTCGCCGAAGACGGCGAGGCCCTGACTTATGCCGATCTTGCCGCCCGGGTGGACGCGTGCGCGCGGTCACTGGCGGATGCGGGACTCGCCGCCGGCCAACGGGCGGTGCTGGTCGGCGAGAACTCGGTGGACATGATCGTCGTGCTGCTGGCCGCGATGCGCTTGGGCGCCTGGGCCGTGCCGCTGAACGCACGCATGTCCGCGTCGGAGATCGATGGCATCTGCGCCCACTGCGCGCCTCGCCTCGCGTACTTCTCGGCCGGATCGCCCGAGGCAGTTGCTCACGCGCTGAGACACGGCGCGATGGCCGGCTCGGCGGACGGCCTGTCGCGCGGACTCGTCGCGCTGCGCGAAGACGGCACGCAGGCCGATGGCGGCGACGACGTGGCCGTGATGATCTACACCTCGGGCAGCACCGGCACGCCCAAGGGCGTGATGCTGACGCACGCCAACCTCGACTTCGTGACGCAGGCCTCATTGGCGCAGGAGGTGCTCCTGCCGGGCGACCGCATCTTTCATGCGTTGCCCATCTCGCACTCCTTCGGATTGATCTCGGCGCTGCTGTGCGGGCTGCGCGCGGGCGCCACCTTCCAGCTCGCCACACGATTCAGCGCGGAGCAGCTTGGGCACGCGATCCTGCATGACGGCATCACCGTGTTCCAGGGCGTCCCCGCGATGTATGCACGGCTGGTCGAATGGTCCACGCAGGCGGGCGTGCCGCTCACGCCCAATCGTTTGCGCATGGCGTACATCGGCGGCTCGCAGATCGACGCCACGAAGAAGGCGCAGACCGAGGCTTTGCTGGGCATCCGGCTGCACCACGGCTATGGCTTGACCGAATCCGCCCCGGCCGCGACGCGCACCTTCGGCCACCCGCCACCCTCCGATGTGACGGCAGGCTGGCCGATCCCGGGCATCGAAGTGGTGCTGCGCGATGAGTTGGGCCATGACGTCGCACCCGGCGCCCGCGGAGAAGTCTGCATTCGCGGGCCGAATGTGATGAAGGGCTACTTCCGCGATCCGGAGCAGACGCGCGCGGCCATCGACGCCCACGGCTGGCTGCACACCGGCGACATCGGCGTGTTCGGGCCGGAGGGCGACTTGACCATCGTCGGCCGCATCAAGGACATGATCATCCGCGGCGGCTTCAACGTGTATCCGGCGGAAGTCGAAGCGGCGATCGGCGGTTTTGCGGGTGTGGCGCAGTCCGCCGTGCTCGGAAGGCCGCTCGATGGCGATGAGGAGGTTGTCGCCTTCATCGAGCCGCAAGCCGGCGCGCGGATCGATACCGAGGCGCTCGAGCGCTTCCTGCGCGGCAAGCTTGCCCCGTACAAGATTCCCCGGCGCTACGTGCTGATGGAGCGCCTGCCGGCCTCCGGCACGGGCAAGCTGTTGAAGGCCGCGCTCAAACCGTTGCTGGAGCCGGGCGCGGCCATCGAGGCGAGCCGTTGATGCGGTCGCTGCTGAATCCGCGCTCGGTCGCCATCGTCGGCGCTTCGGACAACATCCAGAAGATCGGCGGACGCCCTCTGCACTACCTGCTGAAGCACGGATTCGCGGGACGCGTGTTTCCTGTGAACCAGCGGGGCGGGGCGGTGCAGGGCGTGGCGTCCTATGAAAGCCTGGACGCCCTCCCCGAAGCGCCGGACAGTGTCATCCTCTCCGTCCCGGCGGATGCGGCCCTGGAGCAGGTGAAGGCATGCAGCCGCGTCGGCGCGGGGAACGCCATCCTGTTTACCTCCGGCTTCGGCGAAATGGGCCCCGACGGTTTGCGCCAGCAGCACGAACTCGTCGCCGCGGCAACGGCGGGCGGTGTGCGGCTGCTCGGCCCCAACACCATCGGTTCCGCGAATTTTTCCAGTGGCGCGATCCTGTCGTTCGCCTCGATCTATCAGGACTTCGCGCCGCAAGACGGCCCCGTCGCTATCGTCTCGCAAAGCGGCGCGGTGGGCGCTTCGGCCTACGCGATGCTGCGCCAGAACGGTATAGGCGTGCGTTACGTCTGCACCACGGGCAACCAGGCGGACGTGGAAGTGTGTGATTTCCTCGGCGCGGTGCTGGCCGATGCCGCCGTGCGGCTGGTGCTGCTGTACCTCGAAGAAGCGCGCGATCTGCAAAAGCTCGAAGCGACCCTGGCGCTCGCGCACACGCGCGGTGTGCCTGTGCTCGTGCTGCAGGCGGCGAGCAGCGAGTTGGGCGCACGCATGGCGGCATGCCACACGGGCGCGGCCGGCACGCGCGGCCCGGCCCTGGCAAGGTTGCTGCGCGACTACGGTTGTCGGCGAGCCAACAGCCTGGCGCAGCTCAGCGCCGGCGTTCCGCTCTACCTTGCCGACAGCCCACCCGCTCCAGGCGCAATGCGAGTCGGCGTTGTCAGCAACAGTGGGGCGTCTTGCGTGCTGTCGGCAGACGCATGCGAACTGCTGGAACTGAATCTCGCCGAACTGTCGGCACCCACGGTCGCAAAACTCGACGCATTGCTCCCGCCCTTCTCGCGCAGCCGCAACCCCATCGACCTCACCGCCATGCTGCTGATGGAGCCAGGCCTGCTGGGCAGCGCCGTCGACACCGTGCTGCGCGATCCGGGATGCAACGCCCTCTCACTCAGCCTGCTGGCACTGGCCGGCGCCGGCTACGACGTGCCGCGATTCGCGCGGGACACGGCGCGCGCTGTCCGCGACTGCGGCAAGGCCGCGGTCTTCAACTCGCCCGATGCGCGTGTGAGGGGCGCGTTCGCGGCCGAAGGGATCGCGGTGTTCGCGAGCGAATACGAGGCGCTTTCGGCGCTGAAGGAGCATCGGATTCATCGCGTCGGCATGGATGCCGGATCGAGTCCCGCATGACAACCCTCTTTGCGGAGCAGGCTCAACCGGCCGGCCGCCCCAGGCCCGCGATGAAGATCTCGAAAATCGTGCGCGCGATGCCCATCGGGTCCTTGCGCAACACGTAGCGCGGCGTGTTCTGCGGGTTGATCAGGATGGTGGCCAGGCCATGGCAGGCGGTCCATGCCGCCAGCGTTGCTTCGCGGCTGCGCTCCATCGAGCCTTCGCTCGCCAGCAGGAAGTCGGCGACCGACGTTTCCAGGATGCTATAGGAGCGGGTCGCCGCTTCGTTCAGCTCCGGGTACTGTGTCTTGTCGGGGATTTCCGGGCCGTGCATCAGGTGGAACAGCGCCGGGTGCGCCAGCGCGAACTCGGCATACGCGAGCATCACCGTCATCAGCCGCTCGCGCGGATCGCGCTTGTCCTTCAGCGCCGACATGCGGAATTCAAACAGCTTGCGAAAGCCCAGCGCGGCGATCGCCGCCAGCAGCCCGGCCTTGTCGAAGTGGTGCAGCGGCGCCGTCTGCGTGACGCCGATGCGCCGCGCGATCTCGCGCATGCTCAGGCTGCTCTGGCCTTCCTTTTCCAGCATGGCCATGCCCTCCAGCACCAATGCGTCGCGCAGGTTGCCGTGGTGGTAGGCGGTCTTGACGGCGCGCTTCTTGGCGGGAGTGGCTGGCATCGTGACGATGTTAATCGACGGTGGAAGGCTTTGCCCCGCCGCGGAAGTGGCCGCACACGGTATCGATGAGCGACTTGGCATACGCAGGCAGCAACTCGGCGTCGCGCACGAGGATGTAGCGCTCGCGCACCCGCCATTCATCGGTGAGTTCGATCTGCGCCAGCTTCATCGCGGCCAGGTTGCGGCCTGCCGCGCTTTCGGGAACGATGGCCACACCCACCCCGCCGCTCACCATACGGCACATCGCGTCGAAGCTGCCGAGCTGGATGCGCAGTTTCATCGGCTTGCCCAACTTCTCGGCCTGCAGTTCCAGAAAGCTTTGCAGCGTGCTGCCGTGATGCATGCCCACCATGTCCTCTGCCAGGGTGTCGGCAAAGGCGATGCGCTTGCGCCTCGCGAAGCGGTGGCCGCGCGGCGTGACCAGTACCAGCCGGTCGGTGCTGAAGTGGATCGCCTGCAGCCCGAGCTGGTCGATGGCACCGGCCACGATACCGATGTCGGCGCGGCCATCCAGCACGCCGCGGGCGATCTCAGCGTTCGGTTTTTCCTGAAGGTCGACGTTGACACGCGGATTGGCCGCGAGAAATCCCGGCAGCACTTCCGGCAGGAAATCGGTCACGGCCGTGGTGTTGGCGAACACCCGCACGTGGCCGCGCAGCCCACCGCCGTAATCGTGCAAGTCGCGCCGCAGCTGGTCGGCCTGGCGCAACACGCCGCGGGCATGGTGCAGGAAGGCTTCGCCCGGAGGCGTCAGCCGCACGCCACGCGCTTCGCGGTAGAGCAGTGGCAGGCCCGACTGCGCTTCCAGCGCCTTGATGCGCGCGCTGGCCGCCGCCAGCGAGAGGTGCTGGCGCGCGGCCGCCCGCGTCAGGTTGGCCTCCTCGGCCACCAGCACGAAAAGGCGCAGGTCCGTCAGGTCGAAATGCATGAGCCCCATGCTAGCGCAAAACGCCCCAGCCTTCGGCAATACCGAAGGCTGGGTTCCGGATTCGTGCATTGTGCGGCGAGCCGCATCACGCGACCATCCTTGGCATGAGCGAAATTTCCCTGGCTGCCTTGCAAGAGTGGGTCGGTAAAACCGAAGTCCACCACGACGACCTGACGGCATCACCCCTGCGCGGCCTTGCTGCCACGCTGGGCCGCAAAGACCCGCCGCCCGAGCGCGGCACACCGGTGCCGCCCCTGTGGCACTGGCTTTACTTCCTGCCGCAACACGACGCGGCCGAGATCGGCCCGGACGGCCATCCGGATCGCGGCGGCTTTTTGCCGCCGATCGCGCTGCCGCGCCGCATGTGGGCCGGCAGTCGGCTCACCTGGGAGCCAGGCAACCTGCCCCGCGTTGGCGACTCGGCCAAGCGAATCTCCCGGATCGCATCGGTCACGCACAAGGCGGGCCGCACGGGCGATCTGGTGTTCGTCACGGTTGCCCACGATCTGCACAACGCGCAAGGGCTCTGCATCGCCGAAGAACACGACATCGTCTACCGCGGCCTGGCTCGGCCGGGCGATCCCGCGCCGGCACCCACCGCTGCGGAAACGCAGGCGGAGTGGCAGCGCGAACTCACGCCCGACGAAGTGCTGCTATTCCGCTATTCCGCCCTCACCTTCAACGGCCACCGCATCCACTACGACAAGCCTTACGTCACCGACGTGGAAGGCTACCTCGGCCTCGTGGTGCACGGGCCGCTGATCGCCACGCTGCTGGTGGATCTGGTGCGCCGCAGCGCTCCCGACGCCTTCGTGCGCCGCTTCGAGTTCAAAGCCGTGCGGCCGAGCTTCGCCGGCGACGTCCTCCATCTCAAGGGCCAGCCGCAAGCCGACGGCAGCGTGCGCCTTTGGGCCCATTCCCCTGAAGGCTGGCTCGCCATGCAGGCCACCGCGCACATTGAATGACTGAATCCATGAATACACAAACCGACAAATACCAGGACATCCGCGACGCGGTGCGCGCCTTGTGCACCGAATTTCCCGATGAATACCACCGCAAGGTCGACGAGAAGCGCGCCTACCCCGAGGCCTTCGTCGACGCGCTGACCAAGGCCGGCTGGCTGGCCGCCCTGATCCCGCAGGAGTACGGCGGCTCGGGCCTCGGCCTGGCGGAAGCCTCGGTGATCATGGAAGAGATCAACCGTTCGGGCGGCAACTCCGGCGCCTGCCACGGCCAGATGTACAACATGGGCACGCTGCTGCGCCACGGCTCCGATGCGCAGAAGAAGAAGTACCTGCCCAAGATCGCCACGGGCGAGTGGCGCCTGCAGTCGATGGGCGTGACCGAGCCCAGCACCGGTACCGACACCACCAAGATCAAGACCACGGCCGTGAAAAAGGACGGCCGCTACGTCATCAACGGCCAGAAGGTGTGGATCTCGCGCATCCAGCACTCCGACTTCATGATCCTGCTGGCCCGCACCACGCCGCTGGCCGACGTGAAGAAGAAATCCGAAGGCATGTCGATCTTCATGGTGGACCTGCGCGAGGCCGAGCAGTCGGGCATGACGGTGCGGCCGATCCTGAACATGGTGAATCACGAGACCAACGAGCTGTTCTTCGAGAACCTCGAGATTCCGGCCGAGAACCTGATCGGCCAGGAAGGCCAAGGCTTCAAGTACATCCTGGACGGGCTGAACGCCGAGCGCACGTTGATCGCCGCGGAATGCATCGGCGACGGCTACTGGTTCATCGACCGCGTGACCAAGTACGTGAAAGACCGCACCGTGTTCGGCCGCCCGATCGGGCAGAACCAGGGCGTGCAGTTTCCTATCGCCGAGGCCCACATCGAGGTCGAAGCCGCGAACCTGATGCGCTGGGAAGCGTGCCGTTTGTTCGACGCTCACCAGCCCTGCGGTGCGCAGGCGAACATGGCGAAGTACCTGGCCGCGAAGGCGAGTTGGGAAGCGGCCAACGCCTGCATCCAGTTCCACGGCGGATTCGGCTTCGCGTGCGAATACGACGTCGAGCGCAAGTTCCGCGAGACGCGCCTGTACCAGGTCGCGCCGATTTCGACGAATCTGATCCTTTCTTATGTGGCGGAACATGTCCTTGGCTTGCCGCGCTCGTTCTGACGGTTTCCTGGTGGGCACGAGTGCCCATCCTACGCCGGCACTGCATCCTTCCCCCCGTAGGGTGGGCACTCGTGCCCACCGGCAATCGCGGAGCTCCTCATGACCAGACCCCTGGACGGGATCACCGTCGTTTCCCTGGAGCACGCGATCGCGGCACCGTTCTGTACGCGCCAGCTCGCCGATCTCGGCGCACGGGTGATCAAGGTGGAGCGCCCGGGTGCGGGCGACTTCGCGCGGGCGTATGACGGCCGCGTGCGAGGCCAGGCTTCGCACTTCGTCTGGACCAACCGTTCCAAGGAAAGCCTGGCGCTGGACCTGAAGGAGCCGGCCGCGCTGGCCGCGCTCAAAGCACTGATCTCTAAGGCCGACGTGCTGGTGCAGAACCTCGCCCCCGGCGCTGCTGCGCGCATGGGCCTGTCGTTCGAAGCACTGCACGAAGCGCATCCGCTGCTGATCGTGTGCGACATCTCGGGGTATGGCGAAGACGGCCCCTACCGCGACAAGAAGGCCTACGATCTCTTGATCCAGGCCGAGGCTGGCATGTTGTCGGTGACGGGCACGCCCGACACGCCTTCCAAGGCCGGCAACTCGATGGCCGACATCTCGGCGGGCATGTATGCGTACAGCGGCATCCTCGCCGCGCTGCTGCAGCGCGCGCGCACCGGCAAAGGCAGCCACATCGACGTGTCGATGCTGGAATCGCTGGCCGAGTGGATGAACTACCCGCTGTACTACGCGTTCGATGGCGCGCCGCCGCCGCCGCGCACGGGCGCGTCGCATGCCAGCATCTATCCGTACGGCCCGTTCGCGACGCGCGATGGCGCCGTGCTCCTGGGCATCCAGAACGAGCGCGAATGGGCGGGCTTTTGCGACAAGGTGCTGGGCAACGCGGCGCTGGCGGGCGATCCGCGTTTCGATTCCAATGCGAAGCGCAATGAGAACCGTGCGGCGCTGCAGGCACTGATCCTCGAGGTGTTCGCGACACTGGGCACCGCGCAGGTGGAGCAGCGGCTCGACGAAGCGCAGATCGCCAATGCGCGCATGAACGACATGGCGGGCCTGTGGGCGCATCCGCAACTGAAGGCGCGCGAGCGCTGGTGCACGGTGGGCTCGCCGGCGGGCGACATCCCGGCCCTGCTGCCGCCCGGCCGCAACAACAGCTTCGACTACCGCATGGACGCCGTGCCCGCCGTGGGCGAGCACACGCAGGCCATCCTGCAGGAGTTGGGCATCACGCTGGAGAACACCCGATGAACCCAGGCGCCGAACTCGCCGGCTTCGCGGCCGGCCTGCGCTTCGAGCACATCCCCGAACCGGTGGTGCGCAAGACCGAAGACCTATTGGTCGACTGGTTCGCATCGGCCGTCGCGGGCCACGGCTCGCGGCCGGTCGAAAGCATCTCCCGTTTCGCGAAGGCGATGGGCCCGCAGCACGGCGATGCCGAAGTGATCGCCAACCGCCAGAGCAGCAGTCCTTCCAGCAGCCCTTACTTTGCTGCGATGGCGAACGCCGCGGCGTCGCACGTGGCCGAACAGGACGACGTGCACAACGGCTCCGTCTTCCACCCGGCCACCGTGGTGTTCCCGCCGGCGCTGGCCGTCGCGCAGGCGCTGGGCGCCAGCGGCAAACAGTTCCTGGCAGCGTGCGTCGCCGGTTACGAAGTCGGCATTCGCGTCGGTGAATTCCTGGGCCGCTCGCACTACAAGGTGTTCCACACCACCGGCACCGCGGGCACCTTGGCTGCGGCTGCCGCCGTGGGCAACCTCCTGGGACTGGATGCGCAGCAGATGCGTCACGCCTTCGGTTCCGCCGGAACGCAATCGGCGGGCCTCTGGGAGTTCCTGCGCACCGCCGCCGACTCCAAGCAATTGCACACGGCCCATGCCGCCGCCGCGGGACTGATGTCCGCATACCTGGCGAAAGACGGCTTCACCGGCGCCGACCGGATCTTCGATGGCCCGCAAGGCATGGCGGCGGGCATGTCCAGCGATGCCGACGCGGCGAAGCTCGCCGACGGGCTCGGCACGCGCTGGGCCACGGCGGAAACATCGTTCAAGTACCACGCGTCCTGCCGCCACACCCATCCGGCCGCCGACGCGCTGGCGCAAGTGATGCGTGATCACGCATTGACGCCGAGCGACATCGCGCGTGTGGTCACGCACGTGCACCAGGGCGCCATCGACGTGCTGGGTCCCGTGGTCGACCCAAAGACCGTGCACCAGAGCAAGTTTTCGATGGGCACCGTGCTCGCGCTGGTCGCGCATTACCAGCACGCAGGTTTGCCCGAGTTCGAAGCGCACTTCCGTGACGACGCCATCATGCAACTGCGCGACCGCATCGAGATGGCGCTGGACGCAGAGGTCGATGGCGCCTACCCGCGCCGCTGGATCGGCAAGGTCACCGTGCACACCACGGACGGGCGCACGTTGCATGGCCGCGTGGACGAGCCCAAGGGCGACCCGGGCAACACGCTCAGCCGCGAAGAGATCACCGCCAAGGCGCTGCAGCTCGCGGCGTTCAGCGGAGGCGCGTCCGAAGCAGAGATGCGCGCCGCGGTCGAGCGGCTGTGGCAGGTCGCGCAGTGGCCGCGCGTCGGCGCCTTGTTGAACACATGAAGCCCGCCGCCTCCGTGCTGGCAAGCGCCCGCTCCTTCCTGTTCGTGCCCGCCGACCGGCTGGACCGCCTGCCCAAGGCGCTGGCCAGTGGGGCCCACGCCGTGATCATCGACCTGGAAGACGCTGTCGCGCCGGAGCACAAGGCCGACGCGCGCCGCGCGCTGGCGCGCGAATGGACTGCCCTGCCCGCCGAGCAGCGTGCGCGCACCGCGCTGCGCATCAACGCCGCGGGCAGCGCGCATCATGAAGACGACCTCGCCCTGCTGCGCCAGCTTGCGCCGAACCCGCCGGGCGCGGTGATGCTCTCCAAGGCCGAAACCGCCACGGCCATCGAGCGCGTGGCGCGCAGCGCCGTCGCACCCGTGTTGCCGTTGATCGAGTCCTCACAAGGCCTGCATGCCGTGGACATCATCGCCCGCGCGCGCGGCGTGTTGCGCATTGCATTCGGCCACCTGGACTTTCAGGGCGACCTGGGGATGCATTGCAGCGCCGACGAGCGCGAGCTGGACTCGGTGCGCCTGGCCCTGGTGCTGGCCTCGCGTCGCGCCAACCTGCCGGCCCCCATCGATGGCGTCACCGCCTCGCTGGACGACGAAGCGCGGCTTGCCGCCGACATCGACCGCAGCCGCCGCTTCGGCTTCGGCGCCAAGCTGTGCATCCACCCCAAGCAAGTGGGCGCCGTGAACGAAGCGCTTGGCCCCACGCCCGCCCAGCGCGAATGGGCGCAGCGCGTGCTCGCGGCCAGCCAACTGAACGGCGCCGGCGCGTTTCGCCTCGACGGCGAAATGGTCGATGCCCCCGTGCTGCAGCGCGCGCGAAGCCTGCTGCAACCCGCCTGATCCCACCTCACCCGATGACCTCGCCAACCCATTCTCAAGACGCCCCGCTCGCGGGCATGCGCATCCTCGACCTCACCCGCCTCTTGCCCGGGCCTCTCGCGACGCAACACCTCGCCGATCTCGGCGCCGAGGTGATCAAGGTCGAAGACACGGGCGCCGGCGACTATGCCAACCCGGCAGTGCGGGCCCTCGTCAATCGCGGCAAACGCGCGATTCGCATCGACCTGAAGCAGCAAGAAGGCCTCGCCACGCTGCTGCGCCTCTGCCGCGGCGCGGACGTGCTGGTGGAAGGGTTCCGACCCGGCGTGATGCAGCGCCTGGGCGCGGGCTATGACGCCGTGGCGGCCGTCAATCCGCGCCTCGTCTATTGCAGCATCAGCGGCTTCGGCCAGACCGGCCCACTGGCACAGGCGCCGGGGCACGACATCAATTACACCTCGCTCACCGGCGTGGCGGACCAGGTCGGCAACGCGCACGGCCCCGCGCTGTCGAACCTGCCTTTGGCGGACCTGCTGGGCGGCACCATGGTGGCGGTGAAGGACATCCTCGCAGCGCTGCTGGGCGCGGCGCGCACCGGCAAGGGCCGGCATGTCGATGTCGCAATTGCCGATGGCGTGCTCTCGCAGGCCGTGCTGCCGCTGGCGGCGCTGCATCAGCATGGGCGCGTGCAGCCCCTCGGCGAAGGAAGCCTCACCGGCGCCCTCGCCTGCTACGGCTTCTACCGCACGGCGGACGGCCGCCACATGGCCGTCGGCGCGCTCGAGCACAAGTTCTGGGACGCGTTGTGCAAGCGGCTGGAGCGCGCCGACCTCGCGCCGCTGCACCGCACCGGCGACTCCGCGACCGAGGAGCGCGTGCGCGAAGAACTGCGCGCGACGTTCGCGGCGCGGCCGCTGTCGCACTGGGCCGCGCTGTTCGCCGATGGCGAGGCTTGCGTGACGCCCGTGCTCCGGCTGGACGAGACGCTCGCGCATCCGCACTTCCAGGCGCGCGGCTTTCGCGTCGATTCCGCCGGCGGCGCGCCGCAACCCGGCGAACACACGCAAGAGGTCCTGCAAGCAGCCGGCTTCCACGCGGACGAGATCGCGGCCTTGCGCGCGGCCGGTGCCGTCGCCTGACGGGACAGCAAGCGCTCCTACAATGGTCCGGCTCCTCGCCCGAACACGGATGCCCGCACCTCACCACACCGTCGCCATCCAGCAGGTGCACAGCATCCTGCTGGGTGCCCGCGCGCGCGGGTTCGACATCGCGCCGCTGCTGGCGCGCGCGGGCATCGCGCCCGTGCTGCTGGAGTCGCCGCTGGCGCGCGTATCGCAGCAGCAATATGCCCTGCTGATCCGCGCATTGCGCCGCACGCTGCGAGACGAACTGTGGGGCCTGGGCGGCCGGCCGTTGCGCCCCGGCAGTTTCGGCCTTTGCATGCAGCAGCTCGTGCGCTGCACGACGCTGGGCGAGGCGCTGCGCAGCGGCTTCGCCTTCTACGACTTGATGATCGACGACTTCGTCGCGCGGCTGTCCGTGCACGGCGACAAGGCGCTGATCCAGTTCGTACTGCGGAGGCCCGGTGACGCGCGCCTGGACTATGCGATCAAGGCCTTCATGCTGTTCACCTTCGGTTCGGCCTCGTGGCTGGTCGCACGGCGCATCCCCCTGCAAGGCATCGACTACACGGCAGGCATGCAGTCCAGCGAAACCTCGCGCGTGTACCAGGCACCCATCCGCCAGAACCAGCCGCACGTGGGCATGTGGTTCGAGGCCCACTGGCTGGACCTGCCGATCGTGCAGACCGCGCAAAGCCTGCGCGAGTTCCTGTCCGGCGCGCCCGCCAACCTGATCGTGAAATACCGCGACACCAGCAGCCTCACCGACCGCATCCGGCGCTTGCTGCGTCGCCGCCTGGGCAGTGAGCTGCCGTCGCTGGAAGAAGTGGGCGACTCACTCGCCGTCACGCCGCAGACGCTGCGCAGGCGCCTTCGCGAAGAAGGCCGTGGTTTCCAGCAGATCAAGGACGAGCTGCGCCGCGACACCGCGATCGAGTATCTCGCTCAGACGCGCCTGCCCCTCATCGAGATCGCCAATCGCGTGGGATTTTCCGAAGCCAGCACGTTCCACCGCGCGTTCAAGAACTGGACCGGCGTCGCACCAGGGGAATACCGCAGTTCGATCGAAGAGATGTCATCCCGGGCCTGACGCGCCGTCCACGTACCGACATGGCGGCGGGATCGGGGCGGCGGGGCACTCTGCGCTGCGAATGTCCCCCGTCGCGGCAAGCCGCTCCCTCCTCCTTTATTTCGCTGCGCAGAGCGCCCCACCACCCCGATCCGGGAGACGTTGTCGGTATTCGACCGTCGCGCGCCAACTCGGTCCCCCATGGATGCCGGGTGGCCGATGCGGCGAAATAAAGGAGGCGGGAGGCCGGAGGCCGACGGGGGACATTCGCTGCATCGGCCACCCGGCGTCCATGGCTGCGCACATGGCAGCGACAAATCCGCCAATCGCTTTGGCATTTCCGGCCATTGGTGCATGGGACCTGGCGCCGCACACTGCGGGCCATGTATCTGACCCAAGGACTGCACCGCTCGTTGCAGCGCCACCCCGACAAGACGGCCCTCGTCCACCTCGACGATTCGGGCGAGCGCCGGCTGAGCTTCGCCGAGATGATGGACCGTGTCGCCAAGCTGGCCGCCGTGCTGGCGCGCCGCGGCGTGAAGTGCCGCGACCGCGTCGCCATCCTCGCGCCCAACAGCGATCAGCTGGTGCAGGCCATCTACGCCTGCTGGTGGCTGGGCGCGGTGGCCTGCCCGCTCAACACCCGCTGGAGCGCGCCGGAGCTCATCCATGCGCTGGACGACAGCGAGGCGTCGCTGTTGCTGGTCGATGCTTCGCTGGCGCAGTCCGTGCCGGACGCGACCACGTCGCGACTCACATTCGACGAGCTTGCGCAACTGGCCGAAGCCCAGTCGCCGATGGCGGACACGCGCACCGGCGGCAACGCGCTGGCGGCGATTCTCTACACCGGCGGGACCACCGGCCGCTCCAAGGGCGTGATGCTGAGCCACGCCAACTTCTGGTCGGCGTCGATGACGCGTGGCGCCGAGCTGAACAATTCGCCCGATGCGGTGTCGCTGCTCGTCGCGCCGCTGTTCCACGTCGCCGGCCTCGGCCGCCTCGTGGGGCAGACGCTGGTAGGCGGCGGCTGTGTGACGATGGCCCAGTTCCGCACACCGGCGGTGCTCGGCGCAATCGAACGGCATGGCATCGGCGACATCGTCGTCGTGCCCAGCATGCTGCAATCGCTGCTGGACGACCCGGGCTTCACGCCCGCGCGCGTGCAGAGCCTGAAGCGCATCGCTTTCGGCGCCGCGCCCATGCCGCCCGACCTGCTGGACCGTGCACTGGCCGCCTGGCCCGAGTCCGAGTTCTTCCAGGCTTACGGCCTCACCGAAACCGCGGGTGCCGTGTGCATCAACCTGCCTGCGAACCACCGTCCCGAAGCACGCGCCCTCGGCCGCCTCAACTCGGTCGGCCGCGCCGGCCTGGGCGCCGAGATCATCGTCGCGGACCCGGCCGGGCGCGAACTGCAGCGCGGTGAAGTCGGTGAAATCCTGGCCCGCGGGCCGATGGTGATGGAAGGCTACTGGCGCCAAGCCGAGACCAGCGCCAAGGCGCTCGAAGGCGGCTGGCTGCACACCGGCGACGCCGGCCGCATGGACGCGGACGGCTACCTGTTCATCGTCGACCGGCTGAAGGACATGATCATCAGCGGCGGCGAAAACGTCTATTGCGCCGAAGTGGAAGCAGCGCTGCGCAGCCACGCCTCGGTCGCCCAAGCCTCGGTGATCGGCATCCCCGACCCGCTGTGGGGCGAGGCCGTGCACGCCGTCGTCGTGCTGCGCCCGGGCGTGACCTGCGGCAACGAGCGCATGACCGACGAATTGCGCGCCTGGTGCCGCCAGCGCCTCGCCGGCTACAAGTGCCCGCGCGGCATCACCTTCGCGGAAGAACTGCCGATGTCGGCCGCCGGCAAGGTGCTCAAGAACGTGCTGCGCGAACGGGTCACGGCATGAAGCCGGTCGCCGCTGCCGATCCTCGCACGGTGTTCGGCCAGGTGCCCTTCATGCAGCTGCTGGACATGCGGCGCGAATTCTCCGAAGGCGGGCGCGCGCGGCTGGTCATCGACGAGCGAGCGGAGATCGGCAACGTGATCGGTGCCATCCATGGCGGAGTGGTCATCACGATGCTCGACGTGGTGATGGCCAGCGCCGCCGTCTCCAAGCTCGAGTTCACGCGCACCGCCGTCACGCTGAACCTCAACACCAGTTTCATCGAGCCTGGCCGCGGCCGGCTGACCGCCGACGGCGAAGTGCTTTCCCACGACGACAGCGTGGCCTGGTGCCGCGCCGCGGTCACCGACGGACGCGGCCACGTCATCGCGCAGGCACAAGGCTCTTTCCGCTACCTGCCCCTCCCCATCCCCCAGGAGACAACATGATGCTCACCTCTCTTTCGCGCCGCGCGGCGCTGGCCGCGCTCATGGCGTTCGGCGCCTGCGCTACGCCGGCGTTTGCCGCCGACCCGTTCCCTAGCAAGCCGATCCAGCTGGTGCTTCCGTTCCCGCCCGGCGGCTCGTTCGACCCGATCTTCCGCTCGCTGGCCGAAGCGGCCGCCAAAGACCTGGGCCAGCCGGTCGTGCTGATGCACAAGCCCGGCGCCGGCGGCGTGACCGGCACCGCCAGCCTCGCGACGATGAATGAGGCCGACGGCTACACGATCTCCGTGATGCACAACTCCGTGATCCGCGCGCCACTGGTGACGAAGGTGAGCTGGGATCCGCTGAAGGACTTCACCTACCTCATCGGCCTGGCCGGCCTCACCACCGGCATCGTCGTCGCCACCGACGCGCCGTGGAAGACGCTGCCCGACCTGCTGGCCGACGCGAAGAAGCGCCCGGGCGCCATCAGCTGGGGCAATGTGGGCGCGATCAGCATCAACCGCATCTACGGCGAGCGGCTCGGCAAACTGGCGGGCACCACTTTCAACATGGTGCCGTTCAAGGGCGGCAGCGAAGCCTTCACCGCGGTGATCGGCCGCCATCTCGACGTGTATGGCGACCCGGGTTTCGGCGCGCAGGTGCAAGGCGGCAAGGTGCGGCTGCTCGCCACTTTCACGAATGAACGCTTGAAGAACTACGGCGCGCCCACCGTCAAGGAACTGGGCTACGACCTGGTGATCGATTCGCCCGTGGGTTTGGTCGCGCCGAAGAACCTCGACCCGAAGGTTGCAGCGCGCCTCACCGCTGCGTTCCGCAAGGCGGCCACCGATCCGGCCTACCTGCGCCAGCTCGAGCTGTTCGACATGCAGTCAAACGTCATCAGCGGCGAGGAGTATCACAACTACGCCAGGGCCCAGTACCAGCGCGATGCCAAGATGCTGCAGGAAATCGGCTTCAAGCCGGAGTAAACACATGGACATCACCCAATTCAAAGGCCGTCACCTGTTCGTGGCCGGTGGCTCCAGCGGCATCAACTTCGGCATCGCGCAAGCGTTCGCCCGCGTCGGCGTCAACGTCACGCTGATCAGCCGCTCGGCCGACAAGGTGGCCGCGGCGGCCACGCAGCTGCAGGCGCTGGGCACACAGGCCATGGGCATCGCAGCCGACGTGCGTCAGCCCGAAGCGCTGCAGGCCGCATTCGCGCAAGCCGAGGAACGATTCGGCCCTATCGACATCCTGGTGTCGGGTGCGGCCGGCAACTTCCTGGCCACCGCGCTCGACATGTCACCGAACGCGTTCAAGACCGTGGTCGACATCGATCTGCTGGGCAGCTTCAACGTGGCCCGCATGGCGCATGCGCACCTGCGCAAGCCCGGCGCCTGCATCGTCCAGATCTCCGCCGGCCAGGCCTTCACGCCCACGCCGTTCCAGGCGCACGTGTGCGCCGCCAAGGCGGGTGTCGACATGCTGACGCAGGTGCTGGCCATGGAATGGGGACCGCAGGGCATCCGCATCAATTCCATCGTGCCTGGCCCGATCGCCGACACCGAAGGGCTCAAGCGCCTCGCGCCGACCGAGGAGACACTCACCGCCATGGCCGAGCGCGTGCCGCTCAAGCGCCTGGGCAAGATCGAGGACATCGCGCGCATGGCCATGCTGCTGGCCAGCGACTGGGGCTCGTACATCACGGGCGCGATCATTCCGGTCGACGGCGGGCTGGCGATGAGCGGCCCGCGCGATTTCACCGCGGCCGCCGCCGCTTCGCGCCGGGAGAAAAAATGAGCTTGCACGTTGTGGCCAAAAACGACACCAAGCCGCGCAGCGGCCGCGACCGCCATGTGCCGTTCACAGTCGAGGTGGGCGTGAAGGTCGAGAGCGCCGAAGCCGGGGTATCGGTCGTGTCGGTGGAACTGCGGCCCGAGCTGTTGAACAACCACGGCGCCGGCCATGGCGGCGTGGTGATGACGCTGCTCGACTGCGCGATGGCCAACGCCGCCCTCTCACGGGTGAACTACGAGCGCGAAGTCGTCACCATCGACATGCACATCGCCTTCATGCGCCCCAGTTCCGGCCGCCTGGTCGCAACCGGCCGCGCCACCGGCGGCGGGAAATCGGTGTGCTTCTGCGAAGCCAGCATCGTCGACGCCGACGGCGAGATCGCGGCCCAGGCGATGGGGACTTTCCGCTACCGTGATCCGGTCTAAGCTCATTGCTTTCGGCCACGCCAGAAAGGACCCCACCCCATGATCACTCGCTACGCCCTTTTCGAAGGCTCTGTCCACGAGGGACAGACAGAAGCCTTTCGTGCCGCCGTCCTGGCCGAAGTCCTCCCTCACTGGAATGCGTTTCCAGGCGCTCTCGCAGTTCGGGTCAGTTTTTCCAATGAGCGCGACGACGGCGCCCCGGAGCTGCCTTTGATCCTTGCTATCAGCTACGCGGATCGAGCCGCAGTTGACACGGCTCTGGCCAGTCCGGAACGTGCAGCGGCAAAGGCGGCGACCGAGTCGGTTCTGGCGCGCTACTTCGATGGCCGCATTCACCACCACATCACCGAGGCGCACGACTATCCGCACTGAGTTGCGAGTGTGAGTCGAAGACCCTGTTCCTTTACCTCCCAGGTCATCGCCTTTCGCGAAGGCTCGCGGTACAACCCAGCATCGCTTCGAAGGGTTGAACCATGCGCTTTGTCGTCCCGGCCGTCCTCATCCTGGTCGCAGTTATCCACGCATTGCCCGTCCTCGGCATGCTTGGGGCCGCCAAGCTCTCACAACTCTACGGCATCACGGTTCAAGACCCGAACCTTGAACTGTTGCTGCGGCATCGAGCCGTTCTCTTCGGGCTCCTGGCGGCCTTGCTGGCGTACGCGGCCATCCGCCCGGAACTGCAGCGCCTTGCCTTGGTGATCGGGTCCGTGAGCGTCGCCTCCTTCCTGGTGCTCGCGCAGTTGTCCAGTTCCTACAACGACGCCTTGGCAACGGTCGTCCGCGCGGACTGGCTTGCGCTGGCGCTACTTTTGATTGCGGCGGTCGCCCACGCGGCCACAGCGACGGCGGCCTTATCGGTCGAAAGACCTGTGCGCTGATAGCTCGCACCGCGAGAGCCTGCCGGACGATTTGGCGGACAGTGTCTCCCGAATCTGGGGGTGGGAAAAATGGAACTGGCGAAAGCGCCGCAGTTCGCATGCCGGCGCCGGCCATGAGCCGCTCGCCTATGGCGAGATCGCGGCGCGGGCGATGGGCACGTTCCGCTACCGCGATGCGCAACCTCAGCTCTCCAGCTTGAAATCTTCCGTCGAAATTCCCAGCCGCCGCATCTTGTCGTAGAGCGTCTGCTTCGGAACACCAAGCGCCTTGGCGCTCGTGCCCACATCGCCCCGGTGGCGCCGAAGTTCCTCCTGGATCATGGAGCGCTCGAACTGCTCGACCTGCTCGGGCAGGCTGCTCGCCGCGGCGTGGCTGCCCGCCGTCAGGTTCATCCGGTCGCCGAACAGCCCCAGCACGAAGCGGTCGGCGACGTTGCGCAGTTCCCGAACATTGCCGGGCCAGGCATGGGCCATCAGTTCGCCGAGTTGAGCGCTGGTGAGCATGGGGGCGGCTCGTTGGTAACGGCTGGCCGCCAGCAACACGAAGTGCTCGAAGAGCAAGGGGATGTCTTCCCGGCGCTCGCGCAGCGGCGGCAGCTCGATGAAGGCGACGCCGATGCGGTAGTACAAGTCGGCCCGGAATTTCTGCTTGTCGCTCAGGACTTTCAGGTCCTCCTTCGCGGCGGCGATCACGCGGCAATCCACGGCGATGGGCTTGTTGGAGCCGACGTGCTCGATGCTGCGCTCCTGCAAGGCCCGCAGGAACTTGATCTGCACCGCGATGGGCATGCTCTCGATTTCATCCAGGAAAAGCGTGCCGCCATGCGCGTGCTCGAACTTGCCGATGCGCACGCGGGTCGCGCCGGTGAAAGCGCCGACTTCGTGGCCGAACAGTTCGCTTTCGGCCAGCGCTTCGGGCAGGCCGCCGCAGTTCAGCGGCACGTAGTTGGCGCGGCGCCGGTCGCTGTGATCGTGCAGGCAGCGGGCAACCATGTCCTTGCCGGTGCCGGTCTCGCCATAGATCACCACGTCGGCCGAAGTAGCCGCCAGGTTCAGCACCATGCGCCGCACGTTCTGCATCTGCGCCGAGCGCCCGAGCAGGACCGCCTGGATGCCGTGCCAGTTCTCCAGCTGGTCGCGCAACGCCTGCACTTGCAGCACCAGGTGGCGCTTCTCGGCGGCGCGGCGAACCACCGTGACGAGGTGCTCGGAGGAGAACGGCTTCTCGATGAAGTCATACGCGCCCTGCCGCATGGCCCGCACCGCCATTGCGATATCGCCGTGCCCCGTGATCAAGATCACCGGGAGCTCCGCGTCGATGGCGCGGACCTCGTTGAGCCAATCGGTGCCCGCCATGCCGGGCAACCGGACGTCGCACACGACCACCGCCGGAACGCCCGCATGAACGCTCGCGCGCGCTTCCTCGGCGCTCGCGAAGCCGTCCACTTTCAGCCCCGCCAGTTCCAGCGCCTGGGTGCTGCCCAGCCGCATGTCGCTGTCGTCGTCGACAAAGATCACCCTGATCTGCTTTGCATCACTCATTCAAAAACTTCCTCTTGCGTCACCGCTTGCGTCAATTCGATCGCGAAGCATGCGCCCCCGTCGTCCATGTTGTGGGCTCGCAATGTGCCGCCCCACTCGCGCAGGATGTGCGCCGAAATCATCAGGCCCAATCCCAGCCCCGCGCCCGCTGGTTTGCTGGTGATGAACGGCTCGAACAAGCGCGGCAGGATGTCGGCGCGGATTCCGGGGCCGGTGTCGCACACCTGGATCCTGCAGTTGCCGCCTGCGATGTCCGAAGCAGCGGCCACGACCCGCACGCGCCGCGCGGCAGACGTGGACACGGCATCGATGGCGTTGCCCAGCAAGTTCACGAGAACCTGCTCCAGCCGTGCATCCTCTGCCATCACGGCCAGCCCGTCCGGCACCTCCACGATCATTTCGACACCGTTGTCGCGCAAGCGCTGCGACACCAGGAACTGCGCATTGGAGATCACCTGCCGCACGTTCACGGCCTCGCCCGAAGGGCCGCCCTTGTGCGCGAAGGCCTTGAGCTGGTGGGTCAGACGCCCGAGGCGATCGACGAGGTGGGCGATGCGCTCGAGGTTGCTGCGCACATCGTCGAGCCTGTCGTGTTCAAGCAGCACACAAGCGTTGTCCGACAGCATGCGCATGGCGCCCAAAGGCTGATTGAGTTCATGCACCATGCCAGCCGACATCTGGCCCAGCGCCGCCATCTTGCCAGCATGCACCAGCTCGGCCTGCATGGCGCGCAGCTCGGCGGTGCGGGCCACGACCTTGGTTTCAAGGCTGTCGTGCGCGGCCTGTAGGGCCGCGCGGTTGGCCAGCTTGTAGCGCACGGCCCGCTGCCGTTGCCACAGCACCGTGACCAGCAGCAGCAGCACCGACGTGCCCAGCGCGGCTGTGATCGCAAGGTTGCGCGCTTCGGCGGCGACAGGGGCCACGTCGTCCAGGGCGATCAGGCGCCAATCGGTGCGGCGCAATGGCCGTTCGGATGTGAGGTAGCCGGCGCGCCAATCGAGCGGCCTGAGCGCCGCGTCGCCGTAGGGCCGCGTGCTCGCGATCTCCGCCAGGACGGAGGACGCCAGTGGCGCCAGCGGCCTGAACTTCCACTCGTCGCGGGACGACAGGATCACGACGCCGCGTTCATCGACCAGCACCACGTCGCCGGGAAGGTTCTTCCACGCACGCTCTGCTTCCTCCAGGTCGACCTTCACGGTGGCGATCCCTCGCGGGAGGCCCTGCTGCCGCAGGGCGTAGGACAGGTAGTATCCGGCGCGCTTGCTCGTGATGCCCACGCCATAGAAGCGGCCGCGTCCCTGCGCCAGGGCCTGCTTGACATAGGGGCGGAACGAGAGGTCCGTGCCGACCGGCGTGCCCGACTCTTTCCAGTCCGACGCGGCCAGGGCCATGCCGGAGCGGTCCAGCACATACAGGTTGGAAGCGCCAGCCGTGACGTTGACGCCCTGCAGGTAGCGATTGACCTGATCGCGCAGCGCGGGGTTGGCGGGCGCGTCGAGCAGCGCGAAAACGCTGGGCGTCATCTCCAGCAGCGACGGCAAGTACTCGAAGCGCGCCAGGTCGCTCTCCAGGCCCGCGCCCACCATGTCGAGCCGATGGCCGGCTGCACCGCGCAGGCGATCGATGCCCGAACGCATGGCCGCATCGTGGGCCGCAAGCGCGGCGGCGCCGATGATCGCGAGCGATGCGATCCAGGTCAGGGTGCGGGTAAGCCAGCGCTTCACGCCGGTCTCGCCCCGGCTGGCGGCGTTCGGGGTGATGATTTTGGCTCCAGGCAAAGTCGGAGCCAGTGTGCCACGAAGCATGCCCCGTTCTCGGGGCAACAAATACGCATTCATGCGTACTTCAGCTCCGTCGCCTTGCCGCGAAATACGCGGTACGCGAACACCGTATAGGCCGCAATCACCGGCACTGAAATGCAAACGCCGAACAGGATGACCTTCAGCGCTGCCGGGCTGCTGGCAGCCTGCCAGATGGTCAGGCGATCGATCACGACGTACGGATACAGGCTGTAAGCGAGCCCGAGAAAGCCCAGGACGAACACGCCGATCAGCAGCACGAAAGGCAGCCAGCACAGCGGGCCACGGACCATGCGCGTGTCAAGCAGGCGGCGCACCGTCAGCAGAGCCGCCACCGTGACCAGCGGAATGGCCATCAACGCGATCACCGCCGGCAGCGTGAACCAGCGCTCGCGCACCGTGGCGCTGATCCAGGGCGTGGCCAGCGAGATCAGGCCCAGGCCGACCACCATGGGGCCCCACGCCAGCTTGGCCCAATGGATGGCCTTTTGCTGCAACTCGCCTTCTGTCTTCATCACCAGCCAGGCGGCCCCGAGCAGAACGTACGCCATCGGCAAAGCCGCCGCGATGGCCGCGGCGAAGAGCGGGTAGTTCCAGCCTTCGCCGAACCCGCTGATGTAGCGGCCGAGCATCCAGCCCTGCGCCACGGCGGCGAGCGTGGAACCGGTGAAGAACATGCGGTCCCACATCGGCTTGTGGTCGGCCTTGGCCTTGACGCGGAAGTCGAACGCCACGCCGCGCAGCGTGAGACCCACCAGCATCAACGCCACCGGCAGGTACAGCTCGCCCAGCACGAGGCCATGCGCCTTGGGGAAAGCGACCAGCAGGATGCCGACGCCCAGCACCAGCCAGGTTTCGTTGGCATCCCAGAACGGCCCGATGGAGGCGATGAGCACGTCTTTCTCGGCGGCTGTGGCGCGCGGCAGCAGCATGCCCACGCCGAGGTCGTAGCCGTCGCTGATCACGTACAGCAACATCGCGACGCCCATCAGCGCCATGAAGATGACCGGCAGGGATTCGTCGAAAGTCATCAGGAAACCTCCGCCCTGCGGGCTGCGGTGCTATGAGCCTTGGGAGCGGCCCGGCGGCTCATGCCATGCTCCCACCGACGACCGCGACCGGAACGTCGGTCGCCGGGTCGAGCACATCCCAAGGTTTCTCGGCCATGTACTTGATGACCGCGACGTAGGCGAGTATCAACGCGAGGTACATCGCGATGTAGCTGGCAAGCGTCAGCGCGATCATCGGCGCCGGCACGGCGGAAGCCACATCGGCCGTGCGCAGCAGGCCAAAGACGATGTAGGGCTGGCGCCCGATCTCGGTCACGTACCAGCCGGCCAGCGTCGCCACCCAGCCCGAAAAGGTCATGCCCGCCAGGCCCCAGAGCAGCCAGCGCGGCAGCCGCTGCGCCTGCCACCCGCGGCGGCGGTAGAGCCACCAGCCCGTCCAGCTGGCCGCCAGCATCAGCATGCCCATGCCGACCATGGTGCGAAATGCGAAGAACATTGGCGCAGCCGGTGGGTGGCGGTCACGGAAATCGTCCAGCCCCTTGATCTCGCCGTCGGGGTCGTGCGTGAGGATCATGCTGGCCAGCTTCGGGACGGCGATCTCGAAGTGATTCGTGCGCGCCTGCCCATCGGGCAGCGCGAACAGCAACAGCGGCGCGCCGCGGGTGGTCTGCCACACGCCTTCCATCGCGGCGATCTTCTGCGGCTGGTGCTTGAGTGTGTTGAGGCCATGCAGGTCGCCGACGAAAATCTGCACGGGAATCAGCAAGGCCCCGAGCGTGAGGCCCACGCGCAGCACCTTCGGCGTCGAGATGTTCATGCAGCCGCGCAGCACCTGCCACGCACTGATGCCTGCGAGCAAGAAGGCCACCGTGAGCGCCGAGGCCAGCAGCACGTGCACGAGCCGATAGGGAAATGACGGATTGAACACCACGTCGAACCAGCTCTTCACATGGAATTGCCCGGCGATCACTTCATGCCCGGCCGGTGTCTGCATCCACGAGTTCAAGGCCAGGATCCAGAACGCGCTGAGCGTGGTGCCGAAGGCAACGAAGAAGGTCGCCAGCAGGTGGACGCGCTCGCTCACTCGCCCATGGCCGAACAGCATGATGCCCAGGAAACCCGCCTCGAGGAAGAAAGCCGTCAGCACCTCGAAGGCGAGCAGCGGCCCGGCGACGTTGCCCACCTGCTCCATGTAGCCCGGCCAGTTGGTGCCGAACTGGAAGCTCATGGTGATGCCAGAGACCACGCCGAGCGCGAAGGTCAGCGCGAACACCTTGGTCCAGAAACGATAGGCCACGAGCCAGTCGCCCGCATGGGTAGCCAGCCAGCGCCAGCGAAAAAACAACAGCGTCCAGCCGAGCGCGATGCTGATGGTCGGGAACAGGATGTGGAAGCTGATGTTGGCCGCGAACTGCATGCGCGCCAGGAGGATGGGGTCCATGCGGCTTGTCCCTTATCTATCTCACCTGGCGCGCGATGACTTTAGCGGCGGCGTGCGCTGCCCGCGGCCGCCTTGGCCTGCGGCTGCAAACCCTCGGACATGCCGATCAGCACACCGCTCACCAGCGATGCATAGCTGTCCATCATGGCCTGCGCCGCATTCATCCCGGAGGTGCGGCCCGCGCGCACTGCCGTGCGAGCCTGCTCCACCAACTGTTCGACCGCCGCGCCGGCCTGAGTGCCCGTGTCGGTGCCCTTGCCCTTCATGGTCTGTAGCACTTGCTGCCACGGCGCTTGCAGCGTACCGCCGGCGCCCTGCGTGGCCTTGGAGACCGTGGTGAAGAAGACGTCCTCCATCTTCTCCAGTTGCGCCACGGCGGCTTTCATCTTCCCCTCCTTCAAGTCCAGGCCCTGGGCAACGAACCCCTGCAACGCCTTGCGCTGTGCTTCCACGGCTTGCAACAAGGCGGCATCCATGCCGGTGAAGGCCTTGCCCAGCATCGCTTCGACATCCACGGCCTTGGCCGGGTTCTGCGCCGCACCGGCGGAGGCGGCCTCGGTCACCGTCTTGAGCACCTTGCGGATGTTGTCCAGCGTCAGCTCGCGGCCCTGCAGGGCTTTGAGCGTGGCCTCGCTCACCGTCTTGCGCAAGGTCTCGCTCTGCTTGGTGGTGGCCTGTGAGAACGCCGCGATCAGCGCGTCCTGGTCGATTCCGGATTTGATCATTGTGTCTTGCCGTTCATTGCATGTGTTGGCCGCCGTTGATGGCGATATTGGCTCCGGTCACGAACGCGGCTTCTTCGGAGGCGAGGTAGATGATCAGGCCCGCGACTTCCTCGGGCTTGCCCAGCCGGCCGACCGGGATGTTCGGCAGGATCTTGGAGTCCAGCACCTCTTGCGGAATCGCCGTGACCATCTTGGTCCCGATGTAGCCGGGCGAAATCGTGTTGACCGTCACGCCCTTCTTCGCCACTTCCAGCGCCAGTGCCTTGGTGAAGCCGTGCACGCCGGCCTTGGCCGCCGAGTAGTTGGTCTGGCCGAAAGCGCCCTTGGAGCCGTTGACGGACGACACGTTGATGACGCGGCCCCAGTTGCGCTCGACCATGCTGTCGGCCACCTGCTTGGTCATGTTGAACAGGCTGTCGAGGTTGGTGCGCAGCACCGCGTCCCAGTTCACCTTGTCCATCTTCTTGAAGGTCATGTCGCGCGTGATGCCGGCGTTGTTGACCAGCACGTCGACCGCGCCCAGCTTTTGCTGGACGGCGGCCACAGCGGCATGGCAGGAATCGATGTCGGCCACGTCGCAGGGCACGGCCAGGATCTCGTAGCCCTTGGACTTCATCTGCGCCACCCACTCGGCGTGCTTGGCATTGCCGGGCGAGTAGGTCACCGCCACCTTGTAGCCGGCATCGACCATCTTGGTGGAAATCGTCTCACCCAGGCCGCCCATGCCGCCGGTGACCAGAACTACGCGTTGCTTGCTCATTTCATTGCTCCTTGTTGAAACTGTGTCTTGATCTGTTCCAGCGAACACCGCGGATCCGGCTTTGCCGGGCCGCTGGTGTTGCCCCCTGAGGGGGAGGCGCCGAAGGCGCTTCGAGGGGGAGCGTCATACTCGCTCGACGGCGAGCGCGACGCCCATGCCGCCGCCGATGCACAGCGAGGCGAGGCCCTTGTTGGCGCCGCGCCGGCGCATCTCATGCAGCAGCGTGACCAGGATGCGGCAGCCGGAAGCGCCGATCGGATGGCCGATGGCGATGGCGCCGCCATTGACGTTGATCTTGCTGGTGTCCCAGCCCATCTCCTGGTTCACGGCGCAGGCCTGGGCGGCAAACGCCTCGTTGATCTCCATCAGGTCGAGGTCTTGCGCCGACCAGCCCGCCTTCTTCAGGCACAGCTGCGAAGCCGGCACGGGGCCCATGCCCATGATGGTGGGGTCCAGGCCGACGCTGGCGTAGGCGCGAATCACGGCCATGGGCTTCAGTCCCAACGCCGCCGCGCGTTGCGCAGTCATCACCAGCACCGCTGCGGCGCCGTCGTTCAGGCCCGATGCGTTGCCGGCGGTGACTGTGCCCGCCTTGTCGAAGGCCGGACGCAGGCCCGACAAGCCTTCCGCGCTGGTCTTGCGATTGAGGAATTCATCGGCCGAAAAGACGATGGGGTCGCCCTTCTTCTGCGCGATGGTGAACGGCAGGATTTCGTCCTTGAACTTCCCCGCGTCCTGCGCCGCGGCGGCCTTCGTCTGCGAGGCCAGTGCCAGCGCGTCCTGCATCTCGCGCGTGACGCCATACTTCTTCGACACGTTCTCGGCCGTGGTGCCCATGTGGTACTGGTTGTAGACGTCCCACAGGCCGTCGGTGATCATCGAGTCGACCATCTTCCAGTCGCCCATGCGCTGCCCGTCGCGCGAGCCCAGCAACACGTGGGGGGCGGCGCTCATGTTTTCCTGCCCGCCCGCCACCACGATGTCGGCGTCGCCGCAGCGAACGGCCTGCGCGGCCAGCATCACGGCCTTGAGGCCCGAGCCGCACACGGCGTTGATGGTCAGGCCCGGCACGGCTTGCGGGAGGCCGGACTTGATGACCGTCTGGCGGGCCGGGTTCTGCCCTGAGCCGGCGGCCAGCACCTGGCCCATGATGACTTCGCTCACCGCGTCGCCGGGCACGCCCGCCGACGCCAGTAAGCCTTTGATGACGTGCGCGCCCAGGTCGGGGGCTGCAGTCTTGGCCAGGGTGCCGCCGAAGCGCCCAACGGCGGTTCGGGCGGCGGCGACGATGACGATGTCGGACATGGATATCTCCTCTTTCAGTGGGTAAGGGTGGACAACGGGGGCGGTGGCCTCATGGCGCTTTTTCTTTCACGTAGCGCCCGGGTGCCGGCTCGAGAGCGGGGAACTTGCGGCTGCCGGGTTTCTTCGGCGCCGCGATCTGGGCGCCGGCATGCTTGGCGAGCCATTTGCTCCAGGCCGGCCACCAGCTTCCGGGCACCGACTCGGCGGCGTCGAGCCAGGCCTGCGGCTCGTCCCGCACTTTCCCGACCCAGTGGTTGCGCTTACCCTTGGCGGGCGGGTTGATGACACCGGCGATGTGTCCGCTGGCGCCCAGCACGAAGGTGATGTCGCCACCGAGCAAGCCGGTGCTCTGGTAGGCCGTCTGCCAGGGCACGATGTGGTCGTCGCGCGATGCATAAAGGAACGCCGGAACGTCGATGTCGCCAAAGTCCACCGCCTGCCCGCACTGCACCGTGGCGCCCGGCTCGCACAGCTTGTTTTCCAGGTAGGCGTTGCGCAGGTACCAGCAGTACATCGGGCCCGGCAGGTTGGTGTCGTCGCCGTTCCAGAACAGGAGGTCGAAGGCAGGTGGCGCCTTGCCTTTCAGGTAGCCGTTGACGACGTAGGGCCAGATGAGGTCGTTGGCGCGCAGCGCCGCGAACACTTGTGCCAGCTCACGCCCTTTCAGCAACCCGCCCTGGCCGATGGCCGCTTCGCGCCGGGCCACCAGTTGTTCGTCGACAAGCAGGCCGATCTCCCCGGTGTCGGTGAAGTCCAGCATGGTGGTGAGCAACGTCATGCTGGAAACCTTGTCTTCGCCGCGCGCCGACAGCACCCCCATCGCGCAGGCCAGCAAGGTTCCGCCGACGCAAAAGCCGAGCGCGTTCACCTGATCAGATCCACTGATCGCGAGCGCGGTGTCGATGGCCGCGATCACGCCCTGCTCCAGGTAGTCGTCCCATCCCAGATGTCCCTGCGCAGCCGAAACATTGCGCCACGAGACCAGGAACACCGTGTGCCCCTGCGCCACGGAATGCGCGACCAGCGAGTTCTCCGGCTGCAGGTCGAGAATGTAGAACTTGTTGATGCAAGGCGGCACGATCACCAGGGGACGCTGGTGCACCTTGGCGGTGGCCGGCGTGTACTGGATCAGCTGCATCAGCTCGTTCTCGAACACGACGCTGCCGGGCGTGGTGGCGACGTTGCGGCCGACTTCGAAAGCCTGGTCGTCGGTCATCGAGATGCGGCCTTTGGCCACGTCCTGAATGAACTGCTGCATCCCCTCGGCCAGGCTCACGCCGCCCGTCTCCAGCGCAAGCTGCAGCGCCTCTGGGTTGGTGGCCAGGCAGTTGGCCGGGCTGAGCGCATCCAGCACCTGGCGCAGCGCGAACTGCGCCTGCGCCTTGGAACGGGCATCGGCCGGCGAGGCATCGATCGAGTCGCACAGCACCTTGGCGTACGACAGGTAGTTGCGCGCCATCGCGTCGAACCCGGGGTGGTTGCGCCATGCGTCGGCCGCGAAGCGGCGGTCGGTTCCCGGCGCATCGTTCGCCGCCTGGAAGAACGATGGCATCGGCGTGGCGAACGCATGCAGCATGCCCTGCTGCGCCTTCGCCAGCTCGGTCATCCAGTTGGCAGGATCCCACGGGGACGGAGGTGCGGTCATGTTCGTTGCTTCCTGGTCTGTGGTGTCGAGAGGGGGTGATCCATTGCGGGGTGCGCGCCGCCAAGGACGCCGGGCGGACGACTCCGCTCGTGTCCCCCGGCGCGGGAGGCGCCTCCTCCTTTACCTCGCTGCATCGGCCACCCAGCGCCCTCGGCGGATTCGGTGTCGGGGTGCATCCGGCGACCAAACAACCACGCCGTGTCCGGATCAGGACGGTGGGGCATTCTGCGGAGCGAAGTAAAGGAGGAGGCGCCCTCCCGGCGCCGGGGGACATGAGCGCAGCAGAGTGCCCCGCCGTCCTGATCCCGCCCACGCTGCCCGCGAGTTATTTCCATGAAGGTGGTGGCGTTCATGTCAATGCAGCTTCACGTGCGGTTCGGTGCGTCGAACGATCAGGCGCGCCAGGGTGTCCAGCGCCACCTTCGGAAAGCCGTGCAAGGCCAGCTCGTGCATCTTGTACAGCGAGACATACATCAGCCGGGCGAACAGGCCCTCGACCATCAGGCTGCCGCCGATGAGCCCACCCATCATGTTGCCCACCGTGCTGAATTCACCGAGCGAGACGAGCGAGCCGAAGTCGCGGTAGCGGTACTCGCGCAAGGGCTTGCCGGCCAGGCGGCGCCGGATCTGCCCGGCGATGTGCGAGGCCTGCTGGTGCGCGGCCTGGGCGCGCGGCGGCACCCAACCACCCTTGCCTTGATTGGCTTCGGGCCATGCGCAGGCAGCGCAGTCGCCCATCGCGAAGATGTTCTCGTCACGCGTGCACAGCAGCGTCGGGGCGACCACCAGCTGGTTGATCCGGTTGGTCTCCAGGCCCGCGATGTCCTTCAGGAAATCCGGGGCCTTGACCCCGGCCGCCCACACCACCAACTCGGCCGGCAGCACGCGCCCGTCCGCCAGGCGCACGCCGCCCGGATGGACTTCGGCCACCTTGGCATCCGTGTGCACCTCCACGCCCAGCTTGCGCAACAAGTCCAGCGTCGCCTGCGACAGGCGCGGTGGCAGAGCGGGCAGCACCCGCGGCGCGGCTTCGATCACCGTGACCTTGATGTCCTTGTCCGCATCGACGCGGTCCAGGCCGAATGCCACCACTTCCCGGGTGGTGCGGTGCAGTTCGGCGGCCAGCTCGACCCCGGTGGCGCCCGCGCCGATGATGGCCACGTGCAACTGCTCCGGACGCAAGGGCGTGGATTGTGCATGGGCGCGGATGCAGGCGTTGACCATGCGCGAGTGGAAGCGCAGCGCATCCGCCGCGCATTCCAGCCGCATGGCGTGCTCGCGCACCCCGGGCGTTCCGAAGTCATTGCTCTGGCTGCCCACGGACATGACCAGGGTGTCGTAGCCGAACACACGGCGCGGCGTGACTTCCTGGCCGTCCTCATCGAGGTAGGGCGCCACCAGAACCTCGCGCCGCTCGCGGTCCAGCCCGATCATCTCGCCGACGCGATAACGGAAGTGGTGCCAGTGCGACTGCGCGAGGTAGCCGACTTCGTGCGCGCTCATGTCCATGCTGCCCGAAGCGATTTCATGCAGCTTGGGCTTCCAGACATGCGTGCGCGTCTTCTCGATCAGCGTCACCTCCGCCGTCCCGCGCCGGCCCAGCGTGTTGCCCAGCCGGGTGGCGAGTTCCAGTCCGCCCGCCCCGCCGCCGACGATGACGATGCGGTGTGGCGAAGCGGTGGCTGAACGGGAAGAGGATGCACTCATGCTCGAAGGTTCCGGAAGATGAATCAGCGCGTCGCGGGCAACGGCATGGTCGGGCCGCGCTGGTCGGTGCGCGCCGCGTTCGCTGTCGTGGCCGGCATGTGATGCTCGACCTGGTCGAGTACGGCCTCGGGCTCCTCCGCCTCGGCCTCGGTCTCGTTGTTCAGCTGGCTGTGCATGCGCTTCATGTCCAGGTCACCAGTCCAACGGGCGACGACCACCGTGGCCACGCCATTGCCGATCAGGTTGGTGAGGGCACGTGCCTCGGACATGAAGCGGTCGATGCCCAGGATCAGCGCCAGGCCGGCGACAGGCACGCCGCCCACCGCCGAGAGCGTCGCGGCCAGCACGATGAAGCCGCTGCCGGTGATGCCGGCGGCCCCCTTGGACGTGAGCAGCAGCACGCCCAACAGCGTCAACTGCTGCGTCAGTGACATCGGCGTGTTGGTGGCCTGTGCGATGAACACCGCCGCCATGGTCAGGTAGATCGACGTGCCGTCCAGATTGAACGAATAGCCGGTGGGAATGACGAGGCCCACGACGGACTTGCGTGCGCCCAGGTTCTCCATCTTGGCCATCATGCGCGGCAGCACCGACTCCGACGAGGACGTGCCCAGAACGATCAGGAGTTCTTCCTTGATGTACTTGATGAACTTCCAGATCGAGAAGCCGTGGACCCTGGCGATGAGGCCCAGGACGATGAAGACGAAGAAGAAGCAGGTTGCGTAGAAAGTGCCCATCAGCTTGCCCAGCGAGAGCAGCGAGCCGACACCGTATTTGCCGATGGTGAAGGCCATCGCGCCGAAGGCACCGATCGGGGCCACCTTCATGATGATCCCCACGATAGAGAACAGCACGTGCGAACCCTTCTCGATCAGGTCGAACACCATCGTGCCGCGCCCACCGAACTTGTGCAGCGCAAACCCGAACATCACCGAGAACAGCAGCACCTGCAGGATTTCGCCTTTGGCGAAGGCATCGACGACGGTGTTCGGAATCACGTTGAGCAGGAAATCCGTCGTGCTCTGCATCTTGCCGGGCCCGGTGTAGGCCGCGATGCTCTTCGTGTCGAGAGCATTCGCGTCGACGTTCATCCCCACGCCTGGCCCGACCAGGTTGATGATGACCAACCCGATCACCAGCGCCACGGTGCTGACGACCTCGAAATACAGCAACGCCAGGCCGCCGGTCTTGCCGACCTTCTTCATGTCTTCCATGCCCGCGATCCCCACCACCACCGTGCAGAAGATGATGGGCGCGATGATCATCTTGATCAGCTTGATGAAGCCGTCGCCCAGCGGCTTCATCGCAGCACCCGTCTCCGGGTAGAAGTGGCCCAGCAGCACGCCAATGACGATGGCTGTGATGACCTGGAAATAGAGCGACCTGTAAAAGGGCTTGGGGATCGGGTCTTTGTCCATGATGTCTTCCTGGTTGGTTGGGGTGGGGGCGGCTAGATGCCCGCCGCCTGGGCTTGGCTGTCGGCGTGGTAGCTGGAGCGCACGAGCGGTCCGCAGGCCGCGTGGCTGAATCCCATTTCCTTCGCCTGGCGTGCCAACGTTTCGAACGCCTGGGGCGCTACATAGCGGCGCACCGGCAGGTTGCCCGGGCGCGGTTGCAGGTACTGGCCGACGGTCAACATGTCGACGTCATGCGCGCGCAGGTCGCGCAGGACCTCGAGCACTTCCTCGTCGGTCTCCCCCAGGCCGAGCATCAGGCCCGACTTGGTGAGGACCGAGGGATGCGTCTGCTTGAATTCGCGCAGCAACCGCAGGGAATGTTGATAGTCGGCGCCGGGACGCGCTTCGCGGTACAGGCGCGGCACGGTCTCGAGGTTGTGATTCATCACGTCGGGTGGGCTCTCCTCGAGCGCATGCAGCGCCGCCTCGAGCCGGCCCCGGAAGTCCGGTGTCAGGATTTCGATCTGCGTGCGGGGCGACTGCTCGCGTACGGCGCGAATGCAGGCCGCGAAATGCCCGGCGCCGCCGTCGCGCAGATCGTCGCGGTCCACACTGGTGATGACCACGTACTTCAGGCCGAGCTGCGCGACCGTGCGTGCGAGCTTGAGCGGCTCTTCGCGATCCGGCGGCTGTGGCCTCCCATGCGCCACGTCACAGAAGGGACAGCGCCGCGTGCACAGGTCGCCCAGGACCATGAACGTGGCCGTGCCCTTGCCGAAGCACTCGCCGATGTTGGGGCATGCCGCCTCTTCGCACACCGTGTGCAGGCCCTGCTCGCGCAGCACCTGCTTGACGCCGCGGAAGGTTTCGCTGTGCGACAGGCGCACGCGGATCCAGTCGGGCTTTGGCAGTGCCGCATCCGCTTCCACCTTGATGGGGATGCGGGTCTTGGCGCCGCCTCGCTGCGCTGCGGACGTGACAATCGCATTCATAGCGTGCTCAGTCCGGCGTCCACGTCTTGGCCCGCTGCGCGGCGGCGTCCACCGTGGCGAGTGCGGTCATGTTGACGATGCGTCGCACCGTCGCGGACGGCGTGAGGATGTGGACCGGCCGGTCCGCGCCGAGCAGGATGCCTCCCACCGTGATGCCGCCGCCGGCCGCGATGCGCAGCAGGTTGTACGAGATGTTGGCGGCGTCGACGTTGGGCATGACCAGCACGTTGGCTTCGCCCGCCAGCCCCGAGTCCGGGAACTCGCGATCGAGGATCTCCTTGGACAGCGCCGCGTCGCCTCGCATCTCGCCTTCCACCGCGAGGCTGGGGTCGCGCGCCTTGACCAGCGCCAGGGCCTCGCGCATCTTCACGGCCGCCGGCGCGTTCGAGCTGCCGAAGCTGGAATGCGACAGCAGCGCGACGCTGGGGACGATGCCGAAACGTTTCACGGCTTCCGCCGCCATCAACGCGATCTCGGCGACCTGTTCGGCCGTGGGCTCGATATTGACGTGGGTGTCGCAGATGAACAGCTGGCGGCCGGGCAGCATGAGCATCTGCATGGCCGCGAATGTGCGGCTGCCCTCACGCAAGCCGATCACGTCGCGCACATAGTGCAGGTGATCGGCGTAGCCGCCCACGGTGCCGCACAGCATCGCGTCCGCCTGGCCGCTGCGCACGAGCATGGCACCCAGCAGGGAGCTGCGGCTTCGCATTTCGGTGCGCGCCGCGGCGCGCGAGACGCCGCCGCGGCGGGCGAGCTGGTAGTAGGAATCTGCCGCGCTGCCGTACACCGCGGGATCCAGCAGGTCCACGCATTCGCAATCGACACCAGGCTTCAGGCGCAACCCGAACTTCTCGATGCGCTGGCCGATCACATCGGGCCGGCCCACCAGCAGCGGGCGCGCCAGGCCTTCATCCACCACAACCTGTGCGGCGCGCAGAACCCGCTCGTCTTCGCCTTCCGCGTAGATGACCCGCTTGGGCGCGCGCTTGGCGGCGGCGAACACCGGCTGCATCGCACCGCCCGACTGGTAGACGAACTGGGAGAGGCGCTGGCGGTAGGCCTCCATGTCCGCGATGGGCCGCGTGGCCACACCGCTCATAATCGCGGCTTGGGCGACAGCCGGGGCGACCACTTCGATCAAGCGCGGGTCGAACGGCTTGGGTATCAGGTAGTCGGCGCCGAACCGCAGGCCCACGGCGCCATAGGCCTGGGCGACCACTTCGGGAATTTCCGCATGCGCCAGTTCGGCGATGGCACGCACAGCCGCCAGTTTCATCTCCTCGTTGATGGTGGTGGCGCCAACGTCCAGCGCACCGCGAAAGATGAACGGGAAACAGAGGACGTTGTTGACCTGGTTCGGGTAGTCCGAACGGCCCGTTCCCATGATCGCGTCGGGACGAACTGCCAGCGCGTCTGCCGGCTCGATCTCCGGCGTCGGGTTGGCCATGGCCAGGATGATCGGGTCGCGCGCCATCACCTTGACCATCTCGGGCTTGAGCACGCCGCCGGCCGACAGGCCGAGGAAGATGTCGGCGTCGCCGATGATGTCGGCCAACTTGCGCGCCGACGTTTCCTGCGCGTAGCGGGCCTTGTTCGGGTCCATCTGCTCCTTGCGTCCGGCATAGACCACGCCGGCGCTGTCGGACACGAAAACATTGCGCATCGGCAGGCCGAGGTTGACGATCAGGTCCAGGCAGGCCAGCGCCGCGGCGCCGGCGCCCGACGCCACCAGCTTGACTTCCTTGATGTCCTTCTTGACCAGCCGCAGTGCGTTCAGGATGGCGGCCGCCGCCACGATGGCCGTGCCGTGCTGGTCGTCGTGGAACACCGGAATCTTCATGCGCTCGCGCAGCTTCTTCTCGATGTAGAAGCACTCGGGCGCCTTGATGTCTTCCAGGTTGATGCCGCCGAAAGTCGGCTCCATCCGTGCGATGGTGTCGATCAGCTTGTCCGGGTCGAGCTCGTCCAGTTCGATATCGAACACATCGATGCCGGCGAACTTCTTGAACAGGCACCCCTTGCCCTCCATCACCGGCTTGCCGGCCAGCGCGCCGATGTTGCCCAAACCCAGCACCGCCGTGCCGTTGGTGATCACGGCCACCAGGTTGTTGCGAGCCGTGAGGTTGCCCGCCTCGCGCGGATCCTCGGCAATGGCCAGGCAAGCCTCGGCGACGCCGGGCGAATAGGCAAGGCCCAGGTCACGCTGGGTGGCCATCGCCTTGGTAGGCGTCACCGAGATCTTGCCCGGCGTCGGGTAGCGGTGGTAGTCGAGGGCGTCTTGGCGCAAGCTGTCTGACATATCTTGTCTCCGTGATGGGGTTGGTATCGGTATCAGTTGGTCGCCGAGGTCGCTGGTTGGGCGACCGTGTCGCCCAGCCACTCGCGCAGCGCATTCAGCAACGCCTGGGGCTCGTCGGCATGCACCCAGTGCCCGGCATCGGCGATGTGCTGCAGCCGCGCGCGGGGGAAAAGTCGGACGATGCCTTCGCGCGATTCGGCGCGGACGTAATCGGAATGCTCTCCGGCAATGAACAAGGACGGCCCCGGGTAGTGCCGGCGCAGCAACTGCTGCGGGAAACCGCACAGGTCGCGCATGCAAACGGCCGTGGCCATGAGGTTCAGGCGCCAATCGAATCGCTCGTCCTGCCGCTGCAGGTTCTGCATCAGGAAGTCGACGGGCGCATCGCCACCGAGGTGGCTGGCCAAGGTCTGCCGGATCTCCCTGCGGCTGGTGGCGGCCGCGACATCGAGCCCGCGCATGGCGGCGACATAGGGCGAGAACTGGTCCGCGTAACTCTCGGGCGCGATGTCGATCACGGCGATGCCCGCGATCGCGTGCGGATGCTCGAGTGCCAGGGCCATGGCCGTCTTGCCGCCCATGCTGTGCCCGATCACCACCGGCCGCTGCAGGCGTTCGCGGTCGATCAACGCCAGGACGTCGTGCGCCATCTCCGGATACGACATGGTCTCGGCCCAGGGCGATGCGCCATGGTTGCGCGCATCGGGCATATAGAGCCGGTAGGTGTCGGCCAAGGCTCGTGCGATCGGCGCCCAGTTGCGGCCGGCGCCGAAAAGGCCGTGCAGGATCACGACGGGCGGGCCGTCGCCGATCGCTTCGAACGCCAACTTGACGGACATGGTGGTGCGGCCCCTACTTCTTCTTTTGCGGCGGCAAATCGGTGCACACGCCTTCGAACAGTTCGGCGGTCATGCCGATCGATTCGCCGAGGGTCGGATGCGGATGGATGGTCTTGCCGATGTCGGCGGGCTCGCACCCCATCTCCACCGCCAGGCACACCTCGCTGATCAGGTCACCGGCATGGGTGCCGACGATGCCGCCACCGATCACGCGGTGCGTCGCCTCGTCGAACAGGAGCTTGGTGAAGCCTTCGTCGCGGCCATTGGCGATGGCGCGTCCGGACGCGGCCCAGGGAAACACCGCCTTGCCGAACTTGATGCCTTCGGCCTTGCATTGCTCTTCGGTCTTGCCGGCCCAGGCGATCTCCGGGTCCGTGTACGCGACCGAGGGAATCTGGCGTGCGTCGAACGAGGATGGCTCACCGTGGGCGACCTCGGCCGCCACATGGGCCTCATGCACGGCCTTGTGCGCCAGCATTGGTTGCCCGACGATGTCGCCGATGGCGAAGATGTGAGGCACGTTGGTGCGCATCTGCCGATCGACGTTGATGAAGCCGCGGTCGGTCACCGCGACGCCGGCCTTGTCTGCGCCGATCTTGTTGCCGTTGGGGCTGCGGCCCACGGCCACCAGCACCAGGTCGTAAAGCTGCGCCTCCTTGGGTGCCTTCTCGCCTTCGAAGCTCACTTCGATGCCTGCCTTCGTCGCCTTGGCGCCGACAGTCTTGGTCTTGAGCATCACGTGGCCGAAGCGCGGCGCGTTGAACTTTTCCCAGACCTTGACGAGGTCGCGGTCGGCGCCCGGCATCAGCCCGTCGAGCATCTCGACCACGTCGATGCGGGTGCCCAGCGTCGAATACACCGTGGCCATCTCCAGCCCGATGATGCCGCCGCCCACCACCAGCATTCGCTTGGGGATGGACTTGAGCAGCAAGGCCCCGGTGGAGTCGACGATGCGCTCGTCCTTGGGCATGAAGGGCAGCTGCACCGCCTGGCTGCCCGCCGCGATGATGGCCTTGGCGAACTTCACGACCGTCTTCTTGTCACCACCGGCCGAAGACACCTCCAGGTGGTGCGGATCGAGGAAGCTGCCCACTCCGGTGAGCACTTCCACCTTGCGCGCCTTGGCCATGCCGGCCAGGCCACCGGTGAGCTTCTTGATGACGCCGTCCTTGAATCCGCGCAGCTTGTCGATGTCGATCTCAGGCGGGCCGTACTTGATGCCGTGGTCAGGCAGGTGCGCAACTTCGTCCATGACGGATGCGGTGTGCAGCAGCGCCTTGGAGGGGATGCAGCCGACGTTCAAGCAGACACCGCCGAGCGTGGCATAGCGCTCGACCAGCACGGTCTTCATGCCGAGGTCGGCGCTGCGGAACGCCGCGGAGTAGCCGCCGGGGCCTGCGCCGAGGACCAGCACTTCGCATTCGACGTCGGCCTTGCCGGCGTAGCTGGAGGCGGCGGGCGCCGGAGCACCCTCACCCCCCGCCCTCTCCCGCGCGGCGGGAGAGGGAGCCTGAATTGCCCCCTCGCCCCTTTGGGGAGAGGGCTGGGGTGAGGGGCTGGCTGCCGCCGCTTCCACGACCAGCAACACCGATCCCTCACTGACCTTGTCATTCACCTTGACCTTGATCTCCTTGATCACGCCGGCATGCGTAGACGGGATCTCCATCGAGGCCTTGTCCGACTCGACCATGACCAGGCCGGTATCGACGGCAATGGTCTCGCCGACCTTCACCATCACCTCGATCACCGCGACATCCTTGAAGTCGCCGATGTCGGGGACTTTCACTTCCACGAGTTGTGCTGCCATTTTGTTTTGAGCCTTAGAACATCACGCGACGCATGTCGGCGAGCAGGTTGGCGAAGTGAACGTTGAAGCGGGCCGCGGCGGCGCCGTCGATCACGCGGTGGTCCCATGACAGCGACAGCGGCAGCGTCAGGCGCGACGTGTAGGTCTTGCCGTCGCTGGAGTGCTGATTCCAGTAGCTCTTGCAAACGCCCATGATCGCCACCTCGGGCGCATTGATGATGGGCGTGAAGTACCTGCCGCCGATGCCCCCCAGCGAGGAGATCGTGAAGGTTCCGCCCTGCATCTGGTCGGGCTTCAATTTGCCATCACGCGCCAGCTTGGCCAGCTCGCCCATCTCCTTGGCGATCTCCGGCACGCTCTTCTTGTCCGAGTCGCGGATCACCGGCACCATCAAGCCGTTGGGCGTGTCGGCGGCAAAGCCGATGTGCCAGTAGTTCTTCAGCACCAGGGCGTCGCCATCGAGGCTCGCGTTGAATTCGGGGAATTTCTTCAGCGTGGCCACGGCGGCCTTGATCATGAAGGGCAGCATGCTGATCTTCACGCCCGACTTGTCCAGCTCCTTGTTCATCTGGACGCGGAACTGCTCGAGATCGGTGATGTCGGCCTCGTCGTGCGTGGTGACGTGTGGAATGACCACCCAGTTGCGATGCAGGTTGGCGGCCGAGATCTTCTTGATGCGGCTCTGTTCCTTGCGCTCGATCGGCCCGAACTTGGCGAAGTCGACCTTGGGCCAGGGCAGCAGGTCCAATCCACCGCCGCCACCGCCGGAAGCCGCTGCCGCCTTGGCCGGTGTGGCCGCTGCAGCCGCCGCCACGCCGCCGTTCTTGGCAAACGCCTCGACGTCTTCACGCACGATGCGTCCATGAGCGCCGCTACCCTTCACGCGGCCCAGGTCCACGCTCAGTTCGCGCGCCAGCTTGCGCACCGCCGGCCCGGCGTAAGCCAAAGCAAACGCCTTCTCGTCGATGCCTGCCTTCGCTCCATCTGTCGCAGCTGGGGCAGCAGCGGTTTTCGCTCCCTCTCCCGCAGCAGCGGGAGAGGGCTGGGGTGAGGGTGCACTCACCGCCCCCGTCGACAGCATGATGATGACGCTGCCCTCCGAAACCTTGTCCCCCAGCTTGACGCGGATCTCCTGCACCACCCCGCCCAGCGGCGCGGGTACGTCCATCGTCGCCTTGTCCGATTCGAGCGACATCAGCGGGTCCTCGGCCTTCACCGTGTCGCCCACCTTCACGAAGATCTCAATCACCGGCACGTCCTTGAACTCGCCGATGTCGGGCACGCGCACCTCGGCCAGCCCGGCCGGCGCGCTGACGGGCGCGGGCGCGGCACTGACACTGGGCTTGGCGGCCTCGGCGGGGGCAGCGGCTGTAGCAGCACCGGCCGCGCCATTGAACTGCATCACCACACTGCCCTGGCTGACCTTGTCGCCGACCTTGACGTTGATGGCCTTCACCACGCCGCCGTGCGGCGCGGGCACGTCCATCGTGGCCTTGTCGGATTCGAGCGAGAGCAGCGGGTCCTCGGCCTTCACCGTGTCGCCGACCTTCACGAAGATCTCGATCACGGGCACGTCCTTGAAGTCACCGATGTCGGGCACCGGGATGTCTGTTAGTTGACTCATTTGTTGTCCTTGGATTCAGTTCGCCATGACGCCGCATTCACCTGCAAGGCTCGAAAGCCGCGATGGAACACGTGGGCCGCCGCGGAACCGGCTTCGCCGGGCCGCTGGCGGCGCCCCCTGGGGGGAGGCGCCGCAGGCGCATCGGGGGGGGTCATTTTTTTCAAACGGTCCATGGCGCGGCGCGCTCGGTGTCCAGGCCGTACTTGGCGATGGCTTCCGCCACGACCTGCGGCTTGATCGCGCCTTCGTCGGCCAGCGCCTTGAGCGCAGCGACGGCCACGTAGTGGCGGTCCACCTCGAAGAACTTGCGCAGCTTCACGCGGTAGTCGCTGCGACCGAAGCCGTCCGTGCCCAGCACCGCGAAGCGCCGTCCCGCCGCCTGCACGTACTCGCGCACCTGGTCGGCGTAGCTGCGCATGTAGTCGGTGGATGCGATCACCGGGCCTTCGTGGCCTTCCAGGCAGGATTCGACCCAGCTCTTGCGCGGCGCCTCGGTCGGGTGCAGCAGGTTCCAGCGCGCAGCGGCCATGCCGTCGCGGCGCAGTTCGTTGAAGCTGGTGGCGCTCCAGATGTCGGCCGTGACGTTGAAGTCGGTCTTGAGCAACTCCGCCGCGGCGATCACTTCGCGCAGGATGGTGCCGCTTCCCATCAGCTGCACACGCAGGCCCTTCTTGGCCGTCTTGCCGCCGTCCTTGAGCTTGTAGAGGCCCTTGAGGATGCCGGCTTCCGCGCCCTCCCCCGCTTCAGCAAGGCCGGGGTGCGGGTAGTTCTCGTTCATCAGCGTGAGGTAGTAGAAGACGTCCTGCTGCTCTTCGTACATGCGGCGCATGCCCTCGCGCACGATCACCACCACCTCGTAGGCGAAGGTCGGGTCGTAGGAGATGCAGTTGGGAATCGTGGCGGCCAGCAGGTGGCTGTGGCCGTCTTCGTGCTGCAGGCCTTCGCCATTGAGCGTGGTGCGCCCGGCCGTGCCGCCCAGCAGGAAGCCGCGGGCGCGGATGTCACCCGCCAGCCAAGCCAGGTCGCCGACCCGCTGCAGGCCGAACATCGAGTAGTAGATGTAGAACGGGATCATCGGCACGTTGTTCGTGCTGTACGAGGTGGCCGCCACGATCCAGCTGGACATCGCGCCGCCCTCGTTGATGCCCTCCTGCAGCACCTGCCCGTCCTTGGATTCGCGGTAGTACATCAGCTGGTCGGCGTCCTGTGGCTTGTACAGCTGGCCGAGCGACGAATAGATGCCCAGCTGGCGGAACATGCCTTCCATGCCGAAGGTGCGCGACTCGTCGGGCACGATGGGAACGATGTGCTTGCCGATCACCTTGTCGCGCACCAGCGTGCCCAGCATCTGCACGAAGGCCATGGTGGTGGAGATCTCGCGCTCCGCGGAGCTGGCCAGCAGGCGCTGGAATGTGTCCAGCGGCGGGATCGCCAGTGCGGCCGACTTCTGGCGGCGCTGCGGCAGGTAGCCGCCCAGGGCCTCGCGGCGGGCCCGCAGGTACTTCATCTCGGGGCTGTCCTCGGGCAGCTTGATGAAGGGGATCTTCGGCAGGTCTTCGTCAGACACCGGAATCTGGAAGCGGTCGCGAAATCCGCGCAGCGCATCCTGCGTCATCTTCTTGGCCTGGTGCGCGATCATCTGGCCTTCGCCCGATTCGCCCATGCCGTAGCCCTTGACGGTCTTGGGCAAGATGAGGGTGGGCTGGCCGGTGTGCTTGACGGCGGCAGCGTAGGCGGCGAAGACCTTCTCCGGGTCGTGGCCGCCGCGCGTCAGGCCCCAGATCTCGTCGTCGCTCATGTCGGCGACCAGCACCTTCAGTTCTTCGTACTTGCCGAAGAAGTGCTCACGCACATAGGCGCCGCTCTTGCTCTTGAAGTCCTGGTATTCGCCGTCCACGCACTCTTCCATGCGCTTGAGCAAGAGGCCGCTCTTGTCCTTGGCGAGCAGCTTGTCCCAGCCCGTGCCCCACAGCACCTTGATGACATTCCAGCCGGCGCCGCGGAACACCGACTCGAGCTCCTGCACGATCTTGCCGTTGCCGCGCACCGGGCCGTCGAGCCGCTGCAGATTGCAGTTGATGACGAAGATCAGGTTGTCCAGGCCCTCGCGGCCGGCCAGCGAGATCGCGCCCAGCGATTCGGGCTCGTCCATCTCGCCGTCGCCCATGAAGGCCCAGACCTTGCGCGGCGAGGTGTCCGCGAGGCCACGGCCCTGCAGGTACTTCAGGAAGCGCGCCTGGTAGATCGCCATCAGCGGGCCCAGGCCCATCGACACCGTGGGGAACTGCCAGAAGTCGGGCATCAGCCACGGATGCGGATAGGAGGGAAGCCCCAAGCCTTCGGTCTCCTGCCGATAGCCGAGCAGTTGCTGCTCGGTCAAGCGTCCTTCGAGGAACGCGCGGGCATAGATGCCGGGCGAGCAGTGGCCCTGGATATAGAGCAGGTCGCCGCCGTGCTGCTCAGTGGGCGCGTGCCAGAAGTGGCCGAAGCCGATGTCGTACAGGGTGGCTGCCGACTGGAAGCTGGCGATGTGGCCTCCGAGCTCGGACGAATCCTTGTTGGCGCGCAGGATGATCGCCATCGCGTTCCAGCGGATGATGGAGCGCAGGCGGTGTTCGATCTCGCGGTCGCCGGGCGACTTCGCCTGGTCTTGCGGCTCGATCGTGTTCTTGTACGCCGTGTTCAGCGAGCGCGGCACGTACACGCCATCTTGCCGGGCCAGGTCGACCAGGCGGTTGACGAGATGGTTGGTGCGCTGCGGGCCGCGATGCTGCGCAACGGCGCGCAATGCATCGACCCACTCGGTGGTCTCGATCGGATCGAGATCGTCGTTCACATTCATTTCGTCTCCTTTTTGGTCTGGCGTATGTCGCTTCACCCGCCACACGCATGCCAAGTAGTTCGCAATCGGCATGCCAGGGCGTGTGGAGGGGTTGACTCGTTGCTAAGTCCTTGTTTTCTCAGGACATTCACAGTCCCAGCGGGTGGGACCCTGAACGAAGTGCCGGAATGACGCCGCGTGCGGCGTATGGTTTGTCGCGCGCGTGATTGCGGGTTACTACGGAGGCGCGCTACGCAAGCTCATCCGCACCGGCCCGGATCTTCGAGAGCACGGAAGTCGCCGTGCGGCTGGACCATTCCGATGCGCAATCCACTGAAGCCAGCGCCGACATGTTGACGATGCGCCGGACGGTGGCCGTGGGCGTGAGGATGTGGGCCGGCTTGGCCAGGCCCAGCAGGATGGGCCCCACGGTGATGCCGTGGCCCGCAGTGGCCTTGAGCACATTGAATGTGATGTTGGCCGCGTCCAGTGTGGGCATCACCAACAAGTTGGCGTCACGCGAGAGGGCCGAACCCGGATGCATTTGGTCCAGCAATTCCTTGGACAGGGCCGCATCGCCGTGCATCTCGCCTTCGACTTCGAAGCGGGGCTTGAGCGAGCGGATCAACTCGAGCGCGCGGCGCATCTTGCGCGCACTGGGCGTGTCGTCGCTGCCGAAGCTCGAATGCGACAGCAGGGCCACGTGCGGCACCACGCCGAAGCGGCGAACTTCGTCGGCAGCCAGCACGACGATCTCGGCGAGCTGCTGCGGGCTCGGATCGTAGTTGACGTGGGTGTCGCAGATGAACAGCGTGCGCTCGGCCAGCATCAGCATGTTCATCGCCCCCAGTGTCTCGACGCCCGGACGTTGCCCGATGACGTCGCCCACAACGTCGAGGTGGCCGCGAAAGCCGCCCCACATGCCGCACAGCAAGGCATCGGCCTCGCCGCGGTGCACCAGCATCGCGGCCAGCACCGTGGGATTGCGGCGCAACGCGGACTCGGCCGCGAGCGGCGTGACGCCCTTCAGTCGCGTGAGCTGGTAGTAGGCTTGGGCGGCCTGCGGCAGGCGGGGGTCGGTATCGGGATCGACCAACTCGAAGTCGCGGCCCGGCGCCAGGCGCAACCCGTAGTCCTGGATGCGCTGTTCCACCACCGACGGGCGGCCCACGAGGATCGGCCACGCCAGGCCCTCATCGACGACGATCTGCACCGCGCGCAGCACGCGTTCGTCTTCGCCCTCGGCATAGACCACGCGCTTGGGCGCTTTTTGCGCGGCGGCGAACACCGGCTGCATGGCCGAGCCCGAGCGGTAGACGAACCGCGCGAGGCCGGCGCGGTAGGCCTCCATGTCGGCGATGGGTCGCGTGGCGACACCCGAGTCCATGGCGGCCCGCGCCACGGCGGGCGCCACTGCTTCGATCAGCCGAGGATCAAAGGGCTTGGGGATCAGGTAATCGCGGCCGAAGCGCAGGCCCGCGCCACCGTAGGCCTTGGCCACGGATTCCGGGATTTCGGCGTGGGCCAGGTCGGCGATGGCGCGCACTGTCGCCAGCTTCATTTCCTCATTGATGGTCGTGGCGCCGACGTCCAGCGCGCCGCGGAAGATGAAGGGAAAGCACAGCACGTTGTTGATCTGGTTCGGATAGTCCGAACGCCCGGTCCCCAGGATCGCGTCGGGACGCGCCCCCACCGCCGCTTCGGGGCTGATCTCCGGGTCCGGGTTGGCCATCGCCAGGATGATCGGGTCGCGCGCCATGGTCTTGACCATCTCGGGCTTGAGCACACCGGCGGAAGAAAGGCCCAGGAACAAATCGGCGCCCTCGCAGGCATCGGCCAGGGTGCGAGCGCGGGTTTCCTGCGCGTAGCCCGCCTTGCTGGCGTCCATCCCTTCACGGCCGGCGAACAACACGCCCTTGCTGTCGACCACAAGAACGTTGCTGCGCTTCAGGCCCAGGCTGACGATCAGGTCCAGGCACGCGATGGCCGCGGCGCCGGCGCCGGAGCACACCAGCTTGACCTCGGCAATGTCCTTCTTGACCAGCCGCAGCGCGTTCAGGATCGCTGCCGCCGCCACGATGGCCGTGCCGTGCTGGTCGTCATGGAACACCGGGATCTTCATGCGCTCGCGCAGCTTCTTCTCGATGTAGAAGCACTCGGGCGCCTTGATGTCTTCCAGGTTGATGCCGCCGAAAGTCGGCTCCATCCGTGCGATGGTGTCGATCAGCTTGTCCGGATCGAGCTCGTCCAGTTCGATGTCGAACACGTCGATGCCCGCGAACTTCTTGAACAGGCAGCCCTTGCCTTCCATCACCGGCTTGCCGGCGAGCGCGCCGATGTTGCCCAGGCCCAGAACGGCCGTGCCGTTGGTGATGACAGCGACCAGGTTGTTGCGGGCCGTGAGGTTGCCCGCCTCGCGCGGATCCTCGGCGATGGCCAGGCAGGCTTCAGCCACGCCCGGCGAATACGCCAGCCCCAGGTCGCGCTGGGTGGCCATCGCCTTGGTGGGCGTCACCGAGATCTTGCCCGGCGTCGGGTAGCGGTGGTAATCGAGGGCGTCTTGCTTCAGTGTGTCACTCATGATTTTCTTCTCGCGAAGTCAAGCCAAAAACCGCACGGCCGAGGCAGCCGTACGCGTGTCCATGTTGCGGCCGCGGTTGAGGTGGTCGTCGATCTCGGCCGCGCAGCCGAGCATGCGGGCATAGAGAAAGATCGTGAACGCCGCCGTCTCCAGCGCATCGGCCTTGATCGTGCCGGCGCGGTACGCCGGCCACACGGTCTTGAGCAATAAGGCCGCGATCACCGCGTCGATGTTCACGCAATACACATTGCGCGACACGCCCTCGTCATAGAGCTTCTGGACCAACGCGCGATAGAACTCGTGAAAGACGTTGTACTCGCCGCGCTTGCCCATCAACTCCGCGATGAACACCTCGCGCGGATCGTGGTTGACCGGCTTGTCCTTGAATACGGGATGGTTCACGCCCGGAATCTTCTGGATGTCCAGGTTGCCGCTGTTCTTCTTGTCGGCCTTGTAGCGTGCATAGGATTCGACATAGCGCGCCGCCAGCGCGCCGACATCCGCGCCGTGCGACTTGCTGCCCGGATCGGTGAGGCCGCTGTCCCTGAACTGTTCCAGCAGGAAGGCCACGCCTTCGTAGCCGTTGCCCCCATGGGCGTATCCGCAGTGGGTGAGGAAACCGATCATCCCTTTATTGAGCTGCACGCGTTCGGGCTGCTCCGGCCCGTCGGATGACACGGCCCCCTTGGCACCTTGAGCGGAGATCGTGCCCGGACCGTTCGACAGCAGCAGGCCCACCAGCGTCTGGAAGGCGAACAGGTCCCCGGGGCGCGGTTGCTCATGCAGGAGCGCGACGCAAGCGACTTCGGTGAGCGAGCGGGCACCCAGCAGATCGGCTTCGGAGATCCCGCAAAAGCGCGTCGCCTCGTGCCGGGACGCATCGACCGAGGCGCCGATTGATGTGCCGAACAACTGCATCCACGCCGGCAGGCATTCCACTGTCAGGCGTGACACACGCTTGCGCATCAGAGGGCCCCACCCCAGCGTGGTGGTGATGGCGGCGAGCACCGCGTCTGCGGTGGGGTGTCCACCCAGGCGCTCGAGAAAGCGCAGGAACACCGAGCGCGCGCCGCGCACACGCAGTCCTTCGAGCATGGCCTCGGCGCGCGGATCGGGTGCGGCCCCCAGCATCGAAGCGGCGCCGGCTTCCAGCACGCCACCCAGCGCGAAGCTTTCGTCCAACGCGTCCTTCAGGCCCGCCGCCGAGAAGCGCGCGATCAGTTCGTGCGCGATCGCGCGGGCCGGATCGGTGCGCCGTGGTCCCATGATCGCCAGCGCCGCCGCCAGCACGGCGTTGGGTGCGTTGCCGGCCTCGCGGGCGGCCTGCGCGGCCGCCAGCGTGACCTCGCCATGCAGGTTGAGGTATGCGCCCACCGCGACGCTCACCAGCATCCGGTCGTTCTCTCCGCCCGGCTCCTTCAGCAGGGCCAGCCCGACGTTGCCTTCCAGCGTGTACTGCGCCGCGTCGAGCACCGACACGCCATTCAGGCGAGTCACCTGTGTCTTGGCGTCCATCTGTGAGACGCCCGATGCGTCCTTCAACGCCTCGCGTGCGAACGTGGCCCCCACCTGCAGCGCCAGTGCCTTGACCTGCACGTCGTACGGCGCCACCGCGCGCACCGTGGGCAGGTCCAGCTCGGAAGGAATCTTTGCGCCCGCATTCGAGCCGAACCAGGCCTTCAACTCCATCGTGCCTTCCGGCGCGAAGTCGGGTTTGACCCCGTTGGCGGCCATCACCGCCGTGAGTGCTGCGGGAATGTCGGCGATGTTGGTCACCACCGCGCCCTTGGCCGAGCAGACCGGACGCTCGGGCGTGTACAGCGCATCCACGCCGAACTTCTCCATGAACCAGCGCTCTTTCGAGGCCGCGTCATCGCCGCCGCCCGACATCGCGCCGGCATGGCCGACCGCGCGTGTGAGCTTGCTCTTCCAGCGCCCCACCACGCAGGCCACCACGGGCTTGGTGAACTCGGCGTCGAGTTCGTAGTAGCCGCCGGGTTCGCAGTACAGCACCGCCGCCTTGCTGCGATCGTCGTTGCCCAGTGCGAAGGCGAACTCGGGCGCGGCGTAGTGGATGTAGACGTCCTTGCCCGACGAAACCAGTGTGGTGGTGCCCCAGCCGCCCATGCGCAGGTATTGCGCGATGGTGGTGGTGAAGCCGCCCGAGTTGGACAGGATGGCGACCGTGCCCTTCTTCAGCGAGTCGCCCGGGCTGTCGCCGCCCAGCGCGCCGCCGATGCGAACCTGGTTCCACGAGTCGGCCACGCCCAGGCTGTTGCCGCCAAAGATGTCGATGCCGCGCGCCTGCGCCATCGCGCGGATCTCGCGCGCGTCGTGCACGCTCATCTTCTCGGTGGGAATGAAGATCTTGGTGAGCTCGGGATTGACGCGGATCAGCTCGACCACGCCGTCGTCGGCCGCGCTCGGCGGCAGGTAGACCACGCCGCAATTGAAACTGTGGCCGGCTTCCAGGCCCTCGCGCACGTTGTTGTAGACCGGGATGCTTCCGTGAGGCGTCTCCAGCACCTGGCCACTTCTGCCAGGCGAGGTACCGAACACCACGTTGCCGCCGCTCCAGGCGTGGCCGACCGGCGTGACCTCGCTGGATTCCCCGCCCAGGATGTTGAGCACGCACACACGGTCTTCGCGGGTCGCGATCTGGGCCAGCGACTCGATACCGGTGAAGTACTTGAAACCGCCCACACTTTTTCTAAAGGGATTCATGTCGCTCTCGCTTTCGTTCGCTTGAATGTCCGAATAGTGTCCGCACCGCGGTCATTGAGGTGCTGGCTCCAGCCCGCTCTTGACGATCGTCGGTACCGCCGCCGGCGCTCTGAAAAAGGCGATCAATTGCCGCGCCGCTTCGGGCTCACGCGCCTTCACGGTGATGCCGACGGAGAACACCGTGACCCGTTGCACCTCGGCCGGCAGCACGCCGATGAACTGGATGCCTTCGATTGGCAGCAATTCGCTGACCTGCTGCAGCCCGAGCGCGGCGTCGCCCCGCGCTACCACGGTGCCGACGCGCTCGCTCAGAACGCGCCTGCTCTTGGGTTTCACCCGCTCCTCGATGCCCAGCCGCTTCAACAGCTCGGTCTCGTAATACACGCCGCTCGCGCTCGCCGAATAGGCGACTGACGGCGCATCGAGCAGTGCGCGCTTGAGCGCTTCGACGCTGCTGATATCGGGCTTCGGCGCTCCGGTGCGCACCGCGAAGCCGATCAGGGAGCGCACCAGATCGACCTGGCTGCCCGCCACCACATGGCCCTGCGCCACGAGGGCGTCGAGCGCGGGCCGGGCGAGGATCACGAGGTCCGCGGGCTCGCCGCGCCCGAGTCGGCTCGGAATCGAATCCGCCGCCGCGCCCATCGACGCGCCATAGCCGGTGTTCACCTTGTGCCCGGTGTCGCGCTCGAACCGTGGCACGAGTTCGTTGTAGGCCGCGGTGAAGCCGCCCGAAGTCATCACATGGAGGGTTTTCGCCTCGGGCTTGGCAGGCAGGCCGCTACAGGCCGCCAGCGCCAACACGGCGAACAGGAGCGTGGCGCGTCGAAAGAGGGACATAGCGTTCACTCTCAGGCGGCGATGTTCATCGCGGTCGCCACCTGCTGGCGCCCGCCGGCCTTCATCCAGGCGTCCACCCGGCGTGCGTAGTCAACCACCTCGCTCATCGCCGAATCGAAGCCGAAGATCCGGTAGGGGATGCCGAGCGCGTCGCAGGTGTCGCGCAGCACACCCATGCCGCGCACCAGGTTCGGCCCGCCGCGCCCGACCACCAGGTACAGCGGTTGCGGTCCGTATTTGCCGAAGTGCTCGCGCAGCGCATCGGCCATGGCGCGGAAGGTCTCGAAGATGTCGGTGTTGTTGCTCTTGCCGCCGATGATGAAGAGCACGTTCGACTGCTTGAGCCAGTGCTTGAAGCAGATGCGTGCCACCGACTTCATCTTTTCGTACGGCGGGTTGCCGCCGAAGTCCGAAGAGATGATCGCGTCGTCGCCGAGCATCTGCGTGACCAGCGAGTTGGCGCCGCCGCCGAAGGTGGGCGCGAGGATCGTGCCCTTGTCGTTGATGATGTAGACGTCGCTCTGGCCCTGGTAGGTGCGCAGTTGGTTGATCTCCTGCTCGAAGTCGGAATAGTCGGCGGCGAACAGGTCGGCCGGCAGGTCCAGCCGCTGCCAGCGCGGGTCGTCGCGGTCGAATCCGCACTTGAAGTCGCAGGCCACCGGCGTGAGCCGGCCCTTGGCATCGGGCCGCAGCCGGATCGGGTTCAGCTCCAGCGTGGTCATGCCGTAGTCGTGGAACAGGTCCCACAGGTTCGGCAAGTGCTGGACCAGCGGCGAGATGATCTGCTTGGGCGCCTTCAGCTCGGACAGCGCGTTGGCCACGACAAAGGCCTTCAGCCCGGTCAGCGGGTTGAACGGCACGCTGACGATCTGCGTCTTGTCCAGCTCCTCGATGTCGACGCCGCCGTGGTGCGTCAGCGTCATCGTCGGCGCGCGAAAGCGCGTGTTGTCGGTGAGCGAGAAGTACACCTCGTGGTCGGCGGGCACGCCGGCCTCGAAGGTGACGCCGTTGGACTTGGCGAACTGGTGGCCATGCCGGTGTTCGCAAAAGTACAGCCGCTCCTTCTCCGCCAGCGCGGTCTTCAGGTCGGTGGCCCGGCCGATCAGCCCGGCCTTGCCCTTCTTGCCGACGCCGCCCTTGAAGACCGGCTTGACAAAGACCTGCCCGTGTTTGGCGATCAACGCCTTGATGGCCGATTCGCTCGCGTCGGGGCCCAGGATTTCCGGGGTGGGAAAGCCCGCCAACTTGAGGAGACGGGCGCCATGCAGCATGCCGGTGACGTTCATTGCTGTCCTTCGTTCTGAGTGGCTTGATGTGAGAGCGGATGCTAGGAGCCGGCTGCGGCGGGCCGCTTTCGAAACTCTTTCATCCGGTCCTATCGATTACCCGACTCGGGAAACCACTGAGATTGCAGCGGGCAATTCGAAAGCGCAGCGAAAGCTTGGCGCCGCGCGGCAGCAGCAAGATCGTCCGGCCACCCTTTCCATGGAGACAAGCCAAATGAAGATCGCTCAAGCAACGCGGCAGCTCTTCGCCGCCATCGCCGGCAGTGCGCTGCTGCTCACCGCCCCCAGCGCGATGGCGCTGGACAGCCTGAAGATCCTGGTGCCGGCGGCGCCGGGCGGCGGATGGGACCAGACCGGCCGCGCGCTGCAGGCCGCGTTGCAGGCCGACAAGATCGTGCCCCGCGTGACCGTGGACAACAAGGGCGGCGCCGGCGGCACCATCGGCCTGGCGCAGTTCATCAATTCGAGCAAGGGTGACGCCAACACGATGATGATCGGCGGCATGGTGATGGTCGGCGCGCTGATCACCAACAAGTCGCCGGTCAGCCTGTCGCAGGTGACGCCGATCGCGCGCCTGACCGGCGAGTACCAGGTCGTGGTGGTGCCGGCGGCATCGAAGCTACAGTCGATGAAGGAACTCGTGGCCCAGGTCAAGGCCAACCCGGGCAGCGTGGCCTGGGGCGGCGGCTCCGCCGGCGGCAGCGACCACCTGCTGGCCGGCATGATCCTGCAAGCCGCCGGTGTCGAACCGGCCAAAGTCAACTACATCGCCTATGCCGGTGGCGGCGAAGCGCAGGCCGCGATCATGGGTGGCCATGTGGCGGCCGGCATCAGCGGCTACGGCGAGTTCGCCGGTCAGATCAAATCGGGCAAGCTGCGCGCACTGGCGATCTCGGCGCCGAAGCGGCTCGCCGGCGTCGACATCCCGACCCTGCACGAAGGCGGCATCGATGTCGACATGGTGAACTGGCGCGCGATCTTCGGCGCGCCCGCCATCACCGATACCCAGAAGAAGGCACTGCAGGATGTGGTCGCGAAGGTGGTGAAAACTGCCTCGTGGCAGGAGACGCTCAAGCGCAACGACTGGGCCGACATGTACCTGCAGGGTGACGAGTTCAAGGCCTTCCTCGAGAAGGACTCGGCGCGCATCGCCAAGGCTGCGACTGAACTCGGCTTGAAGAAATAGTCCCGGCCGGCACAGGTATATCCGCCTGCGTCCGGCATCTACCCTGACCCGGAGTTACCAAGATGACCAAGACCCTGTCCATGCGCCGATGGATCACCGGCGCCGCCGTCGCACTCGGCACCCTCGCGTCGCTCGCCGCACCGGCCCAGGCGGCCGACTACAAAATCATCGTACCGGCGGCGCCGGGCGGCGGCTGGGACCAGCTCGGCCGCGCGGTCGGCCAGTCCATGCAGGGCGCGAAGCTGGCCGAGCGTGTGCAGATCATCAACGTCGGCGGTGCCGGCGGCACGATCGGCTTGGCGCAGTTGATCAACAGCAACAAGGGCGACGGAAACGCCATGATGATCACCGGCAAGGGCATGGTCTCCGCGGTGTTCATCAACAAATCGCCGGTCACGATGACCCAGGCCACGCCGATCGCGCGCCTGACCGGAGAGTACGAAGTGCTGGTGGTATCCACCGCTTCGAAACTGCAGACCATGGCCGACCTGGTCGCGATGTACAAAGCCAATCCTGGGAACGTGTCGTGGGGCGGCGGGCTGGCCGGCGGGGTCGACCAGTTGACCGCAGGGATGATCGTGCAGGCGATCGGCGGCGAGCTCGGCAAGTTCAACTACGTGGCGTTCAACAGTGGCGGCGAGGTGCTGGCGCAGACGATGGGTGGCCACATCACGGTCGGCCTGGGCGGCTACAACGAATACGCGGCGCAGATTACCGCCGGCAAGTTGCGCGCGCTGGCGATCACCGCGCCGAAGCGGCTCGCCGGCGTGAACACCCCAACCTTGAAGGAGCAAGGCATCGACGTCGAGTTCGTCAACTGGCGTGGCCTGATGGCCGCGCCGGGAATCAGCGATGCGCAGCGCCAGGCGCTGGTGAAAGCCGTGTCGGACATGGTCAAGAGCGACGGCTGGAAGGCCACCGTGAAGAAGAACGAGTGGCTCGACCTGTACATGGCCGGCGACGAGTTCAAGACCTACGTCGAGGCCGAGCAGAAGACGGTGCTGAAGACGGTGACCGATCTCGGGTTGGTGAAGAAATGAGCACGCTTCGGCCAAACTCGGTTCACATCGGCGAGATGATGCTCTCGCTGGTGCTGGTGCTCATCGGCGCATTCGTCATCTACGAGACTCAGGGCATCGCCGAGACCCAGGGCTACTCGCAGGTCGGCCCACGGCTGTTCCCGTACATCATTGGCACCGGCCTCACGCTGTGCGGCGCGGTGCTTGGTTGGCACGCGCTTGTTGGCGGCTGGCGCGACGTGCCGCTCGACCAGCCCGGGCACGACGCCCCGGACTGGATGGCGTGGGCGATCATCAGCGGCGGCATCGTGCTGCACATGGTGCTGATCGGCTGGGCCGGATTCATCATCGCGTCGACTTTGATGTACGTGCTGATTGCGCGCGGTTTCGGCAGCACGCGCGCCGCGCGCGACCTGGCTGTCGGGCTGGCGCTTGCGGTCGCGGCCTACTTCCTGTTCACACGGGCGCTGGGCTTGCGACTGCCTCCCGGCCCATTTGGAGTCTGACATGGGAACCTTCGAAGCATTGATGGCCGGCTTCGCCGTCGCGCTGACGCCGATCAACCTGATGTGGGGCCTGATCGGCGTCACCCTGGGCACAGCCATCGGCGTGCTGCCTGGCGTCGGTCCGGCCCTGACGATCGCGCTGCTGTTGCCGGCCACCGCGGGCCTGGACCCGACCGGCGCGCTGATCATGTTCGCCGGCATCTACTACGGCGCAATGTTCGGCGGCTCGACGACGTCGATCCTGCTCAACACGCCGGGCGAGTCGGCCACCATCGTCACGGCGATGGAAGGCAACATGATGGCCAAGCGCGGCCGCGCGGGGCCGGCGCTGGCGACCGCGGCGATCGGCTCGTTCGTTGCCGGCACGATCGCGACGATCCTGCTCACGGTGATGGCGCCGCTGGTGGTGCAGGTGGCGCTGAAGTTCGGGCCGGCCGAGTACTTCGCGGTAATGGTGCTGGCTTTCACGACCGTGTCCGCGGTGCTCGGCGCTTCGGCCGCGCGCGGGCTGGCGAGCCTGTTCTTCGGCCTCACGATCGGTCTGATCGGCCTGGACAGTCAGACCGGCCAGGCGCGCTTCACGCTGGGCATCCCGGAACTGCTCGACGGCATCGACGTGGTCGTCGTCGCGGTGGGCCTGTTCGCGGTCGGCGAAACACTGTACGTGGCCACCTACCTGAACAAGGTGGAAGACAAGATCGAGAAGATGAAGGGCTCGATCTGGATGACCAGGGCCGACTGGGCGCGCAGCTGGAAGCCTTGGCTGCGTGGCACCGCGCTGGGCTTTCCGTTCGGCACCGTCCCGGCCGGTGGCGCCGAGATCCCGACCTTCCTGTCCTATTCGATCGAGAAGAAGCTGAGCAAGAACCCGGAGGAATTCGGCAAGGGTGCGATCGAAGGTGTTGCCGGACCCGAGGCCGCCAACAACGCGTCGGCCACCGGCACCCTGGTGCCATTGCTGACGCTCGGGCTGCCGACCACCGCCACCGCGGCGATCATCCTGGCCGCGTTCCAGCAATGGGGCCTGCAACCCGGGCCGCTGCTGTTCGAGACCCAACCGCTGCTGATCTGGGGACTGATCGCGAGCATGTACGTCGGTAACGTGCTGCTGCTGATCCTGAACCTGCCGCTGGTGGGCATCTGGATCAAGCTGCTCGAGATCCCGCGCCCGCTGTTGTATGCCGGCATCCTGGTCTTCGCCACACTCGGCGCCTATGGCCTGCGCAACTCATGGTTCGACTTGGCGCTGCTGTACGGCATCGGCGTGATCGGCTTCCTGATGCGGCGCTACGACATTCCGGTCGCCCCGGTGCTGGTCGGCATGATCCTGGGCCCTCTCGCGGAGCAGCAGTTCCGCCGTGCGCTCGCGATCAGCCAGGGCGATCTGACGATCTTCTTCACACAGCCGATTTCGGCCGGGGTGTTCGCAGTCACCGCGCTGGTACTGATCGGCCCGCCCATCTGGAAGCGGCTCCCGGGCCGGAAATTGGTTGTGGCGTGAAGCCTTCACCTTGGCACCTAGAACAACCCGCCGGTTCTGACCGGCGTACGGGGGACTCATGAAGAAGTTTTTGACGCCAGAGAACATCCTCAACGTGCTGTTGATCTTCGTCCCTATTGCGATCGTGCTGGAGCTGATGCACGCGAGCGCGACTCTGATCTTCATAGCCTCCTGTCTCGCGATCATTCCTCTGGCTGGGGTGATGGGGAAAGCAACCGAGCACCTCGCGGAGAAGGTCGGCGAAGGTATCGGCGGTCTGCTCAACGCGACCTTCGGTAACGCGGCCGAACTCATCATCGCGATCGTGGCCCTGCGTGCCGGTCTCTACGACGTGGTCAAGGCCTCGATCACCGGCTCGATCATCGGCAACATCCTTCTCGTGTTCGGGTTGAGTGCGGTGCTCGGCGGCGTCAAGTATTCGACCCAGAAGTTCAACAAGACCGCCGCGAGCATGGGCACCACGATGCTCACGCTCGCCGTGATCGGGCTCGTCATTCCAGCCCTCTTCCACTTCGTGGTGGAGGGAAAGCCCAACGCCGGCGAGCAGGAGCTCAGCCTTGAGATCGCGGTGATCCTGATGCTGACCTACATCCTCAGCCTGTTCTTCACCCTCAAGACGCATAAGCATCTCTACGCGGGCGGACACGGCGACGATGCAGACGATGCGATCGGAACCGAGGGCTGGTCGATCCGCAAGGCGACCACGGTGCTGCTGGTTGCCACCGCATTCGTCGCCGTGATGAGCGAGTTCTTGGTGGGTGCGGTTCAGGCAACGGCCAAGACCTGGGGCATGACCGAAGTCTTCGTGGGCGTGATCCTCGTCGCCATCATCGGCAACGCGGCCGAGCACTCGACCGCCATCCTGATGGCCCTCAAGAACAAGATGGACATCGCGGTCAACATCGCGGTGGGCTCGTCGATCCAGATCGCGCTGTTTGTCGCCCCGCTGCTGGTCTTCTTGAGCTACGTGATCGGTCCGCAGCCGATGGACCTGATCTTCACCAGCTTCGAGGTCGTGGCCATCGCCCTCTCGGTCTTCATCATCACCACCGTTTCGCAGGACGGCGAGTCGAACTGGATGGAGGGCGTCCAGTTGCTCGCTGTCTACGCGATCCTGGCGCTAGCGTTCTTCTTTCTTCCCGCGTGAGCGGGTCCGTGCGTCCCGACGCTGCGGACCCCCGCTGGGACGGACGCCCTAGCTGGAGAAGGCGAACAAGCGCGCAGGCGTTTCGCGCAACACAGTCATCCGATCGGCGGCCTCCGGCAACCACTCATCGAGAAGCCGGCGTTGGGTCGAATAGTCGACGGTTTTCTCGAACAGCGTGTGGGGCCAGTCGCTGCCCCACACGAGTCGATCCAGCCCGAAGGAACTCCGCAGCAGCGGCATGGCGGCGAGCGCGGTGGCCTCGCCTCGGCCGGCGGAGCCGTTGCGGTATGCGGCCGACAATTTGACCCAGACCTTGCGAGAAGGCCCCAACGTCAGCAGGTACCGAAAGCCAGGGTCGTCGACACCGAGCCTTTCGTCGGGGCGCCCGAAATGGTCGACCACGACGTTCAGTCCCTCCGCGATCAGCGGATCGACCACCGGACGCAATTCACGGGCAGATCGATGCACTTCGACCTGCCAATTGCGCTGGCGCACTTGAGCGAGCAGCCCTCTCCAAGACGTCGATGCGAAGTCCGGCGTGGGCAACCCGATCAGATTCAAACGGATGCCTACAACGCCGGCATCCTGCAGGACCTGAAGCTGTTCGCTTGCGATGCTTGGATCGACGACGGCAATGCCACGAAAGCGATCAGGGTACTTTCTCAGCGACGCAACGAGATAGCTGTTGTCGGTACCCAGGAAGCTTGGCTGCACCAGCACGCCTTGGGTCATGTCATTGGCTGCCAGCGTGCGCACATAGTCCTCCGGGGTTGCGTCGTACCCGGCTGGGGCGCGTCGCTTGTCCGGCATCGGCAAATCACGATGAAAAACGTGGGCATGGCAGTCAATGGCCGCGAGCCGGGTGGCGACCAAGGGCTTTGCGCAGCCGGCGAGGGCGAGCGCAGCGCTTCCGAAAAGCGCCCGGTTGAAGCCACGCCGTGTGACCGGGGTTCTCATGCGACGACCTGCACTGCGATGCCGGCGTGCGTGTGTCCATGTTGCGCCCGCGGTTTAGGCAGGAGTCGGGCGCCATGCAGCATGCCGGTGACGTTCATTGCTGTCCTTGGTAGTGGCTCGAAGATGCCAGCGAATGCTAGGAGCGGCTGCGCCGGGCCGCTTTCGAAACTCTTTCATCGGACCCTATCAATTACCCGATTGGGGAAACCACTGAGATCGCCGCGGGCAATTTGAAAGCGCACCGAAAGCTTGGCGCCGCGCCGCTGCAGCAAGATCGTTCGGCCACCCCTTCCATGGAGACAAGCCAATGAGGTGTACCGCGTGCCGGCACCCGGCCTAACTGGGACGCACCGCCTGATTCCAGCGCTTCAGAAAGGCTTCCCGCCTGCTGCGGTCAAGGTGAGCCAGCAGCCCCGGCCCCAACGCAATCGGCCTGAGCGCCCTGCCCAGTCGGGACTCGAGCGCGGCGGCCGAATGCGGCCGGGCGGAATCGGCCCGGATCCCATACAAGCCGCCAGAGGCAGCCAGCAATTGCTGGCCCGGAGCCGACAGCATGTAGTCGAGCCACAAGCGGGCGCCCGGTGGGTTCGGCGCGGTGCGCGCGATGAAGGCGACGCGCGATACGACCAGCGTGTAGTCGTCGAAGTACGAAACCGCGATTTCGGACCGCTTGCGCGCGAATGCCTCCGCGTAGCTGCCCAACACGTTGTAGGCGAGCAGCGCGTCTCCGGCGGCCACTCGTTCCAGCATGCTTTGCGTGTCCTCGTGCAGGCTCGCGTCGCATCGGCCCAGCGCGCGCACAACATCCCAGGACTTTGGCGTGGCCATCGCGTCCTGGGTCGCGATCAGGAAACCGAGGCCGGCCCGCGCAATATCGTAAGTGGCGGCGCGGCCGCGCCAGTGCGGTATATCGGAAAGCAGCAGCGCGGCCAGGGCAGCCCGCGTGCGCGGCACTTCGGTTGCGGCGAGCAACCGGCGGTTCACGGCGATGCCGACCGGTTCCTGCGTGATGCCATAGGCTTCGTGCTTCCAGACCGCCCATTTCGGCAGCTGGTGCGCATGCGGGCTTTCGTGCCGTTGGGCATAGCCGTCGTTGACCAGCTTGATCTGCAAGTCCATCGCCGAACTAAACAGCACGTCAGGACGTTCTGGCGCGTCTTCCCGCTGGCGCACCGACTGCTCGTAAAGCGCCAGGCTCCCCGCATCGACGTAGTCCACTCGCAGGCCGGGGTGCCTGCGCTCGAAGTCGTCGATCAGCGGCTGTACCACGTGACGGTCGGTCGCCGCGAAAACCCGCACGAGACTGGCGCTGGAGGACCGAGCGGCCGTGCCAGCCACGGCCGGAGACGTCACGGAACTAGCCGCGAGGCCCAGCAAGCCGGCTCCGATCACCCTGCGGTTCAATGGCATTTTTTGTCTCCTGAGCAGTATTATCAGTGTGCGCGCGTACGCTTTTTGCGTGAATCCTGCATTGGCCACACCGGGCCGGTCCCGTTTGACAGAGATTTTTCCAGCATGCCATGCGTATCTTGTTGATTGAGGACCATCTGCAACTGGTGCAAACGCTCAAGCAGTCGCTCGGCGTGCTGGGCATCGAGGTCGAGTCCTGCTCCGACGGAGTGCTGGCCGATGCGGAGTTGCAGCAGCACAGCTTCGATGCGGTCGTCCTGGACCTCGCATTGCCCCGCATGGGCGGCTTCGAGATCCTGCAACGCCTGCGCCACCGCGGCAACAAGGTCCCGGTGCTGGTGCTCACCGCCAGCGGAGATACCCACGACCGCGTGCAGGGCCTGAACGCCGGCGCCGACGACTACCTCGCCAAGCCGTTCGACCTTTCCGAACTCGAAGCCCGCTTGCGCGCCCTGCATCGGCGCTCGGTCGGCGCGGTGGATTCGGTGCTGCGCGTGGCCGAACTGGAGTTCAACACCGTGTCACGCCGCTTCGCGCTCGGCACGCGGCACCTGGACTTGCCTCCGCGCGAGCACGACCTGCTGGAAGCCTTGATCGTCCACGCCGGCCGGCCGGTGAACAAACTGCTGCTGACCCAGCGCCTGCGCACCAGTGACGCCGTCCTCAGCAACGACGCGCTGGAACTCTACGTGCACCGTGTGCGCCGCCGCATCGATGGCAGTGGCGCGGCCATCCGCACGCTGCGCGGGCTCGGCTACGTGCTCGAAGCTGCCAATGACACGCCTGCGTAGCCTGCTGCTGCGCTGGCTGCTCGTCCCGACGCTCGGGCTGTGGATACTGGCTGCCACCATCGGCTACCTGCGCAGCCTGGCCCAGGCCCACGAGGCCTACGATCGCACGCTGCTCGGCTCCGCGCTCATGATCGGCGAGACCCTGGGCGTGGAAGACGGCCAGGTCGTGGCCGACCTTCCCTCCGCTGCACTGGAGATGCTGCGCACAGACGCTCACGACCGCATCTTCTATCGCGTTGCCCGCGCGGCTGACGGCGGCCACATCACCGGCTACGAGGACTTGCCGCCGCCGGCCGAACCGCCGGGCGCCGAGCCGGTGTTCTACGACGCGGTTTATAAGGGCCAGAACATCCGTGTCGTGGCGCTGGCCCGCACGGTGGTGGATTCGCCCGCGCCACGGCCGCTGGTCATCCAGGTGGCCGAGACGATGGACGCGCGGCGCCAGCTCACGCGCCGCATGGTTTCCGAGTCCGCGGTGATGCAGTTGCTGCTGATCCTGGCGGCCGCCGGCCTGATCACTTTCGGCGTCCGGCGCGGCCTGGCGCCACTCAAGCGTCTGCGCGACGAGGTGCGCTCGCGCGGCGTGAATGACCTGACGCCGATCGACACGCGCAGCGTCCCGCGCGAGGTCGCGCCGCTGATCCATGCGATCAACGCGCATACCGAAAGGCAGCGCCAGCTCAGCGACGCACAGCAACGCTTCGTCGCCAATGCATCGCACCAGTTGAAGACGCCGCTGACCCTGTTGCGCGCCCAGGTCGATCACGCCTTGCAGCAACCTGACCTGGACCGCATGCGCGCGGTGCTCAATCGCATGCACTTGTCCACCCAATCGACCCAGAGGCTGGTCAGCCAGTTGCTCAGCCTCGCCCGCAGCGAGCCCGGCCGCACGCTCGACATCGACGAGGTCGATCTCGCCGAACTCGCGCGCGAGCAGACCTTCGAGCTGCTCAACTTGGCCCGCGCGAAGTCGATCGACCTGGGCTTCGAGGGCGAGGTGGCCGTGCCGGTGCGCGGCGAACCGGTGATGCTGCGCGAACTCGTGGCCAACCTCGGGCACAACGCCGTCAGCTATACGCCGTCCGGGGGCCACGTCACCGTGCGGGTGGACACGTACGACAGGCGACCCCGCCTGTGCGTGATCGACAACGGCCCGGGCATTCCGCCCGATGAGCGGGCCAGGGTGTTCGAGCGCTTCTATCGCGGCAGCAGCTCGGGCGATCAGGGCACGGGGCTGGGCCTGGCGATCGTCCAGGAGATCTGCGATCGCCACCAGATCCAGATAGCGCTGGACGACGGCCCGGATGGCAAGGGCCTGTGCATTCAGCTGCTTTGGCCTGCGACGGAAGAGTCGCCCTCACGTTGAGAGATGCGACTCCGGCTTGGCAACACCGACCCGAAGTTGCCTGAAGGCCGTTCACTCCATCTTGATGTTGGCGGCCTTGATGATCTTCGCGTACAAGGCTGAGTCACCTCGCACGGTGCGCGCGAACTCCTGGGGCTTGTTGCCCACTGGCGTGAGGCCCAGCGCTTCCACGCGCGCCTTGTGCTGTGGCTGCTTGAGGATGCGGGCCGCCTCATCCGAAAATTTCATCACCACGGCCGGCGGTGTCCCGGCCGGCATGAACATGCCGAACCAGCCATACGCTTCGAAATCCTTGTAGCCAAGCTCCGAAAACGTCGGCACGTCCGGAAGGATGCGGCTGCGCTGGGCACCGGTCGCGGCGAGCACGCGGACTTTTCCGGTCTTGAGGTGAGGCGCCAGGGTTGCGGCGTCGACGAAGCCGGCGGTCACCTGGCCGCCAAGCAGGTCCACGATCAAAGGCGCCGAGCCCTTGTAGGGCACATGCACGATATCGAGCCCCGCCTGCATCTTCAGCAATTCGCCCTGGATGTGCGCCGATGTGCCGTTGCCGTAGGAGCCATAGCTGTACCTCTGTGGGCTGGCCTTGGTGATCGCTATGAACTGCCGGATGCTGGAAGCGAGGGAGTCCACCGGAACGACCAGGAAGCTGTTCGATCGAGCCACCTCGACCACAGGCACCAGGTCCTTCAGCGGATCGAATGGCATCTTGGCCATCATGGCCGGCAGTTGCGCGAGTGCCGTGATCCCCATCAGCACCGTATGGCCATCGGCAGGCGCCTTCGCGACGAGTTGCCCACCGATGTTGCCGCTGGCACCCGGCTTGTTGTCGACGATCACACTGCCGCCCCAGGTGTTTTGCATTTCCTGCGCGATCATTCGTGCCAGCGTGTCGGTCGCGCCCCCCGCGGGATAGGGAACGACGATGCGAATCGGCCCGCTGGGATACTTCGCTTGAGCTGCCGCGAATCCGAAAGGGAATGCCGCGGCCGCAGCGACGAATGCACGGCGGCTTGTCTTCGGTGTAGTCACGATGTCTCCAGTTCTTGTGTGTTGTGCTGGGCGCAAGAGTGCTTTGGACGGACAACGCGGGCAATCGCATTTCCCGCCATTCGGCTTGGCATAAACGATCAAGCGGCGTCGGCGTCAACCTTCAGGCGCACCTTTCCAGCGCCGGCCTGCCTGATCGTTTTCGCCAACTGCTTTGGTGCGTTTGGCGATTGAGCGCGGGTGACCTGCGAGGGAGACTACGGGCATCGGCAACACCCCAGGAGTTCCCCCATGACGCGAATGCAGCGCGCCGTCCACGTAGTGGGCGTCGGCATGATCCCCTTCACCAAGCCGGGCCAGAGCGACCCGTACACCGTCATGGGCGCGCGGGCTGCCAAGCTCGCGCTGGAAGACGCGGGCGTCGCCTACTCGCTGGTCCAGCAGGCCTATGTCGGCTACGTGTACGGCGATTCCACCGCCGGGCAGGCCGCGATCTACGGTGTGGGCCTGACGGGCATCCCCGTGTTCAACCTCAACAATAACTGCTCGACCGGCTCCAGCGCCCTGTTCCTGGCGCGCCAGGCCGTGGAAAGCGGCGTGGTCGAGTGCGCCATCGCCCTGGGTTTCGAGCAGATGCAGCCCGGTGCACTGAAGGGTGCGTACGAAGACCGGCCCTCGCCGATGGCGCGCTTCGCCGATGCGATGACCGAGAAGCAAGGCTACCTGGCCGATGCGCCCCGCGCGCCGCAGTTCTTCGGCGGTGCCGGCCGTGATTACATCGCCCAGTACGGCATCCGCAAGGACACCTTCGGCCGCATCTCGGTGAAGGCTCGCCAGCACGCGGCGCGCAACCCGCTGGCAGTCTTTCGCCAGACGTTGACGCTGGACGAGGTGATGGCATCAGCGCCGGTGTTCGATCCGCTCACGCGTTTCCAGTGCTGCCCGCCCACCTGCGGCGCCGCCGCTGCCATCGTGTGCTCCGCCGACTTCGCGAAGAAGCACAACCTCGACATGAGCGTGGTGATCGCGGCGCAGGCGATGACCACCGACACGCCCTCCACATTCGACAGCGGCGACATGCGCAAGGTCGTGGGCTACGACATGACTGTCGCCGCCGCCCAGCAGGTGTACGAAGCCGCAGGCATCGGCCCGGAAGAGCTGGACGTGGTCGAGCTTCACGACTGCTTCACCGCCAACGAGCTGATCACCTATGAAGCGCTGGGCCTTACGCCCGAAGGCACAGCCGAACGCTTCATCGTCGAGGGCGACAACACCTACGGCGGCCGCGTCGTCACCAATCCCTCCGGCGGCCTGCTGTCCAAGGGCCATCCGCTCGGCGCCACCGGCCTCGCGCAATGCTCGGAGCTGGTATGGCAACTGCGCGGCCAGGCCGACCAGCGCCAGGTGGAAGGCGCACGGCTTGCGCTGCAGCACAACCTGGGCCTGGGTGGCGCCTGCGTCGTGACGCTCTACCAGGCCGTCTGAGCAAGCCATGATCGACCGCCGCTACATCGGCCACACCCTGCCCGCCTTTTCGGTGGACGTGGAGAAGGGCCGGCTGCGCTTCTTTGCGAAGGCAATCGGCCAGACGGATCCCACTTATGTGGACGAAGAAGCCGCGCGCGCCGCGGGCCATCCCGGCCTGCCGGTACCGCCCACCTTCCTGTTCTGCATGGAGATGGAATCGCCCAACCCCGCCGCGATCCGCGACCTGCTGGGCATGGACTACAAGCGCCTGTTGCACGGCGAACAGGGGTTCACGTATCACGCCATGGCCCATGCCGGCGACACGCTGACCTTCTCGCAGCGCATCGAGGACATCTACGACAAGAAGAACGGTGCACTGGAGTTCGTTGTGCGCAAGACGCATGTCACGAACCAGCGAGATGAACTCGTCGCCGAACTGCGTTGTGTGACGGTGCTGCGAAATGGCTGAAGTGACAACCCGCCCCCCGGCTGTCATTCCGGACTTGATCCGGAATCCATGCCTCATTGACCAACGTTTTTGCCGGAGTGAGATGGATTGCGGGTCGAGCCCGCAATGACAGCCGCTATGAACAAGACACTACCCGTTTGGGAAACCCTCAACGCAGGCGATACGCTGCCGCCGCTGCAGCTGCCGCCCATTTCGCGCCTCGCGCTCGCGCTCTACTGCGGCGCATCGGGTGACCACAACCCGATCCACGTCGACACAGACTTCGCGAAGTCCGCCGGCGTGCCCGACGTCTTCGCCCACGGCATGTTGTCGGCGGCGTGGCTGGGCCGGTTGTTGACGAACTGGGTCCCGCAATCGGCGATCCGTTCGTTGGATGTGCGGTTTGCCGCGATCACCCAAGTCGGCGAGACCATCACCTGCACGGGCAAGGTCACCGAGAAATTCGAAGACCAGGGCCAGCGGCTGGCCCGACTGCAACTGACAACATCCAACCAGGACGGCACCGTCAAATTGAACGGCGAGGCGCTGGTCGCCTGGCCCTGACATCCCTGGTGGGCACGAGTGCCCACCCTACGCAAAAGGAATTGGAAATGAACAGAAAACTCGAAGGCAAGGTCGCACTGGTTTCTGGCTCCGGCCGGGGCATCGGGCGCGAAATCGCACTGAAGCTCGCCAGCGAAGGTGCGCGCGTCGTCATCAATGACCTCGACGCCGAACCGGCGCAGCAGACCGTGGCTGACATCGTGGCCGCGGGTGGCCAAGCCGTGGCTTGCGTGGGCAGCGTGACGGACGCCGGCTTTGCCGACCGCTTCGTCGGCGCGGCACTGGAAAGCTACGCCGGCGTCGACATCATCGTGAACAACGCCGGCTACACCTGGGACAACGTGGTCCAGAAGATGACCGACGAGCAGTGGGATGCGATGCTCGCCGTGCACTTGACGGCGCCGTTCCGGATTCTCCGTGCCGCATCGCACTACATCCGCGAAGCCAACAAGCGCGAAGTGGCCGAGGGCCGCGACGTGTTCCGCAAGGTCGTCAACATTTCCTCCACGTCGGGCGTGTACGGCAATGCCGGGCAAGCCAACTATGCGGCGGCGAAAGCCGGCATCAACGGCCTGACCAAAGCGATGGCCAAGGAATGGGGCCGCTACAAGGTCAACGTCAACAGCGTTGCCTTCGGGCTGATCAAGACCCGGCTGACCGAGGCGGACGCCGATGCGGGCGCCAGCATCGACATCGAAGGTCAGAAAATCCGCGTGGGCGTGAACCCGCAGATCCTGAAGAACGCCGAAGCGATGATCCCGCTGGGCCGTGGGGGCACGCCCGAGGAGGCCGCCGGCGCCGTCTACATGTTCTGCATCCCCGAATCCAACTACGTCAGCGGCCAGGTCTTGGTGTGCGGGGGCGGCCGGCCATGACCCGTGCGGCACGGGCCTGGATGGACGCCGACTTGGAGATGCTGCGCGACACCGCGCGGCGCTTCTTCGAGCGCGAATGCGCGCCGCGTGAAACGCGGTGGCGTGCCCAGCACCATGCCGACCGCGACATCTGGAACAAGGCGGGCGCCGCTGGTCTTCTGTGTGCCAGCATCCCTGAGGAATATGGCGGCAGCGGCGGCAGCTTCCTGCACGAAGCGGTGATCTGCGAAGAGCAGATGTACTCCATGTCGCAGGCGTTCAGCAACAACGTGCACAGCGGCATCGTCGCCCACTACATCCTGGCGTACGGCAGCGAGGCGCAGAAGAAGCGCTGGCTGCCGCGCATGGCCACCGGCGAGCTGGTGGCCGCCATCGCCATGACCGAACCCGGCGCCGGCACCGACCTGCAGCGCATCAAGGCACAAGCGAAACTCGAAGGCGACCACTGGCGCATCAACGGCGCCAAGACCTTCATCACCAACGGGCTGCACGCGGGCCTGGTCTGCGTTGCCGTGAAGACGGGTGCCGAAGGCGGGGCCAAGGGCATCTCGCTGCTGATGGTGGAGACGGAAGGCACACCAGGCTTCCGCCGCGGCCCGCTGCTGGACAAGATGGGCCAGAAGACGCTGGACACGACCGAGCTGTTCTTCGATGACGTGCGTGTGCCCGCCACCAACCTGCTGGGAGGCGAGGAAGGCAAGGGCTTTCCCCAGCTGATGCAGCAATTGCCGCGCGAGCGGTTGCTGATCGCCGTCGGCGCCGTCGCCACGATGCGCCGCGCCATCGACGACACGCTGGCCTATGTGCGCGAGCGCAACGTGTTCGGCAACCCGCTGATGGCCCTGCAGAACACGCGCTTCAAACTGGCCGAATGCGAGACCCAGGCCCGTGTGGCGCAGGCCTTCCTGGACGACTGCATCGCCCGCCTGATGCGCGGCGAGCTCGACGTGCCCACCGCCGCCATGGCCAAGTGGTGGACCACGGATACCTGCTGCAAGATCGTCGACGAGTGCCTGCAACTGCACGGCGGCTATGGTTTCATGAACGAATACCCGATCGCACGCCTGTACACCGACGTGCGCGTCGGCCGCATCTACGGCGGCGCCAACGAGGTGATGAAGGAAATCATCGCCCGCTCACTGGACAAGCAATGACGGTTCGGGAAGGCGCTCCCCACTTCCGCTTCTGGCCGAAGGGCGTGGCGCGCGAACTGCGCGTGCCCCAGGCCACCTTGCCGGAGTACCTGGACACGGCAGCGCGCCGTTACCCGGACAAGCCCGCGATCGTCTACTGCGGCAGCGAGACGACCTATGCGCAGCTCAAGCAGCGAGTGGATGCGCTGGCCGGGTTCCTGCAGCAGCGGCTGGGCGTGATGCCCGGCGACCGTGTGTTGCTGGCCAGCCAGAACTGCCCGCAGTTCGTGATCGCTTTCTACGCGATCCTGCGCGCGGGCGCTGCCGTGGTTCCCGTCAACCCGATGAGCAAGGCCGTCGAGGTTCGCTATTACGCGCAGGACAGCGGCGCCCGTGTCGCGTTCGTCGCGCAGGAACTGCTGGAAAACTTCGAGCCGGGGTTGTTCGAACACATCCTGGTGCATTCGTACAGCGATGCGGCCGGTACTTTTGATGACGACACTCCGGACTGGGTGCGGGAACCGCTGCGGCCCATGACGCGCAGCGATTGCCAGACCTGGCCCGTCGCCGTCGCCGTCTCGGTCATCCCCGCTGCCTCCGTCCGCGGGGATGACGCCAAGCCCGGCGATCTCGCCGTCGTGCCCTACACCTCCGGCACCACGGGCCACCCGAAAGGCTGTGTCCACACCCACGCCACCGTGCTGGCCGCGCTGGCGGCTTCGCAAGTGTGGAAGGGCCTCAACGTCGAATCCGTGGTGCTGACCGTGGCCCCGCTCTTCCACATGCTGGGCATGCAGAACGGCATGAACATGCCGATCGTGCTGGGCGCGACGGCGGTGATGATGCCGCGCTGGAACGCTGCCGTGGCGGCGTCCCTGATCGAGCGCCATCGGGTCACGGTCTGGACGGCGCCTCCGGCCATGGTGCTCGACCTGTTCTCCCACCCCGACACCGAACGGCGCGACCTCACGAGCCTCGCGCTGCTGTCCGGCGGCGGTGCGGCGATGCCCGAGGCCGTGTCGGCCATGCTGGCGCAGCGCTACGGCCTCTCGTACAACGAAGCCTATGGGCTCAGCGAAACCGCCGCCTTCCTGCACGCCAACCCGCTTGCACGCGGCAAGCGCCAGTGCCTGGGCGTCCCGACGCAAGGCGTCGACTCGCGCATCATCGACCCGGTCACCCTGAAGGAACTGCCGCAAGGCGAAGTCGGCGAGCTGGTGACGCACGGCCCGCAGGTGATGAAGGGCTACCTGAACAAGCCCGAGGCGGACCGCGAGTCCTTCATCGAGCTCGACGGCAAGCGGTTCTTCCGCACCGGCGACCTGGCGCTGATGGACGAAGACGGCTACTTCTTCATGCGCGACCGCTTGAAGCGCATGATCAACGCGTCCGGCTACAAGGTGTGGCCGGCGGAGGTGGAAAGCGCGATGTACGAACACCCCGCGATCCATGAGGCGTGCGTCATCGCCGTCCCCGACGGCAAGCGCGGCGAGAGCGTCAAGGCGCTGGTCGTGCTCAAGCCCGCCTTTCGCGGCAACGTCAGCGAACAGCAGATCGTCGACTGGGCGCGCGAGCGCATGGCCGTGTACAAAGCCCCGCGCGTCGTCGAATTCATGAGCGCGCTGCCGAAGTCCGGCACGGGCAAGATTCTCTGGCGTGAGCTGCAGGAAGCGCAGCAGGCCGCCGCACAACAGGAGCAGGACGCATGAGCGAATCACCCGTCAAACTGGAACGCCAGGACGCCACCGCGGTCATCACGCTGGACAGCCCTGCCACTCGCAACGCGTTCTCCGCGGCGATGAAGGATGCCCTCGAGCGCGCCGTGAACGAAGTCGTCGCGGACGGCAGCGTTCGCGCCGTCGTACTCACGGGCAGCGGCGGGCAGTTCTGCGCCGGCGGGGATGTTCGCAGCATGGCTTCCGCGCAGCGCACACCGGCCGAGTGGCGCGCCCGCATGCAGGAGACGCACCGCTGGCTGCGCGAGCTGATCGCGTTGGACAAGCCGCTGATCGCGGCGGTGGATGGCGCGGCGTATGGCGCCGGGTTCAGCATGGCGCTGGCGGCCGACTTCGTGCTGGCCACGCCCCGCGCGCGCTTTTGCATGTCGTTCATGAAACTCGGCCTGGTACCCGACGCCGGCGCCACCTACACATTGCCGCGCGTCGTGGGCGCACAGCGCGCAAGGGAGCTGATGCTGTCGGCGCGTGAAGTGCGCGCGCCGGAGGCGTTGAGCCTGGGCATTGCGATGGAACTGCACGAACCCGACCGGCTGCTTGCGCGGGCCCTGGAACTGGCCGCCAGCTTCGCAGGCGCCTCGGCTTTGGCTGTGAGCCTGCTCAAGCGCAACACGCTCGATGCGGGTGCGCTGGACGCGGCGCTGGATGCCGAAGCCAACGCCCAGGCGCTGGCCTTCCTCTCGCCCGAATACCGCGAGGCGGCCCGCCGCTTCATCGAAAAGGAACCGTCGGCATTCCAATGGCCGAGCCCTCACCCCAGCCCTCTCCCGCAAGCGGGAGAGGGAGCAAGACAAGGAGAAACGAAATGAGCAACACCCCCATGCTGGCCGAGAAGGTCGTCGTCGTCACTGGTGCCGGCGGCGGCATCGGCCGCGACATCGCCCTGGCCATGGCGCGCGAAGGCGCCAAGGTCGTCGTCAACGACATCGGCGCGTCGGTTGCCGGTGAAGGCAAGGATGAAGGCCCGGCACAAGCCGTGGTCAACGAGATCAAGGCTTTCGGTGGGCAGGCCGTCGCCAACACCGACAGCGTCTCCGAATCCGCTGCCGCCGCCCGCATCGTCGGCACCGCGGTCGAAGCCTTCGGCCGCATCGACGTGGTCGTCAACAACGCGGGCATCCTGCGCGACCGTTTCTTCCACAAGATGAGCCCGGAAGAGTGGGACGCCGTGATCAAGGTGCATCTGTACGGCAGCTTCTACGTCAGCCGCGCGGCCGCGCCGCACTTCAAGGAACAGGAGAGCGGCGTCTACGTGCACATGACTTCCACGTCCGGCTTGGTGGGCAACCTCGGCCAGGCCAACTACTCTGCGGCCAAGCTGGGCGTCGCGGCGCTGTCGAAGTCCATCGCGCTGGACATGCAGAAGTTCAACGTGCGTTCCAACTGCATTTCGCCTTTCGCCTGGAGCCGCATGATCGGCTCCATCCCCACCGAGACGCCCGAGGAACAGGCTCGCGTGGACCGTTTGAAGCAGATGACGCCCGCCAAGATCGCGCCGCTGGCCGTGTGCCTCGCTAGCGACGCGGCCAAGGACACCAACGGCCAGATCTTCGCCGTGCGCAACAACGAGATTTTCCTGATGAGCCAGCCGCGCCCGGTTCGCTCGGTGCATCGCAGCGAAGGCTGGACGCCGCAAAGCGTCGCCGCGCAGGCACTGCCCGCGCTGAAGGCGAGCTACTTCGACCTGGACCGCTCCGCCGATGTTTTCTCCTGGGACCCCATTTGATGGTGGGCACAAGTGCCCACCCTACGCAACCTGATGTGTCATTGCGGGCACGACCCGCAATCCATCTTGGCCAGCGCGCCGCCATGGATGCCGGGTCAAGCCCGGCATGACAACCATATTTGGAGATCGCAATGACTGAACCTCAAGGCGTGCAAGCCTTTCACCAACTCGAGCTCGACGCCGGGCGCTTCCTCATTCAGCGCTGCACGGCCTGCGCCAAACACGTGTACTTTCCGCGTGAAAGCTGCCCGCATTGCGGCAGCGGCGCGCTGGAGTGGACGGCGCCCAAGGGCACCGGCACGGTTTACGCCGTCACCACCGTGCGGCGCAAGCCGGCGGAAGGCGGCGATCTCAACGTCTCGCTCATCGACCTGGACGAAGGCGTTCGCCTTATGAGCCGCGTCGAGAATCTGGCGCCGGGCACCGTGCGCATCGGGCAACGCGTGCAGGCGCGCGTGCAGCTGAAGGAAGGTCGCGGCCTGGTGCTGTTCGACGCCATCGAAGGAGCCGCGGCATGAGCAGCTTGAAAGACTTGCGCGGCAGTGCCGCCATCGCCGGCGTGGCCACTTTCGGCTGCGGCGAAACACCCGGCTTCACCGACATGGAACTGCTGGCCCGCTCGGCCCGCGCCGCCGTCGCCGACGCCGGCCTGAAGATGACGGACATCGACGGCCTTTGCACCGCCAGCGCCTCGGCCGCGATGTGGGCGATGCCCGTCGTCGAGTACCTCGGCCTGAATCCCCGCTACATCGACGGCACCATGCTCGGTGGCAGCAGCTTCATCGCGCACCTGCTGCCCGCCATGCAGGCGATCCGCTCCGGCCAGTGCAGCGCCGTGCTGGTGTGCTATGGCAGCGCCCAGCGCAGCTCCGCGCTGGGCCGGCGCGAGATCAGCATGGCCCGGCGCCATCTCGACCCGCAGCCGTACGAGCACCCATACGAGCCGGCCATGCCCGTCGGCGCGTACGCGCTGGCCGCATCGCGCCACATGCACGAGTTCGGCACCACGCGCGAGCAGCTCGCCGATGTGGCCGTGGCCGCGCGCGCCTGGGCCCAGCTGAATCCCGAAGCTTTCATGCGCGGCCCGCTCACGCGCGAAGACGTGCTCGCGTCTCGCATGATTTCGGACCCGCTGTCCGTGCGCGACTGCTGCCTCGTGACCGATGGCGGCGGCGCCTACGTGCTGGTGAGCGCCGAGCGCGCAAAAGACTTGCCGAAAAAGCCGGTGTACGTGCTGGGCAACGCCACCGCGGTCTGGAACCGCCAGATCTCGTCGATGCACGACCTCACCGTGACCTCGGCCAGCCAGTCCGGCCGCGAAGCGTTCGCCATGGCCGGCCTTGCTCCAAAGGACATGGACGTGGTGGAGCTGTACGACGCGTTCACGATCAACACCATCCTGTTCCTGGAAGACCTGGGCTTCTGCGCCAAGGGCGAAGGTGGACGCTTCGTGGCAAACGGCGCCATCGCGCCGGGCGGCAAGCTGGCCGTCAACACCAACGGCGGCGGCCTCTCCTGCGTGCACCCCGGCATGTACGGCATCTTCGCGTTGATCGAGGCGGTGCGGCAGTTGCGCGGTGACTGTGGCGAGCGCCAGGTGCAAGGAGCCAAGACCGCTCTCGCCCACGGCAACGGTGGCATGTTGTCGAGCCAGGCGACCGCGATTCTGGGAACGGAGGAGGCACTGTGATCAGAGACCAAGAGACACTGACCCAGCTGCTCGACGCCGTCAACCGCTTCGTGCGGGAGCGGCTCGTCCCCAACGAAGCACTCGTCGCCGAGACCGACGAGATTCCCGAAGACATCGTCCGCGAGATGAAGGAGCTGGGCCTGTTCGGGCTGACCGTCCCCGAGCAGTACGGCGGCCTGGGTGTCACGATGGAAGAAGAAGTCATGGTGATGCTGGCCATGGGCCAGACTTCGCCGTGCTTCCGCTCGCTCTTCGGCACCACGGTGGGCATCGGCTCGCAAGGCATCCTCTTCGACGGCACGGAGGAACAGAAGCAGAAGTACCTTCCGCGCCTAGCCACCGGCGAGCTGATCGCATCGTTCGCGCTGACCGAGCCGGAAGCCGGCTCCGACGCTGCCTCGCTGCGCACCACGGCCGTCCGCGAAGGCAGCCACTACATCGTCAACGGCACCAAGCGCTTCATCACGAACGCGCCGCACGCAGGCATCTTCACGCTGATGGCGCGTACCAACCCGGAAGACAAGGGCGCCGGCGGCGTCTCCGCCTTCATCGTGGAGGCGAACACGCCTGGCATCACCATCGGCAAGAAGGACAAGAAGATGGGCCAGCGCGGCGCCCACACCGCCGACGTGATCTTCGAGAACTGCAAGGTTCCGGCCACCCAGCTGATCGGCAACCTCGAGGGCCAGGGCTTCAAGACGGCCATGAAGGTGCTGGAAAAAGGCCGCATTCACATCGCCGCCATCTGCGTCGGCGTGGCCGAGCGCATGCAGCGCGATGCGTTGAACTACGCCATCGAGCGCAAGCAGTTCGGCCAGCCGATCGCGGAGTTCCAGTTGGTCCAGGCCATGCTCGCCGACAGCCAAGCCGAGATCTATGCGGCGCGCTGCATGGTGATCGACGCGGCGCGCAAACGCGACGAAGGGCTGAACGTCGCCACCGAAGCCTCGTGCTGCAAGTTGTTCGCCTCCGAGATGTGCGGCCGTGTGGCCGACCGGGCGGTGCAGATCTTCGGCGGCGCGGGCTACATCAGCGACTACGGCATCGAGCGCTTCTACCGCGACGTGCGACTGTTCCGCCTGTACGAGGGCACGAGCCAGATCCAGCAAATCGTCATCGCTCGCAACCTCGTACGTGAAGCCAGTCGCTGAATGACCGCCCCATGAACACCACCCGCATCCACTCCCTGTTCGACGACTGGCTGGCGCGCGAGCCGGGCCGGGTGTTCATCCACCTGCCGGACGCGCAGTGGACCTTCGCCCGGTTGGGCGCGCTGGTGGACGCGGCTGAAGCCGAGCTGCGCGCCGACGGCGTGGGCCTGGGCGACCGTGTGCTGATCGTCGCCGAGAACTGCCCGCAACATGTGGCGCTGATCCTCGCGGTGAGCCGTGTCGGCGCCTGGTCGTGCGGTGTCAACGCGCGCATGGCACCGGGCGAAATCGATGCCTTCGCGGCCAAGGCCGATGCCAAGGTCTGCTACTTCACCTCGGCGGTCTCGTCCGCCGCGGCCGCGCACGCGCAACGCCTGCACGCGCGAGCTTCGCAGGTGCCCGGCCTCCACCGCACAGCGCTGCGGCTGGATGCGCAGCCGGAAGGCGAGCCGCTGGCCGGCAGCGTCGGCGCGATCATCTTCACGTCCGGCACCACCGGTTCGCCCAAGGGCGTTCTCATGACGCATGACGGCGTCACGCACTTCGGCCGGGTCTCGGCCGAGTCGCGGCAACTCGGCCCCGACGACCGCTCGTATGCCTGCCTGCCGATGACCCACATCTTCGGGCTGGGCACGGTGCTCACGGCCAGCCTGCATGCGGGTGCCAGCCTGGTGATGCGCAGCAAGTTCGATCCGGCCGACGTGCTCGACGCCATCGCCCACCATGAGGTGTCTCAGCTGCAAGGCCCGCCGACATTGTTTGCGCGGCTGGTGGCGTACATGGAGGAGCGCGGCATCGCTTTGCCGCCGGCGCCAAAGCTGCGCTACCTGTACGCCGGGGCTGGGCCCCTGGACATCACGCTCAAGCGCCGCGTCGAAGCCGCATTCGGAATGCCGCTGCACCACGGTTATGGCCTGTCCGAGTACGCGGGCTCCGTCTGCGTGACGCGGCTGAACGAAGGCCGTGCGGACACCGCAGCCGGCCACTTGCTCGAAGGCGCGGAGTTCCGCATCACCGACCCGGCCACTGGCGCGGAACTGCCGCCCGGCCAACGCGGCGAGATCTGGATGCGCGGCCGCGGCCTGATGCCCGGCTACTTCCGCGATGCCGAAGCAACGCAGGCCGTGATGCGCGAAGGCGGCTGGTACGCCAGCGGCGACATCGGCGAACGCGGCGCGGACGGTGCGCTGTTCGTGGTCGACCGGTTGAAGGAAATGATCATCCGCTCCGGCTTCAATGTCTACCCCGGCGAGGTGGAGTCCGTGCTCAACGCATTTCCCGCCGTGCAGCGCGCCGCGGTCGTGGGCCGCCCCGAGCCCGACGGCAACGAGGAAGTGGTGGCCTTCGTGCAACTGCGTGAAGGCGCCGCCCTGGACAGGGCTGCGCTGCAGGCGCACCTGCGCGCCAACCTCGCGCCCTACAAGCAACCCGCCCAGGTGCACGCCGTGCCGGAGTTCCCGATGACGGGCAACGGCAAGGTGCTCAAGCGCGAGCTGCTGCGGCTGCACGCAACCCCGCAGGCCCTACCGATCACCTGACAAGACCCACTGGAGACCTCCCATGACAAAACCTTCGATGCTTCGCCGCCTCTGCCTTGCAGCAGCCTGTGCCTTGATCTGCGCGCCCGCGCTGGCGCAGAACGCGCCGCCCGCTCCGTACCCCAGCCAGCCGATCAAGCTGGTGGTGCCCTACCCGGCCGGCGGCGCCACCGACACGCTGGCGCGCACCATCGCGCAAAAGCTGCAGGAGGCCTGGAGCCAGACCGTGATCGTGGAGAACAAGCCGGGCGCGGCCGGCACCATCGGCAACAACTTCGTGACCAAGGCACCGGCCGACGGCCACACGGTGCTGGTGGCGATCACGGCGTTGATCCAGCAGCCGCCCATGATGGACAAGTTGCCCTACGACCCGTTGAAGGAGCTCGCACCGGTGACAATGATCGCGCGCAGCCCCAGCATGCTGGCCGTGCCGTTGGACTCGCCGGCCAAGAACCTCAAGGACTTCATCGCGATGGTGAAAGCCAACCCCGGCAAGCACAACTTCGGCAGCTATGGCGCGGGCACCTCTTCGCACATCCAGGGCTCGCTGTTGAACCAGCAGGCAGGCATCGACCTCGTGCACGTGCCGTTCCAGGGCGCGGCGCCGCTGGTGACCAACCTGGTGGGCAACCAGCTCAGCTCGGCTTTCATCGACAGCGCTTCGGCGCGGCCACACCTGCAGAAAATGCGCCCGCTCGCGGTGACCGGCACGCAGCGCATCCCCGGAATGCCCGACGTGCCCACGTTCCAGGAGCTCGGCTACAAATCGTTCGAGCCCTACGGCTGGTTCGGCATGCTGGTTCCGACCGCAACGCCCTCGCCCGTGGTGCAGAAATTGTCCGACGAAGTCAATCGCATCCTGAAGATGCCCGACGTGGTCGCGAAGATCGAGGCGCTGGGCCTCTGGACAGCCGGCAACAAGCCCGCCGAGTTCGCCAAGATCATGCAGGACGACTACGCCATCTACGCGCGCATCGTGAAGGACGCGAACATCCGTCTGAGCCAGTGAGGTTTGCCATGAAGACTACCGCCCTGACCCGTCGCACCGCACTTGCCGGTGCCGCGCTCCTGCTGCTCGCCTCGCAGGCAACCGCCCAGATCAACACGCCTGTTCGCCTCGTCGTTGGCTATGCCGCGGGTGGCCCGGTCGACACCACGGCACGCCTGTTCGCACCGGTCTTCGCGCGCGAACTCGGCACGCAAGTGATCGTCGAAAACCGCCCCGGTGCTTCCGGCAACGTGGCAGGCGCCTCGGTGGCCAAGGCCGCACCCGACGGCCTCACGCTGTTCTTCGCGGCGAGCCCCACGCTCACCATCAGCCCGAATATCTACAAGAAGATGCCGTTCGACCCGGCGACGGATCTCACGCCCGTGGCGCCGCTGGTGAGCTACGCCAACGTGCTGGTGGTCAACAAGGATCTGCCGTTCAAGAACGTGAGCGAGTTGCTTGCCTACGCCAGGGCCAACCCCGGCAAGCTGGGCTACGGCTCGGCGGGCACGGGGGCGTCGAACCACTTGAGCGGCGAGTTGCTGGCAGCGCAATCGCAGACGCAGCTGATGCACGTGCCGTACAAAGGCAACGCGCCCGCGATGACGGACGTGATCGGCGGACAGATCGGGATGATGTTCGACATCGTCAGCACCGCGCGCGGCTACGTTGCCGGCGGCCGCGTCCGGGCGCTGGCCGTGACGTCGCGCGAGCGCAACTCCGCCCTTCCGGAAGTGCCCACCATGCGCGAGGCCGGGCTGCCGAACTTCGAAGTGGTGGGTTGGTACGGCCTGTACGCACCTCCGAAGCTGCCGGCGGCGCTGGCCACCCGCTACGCGGAGGCCGCACGCAAGGCGCTCGCCAGCGACGAACTGAAAGTGCTATGGACCGACCAGGGTTATGACCGCTGGCCCGGCACCGCCGAAACGATGGCGGCGCAGGCGAGCCGGGAGCGCGCCATGTGGTCGACGGTGACCAAGGGCATCAACGTGGAGTAGCCGGGAGGCGATGGGCGCTCAGTAAAGGGTTTCGACGTCGCTCGCCGGCCGGTAGCCGGTAGCCGGTAGCCGGTAGCCGGTAGCCAGTGTCCTGTCCTGTCCTGTCCTGTCCTGTCCTGTCCTGTCCTGTCCTGTCCTGTAAGTTCTTCGGCGTTGCGTTTCGAAGAGGCTGGCGTTCGGGGACCTCGCGGCAACGCCGTGCACGGCCGGGCCGCGGCGCGATGGCTACGGCGTCCGGCATCGCTTGCTCTCGCAAGCTCCTGCCGGAGTCCCCGCGCTGAACGGTCTTGCGGCCCGCGCGGCACAACTCACCGCGCCTTGCGCGGTTCAAACAAGTGCCGCGAGCATGAGACAGTCGCGTCGCAAGCGACGCTGGGCCGCAAGACCGTCCACCGCGGGCGCCTGAGCTTTATTCGCGCCGCGGCCCGGCCATGCACGGCGTTGCAGTGAGATGGTGGCGTGCGGCGCAGGCGTGCCGAGATCCTGGCGGACGACCAAAGCGTTGGCCTTCCACCGGGGGCGCGCCAACAGTGTCTCTGCGAAGCTGTGCGTGGGCGGGCTGCGGCGCGAATAAAGCCCAGGCGCTTGCGGCGGGTGGCCTCGCGACCTAGTACGGCTTCAGCCGTGCGACCGTCTCATGCTCGCGAAAATTGTTTGAGTCGCAGCGTAGCGGAGGCGAGTTTTTTCGCGCGGGTCGCGGGGTCTCCCGGCGCAAGGGATTCGGCAGGAGCTTGCGAACGCAAGGCGATGACTAACGCCGTAGCCATCGCGCCGCAGCCCGCCCACGCACAGCTTCGCCGCGAAGTCGCACCGAGCTACACCGAGCGAGGCCAACAAGGCGCTCTTCGAACTTGCGTCACAGCAGGCCAGGCCCCTGCGCCTCAAAGCAAGCTGAACCCATCGTTCACGCCGATCAACGCGATGGCTTGGGCGGTCGATGCTGGCGTGATCGCGGCTGCGATCTCCATGCCGTGCGTGATGCTGTCTGCGCCGGTGTTGTAGACCAGGCCCTGCGCGATGGAGAACAGCTTTCCGACAGCGACCTTGTTGTCCAGAAGGTCCGCCACGTAGCCATACGTCGCGTCGCCCTTGAAGGTGTGCGCCGAACCGAGGATGTTCGCGACGAGCGTGCCGCGGCTCGAATGGCCCGTCGCCAACTCGTCGCTCCAGTAGGCCAGGCCGCCGGCATCGGGCTCGGAACGGCCCAGCACGTTGCGGTAGACCAGCGTCACGAAGTCGCCGTTGCTCATCGAGGACGAGTAGCCGGTGAGACCGCTGAACGCGACGGCGGAGCTGTAGAACGCCTCGCCGATCTGGTCGAGCGTCTGCCCGGCCTTCAGCTGGTTGATCCAGTACGCCATGCCGTCGGCGTCGGGCACACGGTTGATGTAGGCGATGTACAGCTCGATGATGGAGTCGAGCTGCGCGGTGGAAATGGTGCCGGCGAGGCTGCCCACCGTGAGGTTGACGCTGAGATCGGTGAACTGCGCGCGCTCCACGTCGGCCAATGTGTCGGAGCCGTCGCGCGCGCCGTTGGAATCCGTGACGCCGTAGCTGGCCGCGCCCTTCTGCATGCTGTAGGCGGCGCGCGATCCCACGAAGACCGCACGATCGTCGCCGCCCTCCCCCGTCAACAAATCATCGCCACGCCCGACAGCACGTAGTTTTTCACGGCCACGGCGCTCAGCGAAAGCCCGGTGATCGAGTAGTGCTGGCTGTAGTTGGTCGACTCGGTGTAGCTGAAGAGCGTGCCGCCGACCAGGTCGTTGTTGGCGTAGCTGAACGAGCCGTTGTACGAGGCCGAGCGGCCCGCGTTGTCGCTGATGGTGATGTTGCCCGGCGAGGCGTTGGTGATGTAGCCGGCCCAGCTCGCGGTGAGCGACATGTCGATCGGCTTGTAGAAGGTGAACGTGGCCACTTGCCGGCTCCAAGGTTGAATGTAGGCCGGAAGTCTACTTTACGTGCCAACGCCGTGCGACCACCCTGGCACGTTGATGAAGTAGCGCAAGCCTTTGCCTTGGCCCTGGGTCCACAGGAGCCCTTCGGCGAGCATCTCGGCCAAATCTCGCGTAGCCGTCGCTTTCGACACCGCCGTCATCTTGATGTACTTTTCGGCGTTGAGCCCGCCCTCGAAACCCCCGTCGCCATCATCGAGAAGACGCTGTAAGACCTTCCGTTGGCGCGGCTTCAAATCGGTCCTGGCGTGGCTGGCCCAGAACCGGCTCTTCTCGATCGCGCGGTCAATCACCTCGCTGGACCGTTTGCACGCAGCGCCGATTTGCTGGACGAACCACGCGACCCACTCCGTCACATCCCCGCTACCGCGTTGTGCCTGGTTCAGCGCGTCGTAGTAGGCAGCCCGGCATTCCAGCAACTGCCGCGAGAGGCTGTAGAGCCGTAAGGGGCTGTCTTGGTCTTGTGCGATGGCCATGTCGCTGATGGCGCGCCCAATGCGGCCGTTGCCGTCCTCGAAAGGGTGGATGCTTTCGAACCAGATGTGCGCGACGGCGGCCCGGGCCAAGCCGTCCATCTTCGGGGCTTTGCCCTGCGCCGGCGTGGTGCTGGCAAACCACTTGAGGAAGCTCCGCATCTCAATGGCCATCCGGGCCGATGGCGGGGCTTCGTAGTGCACCTTCTCCTTGCCAGGGCGACCGCTCACGATCTGCATGGGGTCGGAATGATCGCGGTACCGGCCCACGGCGATGCGCGTGATGCCACGCGTGCCGCCGGGGAACAGGGCCGATTGCCAACGGTAGAGGCGGTCGTGGTCCAGCGGCATCTGGAAAGCCGTGCCAGCGTCGCCGATCACCGCGACCAGGCCGTCGACATGGCGGTCGAAGGGGCCGTTATCGCCCAGGCCCAAGTGGCGCATGACGGACGACCGAACCGCCGTCGGGTCGAGCTTCTCGCCTTCGATGGCGGCAGTGGCGATGACTTCCTGAGCCAGCACCTCCGCATCGACCTCGCCCTTTTGGTCGAGGCCGATCGCCCCGGCCTTCCCTTCCACCTCGCCTTGAAGGCGGCGGGCAGCGGCAATGTGCTGACTCACGACCGCAGGGTCGAAGGTCAGTTTTGGCCATTGCTTGTGTTGCCAGATATAGGGTTTGGACGGAGGCATGAGCCGGATTTTACCAAATACGGCTCATGCCTTGAGCCGTATTTAGAAGAATACGGCTCAACTCAGCCCACAGCCCCCAGCACCACCCCTCGATCTGGTGCTTCAGGTGACGCGGTGCGGATGGGCAATTCGATCACCATCACGGTTCCCTTCGGCAAGTTGTCCAGGGCATAGGCATTGCCTCCATGAGAGCGCGCAACCGAATACACAATGGACAGCCCCAATCCATTGTTATGCCCGCCCCTGGAGCTGAAAAAGCGCTCGAACACGCCTTCCTTGTCCGCGTCCGCAATGCCCGATCCATGATCGGCAACACGAAGCTCCACCTTGCCGCCGGTTTCAACCAGAGTGATGCACACTGCGCCATCCCGTGCTTCGTTGTGGCGCAGCGCGTTGTCGATCAGGTTGTGCAGCGCGACCGTGATGAGCACAGGGTCAAATGAAAACTGCACGGCGTGATCCGGTAGCCGCGCCTGCAGCTGCGCATCCGCCGGGTAGATCTGCACAACGCCGCAGACCAGCTCACGCAGATCGGCTTCGCTCATTTTGGGATTGATCGACAGCTCCTGCAGCCGGTCGTGCGACAGCAGGTTGTTGGCCAGGTCATTCAGGCGCATCGAAGCCTTGCCGATGTTGTTCAGGCGCTGCGCGATTTCAGGCTGGATCGCATCCTTCAGGTACGCAAGCGAGTCCAGCGAGGCCTTGATCATCGCCGCCGGCGTGCGGAATTCGTGCGAGGCCATCGACAGCAATTGGCGTTGATCGGATTCGGCCTTTTCGACTTCTTTCAACGCGCGTACGAGGTCTTGTGTCCGGGCGCCGATTTTTTCTTCAAGCCGCTGGTTCTCCTGGCTGAGCAGGCTCAGCATATGGGCCCGCTCTTTGGCGTAGTCCTGCTGGGTCTGACGCACCCGCTTGTAGATCGAAAATTGCAGCGACAGGAAGTTCAGCATGCCCGCGATCTGCCAGCCATACAACGATTCGTTGCTGTAGTCGGTCCAGCCAAGATTGCTGGTCGTGTTGTATGCGGCGGCAGCGAGGTATACGAGGAACAGCGGCCCGTGCAGGATCGCCTCGCGGTTGCCGCGCGCGATTTGCAGCAGGATGGCCAGCGAGGAAATCAACAGGATCGGGCCGCCCGACATCATCAACGTGCCAACCACTGCCGGGTAGGGGAAGATTGCCAGCAAGGGGAGGCAGCCGGCAACGACGACGGCCCATCCTACAAATAGCTGGTGCAGCCGGATCGAAAGCGATTTGATGTCGAACGCGACGGCGATGAACAGCGTCCACGCGGCGAAGCCAGAGATCGTCAGCAGCCCGGAGGCTGAATTGACGATCGAAGTATTCTGCAAGGGCAGATACCGATAGGCCAGTCCGTCTATGAAGAACCAGAGGGTCGCTGTGGAGGCAACGAACAGCAGCCAGGCCAGGTAAATCGGTTGGCGCATCAACAGGTAGAGGCCCAGTGCGACCAATACCATGATCGCGTTGAGCATCAGGATGCCGCCCAACACCAGGCTCTCGGTGCCGACCACTTCGTGAAACGCCAGCGGCCTGTACATTCGCAAGACGGCCGCGATGGTACTGGTGGTGGTGATATGCACCAGCACGGTGGTGCGCGGATTGCCGCGCAGATTGAGAACGAAGCTTGGTTGGCGTGCCAGCACCCTGGTTTCATCTCGTGGCACCTGGTCGCCGGCGCGGCCACGACTTTGCAGGCTGCCGTCGGGCGCGGTCTGGAACACGCTGACACTGTCCAGAAAAGGCGGGCCCACTTCGAGGATCAGGAACTCCGGGGCGCTGTCGGTGCCGTCGGCGCTGTACACGTCGAATGCCAGCCAAGCCTCCCTGTCGTTGTAGCCGCGCCCCAGATTGCCGGGCACCAACTCGAACTTCCCATCGCGAAACGCGGCCAGCGCTTCGTCGGCGCTGCTGAATTTCGATTGCCGCGGAGCGGCAGACACCGCCCCCGCCAGGGCCAGGTCGTGGAAGCCCGGGCCGATTTCAATCGGCGGCGGTGCGCAAAGGGCGAGCGATGGAAAGAGCGGGCTGGTCAGTAGCAGTGCCAATCCCGTGAGCCAATTTATGCGCATCGCGTGGGTCGTCAATGATGATCAATGAATCAATATTGTCTTCCAGGGGTCCACTTCATGGGTTGCAGCTCCGACTCCGACCAGGCTTTGGAGGCGCGGGTCAGAAGGGTGTCCGACTGGTTCTTGGGGATCTCTCGCTGCGCGGTCACGAAGGCCTCCTTGGATGCATCCATGGTGAGCTGGGTGGTGAACAGGGTCGCCCCTCCTCCGGTGAGCAGGCCCACCACGCCTGTCATGACTTGACCCTTGGTGATCTGGTTGCCTTCGGCCGCGTTCACGACCACTTGGGCCACCATGTTGCCGACAGCTTGCGCGCCCGCGGCCGCCGCCACTTCCGATGCAATGCGCACCGCCCGCCCCAATCCGGCGGTCCAGGACAGGAAGGCCGCCGACGTGGCCGGTGCCGCGATGCCCGTCGCCAACGCCCAGGTCCCGGCGCCTCTGGCCAGGGCCAGTCGATAGTCACCCCATTGGGCGTGGGAGCCGTTCTTGATGCTGTAGCCGATACTCGAAACCGCCGCGCCCATGGCGGCGCTGGAGGTGGTCTGCATCACCACATTGGCGCCGAACTTGACCACCTTCCCGGCGGTACTCAGGCCTCCCGCCGCATTGGCGGCTCCTTCGCCTGCCGCCGCTTCGCCCACCACCTCTTCGCCTTCGGCGGCTCCCGCCAACAGGCTTTCGAAGGAACTGGCGATGGCGTCGGAGGCCCCTCCCGAGAACATGGTCAGGACGGCGCCCAGGATGCCGACCAGGGCCATCAGGAAGCCCATGCCGACCTGGGCTCCGACGGACATGGATTTGTTGCCGGTGGGGTCGGCCAGATTGAGCGGGTTGTTGCCCACGAACACGTAGGGGCTGGCGTACTGGGCCTGCTGATCGGGGGTCAGGAACCGTCGCACGGCAGGGTCGTAGAGGCGGGCGCGGAAGTTGTATACGCCCAGCGATGGCAGCCATTCCCTGCCGCCGAAGCGGTACCTCCAGAGATCGGCATCGGTGCCGGTAGCCGACAAGATCCCTCCGAAGGGCGCGTAGTCGAAGTTGGCCACGACTTCGCCGGTTTCGCCCGCCACCACCCAGACGGTTCCCAAGGCATCCTTGACCGGGTAGCGGGTCGCGTCCGACACGCTGGCGACGATCTCGTTCTGGTCCAGGGCGTTGGCGGTGGCCACGCCGTTGAGCCAGCTCACCAGGGCGGTGGCTCCGGCGCCGCAGAAGTCGATCTGGATCCCACGCTCGTCGCTGTGCATGGCCTGCACGTTGGCGAGGCCGTACACCCAGCGGTGTTCGCCACCGGCCGATTTGGCGCCCGAGGCCATTCCCAGTCCCAACTGGTATTCGATCTCGATGCCCCGCCACTGCGTGGGGCGGCCGTCGGATCGGTACGCGTACGTTGGGTCCGTCTCGCCGTCCAGGCTGCTTTGGGCCAGGCAATCGGTGCCTGACTTCAAGGTCAGGCCAAAAGTCTTGCCGTCCTGCACGCCCGAGAGGATGTTGCCGTTGAGGTCGTAGGCGGTCAAACTCAAATTGCCCGGGCCTGTCGAGACGGTGGCCGAGGTCAGGCGCTGCGATCCGTCATAGCCATAGCCCGTGTTGACGGTCGGGTTCTGTCTCGAAGGTCCTTGGGTGGTGCGGGTCGCGACATTGCCGTCGGGGTCGTGGGTGTAGCTTTGCGAGAAGATCTCCCCCGCGGCGTTGCTGGCGGCGTGGAGGTCCACCAACGAGCGCGAGTCGTACCGCCAGGTTTCCGAAAGCGCGCCGCGCGTGCAGGTCTCCAGCAAGCCATTGGGCGTCCAGGTATAGGTCGCCAGGCCCTCGGGGTTCTGGGGCGTTCCCAGCGACACCAGTTGGGCTTGCTGGTTGTAGCCATACACCACGGCCTCCAGGGGCGAGCCTGGGGGGTAGTCGATACGCTCGATTTCGTTGAGGGTGTTGTAGGTGTAGCGAGCCACCAGGGGGGAAGGGGTCAGGCCGGGAATCTCCATCGAGCCGGTCACGATGCGTCCCAGCGCGTCGTAGCTGAACGTCTGGACCACCGTGTAGTCGGTCTGGTCGGTGGCCAGGGTCGGGGCGGGATTGTAGGTTTCGGCCCGTACCAGCTTGCCCAGCGAGCAGGGATCGGTGCCGTCACCGTCGAAGGTGTAGCGGCGCGAGGGAACCGCGCCGTCCTGGGCCCCAGGGAACTGCAGGTCGTCAGCCTTCGATTGAAGCAGGGCCGCGTCCCACTGCGCTTGGACGAGGCCTTCTTCCACCAGGCGGCCCAAGGTGTCGTAGGTGCTGTAGGCAAAGAAGTTTTCACCTGGTTCAAGCGGCACCTGGGTGAAGCGGGTGTGGCCCTTGCCGTCGCTGATCAGGGTGTTGCCGCCCGAGCTCGGGTCGGAGCTGTAGCTTGGATTTCCCACCGGGTCCTGGGCCAGGTTCCGGAAAAACGAAGTGGCCGGTTCAGCGGTTGCGCCGAATGCATTGGGAAGATTGATGTTGAACATCTGGGCCGGATTGCCCAGGAAGTTCTTGTAGGTGGGCGTCACCGACACTCTTCCCAGCAGCGTCTGGGCACTGTCGGTTGACATCAGCGCGGCCAGGCGCTTGCTGGTGTCCTTGAGGGAGCGGTTGCGGGTGCCGCCGGGGCTGGTGTTGTCCTGGGCGTAGAACTGTCCGGCGGGAAAGGGATCGGCGGCGTCGGTGGTTCCATAGGCGATTTTTGCCGTCAGGCCCTGGGAGTACGGGCCGGCTTCCACGCCGTACATGGCGTACGGTTTGCCCGGCAGACCGCGCTCGATGGGTCGTTTGCTGGCGCCCGTCTCGTAGCGCGTGCCCTGGTAGGGATAGCCCTGGTCGTCCGAAGGGGATGTGGCGCTGTCACCGCCCGCGTAGTAGTCGGCCGCGTCGCCCTCCATGGCGGCCGTGGCATCGCGGCTGGCCAGGAAATTGGCGACATCCACCAGGCTCGATCGGTATTGGAGGATCTCGGCGTTTTGGTTGGCACCGAAACTGCCGGGGATGGATTTGGTCTGCGCCACCGGGCGGTCCAGGCCATCGTAGATGATCTCCATCACCGACGCATCGGCGCGGTCGAGCTGGTGCGCCTGGCGTTTGCGCGAAGCGCCATCGGTGTAGCAGATGCCCAGTCGGGGAGCGAGGCCCCAGCTCAGGTTCTGGATGGCGAGCGCGTCGGTGCCGGCCACCAGGGCGAAAGTTCCGTCCAGTTGGGAGGGCGTGCGCTTGCTGAACAGCAATTGCCCGTCGGCGAGGAACAAGACGATTCCCTCGCCCTGCACCAGCAGCCATTTGGTCGCCATCGCCGGGGGATGGGCCAACGCGGCCTGCACCGTTTGGCCCGAAGCATCGAGCCATGTCCAGCCCTGCGCGGGAACCCAGCCGATGCTCTGCCCACCGCCGAATTGGATGCGCACCGGTTGGGTGGGTTGCAAGGGGGTGGGCTGGCATTCGAAGAACCAGGCCACGGTCTGCCCGGCCAGCGAAGGGCCGCAATAGCTCAAGGTCTGGGAGTCGCTGCTGACGGGTTTGCACAGTGCGCCGTTGGCGGCTGTCCAAGTGGGGTCCACGCTCCAGCGCAGCTTCCAATCCTGGCCGTCGCGGAAGCTTTCGGCATGGCCGCCCCCGGGCGTCTTGAGATCGATCTGGGCGCCGGGCGAAGCGTCTGAAAAATTCCCCGCCGGGTCGCCGGTGGGCGACACAAAACTGTACTGGAGTTCCTGGAGTTGGTCGTCGGCGCCCACCGAGCCCAGGCTGGAGCGAAACAGGTCGTAGAAGGTGCGGCTGGCGCCGCCGCTGGTCCCCATGGTGGCCAGGGGCAGGCGGGTTCCGTCCAGCCAGGTCTGGATGGTGGCTTCGGTCCCGAAGGGAACCAGCAGCACGCCTTCGAGCAAGAGATCGGAGGTGCCCGTGTTGGTGGCCAGCAGCGACAGGCCGGGGCATCCCGCGGGGAGGTCGATCGGCAGGGTGGCGTAGGTCCACTTGCCCTGGGTATCGCCGAACGCAAGGGTGGCGGCGGTGCCACCCGTGACCGCAATGCCCGAGCCCTGGGCCTGGTAGCCGGCGGTGGTCTTGTAGCGGCATCCCAGCAGGTACCGGGTCCGATCGCCGCCGGGCACCACGCTGGTAGCGACGCTGGCGCCGGCGCCGACAGGCAAGCGCAGGGATTGGGTGCCCAGGCAGGCGTCATCGAGGCAAACCGAGGTTCCGACCAGGGTCCAACCCACGCCCTGCTCACAACTCTGGAATCCGTTCCACGCGCACTCGGCCAGGGCAGCTCCGGTGAAGCGGGCGATGGGAAGGCCCAGTGCCGGATCGATCAAGGTGGATTGGACGGTTCCCGAACCGTCCAGCTGTTCCAGCGGCGAGCCGTTGGCAGCGCGGGCACGCACCTCGGTGGTACGGTTCCATCCACTGGTGTCGGAAGCGTCGAAATCCGTGGCGCCGTTCAACCAGCCGTAGTCCTGAAATTCGCCGGGCACCAGGACCTGGTCGCCCCAAAATGACTGGCAACCGTGGGTGACCACCGCGCTGGCGCTGATGGCGACGCCATCGACGAAGGTGGCCTGGCGCAGCAGGCTGGTGCGGTCATTGAGGATCCGCGAGGCGGGATCGAGTTCGGCGGCATAGGCGCTGGTCTGCACCAGGGTTTCTTGCGCGCCGCTGCCGCACCAGCGCTGTGTTGTGACCCGGGCGGGCTGGCCCGTGAAGGTGTAGGTGTTGAGGGCTGGCGAGTAGTCCTTGGCCACATTGGAGACCACCCCGTCGCGGGTGGTGGTCACGGCCGTTTGCAGCACGTAGGCGCCGTTGGTGTTCAAGACCGCGGCCGGGCCCGAGAGCGCGGCGGCAGCCGGGCCGGAAGACCGTTGCGTGAAGGCGGTCCACACGTAGGTCACGTCGACCAGCGTCGCACCGTTCTTGTCGAGGCTGGTGATCGAGTGCAGCAGCCCGTCCAGGGCGTTGTGCAGATTCTGTCCCTGCAGATCGGCAGGCAGGGCCTTGCCGTTGAGATAGCACGAGACCACCGATCCGTTGTCGCGGGTTCCGGGGGCGGAGTCGGGAATGACTTCGCTGCTGAAGTACTTGGTGAAGTTCCCGGCATCATCCCAACGGGCATTGGTGGGGTCGAAGTTGTAGGTGGTGGTCGTCGCATCCGAGAGCCCATCCAAAATCTGGATGGCGGTCACCGTCTTGGCCTCCACCGGTCCGCCCACCGCCTCGTCGGCGTAGCGGTTGATGCGGATGCTTTGGGCGTTGACAAAGCCCTGGGCTTCAGACGGGTAGGTCACGAAGCTCCTGGGGCCGGTGGGCACCACGCCGGGAACCTGGGCGCCTTCGGCCGGAGTCCACATGCACTGCCCGGCGATCACCTGGGCATCGGGAGCCTGGTTGACCAACTGGCCGTTGCGCAGCAGCACCGCGGCGCAGTCGCCGACCGGGTTCTGCGAGCTCAACTCCATGGCGGCGAAGCTCAAGAAGGCAGGACCCTGGTTGGAGAACGTCTGGGTGTTGATCTGGTACTGCGTCTCTCCCTGATTCACCAGCGTGTTCAGGTCGGCCAAGGCCGTGCCCAGCACCGCCTGGCCCCAGTCGGTCTGGGTGCCGCGGAAGAAAACCTGGGTGCCGATCACCAGGTAGTCCTGGGTCCCCGCCGTGGGCCAGTTGGCGAGTGCCTGGTTGTCATCGAGCGGGGTGCTGGGGTACCCGGTCGGGTTGACGGGTTGGGCATTCAGCCAGGCGGCATCGTCGGTGGATGCGTCGTAGGCCAGCACTTTGACGGTGGGCGATCCGCTTTGCAGCTGGACGAGCACACCGTAGTCGGGCCCATAGGCGTAGCGTTTTTCCGAACTGTCGTTTGCCACGAGCGGTGGGACCAGGTTGGCATTGAGCAGCCACGAGCTCCCATTGAAGCGGAACAAGGAGCCGCCCACCGCGACGAACGAGTCGGTGACGACCGACGGGTCCCAACTGGTGTTGCTCTTGCCGAAGGATTCCTGCAGCCCCAGAAAGGAAGAGGCCTGGGCGGGCAGGACGTAGTCGCGGTTCCAGGCCGCCAGGTAGACGTCGGCGGTCCAGTAGGTTTTCTCCTTGGTGCCGTTGACGATGACCACCATCGAGGAGCCGAGCCCGATCTCCAGGTTGGCGGGATCGCTGACATACAGATTCGGGATCTGGAGTGCCACGAGGCCGCCGACCCAAGCCCCGAGGGGATCGAGATGCCAGAGATTCAGGGCTCCGCTGGCCCCCAAGGTCACGTAATACTCGGCCTGCCCCGCGAACCAGGTCTGGCCGGAATAGTTCTGCGTGTCCAGTATCCATTGGGCCGTTTGCCAATCCCAACGGATGCGGTCGCAGCTGGCGGTTTGGTGAAAGCTGTCGTTCTGAGGGGCCAGCACAAAATTGTCGCCGACCACGAATTGGATCGGTCCATTCTGGAGGTCCCAGCTGCGGGTCGGGTTGTTGAGGACTCCCGCGGCGCCGCCCAGGTCGGCGGCCACCCATTGGCCGGGCCGAGCCGGGTCCTGTCGGTACAAGCTCAGGTTGGTCTTGTTGGCGGTCTGGTAGGTGATGGCCACAAAGGATTCGCTGATCGAAACATCCAGGGTGTTGAGATCGGGACCGGTTGTGCCGTCGAGGATCAGCATGTCTTCGGATGCGGTCCAGATGGTCCACTGGCCGTCCCAGCTCGCTATCTGCAGGGCCACCTGGCTCAGGAGCGGGTACAGCCACAGGACCACGGCAAAGTCCTTGCCGAACCAGACCCGCGGAGACCAGTCGCCTTGACCTTGGGTGCTTGGGGCTTTCAGGTCCAGGCCGCGCTGGCAGATTTGCAGTTCATTGCTGGCGTACGAATACAGGGCTTTGCCACCCGAGGGCCATTGGATGCTTTCGAGGGCGCCGGGAAAGGTCGGGGTCACCGCGTCGTCGCCGATACCCAGGTACCCAAAGCGATAGCCGGGCAGCGCCAGGCCGTCACGGTTCTCCAGGTGGATTCCGGTGAGCATGCGCTTGCAGGTGTCGCCCGTGAGGCCACCGGAAACATTGGGCGCGTAGTTGGCCACGGCGGGATAGGCGCTGCCGGGCGAAGGCGCGTATTCGAACTGGATCCCCAGCATCCGGGTGGTGCCGTCGCGCTCCAATACCTCGATGCGGTCCAGGTACTTGGTCTCGTACCGGTCCTGGAATCCGTTGGGAAGGGTGGAGGGCTTGGCCTTGTGCGGGTCTGCGTATTCGCGGGGATTCGCGGGTGCGTCGTCGTTCCAGATCTTGTCGTTGTATTGGAACTGGACCTCACGTCCGAAGACATCGGTGATGCTGGTGAGATAGCATGCCTTGGTGTAGGGTTGCCCGCCTGCCGCGACCAACTGCTCCACATCGACCAGCGCGCCGTCGGCTCCCCGCGCGGCGAATTCGTTGTAGCCGAAGTGGACGGCTTCGCCGTAGCGGCTCCACGCCGATTCCTGGTGCCACACGGTGGCGAACTGGATCTGGTCAGACGGCGCCTGGCTGCTGTTGCCCTGCCAGGCCGGCGCACCCGAGGCATCCTTCCAGCACACGCCCCATTCCACCGAGTTGCCGCGGCTGGTGGCGAAGGTGTTGGTGCCGGGCGCCACGCCGCCGCCGAACGACAGCTGCTGCCCGGAATCAGTCAGCAGCATCCAGCGCTGGTAGCGCTCGAAGTAGACGATCCTCCAGAACAGGTAGTGCACGGCCTGGTACGACTCGCCGCCGTCGAACACGTCCGCCAGGGACGCACCCACCGCCAGGCGAAATTCACGCTCGCCCTGGTCGTCGCGCAGCAGCCAGTATGTGGTGGAGGCATCGGAGGGCACAGGCAATCCCGATCCATCGTCTGGAATGGCCACGGCGGATGGCGACAGCGGCAGTCCCAACGAGCCCAACAAGCGGGTCCATCCGCTCAGGTCCGAGCCGGAATCGAGCTCGGCCTGGAGCTGGGAGGTCATGGGGGTCTGGAAGAGTGCCGTCGGGGTTTCGCGCACCAGCTGGGAAACCGTTTTGGCGGTGGTCAGGGTGTAGCTGCGCGCGCCCCTGGCGATGGCGGTGCTGTTCAGCGAGATCAGCGAGAGGGGAAGGTTCCAACCCATGCCCAGCACGCTGGTGGGCTGGTCGCGGTTCCAGGTCCTGGATATCTGATCGACATTGCTCTGGTACTGCACCGCCAGATCGATCTGAAGGCCGTCCTTGTCCATTCTTCCCGGCAGCGTCAGCAACGGGTGGCTGAGATTGACCTCGCCTCGGAACAGGTTGACGCTGCTCTTGAGCAGGCCCACTGTGCTGGCGTCCAGCTCGAAACTGCGGATGGTGGGAAGGGACGAATCGGACATGGTTGGCTCCAGCGCTGGGATCAGTTGCAGATCACGAGTCCCGAGACCCAGGACTTGCTCGGGTCGGACTTGTTCCCGCTGGAGTCCTTCATGGAGATCGCGCTGTTGACAAGGACGCCGTAGGTTCCTGGATCCGAAACGGCACTGACGGCGGTCACCGAGGTTGCCAGTTCTATGGCCAGAACGTGGTGGTCGGACCCGCTGTACGACACGTCGAAGCCCTGGACCAGCGTGGCGAATACCGGGCTGGTACTCCTGCTGGCCAAGGTGCCGGTGAGCAGGCCGGATTGCGAGTTGAAGGCGGTGGTGCTGAAGAAGCCGGCGCTCTGGTAGCTGCCGTTTTCGGCGATCACGCCCGCGTCCAGGGTGGGATTGACGACGCTGCGCCCGCCACCGTCAACCATGGTCGCCTGGCCGGTCACGGTGGCCGAGGTTCCGCTGGTCGTGGTCGAGGTGATCCCCACGCTGATGTGGATGTCCTTGACATGGTGGTCGACATCGCTGCCGTAGCTCATGTTGAAACCCGAGACCACGGCCGCCTTGAAGACGGGATTCAACGGAAGATCGTTGACGGGGGTTCCCTGCTGCCCGCTGGGAATCCCGTTCACGTTGGACAGCAGCAGGCCCGGCTGGGCATCTTTGGTATTGGCCAGCAACACCACGTCGATGTACGACTTGCTGTTGTCCAGGCCACGCCCTCCGTTGTCGACCATGATTCCCTTGGCCAGGACACTCACCACGTTGGGGCTGGGCTGGTTGACCTGCAGGTCGATGATCAGGTCGCGGATATGCTCGTCGTTGCCGGAGCGTTCGAAATTGAATCCGGACATGCCGACCATGTAGTTGAGGACCGGGTCGTCGAAGTTGAAGTACGCGACCGTGCCGACTTTGACTCTGGACTGCGCTTGGATGTTGAAGGCCATGGATGTTCCTCTTGGGTTTGGACGCCTCGGTCCACATGCTTGTTTTCACTATGGGGTGATGGGCGCGCGGAAGAAGGCGTCCGCTGCCTGCGTATCGCCATGAGGCACGGCGGCCTTCATGCGATGGCGCGATAATATTTTTTGAGGAGGCGGATATTTCTCTCAAAAACTCTCACCTATGAGAGCGCTGCGCGCGCTCGATCGGATTGCGCCAATGGCCACGCGCGCGGCGGAGCATCCTCAAAATTTCCAGGGGGGAAGCAATTCGTGATTTCTTCTTTGCCGTCAAGAGCCGGCTACACGGTCTCGCTGGTGGAAGACGAACCGGTGCTGCGCGAGGAGATGGCGTTCCAGTTGCGGCATCTCGGGTTCAAGGTCGAGCCCTTCGAGAGCGCCGCGCAGTTCTATCGGCACTTGGCGGTGGCGCCCAGCACTATCGCCGTACTCGACATCGGGTTGCCTGCCGAAGACGGCTTGGCGATCTGCCGGCATTTGCGCGAACACGACAACCAGATGGGGATCGTGTTCGTGACGGCCCATGGCTTGCGGAAAGATCGCCTGTGCGGCCTGAGCGCAGGGGCCGATGCCTACCTGACAAAGCCGGTCGACATGGAGGAACTGGTCTTGATTCTGGAGCGCCTGGCATTGCGCTGCGCCAGCCGGCCAGACGCAACGAGCGTGCCTCTATCCGAAAAACGCGCCGGCGCCTGGTGGCTGGATCTGGGGTCGGCGCTACTGGTTGCGCCGAACGACGTCAGGTTCCGCGTGACCGCCAACGAAAGCATCTTCCTGCAAAAACTGATGCACAAAGCCGGCGTCACTTGCACGCATGTCGAACTGGCCGCGGCGATCGGCATCTACCCGGACGACCTCGACAAGCACCGCGTCGAGGTCATCATCAGCCGACTGCGCGGCAAGGTGGAGCGCGCGGCCGGCGCGCCACTTCCGGTCCGCGCGGTACGCGGCGTCGGGTATTGCTGGAGCGAGACCGCGGTAGAACACGTCGCGCGTTGAGCTCTCTGCGGCGGGCACGAGCGGGTCCGAACTGGAAAACACGTTGAGGGACCAAGCCTGCGCAAGGTACCGCTGCGCATCCAACGTGGCCCGGCCCGGTCGCCGTCAGTTTGCAGGCGAGACGGCCATTTCGGTCGGCGTCGTCTGAAAGGCGGTCTGCCGCCACAGCGTCCCCTCACGCACCCATACTTGAATCACTTGCGAATCGATCCGCACATGCTCACCGCCGATCTTGCGGATCGCCGTTAGCAATTGGCGGCCAGTCATCAAGGCCGCGTCCCCGAACACGCGAACTCGCAAGTCGCCGAAACGTTCGACCCTGGTGTAGTCGACCTTGAATCCGCCCGAGGCGAAGTAGCTCTCGAACGTGTCCACCTGGCCCTTGGCGTGGACATGGATCAGGTCTGGATGTAGCAGCTGCTTGAGCCTCTCGCGATCGCCCGCCATCATCGCGGCGCACCGCTCTTGCTCGAGACGGACAAGCGTTTCTGACGCCCGGTCAGCTGAATCTTCATGCATGGTGACTCCTGGTTTTCCCCAATGAGACGGGGCAAAGTGTTTCTTGTGTGCTTGCTCATTTTATGCATAATTCTGGTTCTATGCATCATATGCTTCGCATGCACAAAGCGCCCGAGCCCGGAATCTTCCCCTCGGGCGACTGCGCGGCCGCCGGACCGACACCCCCCTTCAACAAACGCCCGGATGGTCCGGGCAAAGGAAGTCACATGCTCTCGAACACCCTCCTGAAGTGCATCCTGTCCCTCGGGCTGGCAGCCGCCACGCTCATGCCCGTGTCCGCGCAGGAGCCGCCCGTGCGCATCGGCTACGCCATCTCGCGCAGCGGCCCCTTCGCCGCCGGCGCGCAGACCACGCAGGAGCCCAACTACATCCTCTGGGCCGAACAGGTCAACGCCGCCGGCGGCCTGAACGTGCAGGGCAAGCGCCGCAAGATCGAGCTGGTCGGCATCGACGACCGCAGCGACGTCGAGACGATGATGCGCAGCTACGAGAAGCTGATGGGCAGCGACAAGGTCGACCTGGTGCTGCCGCCCTGGGGCACGGGCAACAACTTCGCGGTGATGCCGCTACTGGCCAAGCACGGCTATCCGGTGATCTCGCCAACCGCCACCGGCCGCTCGCTGCTGGAGATGAAGAACCAGTTCTTCTTCCCGATCCTGCAGCAGCCCGACCGGCTGATGGTTGCGCTGGCCGACATGCTGGCGGCGCAGGGCGTGAAGACCGCGGCCGCCATCCATGTGGACGAAATGTTCGGCCTGGAGAACACGCGCGCGCTGGAAGAAGCGCTGAAGGCCAAGGGCATCCGCCTGCTGGAAAACAAGAGCTACCCGATCGGCGTGAAGGACCTCGCGCCCGTCCTCAACGAACTGAAGGCCAAGAACCCGGATGCCTTCATCGGCATCACCTACCCGCCCGATACCTTCCTCGTCACCGCGCAGGCCAAGCAGGTAGGCTTCAACCCCAAGGTGTTCTATGCCGCCGTCGGCACCTCCTTCCCCGCATACCGCGACCGCATGACGCCAGCCACGGTGGAAGGCGTGATGGGCATCGGCTCCTGGAATGCCAAGTCCAACGCGGCCTCCAAGGCCTACTTCGATGCCCACGTCGCGAAGTTCCAGAAGGAGCCCGACTCGTGGGCCGGCGCGCACGCCTGGGCCTCGCTGCAGATCCTGCAGAAGGCGATCGAGACGGCCGGCCTGGACCGCAAGAAGATCCGCGACTACATCGCCAACACCGAGCACGACACCCTGATCGGCAAGGTGCGCTTCAAGGACGGCGAGAACGTCTCCACCCCAGGCATGGTGATGCAGTGGCAACGCGGCAGCTTCGAGGTGGTCTGGCCCAAGGACCGCGCAACGGCGACCGCCGTAGTCCCCAAGCCAGAGTGGAAGTGACCGCCTGAGCGGACCCCACATGACTCACATCATCGAGCTGATCGCGGGGGGCCTCATCGTCGGCGGCATCTATGCCGTGGTGGCGATGGGCCTGAACCTGCAGTACGGGCTGATGCGCATCATGAACATCTCGCACGGCGAGTTCCTGATGGTCGGCGCCTATCTCACCTGGCTCGGCCACACCATGCTGGGGCTTAACCCGCTGGCCACGCTGCCGCTGGTGGCCGCCGCGCTCTTTCTCGGCGGCCTGGGCATCTACGCGCTCTGCTTCCGCCGCGTGGTGCGCGAAGCCCCCAGTGTGGAGATCATCGAATCGCGCAGCCTGCTCATCGGCTTCGGCCTGATGTTCCTGGTGCAGAACGCCGCCCTGCTGATCTGGGGCGCGGACCTGCGCGGCTACTCCTTCCTGTCGGATTCGGTGCAGGTGGCCGGCGCGCGCTTCGGGGCCAACCGCCTGCTGGTGTTCGGCTTCGCCATCGCCGCCAGCCTGGCGTTGCTGGGGGTGTTGCGCTACACGTTGCTGGGCAAGTCCGTGCGCGCCATGATGCAGTCACCAGTGGGCGCGCAACTGGTCGGCATCGACACGCGGGTGCTGCACCCGGTGGTGTTCGGCGCCGGCCTCGCCCTGGCCGGCGTCGCCGGCTCCCTGATCTCCATGGTGTACGAGCTCAGCCCCTCGATGGGCGAGCCCTACACCGTGACGGCCCTCATCGTGATCACCCTCGGCGGGCTCGGTAGCGCCATGGGCTGCCTGGTCGGCGGCCTGCTGCTGGGCCTGGTCGAGGCGCTCGGCATGTACTTCTTCAGTCCCTCCATCAAGATGCTGCTCTCCTACGCCGTGTTCATCACGGTCCTCCTGGCACGCCCACAAGGCCTGTTCGCGCGATGAATACCCGCCGCCCCTTTCTTGCGCTGGCCGCGGCCGGCGTGCTGCTGGCACCGGCCCCCTGGCTGCTGCCCGACTTCTACCTGTCGCTCGCGCTGACCTGCCTGATGTACGCAGGCCTGACCACCAGCTGGGCCCTGTTCTGCGGGCCCACGCGCTATCTCTCGCTGGCCACCTCCGCCTTCTTCGGCATCGGCGCCTACGCAACCGCGTGGGGGATCGGCAGCTTGCCCTACCCCGTGGTCGTGCTGCTGGGAGGCGTGTTCGCCGCCGCGTTCGCGGCGCTGGTGGGCGCGGCCGTGTTGCATTTGCGAGGCGCCTATTTCGCCGTCATCACCTTTGGCCTGGGTGAGTTGGTGCGCCATGGCATCACCGCCTTCGAGAAGAGCTACTTCAAGAAGGCCGGCCGCGTGCTGACCCAGGTGCCGGATTCCGAGATCGTGTACCTCACCGTACTGGTGGTCGCCTTGGTCACCGTGGCCGTGGCGCTCGTCGTTCGCGGCAGCCGTTTCGGCCGCGCGCTCTCCGCCATCGGCGCCGACGAGCAGCGAGCCCAGACGCTCGGCGCCAACACCCGCCGCATCAAGATCGCCGGCTATTCGCTCTCTGCGTTCTTCGCCGGTGCGCTGGGCGCGGCCATCGCCGTGCGCTGGACCTACCTGGACCCCTCGACCGTGTTCAACCCCTTCATCGGCTTCCAGACAGTGCTGATCGCCATGGTGGGCGGCGCGCACTCGATCGTGGGCGTGCTGGCCTCGTCGTTCATCTTCAGCCTGCTCACGGAGTTCCTGCGCCTGAAGTTCCCCTACGCCTTTCTCATCATGCTGGGCTTCATCCTGATCCTGCTGGTGCTGTACCTGCCCGGCGGCCTGGCGCAGCTGTGGGAGCGTCGCAAGGCGCGAAGCGCGAAAGCCGAGGAGCCCGTCCATGTCTGAGATCCTTATCGCTGCGCCGTCCGCGGCGACCTCCGCGGCAGGCGGCCCCGCAGCTCCCTCTGCCGACCCTCGCGTCGTGCTGTCCGCGCGCGATGTCAGCGTGCGCTTCGGCGGCCTCACCGCTGTCGATGCCGTTTCGCTCGACGTGCGCGAGCGCGAACTGGTCGGCGTGATCGGGCCCAACGGGGCCGGCAAGACAACCTTCTTTCACACACTCTCGGGCGTGCTGGCGCCCACTGAAGGGCAACTGCTCGTCTCGGGAGACGACCTCACGGGCGCACCCGCCCACCGGTTCGCCATGCATGGCGTGGCTCGCACCTTCCAGACGCCGCGCGTGTTCCGCGAGATGAGCGCGCGCGAGAACGTGCAGTTCGGCCTGGACCATGCCGGACGAGGGCGGCCCCACGCGCATGACGCCTTCGACGACGCGCGCTCCATCCTCGCCTTCCTGGGCCTGGGCTCGTTCGCCGAGACGCCGGCGGGGGCGCTGACGCCCTCGCGCCAGCGTCTGCTGGAGATCGGCATGGCGCTCGGTGCACGTCCCCGCGCACTGCTGCTGGACGAAGTGGCCGCGGGCCTGACCGAGGCCGAGATCGAATCGACGGCGCAGCTGATCAGGCGATTGCGCGATGACCTGGGCCTGGCCGTGATCTGGATCGAACACGCGGTGCGCGTCTTGATGGACTGCGTTGAGCGCGTGGTCGTGCTGCACCAGGGCCGCAAGATGGCCGACGGCACGCCCGCCGAAGTGGCGCGCGACCCGGCCGTGATCGAAGCGTACCTGGGCCAGGAAGTGGCTTGATCTGAAAACCAACTGACATGACAGCAAACCTCACCATCCGAAAACTTCGCGCCGGCTATGGCGGTGTTCACGTCCTGCACGGCATCGATCTGGATGTGCCCGCGGGCCAGCTCACGGTCGTGGTCGGTCCCAACGGCGCCGGCAAGTCGACGTTGCTCAAGACGCTTTCGGGCTTGATGCCGCACGAAGGCGAAGTGCGCTATTGCGGCGCGCCACTACCGGCCTCGCCCGCGGGCATCGTCAAAGCCGGTCTCGCCCACGTGCCCGAAGGGCGTCTGTTGTTCGCGCAAATGACAGTGGAAGACAACCTCGAACTCGGCGCTTACCTGCGTCCGGCCGCCGAACGCGGCGAACGAATGGAAAACGTGTTCGATCTCTTCCCCAAGCTGCGCGCGCGCAGACGCCAACTGGCCGGCACGATGTCAGGCGGCGAGCAGCAGATGCTGGCCGTGGGACGCGCGCTGATGGGTCAGCCCCAGTTGCTGATGCTCGACGAGACATCGCTGGGCCTGGCGCCCAAGATGGTCGACGAGTTGCTGGCCATCGTGCGCCGCGTCTGCGACGAGGGCGTCACCGTGCTGTTGGTCGAACAGAACGTCGGCAAAGCCCTGGCCGTGGGCGACCGGGCCTACGTCATGGAGCGGGGCCGCGTGGTGATGCAGGGCTCGGCACGGGAGGTGCTGGAATCTGAACACCTGCGCGCCGCTTACCTGGGTGTTCACGCCGCACCGGCAGCGATCGCCGCGTGAGATTGGGAGCCGGTGAATCGGCTCCCCTGATCAGGCTTGTGGGCTCTGGCCGATCGACTTGAGCACCGTTTCAACACTGCGCTGGGTGCCCTGGATATGCTCTGCGAGCAACGCGCACGCGATCTTGGCGTCGCGCTTGAGCGTGGCCTCCATGATCTTCTTGTGTTCGTTCGACTTGCGCCGCGAAGTCTTGCGGTAGCGGGCGGAGTAGCGGCGGTAACGCTCGGCCTGGTCGAACAGACTGAGGCTCCAATTGCGCTGGCGCTCCGACGGGCATGCGGCCAGCAGGGATGCATGGAACTCGCGATGGAGCGCGCTCCATTCCTCGTCCAGGATCAGCGGTCCTTCGCCCAGCCGCGATTCAACCTTCTCCAGCCGGTAATAGGCCGAGACGATGGCCGCCTCCCAATGGTCGTGGCCGTGCTGCATGGATTCCGCAAGCGCCTGCACGTCCAGCATCAGGCGCATGCGCGTGATGTCCGCGAGGTCCTCCGCGGTAATCGACGCGACCCGGAAACCGCGGCGCTCGTCCGCGCGTACCAAGCCCTCCTGCGCCAGGCGGCTGAGCGCCTCGCGCAGCGGGCTGCTGGAAAAACCATAGGCTTCCTGGAGTTCTTCCACTTTCAGCTTCGTTCCGGCGGCAAGCGTTCCTGTCAGGACATCTTTGCGCAAACGGCTGAATGCCTGTTCGACGAGTGGCGGACTGTCGGCCATGGATGACTGCTTTCTCTGCGTTTTCATATTTTATGCACAGAATCGCCGCCGCGCCCGCGCCGGGGCGGTCAGCGCCGTGCCGCGCCAATCAGGACGAACAGCATCGTGGCCGGCTTGTCGGTCTTGTTGCGCCAGGCGTGCCGAGTGCCATGCTGCACGCAAATGTCGTGGCGCCGCAGCACGACTTCCTTGCCGCCGTCCAGTTCCAGCGTGATCTCGCCGTCCAGCACGACGTCGTAGTCGATGCTGTCGGTGGTGTGCATGCCGGGCGCTTCCATCTCGAACCGCTCCGCCAGGCCGGGTGCGTTCTGCCCGAACTCGGCACCGAACGCCGCCGGATCGAAGTCGGCGCGCATCATCACCGAGTCGGGAGGAAAGGTCACCGTCATCAGCCGGGTTTCCCCCGGGCCGGGGACGAAGTTCACCTCCGGGGTGGCGTCGACCGCCGGCACCGCGGCGCCCACCGCCGGCGCCGCCGGGGTGGACCACAGCAGCGCCGAGGCGAAGCCGGGAACGCTGCGGTATTCCACGGCGCGCGGGGCGGCGCCGTCCGATTGCACCTGGCTCTTGCCGCCGGCGCCGTTGTTCACGACCACGCGTCTGACTTTCATGGTGGTTTCCTTCTCGGTTCAGGGTTGGATGACGAAATTGCTGAAGCCGCCGTTGCGCTGGGCGATGCCCGAGATGGCCTCATTGACATTGTCCAGCGGGCTGCACACATGCTCCAGGACGGACAGGTCCAGCGTGCCCGCTTCCGCCATGTCCGCCATGTCCTGGCCCTCGGCGGCGGTGAACCAGGCCGAGCCTTCGATGCTCTGCTGGTCGTCCATCATGGTGTGCAGGTCCATGCCCACCATGCCCATGATCGCTCCGATGTTGACGGCCCGGCCGCCGCGCCCCAGTGCGCGCACGCCCTGCTGCATCGTCTCGTGCTTGGCCCCGGGGCCGGTCGCGTCGATGAACACGTCCACGCCCAGGCCGTTGGTCCTGCTCTTCGCCCAGGTGTCGATCGGCTCGTTGTCGGTGACCGAGAACACCTCGATGCGGTCCGGCGCCAGTGCCTTGACCTTTTCCAGAAGACCCTTGTCGCGCCCGGTGCCCAGGATCTTCGTGACGCCCATGGCCAGGCCGAACAGCGCGCCGCCGATGCCCAGCGTGCCGCTGATGCCGTTGACCAGCATGCTCTTGCCCGGGCCCAGGTTCGTCTTGCGCATGGCCGAGTACATCGTGCCAAGATAGCCGAAGCGCGCCGCCTGCTCGTACGTCACGTTGTCGGGCAATTTCACCAGCGCGTACTGGGGCGCGGTCATGTACTCGGCCAGGCCGCCGCCGGGGTAGTTCTCGTACAGCTTGAGCGAGTTCTGCGAGAAGCCGAAGTAGCCGCGGAAGGCGTAGTGAGTGCAGTTGATCAGGTCGCCCTTGCGGCAGGCGCGGCAGCCGCCGCAGTACAAGCCGGGGTTGACGTAGACGCGGTCGCCCGGCTTCCACGTGTGCACATGCGAGCCCACCGCCACGATCTCGCCGGCCGGGTCCAGGCCGAAGATCGCCGGCAGCGGCGGCAGCGGCAGCTCGGGGAACCAGGTGGTCCAGTTCGCCAGGATGTTGCCCAGGTTGGGCACGATGCCGCAGGCGCGCACGCGCACCAGCACGTCGTGCGACCCCGGCGTCGGGACCGGCACTTGCTCAATCTTCATGGTGTCGCCGACCTTGTGCAGGCGGGCCGCTTTCATCATCGAGGTCATCGTAGCTCCTTTGTGCATAGAAAGATATTTATGCACAGTTTAGGCAGGGAACGTATCACCGCCATCAGTGTAAACCCGATGCGCAAAATCATTTCTTGCGCACAAACTGTCTTTTATGCACAAATGCTGATTGGCGGCCGTGTGCTATCCGCCTGGAGCTTCAGGCTCCGGCATGACGTGGTTCCCACCATCCAAGACGAGGTGAAACATGGCGATCTCCCACATGGCTATATCCCCCATGGCTATCTCCCGGCGCGACCTGATCATTTCATTGGGCGCGGCAAGCGTCGCGATGCCCGCCGCGGTGCTGGCGCAACCGCCCGCGCAGGGCGCCCCCTCCGACCGGGAAGTCCTGATCGGCCGCACCACGCCCGCCAGTTCGCCCTTCAGCGAGATGGCCCGGCAGCGGCGCACCGGCGCCGACGCCTGCATCGCGAAGCTGAACGCAGCCGGCGGCGTGCACGGCCGGCGGGTGAAGATCATCGATCGGGATGATGGCTACCAGGCCGAGAAAGCATCGATCGCTGTCAAGGAATTGCTGGACCAGGAAGGTGTGTTCGCGATGCTGGGTGCCTTCGGCACGCCGACCTTGCCGGTGGTGATGGCCAGGACCGAAGAGGCCGGTGTGCCGCTGATCGGCGCGGGCAGTCTGTCGAACGAAGCGCGCCACCCGTTCAAGCGCCATGTGTTCCCGGTGCGCGCCGCGTCCGTGGCCGAAACCGCCCATGCGATCAAGCACCAGCGCACGCTGGCGGTCGAACGCTTTGCCATCGTCTCCAGCAAGGAGGCCTACGGTCCGGCCGGGGCGAATGCTTTTGCGGCGTCGCTGCAATCGGCCGGGCTGAAGCCGGTGGAAACAATCGCGTTTTCGGCGAGTGACGATGCGCGAGCCGTCGCCGACAGGCTGCGGGCCAGCGGCGCCCAGGCACTGCTGGTGTCCGTCCTGCCTAAGCCCTTTTCGGCAGTGCTGTCGCATTACCGGAAGATGGGAGGGGCCGCGCAGGTCATCGGCTTTTCCGCCATTCGCATCGAAGACCTGGTCGAATCGCTCGGGCCGATGGCCGTCGGTGTCGGCTTGTCGCAACCGGTGCCGGTCCCCACGCGAACCACGGTACCGCTGGTCAAGGCGTATCACGCCGCCCTCGCGGCCCATGACGGTCAGGCCACACCTTCGTACCATGGGCTGGAGGGGTACCTGGAAGCCCTCGTCATGGTGGAAGGGCTGCGCCGCGCCGGACGCAATCTCAGCAGGGAGCGGCTGGTGAGCGCGCTCGAGTCGATGACCGGCCATGACTTTGGCGGTGTCCTGGTGAAGTACGGCCCCAACGATCGCACCGGTTCGGCCTTCGTCGACATCGTGATGCTGAACGCCAAGGGCGGCGTCGTGTACTAGCGTCCGGTCCCCCAAGTGCCCCCGCACACCGAACGGTTACTCGGTTGTCATGCCGGTCTCGATCCGGCATCCATGGCGGGGCGGGATCGGAGCGGCGGGGCACTCTGCGCTGCGAATGTCCCCCGTCGCGGCAAGCCGCTCCCTCCTCCTTTATTTCGCTGCGCAGAGCGCCCCACCACCCCGATCCGGGAAGGTTGTTGGTATTAGGCCGTCGCGCGCCAACTTGGTCTCCCATGGATGCCGGGTGGCCGATGCGGCGAAATAAAGGAGGAGGGAGGCCGCAGGCCGACGGGGGACATTCGCTGCATCGGCCACCCGGCGTCCATGGCTGCGCACACGGTCGCTGTGCAGCGCTTCGACGCGACGCGCACACTACCCGGCCCCGTTGACGGCCTGCTCGCGCCGGATCAATCGCTCGAGCGCCGTCATCTGGTCTCCGATGAACTTGAGGGTCGTCTCATCGACCAGTTTGCCCTCGTCATCGAACTTGGCCTTGGCGTTGCCGATGAAGATCTCGGGCTTCAGGAGCACCTGGGCATCCAGGAATTGCAGGATGCGCCGCAGGTCGTATTGCATGCGCGCCGTGCCCACCGGCCCTGTGGCTGCGCCCATGATGGCCACCGGTTTTCCCTTGAACGGTTGCCTCGGCAGGCGGGAGAGCCAGTCCAGCGCGTTCTTCAGGCCGCCCGGCACGCTGAAGTTGTATTCGGGACTGCAGATGAGCACCGCATCGGCTTGCGCGATGGCGTCGCCCAGCGCCAGGACTGCGCTCGGCCAGGCTCGTTCCTGCTCGTCCGCGCAGTAGATGGGAATCTCCACGAACGAGGCGACGCGCAGATTCATTCCCGCCGGCATGAGCTGCCCTGCGGCCTGCAGGGCGGACCGGTTGTAGGAAGCGGCGCGAAGGCTGCCGCACAGCCCCGCCACCTCGAGTTGTCCAGGATCAGTCATTCTCATTTCTCCGCAAATTTGTATTTGTGCGCAATCTCTTTTTTATGCATAATAATCCCAACACCTCGACTTGTCACCCAACCTGGAGCAGATACATGAAGCTGATTTCTTTCAAATACAAAGGGCGCGAGTCCTGGGGCGCCGTTGCCGGCGACCGCGTGCTCGACCTGGCGGCGGCCACGGGCTGCGCCACCCTGGCGGACTTCATTGCCAGCCCGTCATTCGGTGAGCGCAACGCGGTCGTGGCCGGCGCCGCGCCGGGGCCTCTGCTGGCGGACGTGGAACTGCTGCCGCCCATCCCGCGTTCCGAGAAGATCATCTGCGCCGTGCGCAACTACATGGACCACCATCAGGAGGTGCTGGCTGCCGGTATGCACCGCGAGCTGTCCGAGTTCCCGCCGATCTTCCTGCGCGTGTGGCGCTCGCAAGTGGCGCATGGCGAGCCAGTCGTGCGCCCGCGGGTCTCCGAATCGCTGGACTGGGAAGGCGAACTCGCCGTCATCATCGGCAAGCCCGGTCGCGACATCCCGGAAGCCGATGCCTGGAAGCACGTCGCCGGCTATAGCTGCTACAACGACGTCAGCGTCCGCGAATGGCAGTTCCACGCCAAGCAGATCGCCTCCGGCAAGAACTTCGAAGGCACGGGTGCCTTCGGTCCCTGGATGGTGACCGCCGACGAGATCGAACCGGGCCGCGTGCTGAAGCTGCAGACGCGGCTGAACGGGGAAGTGGTGCAGAACAGCGACACCAGTCACCTGATCTTCTCCATCCCGTGCCTGATCAACTATGCCTCCACCATCTTCACGCTGGTGCCGGGCGACGTCATCGTCACCGGCACGCCGGCCGGTGTGGGCTGGAGCAAGAAGCCGCCGAAGTTCATGAAGCCCGGCGACGTGGTCGAGGTGGAACTCGAAGGCATCGGCGTGTTGCGCAACCCCGTCGTCGCGCAGGCCTGATCGGTCCGGGCCAAGGAAACCTCATGTCACCGATCGCCATCCGCAAGCGCAACCTCACGGTGGAAACCGTCTTCCACGAAGGCGGCCCGCCGCCGGCCCGGCCGCTGCGTCTGGCCGCGGCGAGCGCCGTCATCCGCAACCCGTACGCCGGACGCTATGAGCCGGACCTGCTGCCCTTCATGGCGGAACTTCGCGCGCTGGGCACGTCGCTCGCCGAGGAACTCGTCGCGGCCCTCGGCGGCAAGGACCAGGTAGAGGCCTACAGCAAGGCGGCGATCGTCGGCGTCAACGGGGAGCTCGAGCACGGGGCCGTGTGGCACGAAGCCGGAGGCTGGGCCATGCGCCAGGCACTGGGCGAACCCAAGGCCATCGTGCCGGCCGCGAAGTGCGTGGCCAACGCGGGCTACCGGCTGATGGTGCCCTTGCACTACATCCACGCCGCTTATGTGCGCAGCCACTTCAACAGCTTCGAAGTCGGCATCCAGGATGCACCGCGGCCCGACGAAATCCTGTTCGCACTGGTCATGGCCGACGGCGGGCGCATCCACTCGCGCCTGGGCGGTCTCGCCAAGGAACAAGTGTCGGTACACGACGGCCAGCGCTGAGAACACGGACTCTTCGTGCTTCACTGATTGCAAGAAAATGGATACTGAAACCGCCATGAACCAAGTCGACGTGATCATCACGGGCCTCGGCCCCACGGGCGCCACGCTCGCCGGGTTGCTGGGCCAGCGCGGCCTCAGCGTCGCCGTGTTCGACCGCCTGTCCGACCTCTTCCCCCTGCCCCGGGCCGCGGGCCTGGACCATGAGGTGATGCGGATCGCCCAGGAACTGAGAATCGCGGACCGCGTCGCCTCCCACGTCGCCCCTTACCGGGCCAGCGAATACCGCGGCACGCAAGGGCAACTCATCAAGCGGCTGGACTCCGCCCCGCCGCCGTTTCGCCTGGGGTGGGCGCCCAATTTCGTCTTCGAGCAACCGGCGTTCGAGCGTGCGCTGCGCGCGCGCCTGGCCGAGTTGCCGTCGGTGCGCGTCGAATGCAGCGCGGAAGTTGTCGCCGTGGGCCAGGACGAAGCTGGCGCCTGGGCAGATGTGCGCTTGGCCGGTGAGACTGCTACAACGCGTTGCCACGGCCGGTACCTGATCGGTTGCGACGGCGGTTCGAGCCCGGTGCGCAAGCAGCTGGGCATCGCGCTCGACGACCTGGGCTTCGACGAGCCCTGGCTGGTCGTCGATGCCATCGTCAACGACGACAAGCTGGCGGAGTTGCCGCAGACCCAGGTGCAGTACTGCGAGCCCGAACGGCCCTGCACTTACGTCGTCGGCGTGGGCAATCATCGCCGCTGGGAAATCATGCTCAACCCGGGTGAGAGTCTGTCCGCGGAATTCCCGGAAGAGGAGCTGTGGCCGCTGCTGCAGCGCTGGCTGAAGCCGGGTGAAGGCCGGCTCTGGCGTGCTGCCGCTTACCGCTTCCACGGGCTGGTCGCGAAGGAATGGCGGCAGCGGCGCATCCTGCTGGCCGGCGACTCGGTGCACATGACGCCGCCCTTCATGGCGCAAGGCATGGTGCAAGGCATGCGTGACGCACTGAACCTGGCCTGGAAGCTGGAGCGCGTGATCAAGCAAGGCGCGCCCGACGCTTTGCTGAACACTTACCAGCAGGAGCGCCGGCCCCACGTGACCGCCACCACGCTCGCGGCCATGGCACTGGGCCGCGTGATCTGCGAGCGCGACCCTGCCCGCGCGGCGGAGCGCGACGCCCGGTTGCTGGCGGAACAGGACGGCGTGGTGAAGACCACGATTCGCCAGAACCTGATCCCCGGCCTGGGCGACGGCCTCATCGCCTCCGCCACGCCGGGTGCGGGCACCATCCTGCCCCAACCCTTCGTTCACGCGTCGGGATTCGCCGGCCGGCTGGACGACCTCACCGGCCCAACTCTCCGCGTCGTTGCCGTCGAACCGCTGGCGCCCGCCGACAAAGCTGCACTGCTGGAAGCACTGATGCCGCTGGGCGGTGTGCTGGTGCAACTGGGCGCTCCCGAAGCAGGCGACGGCCCGCTCGTGAACGCCGTCGAAGACGAAGGCCTCATGGCCGCGTGGCTGAAGGGGCTGGGCCAGCGCATTGCGGTCGCTCGGCCCGACCACTACGTGTACGGCACGGCAGACTCCTCGACCGACGCGGTGGCCTTGCTCGAACAGTTCCGCGACCGGCTTCAACGCCCATGAAACGAAACTACATTGCCGGCGAATGGGTAGCCGGTGCCGGCGCACTCGCCAACGTCAACCCCAGCGATCTGTCGGACGTGATCGGCGAGTACGCGCAGGCCGACGAGGCACAAGCGCAAGCGGCCATAGAAGCAGCTGTCGCGGCCTTTCCTGCCTGGTCCACGTCGGGCATTCAACTGCGCGCCGATGTGCTGGAAAGAGTCGCGGCCGAACTGCTGGCTCGGCGGACCGAGCTGGGAGACCTGCTGGCGCGTGAGGAAGGCAAGACTTTGGCAGAGGCGACGGCCGAGGTCGCACGGGCCGGCCAGATCTTCCGCTTCTTCGCCGGCGAGGTGTTGCGGCTTTCCGGCGACCGGCTGGCCTCGGTGCGGCCCGGCATCGACATCGAGGTCACGCGTGAGCCCATCGGCGTCGTGGGGATCATCACACCCTGGAATTTTCCGATCGCTATTCCCGCATGGAAGATCGCACCGGCGCTGGCGTATGGCAATTGCGTGGTGTTCAAGCCGGCCGACCTGGTGCCGGGCTCGGCCTGGGCGCTGGCAGAAATTCTCAGCCGGGCGGGCCTGCCGCCCGGCGTTTTCAACCTGGTGATGGGGCCGGGCAGCCGCGTGGGCCAAGCAGTGATCGCGGATGCACGTGTCGATGCGCTCAGCTTCACCGATTCGGCCGAGACGGGCGCGCGCGTCATCAGTGCCGCAGCACCGCGGCGCGCCAAGCTTCAGCTCGAGATGGGCGGCAAGAACCCGCTGGTGGTGCTGGACGATGCCGACCTGGGGATCGCGGTCGAATGCGCGGTGCAAGGATCGTTCTACTCGACCGGGCAGCGCTGCACCGCTTCGAGCCGCCTGATCGTGCAAAAGGGCATCCTCGGCGAGTTTGTGCGCGCCATGCGCGAGCGCGTGGAAGCGCTGAAGGTTGGCGACGCGCGCCAGCCCGACACGCAGATCGGGCCGGTCGCAAGCCACGCGCAACTGGACATCGACCTGGAATACATCGCGCTGGGACGGCAGGAAGGCGCCCGCCTCCTGTGCGGCGGGCAGCGCATGAAGCGGGCCACCGATGGCTTTTATCTTGAGCCCGCGCTCTTCATCGACGCCACACCTGAAATGCGCATTTCGCGTGAGGAGATCTTCGGCCCGGTGGCCTGTGTGCTGTCCGCCGACAGCCACGAGCACGCGATCGCGCTAGCCAACGACACGCCGTTCGGGCTGACCGCCGGCATCTGCACGACGTCGTTGAAGCACGCCAGCCATTTCAAGCGGCACGCCCAGGCGGGCATGGTGATGGTCAATGTGCCGACAGCCGGTGTGGACTTCCACGTGCCATTCGGCGGCCGCAAGGCATCGAGCTACGGGCCGCGCGAACAGGGCCGCTACGCGGCCGAGTTCTTCACCACAGTCAAGACAGCCTACACGGCGGCCTGAGCCGCGAGCAAGGAGCAATCGAAATGAATACGAGCGCAGCACCCCAACTCTCCCACTTCGGAATCTTCGTCCACGATGTGGAGCGCATGGTGGCCTTCTACACCACCGTCTTCGGCCTCAAGGTCACCGACCGCGGCGTCGGCAAGACGTTCAAGAACACCCTGGTCTTCCTGAGCGGCCGGCCCGAGCAGCACCACCAACTGGTGATCGCATCGGGCCGACCCGCTGAAGCGACCTTCAGCACCGTGATGCAGCTTTCGTTCATCGTGCAACGCATCGACGATCTGCGCGGTGTCCGCAAGGATGCGCTCGCGCTGGGCGCCTCGCAGATGCGAGGCCTCAACCATGGCAATGCGCTCTCCATCTACTTCTCGGACCCGGAAGGCAATACGGTAGAGGTCTATCTGGATACGCCCTGGTATGTCACCCAGCCGCATGGTGACCCGCTGGACCTGGAACTGGCGGACGAGCAGATCTGGCGAGAAACGGAGGCGATCTGCCGCGCCGACCCGACCTTCCTGCCTCGCGAGGAGTGGGCGCGGCAGTTCGCAGCCCAGGGCTGACCAGGCACCGAAAGAAGCGCGCGTTGCACCCGGCAAAGATGCCGACGCCGCACGCCGACTTCGTGCCCAGGGCTCTCGAGTCTCTTTCACGCTGATCGTCGGGGCCGGGCCCCGGCGGCGGAGGTACAGTCAGCGTTGATTCGCGAGGCAACTTTGAAAATTCAACCGACCTCGGCCATGCTGCCCTATTGGACACTGGCCGCGCCCGTGGCGGCCTGGCTCATCCTCGCGGGAACGCTCGCCGGCCTCGGCGGCTGGTATGCGCTACCCATGACGCTGGCGCTTCTTGCCAGCGTCATCGCTGCCGTGCATCACGCGGAGGTCGTGGCGCATCGCGTCGGCGAACCCTTCGGGACGCTGGTGCTGGCGGTAGCCGTTACCACGATCGAAGTGGGCCTGATCGTCTCGTTGATGGTCTCAGGCGGCGCGGCAACGGCGGCGCTGGCGCGCGATACCGTGTTTGCCGCGGTCATGATCATCCTCAACGGCATGGTCGGCCTGTGCCTGCTGCTCGGAAGCCAACGGCACGGCGAGCAAACCTTCACGCTCACGGGGGTCAGCGCTTCGCTGGCCACGCTGGCCGCCATCGTCGTCCTGACGCTGGTGCTGCCAAACTACACGCTCACCACGCCGGGGCCGATGTACAGCGGCAGCCAGTTGGGCTTCATCGCGTTCGTCTCGCTCGCTCTGTACGGCACCTTCCTGCTGGTGCAGACCGTGCGGCATCGCGACTACTTCCTTCCGGCCGGCGGCGCCGGCGGCCCCGACAGCCACGCGAACCCGCCGTCGCGTCGCACGGCATTCACCAGCGGCGGGCTGCTCGCCGTCTCGTTGGCAGCCGTCGTGCTCTTGGGAAAGGCGCTCGCGCCTTCCATCGGGCACGCCGTCGCGGCAGCGGGTGCGCCGCAAGCGCTGGTGGGCATCATCATCGCGCTGGTGGTGCTGCTGCCCGAGAGCCTGGCCGCCGTGCGCGCCGCGCGCGCCAACCGGTTGCAGACCAGCCTGAACCTCGCACTGGGATCGGCCCTGGCGAGCATCGGCTTGACGATCCCGGCCGTGGCCATCGTGTCGCTGGTGACCGGATGGACGCTGCTGCTGGGCATAGACGCCAAGTCCACGGTGCTGCTCGTGCTGTCGCTCATGGTCGCGACCCTGTCGCTGAGCACCGGCCGCACGACGGTGCTGCAAGGTGTCGTCCACCTCGTGATCTTCGCGGTCTACGTGTTCATCACGGTCGTGCCCTGATTCGAGGGCATTCAGTGCTTGATCGCGGCCGCCACGAGAAGACCGCCGACGCCTACGAAGCGCTGCTGCCCTGGCGGATCAAGCTGCCCGCCTGAGTGCGGCGGCGCACGGCGTGCATCACGCGGGCGCAGTGGTCACCCGAGTTCCTTGCCACGAGTTGCGCAGCCACGCAAGAGGCGTGGTTGATTGATCGCTTAAGAGAAAGCCCCGTCATTGCTGGCGGGTTTTTTACTGGTGTTGAAGAGTGGTGGCGCAAAGCAAAACGCCCAGCATTTCTGCTGGGCGTATGCCGGTTTTAATAGCCTGACGATGTCCTACTTTCACACGGGAACCCGCACTATCATCGGCGCTGAGTCGTTTCACTGTCCTGTTCGGGA
>NZ_RKMB01000099.1 GCF_003797765.1 Ramlibacter sp. WS9 | reverse complement strand
CATCTCGCCCTGGCGGCGTGCCGTCTGCGGCGACCTGACTTCGCTGTTCGACTTCCAGGACGCAGGCGATACCCAGGTCGCCCCCGACCTGACCAACGTCCCGCAGAGCGACGCGCGCAAGGAGGACGCCTACTGACAGCAGTTCTACCGGCCCAGCCCCAAGTACTGGTCCTACGAGCCCAAGAGCCTGCCCGGCCAGGAAAAGGGCCAGCGCCCTACCCTCGCGGTGCCCTACCAGTTGCACGCCACGCTGGCCCTCGACATCGCCGCCGGCAAGCTGCGCCTGACCCTGGGCAACGACGGCATGAGCCTGCCGGGCAATCCGCAGGGACACTCCGCTGCGGTATTCCAGGTGCAGCCGCGGGAAGTCGGCAATCCGCGCTTCTATACCGTGACCAGCTATCCGGTGGTCCAGGAAAGCGGAGAGGAACTGGGCCGGACCCTCAACGACGAACTCGACGACCTGCTCGACGCCAACGGCCGCTACGCCTTCGAGGTGCACGGCCCCAACGGCTTCTTCCGCGAGTTCCACGGCAACCTGCATCTCGCCGCGCAGATGGCGCGGCCCGAGGTATCGGTCACCTATCAACGCAACGGCAACCTGCAGTTGAACATCCGCAATCTCGGCCGCCTGCCGTGCAGCGTGACGGTGACGCCGAACCCGGCCTATACCCAGGAGGGCAGCCGTCGCTATGAACTCGAACCGAACCAGGCGATCAGTGAAGTGTGGCTGTTACG
>NZ_RKMB01000098.1 GCF_003797765.1 Ramlibacter sp. WS9 | reverse complement strand
ATCACCTCGGCCAGGTCGCAGGCGATGATCGCCGTCTCGCAGGCCAGCCACAGCAGGCGGCAGGTGCTCGGCGAGTAGCGTTCGCGGCAGGCCTGGGCCAGGTCCAGGCCGCTGGCGATGCCCAGGCGCGCGGACAGCGCCTGCAGCAGCATCGCCATCAGGCTGGAGAGCAGGATCACCGAGAGCAGCAGGTAGCCCAGCTGCGCGCCGCCGGCGACGTCGGTGGCCCAGTTGCCCGGGTCCATGTAGCCCACCGCGACCAGGTAGCCGGGGCCGGCGAAGGCCAGCAGGCGGCGCCACCAGTGGCCGCCACCGGGGACTTCGACCGGCTGGGCGCGACCGGGCTCGGCGGCCTGGGGGGCCGGGGTATCCTTCGCGGACATGACGAAGCTCCTGCCGGACGCGTGCCGGCGCTGCGCGCGCCTTTCCCGGCGCGCCGTGGCGCGCAGGTTGGGCGAGCGGTTCAGGGGGCAGGAAGGAGGAAGTCGGTCAGGCCGAGGCCGCCAGTTGCCGGTGCAGGTCCGGCAGGTCGCTGGCGATCAGGTCCCAGTCCTGCTCGGCGGCGAGGTCCTGGGTCTGGCCGGGGCCGTATTCCAGCGGCCGTGCGATGAACGCGGTCTTCAGGCCGAGGGCGCGCGCGGCCTTGAGGTCGTAGTTGTGCGCCGCGCAGAGCATCACCTCCTGCGGCGGCAGGTCGAGCAGGCGGCAGGCGCCGAGGTAGACCTGCGGGTCGGGCTTGTAGTGGCCGAACAGGTCGGCGCACAGCAGCATGTCCCAGGGCAGCCCGGCGTGCCGCGCGACGTCGAGCATCAGCGCGGTGTTGCCG
>NZ_RKMB01000097.1 GCF_003797765.1 Ramlibacter sp. WS9 | reverse complement strand
GGTAGCGCCACAACGCCAGCACCACGTTCGGTACCACCATCACCAGCGCGGTACCCTGCGCCAATTGCTGGTCGAGGCCGAAGATCACCCCCAGCGCCGGGATCGCCAGCAGGCCGCCGCCTATCCCGAACAGACCGCCCAGGCAACCGAGCACCATCCCCAGCAGGAAATCGAGAAATACATCCAGCATGTCAGCCCCTCTTTCGACGCCTCCATGCTAGGCAAGCGTGGCTGGATGGGAAACGCACAAGAAAGCACAATGGCTATGCCAATCACGCAAAGGCATGAGCATGTTGCCCGATACCCTCAGCGAACAGTTCGTTCTCTACCTCGATGTCCTCGATGGCGGCAGCTTCTCCGCCGCTGCGCGCAAGCACCCGCTCACCCCGTCCGCCGTGGCGCGCCGGATGGACGCCCTGGAGCGCGCCGTCGGCAGCACCCTGCTGGTGCGCACCACCCATGCGGTACGCGCCACGCCGGCCGGCCTGGCCTTCGCCGACCGCGCCCGGCGGATCGTCACCGAACTGCGCCTGGCCCGCGCCGAAGCGGTGTCCCTGAGCACCGCGCCGCAGGGCCTGATCCGTATCGATGCGCCGGTGCCCTTCGGCCGCCGCCACCTGGCCCCGGCGATCGCCGACTTCCTCAAGGCCAACCCCGGGCTGGACGTGCAATTGCGCCTGATCGGCAGCTTCATCGACCTGCAGGGCGAACATCTCGGCGAGGTCGACCTGGTGTTGCGCGCCGGCCCGCTGCCCGACAGCCGCCTGGTGGCCACTTCGCTGGCGCCGATGGTGCGGGTCGTCTGCGCCAGCCCGGAGTACCTGCGCGAACACGGCGTTCCCGCAT
>NZ_RKMB01000096.1 GCF_003797765.1 Ramlibacter sp. WS9 | reverse complement strand
TCGGGATTGAAGGGAGCGTCATGCAGTACAGATCGTGCCAGCGAGGAGAGGGATTCCTCCGCGTAGCGGCTTCGTCCAACATGTCAATCGACACGGACCCACAACAGCAGGCTGCGGCTTCGCCGCTCATGTTGGTGGCCCGGTCATTTTTACGTTAGACAGCTCAGCTTACACTCGAGTCGAAATGAAATCCAATTCTCTCCTCGCTTTGGCCGCACTCGTGATTTCTGGCTGTGCCGCCCAACATCACGAATCCCTAAAGATGTACGAGGGGAATCTAGCAGGCGGTCAGCTTCCCGCACTGGTGAAGCCCGTTGCATTCATCCAAATTGAAACCGTAGACGGCAAGCCTGCCAATATCAAACCCAGTGCAGGCATGGTGACCGAGTACGAACTCGAGTTTCTTCCGGGAGAACACCGGCTTCACGTGTCGTACTATGACGGCTCTAAAGTTTCGCGTGGGCCAGCACTACCCCTTGTGGTTCATCTCGAACCTGGGCGCAGGTACATTCTCAGGCCTCGTGTCACTGACGGCCGGAGTAAATGGCAGCCGGTACTTCTAGACGTCACCACCCGACCGCAATGTTGGACGGTTACTGTCGGCACTTCAGTTTTTGGAAAACCACTGGGTCCTGATGGTTGCGACGCCTCTCAGTAGAAGAGTCCTTGGGCCAAGCGCTGTCTAACTTGTCAATCGACTCGGACCCACAACAGCAGGATGCGGCTTCGCCGCTTATGTTGGTGGTCCGGTCATCTTTACGTTATAGGGCGGGGTGAAGGCAGTGGCACGCGAAGCTGTCACGCGATCGACTTCGCGATCTCACAAGCGGCGTCAATCGTTGCCATTCACTCGGATCGCTGCGCTTTTCTGGGGGTTCCGCC
>NZ_RKMB01000095.1 GCF_003797765.1 Ramlibacter sp. WS9 | reverse complement strand
CCTGACATCCGTGCTACGCCACCATCCATGGTGGATTCCCTGAGTTTCCGTATTGTCTTTGGCGCTTCCTGCGCAATGTCCTGACGGTTTGAAGATTACGCATCTCTGCGAGGGGGAGAAAGCAGCCAAAACCACCGCCGTTTGTAAGCCTTGGCTTACACGCTGTAATAGTTCCGCTCGCCGGACCGACGGCAACACCCAGCCGCCGGGAGCTTGCCGTGCGTCAAGATGATCTGCGCCGGGCCCGCTACAGTGGCCAGTCCCCTCATCATCGCGAGCCTTCCCAGCATGGAATTCCAGCGCGTCCACCAGCAGTTGCTGCAAAGCCACCACCTGTTCGAACCGCTTTCTCCCGTCCAGCTCCAGGAACTGCTCGCCAGCAGCGACCTGGTCAATCTGGACAAGGGCGCCTACGTGTTCCGCCAGGGCGAGCCGGCGCACGCCTTCTACTACCTGATTTCCGGCTGCGTGAAGATCTACCGGCTGACCCCGGAAGGCCAGGAGAAGATTCTCGAAGTGACCAACGAACGCAACACCTTCGCCGAGGCGATGATGTTCATGGACACCCCGAACTACGTGGCCACCGCCCAGGCCGTGGTGCCCAGCCAGCTGTTCCGTTTCTCCAACAAGGCCTACCTGCGCCAGTTGCAGGACAACACCCCGTTGGCCCTGGCCCTGCTGGCCAAGCTCAGCACCCGCCTGCACCAGCGCATCGACGAGATCGAGACGCTTTCCCTGAAGAACGCCACCCACCGCGTGGTGCGCTACCTGCTGACCCTCGCCGCCCACGCGCCGGGGGAGAACTGCCGGGTGGAGATCCCGGTGGCCAAGCATCTGGTGGCCGGGCACCTGTCGATCCAGCCGGAAACCTTCTCGCGGATCATG
>NZ_RKMB01000094.1 GCF_003797765.1 Ramlibacter sp. WS9 | reverse complement strand
GGTGCGATCCAGCTCGGCCAGGTGTTCCAGCTTGTCGCGGATCTTCAGTTCCAGGCCCCTCGGCACCGGTTGATAGTAACGCCGCGGCTCCAGATCCTCGGGGAAATAATCCTCTCCGGCGGCATAGGCATCCGGCTCGTCGTGGGCGTAGCGGTATTCCTCGCCATAGCCGAGGCTCTTCATCAATTTGGTCGGCGCGTTGCGCAAGTGCAATGGCACTTCCCGCGAGCCGCTTTCGGCGACGTCGCGCATCGCCGCGTTGAACGCGCTGTACACCGCATTGCTCTTCGGCGCACAGGCCAGGTAGACGATGGCCTGGGCCACCGCCAGCTCGCCTTCGGGGCTGCCCAGGCGCTCCTGCACGTCCCAGGCCGACAGGCACAGGCCGAGGGCGCGAGGATCGGCGTTGCCAACCTCCTCGCTGGCCATGCGCACCACCCGCCGGGCGATGTACAGGGGATCGCAGCCGCCGTCGAGCATGCGCGCGAACCAATAGAGTGCCGCGTCGGGATTGGAGCCGCGCACCGACTTGTGCAGCGCGCTGATCTGGTCGTAGAACGCCTCGCCGCCCTTGTCGAAACGCCGGCGGGTGTCGCCGAGCAGATTCTGCAGCAGCTCGGGACTGATCTCGCTGCCGTCCTCGGCGAGGTCGGCAGCGTTCTCCAGCAGGTTCAGCAGGCGCCGCCCATCGCCGTCGGCGGCGGCCAGGAGAACCTGGAAGCTCTCCTCCGGCAGGCTCAGCTTGCGCTTGCCGAGGCCCTTGTCCTCGTTCAGCGCGCGGCCCACCAGCTTGCGCAGGGCGGCTTCGTCGAGGCTCTTGAGGACATACACG
>NZ_RKMB01000093.1 GCF_003797765.1 Ramlibacter sp. WS9 | reverse complement strand
ACGAAGGGCAGACCACATGGACGCCGACCTCGACCAGCGCCAGCTCTACCAGCAGGCTTTCCGAAAGCGCCACCACCCCGGCCTTGGCCACGTTGTAGTTGCTCATCGCCGGGCCCTGCATCAACGCCGCCATCGAGGCGATGTTGACGATCTTGCCCTTGCTTCGCTCCAGCAGCGGCAGGAAGGCCTTGCAGCCCTTGACCACGCCCATCAGGTTGATCGCGATCTGCCAGTCCCAGTCCTCCAGGGACAGCTCGCCGAAGAAACCGCCGGAGGCGACCCCGGCGTTGTTGACGATGACGTCGATGCCGCCGAACTTCTCCTCGCAGCTCTGCGCCAGCGCGGTCAGTTGACTGTAGTCGCGTACGTCGCAACGCTGGGTGAAGCCATCGCCACCCGCCTCGCGCACCAGTTTCAGGCTTTCCGCCAGGCCGGCTTCGTTGACGTCGGCCAGCGCCAGGCGCCAGCCGTCACGCGCCCAGCGCAGGGCGATTTCGCGCCCCAGCCCGGAGCCGGCACCGGTGATCATCATGCGGTTTTGCATAGGGGTCCTGCCTTCCTGTTCGTGTGATGAAGGCCAGTGTAACCAAGGGTTTCAGCGGCCTCCGGCTAAATCAGGAAGCTGAATGCCTCGGGCAAACCCGGACATGCCGGGCCGCGCGAGGGGCTCAGGCGAGCAGCAGGACGCAGAGCTTGCCCAGGACCAGGGCGATGCCGCAGGAAACCAGCAGGTAGGAGGCGCCATCGAGACGCCGGCGGTACAACTGGGCGAAGGAACCCACGTGATGCTGCAGGACGAACATTCCCAGTGCCACCAGGATCGCCGGGATCAGGAAGACGAATTGCCAGAAGTGTTCGACCGCCAGCGTCGCTTCGCCGTCGTCCGCGAGCAGCAGGGCGCCCCCCAGCAACTGGCCCAGCAATAGCAGCCCCCCGACGCCAATAC
>NZ_RKMB01000092.1 GCF_003797765.1 Ramlibacter sp. WS9 | reverse complement strand
CGAGTCTTCTTCGGCGGGTTCTGCGATGGGCGTGGCTTCCATCTGCTGGCGCAAGGCGTCCAGGCGCTCGCGCAATGCTGCAGCGTTCTCATCCTGCAGGCTTTGCAGTTGTTCGATCGAGTCGTTCTCGCTTGTAATGTCGTCCGCGCTGGCCAGCAGTCCCCCGGAACGGTGCGGGAAGGGCAGGCTTTCCAGGCGCCCGCCGCGCTGCAGTTCGACGCGGTCGCGGTAGACCGCGTGCAGCTTCACGCCGTCGCTGATCTCGCCGCCGACCGCGTAGCGGTGCGGCTTGTCGCCCTGGCGCTGGATGATCGCGCTGGACAGCTTGGGATCGCTCTGGACGAAGCTGCCCTTGAGCACCAGGTCGAGGTTGGTGGCCGGTGGCGGGGCGTTGGGGTCCTGGGCGCTGGTGCCGAAGAGGCGCGCCAGGCGGGTCGGATCGCTGCGGGTGGATTCGTGGCTGACCGGCGAGGCGGCGACGGCTACCGGGCTGCGTTGCAGGCGCAACCAGCCGGCCGCCTGCCAGGCGAGGCTGATGCTCATGGCGATGATCAGGGCAACAGCCAGAAGGGCCGGGGCGTACCGCTGCAGCCAGCGGGAAGAGGCGCCGGAGAAAGGCAATACATCACTCCTGGTCTTTATCGTTATGTCTGAAGATCGCCGAGGGATCATAGCAGTTCGTTGCCAGTAGGCTACCTACTTCTATCAATAGGTGTGACTGGCCGGGCCAGGCACGCTTGTGCTTAAGATAACGGCTCGCCAGGATACTTCTGCAAGAGGAACTCGGGATCGGCCGCACAAAACGACTAACAACTAACAATACTGACGGTAACCGTTCAGTGGTCATATACGACCAAGATACTTCTGTAAGGTTACCGCTATAAGGCATCCATGATGACAGCCCCGTTACCCGAAATCGCCGCGCCGACCGCACCGCCACGGCGTCTGCCGTTCAGTTTCGCCA
>NZ_RKMB01000091.1 GCF_003797765.1 Ramlibacter sp. WS9 | reverse complement strand
CCGGCAGCCGCAGCATTCTGGGCATGCTGCGCGAAGAGGGCGTGACCATCGGCCGTTTCCGAGTGCGTCGGTTGATGCGTGAGCTGGGCCTGGTCAGCAAGCAACCGGGCTCGCACGCCTACAAACAGGCCACGGTTGAGCGGCCGGATATCCCGAATCGGCTGAACCGCGAATTCGCGACCGAGCATCCCAATCAGGTGTGGTGTGGCGACATCACCTACGTCTGGGCGCAAGGCCGTTGGCACTACCTGGCCGCGGTGCTGGATCTGCATACCCGGCGGGTGATCGGCTGGGCGTTCTCGGCCAAGCCGGATGCCGAACTGGTGATCAAGGCCCTGGACATGGCCTACGAACAGCGCGGCAAGCCACAGCAGGTGCTGTTCCATTCAGACCAGGGCAGCCAGTACGCCAGCCGCCTGTTTCGGCAACGGCTCTGGCGCTATCGGATGCAGCAGAGCATGAGCCGTCGGGGGAATTGCTGGGATAACTCGCCGATGGAGCGCCTGTTCCGCAGTCTGAAGTCGGAGTGGGTCCCGTCAACGGGTTACCTGACGGCGCAGGAGGCCCAACGGGACATCAGTCATTACTTGATGCACCGCTACAACTGGATCAGGCCGCATCAATTCAACGACGGGTTACCACCTGCGGTGGCCGAAGAAAAACTCAACCCACTGTCCGGGATGGGTTGACCACTACACAGGCTTCAACCTCATCATCAGATAAAACGATAGTAGAAAGCCGAGGCTCCACCATAAAAGAGGTGGGCCTGTTGATTATCACAGCCATCATGGGGGTGATTGGAGCAATAATCTTGGGGCTATGTAGAGGGTTCCCGACACCCGTGACGTTATTAAAAAAGCCGTCTCCATATATGAACTCTTTTCCGGATGAAAAGAGAACGGCAAATTTTGCACGCCCTCCTATGCTA
>NZ_RKMB01000090.1 GCF_003797765.1 Ramlibacter sp. WS9 | reverse complement strand
CGCATGTCTCGTGGGCTTCCTTCACTGTGCGGAAAGGACGTTCGACCTTGCCTTTCGAGCGGGCCGTGGTGCGCGTTCCATCCTTGCTGGCAGGGATGTGTGTCTGCCACTCGATGCCCAGCGCCCGCATGACGCTCTGGAAAACGCGACGCTTGGCCACCGGACCGTTGTCCAGATAGATCAGCTTGGGCCGGCCCTGAAAGGGAAAACTCGGGTCCGCTTTCGGCGCCATCGAGTTGAACAGAAAACGAAGTGCCGTCTCCGCATCCTCACCATAAACGCAGTGGTATTCCTGGTAGGCCACACCGCTGCGGTCATCCACCACGCTGAACAGCATCAGGGTGGGTTCGCCCTTGGCGGGATCGATCCACCGCGGATGCTCAATATGCTTGAGGTCCGACGGCGACATGTCGAACTGCCAACAATCGTTGCTGTGCTCAGCCTGGAACCGAGTTGCGCCTGGCTCCCGGGACAGTTGAGCAGGCCTTAATCGCCAATGTGATAGATATCGGTTGACGGTGGGTCTGTGGAGTACGCCTCTTGGGGCAACAATGAGGCCCCGGTCAGTTTCTACACCGTACTCTTCCAGCAGCTCAATGGCGTGGTGTGTAGATAGATGCCGCCCCTGCTTGTTGGTGGTGCGCAGCTTCAACGCCGCAATCAGTTCGCAGTAGCGCTCCAGTTCCGCCTGGGGCAGGACGCGGGGCTTGCCCTGGTCGGAGCGGTGGGCTGCCTAGGCCTGTGCAGAAGGACCAGGGCGCGATAGACCGTACTGGAGGAAACGCCGTACAGTTCAGCTACAAGGGCCACCTGACGGGCCCGCTCCGGGCTCTTCTTCGGCAAGTGATCCAGGCGCTGCCGCAGTTGCAGCAGCGAATCGACGGGAATGGCCTTACGCCTGCTGGTGGGCATTCCGTTCTGCCTCGGTGATGTAGTTGTAGAG
>NZ_RKMB01000008.1 GCF_003797765.1 Ramlibacter sp. WS9 | reverse complement strand
CTTGCCGGGTTCAGTCACGCGGCAGATTGTAGGAGGCGAAGGATTGACCACCCCCGAAGCGCCTTCGGCGCCTCCCCCTCAAGGGGGCGCCACCAGCGGCCCGGCAAAGCCGGTTCCGCGGTGGCCCCCGAATGGTGTGCACCCTTTCATATGCCGTGGGTGCTACGCAGCGCCATGGACCGATGCCATGACGCCAGGGCGTGCGTGACGCTGCCGGTTTGCGCGGCCAGGCCCAACGTTTGCGCGGCGGCATTGAGCACGCGCAGTGGATGGGCGGTATCCAGCGCCTGCGCGCCGTTTTGTTTCGACAACTTCTCGCCACTAGGGCCGAGCACCAACGGTATGTGCAGGTAGCCGGGCGTGGGCAAGCGCAGCGCGCGCTGCAGCAGGATTTGCCGTGCGGTGTTGTCCGCCAGGTCTTCTCCGCGCACGACCTGTGTAATGCCTTGCGCCGCGTCGTCCACCACCACGGCGAGCTGGTAGGCCCACAAGCCGTCGGCGCGCTTCAGGACGAAGTCGCCGACTTTTTTTTCCACGTCCTGCTGCTGTGGGCCGAGCCGCCGGTCATGCCACCGCACCGGCGCGGCGGTGGTCCGCAAGCGCCAGGCGCGCGCGGGCCGGCCATGCAAGCCGGTGCGGCACGTGCCGGGATAGACCAGCTCGCCGCCGCGTTCATGCTCGTGGCCCTGCGCTGCCAGTGCGAGTTCGATGTCCTTGCGCGAACAGGCGCAGGGGTAGGCGTGGCCTTCACTCACCAATTGATCGAGCGCCTGCTGATACAACGCGCCGCGCGCCGACTGCCAGACCGGTTCTTCGTCTGGAACGAGCCCGCAATCCGCAAGTTGCTTCAGGATGATTTCCGCCGCGCCGGCAACGCAGCGCGGCGTGTCGACGTCTTCGATGCGAACCAGCCAGCGGCCGGCATTCGCCCGCGCATCCAGCCAACTGGCCAAAGCCGCAACGAGCGAGCCCGCGTGCATCGGGCCGGTAGGCGAAGGCGCGAAGCGGCCAACGTATGTGGCCCCCACGCTTGTCACTTCGTGTACTGCGCTGCCCCCCGAGGGGGCCTTCGCGCCTTGGGGCGGCCCAGCGGCGCTCACTGCGGCCTCTCAGCCCTTGTGCACCGCCAGTGCGAGTTCCAGGCCCGAGATGAACGCTTCTTCCACGCGATGGCCCAAACACCAGTCACCGGCCACGCCGATTCCCGACTTCGCGTCCCACAGGTGGCTTTGTCCCAGTGGCTTCTGCGTCTTGGCCCAACGCCAGCGATGAACCTCGCTGTGCGACGGCTCGGCATGGATGCCTGTAACCTCGGAGAAGGCCTTCAACAGTTTGGCCTGCACGCGGTGCGGGTCGTCGTCGACGTGCTCCTGAGACCAGCCCGCGCTGGCTTGCACCGTCCAGCGCTCGATCCCGCCGCGGCCGGGCTTGGACGACTCGCGGGCCAGCCAGGCGATGCGGTGATGAGTGCTGAGCGCGGCATTCCATTGCGGGCCCAGGTGCGACAAGGTCGGCTGCACGGCCTGCGGAAAGGCAAGCATCAGTGCCCAGCAAGGCGCAACTTCCACGCCTTGAAGCTGCTGGGCGAAACGCGGGGCAACGCTCGACTGGTCCAACAGTCCGCCCGCCAGGGCATGGGGCACGGCCAGCACGACGGCGTCGAAGCCCGAATACACATGAACCGAATCCTGCGGACCGCTTGTCTGCAACTGCCACCGCTTGGCATCGAGCGCGTCCCGTTCGATGCGCGTGACCCGCGTTTCCAACTCCAGGCTGCCCGCCGCGGCGAGCGGCTGCGCCCAGTGACGCGGCAGGGCGTCCATGGCGGGCACGGCCACCCAGTGGTGCTCGGGCGCGGGCAGGGCGGCCTCGGCCACCCGCCCATGCGGATCGAGCACTCGCACGGCGTTGGCGCTCCACGGTTTGCAAAGCCCCGGCGCAGTCGACAGCACTTTCTGGAAGCGCGGATCGCGCACCGTGAAGTACTGGGCGCCATGGTCGAAAGTACCGAAAGGCGTGTCGCAGCTGGCAAGGCGGCCGCCCACCGAAGGCGCCTTCTCGAACACTGTGACGCGCTGGCCGGCCTGGGCCAGCGTCCGGGCGCAGGCCAAGCCCGCGATGCCCGCGCCGATCACGGCGATATTTTTGGGTTGTTTAGCCATCTTGTGGTTCATTGTGGCATGCGTCCCGTGAGCGGCCTCAAGTCCGGTGTTGTTCCAGCAGCGCGCGCCGCGTCGCGGGGCTTTCCAGCTGCGCCAGCCACCACTGCAATGCGCGGCCCGGTGCAGCGCTGCTGCGCCACGCATAACAGAGACGCACCAGGCGGGTGGTTCGCTGAACCTGCTTGACGGCGAGACGGCCGGTCTCGATGTAGGGCCGCGCCATGGGCTCGGGCACGAAGCCCGCGCCCAGCCCGCGAAGAAGCGCGTCGAGCTTGGCCCGCATGGTCGGCACAGTCAACACATCCTGGCCGGCTAGCAGGCCCAAGGTGACGGCCGTGCCGCGCTGAACCGAGTCCGCCACGGCGACGGCGCGGTGCTTTTGCAGCAGGTCGTCTTTCAGCGGTTCCTTGGCATTCGCGAGCGGGTGGTGCGGAGCCATCGCGAAGACGAATTGCAGATCGCCCAACACGCCGGTCTGGATGCCCGCCGCATTCCCGGGTTCGATTGCGAGGCCGATGGCCAGGTCGGCCTGGCCGAGGGTCAGCGCTTCCAGCGTCCCCGACAGCGACTCGTCGCGCATGCGCAGCCGGGTCGTAGGCGCCAGTTCGAAGAAGGCCTGCGACAGCTCCATCACCGTGGAGCAGGAGATCACCGTGTCCACCGCGATCGTCAGCTCCGATTCCCATCCCGTTGCCACGCGCTTGACGCGGTTGGCGACAGCGTCGATTTCCAGCAGCAGCCGCCCGCCTTCGCGCAGCAGCTCGGTGCCGGCTTCGGTGAGCTTGGCCTGGCGCGAGCTGCGGTCGAACAGCAGCACGTCGAGCGCGTCCTCGATCTGGCGGATGCGATAGGTGACGGCGCTGGGCACGAGCGCGAGTTCGCGCGCCGCGGCCGCGAAGCTGCCCGCTTGAGCCACAGCTTGCAGCAGGGAGAGCGCTTCGGGCGTCAGGACGTCGCGGGCCGTTGGCATGGATGAGCAGGAGGCTGAGCCTCATTCAGTTTTTTTGCATGATGCCATCAAAAACGGGCGGTCCGCCGACAGCACCCGCGGCCCTACATTGACACCATCGAACGTTGAATGAAAGAAAGCCATGCTGACTCTTCGCAAATCCCAGGACCGCGGCTACGCCGACCATGGCTGGCTCAAGTCGTTTCACAGTTTTTCCTTCGCCAACTACTACGACCCCAAGCACATGGGCTTCGGCAACCTGCGGGTGATCAATGAAGACCGCATCGCGCCGGGCACCGGCTTCGGCACGCACGGCCACCGCGACATGGAAATCATCAGCTACGTGCTCGAAGGCAACCTCGCCCACAAGGACACGTTGGGCAACGTCAAAGGCATCCCGCCGGGCGACGTTCAGCGCATGAGCGCGGGCACGGGCGTGCAGCACAGCGAGTTCAACCACGCGCCCCAAGAGACCACGCACTTCCTGCAGATCTGGATCCAGCCGAACGTCACCGGCATTCCCGCGAGCTACGAGCAGAAGAGTTTTCCCGACACCGACAAGCGCGGCCGGCTGCGCCTCGTGGCCTCTCCGGACGGCGCCGAGGGTTCGGTGCTGATCCACGCCGATGCGCGGGTGCACGCCGGCCTTTTCGACGGCAGCGAAAGCTTCAGCCTGGCGCTGGATCCTTCGCGCAAGGGCTACGTGCACGTCGTGCGCGGCGAGGTCGAAATCAACGGCAAGCGCCTGTCCGCAGGCGATGCCGCGATGCTCCAGGACGAGGCGCAGGTCTCGCTCTCTGAAGGCAAGCAAGCCGAAGTGCTGGTGTTCGACCTCGAAGCCTGATCACTATTTTCTTCTCTCACCCACAACATCAAGGAGTTTTCCCATGACCAACAACAATTCCGTCCAGGACACCCTGGCACTCGTCGGCCGCGTGCTCGTCGCCTGGCTTTTCATTCCGGCGGGCTGGGGCAAGATCGCCGGCTTCTCGGGCGTCGCCGGCTACATCGCTTCCAAAGGCGTGCCGCTGCCGGAAGTCTGCGCGGCAATCGCGATTGCTGCCGAGCTGGGGCTCGGCCTGTTGCTGCTGGTCGGCTGGCAGGCGCGCTGGGCCGCGCTGGGCCTGGCAATTTTCATCGCCGTGATCACCCCGATCTTCCACGGTTACTGGGCGTTGCCGGCGGCCGAGCAGATGATGCAAAAGCAGGCGTTCGACAAGAACATCGCCGTGCTGGGTGGGCTGCTTGTGTTGACGGCCTTCGGTGCCGGCCGCTTCAGCCTGGACGGGCGCCGCGGCAAGGCCTGAGGCAGAATCGCCTGCATGCCGAACATCGCGGTCGTCTTCCACTCCGGCTACGGCCACACGCAGCGCATGGCGCAGGCGGTGGCCGAAGGCGCGGACGCTGAACTGATCGCCATCGACGCCGACGGCAACCTGCCGGCCGGTGGCTGGGACCGGCTGAAGGCGGCAGACGCCATCATCTTCGGCTCGCCCACCTACATGGGCAGCGTCAGCTGGCAGTTCAAGAAGTTCGCCGATGCGTCCTCGCGGCAGTGGTACGCGCAGGAATGGAAAGACAAGGTGGCGGCGGGCTTCACCAACAGCGCCGGCATGAACGGCGACAAGCTCAACACCTTGTTCACCCTGTTCACGCTGGCGATGCAGCATTCGATGGTGTGGGTCAGCCAGGGGCTGATGCCGTCGAACACGCTGGGCGCCAAGCGCGACGACGTCAACTACCTGGTCTCTTACAGCGGGGCGGTCGCCGCGTCGCCCTCCGATGGGGGAACGAGCGACATGGCCGCCGGCGACCTCGCAACGGCCAAGCTCTTCGGCCAACGCGTGGCTGAGGTGACAGGGCGGCTCAAGGGCGCGTAGCGCCCCGAAGAAGGGACCTGATGACGATCCAACTCGAACTGGCAGGGCAGGAAAAAGACCTTGGCGGCGGTTTCGTCGTGCGGCGGCTGCTGCCGTCCGCGCGCCAGCGCAGCGTCGGCCCCTTCGTCTTCTTCGACCACTTCGGGCCGACGGAGGTGCCACCCAGCGCCAACCACGACGTGCGGCCGCACCCGCACATCGGCCTTGCGACCGTCACGTATCTTTTCGAAGGCGCGATGATGCATCGCGACAGCCTGGGCACGCAGCAACTGATCGAGCCCGGCGCGATCAACTGGATGACATCGGGCCGTGGCATCGTCCACTCCGAGCGCAAGCCCGAAGGCCTGCGCGACAGCACCTACCCGATGCACGGCCTGCAGCCGTGGACGGCGCTGCCGCAGGCGCATGAAGAAGACGAGCCCGCGTTTGCACACACCCCTGCGTCCGCCATCCCCGAAGTGGAGGTGGACGGCGCGAAGGTACGCGTGCTGGTGGGCGAGGCTTTCGGCGTGCGCTCGCCGGTGGCGGCGTTATCGCCCACGCTCTATCTTGACGTCTTGTTGCCGCCCGGCGGAACGTTCGTCTTGCCGCCGCTCGCGCAGGAGTTGGCGGCCTATCCCGTGCAAGGGCACATCTCTTTGGATGGCGCTGCGCTTGCGGCCCGAACCATGGCTGTCTTGCAACCGGCCGCCGACACCGTTTTCAGCGTGGATCAGCCTGCACGTTTCGTCGTGATCGGCGGCGCGGCGCTGGACGGGCCGCGCCACATGTGGTGGAACTTCGTGTCCAGCCGCAAGGAGCGCATCCTGCAAGCAGCCGAAGATTGGGAGGCTCAGCGCATGGGCCAGGTGCCGGGCGAGAGCGAATTCATTCCTCTACCGCCAACGCGGTTCACTCCGCCGAACCCGCTTTCCTAGGGGCGAGGGAAGGGTCGAGCGCTTCGCGCTCGTCGAAGACGAAACAGTCGCCGCGGAAGTGCGCACCGCCGGTGTCCTCGAAGTACTTCAGGATGCCACCGTCGAGCTGCCAGACGTGCGAAAGGCCGGCCTCGCGCATGTAGATCGCCGCTTTCTCGCACCGGATGCCGCCCGTGCAGAAACTCACCACCGTCTTGCCTTCGAGCTGTGCCTTGTGCGTTTGCAACGCGTCGGGAAATTCGCTGAACTTCGACAGCCGCCAGTCGATCGCGCCTTCGAAGGTGCCGTGGTCGACTTCGAAGGCATTGCGCGTGTCGAGCGTGACGACCGGGCGGCCCTCGTCGTCGTGGCCCTGGTCCAGCCAGCGCCTGACGGTTGCCGGGTCCACGGCCGGCGCCCGGCCTTCGGCGGGTTGAATGGCGGGGTGGTTCATGCGGATGATCTCCGGCTTGACCTTGACCAGCAGCTTGCCGAAAGGCTGTGTCGCCGACCAGCTCTCCTTGACCTCAAGGCCCGCAAAGCGCGGATCGTCGTGCAACGCGGTGACGAACGCACGCACCGCGTGCTCCGGGCCGGCCAGGAAGAAGTTGATCCCTTCCTCCGCGATCAGGATGGTGCCGCGCAGCGCCAGGCCCCGGGCCAGCGGCAACAGCTGCTCGCTCAGGGCGTGCGTGTTCGCGATTCGCACGAATCGGTAGCCGGCGATGTTGAGGACGTGTTGCATGGCTTGTGGCACGGGGCGGAAAGGACTAGATTGAGCGCACAACTAGAAGAGGCGCGGTCACAGTGCAGATTATCGTGCTCGTTGCGCGGCTACTCGTGGTGCTCACGCTCATGGCGTGCGTGCCGGCGGGGGCGAGCCTTCCTACGCTGCAATTGAGCCAGGGCCGCGCCGTCATCCACCTCGACGGCGAGATGGTCACCGAGGTGCTGCCCGCGCAAACGCTGCCGGATCCCGATGCCTTCTGGGCCCGTCCGCTGCCGAACGCCAGCGTTGAACCCTCGGGCCGTTGGAAGGTGCGTTCCGGCGAAAGGCTGGTGGGGCGCATCACGCTGCAGGGCTCGCGCGAGAAGGACGAATTCGTGGTGCTGGTGCCGTCGGCGCGCGTCGACGAGGTGCAGGTCTGGTACCGGCAGGAAGCAGGCGGTAGCTGGAAGGGCGCCCTCGCGGGCGACCGAGTCGCACTCTCGCGCTGGCCCTTCGTGGGCCCGGCGCCGGCGTTCGCACTGCTCATCACGGAAACACCGGTGGAACTGATCGTCACCCTGGTCAACGACGGCGACATGTCGGTGCCCGTGCTGATCATGCCCGACCCGCTGTATCGGGAAGTGCAGACGCGCCAATCGATGCTCTCCGGCCTGGTGACGGGCCTGGGGCTGATGGTGATGGTGGTGTGCCTGATAGCAGGGCTCACATTGCGCCGCAGCGCCAGCTGGCTGCTGCTGGGCGTCGCGGCATGGACGTTGCTCACGGTGATGTGCTTCAACGGCGACATGGCGATCTTGCTGACGCCGGAGTGGCCGGAGTTCAACGACGACAGCAAGCACGTGACGTCTGTGATCCTGAGCGGGCTGGTGCTGGCCATCACGGTGCAAGCGCTCGATTCGCGCTTTCTCGGCCGGTGGCGGCCATGGGTCACCTGGGCCGCGCCGGTGGCCGGGGCGGCGTACGCAGTTGTGCAGGCCCTGTACATGCCCAATGCATGGCGCACGCCGGGCGCATTGGCGTGGGCGGCGTTGATGGTCTTGCTGGCCTTGGCGTTGTGCGGCGCCAGCGCGCTGGCCGGGGGCCGTTTCTCCCGGCTGGTGACGGCCGCTGTGCTGTGCCACCCGCTGGCGGTCGCCGTGACGCTGATGGACTTCAATCCCGGTGGTGCGCTGGACTTGCGCAGTGCCGTGTCGGCGGCGCTGCTGTACGGGAGCGTACTGTCGATCCGGCACGCGATTTTCTTGCGCGAGCGCTATGGCCAGGACGTGCTCGCGCGTGCCGCTGTGAGCGCGAACCGCGATCCGTTGACCGCGTTGCTGTCGTATTCGGGATTCCAGCTCGCTTATGACGAGGCTTTACTGCGGCATGGACAACAGCCAAGCGGCACGTGGGCCATCCTGTTCCTGCTGCCGGGGCTGGAGCGAAGCAGCGCCGACTACGGGTTCGTGTTGACCGAGCGCGCATTGGTGCGATTCGCGGCCTGCCTGCAGTCGGTGCTGGGTGACGGTTGGGCGATCGGGCGCCTGAGCAAGACGCGGTTCGCCTGTGTACCGATCCATCCTGTGGACGCGGAGCGCGTGCAAGCGCTGGCCACGCAGGTGCTGGCGAACGGCACGCGCATGTCGGACCCGGTCGCCCCCGTCACGGATTTCGATCTGCGGATCGCCTTCACCCGCTGCCGGCCCAGCCCTGCCGGGTTGAAGGGGCTGCTGCTCCAGCTGGAAGAAGCTGCCCGCGGGCTCGATGGCCTCAAACGGATCACGCTGGTGTAGCCGGCGCGGCTGGTCTAGCATGCAGCCGTGAACTTCGCGCGTTTCCTTGTTGCGGTTTTCCTCACGGCGCCTTGTTTGGCAGGTGCCATTCCTTCCGTGCAGCCGGGGCAGGCCGAAGCCCCTGTGAATCTGGCGCCGCTGATGACCATGGACGTGATGCCCGCGCGCGAGGTTCTCGATCCGGACACGGCGTGGGCGCTGCCCTTGCGGCCGCCGGCCGCGCCGCGAGAGCCGCAGTGGGATGTCGATGCCGGCCAGCGTGTCGTGGGACGCGTCGTCTTGCAGGGAAGGCGGGAACTCGAACAGTTCGTGCTCCTGGTTCCTTCCCCGCGGATGGACGAAGTGCGTGTGTGGTACCGCTACGGTGAAGCGGGCTCATGGAAGAGCGCCGTCGCGGGCGACAGGGTGCCGCTTTCCCAATGGCCGGTTGTCGGCCCCATGCCTGCTTTCCCGGTGCTGCTGGGCGAAGCGCCGGCGCAGGTGATTGTCACGATGCTCAACGACGGCGGGCTGTCATCGCCCGTGCTGCTGTTGTCGGACGCGGGCTACCGCAAGGCCCATGTGCACCAGGCGGTGGTTTCCGGCTTCGTCAGCGGGCTGGGCATCATGGTGCTGCTGCTTTGCCTTGTCTCCGGTTTTTCGCTGACGCGAGGCGCGAGGCTGCTGCTGCCTGTCGTGGCAGCCTGGGCCCTGGTGTTCGTGCTGTGCCTGAATGGTTCGATGGCGATGTGGTTCACGCCGGAATGGCCCCGCTTCAACGATGCGAGCAAGCACGCCAGTTCCGTGATCCTCAGCGGGCTCGTGTTGAGCATGACGGCGTTCGCGCTGGACGCTCGCTACTTCCGGCGCGCTTCGCGGGCGGTCGCCATCGCCGCGCCGCTCGTGGCATTGATCTACGCCGCGGTGCAGATTCAGTGGTTGCCGCACGACTGGCGCGGATTGGGCGCACTGGGGTGGGCCGTGATGACGGCCGCGATTGGCTTGGCAATGTGCGTCGCCAGCGCGCTTGCGGGCGGCCGCTTCGTGGGACTGGTGGTGGCCGCCAACGTTTGCTATGCGCTTGCGGTGGGAAGCGCGGTGTTCGACTTCGAGATCATCAGCGAACTCGACCTGAGCGACGCCCTGACCGACGTGCTCGTATACGCAAGCGTTCTCGTGTTCCGCTACATGCTGTTCATGCGCGAGCGCCATGGCCGCGACGTGCTGGGGCGTGCGGCCGTGGGTGCGAACCGCGATCCGCTGACGGCGTTGCTGTCGTATTCGGGCTTCCAGCTCGCGTACGACGAGGCGATGCTGCGACAGGGCAGCCAGGGGCAGCGCACCTGGTCCATGGTGTTCTTCCTTCCCGGGCTGGAGCGCACGAGCGTCGAGCATGGCTTCGTGCTCACCGAGCGCGCACTGGTGCGATTTGCCGCCGGCTTGCAATCGGTGCTGGGCGACAGCTGGTCCATCGGCCGCCTGTCGAAGACGCGATTCGCGGCGGTGAGTAACCGCAGCATGGACGCGCCCGCTGTCAAGGCCTTCGCAACGCAGGTGCTAGCGGGCAGCGCGCGCCTGGCCGATGAGCTCGGCCCCTCCGGCGACTTCGACCTGCGCATCGTGTTCACACGTTGCGCGCCGGAAAGCACCGGCCTGAAGGGGATGCTGGCCCGCCTCGAAGAGCCCGCACGCGCGCTCGAGGGCAACAAGCGGATCACACTGGTCTAGTGCGCCGTAAAATGCCGGGATGTTTGTTCACCTGCGACTGCACACCGAATTTTCCATCGTCGACGGCACGAACCGCATCGACGAAACCGTGAAGGCCGCATCGGGCGACAGGCAGCCCGCGCTGGCGATTACCGATCTGAACAACCTGTTCGGCGCCATCAAGTTCTACAAGGAAGCACGCGGCGCGGGCGTCAAGCCGATCGTCGGATGCGAGATCACGCTGCAGGGGCTGGGCAAGGACGCCGGCATGCTTTCGCGCATGGTGCTGCTGGTGCAGAACAAGCAGGGCTACCTCAACCTGTGCGAACTACTGGCACGTGGCTGGACGGGCAACGTTGTGAAGGCCCAGGCCGTTTGCAAGCTGGAATGGCTGCGCGAACTCGGCGAAGGGCTGATCGCGCTGTCGGGTGCGCAGGCGGGGCCGGTTGGCCAAGCGCTGCTGCAGGGCGACGAACAGCGGGCTACGGACGCTGCACTGGCGCTCGCATCCGTGTTTCCGCATCGTTTCTACATCGAGGTACAACGGGCTGGCCGCGTCGACGACGAAGCGCACGTGGCGGCGGCGGTGCAATTGGCCGCGCGTCTGAACCTGCCGGTGGTCGCGACGCACCCGGTGCAGTTCACGCGCGAGGACGACTACGAGGCGCACGAGGCGCGCGTCTGCATCTCCGAAGGCGAGATCCTGGGCAACCAGCGGCGCGTGCGCAAGTTCACTCGCGAACAATATTTCAAGCCGCAGGCCGCGATGGAGGCGCTGTTCGCCGACCTGCCGTCGGCAGTGGCCAATACGCTGGAGATCGCCAAGCGCTGCAACCTGGTGCTGGAGCTGGGCAAGCCGAGGCTGCCCGACTATCCGACACCCAACGGCATGCCGATCGAGGAGTACTTCCGCTTCTCCTCGCACGAGGGGCTGAAGGAGCGGATGCTGCACTTGTACCCCGATGCAGCGAAGCGGGAAAAGGAAATGCCGCGCTACGTGGACCGGCTGGAGTTCGAGATCAACACCATCCTGAAGATGGGGTTCCCCGGCTACTTCCTGATCGTGGGCGACTTCATCAACTGGGCCAAGAACAATGGCTGCCCGGTGGGGCCGGGCCGCGGCTCCGGCGCGGGTTCTCTCGTCGCGTATTCGCTGAAGATCACCGACCTGGACCCGCTGCAGTACAACCTGCTGTTCGAGCGCTTCCTGAACCCCGAGCGGGTGTCGATGCCCGACTTCGACATCGACTTCTGCCAGGGCAATCGCGACCGCGTCATCGACTACGTCAAGGACAAATACGGCAAGGAGGCGGTGAGCCAGATCGCCACCTTCGGCACCATGGCCGCGCGCGCCGCCATCCGCGACGTGGGCCGCGTGCTCGACATGAGCTACACGTTCTGCGACGGCATCAGCAAGCTGATCCCCAACAAGCCGGGCCAGCACATCACTATCGAGGGCGCGCTCAAGGTCGAACCGATCCTTGCCGAACGGCTCGAAAAGGAAGACGAGGTCAAGACCCTGCTGGGGCTGGCGCAAAAGCTCGAAGGGCTTACGCGCAACGTCGGCATGCACGCGGGCGGCGTGTTGATCGCCCCCGGCAAGCTCACGGACTTCACGCCGCTCTACCAGCAGCCGGGCAGCGACTCGGCCGTGAGCCAGTATGACAAGGACGACGTCGAAGCCGCGGGCCTGGTCAAGTTCGACTTCTTGGGGCTGGCCACACTCACCATCCTGGAGATCGCCAAGGACTTTATCCGTGCGCGGCACGCGGGGCAGGAGAAGTTCGCTTTCGAGAACCTGCCGCTGGACGACCCGCACACGTACAAGCTGTTCGCGGATGGCAAGACCGAAGCCGTGTTCCAGTTTGAAAGCCGCGGTATGCAGGGCATGCTGCGCGACGCGCGGCCTTCGCGGCTGGAAGACCTGATTGCGCTGAACGCGTTGTACCGCCCGGGCCCGATGGACCTGATTCCCACGTTCGTGGCGCGCAAGAACGGCCGGGAGCCGGTGGAGTATCCGCATCCGCTGGTGGCGGAGATGCTGTCCGAGACGTACGGCATCATGGTCTACCAGGAACAGGTGATGCAGACCGCGCAGATCCTGGGCGGCTACTCGCTCGGCGGCGCCGACTTGCTGCGCCGCGCGATGGGCAAGAAGAAGGCCGAGGAGATGGCCGAACACCGGCAGATCTTCCGCGCCGGCGCGGCCAAGAACGACATCAGCGAAGAGAAGGCCGACGAGATCTTCGACCTGATGGAGAAGTTTGCGGGCTACGGCTTCAACAAGTCGCATGCCGCTGCCTATTCGCTGCTGGCGTATCACACAGGTTGGCTCAAAGTCCACTACACGGCGGAGTTCTACTGCGCCAACATGACGGTGGAAATGGACGACACGGACAAGCTCCGGGCTCTGTTCGAGGATGCCCAAAAGAATTTCGGCATCGTTTTCGAGTCTCCCGATGTGAACCGCGGCGTCTACCGCTTCGAGCCTATCTCGGACAAAGTGATCCGCTACGGCCTGGGCGCGGTGAAGGGCACAGGACAGCAGGCGATCGATGCGATCGTCAGGGCGCGCGAAGAGGGCGGGGCGTTCACGAGCCTCTACGACTTCTGCGTGCGCGTAGACCGGACCAAGATCAACAAGCGCACAGTCGAAGCGCTGATCAAGGCCGGCGCCTTCGACGCGCTGCAACTCAATCGCGCGTCGCTGATCGCGTCGGTCGATCGCGCCTTCGATTTCGCCAATGCCACTGAGGCCAACGCCAACCAGGGCGGCCTCTTCGACATGGGCGACTCACACGCCGCGAGCACGCAGGAGCCGCCGCTGGTCGAAGCCATGCCCTGGGGCGTGAAGGAGCGGCTAACGTTCGAAAAGACGGCGATCGGCTTCTACCTGTCGGGCCACCTGTTCGATGAAGTGGCTCTGGAGGTTCGCCGCTTCGTCAAGCGGCAGGTCGAGGAGCTGATCGACAGCCGCGAGCCGCAACTGCTCGCCGGCATCGTCAACGATTTCCGCGTCATCAACGGCCAGCGCGGCAAGCTCGCGCTATTCAAACTCGACGACAAGTCGGGCGCGATCGAATGCACGGCCGATGAAGGCGTGATCAACGCCAACCGGAACCTGCTCAAGGACGACGAGCTGATCATCGTCATGGCCAAGCTGCAGCCGGACCGCTTCTCGGGTGGGTTCCGTCTAAGCGTGAACCAGGTGTGGGACCTGGCCACGGCGCGATGCCGCTTCGGCAAGTTCCTGCGCGTGGCCGTGAACGGCAAGGCGCCGGACATCAAGCGGCTGGTGCGCGAGTTCCCACCCAAGCGGGAGCTGTCGGAGCAAGGTGAACTGGTTCGCGGCCTGAACGTGCGCCTGTCGCTGCGGCGGGATGCGGCCACGGCCGAGTTGCAATTGGGTGAGCAAGCGAAGTTTTTCCCCAGCGACGCGGCGCTGGCCAGCTGGATGGCGCAGGCCGACCAGGGGCTGGCGCAGATCGTCTACGAGTAGCGCCTCCTCATCGCGCACGCGGTCCGGCATCGACCCCCGAGGGATGTCATTTCGGTTTGACCCAGCATCTAAGTGGCGCGCACGCCCACAAATGCACCCAGGCGCATCGTGTTTGCCCGCAAACCGGTGGTACACTTTTTCACAAATAATTAAATAGGCTGCCATAACTTCTGGGATGTACCCAGTTGGTGGCATTTGGCGAGACGGAGGCGCCATCGATCATGCGTATCTGCCTGCGACCAGCCATTCTGGCGCGAACGTCAGTTGCTACTCTTCTCCTGGCTTTGTCGACAAGTCACGCTGGCGCTTCCTGCGTCTGGTTCGCCGATGCGGACACCGTGCGACACATCGATACCCAAACGGCTGAGGTCCGAAGTGTGCGGTTGGAAGGGGCGAAGTCGCTCGCAGCAGTGGCTGGCGAATGCGGTGCTTGGGTCTTTGCCGACCGCAAACTCCACCACTTCGATGCAACCGCGACGCCGTTGTCAGTCTGGGACCTCCGCACTTTGGCCCGCCAGATCGAGGGCGCGCCCGAACTGGCAGTCAACCCCTACACGGCGGATCTGTGGCTAGCGGACGAAAAAAACATTGTCCGGCTTTCCCGCACCGGCCAATCCCTCGCCAGTTGGACTGCCCCCGGCCCGATTCGCAGATTGGCGGTCGCGGCTGACCAAACTTTGTGGGCGCTTGGCAACAAGGTTCTCTGGCACTACAAAGAAGACGGCAGCTTGTTGTCCGTCCACGATTTGAGCGGCCGACTGGCAGCTGAGCCTAAGCTGATTGCACTGGACAGCATCGGAGCGGTGCTGTGGCTCGCAGGTGAGAAGCAGTTGACTCGCCTCGACATCACCCAACCCACCCAACCAGCCCAGGTGATCCCCTTGCCGGAAGTGGTGCGAGACATTGCTCTCGATTCCATTTCAGGGCGGATGTGGGTGGCATTGCCAGGTCAGTTGATGTCGTTCGAGCGCGACGGTTCCTTGTGGCGCAGCATTGATGTCACGCAAGGCGGCGCGGGAGATGTCCAGAACCTCAGCTTCGATGCCGCTACCAAGACGCTATGGGTGCGCATGGCACAGTCCATCCACCGTCTGACACCAGGGGGCGGTTTGAGCGCTCCGGTGGCCCCGGCCGGCGCGGGCAGACTGCTCGCCGCAGCGCCGCTCGCCATCACGCCGGCGCTGACCCTGACCCGGCCGATCAACAACGGCATCACCAACGACCCGCGGCCAACCATCAGTTATCGTTACGACGCGTTGTGCAACAACGCGCCGTGCGACATCGGCCCCGACTTCCTCGCGGGCTACGGGCTCACTGCGCGGGCTAACCAGCGAACGTTGGCCCCGTTCCTGTTTGACCGTGCGACCGCCGAGGCCAGTCACACGCCATCGCTTCGTCTGGACGAGGGTGTCAACGTGCTGACGGCGCAGGCGAGAGATCGCTTTGGCCACCTATCCAATACTGTCACCAGCAGCTTCACGCTGGACACGGTCGCTCCGCGGTTCTTGTCAAGCACGCCTGCGGACGGCGCAGTCGTGCGCGTTCCGCAGGCCACGCTGGCCGGCCGCGTCGACGACATCGGCGCGACCGTGCTGCTCGAAGGGGTGGGTACTGCGGCTACGCAGGTGGTCGGCGGCGAACTGAGCTATGAGTTGCCTGTCGTGCTCAACCGAGGTCTCAATGCATTCGTGCTCACCGCCATCGACAAGGCGGGCAATACCGCGTCACGCAACGTGGGCGTCACCTATCAGCCGGACACACTCAAGTTCGACATCCTCTCTCCGCAAGACGGCGCGACCGTCATCGGCGATGCGGTGCTCGTCGGGATTGGTCTCTCTGTCACCGAGCAGGTCGGGGTGACCGTGAATGATGTGGTGGCCACCAAGATCGGCGACCGGTTCTTCGCGGAAATTGCACTGCAGCCCGGAGGCAACAAGTTGACCATCACGGCCACTTTGCAAAACGGCCAGGCCGTCAGCAAGGACATCACTGTTCACCGCGACGGCGTTCCCGCGTTCCAGATCGTGCCTTCTGCTGACGTCGGCTTCGCGCCTCTGGAGGTGAGATTCGCCATTAGAGTCACGGGTTCCGCACAACCACAGTCGGTGCGCGCCGATTTTGGTGGAAGTGGCCAGTTCGAGGCAGTGCTGGGCGCGGGCGCGCTCAAGACGATCTACGGGGCAGCCGGCGTTTACCAGCCGCGCTTCGAGGTGACCGATCAACAGGGCAACTCCACCATCGTCAGCAAAGCGATTCTGGTTCAGGACGTCACTGCGGTTGACGCCATGCTTCGTGCAATCTTCAGCGGCATGCTGGAGCGGCTGGCAAACCGCGACATAGAAGGCGGTTTGGCTTTCGTGCATGGAAATTCGCGTGAGAGATTTCGCACCCTTTTTCAGACGCTTGGCGCGAATCTGCCTTCCATCATTCCCAAGCTCGGCGTGCTCGGTGAAGGCCGGATTTCGGCCGACCTCGCCGAATACGTGATCAGCAGGGCCACGCCCAGTGGCGAGCGTTCATTTTTCATCTATTTCGTCCGCAGCGACGATGGCATTTGGCGAATCGAGGCAATGTAGTGAACTGCGTTTTACGAACCATATGGGCACGAGAAGTGGGCGGAAGCCGATTTGCGACGGCTTCCACTGTGCTGGCCGCAGTCCTCACATTGTCGTCATGCGCTGTTCTTGGCGCTAGCTATAGCGGCAAGGAAGTCAACGGAATTGTCGTGGACGGGGCGAGTGGCAAACCAATTGCAGGCGCCACTGTCATCTGGTCATGGACCGGGCGTGTCAATCTCGGGTTTGTGGACGGTAGGTCAGCGTGCATTCGAACGGACGTGGTGCGAACCAACGACAAAGGTCAGTTCAGTATCCCGAATTGGAGTATGCATACTGACGTGACCCCGAATGCGCAGCAACAGCTTGACAGTCTGACGGCGCTCTACGCTCCTGCGTACAGACCCGACTACGAGTCCTTTCGCCGAGGAAGCAGTGAGCCCCGCTTCATTCAAGTTGCGATGACATCCACAAATTCTAGTGATCAAAACCGAAGAATTTCGGAACTTCAAGACTTCGCAAAAGCAGCCGCTTCTACGTGCGGATTTTCCCGCGAGATCATGAGCGACACGGCGAGAGCGCAACTGTTGAGAACAATGACCGATGTAGGCGTTGAGGCCACGAAGCTGCCGTCATCAGAGGCTCAGAAAGAGCTTCTTCGTCGGGTGGCGCACTCTGTGGCCCAACTTGGAGGCGCAGAAAAATGAAACGGCAGTTTCTCTGCGGGGCCATTGCGCTCCTGACACTGGACCCTGTACTGGGGTTTGAAACCGGGACTCACGCGGCAATGACGCGCGCCGCGTTCCGAAGTTCAAAATTGGGCGCGGGACTTTCGGCGGTGGCACCGGGTTTGCCTGATCTCAACGGAACCACGACTGTATATCTCGATGGTATGCGTTGGGGTACACCAAAAGAGAGAAAAACGATAACGGAAGACGAAAATCGACTCGTGCGCGATTTTCTTTTCGTCGATATGTTCAGCCCCCTCGGTTGGATGGCACGGGGGGCGATACGAGAGGACGATGCGCCGGCTCCTTTTTGGGATGACGCGCCTTATCGGGAATTGAGGGTCTTCAACCACTTCTACGACCCAATCTATGACCGGCCGCTACTTATCGGACCGCAGTTGCTAGCGCCCTGTCAAGCCTTTGGGGGCCTCGGGGGAGCACTCGCGTGCGAAAGAAGCCCAGACTGGGCTACGGGGCGGAGCAGGTTCAACCGATTTGGTGTTGAGGACGCGCGCGAAGCTCAATACCGGGCGTTGACCGGTCGCGACTCCAAAGGCGATGCCATAGAAACCAACGGGACTCTAACTACTCAAGAGGCCGCGCGAAAGAGTTATACGGCCACGATGTTCCGGGCGCTGGGTGATATTGTTCATCTAGTTCAAGACATGGCCCAGCCTCAGCATACTCGCAACGAAGCCCATTCTGGCTTCGGCCCTGAGGACTTGCAAGCCAGGGTTAGTGGGCACGCCAGCCTCTTCGAACTGTATCTAGAGCAACGTGCACTAGGGAAACATTTCACAAATCCAAAAACCGGCGCTCTCGTAAGTACCTCGCCGTTGATCGAAGTCGGCTATCCGATCCCGAAGTTCAAAAGTTATAGGGAATTTTGGACTGCTCGCGACAAGACTACAGACGTGCCAAGTCGGACGGGCTTGGCCGACTACTCGAATAGGACGTTTTTCTCGGCAGCGAAGAACCTTCACAACACCGAATACTCACTGCCAGACCCAAACCCGGCTGCGTACAAAACCAAATGTGATGCGACCAGCAGCGAGCCGCCCAGCAGCCATGAGTTGCTGTACGGAGCCATTGAGGACCCCTTGAATCCGCAGGCGCGGGTGGAGTGCTTTCCGATGGCCGCCTTTAGCGCGTGGGACGAATTCCTGCACCAGACAACGGGCCGCTCGGCTTACATGCTCAATCGCATTAACATCGATGCAATGGCTGACCAGCTAGTGCCCCGGGCCGTGGCTTATTCGGCGGGCCTCATCAACCATTTCTTTCGGGGGCAGTTGGATTGGGACGACGATCCTGCTCACTTGGGCCGCTTCCGCATCTGGAATAAGAGCGGGGAAGCGATTCGCGGAACGTTCGAGCTTTACTACGACGACAAGGACGGAAAGCGTCACCTCGTGCCCAATGCCAAGTGGGAAGCATCTATCGCGGATCAGGCGTTCAAGGACGACATCGACCTACCTATCATTCCCGAGAGTTCGCCGCAGCCCGCGGTTCCGGGCCAATACATCCTGGTGTTTCGCGGCGACATGGGCGAGGAGCGAGGCGGGACTGAGTCGGTTGGGGCTGTCACCTCGCTCGTGATCAACCCATTCAGGTTCAAGGTAGAGAGCTACTACGAGACCGAGCTTTACGCATGGGATTGGAAAACGCTCGAACCGCTGTATACGAGTCAACGGTTGGACCTTTACCTTCACGGGGAGACGGGAATCTTCAAGAAGCTCGACGATGGTACGTTGCAGGCATCAAGGTTCTCGTTCCAAGCCGGACAGAACTTAACTTCAAATTGCCAGACCAACCCGAGCAACGGGGCACTGCTGTGTCCCTCCGCATCCGCGGACAAGGACAAAATTGTGGTTGTCTGGTTGTTCAAAACCCGAGGGTCCTGTGGCGAGGCATTCTCAATCTCCCGCGGCCTTCCCGGTGCGGTCAGTTCACCACTCACGTTGACTATGCGCTATGACGGACGGGCGGTGATGGCCCTGAAATTTACTCCGGACGCGACTGTGGAGGGCGGCTATTCATATTCGCCTTGGGTGGTTGGTCCTATCACGCCTCCAGTGGTAGTGGTTGGGGGGTCGGCAGTGATGGGCGGAGTATTCAGTGAGATGTATAACGTTGAGGCGAACGGCGCCACACAGGATCGCTGCAACCCCTAGTAAATCGGTGGCGGGACCGTTGCCGCAAACCCCTTGGTGGGCACCCCACTCGAGTCAACCCTTCGGCTTGAACTCGATGATGAGGTGCGGCGGCACGCGCCCATCCACGTCGCGCGGCAGGACTTCGGTCTTGTCCAAGGCCCGCAGCACTGCTTCGTCCCAGGACTTCACGCCGCTGGACTTCACCACCTTGCGGTTGGTGATGGTGCCGTCGGGCGCCAATCTCACTTCCACTTCGGCGGTGGGGTTGCCCGAGATGTCGTCACTGAAAACAATGTTCGGCCGTACGCGAGCACGGACGCGGCCGGCGTAGCTGTCGGACGGGCCCGCGGAGCGCTGCGCGGTGCCTGTGGCACTCGCCGCGCCGGTCGCGCCGGCCAGCCCCTGGATTCGCCGCATCTGCTCCGCCCGCAACGCGGCGAGCTTCGCGTCTTGTTCGCGTTGCTGCTTCTGCGTTTTCGCGGCCTTGGCCAGCTCTTCCTTCTTCTTGCGCTCTTCCGCTTCCTTCTTTTCGGCCAGCTGCTCGCGTTTCTCTTCCTCGAGCTTCTTCTTGGCTTCCAGTTTCGCTTCGAGCTTTTTCTGCTTCTCGAGCTCTTCCTGGCGTTGCTTGGCCAGTTGCTGCTTCTTCTTTTCGCGTTCGATTGCGATGTCGGGCTCCTTCGCCACTGGGGGCGGCGGGGGAGGGGCGACAGGCGCTTCCACCTTCTTTTCAACCCTTGGCACAGGAGCAGGCGGTGGAGGCGGCGTAGGCGTCGCTTCCACGAGCTTCGGTGCCGCCTGCTGCGGCACGCTGGACCAGAGCTCGGCTTCCGCCGCCTGGTTCTCCGATTCGCGATTCCAGCTGATGCCCCAGGTGAGGGCCAGCATCAGCAGCACATGGGCAATGACCGCCAGCACGAAGGCCCGCACCGGGCCGGGCTGCGGTGGCGGCGCGAACTCGAGGCGGTCGGTGCTGGCGTTCATGGCTTGCTACTTGGCCAGCTGCACCGAAAGACCGACGCGCTGGACGCCCGCCTGCTGCAGGGACGACATCACCTTGACCACATTTTCGTAGCGCACGTTCTTGTCGGCGCTGATGATCACCGCGCTGGAACCCGGTGGCTGACCTGCCTGGGCCTGGATGATGGCGGCGACGATCGCATCCAGCGGCAGGCGCGCTGTCTTGTCGGCCACTTTCAGGTCGAGCGATTCGTCCTTGCCGATGATCACTTCCATCTTCACGTCAGGCGGTCGCGACGCCTTGCCGGCGCTTGGCAGGTCGATCACGCTCGGCGCGATCAGGGGCGCCGTCACCATGAAGATGATCAGCAGCACCAGCATCACATCGATGAACGGGACCATGTTGATCTCGCTGATCGTGCGGCGTCCACGGCCGCGGGTGATCATGGATGGCATGGTCAGTGGCCCGAGGCGGAGTGCGCGCCCAGGTTGCGCTGCAAGATGTTGGAGAACTCCTCGATGAAGGTCTCCAGCTTGATGGCGACACGGTCGATGTCACGCGCGAAGCGGTTGTAGGCGACGACGGCCGGGATCGCCGCGAACAGGCCGATGGCGGTGGCGACCAGCGCCTCCGCGATGCCCGGCGCCACGGTGGCGAGTGTCACAGTCTGCAGGCTGGCGAGGCCGGTGAATGCGTGCATGATGCCCCACACGGTGCCGAACAGGCCGACATACGGCGACACCGAGCCCACCGAGGCGAGGAACGAGAGGTTGGTTTCCACGGTATCGAGCTCGCGCTGGTAGCTGGCACGCATGGCGCGCCGCGCACCGTCGAGCAGGGCGCTCGCGTCACTCACGCGGCGCTCGCGCAGCTTCTGGTATTCGCGCATGCCCGAGGCAAAGATGCGCTCCATCGGGCCGGCGAGCTTGGCGTTCTGGGCCGCGGCGGCGAACAGGTCGTTGAGGCTGGTGCCGGACCAGAAGTCCTTTTCAAAATCGTCATTGAGCGCGTTCAGGCGCTTCAGCGCGAACAGCTTGCGGAAGATGGCGGCCCAGCTGGCAACGGACACCACCACCAGCAGCACCATGACAAGCTGCACCACCAGGCTGGCATTGAGCACAAGCTGGAGGATCGACAGGTCGGGTTGGTTCATTGTTTGAGGGCTTCCAGGATGATGGGCGGGATTCTCGCAGGCTTCAGGCTCTGTGCTTCGACCCAGCCGATGCGGATGGTTCCTTCGGCCAGCAGGGCTTTACTGGCGCGCAACAAAGCCTGCTGGGCAATTATCAGAGAGGCCCGGCCCGCTTCGCGGATGCTGGCCGTAACAAGAAGTTCGTCGTCCAGGCGAGCGGGGCGATGGTAGCGAACCGACGTTTCGCCCACCACGAAGATACCCCCCGAGGTTTCCCGCAGCTTACTCTGCTCGACGCCGAGCGAGCGCAGCCACTCGGTGCGCGCCCTTTCGAAGAACTTCAGGTAGTTGGCGTAAAACACGATGCCGCCCGCATCGGTGTCTTCCCAGTAGACGCGGACGGGGAATTCGAACATCGGGGTCAACAGAGGACGGCGCGCAATCGGGCGATTGCTTCCTGCAGATGCGCCATGGAACTTGCCGTGGAAAAGCGGATGAAGTTCTGCGTCTCGGCGACTCCGAAATCACGGCCCGGAGTCACCGCGACGTGAGCGCGCTTCATGACTTCGAAAGTGAATTCCCAGCTGTCGTTCACACCCAACCGGCGGCAGGCTTCGGTGCAATCGGCCCACGCGTAGAACGCGCCGTCGGGAACCACAGGCACCGGCAAACCGATGGATTCGAGCTGCGGAATGAACCAGTCGCGTCGCGCCTTGAATTCGGCGCGCCGCCGCTCGTATTCGGCCAGGCTCTCGGGCTCGAAGCAGGCCAGGGCGGCATGCTGCGCCACGGCGCTGGGGCAGATGTACAGGTTCTGTCCGAGCTTCTCGATCGCGTTCACCACCGGTTCGGGCGCGACGACCCAGCCCAGCCGCCAGCCCGTCATGTTGAAGTACTTGGAGAAGCTGTTGATGCTGATGACCTGGTCGTCGATCGCGAGGCCCGTGTGCCCGAAGGTTTCGTCGTAGCTCAGGCCGAGGTAGATCTCGTCCAGCAGCGTGATGCCGCCCTTGTTGCCCACGAAATTGTGGATGCGGCGGAGCTCGTCCGGATGAATCGAGGTGCCGGTGGGGTTGGACGGAGACGCAAGCAAAACACCTCGCGACTTCGGACCCCAATGTTCTTCGATCTTCGCGGCGGTGAGCTGATATCGCTCGGCCGCGGTGGCCGGCAAGCGGATCGGTTCGCCTTGGGCCACGGTGACGAAGTGGCAGTTGCACGGATAGCTCGGGTCCGGCATCAGGATCTGCTCGCCTCGCTCGATGAGGCTCAAGCAGGCGAGTTGCAGCGCCGCCGATGCGCCCGCGGTGACGACGATGCGGCGCGGCGGGATGTCGACGCCGAAGCGGTCCCGATACCACTGGCTGATGCGCTCGCGCAGCGGCTCCAGGCCCGTGGCTTGCGTGTATTGGGTGAGGCCGTCGCGCACGGCACGAGCAGCTGCTTCCTGCACCAGCGGCGGCGCGGTGAAATCCGGCTCGCCGATGTTCAGGAAGATCATCGGGCGGTCGGTGCCGGCCACTTCGCGCGCGAGCTTGGCCGCGGCCTTCGCCACTTCCATCACGTAGAAGGGCTCGATCTTTCCGATCAGGCTGGCGACACGCACCGGTGGCCTCATCGGGCTTTGCCGGACGCCTTGTCCGCCTCGACTTCGGCCGTGCGCAACTGCGGCGCCAGGCCATTGAGCACCGCGTTGACATACTTGTGGCCGTCGGTGCCGCCGAATTCCTTCGCCAGCTCGATGCATTCATTGAGCACCACGCGCCATGGCACGTCGGCGCAATGCCGAAACTCGTAGGCACCGATCCACATGATGCCGTGCTCGATGGGCGAGATCTCTTGCATCTTGCGGTCGAGCAGCGGAAGGATGAGCGCGTCGAGTTCGGCCGCCTCTTTCACGCAGCCGTGGAGCAAGGCGTCGTAATGAACGGAGTCGGCCTTGTGGAAGCCCGCGAGGTCGCGTGTGAACACGTCGATAGCCTGCGCGTCGTTTCCACCGACGATGTACTGGTACAGCGCCTGCAGCGCGAATTCGCGCGCGCGGCTGCGGGCCGACTTGGCCGAGGCCTTGCGTGCGCCGGTTGCAGTCGGGCCGGTGCGGCTTTGGCGGGCCGGGCGATCGGGCTTGTTGTCTTCGGTCATCCCAAACGATCCAGCAGGTTGCACATTTCGACGACGACGCGGGCGCCGTCGCGGCCTTTGTCTGTCTGGCGGGCCACGGCCTGCTCGGTGTTCTCCGTCGTCAGAATCACGTTGGCGATGGGCAGTTGGTAATCAAGCGCCACGCGGGTCACGCCGGCGGCCGACTCGTTGGCCACCAGCTCGAAGTGGTAGGTCTCGCCGCGGATGATGCAGCCCAGCGCGACGAGGGCGTCGTAGCCGCCCTTCTCGGCGAAGGCCTGCAGCGCGATCGGCACTTCCAGCGCGCCGGGCACGTAGACGTGATCGATGTCGTCATCGGCGACGCCCAGCGCATTCAGTTCTGCGCGGCACGCCTGCGCCAGCGCGTTGGTGATGCTTTCATTGAAGCGCGCCTGGACGATGCCGATGCACAGCCCCTTGCCGTCCATCTTGTCGGCCTTGCCTTTTTCTGCCCCGAACATGTGTTTCTTTCGTGTGGTTCTTATTGATCGGGCCGGTCGGGCGTGATGTGGCACGCGATCTCCAGCCCATAGCCGGCCATGCTGGGCATGCGCCGGGGATTGCCCATCAGGTTCATCTTGTGCACGCCGCATTCGCGCAGGATCTGCGCGCCGATGCCGTACGTGCGCAAGTCCATCCGGCCGCGTTCCGGCGCTTGCGCGGCCCGGGCCGTGCCTTCGAATTGCGCCAGCAGCTGCTGCGCGTCCTCGCCGCAATTGAGCAGGATGCAGACGCCCTTGCCCTCGCGCGAGATGTGCTTCAGGCTGGCGTCGAGGTTCCAGGAATGCATGGAGCGGTCGATCTCCAGCGCATCCAGCAGCGACATCGGCTCGTGCACACGCACCGGCACCGTGTCTTCGGGCGACCAGGCGCCCTTGACCAAAGCCAGATGGAGCCCCTGGCTCGGCTTGTCTTTGAACGCGTGTGCCATGAACTCGCCGTACGCGGTGTGGAGCGGCCGGGCCCCCACCATTTCCACCAGCGACTCGTTGCGGCTGCGGTGTTCGATCAGGTCGGCGATGGTGCCGATCTTCAGGCCGTGTTCGGCAGCGAACACTTGCAGGTCGGGCAGGCGGGCCATCGTGCCATCGTCTTTCATGATCTCGCAGATCACGGCGGCAGGCGTCAGCCCGGCCATGGCGGCGAGGTCGCAGCCGGCCTCGGTATGGCCCGCGCGCATCAGCACGCCGCCGTCGACAGCCTGCAGCGGGAAGATGTGGCCCGGTTGCACCAGGTCCTCGGCGCGGGCGGTCTTGCCGACAGCGGCCTGCACCGTGCGCGCGCGGTCGGCGGCGGAAATGCCGGTGGTGACGCCCTCCGCGGCCTCGATGGACACGGTGAATGCCGTGCCCATCTTCGTGCCGTTGCGCGCCACCATGGGCGGCAGGCGCAGGCGCTCGCAGCGCTCGCGCGTCAGCGTCAGGCAGATCAGGCCCCGGCCGTAGCGGGCCATGAAGTTGATGGCCTCCGGCGTGACGTGTTCGGCGGCCAGCACCAGGTCACCCTCGTTCTCACGATCTTCCTCGTCGACGAGGATGACGATGCGGCCTGCTCGCATGTCGGCAACGATGTCTTCCACCGGCGAAATGGCAACGGGGGAACTGCTGGGGGACGCGCTCATGCACTGGCTTTCGAAAGGGTGGAGTCTGCCGTGAGCATGCGCTCGACGTAACGGGCGATCAGGTCGATCTCGAGGTTGACGCGGCTGCCGGCTTTGAGCTGGCCCAGGGCGGTGTTCTGCACGGTGTGGGAGATCAGGTTGATGCTGACTTCGCAGCCCTCGGGCGAATCGACGGTCGAATTGACGGTGAGGCTGACACCGTTGATGGTGATCGAGCCCTTGTAGGCCAAGTACTTGGCCAGGCTGCGTGGCGCGAGTACGCGCAGCTCCCAGCTTTCGCCAACCTGCTCGAAGCGCGTGACGGTGCCGATGCCGTCGACATGGCCCGCTACGATGTGGCCGCCCAGGCGGTCGTGCGCGCGCAGGGCCTTTTCGAGGTTGATCGGGCCGGTTGCCGCCAGCCCGGCTGTCTTGTCCAGGGATTCGGCCGATATCTCGATGGTGAATTGCCGGTGGGGCAGGTCGAGCTGGGTCACCGTCATGCAAGCGCCGTTGAGTGCGATGCTGTCGCCCAGGCCCACGTCGTCGAGGTAGCCGGCAGGGGCTTCGATTTCGAGCCGCTTGCCGTGCTGTAAAGAGCTTCCCAGGTCGTGGACGGCGGCGATGCGCCCCACGCCGGTAATGATTCCGGTGAACATGGGGCGTATTTTCGCCTAGAACCTGTCTCGGCCGGGAATGCGGGCAATCAACCTCAGGTCGGGGCCGACCATTGCGCTGGAAACGAATTCGAAATTCACGGCCTGGCCCAGGTCCGCGAGCGGCCCGAAATTGGCCATGTCGCGCCCCTGGCCGACCAGTTTGGGCGCCAGGTAGACCAGCATTTCATCGACCAGCCCCTCGCGGATCAGCGAGCCATTGAGTTTGTGCCCGGCCTCGACGTGCAATTCGTTCACCTCACGCTGGGCCAGGTCGCGCAGCATGGCGGCCAGGTCGACTTTGCCGCCGGGGCCGGGCGTGTGGATCACGATGGCGCCGCGCGCTTCCAGGGCGGCCTGGCGCTTGGCGTCCTCCACCGCCGCATAGATGAACAGGCGCCGGCCGGGCAAGAAGATATTGGCGTCGGTCGGGGTGTCGAGCCGGCTGTCGACCACCACGGCGTCGGGCTGGCGGCCCACTGGCGCGAGGCGCACGTCCAGCCGGGGGTTGTCTTCGAGGAGGGTGCCGATGCCGGTCAGCACCGCGCCGGCGCGTGCCCGCCAGACGTGGCCGTCGGCGCGCGCGGCTTCTGAGGTGATCCACTGGCTGGTGCCGTTGTCCAGGGCGGTCTTGCCGTCCAGAGTGGCGGCGACTTTCATCCGCACCCACGGGATGCCGCGGATCATTCGGCTGAAGAAGCCGATGTTGAGCTCGCGGGATTCGGCTGCGCCTGAGCCGACCTCGACGGCAACGCCGGCTGCGCGCAGGCGGGCGAAGCCTTGACCGGCGACGAGCGGGTTGGGGTCGGGCAGGGCGGCCACGACCCTGGCGATGCCGGCGGCGGCAAGGGCATCGCAGCAGGGACCCGTGCGGCCGTGGTGGGAGCAGGGTTCCAGGGTGACGTAAGCCGTGGCACCTGTGACGACGTTGCCCTTGCCCGCCGCGTCCCGCAACGCCATGACCTCCGCGTGGGCCTGCCCGGCGGGCTGCGTGTGCCCCTCGCCCAATACTTGATTACCGTCGGCGGAAACGATCACGCAGCCGACGCGGGGATTGGGTTCAGACACACCCACCGCCCGGGCAGCCATGGCGAGGGCTTGGTCCATTTGAGGGTTGCGATGATCCATCGGCGTGGATTGTGCGCCACTGGAACGGCCGCCGCTGAGCGGACCGGCCCGACCGGCCGTCGGCCCTTTGCTGTCGCTGCCGAGTTGCGCGGCTATGCTCAGTCATGAGTCAACGCGGCTCGTGAGGGGAAATGCGTGGGAAGCAGAAACAGGAGTAGCAGCAGGGGGTTCACGCTCGTCGAGCTGATGATTGCCGTGGCCATTGTCGCCATTCTTGCCAGCGTCGCGTTTCCCAGTTACTCGAGTTACGTGAAGCGGGGCAAGCGTACTGCCGCGCAAAGTTTCATGCAGACACTCGGCAACAAGGAGGAGCAACAGATGCTCAACACGCGTTGCTACTTCAGCTATCCGACCGATGCTGCGTGCGCACCGCCCACTATTACGATGCCCACCGAGGTGTCGAACAACTACACGATCACCATCACGGCGTCGAATGCTGCGACGCCTCCCACTTACACCCTGACCGCTACACCGACGACCAACTTCTCGGATCCGGAATGCGGGACGCTCACGTTGACCAATACGGGCGTCAAAGACAAGAGCGGGACCGGCACGGTCGCGAACTGCTGGAAGTGACGGTCATGCGGACATCGCGCGGCTTCACCATCATCGAATTGCTCGTGGTCATGACCGTCATCGGCATCCTTGCGGGCATCGCCGTTCCATCTTTCCGGAATTTCATCGCCCAGCAGCGCGTGAAGTCCGCTTCTTACGAAGTCTCGACCTCGCTCCTGTTCGCACGCAGCGAGGCGATCAAGCGCAACGCACAGGTTAAGGTAGCGCCTGCGGCCGGCACCGACTGGGGTACTGGATGGAACGTCACGATCAATGCCGGTGGAACGGTGCTTCAAAACCAGGCGCAGACGAGCGGGATCACGATCACAAAGACGCCTGCTGAGATCATCTTCCAAGGCACAGGCCGGCCGACCGCGGCATCTGTCAGCAATTGGGAGGTTGCGGGGGCGGACAGCACGCGCTGCGTGCGACTTGATACCGCCGGCATTGCCAGTACCGCATCGGGGGCTTGTCCATGAAACACGTGCAAAGTTCGCGCCCCGGGCAGAGCGGCGCGACGCTCATCGAAGTTCTTGTGTCGATTCTGATTCTCATGTTCGGGCTCCTCGGCCTCGTGGGCGTCATGGTCCAGAGCCAGCGCGCGCAGCTTGAATCTTTCCAACGCGAGCAGGCGCTGCTCATCGCGCAGGACATGGTCGCGCGCATGTTGGTGAACAAGGGGGCCGCCAACTGCTATGTCACGGCCACCTATCTGGGAGTCGACGAGACCACAGTCCCGGATGCGAGCGCTTGTGCGGGGGCGACCGTGTCGCAGGCTGCGCGTTTCAGTACCGACATCGGCGAGTGGCTCGCACTGCTGGAAGGTAGCGGTGAAAAGAGTGGCTCCTCGAATGTGGGTGGTGTGCCGAAGGCACGCGGCTGCATCACTAAGAGCGCGACGACCGGCATCTACCAGGTCAGCGTCGTGTGGCAGGGCAGTGTTGCCTTGTCGGCCCCCCCGGGCGGGATCACTTGCGGCTTGGGGTTGTACAACAGCGACACGACTGACACTGCGCGGCGTGCCGTGGCCCTCACTGTCCTGATGTGAACGGAACGATCATGCGACGCCAATTCCAAACTTTCTCGAATCGATCGGCCCAGGCCGGCTTGACGCTGATCGAGTTCATGGTCGCCATCCTGCTTGGCATGGTGATCGTGGCTGCCATGGCAGTCTTGATCGGCAACCAGAGCGCGGCTCGCGGCGAGATCGACCGCGCCGGCCGCCTCATCGAGAACGGGCGCTATTCGATCACTACGATGGTGGAAGACCTCCAGATGGCCGGCTATTGGGGGGAAATTTACATCAACCCGGACGCACCCACCGGCATGTTTGCCGCCGATTTCACTTCGTTGCCCAACCCCTGCAGCGTCACCGTCAACTCGCCGGAAGACGCGGCGAGCAAGGGATTAAAGGAAGGAACCTTCCTATACATCCAGGGCTACGATGGGAGTACCTATACTGCCGGCGACCTGAGCTGCGTTACGAACTGGAAGGCGGGCACGGATATTCTTGTGGTGCGGCGCGCCGATCCCAACGCAGTCGCGCTGGCCAGCCTCGTCAACGGGCAGATGTATCTGCAAACAGGTTTGACCAGTGCAACCGGAACGACGTTTGCCTATTCACTGGCCCCCGGTGCGTCTGCGGACAATGCCACGACATTCAATCTCGTGACGCAAGGCGGCGTGCTCGCGCAGATCCGGCCATTGATCGTCCACATCTACTACGTCGCGACGTGTGACGTGTGCACGGGCGGCAGCGCGGACACGATCCCGACACTCAAGCGCGTGGATCTGGGCGTCGCCTCGGGGGTCCCGCAAATCAGCACCGTTGCCATCGCCGAAGGCATCGAGAACCTGCAGATCGACTATGGCTACGACGCGGACGGCGACGGTGCACCCGACGCCGACTACAACGCGGCAAACACAGGGTTCGCCACGCCAGACACCTGGAAGAACGTGATGAGCGCCAAGATATACCTCCTCGCGCGCGACATAGACAAGTCGATCGGCTTCGTCGACGGCAAAGCGTATTCCATGGGCACGGCGTCCGTGGCAGCCCCCAACGACGCCTACAAACGCCACCTTTTCATGCAGTCCGTGCGGATTGCCAACCCGAGCCTGAGGAGATCGTCGTGAGCCGTCGCGCGCAGTCCGGCATAACGCTGGTGGTGAGCCTGATCATGCTCATCGTGTTGACCTTGCTCGTGGTTTCAGCCATCCGGTTCGGGAACATCAACCTGAAGATCACCGGCAATGCGCAGACGCAGGCCGAATCGGGGGCCGCGGCACAGGTTGCAATCGAGAAGGTGATTGCTTCAGCCGTTGCCGGCTCGAGCCTCAGCGCCATGATCACCACAACCGCGAGCGTGTCCACCGGCGGCATGAGCTACAGCGTGACGGTCGCCAAGCCAATCTGCAAGCTCACGCAGAACGTCGACACGTCGACGCTGGATCCGAGCAACGAGAACGACCTGCTGTGCTACGGCCAGCAAGACAAAGACGGGCAGGAAACAGCAACCGGCACGATCACCCAAGGGCCCTCCGCGTGCAAAGACCAGCGCTGGGACATCTCGGCGAGCATCGGAGATTCATCCACCGGCGCCAAAACCACAGTATTGCAAGGTGCGGGCCTGCGGGTCAGTGCCGAAGTTGCATGCCCGACGAGCTAGGAGTAAAAACCATGAAGAAGTTCCAACTGCTGGCCCTGATGCTGGCCACCCTCCTCGTTGGCTATTCGGCCAGCCTCCACGCCGAAGACACGGACATTTACGTGTCGAACACGGTCGAAGGGGAAGTGCCCAACGTCCTTTTCGTCCTGGACAACGGCGCGAACTTCAGCTCGAGTACGAATGGGGAAGGGTGCTCTGCGTACACCGGCACGACGGAGGCCCCATCGCTGGGGACGGATGCCGAGTCTGGCATTCTCCAGTGCGCGTTGGTCAACGCGATCAATTCGCTTGGCGACAGCAAGGTGAAGATTGGTCTCGTGGTCAGCAATGCGAACAACTTCGGAGAAACGCAGGCGACGACCAACAAGACCAAGGGCGGCTACCACGAGCCGTGCGAGGCGAGTGGCATCGGTGGCTGCGTGCTGCTCAACCTCACGTTGATGGATGCCGCGGCCAAGGCGAACCTCATCGCGTTCATCAAGGGCTGGAAGAAGACGGCCCAGAGCGATGCCGACGGGTTCAATATCAAGGTGAATTCGTCCACCCAGGCAACCTCCATGCAGGAGGCGTGGGCATACTACGCCGGCAGGACAGGCTTGTCCGGCAGGACCTATTCCCCGTCGCTTCTGGAGAGCGGTTGCCAGAAAAATTTCATCGTTTACATCAGCAACACCCAGAAAAACCCCGCCAACGAAGCGAATCCCAGCCCGGGTGCCTCCGCGCTGGCCACCGCGGGCGCCAGCAGCACACAGCAAACGGGCATCACCGGTACGGTGAAATTCAACCAGTCGGTCTGCGAAATTCCGTATGCCGTGTCACCCGCTTCGCCCACGTACGCGCTTGCCACAGGCAACAACTGGGCGGACGAATGGGCTCGCTTCATGTACCAGAACGACGGCGGGGCGAGCGGCAATTTTGGCACTCAGAACATCACGAGCTATGCGATTGCCATTCTTGGCCCGCCGAACAAGTGCTCCATGGACACGCTGGGCATGATGTCGTCAATGGCGGCGCAAGGCCATGGCAGTTTCTTCCTGACTTCGAGCGTGGCCGATCTGACCGACGCGTTCAATGCAGTTCTCAACGAGGTGCAGGCCGTGAACAGCGTATTCTCGTCGGCCTCGCTACCGGTTTCCGTCAACGCGCAGGGCACGTACCTGAACCAGATTTATCTCGGGATGTTCCGTCCGGACGCGAGCGCTTCGCCGCGATGGATGGGCAACCTCAAACAGTTCAAGCTCGTCAAGAACGCCAGCGGCAACCTGGTCCTCGGTGATGCCCTAGGCAATTCCGCCATCAGCGCCGCCGGCACCGGCTTCATCACACCGACTTCGGTCAGCTATTGGACGACCAAGACCGTCAGCGTCTCGCCCGACAGCCTTGGCGGCATGTTCAAGAACGATCAGAAGGGCACGCCCCTCAGCGGATTCGACTCGCCCGACGGCGAAGTGGTCGAAAAGGGCGGGGCCGCGCAGCAGCTGCGCAAGGAAGGCCTGACGGCAACCTTCGCCGGCGCCAGCAACACGTCGGGCACCAATCCGCGGCGCATGTATACCTATTGCCCGGCAGGCAGCAGCTGCAACGCGAGCCTCACACACACCAGCAACGACTTCTCCACGACGAACGGCAGCATCTCCGCGTCGGCATTCGGCACGTCGTCGACCCAGAAAGTCACGAGCATCACGCGTAGCGGCACCACGGTGACCGGGACGACCAGCGGCACCCACGGTATGTCGGCCGGTGCGTCGGTACAGATCAGCGGGGTCACCCAGTCGGAATACAACGGCACGTTTACGCTCGTGTCGGCGTCCGGCAACTCGTTCACTTACAGCATCGCAGCGGAGTACCCGAACACGACGTCGCAAGGCCAGTACACGGTGTCCAAGTCGTCGACGTCCACCATTCTGACGGACGTCACGCTCAGCGGCACCACAGCTACGGTATCCAGTGGTTCGAGCTTGAGTGCTTTCCCAGTGGGATCGAGCGTCGCGATCGGAGGGTTCAATCAGTCGGAGTACAACGGTACCTTCACCGTCACGGCGCAGTCGGGAACGACACTGTCCTACGGTGTAACGCTCAGCCCGCCGACTCCCGCGCAGAATACCTACACTGCGGCCTATGCCAACGCGCTGACACGCAACATCAGCGGCATCGCCACGAGCGGGAACGGATCCAACAAGGTCGCCATTGTCACCACGACCTCGGCGCATGGTTTTCACCTCGGTCAATCCGTCAAGACATGCGGCACGAATGTCTCGATCTATGGTGGCACCGGTTGTGCCACGTGGACTATCTCTGCGGTCGGCTCCTCAAGTCAGTTCACTATTCCGGTCGGCAACACCGGGACCACGGCGTCCACCGGAACGGTGACGAACGACCAGACGCCAAAGACGGTCACATTGACGCGGAGCGGCACCACAGCCACGGCCACGTTCCCCTCAAACTGGTTCGCGAACGGTGACGTGGTCAACATCGAAAAGCTCGGTGGGTCGGCGACGAACGAAGATGGCTATAAAAAGCAGTCGTTGACCATCGCAATGTCCTGCACGCCCGCTTCCAACACTTCGTGCACTACGTTCACCTACAGCGTCGCTATCTCGCCCACTTCTCCTGGAACCGTCGGCGTCAACGGGGCGACGATCTCTGTCCCATCGTCTACGGGCTCGATCGCAGCAGGGGCAATCACGCGTTCGGCTGGGAGCAACTCGGCAAGTGCGGTCCAGACGATTTCGTCCGGCACCTTCGCGAACGGCGACTCGGTGAGCATCGCCGTCAAATCCGGCACCTCGGCGGTGGGCACGGAGTCCGCCTACGTCGGGAATTTCACGATCTCCTGCACGTCACCTTGTTCCACGTTCAGCTTTAGTGGCTTCCCGCTCACGCCCACGACGCCGGGATCCGGATCCAGCATGTCGGTGTATTCGGCCACCACGGCGCCCGATCGCGACACGATCATCAAGTGGCTGCGCGGCTCGGACAACTACGGAGACGAGCTTGGGCCGGGCGGGACGGTGACGGTGCGGCCGTCGGTTCACGCCGACGTGCTCCACTCCCGGCCGCTCGTCATCAACTACGGCGGCAACACCGACCAGATCGTCGTGTACTACGGCACGAATGACGGCGTGTTCCACGCGACGAACGGCAACCAGTCGACGGCGATCGGCTCGGTGCCGGCGGGCGGAGAACTATGGAGCATGGTGCTGCCCGAGCACTACTCCTACATCAACCGCCAGCGCCTTGCGACGCCGGAGCTGAAGTTCCCGACCACGGCGCTGGCATCGGCGGAGAGCAAGGATTACTTCGTCGATGGGCCGACAGGCGCATACCAGAAGCTCAATGCCGATGGGACGATCAATACCGCGTACATCTATCTTACGATGCGCCGTGGCGGCCGTTTCATTTACGGCCTCGACGTGACAACGCCCGCCGCGCCCCAAGTCTTGTGGAAGATCAATGCGGAAACCGTCGGGTTCGAGGAGTTAGGTCAGACGTGGTCGCGTCCGCGCTTCACCTTGCTGCAGTCAAGCGGATACAGGACGACGCCGGTGCTGATTTTCGGCGCGGGCTACGACCCTAACCAGGACAGCGAACCCCCTGGGACGGACACCATGGGGCGTGGGATCTATATTGTCAACGCTGTGACCGGCGCGCTGATCTGGTCCGCGACGCCGTCGTGCACTACGTCGGACACGTGCTTGCAGGTGCCCGACATGAAGTACGCCATACCTTCGGACGTCGCATTCGTCGATCGCAACAGCGATGGCTATACGGACAAGCTCTACGTTGGCGACCTGGGTGGAAACATCTGGCGCATTGACGTGGCGGCCGCGAGCCGCGCCAATTGGGCCGTGACCAAGATTGCTGCGCTCGGCTGCAGTGCGGGAGAATGCTCTCCAGGTACGACGCCACGGAAATTCTTCTTCCCGCCTGCGGTACTGAGCATCAAGGTATCGGGTGTGACGGGCTCCTATGACGCGATCTCGATGGTCTCGGGCGACCGGGAGCATCCGCTCAAGAGCAGCAACACCAGTTCCGCGCATTTCACGGAAGACAAGTTCTTCATGGTCATGGACAAGACTACGGCAGTGGGTCCCGCTACCTTCTTGACCAGCGGCGTGACGCCGGCAACGCTTGACGCGACCGCCGGCGGAAATGTCGAGTGGGTTCCAACAACTGGCAACCACGGCTTCAAGATGAATTTCCTTACGGGTGAGAAGGGTGTCAATGCGCCCCTCGTGGTCAACGGTAGCGTCTTCTTCTCGACGAACCAGCCTTCCGACTCGTCTGCGACCTGCGCCGCGAATCTCGGAACCGCGCGTGCCTACGCTGTGAGTCCGTTCACGGGTGAGTCGTCGACCAACGTTCTATCGGGAGGGGGCCTTCCGCCGAGTCCGGTGGCGGGTTTGGTGAGCATTACGACGACCGTAGGGGGGGGGGAGGTAACGAACGAGGAGCGCTTCTGTATCGGATGCGGCCTGCCGAACCCCCCGGGAACGCCCGACGACGTTCCGACCAGCTGTGCCGGCAATGCCTCGCTGCAGAACTGCACGCCGCTCGTCACCATTCCCGCGAATTTGAAGCGTACGTACTGGTACAAGAAATGAGATTCGCAGGCGCCACCGTGCAATAGTTCACAGAACTAATAGGTTAATTTTCCGATGTTGATTGAGGTTGTTCTGGCTAATCTTCATAGCCATGAACACCTCCACATCATCCTTCGTTCGTACCCCGGCCAGCTTCTTTGCCTCGCGCACGCCGCGCCGGCGTAACCGGGGATTCACGCTCATCGAGCTGCTGATCGTCATGGCTGTTCTGGCCATCCTGGCGGGAATCGGCGTGCCAACCATGAAGTCCATGGTTCGCTCAGTCGAACTGAGCTCGGCGTCCAACGACCTATTGGCGGGGTTCCTGATTGCCCGCAGCGAGGCGGTCAAGCGGCACAGTCGCGTGGTGCTCTGCAAGTCGTCTGACGGCCTGACATGTTCCACCACTGGCGGCTGGGAGCAGGGCTGGCTGGTCTTTCACGACGCCAACAACAACGGGATGCGCGAAGAAGGTGAAGCAATCGCCCATCGGCAGCAGGCCTTGGCTGGCAACTTGCGGGTCACGGGCAACCTGAACGTTGTGCGCTACATCTCGTATGCGCCGAACGGAACGACCAAACTGGTGGGTGGCGGCTTCCAGGCGGGCACCATCACGCTGTGCAATCAGTCTCCAGACAGCGGGCCCGCACGCCAGATTATCCTCAGCTCCGCAGGGCGGGCTCGCGTGCAGAAGTCGCAGGTAGCGACTTGCGAATGACAACGACGAGGGTGCCGGGGCCCTACCGCCGCACCTCATCCACCAGCGTCTTGAACTCGTCGATGTCCTCGAAGCTGCGATAGACACTCGCAAACCGCACGTAAGCCACCTTGTCCAGCTTCTTCAGCTCCCGCATCACCAGTTCGCCGATGCGTGCCGACGGGATCTCGCGCACGCCAAGGTTCAACAGCTTCTCTTCGATGCGCTCCACGGCGCTGTCGATCTGCTCCGTGCTGACCGGGCGCTTGCGCAGCGCCAGATTGAACGATCCCTGCAGCTTGGCGCGCTCGTAGTCGATGCGTCGACCGTCCTTCTTGACGACGGCCGGGAAGGTGACGTCGGGCCGCTCGTAGGTGGTGAATCGCTTTTCGCAATGGGCGCACTGGCGCCGGCGGCGGATGAAGTCCCCGTCCTCCGCGACGCGCGTTTCCACCACCTGGGTGTCGGCGTTGCTGCAGAAGGGGCACTTCATGTCAGCGGCCCGTCATTTGTAGACGGGGAAGCGGCGGGTGAGGGCGTTGACCTTCTCGCGCACCGCGGCGATGTTGGCCGGGTCGCGATTCTCGAGCACGTCGGCCACCAGGTTGGCCGTGAGTCGCGCTTCTTCTTCCTTGAACCCGCGGGTCGTCATGGCCGGCGTGCCCAGGCGGATGCCGCTGGTGACCATCGGCTTTTCCGGGTCGTTGGGGATGGCGTTCTTGTTGATGGTCATGTGGGCGTCGCCCAGCACGGCCTCGGCTTCCTTGCCGGTGATGCCCTTGGCGCGCAGGTCGACCAGCATGACGTGGCTCTCAGTGCGGCCGCTCACGATGCGCAGGCCGCGCTGGACCAGCGTTTCGGCGACGACTTGCGCGTTCTTGGCGACTTGCTGCTGGTAGGTCTTGAATTCCGGCAGCAGCGCTTCCTTGAACGCCACGGCCTTGGCCGCGATGACGTGCATCAGCGGGCCGCCCTGCAGGCCGGGGAAGATGGCGCTGTTGATCGCCTTCTCGTGCTCGGGCTTCATCAGGATGATGCCGCCGCGCGGGCCGCGCAGGCTCTTGTGGGTGGTGGAGGTCACCACGTCGGCGTGAGGGACCGGGTTCGGGTAGACGCTAGCGGCGATCAGGCCGGCGTAATGGGCCATGTCGACCATGAAGATGGCGCCGACGGCCTTGGCCACCTTCGCGAAGCGCTCGAAGTCGATGCGCAGCGAGTACGCGGAGGCGCCGGCGATGATCAGCTTCGGCTTGGATTCGTGCGCCTTGCGCTCCATCGCTTCATAGTCGATCTCTTCCTTCTCGTTCAGGCCGTAGGAGACGACGTTGAACCACTTGCCGCTCATATTGAGAGCCATGCCGTGGGTGAGGTGGCCGCCTTCGGCCAGGCTCATGCCCATGATGGTGTCGCCGGGCTTGAGGAAGGCGAGGAAGACGGCTTCGTTGGCCTGGGCGCCGGAATGGGCCTGCACGTTGGCCGCTTCGGCGCCGAACAGTTCCTTGACGCGGGCCAGGGCCAGCTGCTCGGCGATGTCGACGAATTCACAGCCACCGTAGTAACGCTTGCCGGGGTAGCCCTCGGCGTACTTATTAGTGAGCTGCGTGCCCTGGGCGGCCATGACGGCCGGGGAGGCGTAGTTCTCGCTGGCGATCAGCTCGATGTGCTCTTCCTGGCGCTTGTTCTCCGACTGGATGGCGGCCCAGAGTTCGGGATCGGTTTGCTCGACGAGGATGTTGCGGTTGTACATGGCAGTCCTTTAAGACGGTGGTCCCTGTATGAAAACAAGGGCTGCCCAGGCGAACGGCTGAACACCAAATGGTCAACGAAAACCATTCGGCGGCACGCTTCCCAGTGGTGTCGCAGGTAGCCCTGCGGTAGTCTCCACGTCAGCACGGGCGCCCCTTGGGGCTCCGGGCCTATCGCCAGTCGCGCACCCCGCAAGTGTAGCGGAGCGCCGGCAAATCGGTCAGGACGAGACCGCCGCGACCTTTTCTTCGACGGGGGCGGGGGCCGGCTCGACCGGCGCCACAGTGCGGACCACCGGCGGCTGCGGCTGTGCCAGCGGCACGGCGCGTCCGGCGGCCACTAGCTTCAGGCGCGCATATTCGGCCATGACCTTGCCGGCATAGCCGCCGTCGTCTTCCATGTTGGCGGCGCCCACGTAGAACTTGAGGCCAGCCTGGAGCGAGCCCGAGCGCTGGATGCACTCCTGCAGCACCTTGACTCCCACCCGAAGGTTCGTCACGGGGTCGAAAGCCGCGTGCTTTCCGCCGAAGTTCTCGTACTTGTCCTTGTGGACACCCGTCATCACCTGCATCAGCCCCTGGGCACCCACCGGGCTCTGGGCGAACGGGTTGAACCCGGACTCGATGGCCATGATCGCGAGGATCAGCGTCGGGTCGAGCTTTTCGCGCGAACCGATGTCATACGCCTCGGCGACCAAGGCGCTGAGGGGTTCCGGCGCCACGCGGTACTTCTTGCTGAGCCAATAGGCCACGGCGGCTTGCTGCTTGGGCAAGTCGCTGGGATTGGCCGCAGTGGCGCGGTCGATCGCATCGAGTTCGATCGGCATGCCCACGGCAGCCGCCTGGCGCTCTTGCAGCCAGCTCATGAGTTTGGTCTCGCCGGCCTGACGCAGGTCAGGACGGGCAGTCAGGGTGATCACACAAAAGACGGTGGCGAGGCCGACGAGGGCAAAGCCGTTGTGCGTGATCTCAAAAAAGCCTTGGGCGATATCGGATGCGAAGGTTCGCAGGCCCTGGGCTGTTTTTCCTAACGCTGTCATAGCACTTCCTTTCTACGCGCGGGCCTGCGTCGCGACACTGCTGTTGGCAGTGCCACACCGCGAGGCTCCTCGTTTGGATTGGTACGCCATCGAAATTTGCCGGGAGCCACTTAGGGGCTCATCGCAGCGAATTCGACTTAGCCGGGTTCGGCAGCGGATTCGGGTTGTCCCTAGTACTTTTGCTGGGGACGGGCGAATTCTAGGTGCCCAGCTAATAACAGGTCAAGAATATCAATCCGATTTTTAATTCATAAATTACATAATGAATCATCAATTTACCGCGTTTGGGGCACTATTTCACGTCGGTTTCCATCGCTTTCGGCTGTCGGAACTGCCTGACAGGATCGCGACCGCCAGGTTACCGCTCCTAAAAAGAGAGCGTCAAACAAAGAGTGGAAAAGGCCTGTAGGCGAATTCGCTGGTTTGACACGTCAAACCAGCCCGGGCTGCCACTTCCACATTGCAAAAAAACACTGTCCACTGACCGCTCGTCCAGAAACAGGCGGGTAACAAGGTTTGGCAGGGTCCTCTAACTGCCCGACGGTGATCCGGCAATGCCTCTGGTTTTGGTCCCCCGTCCAGCAAGCTTGTCAAGGCAATATCCGCAATCATGCTGCGCTGCGCCATTGAAAACGCTGCATTGAAAAGGGATGACGGGTCACCTAACTTAATGGGGCTCGAGCAATCGAGCATTAGCCGGTAGGGCCGCCTCGTGCGGTAGCCCCGGCCCCTCTTGGAAGCAATCTCTTGCTTCCGGCGCAACCCGGGACGTCAAAACTCCTAGGTTGCGAACCCAGGCGGCGAAAGACTTCAAGTCAGCCGTCAAGCCCGGCAGGCGGTTTAGCTACCTGTCCGGGCTTTCTCGTTTGTGGCGGCAGCGCCGGACGGCGGTTCGCGGCGACAATAGCGGTTTGCCCTCCTTGCGAGGGCATCTTTCAACGCACTCCAAGTATCCCAGTGACCCAAGCTACCCTGAAACCCAACGACACCCGCTCGCTCGACACCCTCACCGGGGGCGCGTTTACCGCACCCACGTCCGGCGAGCGCGCTGCACGCGTGCGCGATTGGCTGGCCTCCGATCCCAGCGTCGAGCAGATGCAGGAGGTGTTCCGTGAGCTGAGCGGGCGGGACAAGGGCGCCGCCAAGCTGCTGCGCGAAAGGCTCGACGAGATCAAGCGCAGCCGCGGCCAGGAGGCCATCGCCGCCGAATGGGCCGAGAAGGCGGGCGCGTTGCTGGCCCAATCCAAATTGAACATCGCCGACGCGATGGCCTGGCAGCGTGATGCAGCCAAGGCCGGTGCGCCGCTCAGCCGTGAACCGCTGGCGGGGTTGAAAGCCCAACTGGCCGAACGCATCAAGGGCATCGAAGACTTGCAGCATCGGGTGCAGGTTCAGCGTGAAGCCGCCGTGCTGCTGGCCCAGCGCATCGAAGTGCTGTCCACCAAGTCCTGGCGTGACGCCCAGGGCGCGGCCGAGGCATTGGCCGGCGACGTCCCGGCCTGGCAAACGCAGGCCGAGGCTTTGCTGCAAGACACCAACTGGGGCAGCGTCGACACCAAATTCCCTCCGCTGCTGGAAGCGTCGCGCACGCAGCTGCAGATGGTGTGGGATGCTTTCCAGAGCGCGCTGGCGCAAGCCGTCGCTGCTGCGCAGGACGCTGCCGCACCGTTGCCGCCAGTACCCGTTTGGGCCGACGAGTTGCGCGCCGCGCGTGGTGTCGCCGTGGAAGCGCCGCCCAAGCCTTCCCGGCCCAAGGTCGATCCGGAGTTGCGCAAGCGCGCCAACGACGCGGTGCGTGAAGTCCTCGCCAAGCTCGAGCAGGAAATCGCCGAAGGCCATGGCAAAGCCAGCGCCGGCGCCGCCGCCGCGTTGCGCAACGCATTGAAGGAGCACGGCAAGCAGATCGACGACAAGCTGGAAAACCAGGCGCACGCGGCGCTCGCCGCAGCGGGCGAACTCGAAGGCTGGCAGCGCTGGCGTGCCGACCAGCTGCGCCAGGAACTGGTGGCCAAGGCCGAATCGCTGTTCGAGCACCCTGCTCCGGTGGAAGGCCAGGAGCCGCAGCCGCCCAAGCCCCAGGGATCGGAAAGCGGGGCGCGTAAGCCCCGCTATGGCGGCCGAAAGATGCAAGAGCAGCTGCGGGCGCTGCGCGACCAGTGGAAGCAGACCGACCAGGGCGGCGTGCCGAACCACGCGCTGTGGAAGCGCTTCGACGACGCCTGCAATGAGGCGTACAAGGTTGTGGAAGCGTGGCTCGACAAGGTCAAGGCCGAGTCGGCCGAGCACAAGGCGCAGCGCCTGGCGCTGATCGAAGAGGTGAAAGCCTGGGCGGCCGAGAACGCCACCGCGAAAGACGGCGACTGGAAGGGCTTCAACCGCATCCTGCACCAGTTCGAAAACCGCTGGCGCGAGGCCGGCCACCTGAGCGAGAAAGCATTCGCGGAGATGCAGCCGCTGTGGAAGGCTGCGATCCAGGGCGCCGCCGCGCCGTTGGAAGCCGAGCAGAAGCAAAGCCTCGAGCGCCGCCACGCCATGATCGACGAGGCGAAGGCGCTGGGCGCCGCCCCGCAATTGCGCGTGGACGCGGTGCGCGCACTGCAGCAGCACTGGCAGGCCGAGGCGCAGACGATTCCGCTGGACCGCAAGCATGAACAGAAGCTGTGGGACGCTTTCCGCAAGCCGATCGACGAGGCGTTCAACCGCAAGACCGAAGAGCGCGAAAAGGCCACCACGGCGCTGAGCGATCGCGACCGCGTGGTGCTCGAAGCATCCAAGGCGCTGGAGGCAGCCAACGCCACCGGCGACGCGCAGAAGATCAAAGCCGCCATGTCAGCCCTGGAAGCAGCGCTGCATGGGCAAGCCCAGGCAGCGGCCGCTGTGCAGGCGGCCGGCCCCGCGCTGGTGGCGCCGGAGTCGCAGGCGCCCGCCGGCGATGCCCCGTCCGATGAAGTTGCCCCGTCCGCCACAAACGAATCGGCGGGAGCTTCGGGTGACGCCGAGGCCGCCGAGGGATCTGCGGCGGCCGAATCCGAAGATACCGCGGTGCCGGAACCGGCTGCGCCTCCGAAGCCGGCGCCCAAGCCCGTCATCGCCATGCGGGGCGGCGACGATCGTCCCGGCGGGAAGAGGGCTGAGCCGATGGCGCCCGGACGCGGCGGCAAGTTCGGCGACCGCAAGGGCGCCCCCGGCGGCGGCAAGTTCGGCGAGCGGCGTGACGACCGCGGCGCCCCGCGCGACGCGCGAGGCGACGGCCGCTTCGGTGGCGGGCGCTTCGGCGACCGGCCCGCGATGGAAGACCGTGGCCCGCGCCTTGGCGACGTCGCCTTTCGGGCGCAACGCGAAGCACTGGAGCATGCGCAGAGCACGCTCAAGAAGCTGGCCGCTCAGGCGCACGGCGAAGCACTGACGCAGCTCATGACAGCGTGGGAGCAGCGCTCCGCGGAGCAGGTGCCGAGCCAGCAGGAATTGGGCAAGGGTGTCGCGCCGGTTGTGCGCGGCGCGTGGGTCAAGGCGTTGGGTGCCGCGCCTTCGGGCGATGCCGCCGAGGCGCTGCTGCGTTTGGAAATCGCCGCGGAGGCGCCCACGCCGGCAGACCAGATCAACGCGCGGCGAGCACTGCAATTGAAGTTGCTCACCAAGCGCAACGATCCTTCGCCGGCGCAGACCTGGGGCGAGGATGCGGCAAAGGTGCTGGAGAGCCCGTTCGAAGCGGGCTCGGCTCGCAGGCTGCAAGGGGTCTTGAAGACTTTGCTGCGCCGCTGACCGGCCGGGGCCTCAAGCCCCGAAGAAACTGTCGAACAGGGGCGGGAGCGACGGAAACTCCGTGTCGAACCGCCCCCGATTGACGAAGTAGGCCTCGCAGGCGACGGCGAAGAACTCGTCGATCGACGTCGCGCCATACGGGTCGAGCCAGGTGGGCTCGCCGCCGAAGCGTTCGGCGACGATGGTCTTCTCGCGAAACGCCTCGAACTCCACCTGCATGATGTTCAGCCATTGTTCGCGCGCAGCGCGCGAGGGCAATGGCGGGCAGCCGTCGGGCCGTCCGTCTCGCATGTCGATTTTGTGGATGAATTCGTGGATCACCACGTTGTAGCCGGCCTCGGCGCTCGCTCCCGCCTCGTCGACGTCGCGCCAGTTCAGCATCACCGGCCCGCCTTCCATCGCCTCGCCCGCGAGTACCTCGTCGTAGTGATGCACGACGCCGTCCTCATCGACTTCGGTGCGGCGCGCGACCACTTCATCGATGTGCACCACGATACCGACAAAGTCGTCGTACCAATGCAGGCCGAGATTCAGCACCGGCAGCACCGCCTGCACCGTGATCGCCAATGCGACGGAGTCGGTGATCACGAAACCGTGCGCCCCGTGGAATTCCTTGTCCGCGAGAAACCGTGCCGCCAGCTCGCGCAGCCGCACGAGTTCTTCGGTGGACCGCGCGGCGATGAAGGGGTAGCGCGCCAGGACGCTTTGCCACAAGCCGTCGGGAATCGACGGCGGCGCCTGGCGTTTGCGCAGCCAGCCGAACATCAGGAAAGAGCGATGCGCTGGACGCTGCCGGGCGTGAGCCGCAGCGCCTCCATGCGCCCAGGGACCGCGGCCGCGTCCCAGTCGCTGAGCACGGTGCGCCTCCACAGGCCCAGCGCGTGTTCGGCGGGCCGGTGGGTGTGGCCGTGGATCATCACCTGGGCGTCGGCGGCTTCCATCCATGCCAGCGCTTCGGCGCTGTCGACGTCCGCGTATTCCTCCGCCGAGCGCTTGTGCGACTCGCTTTGCTCGCGGATACCTCGTGCAATCGCCCGGCGCTCAACCAACGGCTTCGCCAGAAACTCGCGCTGCCATTGGGGCGCGCGCACCTGCTCGCGAAACTTCATGTAGTCGGTATCGGCCAGGCACAGCGAGTCGCCATGTGTGAGAAGCCAGCGTTTGCCGTCGAAGCCCAGCACCGTCGGGTCTTGCAGCAGCGTGGTGCGGCATGCGCGCATGAAGCCCTCGCCGACGAGGAAGTCGCGGTTGCCATGCATGAAGAACAGGGCGTGGCGTGACGAAGCCGCTTGCAGCACGGCCGCGCAGTCTGCCGCGAAGCCCGGCTCCTGCGCGCCGTCGTCGCCGACCCACACTTCGAACAGGTCGCCCAGGATGAAGACTGCGTCCGCCGGCGTGCTGCCCATGTAGGCGCGCCAGGCTTCGAATGTCTCGGGCTCGGACGACTGCAAGTGCAGGTCCGAAATGAAGTCGACCGTGCGCCACGAAGGCGGCGCCTGCAGCTCCGCGATGGGGGGTACGGCCGGCATGCGCACCTTAGAGTGCGACGGCTTTCTCGATCACGACGTCTTCGGTCGGCACGTCGCCATGGCCGCCCTTGTTGCCGGTCTTCACGGCCGCGATCTTGTCGACGACCTCGGTGCCGCCCACGACCTTGCCGAACACGGCGTAGCCCCAGCCTTGCATGCTAGGCGCCGTGTGGTTGAGGAAGTCGTTCTTCGCGCCGTTGATGAAGAACTGCGCGCTGGCCGAATGGGGGGCCTGCGTGCGCGCCATCGCCACCGTGTATTTGTCGTTCTTCAGCCCGTTGTTGGCTTCGTTCTCGATCGCCGCGTCGGTGGGTTTTTGGGTCATGCCGGGCTCGAAGCCGCCGCCCTGGACCATGAAGCCGGGAATCACGCGATGGAAGATCGTGCGGTCGTAGTGGCCCTTGTTCACGTAGGCGAGGAAGTTGGCCACCGTCTTGGGCGCCTTCTCCTGGTCCAGCTCGAGGGTGATGACGCCGTAGTTGACGATGTGGAGTTCGACTTTGGGGTTGCTCATATGGGTTCCTTGATCAGTTGGGGACAGAGCTGAAGATCTGTCCCGCAATGTTATTTGCTAACGAGTGTGGCCGAGGTGATGACGATGGGCTGGCGCGGAACATCGCCGGGGAACGGGCCGGCGGGGCCGGTGCCTACGCCCTTGATCTTGTTCACCACGTCCATGCCCGAGACGACCTTGCCGAACACGGTGTAGCCGTACAGCTGCGGATTGCCGGCGAGCTGGGAGCGCGGCACGTTTTCGTACACGCGGCCCTTGAACTCGAACCGCGGCACCGGGTCGCCGGGCGGGATGACCACCGGGTCGAGGTTGGGGTTGTCCTTCACGTTGATGAAGAACTGCGAACTGGCCGAGTGCGGCTCGCTGGTGCGCGCCATGGCGATGGTGCCGGCCAGGTTCTTTGGCCCGCCCTTGGCGAGCGCTTCCTGACCTTCGTGCTGGACGGACGGGCGCGTCGGTTTCTGGACGTAGCTCGCGTCGAAGCCGCCGCCCTGGATCATGAAGTTGTCGATGACGCGATGGAACACCGTGCCGTCATAGTGCTTGTCCTTCACGTACTGCAGGAAGTTCTCGACAGTCTTCGGCGCCTTGTCGGGATACACCTCGACGACGATGTCGCCCGCGCTGGTGGCGAACTTCACCTTCGGAGCATCTTGTGCCTGTGCGGTGCCCGCACCGAGCGCCACGCCCAGTGCGAGCGCGAGGGCCGCGTGGCGGCTATTGATGAACTTCATCGGCTGGTTACTCCTTCAGGAATCGATGGCCCATGGTAGCGGCGATGTCTCGCCACCGGGGCCGCGAGTTATGAACCCGCAGCCTTGGCCGGCTGGGCTGCCCCGCGCGCTGCCGGCGGGAACAATTGACGGATGAGCGCCAGCTTGGGGCCGACGGTCGTGTTGGCGGCATCGTACTGCTGTGCCCGACCGTACGACTGGGCGGCGAGCCGCGCATAGACGTCGCCCAGGTTTTCGTGGGCGGTGGCGTAGCCGGGGTTGGTCCGGATGGCCATTTCGAGCGCCGCGCGCGCCTTGTCGAAATCGCTTCGCGCGGCGTGCAGCACGGCCAGGTTGTTGTACGGTTCGGGCAGCTCGGGGTAGTCCTCGGTGAGCTTGGTGAATGTGGCGAGCGCATCCGCGCTGCGTCCCATTTCCGTCTGCAGCACGCCCTTGAGGAAGCGCATCTGCGGATCGCGCGGCTTGGCGGCCAGGTACTGGTCGGCACGGACCATGGCCTGCGCATGCTGTCCCGAACGCATCAGTTGCGAGACGTCGGCGTAATCGTCGGCAAAAGCGGTCGTCGCGCACAGGGCCAACGCCAGGGCAACGAGGCGAACGGCGCGGCGCAGGGGAGGGTGTGGATGCGGCATGAACCTCGGGTGAATCGGGGCTTGTGACAGCCCTTACTCGGGGCTATATACTGCGACGCATTGTAGCCGCCGGCTCTGCGTGCGCAGCCCCGGCAACCCCCGAACTTGCAAGACAATTCCAAAGTGCCGATCCGAGCACGTTTCCACGGACCGGCCCCCGCCACCCATCCATGAGCCTGCGCATCTACAACACGCTGACGCGTGCCTTGGAAGAATTTTCCCCTATCGAGCCCGGGCACGTCCGCATGTACGTCTGCGGCGTCACCGTCTACGACCGCCCGCATATCGGCAACATGCGCTCGGCGGTGGCGTTCGACGTGGCGCGGCGCTGGCTCGAAGCCGGCGGCCTGCGCGTCACCTTCGTGCGCAACATCACGGACATCGACGACAAGATGATCCGCCGTGCCGTGGAAAACGGCGAGCCGGTGCGCACGCTGGCCGAGCGAATGACCGCGCTGATGTACGCCGACTACGACGCGCTTGGCATCCAGCGGCCCACGCATGACCCGCGTGCCACGGATTTCATTCCGCAGATGATCGGCATCGTCGAGCAGCTCGAGAAGAAGAACCTCGCATACCGCGCGGACGGCGGCGACGTCAATTTCGCGGTGCGCGCGCTGCCGGGATACGGCAAGCTCTCCGGAAAGTCGCTCGATGAGCTGCGTGCCGGCGAGCGCGTTGCCGTGCTTGAAGGCAAACACGACCCGCTCGACTTCGTGCTCTGGAAGAGCGCCAAGCCCACGGAGCCGCAGGATGCAAAGTGGGAAAGCCCGTACGGCCCCGGCCGGCCCGGCTGGCACATCGAGTGCTCGGCGATGGCGCGCGCCATCCTCGGCCAGCCGATCGACATCCATGGCGGCGGCACGGACCTCGTCTTCCCGCACCATGAGAACGAGATCGCCCAAAGCGAAGGCGCGTTCGGCGACGCGCTCGCGAATGTGTGGATGCACAACGGGTTCCTGAACATCGACGGCGAGAAGATGTCGAAGTCGCTCGGCAACTTTTTCTCGCTGCCGGAAGTGCTTGAGCTCTACGATCCCCAAACCGTGCGGTTCTTCCTTCTGCGTGGGCACTATCGGAGCGAGCTGGGCTGGAGCGACAAGCACCTGGACGACGCGCGAGCGAGCCTGAAGCGCCTGTACACGGCGCTGGACCTCGTCGCGCCCGCCGACGCGCGGATCGACTGGGCGGAACCGTTTGCCGCCCCCTTCAAGGCCGCGATGGACAACGATTTCGGCACGCCCGATGCAGTCGCCGTCCTGTTCGAGCTGGCAGCGGAAGTGAACCGCACGAAGTCGCCGCAGCACGCCGGCCTACTGAAGGCGCTGGGTGGCACGCTGGGCATCCTGCAGGGCGATCCCAAGGCCTTCCTGCGCGCCGGCACGCAGCTCGACGAAGCCACCATCGACGGCCTGATCGCCCAACGCGCCGCCGCGAAAAGCGCCAAAGACTTCGCAAAGGCCGACCAGATCCGCAAGGACCTGCTGGCACAAGGCATTGTCCTCAAGGACTCGCCCACCGGTACCACCTGGGAGGCCGCCTCTTGAGCGCTCCTGCGGACATCGTGCAGGCCACGCCCGAGTACTGGGACGAGGCCTGCCGCCACCTTTCCCGCAAGGACAGGGTGATGAAGCGGCTGATCCCGCAGTTCGGCGATGCCTGCCTGCAGTCGCGCGGCGACCCGTTCACGACGCTGGCGCGCAGCATCGTGGGCCAGCAGATCTCGGTGAAGGCGGCGCAAACCGTGTGGGACCGCTTCGCCAAGCTGCCGCGCAAGATGACGGCGGCCAACGTGCTCAAGCTCAAGGTCGACGACATGCAGGCCGCGGGCCTGTCGGCGCGCAAGATCGAGTACCTCGTCGATCTGTCTTTGCATTTCGATTCCGGCGCCATCCACGTCGAGGCCTGGCAGGCGATGACCGATGACGAAATCATTGCCGAGCTGGTGGGCATCCGCGGCATCGGCCGCTGGACGGCCGAGATGTTCCTCATCTTTCACCTCATGCGCCCCAACGTCCTGCCGCTGGACGACATCGGGTTGCTGAACGGCATCAGCCGCAACTACTTTTCAGGCGACCCGGTCAGCCGCAGCGACGCCCGCGAAGTGGCCGCCGCCTGGATTCCGTATTGCAGTGTCGCAACTTGGTATATTTGGCGCTCGTTGGACCCGTTACCCGTCGAGTATTGACTCGTAGCGGCTACGCCCATAAAAGACAAGGAGCAAACCTTGGCAAAGAAGACCTTCCTCGACTTCGAGCAGCCGATCGCGGAACTCGAAGGCAAGATCGAAGAACTGCGCTATGTGCAGACGGAGTCGGCGGTCGACATCTCCGAAGAGATCGACCAGCTCTCCAAAAAGAGCCAGCAGCTCACCAAGGACATCTACAGCGACCTGTCGCCGTGGCAGATCACCAAGATCGCGCGGCATGCGGAGCGCCCGTACACGCTGGACTACATCAATGAAATCTTCACCGATTTCATCGAGCTGCACGGGGACCGGCATTTCTCGGACGACCTGTCCATCGTCGGCGGCCTTGCACGATTCAACGGCAATGCGTGCATGGTGCTCGGCCACCAGAAGGGCCGCGACACGAAAGAGCGTGGCCTGCGCAACTTCGGCATGAGCCGGCCCGAGGGCTACCGCAAGGCGTTGCGCCTGATGAAGACCGCCGAGAAGTTCAAGCTGCCGGTGTTCACCTTCGTCGACACGCCCGGCGCCTACCCGGGAATCGACGCCGAAGAGCGCGGCCAGTCCGAAGCGATCGGCCGCAACATCTTCGAGATGGCGCAACTGGAAGTGCCCATCATCACCACGGTGATCGGCGAGGGCGGCTCCGGCGGCGCGCTGGCCATCTCGGTGGCAGACCAGGTGCTGATGCTGCAGTACTCCATCTATTCGGTGATCAGCCCCGAGGGCTGTGCGTCGATCCTCTGGAAGACTTCAGAGAAGGCGCAGGATGCGGCGGACGCCATGGGCATCACGGCGCACCGCTTGAAAGCGCTGGGCCTCATCGACAAGATCGTGAACGAGCCGGTGGGCGGCGCGCATCGCGACCACAAGCAGATGGCCGCTTTCCTGAAGCGCGCGTTGAACGACGCGTGGCGCCAGTTGGCCGACCTGAAAGTGCGTGAGCTGCTGGACCGGCGCTACGAGCGCCTGCAAAGCTACGGCCGATTTACCGACACCAAGGCCGAAGCGCGTTGATTTCGCCAGAACCACCGCGGAACCGGCTTTGCCGGGCCGCTGGTGGTGCCCCCTTGAGGGGGAGAGGGCAACGCCCGAGGGGGCATCGCCGCGGGCGCTTCGGGGGTGTTACTCATATTTGTAGGCCAGCTCGGTTTCGACGGTCAGCACTTCGTCGACCGGCTGGAATTTCCATCGTGACACCGCATCGACCGATGCCCGGTTGAGGTCTCGGTTGGTGCTAGCAAGCACCCTCACCGCGCCCGTCGAGCCGTCCGGCATGACATCGAAGGCCACTTTCACCACCCCCGACGGCCGCTCACGCATCAGCGCGGAGGACAGGCGCGGCTCGTCGGTGCGGATGGGGATGATCTCGCGGCGGACGGCCACGATGGGTGCCGGCGCCGGCGGCTTCGGTGCAAGGGCCGCCACAGGTTCGGGTGCGGGCTGCGGGGCCGGCACTTCCACAGCAGGCGGCGCAGCTGGAGCGACGCGCGGCTGCAGGGCCGCCTGCTCGACCGGGGCCGGCGCGGGCCGCTTGGGCTCGGCCTTCGCTTCGGGCGCAGGCGCCGGCTTGCGCGAAGGCGCGTTGGCATTCAGAAGGATGAAGCGGTAAGGGCTGGACGCCGCACGCCGCGCTGCTTCGCTTGGCGCGTCACTGGCTGCGGAGCCTGGCAGGGGTGCCTGCGCCTGGGCCCAAGTGCTGGGCCCTGTGACCATCCCCCCGGTTGCAATACCCAGTCCTGCGATCAGGACCCAGACGCTGCGGGCCTTGTGGGCCCTGGCGCCGATAGTCTGCTTTTGCATGCGTTACCTCTTGATGCGCCCGGGATTCTATGGGCGGGTCCCGCAAAGCCCACCCCGGGTAAATGTGGATGCCGTCTGTCCGAACCCCCCGGCCCGGATAATCTGCCCATGCTGCTCAGCCCCGCTTTCCAGCCCGACTTGCCGGCGGCGGTCGCCTTCAGCGGCGGCGCCGATTCCACCGCATTGCTGTGGGCGGCGGCGCAGGCGTGGCCAGGCCAGATCCACGCCATCCACGTGCATCACGGCCTGCAGGCGGCCGCTGACGACTTTGCGCACCACTGCCAGAAGACCTGCGACGCTCTGAGCGTGCCCTTGCATGTGGCCATGGTCGACGCGCGCAACGCGCCCGGCCAGAGCCCCGAAGAAGCCGCGCGCAAGGCCCGCTACACCGCGCTGGCACAGGCCGCATCGGCCGCGGGGCTCAAGAGCGTGTGGCTCGCCCAGCATGCCGACGACCAGGTCGAAACGATCCTGCTGGCGTTGAGCCGGGGCGCGGGCTTGCCGGGGCTGGCGGCCATGCCGGCCCGCTTCGAGCGGCATGGCATGCGGTTCGAAAGGCCCTTGCTGGGCACGAGCGGCGCCGCGATCCGGGAGTGGCTGCGCGAACGAAACGCGGCCTTCGTCGAAGACACGACCAACGCGGACACGTCCTTCACGCGCAACCGCATCCGCCATGAACTCCTGCCCGCGCTGGAGAAGGCCTTTCCGCAGTTCCGCGAGACATTTGCGCGCTCGGCGCGTCATGCGGCGCAGGCGCAGGAACTGCTGACTGCCGTGGCGGCTGGCGACCTGGCGCAGGTGGGCGAGCCGCCCCGCATCGCGGCCTTGCGAGCGCTCGATCGGCCGCGCCAGGCCAACCTGTTGCGGCACTGGCTGCGCATGGCGCACCAGACCCAGCCCAACGCGGCGCAGTTGGACGAACTGCTCGCTCAAGTGGCGGCATGTTCCACCCGCGGCCATCACATCCGCATCAAGGTCGGCGCCGGCTTCGTCGAGCGAACCGGCGACACGCTCGCGTTCCGGGTCGCACCCTCTGCCTAGGTATAATCCCGGGGTTTCGCGGCCCCGGTTCCGCTCGTGCGGTGCCCTCGATCTTCTTCGCCGCGCCAATCACTTTCTACCCTCCGATGGCATTGATCGTTCACAAATACGGCGGCACGTCCATGGGCTCGACCGAGCGCATCCGCAACGTCGCCAAGCGCGTGGCCAAGTGGCACCGCGCCGGCTACCAGATGGTCGTCGTGCCAAGCGCCATGAGCGGCGAGACCAACCGCCTGCTGGGCCTGGCCAAGGAACTGTCGCCGGCCAAGCAGACCGATTCCATGTGCCGTGAGCTGGACATGCTGGCCGCCACCGGCGAGCAGGCCTCTTCCGCGCTGCTGGCACTCGCGCTGCAGGCCGAAGGCCTGGAGGCCGTGAGTTACGCGGGCTGGCAGGTCGCGATCAAGACCAACAGCGCGTACACCAAGGCCCGCATCGAATCGATCGACGACAAGAAGGTGCGCGCCGACCTGTCCGCCGGCAAGGTCGTGATCATCACGGGCTTCCAGGGCGTGGACGACAAGGGCCACATCACCACGCTGGGCCGCGGCGGAAGCGACACGTCGGCCGTCGCCGTGGCCGCCGCCATGAAGGCCGCCGAATGCCTGATCTACACCGATGTCGATGGCGTCTACACCACCGATCCGCGCGTGGTGCCCGAAGCGCGCCGCCTGCACAGCATCAGCTTCGAGGAAATGCTCGAAATGGCGTCGATGGGCTCCAAGGTGCTGCAGATCCGCTCCGTGGAATTCGCCGGCAAATACCAGGTGCCGCTGCGCGTGCTCTCCAGCTTCACGCCGTGGGACATCGCCATCGAAGAGGAAGCCAAGTCCGGCACCCTGATCACTTTTGAGGAAGACGCACAAATGGAACAAGCAGTCGTTTCCGGCATTGCTTTCAACCGCGACGAGGCCAAGGTTTCGATCCTGAGCGTGCCCGACAAGCCCGGCATCGCCTACAACATCCTGGGCGCGGTGGCCGACGCGAACATCGAAGTCGACGTCATCATCCAGAACATCTCCAAGGACGGCAAGACCGACTTCAGCTTCACCGTGCACCGCAACGACTACGCGCGCACCGTGGACCTGCTCAAGTCGAAGGTGCTGCCGTCGCTGGGCACGGACCACATCGAGGGCGACACGCGCATCTGCAAGGTGAGCATCGTCGGCATCGGCATGCGCAGCCACGTGGGTATCGCGGCCAAGATGTTCCGCGCGCTGTCGGAAGAGGGCATCAACATCCAGATGATCTCCACCAGCGAAATCAAGACATCGGTCGTGATCGACGAGAAGTACATGGAACTGGCCGTCCGGGCGCTGCACCGGGCGTTTGACCTGGATCAACCGGCCAGCTGAGCCATTTTGATCGGCCCTTGGCTGGGCCGGCGGCCCGTTTCGGGCATAATTGCGAGCGACAGGAAACGTGACCGAGTGGCCGAAGGTGCTCCCCTGCTAAGGGAGTATGGGGTGTAGAGCCTCATCGAGGGTTCGAATCCCTCCGTTTCCGCCAGATACTCTTCTGAGAAGCCCCGATTGGACCCCCAATCGGGGCTTTTTCATTGGGAAAAGATCAGCGTTCGCCGCGATCGAGCACCCAAGGCATCTTTCCCACAAAGCGCACTTGTGCATTTCTGCAAACTGTGCGACAGACGTGGCTCGGCTCTGTCCGCCCGGCCGCAGCGACATCAACGATCCGTCGGCGATCATTCGAGGCCACTCCGCCTGCCCCGGAACCTCCGGGTTGAAGTTCTTGGCGAAAGCGGCCCAGTAGCGGGTCATCTCGTTCGACAACTGCCGCTGCGCTTCGCTAAACCGTGAGGAGGACTGGGCCATGTGAGGCGAATCGGGCCACGTGAACGGTGTATCGAGACCATGTGAGGCGCGAAACTCATAGCCGGGCGGCGGCTAGGGCGCCGGCGGGTTGGGATCCTCGAACTGGTAATAGTAGGTTGGCGTTTGACGCGAAAAAGATCTCGCCAGCGCCAGGTTGGTGCAACCGCCGAGACCGCGCATCCCGCTGTCGGTAATGAGGTCTCCGACCACATAGGACAGCGCGTACTGGCCCGAGTATTTGTCCGCTGGATAGGCGGCCAGCAGTTCTGAAGCACGGTCAGCCCCGACGAGTCGGGTGACCCAGCCGCGCACATGGGCATGGGCGCCCTTGATGACGACGGCACGAACGCTGCGGTCCTGCTCGATCGCACGCAGAGCCTCGGCGACAAGATCGCGCATCGGCGACCCGAGTGCATTGCGGGTGGCCGGGTCGTTCAGCGTCAGCGTGGCGACCTGGTTGGCGACTTCATAGCCCCTGCGGGCGCGGCAGTGACTTTCATGCCTGATTCCTTTTTGTCGATGTGTGATCAGTGGCCAGTGACGGCGGCCCCGAGGCTGCTGCAGCTTGGCGAAATTGATCTTCGAGACGGCCGCACTGGCCATCACGACATCGACCAGCGTGGCGACCACCCCGCCGTGCATCGCATGAATCATGTTTTCCAACTCACGTCGGGCCTCGGCGATCAGCCGCGCATGGCCGTCGCGCGAGAACTCGCGGCGGATGCCCAGCAGGCGCATGAAGGGCACCGTCGAGAAAGTGATGGCGCCCGGGGGCAAGGCGTCGCTCACTCAGTCACCCCGGCCCTGTGCGCAGCCCGCAACGCGGTTTTGAGGATCTTGCCCGCGGCCGACAAAGGCATCGCGGCCACGAAGCTCACGCTTCGCGGGCATTTGTAGCTGGCCAAGTGTGTGCGGCACCAGGCCAGCAACGCAGCCTTCAGTACTTCCGGCTCCGCGTCCGACCCGTGGCGTGCGACGACTACGGCATGCACCGACTCACCCCAGCGCGCATCGGGCAGGCCGCCTGAGAATTTGACGGAGCGAGGCGGCGCGATGCTCGCCTCCGCGAGCCGACGCGATGTGATGGAGGTCAGTTCATCAATTCCCGCACCCTGTCAGAAATTGACATGCAGATGGCGGCTACAGACATCGTCGCCGATCGCTCCCTTTTCTATGATGGCGTCAACAAGAATCAGGCAGGGTACCTGTGAACAAGGCGTAGCCCGGATCGCACCGATCAAGATGCCAAATGGAGATGCCATGCAATATGAAAAAGTCCAGGCCGCACTGATCGACAATGAATCGTTGCCGTGGATACCGTTCCTGCCGTATTCGGACGGCGTATTCGTCAAGTACTTCAAGCTGGATCCTATACGCGGCGAGATGATCGCGCTCATGCGCGTACCCGCGCGCGTTCTGTTGCCACAGCATTACCAGTCCGGCACCGTGATCAGTTACACCATCGAAGGCCGCTGGAAGTTCAGGGAATACGAATGGATCGCTGGCCCCGGCAGTGTGGTCTTCGAGCCCGCTGCATCGCGCCATACCCCTGAAACTGGAATCACGGAAGGCGAAGTCCTGTTGCTGGATGTGGTCGTCGGCGAACTGCTTTTCCAGGATGAGGATGGAAAGATTCTGGCCATCGAAAACTGGAAGACCGCGATGGAACGCTACCTGGCGCATTGCCGTTGGCATGGCATCGCGCCGCGCGATCTGACGGCGTTTTCCTGAGTTCGTGTACTTCGCCCGCATGCAGCGGAACGCAAGCCTGATCAGGTTTGATGTATTTCCACCCCCCTAGAAAAACCAAGAAGACTATCCGTGCAAGAAGAATCCACACCATCGATACGCCCTGACTTGCGGAAAAAAGCCACGACCAACACATAAGAGTGAAAAAATGAACGGACAAATGATGCAGCAGCCGCTGCTGATCTCGAGCCTCCTGGTATACGCTGAACGCCACCATGGCGAGCAGGAAATCGTATCGCGCCGCATCGAAGGTGATATCCACCGTTATACCTATCGCGATCTTGCGGCTCGCTCACGGCGCATGGCGAACGCCCTGGCGGCGCTGGGCGTGCAGGCGGGCGCGACGGTTGCGACCCTGGCCTGGAACGGCTACCGTCACATGGAACTGTATTACGCAGTGTCGGGATCGGGTTCGATCCTGCACACGCTCAATCCGCGCCTGCATCCGGACCAGGTCGTGTACATCGCCGATCACGCCGAAGACCAGGTGCTGTTCTTCGATTTGACTTTCCTGCCATTGGTGGAAGCGATCGCTTCGCGCGTAAAGACGATAAGGCATTTTGTCGTCATGACCGATCGCGCTCACATGCCGGCATCGAAGATCGACGGACTCCTGTGTTATGAAGACCTGGTCGATGCGCAAGACGACCAGTTTGCCTGGCCATCGTTTGACGAGAACAGTGCCTCCAGCCTGTGCTACACCAGCGGCACCACCGGCAACCCAAAAGGCGTCCTGTACAGCCATCGCTCGACCCTGCTGCACACCTATGCCGCCGCCTTGCCTGATGCGCTGCATTGTTCTGCGCATGACGCGGTGCTGCCGGTCGTGCCGATGTTCCATGTGAACGCCTGGGGTTTGCCGTATATCGCCTGCATGGTCGGCGCCAAACTGGTGTTTCCCGGCGCGGCGCTCGACGGCAAGTCCCTGCATGACCTGTTCGAAGGCGAGCGCGTCACGCTGTCGGCCGGCGTGCCGACAGTGTGGCAGGGATTGCTCGCGTACGTGGAATCGAACAACCTGACATTCTCGACGATGAAGCGCACCATCATCGGCGGCTCGGCCTGTCCGCCGACGATGATGCGCACCTTCCAGGAAAAGTACGGGGTATTTGTGCTGCATGTCTGGGGCATGACGGAAATGAGTCCGCTGGGCACCGTTTGCAATTTCAAGGCCAGGAACCTCGAACAAGACAGCGCCGAGCGCTATGCCGTGCAAGCGAAACAGGGCCGTGTCGTGTTCGGCGTCGATATGAAAGTGGTAGACAGCCTGGGAAAGGAAATCCCGTGGGACGGCGAGACCAGCGGCGAACTGCTGGTGCGTGGACCGTGGATCGTCGATCGCTATTTCAAGGGCGAGGGCGGCAATCCGTTGATCGATGGCTGGTTCCCGACCGGCGACGTGGCCAATATCGATGTCGACGGCTTCATGCAGATCACCGACCGGGCCAAGGATGTGATCAAGTCCGGCGGCGAATGGATCAGCTCGATCGACATCGAAAACGTCGCGGTGGCGCATCCGGCCGTGGCGATGGCGGCCTGCATCGGGATCGTGCATCCGAAATGGGATGAGCGGCCGCTGCTGGTGGTCGTCAGAAAGCCTGGTGCGGAGCTGGCGCGCGAGCAGATGCTGGAATTTTTCGACGGAAAGATCGCGAAGTGGTGGACGCCGGATGACGTGGTGTTCGCCGATACGATTCCGCTCGGTGCGACTGGGAAGATGCAGAAGACCAAGTTGCGCGAACTGTATTGCGCACATCGATTGCCGACGGTCTGATTGTTAGGGGCCGCGCAGAAGTCCGCTTGGCCCATCTCCGGTTGTCGGCAAATGACATGAAGGTGGCGGCATCGAACATGGCCGCGATGTGATTCGCTTCCTATCATCTCTCCATAAGCGAAATCAGTGCCTGCACATTGCGGCAAGCTCACTTGGATTTCCTCTATCAGAAATTCAAATAAGGAGACAAACCATGGCCATCAAGCATTTGAAGGACAAGATCGTCGTCATCACCGGCGCCGGTTCCGGCATCGGCCGCGCTGCAGCGCTCGCCTTTGCGCGTCGCACCGCCTACATCGTTGCCACAGACATCAGCGAAACCGCGCTCGGGGAGGTCAGACGGGAAATCGAAGCCCTGGGTGCAAAGTGCCTGACTGGCGTGCTCGATGTCTCCGACGAGGCGGCAGTGCGCGCCTTCGCGGCTGCGGTACAAGAGCGTGTCGGCGCTGCCCATGTGCTGATCAACAATGCTGGCATTGGCTACCTAGGCAAGTTCCTGGAGGGCGATCTCGATCACTGGCGCCGAGTGATGTCCATCAATGTCATGGGCGTGGTGCATGGCTGTCACGCCTTCATGCCGCAGATGCTGGCCGCCGGCGGACCACGGCACATCCTCAACGTTGCTTCGAGCGCGGCAAACTATCCCGGCCCGTCGATGGCGGCCTATGCGGCGTCCAAGGGGGCGGTGCTCTGTTTCAGCGAAGTACTGAAACTGGAGCTGGCGGATACCCCTGCGCATATCAGCACCATCTGTCCAGGCATCATCAATACGCCCATTGTCAAGGCGCACGCGCTGGTCGCAGCCAGTGTCACCGCTGCCACGCTGGCGAAGCTGCAGAACTTTTACGCGACGAAGGGCTGCTCGCCTGACGTGGTCGGTGAAGACATGGTCAGGGCGGTGATGAACGACGGCGACATCGTGCTCAGCGGGCCCGGAGCGGCGCTGACGTATCACCTGCGACGTCTGTCGCTGCGGCTGATGCGCAAGATGATGCTGCGCTTTTCCCGCCAGGCCGGATATCTCTGAGGCGGAAGCTCAAATTTCCAGCAAGAAGAAACAGCAGCGTGCATGCCTTGAAACAGAGTCCCGTACACCTGCGGCATTGTCATTAAACGAGAGGTGATTACATGAAAATAGAAACCAGACCAACCCAAGCCAAAGTGTTCACCGCACTGCTGCTTGCCTCCAGTATTTTCATGGCACTGCTAGGCATGAGCGCCAGTGCCTATTACGTGCCGGGTGCCTGCCTGCTTTTGCAAGCAATCCTGATGTGGAAAGGCACCGGGTTCCGGCTGTTCAAGTCGATCCTCCAACTCAACCAGCTTACCGGCCTGCTGCTGATCGTGGTGCTGTGGCTGGGTGATGCGCTGCATTTGCCGAAGCTCGATATTTCCGGCGTCATGCTGCTCGGGAATTTGCTATTTGGTGGCCCATTGATGTCGATCCTGGCGATCGGCCTCCTTGCATCCTTTCATTTCAGTCATACGCTGCCGGTCTGGTTAGGCAGCGCGCAGCGCAAGGTGCAGGGAAAGGCATATCCCCTGCCCCTGTGGGAACAAGCCTGAAGCTATCAATTCGGTCGGCAATTTCAAAAGAGACAACTTATGAAGAATCCCCCCGCTCTTACCCGCCAGGCGCGACTTGCCTTTCTTTTGCTCGGCAGTGTAATGTGGATTCCCGCAGCCTACGCGGCTTCCTTTACCGGTCAAGTCACTACGCCCGATGGCAAGCCGGCGTTCGGCGCCATGGTCACGGTATTTAACGAAGCGGCCAACCGGCGCGAAACGGTGTATGCCGATGCCAATGGAGGTTACACGATACGTACTCCTTTCGAGGGCAAACTCGGTGTGCGGGTGCGCATGGCAAACTATGAAGACAACCGCTCCACTGTGCAGGTGAGCGCCGATCAGCACAGCGCGCTGAATTTGCGACTGAAGACATTCGCCAACGTACAGGACGCATCGGATGCATTGTCTGCTTCTGCCCACAATGCATTGCTGCCCTGGCAAAAGATCGAGGATCGCGGACCATTTGTCAGCCAGTGCAATTACTGTCATCAGATGGGTAATTCAACGACGCGGATCCCGCGCAGTCACGATGCCTGGATCGGCACCATCACGAAGATGGAAGGCATGGTGGCCATGCTGTCATCCGGTGAAGTAAATACGATAGCCGATGTGTTGAGCCGCGGCTTTACCAACAAGCCGGTTGAGGCCAAGCACAATTACGGCCCCACGGCAGAATTGGCGCGCGCCAAGACCGAGGAATGGCTGGTCGGTGATGCCATGTCTTTCATCCACGACCTCGATGTCGCGGAAGACCAGAAGCTGTACGGCACCGACGAAGGACACGATCTCGTCTGGGTGCTGGATCGACAATCGGGGAATGTAGAAAAATATCCGCTGCCCGATATCGACCTGCCGCGCGGCGGCAAATTCTCCGGCATGCAGCTGCCGATCGGCATGTTCAGCGGCAAGCACGGCCCGCACAGCATGGCGCAAACTTCCGACGGCCGTATCTGGATCACCAACGCCTTGTCGAGCACCCTGATGTCCTTCGACCCGGGAACGAAGGTCTTCAAGACTTATCCGGTCGGAAACGACGCCCTCTATCCGCACACGATACGCGTCGACAAGCACGACATCGTCTGGTTCACCATTGCCGCATCCAATATGGTCGCGCGTTTTGACCCCAAGACCGAATCGATGAAAGTGATGGCCTTGCCCTCCAATGGATTTTTTCGGTGGGTCAGCGACATGCTGTTTCCGACACTTCTGAGGATTTCGTCCTGGTTCCCGGGCAAGGCTCTGCTGCTGGATTTCTCGCACCATAAGTTCCTGGGATACCAGGTGCTGGCCTTCCCATATGGAATTGATGTCAATCCAGTCGATGGCAGCATCTGGTACGCCAAGCTGTACGCGGGGAAAATCGGCCGCATCGATGCAGAAACGATGGAAATCACCGAATTCGATACGCCCATGAAGGGGCCGCGTCGACCGCGATTCGATAGCAAGGGTGTGCTCTGGATTCCTTCCTTTGACGAGGGCGGCCTGATGAGTTTTGACACGAGCGCCAAACATTTCGAAACCTGGAAAATCCCTGGCGTGGCAGCTGGCGAATACGAGACGCCCTATGCGCTCAACGTGCACAAAAGCACCGGCGACGTGTGGATCACGGCAAATAATTCGGATCGCGTCGTGCGCTTTTCGCCGGTCAGCAAAACGTTTCAGAGTTATCCGAGCCCGACCCGCGTGACCGTCCTGCGTGACATGTCGTTCACCAGGGATGGGCGTGTATGTTCAAGTTCATCGAACATGCCGGCCTACGCGATTGAAGACCATGTTCCTTCCTTTATTTGCATCGACCCTCTCGGTGCCGAAAAGGATCAGGCTGCCCTCGCTGCCGGAAAAGCCAAATCATGATTTCCCCGAAATTGTCCCAACAATCGATTCCCTCGATTCCCTCGATTCCCTATGACGAACTCGATCAGGCATTAAACACTCTTGCTGGAAACAAGGATCGCTGGCTTAAAACGACTGTAGCGGAGCGCATCGGCATCCTGCAGGAAATCAAGGACCGGCTGATGCCGGTTGCCAGAAGCTGGGCGGAAACAGCGGCCCGCAAGAAAGACATCGCCAATGGTTCTCCCCTGGTCGGCGAAGAATGGATATCCGGTCCCTACACCGTGATGGGCTACTGTAATCAAATGATTGCGACCTTATCGCAGGTGAAGGGGAAAAAGCATCTGGACCATACGCTGGTACGCGAGCTTCCCAATGGCCAGGTTGCCGCACGCGTATTGCCGCATTCGATATGGGACCATTTGCTGTTGAGTGGCGTCAAGGTCGATGTATGGATGCAACCCGGAATTACGCCGGCGACGCTGCGCGCCAATACGGCATCGATTTACGATCCATTGAGCTTCGCCCATAAGAAAGGCAAAGTGGCGCTGGTGCTGGGAGCGGGCAATATTGCGGCGATCGCGCCACTGGATGTGTTTCAAAAGCTCTTTAGCGAGAACCAGGTCGTGATTCTCAAAATGAATCCGGTCAATGATTACCTGATTGAATTTCTCACGCCGGTCTTTCAACCGCTGATCGAACGCGGCGTTGTGCGAATTGTCCGGGGGGGCGCCGACTGCGGCCAGTACTTGTGCAATCACAGGTTGGTGGACGAAATTCACATCACCGGGTCCGGTGCGTCGCACGATGCCATCGTCTGGGGTACGGGAGATGAGGCCAAGGCCAGCAAGGCTGCCGGCAAACCCAGAAACAGCCGCACCATCACGTCGGAACTGGGTGCCGTCTGCCCGACCATCGTCGTGCCAGGACCGTGGACGGCCGCCGATATCGAATTCCAGGCCGAGCAGGTGGCAACACAAAAATTGCATAACAGCGGATTTAATTGTGTCGCTTGCCAGGTGCTGGTCTTGCCGAGGGAATGGAGTCAGAAATCCGATTTCGTCAGCGCCTTGGAAGACGTCATCTCGGCTTCCCAGGCGCGTAGTCTCTATTACCCGGGCGCCAAGGACAGGATCACCGAATTCACCAAAAATAATCCAAAGGCCAAAAGGGTGCCAAGGCGCGGGGGTGAACCGGTACTGATCGCGCCGATGGGGAAAGAGAACGCCTATGACAGGACCACCGAAGTATTTGCCCCTGCGATGAGTCAGGTTGAACTATCGGCCGCCGATCCGGAGGCCTTTCTGAAGGCCGCCATTGCCTACGTCAATTCGGAATTGCATGGCACGCTCGGCGCCAATATCGTGATCCATCCGGCGACCATCGCGCAAATCGGCAGGGTGCGCATGGAAGAGCTCCTGATCGAGCTGCGCTACGGCACCATCGCCATCAATGCGTGGACTGGTCTGGGGTTTTTAACACCGCAAGCTACCTGGGGCGCTTTTCCCGGACACACGCTTGAGGACGTGCAGAGCGGGATTGGTGTCGTGCATAACACCGCCTTGTTTGATCGGCCGGAACGCACCGTGGTCGAAGCGCCGTTCCGACCGTTTCCCCGCAATTTGCTGAGCTTGTCGTTTACCCTGCTGCCCCGTCCGCCATGGTTCGTCACCAACCGCAAGGGGCATATTTTGGGGCGGCTGCTGGTAGCGTTTCAGTACCGACCGAGCTTTCTGAAAATTCCGCGAATTTTCTTTAATGCCTTGCTGGGCTGACAACGGGCGGGTCTATGGAATCTCACAGACTCAGGTGCTGGAACTGTCACCGGCCAGGTCCTGCTGAAACTGGCTGGGCGAGATGCCCACGGTGCGCCGGAAGGCTCGGCTGAAGTTCGCTGCGTCGGAGAAGCCGAGCGATAGCGCGACCTGAACCACCGTGGCGCCGGGCGCGCTGAGCAGCTCGCGGGCCTTTTCGAAGCGCACTTGCTGCGATAGGTCTCGAAATTGCAGCTTTTCCTTTTTGAGATGGCGGTCCAGCGTGCGCGGCGAAATATTGATGCGGCGGGCGAGGTCTTCCAGCGTGACGATTTCGCCGCTTGCCTGGCGCAGCATCATGCTGACGTAGTCGCCCCATCCTTCATCGTCGGCCGGCGGGCGCTGGCCCAGCGCGTCGCAGCGTGCATCGATTTGCTTGACCATGCGCTGGTCAGCCATTGGCAAAGGCAGGTTCAGCAAGTCCGTGCCCATGACCACGCGCACGCCGGGTAGTGCTTTTTCCTCGAAATGAAAGCGCGCCGGCGCCAGTGCCAGGTAACGCCTGCCGTGCGCCGGTTCGGCCATCGACAGATAGCAGTCGTAGGGTGGTACATCGTTGCCCAGCAAAAGACGGATCTGATTGCAATGCGCGGTGACCAGCACCTCGTAGTAGAAATTCAGCGTTTCCAGCGGCATGCGCATCGCCGGCGTGTAGATCGCTTCGCCGCAACGGTCCTCGCGCCGGTAGCGCAGAGTGAAAGTTTCGGTTATCAGGTGATAGTGGCGCGATACCAGTTGCAGGACCTGGTCCACATTGCGACAGCTCAGCATGCCATAGCCGAGCAATTCATGGGAATTCATCTTGATCAGGCGACCGGCTTCGAAGCCCAGGTCGGTACGGCCGGTCAGCTGACGCGCAGACGAGACAAAGGCTTCCACCTCGGCCGCCGAAAGCAGAGAGCTGGCGTCATTGAACCGCGGCTCGTTGATGCCGGCCATGACCAGCAGGCGGTCAGTGTCGACGCCGGATTCGCGCAGCATGTCGCGCAATTGCAGCAGGTAACGAACCGGGATGCGACGCGACTGCGGCTTCATTGCGGCCCGCCTTTCATCGTTACGGCCGGCTGTCGGGAAATGACATGGAGTTGGCGGCGTCGGACATCGTATTTAAAAGCTTCTATTTCTATCATTCCTACAAATTAAAGATGTTTGCCGGTCTTGGTAACAGGTATTGGACACCGTCCAAATACTAATGAAAAGGGGAGACATGACCCAGTTCTTGGAAATTGGCGCGGCAGCCGTCACGGCGGCCAGCCGGAAGCTCCGTGTCAATGGTATCGAGCTCAATGTTGCAGTGCATGGCGAGGGGCCCGCGCTGTTGCTGGTGCATGGTTTTCCCGACGATATGGCGGTCTGGCGGCGGCAGGTGCCCGCGCTGGTGATCGCCGGTTACCAGGTAATCGTGCCAGACATGCGCGGCTACGGCAGGTCGGACGCGCCCGCGGCCAGGCCCGACTATCGCATTGACCTTCTGGTAGCTGATCTGGTCGGCGTGCTCGATGCGCTGGGCGTGGCGCGCACGCAATTGATCGGGCATGACTGGGGCGCGGCGATCTGCTGGCAATTCTGCATGCGCCATCCGGAGCGGGTCGAGCGCTACGCGGCGCTGTCGGTCGGCCATCCGAATGCCTATGCGCGCGGCCCGCTGGAACAAAAAATCAAAGGGTATTACGTCCTGCTGTTTCAGCTGCGCGGTCTCGCAGAATGGGCGCTGCGCTCGTTTGACTGGTCCCTGTTCCGCGCCGCGACCGGGCAGCATCCGGAATGCGTGCTGGCCACCCAATGGCTGGCCCGGCCCGGACGGCTGACGGCGGCCCTCAATTATTACCGCGCCAACCTCGGCATCTTCATGCCGCGCGCTTATCCGCCGGTGACGGTCCCCGTCCTTGGCATCTGGAGCAGCGGCGATAAATTCCTGGCCGAGAAGCAGATGCTCGACTGCGAAAAATTGGTCGAGGGCAGTTGGCGCTACGAGCGCATCGACGGCGCCAGCCATTGGCTGCAGCTCGATGATCCCGTGCGCGTGAACGCGCTGCTGCTCGATTTCTTGCATAGCTCACCTACGGAGTCCAAATGAAGACTCACCGGCGTCCTGCCTGAAATTCACTATCAATCTTTTGAAAAAAATCCTGTCATGAAAGCAGTCGTTTGCAAGAACGCCGAACTCGCGGTGGTAGAGCGTCCCGAACCGGTCCCGGGCAAGGGCCAGGTGCTGCTGAGCGTCCTGCGCTGCGGCATCTGCGGCTCGGATCTGCATGTGCGCCATCACTGTAGCCACATGGGCAATCTCCTGACCCGTATCGGCTACAAGAACTCCCTGCGCGCCGAAGAAGAGATCGTGTTCGGCCATGAGTTCTGCGGCGAGATACTCGAACATGGACCCGGCACGACGCGCAAGCAGCGCGCCGGCACGCGCGTAGCGGTGGTGCCGGTCACGCGCCAGGCTGACAATATCGAGCTGCTCGGGCTTTCCGCCCTTGCCCCCGGCGCCTATGCCGAGCGCATCTTGGTTGATGAAAACATGATGATGCCGATTCCGAACGGCTTGCATGAAGACCAGGCGGCCCTGACTGAACCGTTGGCCGTCGCCCTGCATGCGGTCAATCGCGCCGAAGTGAAGCAGGGTGACGTGGCGATCGTGATCGGCTGCGGTCCGGTTGGCCTGGGCGTGATCTGCATGCTGAAGGCCAAGGGCGTGCGCACCGTGGTGGCAAGCGATTTTTCCGCCGGCCGGCGGGCGCTGGCGAAGAACTGCGGCGCCGACCTGGTAATCGACCCGAAAGATGAGTCGCCGTATGCGAACTGGCAGCAATACGGCCACATTGCCAGCTTCGGCGGCCTGCTGGAACTGGCCGTCGATACGCGCGAAAGGCTGGGCAAGCTGCCGCTGCCCTGGTGGCATGTCTGGCGCATTGCGGAAGGACTCGGCCTGAAACCGAAGCGCCCGGTGATCTTCGAATGCGTCGGCGTGCCCGGCATCCTGCAGACCATTCTCGACGGCGCGCCGCTGTTTTCGCGCGTGGTGGTAGCGGGCGTCTGCATGCAGGAAGACCGCATTGAGCCGGCACTCGGCATCCACAAGGAAATTGACTTGCGTTTCGTGATGGGTTACTCGCCGCTCGAATACCGCGATGCTCTGCACATGATTGCCGAAGGCAAGGTCAGCTGCGCTTTCATGGTGACCGGCATGGTCGGCCTGGATGGGGTGGCGAATGCCTTTGCAGCCCTCGGCGACCCCGAAGAGCAGGCCAAGATACTGATCGATCCGCGCAGCGCGAATCTCCAACCCACATGAGGTAGTCCCATCGCAGATCGACGACGACGCCGTGCTCGTCGCGAACCGGCTTGACAAGGCAGAAGGCGACGACGGAGCTCCCCAGCGCCACCTGACCCTTGGCGAACTTGCACCGGGCCAACGCTACACCAAAAGGGGCGCTTTGCACGTCCGAGAAACAACCGAATTGCGGGCCCTGACGAAGAGCCCGCGCAACATAACGCGCAATGGGAGCACGCGTGAGCATCGACGAGCTGACGGCGCGCGGGTGATGCTGGCTCACGCGATCGAAACCGCCGACACGCAAGGAAAGCTGCTGAGCGATGTCGAGCGCGACCATATCCTATTCCTCGCTCTGATGCTTGAAGAAAATCACTGCAGGCTCGAGGCGCGCCAGACTCGATCTCCTACAACAAGTCCACACCAGCATCGCCATCGACACGATCAAAGTTGTATCGCTCGATCTGGGCGGCAAGTCGGCCAATATCATTTGAGAAGATGCGCCGTTGCAGGAAAGCGTCACCGCTCGCGTTCTGGGCATGATGAGCAACACCGGTCAGAGCTGCAACGCGCCTTCGCGCATGCTGGTCCCCGCATCCAGGTTGGCCGAGGCTGAACGCATAACCGCAGCGGCCGCTGCCACGCTGATCGTAGGTGACCAATAGGATGCGAAGACCGCCACCGGTCCCATCTCCAATGAGCGACAGTACCGCCGCGTGCAGGCCATGATCCAGACCGGCATCGAAGAGGAAGCAAAACTTGCTGCCGGGGGTACGGGTCGTCCTGACGGATGGCGCGCGGCTATTTCGCCAAGCCGACCGTGTTCAGTGCATCAAACAATAACGGACGTATCGCTCAGGGGGAAATCTTCCGGCCGGTGTTGACGACGATTCCAATGACAGCGAACAAGAAGCCATCGCCATCGCCATCGCCATCGCCATCGCCAAGGACACGGTCTGCGGCCTGTCAGGTTTTGTTTGGGGCGGTACAGTTGACCGTGCGGCTCAGGTGGGCCCTGATGACTGCAGCGTGCCCGCACCAGCGATCACCGGCAGCAGGTCAGCGTTCGCCGCGATCGAGCACCCAAGGCATCTTTTCCCACAAAGCGCATTTGTGCATTTCTGCAAACTGTGCGACAGGCGTAGCTCGGCTCTGTCCGCCTGGCCGCAGCGACATCAACGATCCGTCGGCGATCATTCGAGGCCACTCCGCCTGCCCCGGAACCTCCGGGTTGAAGTTCTTGGCGAAAGCGGCCCAGTAGCGGGTCATCTCCTTCGACAACTGCCGCTGCGCTTCGCTAAACCGTGAGGAGGACTGGGCCATGTGAGGAGAATCGGGCCACGTGAACGGCGTATCGAGCCCATGTGAGGCGCGAAACTCATAGCCTGGCGGCGTCGAGGGCGCCGGTGGGCTTGAATCCTCGAACTGATAGTAGTAAGTGGGTGCTTGCCGGGCGATAGATCTTGCCAGCGCCAGGTTGGTGCAACCGCCGAGACCGCGCATCCCGCTGTCGGTAATGAGGTCTCCGACCACATAGGACAGCGCGTACTGGCCCGAGTATTTGTCCGCTGGATAGGCCGCCAGCAGCGCTGGGGCGCGGTCAGCCCCGACCAGCCGGGTGACCCAGGTCGCGTACGCCTGCGCCGTGAAGTTGGCGAAGGCCCCGCCGGAACCACGACCTTCTTCCCGCGTGCTGCCCATTAATACAGGCACGGCTCTCCATTCGCCTGCCGCGATCGTGTCGATCGCAGGTTTGCGGTGAAAGCCCTTGGGATCGACATGTGGATTCCAGGCGCCGCCCGCAGTCACCAACTCGCCGGCGCTCTTGGAGCGCAGGCAGGTCACGACATTCTCAGGTTTCGTACATCCAAGCTTGGCCGCGAACGCCGTCGCGCGCGCCTCCGATTGCGCGACCGTGTCGACGTCCCGCAAGCAATCATCACTGGAAATGATCGCCGCATGAATGAGTCCAGCGGTGCCAGGGTTGACAAGGAGCGGGCAAACGTTGGTTCCTCCCGACGAGGTTCCTCCCAACGTCACCTTTTTGGGATTGCCGCCGAATGCACCGATGTTGCGTTGAACCCATTCCAGCGCTGCTTTGATGTCAAGCAATGCATAGTTTCCCGCCAGGCGATCCTTGGCCTGCTGGGCGAGCGCGGGATGATTCAAGAAACCGAGTGATCCCAGGCGGTGATTGATGGCAACGACCATAACCCCGTTTTCTGTCGCCATGCGAGCGCCGTCGATCTGGACTGCGCCGCCGACGGTATTGGCCCCACCGTGAACATACACAAGTACGGGGAGCGATGCGCCCGAAGCAGTGCCGGCGGGACGATAGAGGTTGAGAAGAAGGCAGTCCTCGTTCTCGGTCCGACCGATGACCGGGGAGCCGCCCATCTGCGGGCAACTCGGTCCCGCGACCGTCCCGTCTCGTACGCCCTGCCAGGAAGCGGCTCTCTCGGGGGGTGCCCAGCGCAGGCTTCCCATTGGTGGCGCTGCGAAAGGCAGGCCGAGGAATACCTCCGCGCTTCCTTTCGCAAGACCTTTGACGCTGCCGTTTTCGGTCGTTACGGTTGTTGCGGTCGAGCGGCTTGCATCGACTGCAACCCCCGCCTTGTTCGCGCAGCCAACCATTGCAAGGGTGGCGGCGCTCGTGGCGATCCAGAAGGCTAGCGAGAAGGGACGACGGATCACGGGGGACTCCTACTATTGGCAGCTGAAGCTGCTGGCGCTTTCAAGGTCGGTGGCGCCGGCCTTGAGGCGCGCGACTTGCGGATAGGAGCACAGCGGCCGTGTACGGCCGGGGGCCCAACTGGCCGGAACGTCAACGTTGGCAGCGCCGGCGGTGGTGGCAGCGCCGCGCGCGGTGGCAATCACCGAGTCAGGCGCCTGGCCCTTTTCCACCCAGTTGACCAGGGGCGTGAGCATGTCGAACTGGTCGGTGGCAGGGCCGCCAGCGCAGTGGCCCATGCCCGGCACCGCGTAGAAGCGCGCAAAGTCAGCGGCGTTGCCGTTGTTGGCGCTGCGCAGGTTCTCGTACCAGGTCACCGTGTCATCGTGCATGAAGATGGGATCGCTGACGCCGTGATAGACCATCACCTTGGCGCCACGGTTTTTCAGGGTGCTCAGGTTGCTCGGATTCACCGGCTGCATGAACGACAGCGCGGATTCGAGGTAGGTGCTGTTGGTCGCGGCGATGGACGCGAGCATGGTGTCGACCGATGTGCTCGTCAAGTACGTTGGGCCGTCGAAGCCTGTCTGACTGATCGGCGGTACGCCCCAGACCGTGGCAACGGCGCCTGTGTCCAGGTTCTTCGAGGCACCGAATTTCCAAGTGGCAAAGCTGGTGCCTGAAATACCAGCGTCATACGCGAGGCTGGCATAGAACTTTTTGCCCGTGCTGTCGGTCGCGCCGGAGAAGATGGGCGCGAGGGCCGTCTTCTGATCGGCCGACAAGCAGGTGCCGTCCCGCGCGCCGCTGCAGGTGGGCACGTCGCGGTTGAGGTCGAAGGCCTTCTGGCAGGCGGCCACGTCTTGAACGATGCCGTCAGTCGCGCCGTCTAGCGCGTCGCACTTGGACAGGATGGCTTTGGAGACCACGACGCGTTCCGGGGTTGGGAAAGCCACGCTCAGGTCTGCGACAGTGGTCCCCGGCACCTTCAACAACTGCTTGGCGCTGAACATATTGGCGGTGGCCGCCAGCGGCAGGCGGTAACCCGGTGCACCGGCCAAAAAGCCGTCGTACTGGTCGGGCAAGCGGGTCGTGGCCACGAAGGTGTGGCGGCCCCCGTTGGAGCAGCCACCGAAGTAGGATCGATCAGGTCCCTTGCCATAGGCCGAGGAAATCAGCGATTTGGCCATGGGCGTGAGCTTGACCGCCGCGTTGTAGCCGTAGTCCAGCCGGGCTTGGGCGTCGATGCCGAAAGAGGGCCCCGGTGTGTCGTGACCCGCATTGCTGCTGATGACAGCAAAGCCCATCTTCAGTGCGTTGGAGAAGTTTGGTGCGCTGCCGCCGATGGCCCCAAGGGCCGTGCCGACGTTACCGTCCAGGCCGCCGTTGGCTTGGTAGAAGAAGCGGCCGTTCCAGTCATTGGGCATGCGCATCTCGAAGCCGATGGCGTAGCTCTTGGTGTCCTGCGGGCTGGTGCGGCGGAACATCTCACCCTTTACCTGGCAGTGCGCGCCCACCACGGGGCCGGCCACCGCGGTGGCGGTCGCGGCCGGCAGTGGGCCCTCGGCCACCGGAGCGGCCGAGGTGATGGTGGTATTGGCGAACGAGAACTTGCTGGCCAGGTCGGCACAGGCGCCCAGTTGCGCGCCTGTGGCCGCGGCCAGCTGTGGCAGCCCGTCGCTGCTGCCACCACCGCCACAGCCGGCGAGCAAGGCCGCGCAGGCGGCGGCAATCCAATGGGACGCCGTCCCGGCGGGGCGGGCAGGGCAGGGGCTATTCGGAATCTTCTTCATGGGTTTCTCCGTGCGCCGGTCAAGACCGGCGAGATGTCGTGAATGAAAGAGTCATACGTTGAAGGCTTTTCCAGCGGTGGGTCGGTCGCGCCCCGCGCGGCCCCGATGGCTGCTGCGGCGGTTTGACTAATCGTTAGTTTAGTTAATGATCTATATCTTCTGACACTAGGGGATTCCCTGGTGTTCTTTGCTAAAAGTGATTAAGTAGAGTTACGATTAGGCGACCAAACCTGTCCCCATCGACCCAGCCGTTAGACTCGACCGATGAAGACCGAAGAGACCCTCACGCCGCAGGGTGCGCTCGCAGAGGGCGGCATGCATGACCTGCTCGGTTACCAGCTGGCCCAGGCCGCGATCCTTACCAGCGAGGCCTTTACCCGCTCGGTCGGGGAGCCGCTTGACCTTCGGAAGGTCGAGTTCACCATCCTGCAGCTCGTCCGGGCAAATGCGCCGGTGACCGCCGCCCGGGTCGCCAAGTCACTGGCCGTGACAACCCCCGGCGTCAAGGTGTGGCTTGATCAGCTGGAGCAGCGCGGACTCATTGCGCGCGAGCGCGGCTCCGTGGATCGACGCACCCAGGATCTGCGTATCACCCGTAAAGGTGAAGCGCTCGTCTCAAAGGCTCTCACGGCGCTGCTCGAGGCCGATCGAGAGATCCTGAGGGACCTGACCGAGGCAGAGCGGCTCATGCTCCTTCAATTGCTGCAAAAGGTCGCTCACAGTCGCAAGGGATGAGAGCTGACGGACGAGGGTGAGGCAGAACGTGAGTCGGCGTCTTTGCCCGGACACCGCGGCCTAGGCGGGCATCCGCAGTTGTTTGCGCAGGCTCTTGTCGAACGCGGACCGTGGAACGAAACGGCGCAACAGGCTCACTTGCCTCGCGAAGCCACCCGCGGTGTACCGGGTGTTTGGCTTCGCCGCGGTCGCCGCATTCAGGACAGCCTTTGCGACCACATCCGGCGAGTCGGCAGTCAGCATCACCTCGCGTGTCACGGTTTCCGCATTGGAACGCGCGGGGGCGTAATCGCCCAACGGCTGGTCGGCCTGGATCAAATTGCTCTCGAACGAGGTGCGCGTGTAGGCGGGTTCCACGAGTATCACCCTGACGCCTGCATCCCGGACCTCGTGGTCCAGCGATTCCGAGTAGCCTTCCAACGCGTGTTTGCTCGCCCCATACAGCGCGAAGTAGGGGGCCGGGATGAATCCCTGCACGGAGCTGATATTGACGATGCGGCCCGAACGCTGACGGCGCATCACCGGGAGGACGGCCTTGATGGTTCGAATGACGCCGAACAGGTTGACGTCGAAGAGCGCCTTCGCCTGTTCGATCGATGATTCCTCGGCCGCTCCGATAAGGCCGACCCCGGCGTTGTTGACCAGCAAGTCGATGCGGCCGGCTTTGGCGAGGACCTCCGCGATCGCGGCCGTGACCGACTCATCGCTGACCACGTCGCACACCACATGCTCTACCCCCGTGCTTGGCTGCGAGGGGCGCTTGCGCGAGGTGCCGAACACGCGGTATCCGGCCTGCGCCAGCGCCCGCGCGGTCAGCTCTCCGATACCGCCCGATGCTCCCGTCACTATCGCCACGGGGGTGGGTTGCTGTTTTTGTCGATTGGACATGGGTTGCTCCTGTGTGAAGAAAAAGTTAGATGACCGTGATTGCGGCGCCGCCTTCCCGGCCGCGATCTGAATGCCGGTACAAGCCATCCAGGACTAGTTCGATATGGCGGCCGACAAGATCGGGGGTGTGCATCAGAAAGTCGTCCGGCACGAGGGACCCGATCGTGTGCCGGTGCAAGCACGCCATCACGATCGGCAGGATCAGCGCGTGCACTGCGAGGTCGACATCGAATGTGCGGAACTCCCCCCGCGCGATGCCGCGCGCAAGGATGTGCGAAACGAGCGCGCGCACCGGGCGCATCACCTCGCGGTCCCAGCAGTCCGCCAGTCCCGGGAAGTGCCGCGCCTCTGTCAGGACCAGCTTGAAGATGCCCCCAGCCTGGCTTTGCGCCAACGAAGCCTGCCACCTCGTCAGCGCCTGGCGGAGCAGCTCGCTGCTTGCGCCCGCGCTCGTTGCCATCTGATCCGCCCACCCTTCGATTCGGCTGGAGAAGCCCTCGGAGATGAGCGTCCTGAGCAGGTCTTCCTTGCTGTTGAAGTAGAGGTACAGCGTTCCCTTGGAAACGCCAGCGCGCGAGGCGATTTCTTCCGCCCGGGCTGCAGCGAAACCTCTTTCCACAAAGACAGCCAGTGCGGCATCGAGCAGTTCTCGAGGGCGTTCCTGCTTGCGGCGCCGGCCGCCGGCGTTTGCGAGCTCAAGCATGGGACCTTTCGCCCGCGCCTGGGGCTACGAAAGTGATCGGTCCTGCCGTTTCCTTCTGCGCGGGGGAGTCGCGCCGAACGCGGAACCAGGCAGCGTAGAGCGCCGGCACGAAGACGAGTGTGAGTGCCGTGGCCACAACCAGGCCGCCCATGATCGAGATGGCCATCGGTCCCCAGAAAACGCTGCGCGTGAGCGGGATCATCGCCAGCACCGCGGCGGCGGCTGTCAGCACCACGGGGCGGGAGCGCCGCACGGTCGCGTCGACGATCGCGGTCCAGGGCGCCGCGCCGCGCGCGATGTCCTGGTCGATCTGGTCGACGAGGATGATGGAGTTGCGCATGATCATGCCGCCCAGCGCAATCACGCCCAGTAGCGCGACGAAGCCGAACGGTGCCTGGAAGAGCAAGAGCGCCGGCACCACCCCGATCAGCGCCAGCGGTGCCGTCATGAAGACCATGAACACCCTGGAAAAGCTCTGCAGCTGGATCATCAGCAGCGTCAGCATCACCGCGAACATGGCAGGGAACACCGCGAACAGCGCCTCGTTGGCCTTGTCGCTTTCCTCGATCGCGCCGCCTTCCTCGATGCGGTAGCCCGCGGGCAGACCATCGATGATGGGTTGCAGCGACGGCCGGATCTGGGCGGTGGCGTGAGGCCCCTGCACGCCGTCGACCACGTCGCTGCGCACGGTGAGTGCCATGTCGCGGTTGCGCCGCCACAGCACCGGCTCTTCGAAGCTCGGCTCCACATGGGCCAGCTGCGACAGTGGCACGGTCACGCCGCTGCGCGTGAAGACCTGCAGGTCGCCCAGCTGGCCGATGCGTTTGCGCTCCTCGGGCGTGGCCCGTACGACCACGTCCACCAGTTCTTCGCCGCGACGGATCTGCGTCACCGGGGCTCCGTCCAGCGCCGTCTGCACCAGGCCCTGGATGTCGGCGCTCGACAGGCCCAGCAGGCGTGCCTTGTCCTGATCGACGCGGACCTGCACCGAGCGCACCTGCTCGTTCCAGTCCAGTTGCGTATCGCGCACCAGCGCGCTTTGACGCACCGCGTCGCGCACCCGGTAGGCGATCTCCCGCACCTGCACTTTGTCGGGCCCGATGACGCGGAACTGCACCGGGAAGCCCACCGGCGGTCCAAACTCCAGACGGGTGACGCGGGCCTTGACGTCGGGCAGAACCTCATCCTTGGCGAACATTTCCATGAGTCGGGCGCGCACGCGTTCGCGCTGTTCGATACCCGCCGTCTTGACGACGAACTGCGCAAAACCCGGGTTGGGCAATTCCGGCAGGATCGACAGATAGAAGATCGGCGTGCCGGCCCCGGTGTAGGCGGTGAAGAATTCGACGTCCGGGTCCTTCGCCAGCTGCGCTTCGAGCGCCTTCACCTGGCGCTCTGTGGCGGCGAACGACGCCCCTTCGCGCAGTCGCAGCTCGACCAGCAGTTCCGGCCGCGACGCGGTGGGGAAAAACTGCTGCTGCACGGTCAGCATGCCGGCGCCGGCGATGGCGAAGACCAGCACCGTGATGCCCAGCACCCAGGCCCGATACTGCACCGCCCAGTCGACGACGCCGCGCAGCCGGTGGTAGACGGGCCGGTCGTACACGTCGTGGTGCGTGCCGTCCGCCAGCTTCTTCGGCAGCAGCATCATGCCCAGGTACGGCGTGAAAATCACGGCCACCAGCCACGACAGGATGAGCGCCACCCCGACGACCCAGAAAATACCGCCCGCGTACTGGCCGGCGATGGACTTCGCGAAACCCACCGGCATGAAACCGGCGGCCGTGATGAGCGTGCCGGTCAGCATCGGAAGCGCAGTCGATGTGTAGGCATAGCTGGCCGCGCTCAGCCGGTCCCAGCCTTCCTCCAGTTTCACCACCATCGTTTCCACGACGATGATGGCGTCGTCCACCAGCAGACCCAGCGCGATGATCAGCGCGCCCAGCGAGATGCGGTCCAGGTTCCAGCCCGCGGCGTACATGACCGCTGCCACCAGCCCGAGCACCAGCGGCACCGAGGCGGCCACCACGATGCCGGTGCGCCAACCCAGGAACAGGAAGGACACGGCCAGCACAATGGCCAGCGCCTCCAGGAACACGCGCTCGAACTCCCACACCGATTCCGCCACGACGCGCGGCTGGTCGGCGTACTGCTGGATCTCGACACCCACCGGCAGCTCCTGCCGCAGCTGCACCAGTCGCTTGTCCAGAGCGCGCCCGAAGTCCAGCACGTTGCCGTTGGCCTGCATGGTCACGCCGATGGCCAGCACCGGCACGCCGTTGTGGCGGATGGTCATGCTCGGCGGGTCCTCATAGCCGGCGTGCACGGTGGCGATGTCCGCCAGCCGCAGCAACTGCCCGCCCACCTCGAGCTTCACGTTGGCGACGTCCGCGGCGCTGCGCAGCCCGCCGTCCACGCGCACCTGCACACGGTCGTGCGTGGCATCGGCCGAGCCGGCCGGGGCCACCAGGTTCTGGCGCGCCAATGCGTCGAAGACCGTTGACGGCGCGAGGCCGAACGCGGCCAGTCGCCGCGTGGAAATTTCCACGTAGACGCGTTCGGCCTGCTTGCCCAGCACATCGACCTTGCCGGCGCCTGTCACGCCCTGGATGCGCAACTTCACGTCTTCAGTCACCGCCAGCAACTCCGCCATCGACAGCCCGGGCGCGCTCAGCGCGTAGAGCACGCTGTAGCGGTCGTTGTACTCGTCGTTGAAGAACGGCCCGCGCACGCCCTCGGGGAACTCCTGGCGCACGTCGCCGATCTTCTTGCGCACCTGGTACCAGGCGTTGTCCAGTTCGGCCTTGGTGCTGCCGCCCTTCATCCACAGCGTGATGCCGCCGTAGCCCTGGCGCGAGAAGCTGCGCACGTAGTCGAAGTGATCCAGCTCCTGCAGCCGGCGCTCGATGCGGTTGAGCACCTGGTCTTGCACGTCCTGAGCGGTGGCGCCCGGCCACACCACGATGGCCGTCATCTGCGGAACGTCGAAATTGGGATCCTCCAGGCGGCCCAGGCGGCTGAAGGAAATGCTGCCGACGATGAGGGTTGCAATGATGAGGAACAACACCATCGGCCGGTGCGTGACGGCCCATTCCGAGAGATTGAAGCGCCTCATGAGTTGCTCTTGGTGGCTGAGGCGGGTTCGGCATCCGGCGCGCGTTCGACGGCGCGCACGGTGATGCCGGCATCGAGCTTCTGCGCGCCGATGGTGACAACGCGGCTGCCTGCGGCCAGGCCGGTGACGTGCACCCAGGCGTCGTCCGTGCCTACCACCTGCACGGGTTTGAAGACCAGGCCGGAGCCCTTGGCGTCCAGCATCCACACGCCCGCCGTTCCGCTGGCCTTCACGAGCGCGGTGACCGGCAGGACGGCGGCTGCCGGCCCCGCGGGCGGTCCGGACAGCGTCAGCTGCATGGTGCTGCCCAGCGGCAGGGCAGCAACCTGTGGGCGTGACTGCGGGGCCGCCGCGTAGCGCACGCGGAAGGTGCGGCCCTGCACGCTGGCCAGCGGCGAGACTTCACGCAGCACCAGCTGCATCGGTAACTTCGCGTCGTGCCAGGGCGTGGCCACAGCGGTGAGCGTGCGCACCCGGCCGACCCATTCCTCTGGAAGGTCAGCGACGATCTCGCGCTCGCCGTCCCGGGCGATCGATAGCACGGGCTGGCCCTCGGTGACCACCTGGCCACGCTCGAATCGCAGCGCGGTGACCAGCCCGGCGTAGGGCGCCACCAGCGTCGCGTAGCCTTCGCGGTTGCGCGCCAGTTCGAGCTGGCGGCGTGCCTGGTCCAGCCGGGCCGCAGCCCCGTCGGCGCGCGCCTTCTGGCGTTCATGGTCGGCCGCGCCGACCGAGCCGTCCGCCAGCAACCTTCCGAAGCGTGCCTCGTCTGATGCGGCCTGCTGCGCATCGACGGAGGCGGCCTGCACGTGGTCAGCGGCGGCCCGCATGGCCAGTTGATAGTCGGCCGGATCGAGCCGGGCGAGCGGCTGGCCGGCCCTGACGAGGTCCCCCACTTCAACCAGCCGCTCAGTCACCTTGCCCCCGGTTCGAAACCCCAGTTCCGTTTCCACACGGGCGCGCACGACGGCGGTGAACGCGCGCGTCTGGCCCAGTGATGCCTGCGAAACGGTGGTCACGAAGACCGGCTTGGCGGCGGCGACGGGTGCGGGCGGGCCGCTGCAGGCGGCCACCAGTGCGCAAGCGGCGGCCAGGGCGGTGCGGGACGCTAAAACGGGAATTCTGTTCATCGAGCGGTTCCATCAGCAAGAGAAGTCGACGGGAGAGCGGCCCGCGCGGAGGCGAAGCCGCCGCCCAATGCCTTGAAGAGCTGCACGTCGGCCAGCGCCTGCTGAAGGCGGCTGTCCGACAAGGCCAGTTCGCTGGCCAGCACGGATCGCTGAACGTCCAGCAACACCAGCAAATCGATCTGGCCTTCACGCTGCAGTGACTGGGCGCGCTGCAGCGAGCGGCGGCGGTGTTCCACGGCGGTGGCCAGCGCTGCGCCGCGCCTGGCCTCTTCACCGCGTGCGAGAAGGCTGTCTTCCACTTCCTGAACCGCCACCAGCACCGCTTTTTGCCAGGCCAGCAACGCCTCTTCGGCGCGCGCGGACTGCGCGCGAATGCCGGCGTCGATCCGACCTGCATTGAAGAGCGGCGCGGCTAACGCGAGGGCGACGTTGGAAAAGTGCACAGGCGCAAGGTTCAGCGCGTTCAGCCGCAGGTCTTGGCTGCCGAGCAGGACGCTGACGAAGAGCTTGGGCCACCACTGGGCGCGGGCCTCCTCGCCACGGAGCGTCTCGGCCGCGAAGCGCGCCTCGGCGGCGATCAGGTCGGGTCGGCGCATCAATAGTTCGCTGGGCTGTCCGGTGGCAATCTCGCGCGTCCCGGGCCATGAATACGACGCCGTGTCGTCGGTGACGCGTACCGAGGGGTTGCGACCGAGCAGCACGGCGAGCCGCGTCTGCGAGATGCCAGCCAGCGTTCGCAGCGCAGGCACTTGGGCATCGAGCGCGTCGGCCTCGGCGCGCGCGCGGTCCAGATCGAAGGCGCTGGCTTGGCCTTCGCGCACGCGGCTGGCCACGCGAGTAGCCGTTTCGCGCTGCGTCGCGGCCAGGGCCTGCACGATGCGCAGCCGCTCGTCGGCGCCGCGCAGCACGAAATACTGCCGAGCCACCTCGCTGGCCACCAGCAGTCGCGCGCCTGCTACGCCTGCCACCGCGGCCGCGGCATCAGCCCTTGCTGCGTCTCGAGCGGCGCGCACGCCGCCCGCAAGGTCGATCTCCCAAGCCACCTCGACGCCGGCCCGCAGCGCACCCGTGTCCGGCAGGCCCTGCTTGACCGGAGCGGGCAGACCGGTTTCGCTGCGCGAAGCCGAAACCTGCAGACCGACCGTAGGCCACAGGCGAGAGCCCTGGGCATCACTGCCTGCTCGCGCCTGGATGACACGTTGCAGCGCGACGGACACGTCCTGGTTGGCGGCCATCGCTTCATCGACCAACGCCGTCAGTACCGGATCGGCATATCCCATCCACCAGGCGGCATCGACGTCCCGGGTGGCCGCAGCCGCCCGCGCTCCCTGGCTGTAGGCGGCCGACAGAGGCGTGCTGGGCGACAGAGGCTGAACGGGAGTGATCGAGCACGCGGACAGGAGGGCGAGTGCTGCCAGCGCAAGAGGGCGGAGGGCCGCGCGAGGCGCGAGTGATCTGGTGAACGTCGTCATAAACTGTACTGTATAGTCCAGTAATTGTCAGGCGGATATACTGAACTGTCAAGTACATTAAAGGCAGCAATGTCCCAGAAGGACGAGAGCGCGGCTCCCAAGCCGCGGCGCGGCAGGCCGCGGGACCCCGAGCGCCGGGAGCGCATCCTTGAAGCGGCGCGCAGCCACTTCTATTCGCACGGCCTGGAGCGCGCGAGCCTGGATGCCATCGCGGCCGACGCCGGCGTTTCAAAAATGACCGTCTATAGCCACTTCGGATCCAAGGAAGGGCTGTTCGAGGCGGTCATCCAAGGGCGCACGGAACGCGTGATGGGCGGGGCCGCAGGTGCCCAAACGCTGGATCCGAAGCAACCCGAACAGGAGTTGCTCACCGTCGGCGAGAAATTCCTGATGCTCACGCGTGAGGAGGATGCGCTAGGCAAGTTCCGCTCGGTCTACGGCGCGGCCGGTTCGCAACCCGAAGCCTGCCGGGCCTTCTACCGGCAGGGCTCTGAGCGACTGATCGACGAACTGGCCACGTACCTGCGCCGCGCTGACGCCGCAAAGACGCTGAAGGTGCCACGTCCGCGGCTGGCGGCGGACCTCTTCCTGTCGATGTTCATGGGTGATGGGCACGTGCGGGGTCTGCTCATGCTCGACATGCCCTCCGCCCAGGAAAACAGGGCGCTGCTTCGCGAGGGCGTCAGGGTGTTCATGGCAGCCTACGCACGGGCCGCCTGAAGGTTTGTCAGCGGCCCGTGCGCAAAGATGACCTCCTCAAGCAGGCCCGTCGCCCGCCATGACGAAGTCGATGTACTGCTGCGATCGGCGGATTTCTCCTCGCCGTTCCAGCTTGTTGGCCAGTTCGTTGACGCGCTGGCGGCTTGAGCCGAGCAAAAGCCCGAGCTGTGATTGCGTCATCGACAGCGTAATTCGCGTGGCATCACGGTGGGCGACGCCGAACTGGCTTGCCAGCCTGGAAAGGAGTCGCCGCGCCCGATGTTCGAGCAGCGGTTCGCCTTGGTCGACGAGCCGATCCATCAGGCGCGCGGATCGTTCCCAGTTCAGGCGCAGCAGCGCGGGACCCAGGTCTTCGTGTGCAGCCAGAAGCTGGCGCAAAGTGCTTCGCCGCATCAGCAGCAGGGTGGAGGGTGCCCAAGTCCTTGCTTCATACGGGGCCGGCAATCCGGACAGCAGTGGGACGTCCCCAAACCATTGACCTGGCTCCAGCAGGTCGACGATCGTTTCGCGCCCCGAAGGTGGGCAGATCGACAACTTGACCGCGCCCGCGGCCACGCCGAACCAGACATCGGGCACCGAACCCTGCGTCGCCACGGTTTGATGCGCCGGCACATGCCAGATCGCACAATGCTGGAGGAGGGCTCGCTGCAACTGCAGGGGAAGCGGGTTGAACCAGTCGTTCGCACGGAGCGCAGCCATTTCGGCGGCATTCAGGCCGATGAATGCCTCGTCGGCGAGCGGAGGATGGACGGCGTCTTTCAAGATGGGTACCCGCGTCACAGCATCGAGAAATCGGGCTTGCGCTTTGCCAGGAAGGCACTGATGGCCTCCTTCGCCGCAGGTTCGGCCAGCATTCGCGCGAAACTCACGCCCTCGTCGTCGATCTGACGCAGGACTTCTGCCGCTTGGCCCTGCTTCATCAGGCGCTTGGTTTCCATGAGGCTGCTCAGGGGCTTTGCAGCCGCCTTGCGAGCCTGCTGCTGCGCAAACGCCTTGACCTCCCCGGCCGGCAGGATTTTGTTGACAAGACCTGCCTCGAACGCGGATTGGGCATTCAGCGGCTCTCCCAGGAGAAGTGCGGCAGCGGCGCGGTGATGGCCGAACATCCGTGGCACGAGCAGGCTTGAGCCGGCCTCTGGACACAGCCCCAGGTCGACGAACGGCATCGAGAACATGGCGTTGTCGCCCGCGTAGACGAGGTCGCAATGCAGCAGCATGGTCGTGCCGATGCCGATCGCTGGCCCGCACACGGCCGCGATCAGAGGTTTCGGGAAGTTCGCAAGCGAAAGCATGAAAGCGTGTGCGGGCGAGTGCTCGCCATCACCGGGATGCCTCAGGAAGTCGCCCATGTCGTTGCCCGCGGTGAAAATGGATTCATCGCCTTCCAGCACGACCGCTCTCACAACGCGATCGCTTGCAGCGCCAGTCAGCGCGGCGGTCACATTGGCGTACATCGCGGCGGTGATGGAGTTCTTTCGCTCGAGCCGGTTGAATGTGACTGTGACAACACTGCCCTCAGCGCGAATCCGAATTTCCTGATTCATGGGCTTTCCAATAGATAGATATCGTTTAGTAAACGAAGCCTATGTTAAGATCGCTGCCGTGTCAACCGCGCAAGTCACTCGCGAAGGGCTCCTCGACGACGCGTTCATGGCGCAGGTCTATGCGCAGCTCCCCCCCGGCACACGGCTGCGCACGGCAGAGGAACTTGAAGCGTCGATCGAAACCGCCCTGTCGCGGCACGATGGCGATGCTGCCGTTCATGTGTTCGGATATGGATCGCTGATGTGGAACCCCGCGCTGGAGCACACTGGCGCGCGTCCGGCAAAAGTCCACGGTTGGCACCGCTCCTTCTGCCTTCGTTCGGTCATCGGGCGTGGGTCCCAAGAGCGCCCCGGGCTGATGCTCGCCCTCGACCGGGGTGGCGCGTGCCAGGGATTGCTGCTGCAGATCGAGCCGCGCAAAGTGCGCGACGAGCTGCGGGTGCTCTGGCGCAGGGAGATGCTGACCGAGGTGTACGAACCGCGATGGGTGAACGCTGATGTGGACGGGGTACCGGTGAGGGCGATCACCTTTGCGGTCAATCGATCGCATCCGCGTTACACGAAAGCGCTCTCCCTGCATGAGATGGCCCGAATGATCAACACAGGAGCGGGCACCCTCGGTACCTGCCGCGAGTACTTCGATGCCACGCTTCAAAAGCTCGAGACGCTCGGCATACGCGACGCCGGGATGGAGCGCCTGCGCTCCGCTGCAGGCTGAAGCCCCATCCCGCCGTCAGGCTGATGCTGGTGTCCGCAGTTCCTTGCGAAGGATCTTGCCCACGGTCGATTTCGGTAGGGCCTCGAGAAAGGTGATGTGGCGAGGCACCTTGTAGGGCGCCAGTAGCTTGCGGCAGTGTGATTCGACGTGATCCTCCTGCAGCCCCGGTGAGCGGCGCACGACGAACAGGTGAGGCACCTCGCCGGAGCGCTCGTCGGGCACGCCGACGCACGCGCACTCCAGCACGTCCGGGTGCAGCGCGACCACGCCCTCGATCTCGTTCGGGTACACGTTGAACCCGGACACCAGGATCATGTCCTTCTTCCGGTCGACGATGGTCATCAGTCCCTTCGTATCCATCGTGACGACATCGCCCGTGCGAAACCAGCCGTCGCTGGTGAATGCCTTGCGGGTTTCGTCTTCGCGCTTCCAGTAGCCCGCGAACACTTGCGGGCCCTTGATGAGCAATTCACCGGGCGTACCCTGCGGAACCGGCTCACCCGCGTCGTCCACGATCAGCACGTCAGTGGAGGGCACCGGCACGCCGATGGTCCCGTTGGAGCCTGGCGCATTGAAAGTAGCGCTGGGCGACGTCTCGGTGAGCCCATAGGCCTCGGTGATCGGCGGCCCGCCCGCCGCTTCCCATTTGCGCGCGACCGCTGCCTGGATCGAGGCGCCCGCCCCAATCACCATGCCGCAACGCGAGAAGTCGACCGATGCCAGTTCGGGCATGTTCACCATGCCGTTGAACATGGTGTTGACGCCAATCAGCACGTCGAAGGGCGCCCGGTGCATCTCGGCGCATAGAGCCTTGATGTCTCGCGGATTCATGACAAGACGGTTATGCCCGCCGCTCACGAGGGCCATCAGCGCCATGCCGAGCGGAAAGATGTGATACAGGGGCAGCGGCGTGACCAGTTCGAAGTTCTCGACTTCGAGGGTCAGTCGCAACCAGGACTGCATCTGCAACACACTCACGAGGACATTGCGATGCGTGAGACAGGCCCCCTTTGACACGCCGGTCGTGCCCCCGGTGTATTGCAGGAACGCGAGATCGGAAGGGCTCACCTTCGCCGCGCTGAAGTCGGCCTCCTGCACCGACGCGATCGCGGCGTGCAGCGGTACGAGTTGCACCTCTCGGCCTCGGGACCGAACCGGCTGATCACCGGCGGGCGCGAGCAGCGATCGCTTGACGTCATGCATCGGCACTGTGATGACGTGCCGAACTTCTGTCCGCTCGAAGACCTCGGCGACGAGTGCTGTGAACGGATCGGCAACCACCAGCGCGGCCGCGCCGGAATCCACCAACTGGTACTCCACCTCGCGACTGGTGTAGAGCGGGTTCATCGTCACCCCCACGAAGCCCGCGCGCGCAATCGCGGCCAAGGCGACGGGGTAGAGGAGGTGATTTGGCAGCAGCAGCGCCACGCGATCGCCGGGCCGCAGACCGGCGGCTTGCAGGAATGCTGCGAATCGAGCCGATGCATTTTCGAGCTCGGCGAACGTGAGCGATTCGCCATTGCATGTCACGGCCGTCTGACTGGCGTGTCGCGCAAAAGCGCCTTCGAGCAGGGTGACGAGGGTGTCGTGCTCACCGTACACAAGGTCGCGGGGCAGCCCTGCCGGATAGGATGCATGCCAGATTCGTTGTTCCACGTTGTCTCCTTTTGGGGTTCGCTTAGGACAGTGCTTCGCGCACGAAGTCCATTCGGTCCTGGCCGAAGAACATCTCGTCGCCGACGAACAGCGTGGGCGCGCCGAAAACGCCGCGCTTGACCGCTTCCTCGGTCGTCGCCTTCAGCGCGGCTTTCGTTTCGGGATCCTGAGTCAGCCGCTCGATCTCGGCAGGGTCGAAGCCTCCATCGGTCAGGACGCTCGCCGTGAGTTGCGGATCATTCAGGTTGAGCGCGTCGATCCAGAGCGCCTTGAAGACGCAACCAAGAAATTGCTGCAGCTGCTCGGGGCGGCGCAATTGGATCCCGGTGACCGCACGCATGAGAAACAGCGTGATGACAGGGAAGTGCGGATTGCCCCTGAACGGGACGCCATACCGGCGCGCATGGCGTTCGTAGTCCATTTGCGTATAGCGCCCCTTGACGGGGATGGTCGCCGGCGAGGCGTTGCCAGTGGCTTGGTAGACGCCGCCGAGCAGCATCGGACGGTAGACAAGCTCCGCGCCATGGCTTGCGCACAAGCCCGGCAGCTGCGTCCACGCCAAGTATGACGACGGACTTCCGACATCAAAGAAAAAATCAACTGACTTGCTCATCAACGGGCTCCTTTAAATTAACGGTCGTTAGATGAACGAACGCTATGTGATTCCAGAGCGTCTGTCAACGGGGTTTGACTCGATCTCAGTCTTTATTGACAAACGATCGTTAATTGATTAATGTTCAGATGACTGAACGACCGTTATTTAAGGAGAACGCATGGACAAATCAGCCAACCCCCGCGGTGTGGCTCTCGTCGTCGGCGCGGGCGACGCCACGGGCAGCGCAATCGGCGCGCGCTTCGCCCGTGAGGGCTACGTCGCGTGCCTGACGCGGCGATCGGCCGACAAGCTGGAGCCGGCCATCGAGCGCATCCGCGCGGCAGGCGGCCAGGCGTTCGGCTACGGCAGCGATGCACGCAAGGAGGAAGACGTCGTCGCGCTCATAGACCAGATCGAAAAGGAGCGCGGCCCCATCGAGGTGATGGTGTTCAACATCGGCGCCAATGTGCCCAGCAGCATCCTCGAGGAGACCGGCCGCAAGTACATGAAGATCTGGGAGATGGCCACCTTCAGCGCATTCCTGAATGCGCGTGAGGTCGCCCGCAGGATGGTCGAGCGGGGGCGAGGCACGATTCTCTTCACCGGCGCGACGGCGGGCATCCGCGGCTCGGCCAATTTCGCCGCCTTCGCAGGCGCCAAGCATGCGCTGCGCGCGCTCGCCCAGAGCATGGCGCGCGAACTCGGCCCGCGGGGCATTCACGTGGCACATCTCGTCATCGACGGCGCCATCGACACGGAATTCATCCGGACCAATTTCCCCGAACGCTATGCGCTCAAGGAGCAGGGCGGCATCCTGAACCCAGAGCACATCGCGGAAAACTACTGGTACCTGCATACCCAGCCTCGAGATGCCTGGACATTCGAGATGGACCTGCGCCCTTACATGGAAACCTGGTGAAAGACACATGAAAACACGCATCACTGAACTCTTCGGCATTCGTCACCCGATCATCCAGGGCGGCATGCACTACGTCGGCTTCGCCGAACTCGCCGCGGCCGTGTCCAATGCCGGCGGACTCGGGCTCATCACGGGCCTCACGCAAAGGACACCCGAGCTCCTGGCCAAGGAAATTCGCCGCTGCCGCGAAATGACCGACCAACCCTTTGGCGTGAACCTCACTTTCCTGCCGACCTTGTCTTCGCCGCCCTACCCCGAGTACATCGCCGCGATTGCCGAAGGGGGGGTGCGCATCGTCGAGACAGCGGGGCGCAGTCCTGAGGCTTACATGCCCGCGCTAAAGAAAGCCGGCATCAAGGTCATCCACAAGTGCACGTCGGTGCGGCACGCGCTGAAGGCCGAAGCGATCGGATGCGACGCCGTGAGCGTAGACGGGTTCGAGTGTGGTGGCCACCCGGGCGAGGACGACATGCCGAACATGATCCTTTTGCCCCGGGCAGCCGAGGAGCTGACGATTCCGTTCGTGGCCTCAGGCGGAATGGCCGACGCCCGCAGCCTGGTGGCGGCCCTCGCGATGGGCGCGGAGGGCATGAACATGGGCACTCGCTTCGTGGCTACCCAGGAAGCGCCGGTTCACCAGAACGTCAAGGATGCGATCGTCGCGGCCACCGAGCTCGACACGCGACTGGTGATGCGCAGCCTGCGCAACACGGAGCGCGTCTTGACCAACTCCGCCGTCGAGCAATTGATCCGGACCGAGAAGGAAAAAGGCGACGCGCTCAAGTTCGAAGACATCATCGACCAGGTCGCGGGTGTCTACCCGCGCGTGATGCTGGAAGGCGAAATGGACGCCGGCGCCTGGAGCTGCGGCATGGTGGTCGGCCTGATCAACGACATTCCTACAGTTCAAGAGCTGATGGATCGCATCATGGATGAGGCCGAGCAATTGATCACACGACGGCTCGCCGGATTCCTCGAACCTGCGCTGGCCTAGAGCACTGTCCCACATGTGCGTGTGCGGATTTCAAGAGCCCCGCGGGTTCTGTCCGCTGTCCCAAACGGAGTATAGAAAATCGTCATGAAATCTCAACTTGCCTGCACTGCAGCCAGCGTGCTGCTCGGAGTGCTGCTATCCGCAACAACGCTTGCAGGTTCAGCATTTGCCCAATCGACTCCTTCACCCGCCGCCAGCGGGACGGCATCGCCTTGGGACCAGCGGGTCAATTCGGACGCCATTCAGGCCGATGCCTGGTTCCAGAATTACAAATTCCGAAACGGGGGAACGCTTGATCGTGTGAGGATTCATTACGCGACCCTGGGTACGCCCCATCGAGACGCCAAAGGCGACATCGACAATGCCGTTCTTGTGCTGCATTGGACCGGCGGAGACAGCCGGGCCCTTCTGAGCCCGACCTTCACCCAGGCATTCTTCAATCCAGGCCGTCCGCTGGACGCCAAGCGCTACTACTTGATTTTTCCTGACAGCGTGGGCCATGGCCAATCGAGCAAGCCAAGCGACGGCCAGAAGACGAAATTTCCCGACTACGACTACGGCGACATCGTCGATCTCCAGCACAAGCTGGTAACCGAGACGCTGGGCATCAAGCATCTCCACGCCATCCTTGGCATGTCCATGGGCGGCATGAATGCCTGGCAGTGGGCGCAGGCCTATCCCGACATGATGGACGGGGTCATGCCGGTGGTCTCGCTGCCGATCTCGGTCTCGGGCCGCAACCTCTTGTGGCGGCGCATGGTGATCGACGCGATCCGCTCCGATCCGGACTGGAAGGGCGGGGATTACACGCAAACGCCGCGCGGCTGGGTCAATGGCTTCAGGGTGCTGCGGATGATGATCGACAGCGCCCCAGCGCTTCAACAACAACTTCCCAATGGCGCGGCAGCGGACAAATTTCTGGCGACCACCCGCATGCAGGCCGAGAGCGTTGACCCCAACGACATGCTTTACTCCCTGAAATCGTCATTGAACTACGATCCCGAACCTAGACTTTCGGAGATCAAAACGAAGGTTTTCGCGCTGAATTTTTCAGACGATGAGTTCAATCCTGACGAGCTGCAGGTGCTTCAGAACACCGTGCCAAAACTCAAACAGGGCCGTTACGTGGTTCAACCCGGAACGGCAAGGTCACCCGGCCATTTCGCGATGACGATCCCCGCCCTTTGGGCTCAGCATGTCGGCAGTTTCATGCAGTGGCTCGGCGACACGCCCTCCCAGGCAAAGAACTAGACCTGCTCGCTCCGGAGATACGTTATGAAACTCCTTCCCTTGATGCTGTCGGCCATAGCGCTGGCCGCGCTGGGCGCCTGCGGCGACTCCGCCAGGCTGCCGGTGGAAGCAGGCTTTGGCGCAAAGCCGGAGTTGCCCGCACCGAACCAAACCTTGCTGCCTACCGTCAATATCGCACTGCCCGAGGGTTGGACCGGCGGCGCCCAGCCCACGCCCGCACCGGGCACGCGGGTCAACGCCTTCGCGAGCGGGCTCGACCATCCGCGCTGGCTGCATGTGCTGCCGAACGGCGATGTGCTGGTGGCCGAGAGCAATGCCCCGCCGAAGTCGGGGGCCGGGGATGGCATCAGGGGCATGGTGGCCAAAATGATCATGGCGCGTGCCGGCGCCGGCGTGCCGAGCGCCAACCGCATCACCTTGCTGCGTGATGCCGACGGCGACGGCGTCGCCGAGTCGCGCAGCGTCTTCATCGACAAGCTCAACTCGCCGTTTGGCATCGCGCTGGTCGGCAACAACCTGTACGTCGCCAACACCGACGGCGTGCTGCGCTTCCCCTACACGCCCGGTGCACAGCACATCGATGCGCCCGGCACGCCGGTGACCGGCCTGCCCGCCGGGCCGCTGAACCATCACTGGACGAAGAACATCATCGCCAGCCGCGACGGCAGCAAGCTCTACGCAACGGTCGGCTCCAACAGCAACGTCGGCGAGAACGGCATCGACCAGGAGGAGGGCCGCGCCGCGATCTGGGAGATCGATCTGAGGAGCGGCACCAAGCGCCTGTTCGCAACCGGCCTGCGCAACCCGAATGGCATGGCGCTCGAGCCGGTGACCGGTACGCTGTGGACCGTCGCCAACGAGCGCGACGAGATCGGCAGCGATCTGGTGCCCGACTATTTGACCTCCGTGCGCGACGGCGGCTTCTATGGCTGGCCGTACAGCTACTACGGCTCGCACGTTGATGAGCGGGTCAAGCCGCAGCGGCCCGACCTGGTGTCCAAGGCGCTGGCGCCGGACTACGCACTGGGGGCGCACACCGCCTCGCTCGGCCTGGCGTTCGCCGAGCCGGGCCTGAGCCTGCCCGCCACCTTCGGTGCCGGCGCCTTCATCGGGCAGCATGGCTCATGGAACCGACGTCCGTACAGCGGCTACAAGGTCATCTTCGTGCCGTTCGGCGCGGGCAAGCCTGCCGGTCCGCCGGTGGACCTGCTGACCGGCTTCCTTTCCGAAGATGGCAAGGCGCGCGGCCGCCCGGTCGGCGTGGTGCAAGACCGGCGCGGCGCCCTGCTGGTGGCCGACGACGTCGGCAACGTGATCTGGCGCGTCACCGGCACGGCACGCTCGCCGGGATAGCCCTTGACTGCGGCACCCTTCATTCCCCAGATCCGGCTCTACCAGGACTGGCTGCGCACGCAGCGCGGCCTGGCATTCGGCGACTACGACGCCCTGTGGCGCTGGTCCACCGACGACCTGCCAGCCTTCTGGCAAAGCGTGTGGGACTACTTCGACTTGCAGTCTCCCACGCCGCACCGCGCGGTTCTTTCCGATGCCCGCATGCCCGGCGCGCGGTGGTTCGAAGGCGCGCAGTTCAACTATGCCCGGCAGGTGTTGCGCCATGTGGACGCAGCGCAGGCGGCCGGTGCTCCTGCCATCGTCAGCTACAACGAACAGGGCCTGCGGCGTGAACTCGGCTGGCCGCAGCTGCGCCAACAGGTGGCTTCGCTGGCGCTGCACCTGCAGGCCCAGGGCGTGCTGCCCGGCGACCGGGTAGCGGCCTACCTGCCGAATGTGCCCGAAGCCATCGTCGCGTTTCTCGCGACCGCGAGCATCGGGGCCGTCTGGAGCCTGTGCGCGCCCGACATGGGCAGCAACGCCGTACTGGACCGCTTCCGCCAGATCGCACCGAAGGTGCTGATTGCGTGCGACGGCATCACTTACGGGGGCCGGGAGGCGACTCGCATCGACGTGGTGGCGCAGCTTCGCGACGGCCTGCCCAGCGTGCAGCACCTTCTGCTGCTGGCCGATCCCGGGGTGGCACCGCAGGTCACGCAGCGGCTACAGCCCTTCACGTCGCTGGCCCAGGCCTGTGCCGGAGACGATACGAGGACTGCGGCTTTCGAGCCGCTGTGGCTGCCCTTCGATCACCCGTTGTGGATCGTCTATTCCAGTGGCACTACGGGCCTGCCCAAGCCCATCGTCCATGGTCATGGCGGCATGGTCCTCGTGCACCTGGGCCTTATGGTGCTGCACAACGACTTGGGGTGCAGCTACCAGCCCAATAGCCTGGGCGAGCGCTATCACTGGTACAGCTCCACCGGATGGGTGATGTGGAACGCCCAGGTGGCGGGCCTGCTCAATGGCACCACGTGCTGCATCTTCGATGGCAACCCCGGCGGCACGAAGGACAAGCCCGATTGGGGCGTGCTGTGGCGCTTTGCCGCAGAGACCGGGACCACGTTCTTCGGCGCTGGCGCGGCCTTCTTCGCCAACTGCATGAAGGCGGGGCTGGAGGTCGCCCAGTGTGGCGATCTGCGCCGCGTGCGTTCGCTGGGTACCACTGGCTCGCCCTTGAGCGAGGAGGTGCAGCGCTGGGGCACGCAAGAGATGCGAGAGGTGCGCGGGGGGGATATCTGGTGGTGCAACATGGCCGGCGGTACCGATTTCGCAGGAGCTTTCATAGGCGGCAACCGCGAGCTGCCGCAGATACCGGGGCAGATGCAGTGCCGGCTGCTCGGTTGCGCGGTGGAAGCCTGGAACGAACAGGGCCAGCCGGTCGTCGACCAGGTCGGCGAATTGGTCTGCACGCGCCCTATCCCCTCGATGCCGCTGTACTTTTGGGGTGACGAAGGGAACCAACGCTACCTGTCCTCCTACTTCGATACCTACCCCGGCATCTGGCGCCACGGCGACTGGCTCAAGGTCACCCCCGATGGCGGCTGCATCATCTACGGCCGCAGCGACGCCACCATCAACCGCCACGGATTGCGCATGGGCACCAGCGAGCTGTACAGCGCGGTGGAAGCGCTGCCCGAGGTGCTCGATTCCATGGTGGTCGACCTCGAATACCTGGGCCGCGACAGCTACATGCCGCTGTTCGTGGTGTTGCGTCCGGGCGCCGTGCTCGACGAGGCCATGCGCGCCCGCATCGCAGCCAGCCTGCGCATCGCGCTCTCGCCGCGCTTTGTGCCCGACGAGATGTTCCAGGTGGCCGAGATTCCGCGCACGCTGTCCGGCAAGAAGCAGGAGCTGCCGATCAAGAAGCTATTGCTGGGGCAGCCGCTGGACAAGGTGGTGAACAAGGACGCAATGGCCAACCCTTCCAGCCTGGACTGGTTCGTGGCGTTCGCACAGCAGCGTGCGGCGGCATCGGCGCCTGACTGACCCAGGCGACAAACAATTGGAGAATTGCTGATGTTATACGGCTACATTGTTCGGAAAAAAATCCGTCAGACCTTTGACCACGTCAACAATCATCGCTGGGATGAGGCAGTGGAAGCAGTCGCGCCAAATATCCATCACCGTGTTTCTGGCACACACACGCTTGGTGGTGAGCGCCACGATAAAGCGGGTCTGCGCCGCTGGTTTGAACGCATCGGCCGTGTTCAGCCCAATCTGCATCTCAAGGTCAACAAAGTCTGGGTAGTGGGTTGGCCGTGGAATACCAATGTGTTTGTCGAGTGGGACGGAACGGCAACGCTACGCAACGGGGATGCATATGTCAATCGTGGTCTCCATGTGTTCACCCTACGCTGGGGTAGAGTTTATGCGCTTGAGGAATTTCAAGACTCACAAGCAGCGGCCGGTGCTCTTGCCAGCCAAGCAGCAACCGGGCTCAAAGAAGCTGTCGCCGAACAAATCGTAAGTTAGTTGCAAAGGCACGGCGGCGAAATGGCAGAGTCCGGACGGCGTGGTCTTCGCTGACGCAATCCACACCTAACCACCCCAGGCATGCGGGATCCTGGCACCTAGCCATTGCGCGAGTCTTGCATTGACCTCCGCGGGCTTTTCCTGTGCCATCCAGTGTCCTGACTCGATCCGCGCAATGGTCAGATCGCGACAAAGCTTCTTCATTGGTTCAGCCAAAGGCGAGTTCACGCAGTCGCATGTGTAGTCATATGCCGCTTCCAGAAATAGAACTGGCATGTCGAGATAGCCGTCATTCAACGCCTCGGACGCATAGCGGGCATTGGCTGCATGATTCATGTACAGGGAGTCCGTGCCGAAAAAGCTCGTTCGCTCGTAGGCGGAGGCATAGGCGTGCAGGTCATTTTCGGTGATGACTCGCTCATCACAGGGAGGGTTTGGCGCGATTCCCTTTCCACCGAACCAGCCTCCTTCACGGCGAACCTTGGACAAAAGCGCCGGCTTGCCCTTCCCCTCGGGATTGCCCGCGCGAAAAAGTGTCTTGAAGGTTCCTGCGACGTTTGCCTCCATCGCGCCCGTGGCCTTCGCGAAGTGCTCTTCGTAGAAGCGCTGGTACTCCCAGTTCCCGAACGGGTATTCGCTTTGCGGGTACAGATCGCGATTGACCAGCCCGACCAACACATCAAGTCCCCGCTCCAACGTCGCGTAGGGCACACACAGGTTGGTCACCGCAACGCAACGGTCCGGATGGTGACTGGCAATGTTCCAGACGACCGATGCGCCCCAATCGTGCCCCACCCAGATCGCCTTTTCCTGGCCGAGGGAGTCGAGCAGTTCGATCATGTCGGCAACAATTTCGCGTTGGGCATACGCGTCATGCGTGCTGTACAGCGACGACCTTCCGTGGCCTCGCAAGTCCGGAGCAATCGCCCTGAAGCCGAGCGCACCGAATACCGGAAGCTGATGCCGCCAGCTCAACGCAAGTTCAGGCCAGCCATGAACAAAGATGATCGGTGTCCCTTGGCTCGGGCCGCTTGCGAAATAAAAAGTACTGCTGCGGCCACTTCGGAACGTGTTCTCTGTGATCTGAAATGGCGACATTGGAGGCCGATCGCTATGTTGGCAAGACTTGCTCGAAGCGGGTGCACGACGCGGTGACGGCATGAGCGTTCGGCCGGCATCGCACTCCGCATTGTTTTACGAACGTTAGACAAACGACCGTACATTGTCAATCCCCGGCGCGACGTTCCTCCCCCTACGTCTTGGTTGCCGCAGTCTCGGCTCGGAAATGGGTTGGCGATCTCCCCGTCCACTTTCTGAACGCCTTCCGGAAGTTGGACGGATCCGAAAAGCCAACACGCTCGCAGACCTCTTCGACCGAGAGCGCGGTACGTTCGAGGTACTCCACTGCGAGCGTCCGGCGAACATCGTCGATGATGGACTGGTAGGACAGTCCCTCTGAAGCCAGTCTGCGGTTGAGCGTGCGCAGCGACGTGCCAAGGTCGGCAGCAATCTCATCGATATTGGGAAAGCGCCCCGGCTGATTCACGAGAATGACTCTGATGGAGTCAGCGAGCTCCGACGCCGGGGGTTGCTCCGACAAGACCTGTTCGCAGAAGCGTTGGCAAACCTTGGCCAGCACGGGGTTCGCGTTGGGCAAAGGCAAGCTCCAGGCCGATTCGGGAAAGTGCCACTCCATGGTTTCGGCTGCGAACTCGACCGGGCAGTTGAACATCTGGCTGTAGGTTCGCCAATGAGGCGGCGCGGGGTAAGGCAGCAACATTCGCGCGGAAGGAAGCGGCGCCTCCAGCATGTGGCTGAGGAAGGCATGGTTCGAGCTGCGCCAGAACTCCGCAACGAATGGCAGGAGTTCGCCCAGCGACGCGGGATCATGACTGCGCAACTTGATCGCTCCACCTTCGACGCGTGAGGTGATCTGCAGAACAGGTCCTAAATGCCGAAGCTGCCGAAATGACAGGTCCATCGCATCACCGAGTGTCTTGCTGCTGGCCAAGGCATAGCCCCAGATGCCGAAATCGCTGATGCGCTGCCGCGCCCCCGCGCGCAGCGCCACATCCGATCGCTTCGCGAGGCGCTGCGCATTGCGATAGATGGCCAAGCGCTGGCCCCGGGAGATCAGCGCTGAATGGTCGTCGAACTGCTCGCTTGGAACCCCTGTTCGACTGAGCAGGGCCCGCAAAGACACGCCCTGGCTCTCCATTTCATCGACGAGTGCGTTCAACCCGAACAGGCTGAGTTGCGGCGCATTGCGATCTCCTGGGCGGTGGATGAAAGTCAGCTTGGGTAGTGTCATCGTGACCCCGTTGGTTGCAAGGGTGGCACTAACCAACCCGCATATTGGCATTAAATCACCTTTCTCTTCAGGCCTTGCGCTCAGACAATCGCACCCAGAAACGAGCGCCACGGCGCCCGAAATGTGCTTGCTATCCACTAGGAGACACCCTGATGAGTGAAGAGATCATTGTTGCGGCAAAGCATGGCAATGTGACCGTGCTGACCATGAACTACCGTCCCTACAACTTGATGGGGCCGACGCTGTTCGATCCGCTGATTGCGAAGATGCGCGACGCCGTTGCTCAGGGCTGTCGCTCCATCGTTCTACGCAGCGGCCTGCGGCACTTCTGCGCGGGTGCGGACGTCACCCAGTTTGAAGCGCTTTTGGAGCAGGGCAAGAAGGACAGCAAATCAGCGACTGCACCGATGTGGGATCCGGTGGAGGTACTGAATGCGTTCGAGACTTTGCCCGTGCCCATCGTGGCCAGCGTTCACGGCGCCTGCCTGGGCGGTGGGGTTGAGCTCGCCTTGGCCTGTGACTACATCATCGCCACCCGGTCGGCCAAGTTTGGCTCGGTGGAAAGTGCACTCGGCCTGCACCCTCTGATGGGCGCCATCCAGCGGCAGGTTCAGCGCATCGGTGTGGCCCGCGCCAAGGAAATGTCGATGCTCGGCCGCCGCTACGATGCCGAGACGCTGGAGCGTTGGGGGCTGATCAACCTGGTCGTAGCAGACGACAAGCTGGAGGAGTCCACCATGATGGTGGCCCAGGAGTTGGCCGCCGGGCCGACCATTGCGCATGCAATCACCAAGCAGATTGCCCGGATCGCCGCCAATCAAGGCGTTGAAGCAGCGGACCTGGCGATGGCTGAGTTGCAAAAGCCGATATGGGCTTCGAACGACGTGAGGGTGGGACTCGAATCCTTCCTCAAGCAGGGCCCCGGTCTCGCCAAGTTTGAGGGGTGCTGATCATGTCCGGACCCCTGCAAGGCCTCAAAGTCGTCGACTTCTCCCGCGTGCTGGCTGGGCCTCTGTGCGCCCGGACCTTGGCGGACCTGGGCGCTGAGGTGATCAAGATTGAGCCTCCTCGTCCCGACGTGTCCCGGATGTCTTGGCCGTTCGTCGACGGCATGTCCGGCTATTACGCCCAGCAGAACGTCGGCAAGCGCAACGTCAGCATCGACCTGAACGTCCAGGGCTCTGTGGATCTGGTCTTGAAGATGATCGACCAGGCAGACATCGTGGTCGAGAATTTTCGGGCTGGAACGCTCAAGTTCTTTGGGCTCGACTATGAGACTGTCGCAAAGCGCAATCCGCGTCTGATCTACGTGTCGATCTCGGGCTACGGTCAGGGCGGCCCTTGGTCGTCGCGCATGGCCTATGCGCCAACGGTACAAGCAGAGGTCGGGTTCACGCACAACACGATGCGCCACTACGGGGACGCGCTCAGCCGCCAGCGCCCTGATCCGCTGTCGCACGCCGACGTTTACGCCGGCTTGCAAGCGACGATCGCCGTGCTGGCGGCCGTAAGGAGCCGGGATGTGACCGGTCGCGGCCAATACATCGATGTCGCCATGGCGGCAGTCATGCTGGCCGTCAATGAGCGCGCGCACATCGATATGGCCGGCGTCGACTTGGGTGCTGAGCCGGGAATTCTGGGCGCCACCGATGGTGCTTTCTTCGTCGGGCCCGGGGGCGAGCGCTTCCTGACGCCGCAGAGTCTGGTGTTTAGCGGCACGTTCCCGCAGTACCTGGGCGCGATGCGCCGTATCGACTTGGCGAGTGACCCCCGCTTCGCGACGGCAGAAGCGCGAGCGGCGAACTACGACGCGCTCCATGCGATCGTGCAGGCCTGGGTGCTCACCTTCCGCGACATGGCAACGCTCGATGCACAGTTGGACGAAGCCAAGATTGCCATGGGCCAGATTCGGACGACCGAGGAAATTGCCAATTCCGAATGGGCGGAGTACTGGGGCGCGGTGCAGGACGTGCCGGACCGCCGCGGGGGCTCTTACCGTTTGCACGGCCGGCCCTGGCGCTTCTCGGAGGACAAGCTTCCCGCGCCCACGGCGCCTTCGTTCCGGGGTGAGAACAATGCTGAGGTCTTTGCGGCCTTGGGCATGAGCCAGGAAGCGATCAAGGCAGCGGCTGCGGCGGGCATGCTGGTCGAGCACGAGCAGGCGATTCCCTCTGTCGTGGTCCCGGCAACGACCGAGGCACCAGCCGACCCAGTGAGCGCCTGATCGCCATGATCTTCGAAACCGATCACACCCACGATGCGAGTGTTCAAAGCTGGGTCACCAGCGCGAACGCGCCCGGCACTGAGTTTCCCATCCAGAACCTGCCTCTCGGTGTGTTCAGCACGGCGGGTGCGAAAGTGCGCAGGATCGGCGTCGCTATCGGCGACCAAATCCTCGATCTGAGCGCTGTCCTGGACGGGGGTCTGCTGCCGGGCCTGAATGACCTGTCGCCCGCGTTACGCAGGAATAGTCTTAACTTGCTGATGTCGAGTGGACGCGCCGCAAGGCAAGCGGTGCGGGACGCGATTTTTACACTGCTGCGCACCGACAGTGGCCACGCGGCAGCGGCCGGTGCCTGCCTGGTGCCGATGCGCGACGCGCAGATGCACCTGCCGGCACAGATCGGCAATTTCACCGATTTCTTTACCTCCATCCACCATGTGCGGCGTACGGGCGAACTGATGCGGCCCGAGATGCCCGTGGCACCCAACTTTCGGAACATGCCGATTGCCTACCACGGCCGTGCGTCCACCGTGGTCGAGAGCGGGGTCCCCTGTATCCGGCCGCGGGGACAGCTTGGGGATCCACAAGGAGCAGCTCAGGTCTACGCGCCGTCGCAACGCATGGACTTCGAACTGGAGGTGGGTTGCTTCGTTGGCCGCGAGAACGCCCTGGGTCAGCCCATTTCGATCGACGACGCCGACGACCACATGTTCGGGCTCTGCCTGGTCAATGACTGGTCGGCGCGGGACATTCAGATGTGGGAGAGCTATCCCTTGGGGCCGTTCCTCGCCAAGAGCTTCATGACGACGGCGTCGCCGTGGGTGGTGACCCTGGAAGCGCTGGCGCCGTATCGCATGCCGGCGCCGACACGAGACGCGGGCGAGACGCCGGTGCCGGCGGCGCTCACATCGGCCAAGCATGTGGCCCAGGGTGGCATCTCGATCTCGCTGCAGGTTCTGCTGCAGACGGCGGCGATGCAAAAAAGCGGCATGGCGCCGGCCGTGATTTCGCAGCCGCAATTTAGCGACCAGTACTGGACGCTCACGCAGATGCTGACCCACCACGCCAGCAACGGATGCAGCCTGCGCACCGGCGACTTGTTGTCCAGTGGAACCGTCTCGGGCCCGGAACGCAAGGACTCGGGATGCCTGATCGAGTTCAATGCCGGGGGCAAGCAGGCCCTGACATTGCCTTCGGGTGAAATGCGGCTTTTCCTCGAAGACGGCGACACGGTGTGGCTGCGCGGCGTGTGCGAGCGGGATGGCTACAAGCCGATCGGATTCGGCGAGTGCAAAGGCCAAATCGTGGGGGATGCGAGATGACGCCGCGAACAGTGACCGTCGAAGTCAACGGAGCTCCGGTCAGTGCGGAGATCGAGCCGCGCGAATTGCTGGTGCATTTCCTACGGGACCACGCGGGCATGACGGGCACGCACATCGGCTGTGATACCTCGCAATGCGGGGCTTGCACTGTGCAGATCGACGGCAAGACGGCCAAGTCCTGTACGGTGCTGGCGGTTCAGGCGCAAGGCCACCGCGTCACGACCATCGAGGGGCTGGGCACGCCAAAGAAGATGACGCCGCTGCAACAGGCCTTCACGGAGGTGCATGGGCTTCAATGCGGTTTTTGCACGCCGGGCATGGTCTTCGCGGGGCAGGCGCTGCTGGACCGGGTTCCCAATCCGACCGAAGAGCAGGTGCGTGAAGCCTTGCATGGCAATCTGTGCCGCTGCACCGGCTATCAAAACATTGTCAATGCGGTCATGCTGGCTGCCACCCGTGCCGGTAACACAGGCCGCGCTTCAGGCAATGGGGAGCTCGCGCAATGACCAAGCTCGATGTCGCTGCACATGTCAACCCGATCGGCCAATCCATCACCCGACGCGAAGACCCGCCGCTTCTGACCGGCCGCGGCCGATTCACCGACGACATCGCGATCAAAGGCCTGACCTGCGCCATGGTGCTGCGTTCACCGCACGGCCACGCGCTGATCAAGTCCATCGACACCTCGGCCGCCGCGTCGATGCCCGGTGTGGTGGGAATCCTGACCTATGAAGACCTGCGTGGCAAGGTCGGCGACATTCGCCCCAACTGGGTGGTGGGCGGCTCCATCGTCCCAGCCCACCCCCCGCTGGCCGACGGCCGAGTGCGCTACCTTGGCGAATCGGTCGCGCTGTTGGTGGCCGAGACGCGCCAGCAAGCTGCCGATGCGCTTGAAGCCATCGTCGTCGACTATGAAGTGCTGCCTGCCGTGGTGGACGAGGAAGCGGCCCTGCAGGAAGGCGCGCCGCAGTTGCATGACAATGTGCCGGGCAACCTCATCTGCGTTTTCAGGGGCGGCGGCGGTGACTACGCGGCAGCGGCCGCGGCGGCGGACCATCTGGTTCAGGTGCGGCTTGTCAACAACCGGTTGATCCCCAGCCCGATCGAACCGCGGGCCGTGCGAGCAATCTACGACACGACCAATGACAAGCTGACTTTCTATCTGCCGACGCAGGTGCCTCACATGTCCAGGCGCTGGCTGGCCGAAACCTTGGGCTGGCCCGAGCACCGGATTCACCTGATCGCGCCCGACATTGGCGGGGGCTTCGGCGCCAAGATGCACTTCTACGCCGAGGAAATTCTGGTCGCGTTCGCCGCAAAGCATTTCGAGCGGCCGGTCGGCTGGACCGAGACGCGCAGCGAAGCGCACATGGCCACCACGCACGGCCGGGCGCACATCGAGAACGTGGAAGCGGCGGTCACGAAAGAAGGCCGTGTGCTCGGCATCAAGATGCGCTCGTTCGCCAACCTGGGCGCCTACCTGTCGAACATGGCAACTGGCATCCCGACGGTCAACACGGTGTCATTCGCCTGCGGCAACTATGACATCCCCGCGCTGGACGGCGAAATGCGGCTGGTGACGACCAACACCACGCCGGTGGACGCCTACCGCGGCGCCGGCCGCCCCGAGGCCGCGTACCTCATCGAGCGGACCATGGACGCGGTCGCTGCCAAATTGGGCATGGATCCGGTCGAACTGCGTCGGATCAACCTGATTCGCAAGCATCAGTTTCCCTACCGGCCCTACGGGCACCCGCTCTTCGTGTGGGACACCGGCAACTACGAAGGTGCCCTCGAGGCCGCGGTCAAGGAGATTGACTACAGCGGATGGCGCGAGAAGCAGGCCGCCCTGCGGGCGCAGGGACGCTATGTCGGAATCGCCGTCACCTGCTACATGGAACTGGTCGGCGTCGGCAGTTCGGCCGCGATGAAGATGGTTGGGTTCAACCGCGGCGGCTGGGAAAGCGCATTGCTGCGCGTCCATTCGGACGGCAAGGTCACGCTCTTCTCGGGGTCCATGCCACAAGGCCATGGGCACGCGACAAGCTACGCGCAGATCGTGGGCAGCGTGCTGCAGTTGCCGATGGACGATATTGACGTCGTCCAGGGCGATACGGACCGTGTGCCCTTCGGCCATGGCACGTTCAACTCGCGCTCCATGGTCGTTGGCGGCACTGCAGCTCACAATGCGGCGCAAAAAGTGCTCGCCAAGGCCAAGCTCATTGCCGCCACCATGCTGGACTCGAAGCCGGAACACGTCAACTACGCGGGGGGGACGTTCAGCGTCTCCGGCGAGGGCAAAGCGCGCAGCGTCGGCTTCGGCCAGGTCGCGCGCATGGCGTATGTCAGCTCCGATCTTCCGCTGGGCATGGAGCCGGGTCTGGAAGAAACCGTGTTCTACCAGTCCGAAAAAATGGTGGCGCCATTCGGCAGTCACGCAGCCGTTGTCGAGGTCGACATCGAGACGGGCGAAGTGAAGATTCTCGACTATGTCGCCGTGGACGATGTGGGCAATCTCATCAATCCCATGCTGTGCCATGGACAGATGCACGGCGGCATCGCCCAGGGCATCGGCCAGGCCTTGTACGAGGGGGTCGAATACGACGAGACCGGGCAGCTGCTGAGCGGCTCGTTGCTCGATTACGCCGTGCCTAAAAGCGATCAGATCCCGACGATGCGAACCAGCTTTCAGGTGACTCCAACCCCGGTGAATCCGCTGGGTGTCAAGGGCATCGGCGAAGCCGGCTGTGTCGGCGCCCCACCGGTCATCGTCAGTGCGGTGTGCGATGCGCTAAAGAGCTTCGGCATCAGCCACATCGACATGCCTTTGACGCCACCCAAGGTGTGGCGTGCCATCCGTGCCGCACACGCGTCCGGGAAAGAGGAGTTGACCCGATGATCCCGAGTGCATTTGAGTACATCCGACCCGGCAGTTTGTCCGAGGCACTCGCTCAACTCGCGCAAGGGGGCGATGGTGCGAAGTTGATGAGTGGCGGCCACTCGCTGCTGCCAATGATGAAACTGCGGCTTGCCGCGCCCGGGACGCTGATCGACATCGCCGAACTGCCTGAACTTCAAGGCATCATGATCGGCACAAACGAGATTGTCATCGGCGCGGCGACAACCCACGCCCAGCTTGAACATCACGCTGAGCTGGCCGAGGCAATGCCGTTACTTCCGAGCATCGCCGGACTGATCGCGGACCCGACCGTGCGCAATCGCGGCACCATTGGCGGCTCCCTGGCGCACGCCGATCCTTCGGCCGATTGGCCGGCGGCGATGTTGGCACTTGACGCGACGGTCGAGGTCATCGGGCCCAAAGGCCAGCGTTCGATTCCCGCCGCTTCGTTCTTCAAGGGCCTGTTCGAAACCGACCTGCGGCTCGATGAGATCGTCGTACGCGTGCGCATCCCGGCGGGGTCGAACCAGCGCGGGGCTTACCGCAAGTTCCGCCATCCAGCATCGGGATATGCCGTCGTCGGCGTGGCCGTGGTTCTGGCCTACGAGGCCAATCGCTGCAGTGGCGGACGGATTGCGGTGACAGGTCATTCGGCCCATGCATTCCGTGCCAAAGCCGCCGAAGCCGCGTTGGCCGGATATGCCGGCCAGCCCGACCAAACGGAACGCCTGATCGACCTGGCGTTTACGGGCGCCTCACCTCTGGAGGACCGCTTCGCCGACGCCGACTATCGCACTCAGCTGGGGCGCACGATGCTTCGTCGCGCGCTGGTCGATGCAATTTCCCCCGTTTGAGCAAGGATAAGAAGGAGACAACCATGACGACGAAACCAACCGCCACGAGCCACTTGCGGTCATTCGCAAGCGCCGCTCTGATTGGGCTGGAAACCTTCGGCCTGTTGACAGCGCACGGTCTTGCGGCAGCCGCAACCCAGGAGGAACGCGTGAGCACGCGGCCTTTGACGGTGGAGCACATCCGCATCAGTTCAAAGAGATCGTTTGACGACGTGAAGACCGCACTTGAGTCGCGGGTCCGTTTTGTCCAGGTCGATCTGCTGATTCCGTACCTGCAAAAAAAGGACATGGCCGGTGCGCGCGCCGAACTGGAGCGGCTGGCAGCGCCAACCGGATTGTCGATCCTGTACTCACTGAATCACGGCGCTGCGCTGGCCATGGACGGGAGGCCCCGCAAGGCAGTTGGATATGGCATTGGCAATGTCCTGACCGCCGTCTCCATGAACAAGCACGACGTGGCCGCCGGTCTCTACGCGCCCATCCGTGTGATTCTGTACGAGGGCGCCGACGGTACCGCAGTATTCGAATACGACAGGCCTTCTTCGATGTTCGGATTACTAGGCAACGCTTCTATCAACAGCGTGGCTGGTCAACTGGACGCCGCGCTGAAGGAACTTCTGATGGACGTCGGCAAGTAAGGTTCCCGTTTTACTCAATCATTCTTTTGGAGCCCTTGGGCTGAACGCATGGAACTTGTTGGCGAAAGGCTGATACCCGCACCGATCTCGGCGACCTGGCAGTCGCTGAACGACCCCGAGGTCCTCAAGTCCTGCATTGCCGGCTGCGACTCGCTGGAATGGATGCAGCCGGACACGCTGGTGGCCGTGCTGGTCGCGCGGATCGGGCCCATCAGCGCCCGCTTCAAAGGCACTTTGAAGTTGAGCAACCTACTGCCGCCGCACAGCTATGTGGTGACCTTCGAAGGTCAGGGCGGGATTGCCGGTTTTGGCAAGGGGTCGGCAAACGTGTCGCTCACGGAAGAGGGCCATCAGACGCTTCTGCGTTACGACGCCCGAGCCCAGGTGGGCGGGCGCTTGGCGCAGGTCGGCTCACGCCTTGTCGATGCCGCCGCGGCGAAGGTCACCGAGGATTTCTTTTCAGCCTTCGAAAACCGGCTGCGGCTGGCAACGACCGAAGCGACAAGCGGGCATGAGCCTGCCGTCGCCGGAAGGACGCACGCTTGGGCCACATCACGCCAGGTTGGTGTTGCCACGCTGAAGACTACCGAGGCTCGGTCGCGGTCCGCAAAGCCGGAAGCGAGGTTGGATCAGCCCATGGTCCTCGGCAAGGCCACCGCGTCGGCAAACTCGCGCCCAACCGTTGCTGGCACGCCGATAAAACTGGTGGGAGAAAGACTGGTGCCCGCACCGCTGTTTGCCACTTTCAATGCGCTGAACAATGCGGAGTCACTGAAGCCCTGCATTTTCGCTTGCGAAGCATTGGATCAGTTGCGGGTGGACAGCCTGACGACCGTGCTGGCTCTGGGCATCGGGCCCGTCAAGGCGCGTATGAGGGGAACGCTCCAAGTGAGAGACCTCGATATTCCAACCAGTTACGTGCTGGCGTTCGACGGACCCGGCGGCACCAAGGGTGCGGCCAACATTTTGCTGGTCGAAGAGGGCCGGAAGACACGCGTGCGTTACGTGCTCCAGGCCAGGATCCGCGGCCCCTTGAGCTTGGTCGGATCAACGCTGATCGAGGCCGTGTCAGCGATCCTCCTCAAGATCTTCTTTTCGGCTTTCGAGGCTCAGTTGCGATCGGCGCCGGCGAATCGGTCCGCAGTTCAGGGAGAGACCCGGTCCTGGGCAAGTAAATGGTGGTGGGCTCTGTTGGCCGCGACCAGCACCGCAGCCGCTTTTGCCATGTGGGCTTAGTTGACGTGAGAGCGAAGCGATCTCGCGTCGCACCTTCAAGACTAGCTTGAACGAGTGATCGCAAACAACCGGAGACAGTGATGCAAAGAAACAAGATCCGCCCGGCGCAATCTGACGCCGACATTCTTAAAACAGGAGACAAATTTATGAAAAAACTTCTTTTCCAGCTGGCCTTTGCCGTGGCACTGCTGGTGCCTGCATTGAGCGCATCGGCTCAAACCTACCCTAGCAAGCTTGTCACCATCCGCGTGCCGTTCCCCGCCGGCGGGCCGGCGGACGCCGGGTTTCGCCAACTGCAACCGGGGCTTCAGGCGCAACTCGGCCAAACGGTTGTCATCGACAACCTGCCGGGTGCAGGTGGCTCGATTGGCGTGATGAAAGTGCTAGGCCTGCCCGCCGACGGGTACAACGTCGTGGGGCACACGGCGACGGATATGATCCTGGCGCCCTTGGCCCTTGCCACCGCGAAGTATGAGCCGGGCCAGCTGCGGCTGGTCGCGCCGTTGCTGAGCACGGATTTCGTGCTCGTCAGCTCTCCGCGCCACTCGTTCAAAGGCGTGGACGACCTTTTGGCCTATGCTCAGCAGCCGGGCAACAAGGAACTCTCGATTGCCCACTGGGGACGTGGATCGACCACGCACATCGCCGGGGCCGACTTCCAGAATCGCGGGAACTTGCGTTTTCTCGAGGTTCCTTACAAGGGCGTTGCGCCCATCATTCCCGATCTGATTGGCGGGCAAGTGGACCTTACTTTCCTTCCTCTCGCCGGCCCGACGATGGGCCTGATCAAGAGCGGCAAGGTCATTCCCATCGGGGTATCTGCCGCGAAGCGCGTCGCAGGCTTGCCTGACGTGCCGACCCTCAACGAGGGTAAGGTGATCAAAGGATTCGAGCATGCGATCTGGACCGGTGTCTTCGCCGACCGCAAAGTTGGCAGCGTCGAGGTGGCCAAGCTGGCTCAGGCGATCAACGCGGTCACCAGGACGCCGGAGTTCGCCAAGTTCGCAGCGGAGCAACCCGGCCGCACCTTCGATCCGATGACGCCCGCGCAGGCCGACGAGTACTTCAAAGCCGAAACCAAACGCCTGACGGACATCGCGCGATTGATCAAGCTTCAACCCGAGTAATGGCTCGCGCGGCGCCAACAGATCGAACACCATGGCCGTCACAGACTTTCACTACTACGAACCTTCCAAGGGCCACGGCCTGAGCCATAACCCACTCAATGCCCTAGTCGCGCCGCGGCCAATTGGTTGGATCTCGTCGCGAGACGCTCAGGGGCGAGTCAATCTTGCGCCCTATAGTTTCTTCAACGCGTTCAACTATGACCCGCCGATCATCGGATTTTCCTCGATCGCCTGGAAAGACAGCGTACAAAACGCTTCCGAAACAGGTGAATTCGTCTGGAACCTGGTGACCCGTGAGCTGGGCGACAAGATGAACCAGACCTCAGCTCCGCACCCGCATGGCGTGGACGAGTTCCCGCTGGCCGGCCTCACGGCCGTTCCGGGTCGGGTCGTCAATGTTCCACGAGTGGCGGAAAGCCGGGCTGCCATGGAGTGCAAGGTCATCGACATCGTTCAGTTTCGAAATACGGCTGGCGAAAAGGTGGGCGGTTGGCTGGCTTTGGGAGAGGTAGTGGCTGTCTACATCGACAAGTCGCTCCTTAAGGATGGCGTCTACCAGACAGCTGACGCGTATCCGATCATGCGGTCCGGTGGATTGAATGACTACGTCCAGGTGACGCCCGAAACCGTCTTTCAGATCAACCGGCTTGCGGACGTCAGCAGCCCTTCCAGTCATGGCACCAGTTGATCGCCATCGTTAACACACCTGAACTTAGGAAATGCAAATGATCGTCGTACTAGCCAGACTCAAAATCGTGCCCGGAACTTCCGAGCAATTTTTGCAGACAGCAGGACAGCTGGTCCAGGCCTCTTGCAAGGAAGCCGGAGTTATCGGGTACGAGTTGCTTGCGGAAGGTGATAACCGTTTTGCCTTCCTCGAACGGTACAAGGACGCGGATTCCGCGGCGGCCCATCTCAAGACAGATCACTATCGCACACTTGGCCGGCAACTGGGCCAGTACATCGATGGCAGACCCGAAGTGTTGAAGATGACGCCGACGTCCTGAGACAACGATGGCTGCGCAAGACCGCCATCGTCCCCGCCGTTTCGCGTGGCTGCCGATGGCCGAGTGAGGAGAACAGATGAAAAGACGTACCTTGGTTAGATCTGCTGGGGCAACTGCCATAGCATTCGGATCCGCGCTGAAGCTTCCCGCTTGGGGTGCGGTAACCGCAAGCATCAAGATCGGGCAGTCCTGCGTTCTTTCGGGTCCCTTGGGAGAGCAGCTCCGACTCGGCAACCGCGGCGTGGCGATGGTTTTCGACGCCGTCAATCGAAGCGGAGGCATCAATGGCCTGCCTATCGAGCTGATCTCGCTGGACGACGAGTTTCAACCGGCCAAGACCCTTGCGAACTGCGAGCAGCTCCTGCAGGAGCACCGTGTCGTGGCGCTATACGGCCTGTTGGGTACCGGCAACCTGCTCACCGTGCTGCCGCTGCTCGAGAAAACCGGTGTACCCGTCGTCGGATGCATCGGCGTGACTGACAGTGCTCGCGAAAAAACACGCGATCTGGTGTATTTCGTGCGGGCCGGTTATGGGCGCGAAGTCCAGAAGACGTTGCAGCAGATCACGACGATCGGGATCCGTCGCATTGCGCTTGCTCACTTCAACAACACGGGGGGTGAAGAGTTCAAAACAGTCTTCACGCAAAGCCTTCAGAAACTAGGCATGACTCCCGGCGTGACTACCGCGGTGAATGTCGATGGAAGCAACATCGCTGCTTGCGCCACCGCTCTGGCGGAGGATAGGCCGCAAGCCGTGGTCATTTTCCTGGCCGGCGGCTTGCCAGGCAAGCTCATAGAAGCGGTCAATGCGCTGGGCGCATTCCCTAACTACTACGGGATGTCGGTTGTGCCCGGCGAATTGACTGCTAAATCACTCGGTCCGAAACTGCGTAACCTGATCATTACCCAGGTTATTCCATATCCCTGGGCTAAAGAGAATCCCGCGTTGCAGGCATTTCGGAGCCTCGCGACAGCCGCTTCGGTACCGGTCGGCTACTCCAGCCTCGAGGGCTACATCAACGCTTCGATTCTTGTGGAGATGCTCAAACGCGCCGGCAAAGATCTATCGCCGGCGAAACTCCATGCGGCTCTCAAGCGGGTGAAAGGACGTTTTGGCGGGCTGGATGTCGATTTCACGGGTACCTCGAACACTGGTTCTACGTTCACCGAGCTCGTGTACATGGCAGGGGACGGAAAGTTTCTGCGCTGAAGGAGCGCCGCTGTGCCGCCTCATCGGCCCGATGAAATGCTAAACGTGGTGGAGACACAGGGCCATGCCGGCCCTTGCGTTCACACCAGGTATCGGTGAACGGCCTCTTCGTTGAACTCGACGCCCGAACCTGGCCGCTCGCTGGTGTATGCCATCCCGTCACGCACTTCAAGCGGTTCCTTCAGGATCGGGTTCCACCAGTCCATGTACTCGAGCCAATGCGCGGTCGGCGTTGCGCAAAGCAGATGGGCGCTGACTTCCGGCCAGAAATGGTTGGACAGCGCCACACCATAAAGCTGCCCCAGGGCGGCAATTTGTTGCCAACCGGTGACGCCGCCGCATCTCATGGCGTCGGGCATGGCCAGGCCGCGCACGCCCGCGTCGAAGGCGTGGCGGAAATCGAGGGCCCCCAACCAGTTCTCGCCAGCTTGCAACGGTGTGGTGGTAGCCGCTGCCAACTGCACCAGCCCGGCATAGTCGTGGGCAACGATGGGCTCCTCTATCCAGGCGAGCCCTTCGCCCTCCAGGGCGCGCAGGCGGGCCGCCGCCTCGCTGGTGCGAAGCGACTGGTTGTAGTCGACCATGATGGCCGCGTCCGGGCCCATCGCCGAGCGCAGGGCGCGCACGACGGCCAGGTCTTCCGCGACGGTCGGGTAGCCGATCTTCACCTTGACCGCCTTGAAGCCTTTGCGCGCCCACTTCTCGGCGGACTGGCCGCTGCCCAGCTCGCCGTCGAAGCCGATGCCCGCATAGGCCTGGATCGGTCGCGGTGCTGAGCCCAGCATGGCGGACAGCGGCATCTCGTGTGCGCGAGCGAAAGCGTCCCATACCGCCATATCGATCCCGGCCAGTGCCATCCCGACCAAGCCTTCGGTGCCGAGCATCCGGAAGTGCCCATGCAGCCTGCTCGAGAGATCGGCGGGCGCCAGGGCCTGGCCGACGGCGACCGACTCGAGATTGCGTATCAGCTCGGCCAACGGCTTCAGCGCGGCGATCCCGAAGCTGAAGAGGATGCTATGGCCTTGTGTGCCGGCGTCCGTGTTGATGGTGAGGAGCACGAGAGGCGACACCCCGATTGTGCCGACGGCGGCGATGCGCAGGGGCTCGGGCATGGGAACGGCGACGCAGCGGACCTGGAAGGAGGTGATTTTCATTTGGTGATTTCCAAGATTGATTTAGGCGGCCACCCGCGCCGCTGTTGCCGGTGCCGCAGAGGAGGCCTCGAATTCGGCCAGCAGGACCTGCCGGGTGGTCTTTGCTTCGGCCATGCTGCGCTCCTTCACGTGGCCATAGCCCCGGATGCGCTGCGGGATTTGGGCCAACTGGATGGCAGCCTCCAGGTTGTCCGCGCACAGTTCACTTGCCAGGCGTTGCAGCAGTGACTCGTAGCCGGCGATTAGCTGGCGTTCGTCACGGCGCTCGGCGGTGTAGCCGAAAATATCGAATGGCGTTCCGCGCACAAATCGAAGACGAGCCAGCACGCGCATCGCAGGCAGGATCCACGGGCCGTATTCGCTTTTCTTCAACTGTCCGGTCAGCGGGTCGCGGCGCGACAGCAGGGGAGGTGCCAGGTTGAAGCGCAGGCGCTGCCCGCCCTCGAATTGCGCGGCGAGCGCGGCCTGGAACTCCGGCGCCGTGTGCAGGCGCGCCACCTCGTATTCGTCCTTGTAGGCCATCAGCTTGGCGAGGTTTTCTGCGACGGCCAGCGCCAGCCGCTGGCTGCCGGGCGCCGCTGCGGCCTCGGCTTGCGCGATCTTTTCGACCAGCGCACGGTAGCGCTGGGCGTAGTCGGCGTTCTGGTAGCGCGTCAGCAGTTCGGTGCGGTGCGCCAGCACCTCCTGCAGTCCCTGCGGCAGCTTCGGCGCGGGCGGCGAGATACCAGCCGAGGCCGCCTCGACCGCGGCACGGTTCGTGACCCACAGGCGGCCCAAGCGCAGAGCGCGACGGTTGGACTCGACCTGAACGCCATTGAGCTCCAGGGCCCGTTCGATGGCGGCCACGCCCACCGGCAGCCAGCCCTTCTGCGCCGCCACGCCAAGCAGGAACGTGTTGGCCGCCACCGCATCGCCACACAGCGCGGTGGCCAGTCCGGTCGCGTCGACATAGTCCGCATGCTCGGCGCGAACGACGCTCGCGACCTTGCGCTGGAGCATCGACACCTCGACGCGATGGTCCGGGTTCCTGGTGAAAATCGCGCTCGGCGGCACGCGGTCGTTGCCGAGAAAACGGCTGCGTTGCACATCCAGCGTGCGGGACGCCTCGTCCGCCAGACCGGCGAGCATGTCGAAGGCCAGCATCAGGTCGGCTTCGCGCAGCCCGATGCGCTGGCTGGCGATGCCCGATGGCGCCGCCGCAATGCGCAGGTGGCTGAATACCGTGCCGTTCTTCTGGGCCACGCCGGTCATGTCGTAGACCGAGGCGGCCTTGTGTTCCAGGTGCGCCGCCATGGCCAGCACGGCGCTGATGGTGATCACGCCGGTGCCACCGATACCGGCCACCATGACTGAAAAGCCTTCGCCAACCGGCCGCACCGGCGGTGCCGGAATGTTCTGCAGCAGCGCCTCGGGTATGTCGCCCTGCGCGGGCCGGCGCAGGTTGCCCGAGGTAACCGTGACGAACGATGGGCAAAAGCCTTCCGCGCAGCGATAGTCCTTGTTGCACGAGGACTGGTTGATCGCGCGCTTGCGGCCCAGGGCGGTTTCCACGGGTTCGATGCTGATACACCCGGATTGCGCGGAGCAGTCCCCGCAGCCCTCGCACACGGCCTGATTGATGAACAGCCGCTTGGGCGGATCGACCATGACCTTGCGCTTGCGCCGACGGCGTTTCTCAGCGGCACAGGTCTGCTCGTAGATGAGGACGGTGCAGCCCTCCACTTCGCGCAACTCGCGCTGCACGGCATCGAGATCGTTGCGGTGACGTATCGTCACCTCTTTGGGCATGGCAGCGTCGGACCGGTGCAGATCCGGGTTGTCCGACACCAGCACCACCTGCTTCACGCCCTCGCCCAACACCTGGCGGGCCACCCGGCTGACCGAGATAGGCCCATCCACAGGCTGACCGCCCGTCATGGCCACGGCGTCGTTGTAGAGGATCTTGTAGGTGATGTTGGCTTTGCTGGCAACCGCGCCGCGCAGAGCCAACAAGCCGGAGTGGTAGTAAGTGCCGTCGCCAAGGTTCTGGAACACATGGCGCGTCTTGGTGAAATGGTGCAGGCCGCTCCAGTTCATCCCTTCTCCGCCCATCTGCGTGGACAGCAGGGTGCGCGGTTTGTAGAACATCGACATGCTATGACAGCCGATGCCCGCCAATGCGAAGCTGCCTTCCGGCACGTTGGTGGATGTGTTGTGTGGGCAGCCCGAGCAGAAATAGGGAGGGCGGCTGTCTTGGGCGGTGGCCAACGAAATTACACCGCCACGGCGAGGGGCCAGCAGCGCCGCGCGGGCCTGTAGCGCTTCATCGACCAGGCCCGCCGCGCGAAGCCTTGCGGCGATCGCCAGCGCGAGGTCCAAGGGTTCGAGTTGCTTCTCGAGGGCCACCAGCGCGGCGCCGTGCTGGTCGTATTTGCCGACGATGCGCGGGCGCGCGGGCTCGTTGTACAGCACGCCAGCGGCCTGCCGCTCGACGAAGGCGGCTTTTTCCTCGATGAAGAACAGCTCGGCCTTGCCGGCAGCAAATTCCTTGAGCCCGAGCGGCTCCAGTGGCCACACCATGCCGACCTTGTACAGCGCCAAGCCGAGCGTGCGCGCCCGCGCGTCGTCGATGCCGAGATAGGAAAGCGCCTGGCGCGTGTCCTGGTAGGCCTTGCCGGCTGACACCAGGCCGAACCGCGCGCTGTTGTCGCCCATCGTGCATTGGTCGACGCGGTTGGCGCGCGCAAAGCGCAGCACCAGCGGCAAGCGGTGATGCATCAGGATGGTTTCGTCGCGCGCCGGCGTGAACGCGCCACGGTAATGCACGCCCTCGGGCGGCAACAGATCGGCCGGATCGGGCAGGGCGATGTGCTGCGCCTGGGGGTCGACGTCAACCGTAGCTGTCTGCTCGATGGTTTCGTTGACCACTTTGAGGCTGGCCCAGCAGCCGGCGTAGCGCGATAGCGCGAAGCCCAGCAAACCGAAGCGCACGATGTCCTCAACGTTGGATGGATAGAGCACCGGAATCGAGTTGGCGGCCATCGCCTGCTCGCTTTGATGCGCGACCGTCGAGGACTTGCCGGGGTGATCGTCGCCGAACACCGCCAACACGCCGCCGCGCGGATGCGTGCCGGTGTAGTTGGCGTGCTTGAAAGGGTCGCCCGAGCGATCGACGCCAGGCCCTTTGCCGTACCACATGGCGAACACACCATCGACGCTGGCGGGACCCAGCGCGTCCAGCTGCTGCGTACCCCACACCGCTGTCGCGGCCAGGTCCTCGTTGACTCCCGGATCGAAAACGATGCCCGCCGCCTTCAGGCGCGGCGCCGCCGCCCACAGTGCCTGGTCGAAGGTGCCCAGCGGCGAACCGCGATAGCCGCTGATGTAGCCGCCGGTGGACATGCCCGCGCGGCGATCGCGTTCCCGCTGCATCAGCAGCACGGCGATCAACGCCTGCGCACCGGTCAGGAACGCCGAGCCCTGCGCCAGGTTGAAGCGCTCGTCCAGGCTGGCGAGCGATCGCAGCGCGCCGGCTTCGACCGGTGGTCGCGCGAGATCGGTGGTGTCGGGCGTCGGGCTCATCGTGCGGAAGCTGCCGCGCGCTGCGCCTCGTAGACCTGCAGATTGCAGTAAGCGGTCTGCACCAGGGGCACCGCTGTGCCCACGAGCTTTGCTTGCGCAATCAGGTCCCCCAGGATGGCCTGTGACTCCAGGCGGGGTGTACCCGCCGCTATGTCGCGCGCCATTGATGCAGCCCAGGGCGAGGCGGGGTCCAGCAGGACGCGCTCGACCATGGCGACCGAGGCCGGGCCCGGCGGGTGGCCGGACAGGCTTGCGACGCGTGTCACCTCGTCGATCGACTGCCGCATCACTACCTCCCCGCCTGCGACGCGCAATATCTCGCTGACATTCGCGCGCATCAGTGTGGTCGCCGTGGCCCCGGAGGCGAGCATCACCCACTTTTCCCACAACTCCTGCTCGATGTCGGCGGAGAGCCTGCGCATGCCGGGCGTGCGCGCGATGAGTTCGTGAAAGCGCTTTGCAGCGGCCTCCTGCGACGCAGCGCGTGCGCCGACGACAAACACGTCGTTGGGCCCGAAGTGCTGGATCCCCCCGTCGGGCATCAGCATGGTGGCGATGTAAGCAATTCCGCCGAGCACCTTCTCGCGGCCGAAGCGCTGGTCCAGCCGTGTATAGGCTTCCATGCCGTTGATGACGGGCAGCACCAGCGCGCCCGCTGCCACTGCGGGGGCGATCGTGTCCATTGCCTCGTCGAGCTCGAAGGCCTTGCAGGTCAAGAGCACTACATCGGCCTGCGCCGCAGCCCCAGCCAGTTCATCACGGACGAGCGTCGCAACAGGCAAGCTCATGTCGCCCAAAGCACTACGCGCGACCAGCCCGTGCTCGCGCAGTTGCCCACGGCGCCGCTCGCGCACGAGGAAATGCACTTGCGCGCCGGCCTGTTGCAGGCGGGCCCCGTAATAACCGCCGGTGGCACCGGCTCCCAAGACTAGAATTTTCATGATAATTTCTCGGTTTATTGCGCTTGTAAATTGATCGACTTGGCCACGGCCCGGATCTTGGCGGTCTCGTCCCTGAAGAAGTTTGCCGCCTGTGCGGCGTCCATCGGGCCCAGGGGCCGGGAGGCGTTTTCGCGCACGAAGCGCAGGAATTCGGGCTTGCTCAGCGCCTCGGTGCTGGCGCGGTTCAGGCGCGCCACCTCGGCGTCCGGAACGCGGGTCGAGACGAACAGGCCGCTCCAGACCGAGTGATTGAACGCCTTGAGTGAACTGCCTTCGTTCAAGGTCGGCACGTCGGGCAGGGTGGGGTGGCGCTGCTCGCTCGCAATGCCGATCGCCTTGAGCTTGCCGGCCTTCAGCAGGCCGACTACCGGTCCGACGATGGGAAGGAACGCCAGATCGATCTGGCTGCCCACCAGGTCGGGCACCATCGCGGTGGTCCCTTTGTAAGGCACCGCCATCAGCTTTGCGCCGATACGCGTTTCGAAGTCGGCAGCCGCAATGTGGCCTGAGGACCCGTAGCCGATGTTGCCCATCGTCAGTGGTTGGTTGCCGGATACGCGCAGGTAGGCCGCGAGCTCGTCGACGTTCCTGAAGGAATGCTTGGGCGCGCTCACCAAGATGAAGTCCGTCGCCCCCAGCGGAGCCACCAGCTTGAATGACTCGGGCGAATATTTCGCAGTGGCGATGCTCAGCGGCGCGAGCACCAGGTCGGGCCCGCTCGTGCCCAGCACCACAGCGTTGTCGGGCGTCGCCGACGCCACGTTCATCGCGCCCAGCGCGCCGCCCAGGCCCGGAAGGTTTTCGATGACGACCGGCCGGCCCAAGCTGTCCTGCAAGGACAGCTGTATCTGCCGGAACGTCGCGTCCACCGCGCCACCGGCGGGCCAGGCAACTCGAATGTTGAGGGGCTTGCCGCTCGCGTTTTGTGCGTGGGCGGCGGGAAGGAAACAAGAAGCGGCGACAGCCACGGCGAACAGGAATTTTTTCATTGCGTTGCCCTTGTGGTTTGCTACTGCGGCTGCAGGTTGGTCTGCCGCGCCAGTTCGCCGTACTTGCGAATTTCGGCGTGGTAGAAATCCTCAGCTTCCTTGGCCGACATCGTCACGGTGACGACTCCGCCGTCAGTGGAGAACTTTTGGAATTCGGGGCTCTGTACAGCCTCGGTCAGCGCCTTGTTTAGGCGTTGCACTACGGCTTCAGGCGTGGCTCGGGGCACCAGCAGGCCGATCCATTGCCTGTGCAGGAACGGCCGCTCGGGGCGCCCTTCGGACAGCGTGGGCACATCGGGCAGCATGGGATTGCGCTTGGCGGCCGCGATGCCGATGGCGATCAGCTTCTTTTGCTGAACCATCGCCACGGTGGCCATGCCCAGCGGGACGAACCCGAAGTCCACGTGCCCACCTAGCATATCCTGCACGATCGGCGCGGTTCCCTTGTACGGTACACCTGTTGCCTTGACACCGCTGACCGCCTTCAGATCCTCGCCCGCGAGCTGCGTGGTCGACCCCGGGCCCTGGTGGGCGAGCGACAGGCCGTTTGGCAATGTCTTGCTGTAGTCCACAAGCTCAGCCAGGGTACGGGCTGTCATCGAAGGCCGTGCCACCAGCAGCATATCGCTGAATCCCAGTGGCGCCACCAGCCGAAGCTGCTCGGCCTTGTATTGAGCCGAAGCCATTGCCAGGGGGGCGATGACGAGGTCATTGGTGTGCCCGAGCACGACATAGCCGTCAGCCGGCGCCTTCACGACATTGGCGGCACCGATAGTTCCGCCGGCGCCGGACAGGTTCTCAATGATCAGTGGCTGGCCCAGTTCGGCCTGCATCTTGGGCAGGGTCTGCCTGATGAAGACGTCGGCGGGCCCGCCCGCGGGAAAGGCCACCCGGATCGTGACTGGCTTCGTCGGGTAGGCCTGCGCCCACGAATTCGAGCCGAGGGCCGCGGCGGCGATGAACGCCCCGAGAAAGATCGATTGCTTGATGTGCATGAAAAATGTCTCCGTTCTAGTTGGGTTCTTCATCGCTGTTGCGCTTTCAGAAACTGTGGGCGTACTTGGCGATCGCGCCTTCATTCCAGTCGATGCCGCTGCCGGGCCGTTCAGGGATCTGTACTTCGCCGTTGCGGACCTCGAAGGGCTCGGCCAGGATCACTTCGGCCCAGTCGCACCACTCCACCCAGTGCGCGGTTTCCGTCACTCGCATCAGGTGAGCCGAGAACTCGGGGTACAGGTGCGTGGACACTGGCACCCCTTTGGCTGCCGCGATCCCCGCCGCGCGCATCCAGCCGGTCACGCCGCCGATGCGCATCAGGTCGGGCATCACGAAGTCCGTGGCGTCCAGTTCGAGTGCGATTTGCAGGGCGCGCGGACCCCAGAAGTTCTCGCCGACCTGGATCGGAGTCGCCAGCCGGCGGCGCAACTCCGCCAGTCCCGCGAGGTTGTCGCACGCGATCGGCTCTTCCATCCAGTAGAGCCCTTCGCCGTCCAGCGCGCGGCAGCGCGCAATGGCTTCGTCCATGGTGAAGACTTGGCTGAAATCGGCCATGAGCTGCAGCGACGCGCCGCCGACGCGCCGGGCTGCCGCGATGGACGCGACATCCTGCGCCAGGCTGTCGCGTCCCAGCCGCACCTTGAGGGCGGTGAACTGCCCCTCCGCGATAAGCTCCTCCGTCTCGCGTGCCACCTCCGAAGGATCGATCAGCCACAGGCCGTTGCTGTTGTACGCCTTGACCGCGCCCACGCTGCCGCCCAGGTAGCGGGCGAGCGGCAACTGTGCCGCCTTGGCGTGCGCGTCCCAGAGCGCCATGTCAAGGCCGGAGACGGCAGCCAGCGTGACGCCTTCCAGCCCCAGGGGCGACAAGCTTCGGCGCATGTGTTGGAACAGGTCGACCGGATTGGCGGGCTTGCCCTTGAAGCGTTCGACCAGGTCGTGGATGACCGTGGCGACGTAGCGCACGCCGGTTGGCAGGTAGGGCTGCAGGTAGCTGCGTCCCACCACGCCTTCCTCCATGTGCAGGTCGATCAGGATGATGGGCCAGCGAGGCGGCAGCGAAATGTGCTTGAGCACCGGCGTGCGCTTGAGTGGCACCATCACGGCACGCACGTCGACGGACTCGATGGTCAGGGGAGGGTGCATGGCAACCACCGCGTTCAGCCCAGGGTGCCCGTGAAGGCGCCGCCGTCGAGAAGCAGGTTCTGCCCGGTCATGAAGCCGGCTTGGGCGCCGCACACAAAAGCGCAGGCCTGGCCGAATTCCTCGGGCGTGCCGAAGCGCCCAGCGGGCACTTGCAGCAGCATGGCGTCGCGTACTTCGTCCGCGCTCTTGCCGCTGCGCCTTCCCAGCATGGGCAAGCCCAGGAGCAGACGGTCGGTCGCGTGGAATCCGGGCAGCAGGGAGTTGATGGTCACGTTGTGCTTCACGATTTGCCGTGACAGTCCGGCGACAAAGCCGGTCAACCCCAGGCGCGCGCCGTTGCTAAGCCCGAGAAAATCAATTGGCGACTTGACAGCGCTCGAGGTGATGTTGACGATGCGCCCGAACTTGCGGCCGATCATGCCGTCCACCGTGGCGCGCATCAGTTCGATCGGCGCCAGCATGTTGGCGTCCAGGGCGGCGATCCACGCGTCACGGTCCCATTCCCTGAAGTCGCCCGGTGGTGGGCCGCCAGCGTTGTTGACCAGGATGTCGGGCGACGGCATGGCCGCAAGCACGGCTTGGCGGCCCTGCGGCGTTGCGATGTCGGCCCCCACTGTGTTTACCACCGCGCCGGTGCTCTTGCGGATTTCGTGCGCCGTGCTCTCCAGCGCGTCCACGCCGCGCGCGGTGATGAGCAGCTCAACGCCTTCGCTCGCGAGCGCCAGGGCGCAGCCCTTGCCCAGCCCCTTGCTTGCGCCGCAGACAATGGCGCGTCTTCCCTTGATCCCCAGATCCATGCCCACTCCTTGGTGTGATGCTGTTTCCACGCGAGCACGTCGGTGTGCCTCGTGTCGGTGGATTCTCTGAGGGACGTCTTCGACCCGCGAGGTTTGGTCGTGCCAGTCTGGGGTTTGTTTGTGCCATGGGGGCCTGTCTGCTGACGGTGCGGTCCTGGGCCTTGCCGCGCTGCTCAGGCTGCGGCGCGGTAGTCGCTCGGCACTTTTCCGGTCCAGCGCCTGAACGCCTTGCGGAAATTGGTCGCTTCGCTGAAGCCCACCCGCTCGGCGATGTCGACGACCGGCAGCTTGGAGTTGCTGAGGTAGCCGATCGCGAGTTCTTTGCGAGCCTGATCGACCACACTCTTGAATGTCACGCCCTCGTCCGCCAGACGCCGGTGCAACGTGCGTATCGACACACCCAGCCGCTCGGCCAGGCGCGTGACCGAAACCATGCAGTGGGCATCGTCCAGACAGGCGCCGCGAACGCGCCCTGCCCAGCCGCCGCCCTGATGCTCTTCGTAAGCGGGGGCGGCGCACAGCCGCCTGCACAACTCGTGCGTGATCGAATTGGCACCCGGGCAGGCTGCATCCAAGACCGCTGCATCGAAATGCCACTCGAGTACGTCGGCGTCAAATTCCGCGGGGCAACCGAACACCTGCGCGTAGGACCGCCAATGAGGTGGGGCCGGGTAATTGCATACGAGACGCCGGGTGGGGAAGGGCGCCTCGAGTACGCGCTGAAACAGGGCGTTGAGCGAGCTGCGCCAAAATTCCGCCACGAACGGGAGGACGGTGCCAAATCGCTCGGCGGGCGCGCAGGCCAAGACGGCCACGTCACCCTGAACGCGCAGCGTGGGCTGCAGAAACGGCATGGCAGGCTGCATATGCGCGAGCCCGAAATCAAGTCCGTCGCGGAACGTGGCGCTGCTGGCCATCGCGAAGCCGCAGATGCCGAAGTCGCCGATGCGCTGGCGTGCCCCGGCGCGCAGGGCCACCTCGGACTCCGGCGACAGCTTTTGCGCATTGGCAAAGACCGCCAACCGCTGGGCCTGCGATAGGGGGACGTATGCGTTGTCGATGTCGCCGGGCTGCAGCCCCGTGCGCGCGAAGAGGTCGGACAGGGCAACCCCCTCGCATCGCAGCTGCGCCACGAGCGCCGAAAAGCCCAGCAGGGCGGCGCTAGGTTCAACGGTCTGGGGGCTTATGGCATTGAGCGTCATGGCGGCGATTCAGCAGCGACTGCGCCACTAGAAGAGGTCTATCGCCGGTTCCATCAATGCGGACGATCCTGCTCGAATTTCCCCGCAGAGTGCCGCCGTCTGCGGCAAAAGCCGCTGGTAGTAGAAGCGGGCAGTGGCAATCTTCGACGCGTAGATGGAGTCTGTCGATTCGGAGTGCTTGAGCGCGACTTCCGCCATGCGAGCCCACGTCCAGGCGAGGGCCAGATGTCCCACCAGACGCAGATAAGGCACTGCGGCGGCCCCAGCCGCGTGCGGGTCATCCGCGGACGTACCAACGAGCTCGCTCGTGAGCTGCCTCACGTCAGCGATCAATTGCGCGAGCGGCTCCGCAAACTCGCGCATCGCTTTACGCGGGCTGCACGTTTCGGTAAATGCGGCGGCCATGTCCAGGAACTTGCCCATTTGCCGGCCCCCGTCCCCCAGCACTTTGCGCCCGAGCAAGTCCATAGACTGCACGCCGTTCGTGCCCTCGTAGAGCCCGACGATGCGTACATCTCGCAGATGCTGCTCGACGCCGTTTTCACGAATGTAGCCGTGCCCGCCTAACACCTGCATGGCGAGCAGCGTGGATTCCACCGCGAGGTCGCTGGACAGCGCTTTGACCAGCGGGGTCAGCAGACCTAGCAGCTCGACGGCCTCTTCGCGCTTGGCGGCGTCAGGGTGAATGCGCTGCAGATCGCTCAGCTGCGCCGTCCATAACGCGAGCGCACGCGCTCCTTCGATGTTCGCCTTTTGCGTGAGCAGCATGCGGCGCACGTCGGCATGGCCGATGATCGGGTCGGCGTTCTCGCCGGATGCTCTTGTCCCGCTGATGCGGCCTTGCAAGCGCTCTTTCGCATAGGCCAACGCCTTCTGGTAGGCCGATTCCATTAACCCGATCGCAATCACGCCGACCAGAACACGCATGTGGTTCATCTGGACGAACATGCCCGCCAACCCCTTGTTGGCCGCGCCGAGCAACCAACCTGTCGCGCCATCGAAATTGATGGTGCAAGTCGAGTTTCCGTGGATACCCAGCTTGTGCTCGATGGAGCCGCAGACCACCGCGTTGCGCGCGCCGGCAACCCCGTGTGCATCGGGCAGAAATTTCGGAACGATGAAAAGCGAGATGCCCTTCACGCCCGGAGGCGCGTCCGGCATGCGTGCCAGCACCAGGTGCATGATGTTATCGGTCAGGTCTTGTTCGCCGCCCGAGATAAAGATCTTGCTCCCCGTGATGAGGTAGCTGCCATCGGCCTGCGGTACGGCCCGGGTTCGCATCAGGCCCAGGTCGGTGCCCGCGTTCGGCTCGGTCAGGCACATGGTGCCTGCCCACTCGCCGCTAGCGATTTTCGGAAGGTAAAGTGCCTTCTGCTCGGGAGACCCGTTGGTAGCCACATTCACGTACGTCGCATGCGACATGCCCGGATAAGACGACCATGCCATGTTCGCGCCGCCGAGGATTTCGTACACCGCGTTTTCCACGACGGAAGGGAAGCCTTGGCCGCCGTGCTCCGGGCTGCAAGCCAGGCCATGCCAGCCGTTCTTCGTGAATTCGTCGTAGGCTTCCTTGAAGCCCGGTGGCGTCTGCACCACACCGGGCGCCGGCATGCTGCAACCGTGCTCGTCTCCCAGCTCGTTCAGCGGCGCAATCACCTTGGATGCGAATTGGCTGGCGGCGGTGAGCACCTGATCGATCGTCTCGGCGTCGAACTCCGGCTTGCCGCATGAAGCCAGCATGGCCGGCACCTGAAGCAGCTCCTGCAATACGAATTGCATGTCGCGCGATGGGCTTTGGTAAGTCATGGTGACGCTTCTTTCTTCAAGCAACTTCGAACAGGCCTGCGGCACCCATGCCGCCGCCGATGCACATCGTCACGACGACGAAGCGCGCGCCGCGCCGCTTGCCCTCGATGAGTGCATGTCCCACCAGGCGCGAACCGGTCATGCCATAGGGATGCCCGATCGTGATTCCGCCCCCGTTGACGTTCAACTTCTCCGGATCGATGCCCAGACGATCGCGCGAGTACAGGACCTGGCAAGCGAAGGCCTCGTTCAACTCCCACAAGCCGATATCGCTCACTTTCAGTCCGTGGGTCTTCAGCAGCTTGGGTACGGCAAGGACCGGGCCGATTCCCATTTCTTCGGGCGCCAACCCGGCCACCGCGATGCCGCGGTACGTGCCCAGCGCTTTGAGCCCGCGGCGTTCTGCGACCGCCCGCTCCACGAGGACGCAGGCCGATGCGCCATCCGACAGCTGGCTCGAGTTGCCGGCTGTGACGACACCGCCCTCGACGACCGGCTTGAGTTTGGAAAGGCCTTCGAGCGTCGTATCGGGGCGATTGCCTTCATCGCGATCCAGGGTGACCTCGCGGTAAGAGATGGCACCCGTTTCCTTGTCTGCAACGGCCATGCTCGCCCTGATAGGCACGATTTCGGCATCGAACAGGTGGCGCTCCTGCGCCAACGCCGTGCGACGCTGCGCCTCCGCGGAATATTCGTCCTGCGACTCGCGCGAAATCCCGTACTTCTTCGCCACGATCTCAGCCGTGTTCAGCATCGGGATGTAGGCATGCTGAGCCTGCGAAATGAGATTGGCATCGGCGTCTTCACCCACCCATTTGACGAACGGGTTCTGCACGGCGGAAATGTTCTCCTGGCCGCCGCCGACGGTGACGTCCATCCCGTCGACGATGACTTGCTTGGCCGCCGTCGCGATGGCCATCAGGCCGGACGCGCACTGCCGGTCCATCGTCTGTCCCGGAACCGACTGCGGCAGCCCTGCCGCGAGCGCAGCCAGGCGCCCGATGTTCATGCCCGCCGTTCCGGCGGCCATCGCGGTGCCGATGACGACATCCTCCACTTCACCGGGATCGATACCAGCCCGCTGGACCGCGTGGCGAATGGCGTGGCCCATCAGTGTGGGCGACTTGATGTTGTTCAATGCACCGCGAAAAGCGCGGCCGATGCCTGTGCGCGCGGTGGAAACGATGACGGCTTCTCTCATGGTCAGACTCCAGTGGGTTCAGGTGGGGCGCGTTTCGTCGATCGTCGTTTTAGATAAACTAACGAACGTTTACTAAACGATGCCGAACTATAGGCGTGCGGCGGGGCAGAGTCAACTTGGTCTGGCGATGTCTTGTGCAGGGGAAAACCCTAGGTGTCACGTCTGGCCAGTCCAAATTGGAAATACGCGCGTTTACCAAACGATCGGTATGTTATGATGGGTACTCCACGATTCTGCTGAGGCTCATCCATGCGCTATCCGACCACGCACAAAGAGGAAACCCGCAAGAAGCTGCTCGCGAATGCCCGTTCCATCGCAAAGAAGGGCGGCTTCGGGACCACGGGCGTCGATGACTTGATGAAAAGCATCGGCCTGACCGGGGGCGCCTTCTACGGTCATTTCCCGTCGAAGGAAGCGCTATTTGCCGAGCTCATTGAACACGAGATCTCGAACAGCGCCGACATGCTGGCGGGCGACGAGGACTCGCCGCCCGACCACGTCGCGAAACGGTTGCGCAGCTATCTGAGTTCGTCTCACGCCCTGCACCCGGAATCCGGATGTGTCCTGCCTGCGTTGGGACCGGAGATCGCAAGAGCGGGACCCGAGGTGCGTACGACGGTCGAAGAGGGCTTGAAGCGCTTGCAAAAAAGCTGGAGCTCGCGCATCGGCGACCCTGATGCGGCGTGGGCGCTGATTGCCCAGTGCGTCGGCGCACTGGTCCTGTCCCGGGCCGTTGAATCCGAGCGTACCCGCAAAGAAATCCTGGCCTCGAGCCGCCGCTTCATCGACCAAACGCACTTGCTGGACGAGGCTCCGGCAAAGCCATCCAAAGCGTCCTGACGGCGCGCGACCGCCTTGGAGTCGCTGAATGTCGACTGATTGCTGAACGACCGTATCGCAATGATGGCATTGACGTCTCTCCCGTCGCTGGATTGCACGGACACAAAGCTGCACCAACTAGCGCGCGTCGTGGCGCACTACTATGACGCCGAGCTCGGCAAGGTAGGTCTCGGAACCACGCAGTACTCGTTGTTGACCGAAGTTCTGTCACATGGGCCGATGCGCCCCTGTGACCTGGCAGAAGCGATGTCGCTTTCCCCGTCAACGTTGACGCGCAGCCTCAAGCCGCTCATCGTGACCGGATGGTTGGCTCTGGCCCCGGGCATTGACGGACGCACACGAAGCGTGTCGATCACCGCCGCCGGCCGCAGGAAGTGTGCGGAAGGCCTGCCTCGCTGGAACAGCGCGCAGGCCAGAGTGCATCAGTTGCTCGGAGGCCGAAATGTGAGTGCGATGCACGCGCTCCTTGAGGACTGCTCGGCGCGCATGTCAGCAACGAATCCATGACCAAGCGCCTCGGTCTTCGCCGCGGAGCCTCTTTGGCCAAGGGATTCCACACCAAGGCGTCGCTGGCCCGTGTTGCTTACGAGTTGCTTGGGCGCAATGGCTTCCATGGGACGGGCCTCAACGAGTTGATCGCGGCCAGCGGTGCGCCGCGCGGGTCGCTGTACTACCATTTTCCCGGTGGCAAGGCGGAAATAGTCGCCGCGGGTCTCGAGATCGCAAGGGCTCAAACCGCCACACTTTTGCGCCACGCATTTGCCGGCGAGAGACCTCTCCAGGAAAAGGTCGTAGCACTGTTCGGGCAGCTGGCCAGCTCGATGAACGCAGACCTTTCCTCATATGGATGCCCGGTGGCCGCCGTCGCGCTTGACAACTTCGGCGGCGACGATGCGATTCGAACGCAGTGCGAAAGCATTTATGCGACTTGGCGAAACACGATCGAGAGTTGCCTGCTCGAAACTCGCCCGGCGCGGAGGGCGGTGATGGCGGTGATGGCGGAGATGGCGGAGATGATTTTGATGACGTACGAAGGAGCGCTGGTAAGCGCTCGCGTAACGAGGAACCCTTCAGTTTTGGCAGAGGCGGGAAGTTCGCTCGCAAACATTCTCTGTTCACTTGGAAACCGACATGAAATACTGCCTGGCCAAATTCCTTCCACCCCGCGCTGACTTTCTCGCCACCATGACCCATGCGGAAGTCAGTCTGATGCAGGAGCACAGAGCCTTCCTCAACGATCTCCTCCAAAAGGGAGTGGTCGTCGCCCATGGCCCGGTGGACGATCCGGCAGGCGGTTGGGGACTCTCGCTCTACCAAGTCGAAGATGACCAGGATGTTGGTGCTATGGCGGCTAACGATCCACCGGCGCTCGCCAGTGCCGGCTCTTTCAGAGCCGATCTGGCAGACGCAAATCGCTCCCGCTCAACAGCGCGAGCAGCCGGTTGGATATCTCATCGACGGTGGAACTGCTGCAATCTTCGCAGCGCGCGCGGCATTCAGCCCAAAGCGTCGGCTCGACTTCCGGGTCTGCCAATACCTGCTTGCTGTGCTGCGACAGCATGGCGACGAGTTGCGGCAACCGTGCGGACGAACTCTTTCCCGTCAGCGCCACGGCGTCCAGATGCGCCGACGGAAGGCCGTGACGCAGCAGCGAATCGTCCGCAATCAACAGCAGCGCGTCGACGGCCTGGTTGCCTATCAACAGCGCCGCCGCGTTGAAAACATCCAGCGGCGACGCCGTATCGACAGACTGTTCGTCGATCCACAGCCCCAGTGGCGAGCAGAACCCCAGGCGCTTGCCCGCCGCCTGAACGCGCTTGCGCAGTTCGTAGACCCAGTCGACGTCGAGCGGGTTTCCGACGACGACCGCAATCGGAATTCGCCCGCCGTCCGGGAAGATCTTCGCGAAGATCAACTCGGGCGCATCCTCGCCAAACTGGGGCTGCGCGTTGACCTCGCAGATGGCCGCGCCCACGTCGACCCAGGAGCGGCTGATGTCAGGGATGAGCAAGTCCACCGCGGCGAGGTCCAGCCTCAGGGCCTGCACGGCGCGCACCGCCATCGCCAGATTGTCCGGATGGACGTTCTCTATCGGAACAGCATGCGAAACACCCCCGACCGAGACGTTGGCGATCCTCCTCAATTGAACGAACTGGCCGGCCGGCGGAACCGAAGTGGGCTCGCGGCCCTGCTGCCCGAGCAGGTCCAGGGCCTCGTCGTCCAGGTCGATGATCACCTTGTTCGACCCGCTGCCGCGCGGGCCTCTTGCCGGATCGGCGTTGAGCTGGCGCAGCAGGTCTTCGATTGTGGAAAGGCCGTCGCCGGTCACGCCGCCGGGAATGCGGTGCCTGACCTTGTAGACCTCGCCCTCGAACACATGCACCCGGTGGTCCTGGCCCTCGAAGTGCTTTTCGATCAGGACGGATTTGCTCAACGCCGCCGCCGCCTGGAACGCTTTGGCCACACCGCGGTTGTCACGCAAGCCGGACACCACGCCCAAGCCCCGGTCCAGGTTGGCAGGCTTGACGACCACCGGGAAACCGATTTTCTCGGCGGCCGCCAGCGCCTGGGGTTCCGTGTGAACCAGGATGTGGTCCGGAACGGGCAGTCGCAGGCTGCGCAGCACGGACGCGGTTGCTTGCTTGTCCCTCGCCAGTCCCACGGAGATGCTCGGGGTGCGATCGGTGATGGAACTGTCGAACCATCGGGACTTGGCGCCCTGGCCAAGACGGTAGACGTTGCCAGCCAAGCGGTCCCAGGGGATGCCTCGCGCATCGGCCGTGGCCAGCAACGGCATGGCGTTTCGGCCCTTGGGCGTGATCGCCTTGATCTGCCGGAGCAGCTCTTCAAGATTGCGCACGACGTCGGCCGTCGGGTTTCCGGCCAGGGCCGCGTTGGCCAGGCTCGCCAAGCCGGTCACCAGTGCGCGGGTCAGCGCATGGGCACCGCTTACCGTGGGGATGCGCAGCTGGAACTTGCGCTGCGCGATCCTCTGGCATTGCGGTTTGGCGAAAACAGGCAGCCCCTGCCCGCGCAACAGATCGCACGCCGCGTCGCAGATCATCTCGGGCAGAGAGCGATCCCGTCGCGCCGCAGCAGCAGGCGCACCGCCGCGCAGTCGATCGAGCAACGCTGTCAGCCTGGACTTGCCACCACGGGCTACCGGCACGTCAGCCACGATCAGCACCGACACAACGCTGGGCTGCGCAAACGACTTGTCGAGGCCGAACAGGTCGCTCTGGCGCTCGATCGTGACGGTCTTCGGTGCCGGCCGCGCGGCGGCGTGGGGCGCGTTCAAGACGGCTTCTCAGGCGGCGGCAGCGGGGTGGGCAGCCGCGACCCGCCTTTTTGCATGTAAACGTCTCTCGACAGGTGCCGCGAGACGGGGCCCTTACCGGTGACTTTGACCAAGCCCGCCAGCTCAGGTTCCACGCGCTCGGTCCACAACCGGCCCAGGCTGTAGGGTTCGCGCACGACCAGCTGGGCGTTCGCCGCGGACGTTCGCAGTGCCTGCTTCACGACGTCCAGCTTCGGCATCACCATGTTCGCGATGTAGATGACGCTGGCCGGCCCAAAATCGAAATCCGTACCGTTCGACAGTCGGGGGTGCAACCTGTCCAGGCCCAGGGCCGCCTTGAGCCGGTTGTCCGCGTCGATGGCCTTTTCGGACACGTCCAGGCACACGACGTTCTGGACGCTGGAGCGATCCAGGACCTGCAGCGCGGTGACCGGCAGCGGGCCGCAACCCACCATGACGAAGGTTTCGCAGTTCGTGAGGTCGACATGGTTGAACATGTCGGCGTTTCGCTCGTACGAGACGAGGCCCCGTTCCCCGGCGAGTTCCCTGAATGTCTTGCCGCCTCGCCCGGCTTGCGACAGGATGTGTTCGCACTCCTCGGTTTCCATTGCAACGATGTGCTGGTAATAAAACCGGTTGAGCAAGGAAAAGTGCTCGAAGCATTCCGGGTGGGCATCCAGAAAGGCATCGGCTTCCTCCTCGCTCACTTCGAACGCCAGGTCCGCAAGTTTGCCGATGGCCTCCATCGGCGTGAACTGGGAAGCATCTGCCAGGGTTTGTTGCAGCCGGGTCGACCAGGTGTTCATTTGCGGATTGCGAGGAAGAGTCAATTCACGGGGCGGTCGATCGTCCGGTTGTCCAGCATCTTTTCGAGCCTGCGGCTTTCGGCCTTCAGGAATCGCTCGAATTCATCGTGGCGCAACGGTGCCGGCTCGAGACCTTGCGTTTTGAACTGCGGGGTCATTGCGGAACCCTTCAACGCGCCCACCGCCGCTTCGGACAACGATTTGACCACGGAAGGGGGCGTGCCTCGCGGCGCGAACATTCCATACCATTGGGCAAACTCGGCGTTCTTGATCCCGAGTTCCGACAGGGTGGGGACGTCCGGCAACACCTGCAGCCGCTCGTGATGGGTCACCGCCACGGCATGGACCCGATGGGTGGCCAACGCGGCCTGGACCGAACCCAGCGTCACGAACATGATGTGCGTTTCGCCGGCGAGCAGCGCTCGAAGGCCGGGGCTGGTGCCCTTGAAGGGCACATGGAGCCATTTCACGCCCGTCTGCGTCGCGAAAATGTGCGCGGCCATGTGGGAGCTGTGGCCATAGCCGGCGGACGAGTACGAGAATCCCTGGTTTCTCGATCGCGGATCCGAAAGGATCTGCGCGAGGGGCATGCCTTTGAGTGCATCGCTCACGAGCATCACGTTCGGCGCGGTGGCAAATCGCGCAATGGGCGTGAAATCCTCGAAGGGGTGGTAGCCAGGGTTCTCATGCAGCATGGCGCTGGTGATGTGCCCCACACCGGTCACAAGGAGGGTCTGCCCATCGGGTTTGCTCTTGGCGACACTGGCGGTCCCGATATTCCCGCTGGCGCCGGGCCTGTTGACGACGATGGTCGGCAAGGACATCTCGGTCGACCAGGCGTTGGCCAGGAGGCGCGCCACGGCATCGATGCCACCGCCGGGTTCGACCGGCACAACGAGCCTGTGCGCCGCAGGCGCAGCGGCGTCACCGGGTTCAGGCCGGCCCTGGGCGTTCGATGCAAGGGGAAGCAGGGCGGCGACGAGGCACGCCAGTTGTCTGATCAAGTAAACCATTCGAACATTTCCATTCCAGGGGGCCGCGAACCCCGATGGCCGCTTGTCCGTTCGCCAATTATGTCTGGACTCGAAGCCGTGGAAGCTGAATGTGAATGGGATGGTTCCGGGGCCGACCCGCTGGGTGTACGCTAGCGACCCCATGACACCCAGTATCGCCGCCATCCTTTTCGCTCTTTTGAGTTTTGTCGTTACCTTTGCGGTGGCGCGGGTGCTCGGCAAGAAGTGGCGCAAGAAGCGGGCGGACAAAGCCGCACTGGAAGCGGCCAAAGGCCAGAGCCGGCAGGTGCGGCGCGCCAGGCAGCGCAAGAGCTCCGGCCGCTGAAAGTGCAAAGCCGCCCAAAGGCGGCTCTCTTCGCGCGCTAAGGAGCTTTCAGTCCTGCAGCGCCACTTCCCCGCGCATCCTTTCCGGCGCCGTAGCCGCAGCGGCAGCGGCAGAAGCCGCCCCCGCCACGGCCTGGCGCGCCCGGCTGTCGCGCTGGGTATGCTGGGCCTGGGCTTGCGACACCAGCCCGTAGGAGGCGGCCGTCACCGCGAGGATCACCGGCAAACGCTGCAACATCGATGCGGTCCTGGGTTCGTTCATCACTCTTTGTTCTCCGTGCTTTGCAACAGTCTGCGAGTATGGGCAGCGAGTGTGGCGGGCTCGTGACGGATCAAGGCCCCAAGCCGGGTGGGAGGATTCCGGCAATGGATGAGCCGGCCCATAATCCGCACCATGCGACTGCGGCACATCGAAGTCTTCAACGCGGTGATGCTCACCGGCAGCGTGAGTGCTGCAGCCCGCCTGATCAGCGTGACGCAGCCGGCCGTGAGCCGCACCTTGCAGCACGCGGAGATCCAGCTTGGGTTCGCGTTGTTTCAGCGCGTGCGGGGGCGCCTGGTGCCGACGGCGGAGGCGCAAACACTGTACCCGCATATCGAGCGGCTGTTCGCGCAGCTCGATGAAGTGCAGCGCCTGGCCGCGAACCTGAAAAGCGGGCGCGCGAGCCAGGGCCAGTTGCGCATCCTCACCGTGCTGGCTCTGAGCTACGAGGTGTTCCCGCGAGCGATGCACCTGTTCCGGCAGAAGTATCCCGAAATCGAGGTCATGCACGAGGCCCTGCATTCACCGCAGATCGTCTCGTCCCTGGTGCTGCAGGAAGCGGACGTGGGCTTCGTCTTCAGTGCCATCAGCCACCCCGCGCTCGCACAGGAGCAGATCGGCGAGCGGCAGGTGATGTGCATCGTGCCCAAGGGGCTGCTCGGCCCGCGGGTCACCCGCGGCGGCAAGGTGACGTTGGCCCAGCTCGCCGCGCTGCCCGTCATCGCGCTGGACAACCGCGATCCGCTGGGTGTGACGCTGGCCCATGTGCTGCGAGAGCAGGTGCCGGGCCTCAAACCCGTGATCACCGTGCAAACGTATCACGTGGCCCTCGCGCTGGCGCACCATGGCGTAGGCGTGGCGATGGTTGAAGGCTGCACCGCAGCGTCCGCCGATCGCGGCAAGGTGGACGTGTTTGCATTGGAGCCACCGATCCCGGTGACGGTGAAGGTGCTGCGGCCGACCGCCAAACCTCACTCGCTGGTGACGCGGGCCTTCACACGCTGCATGGCGCAGGCGCTGGCGCAACTGGACTGAAGCGCGCATGCGGCTGGGCCGCCAGCATTCGCGCGACACGCCGCGCACTGCCGAAGGCGAGCGTGAAGCCCAAGGCGCCATGCCCGGTGTTGAACAGCAGATTGGCCGGGCCTCGCGCGTGCGGACCGATGACGGGCACACCGTCGGGCGTCGCGGGCCGCAGCCCGGCCCAGGGTTCGTAGCGCGAGAAATCGGCGCAGCCGGGAAAGACGGACTGCGCCGCCGCGACCAGGCTGCCGATGCGCGCGGACGGGATCGATAGATCGTCGCCCGCCAGTTCGGCCATGCCCGCCACCCGCAGTCGCTGGCCTATCCGTGCGAACACCACCTTGCGCGCGGCGTCCGTCACGTTGACGCGTGGCGCGGCGGTGCCGGAAGCGGGCAGTGTGATGCTGTACCCCTTCAGCGGGTAGACGGGCAGGTACAAACCCAGTGACCGTGCCAGTCGGCTGGAGGCCGAGCCCAGCGCCACCACGAAGGCGTCGGCGTCGATCGCATCTGTGTCCGTCTCCACCGCGACCGCGCGGCCCGCCCGGACAACCACGCCCGACACGTTGGCGCTGAACACCGTACGAGCTCCATTCGCCTGCAACAGGCGCAGCAACGCCTGGCAGACCTTGTAGCAGTCGGCCGCGCATTCACCCGGCGTGTGGATCGCGCCCGCGATGCGGGAGCGATGGTGTTGCAAGGCCGGTTCGATGGCGAGCGCCTCCGCCGCGCTCACGGCCGTTTGCTGCGTGCCCAGGCTTTGTTGCAAGGCCAGTTGCCGGCGCGCCGCGGCGAAACTGCGCTCGTCTGCATAGAGCACGAGCTTGCCGGTGGCCGAAAAGTCGCAGTCCAGGTGGTGCGCTGCTCGCAGCGCGTCGAAGGCGCTGCGGCTTTCCGCCGCCAGCGCGAGCAGTTGCGTGGTGCCCCGCTGCGACACCTCGGTGCGGCAGGCCGCGAGGAACCTGATGCCCCAGCGCCATTGGTCGACGTCCCACTGGGGCCGCAGCGCAAGCGGCGAATCCTTGGCCAGCAGCAGGCGCGGCAACTGAGCCCAGATTCCCGGATCGGCCAGCGGCTGAACATAGGCGTAGCTCAGTTGGGCGCCATTGGCGCCGCTCGCGCCGGCGCCCGCGCCCGCCCGGTCGACGACGGTGACGTCGTGGCCTTCCTGCAGCAGTTGCCAGGCTGTGGCCAAGCCCACGATGCCGGCACCCAATACGCAAACCCGCATGCAATGCCTCCGTTGTGTGACGCATCGAATGTAGGAGAGTGCGCCCGCCGTGGGAAATGCTTTTGGCCGCATGCCCCATAGCGCAAAGTCATGGGGCGCCCATGCATTGGCGTTATGAGCTCGCGGGAAAAAGGCATCGCGTGCCGCAGCGCTTGTGCATAAACTGCGCCGCATCGACAGGCCTCGCCCATGACAAGCACTCAGGTCTTCCACCGTCACCTGCGCCACACACCGCCTGTCGCCAGCGCCGGAAGCGGCATGTACCTCACGGACAGCAGCGGAAAGCAATACCTCGATGCCTCCGGCGGCGCGGCGGTTTCCTGCCTTGGGCACGGACACCCGGACGTGGTCGCCGCGATGCACGTGCAGATCGACAAGCTGGCGTACGCGCACACCAGCTTCTTCACCACCGACGTGGCTGAGGAGCTGGCGCAGCGGCTCGTGGCGGGCGCGCCGGCGGGCATGAGCCATGCCTACTTCGTCAGCGGTGGCTCCGAGGGCGTCGAAGCCGCGATGAAGATGGCGCGCCAGTACTTCGTGGAGATCGGGCAGCCGCAGCGAAGGCATTTCATCGCACGCCGGCAGAGCTATCACGGCAACACGCTGGGCGCGCTGTCGGTGGGTGGCAACGCGTGGCGGCGCGAGCCGTTCGCGCCGATCCTGATCCCCGCCACGCACGTTTCGCCGTGCTACCCGTACCGCGAAATGCACGAAGGCGAAACGCCCGAACAGTACGGCTCGCGGTTGGCGGGCGAGCTCGACGACACGATCCAGCGGCTGGGGCCTGATAGCGTGATTGCCTTCGTCGCCGAAACCGTGGGCGGCGCGACCGCGGGCGTCCTGGCGCCAGTGCCCGGCTACTTCAAGGCAGTGCGTGAAGTGTGCGACCGGCACGGCGTGCTGCTGATCCTGGACGAGGTGATGTGCGGCATGGGGCGCACCGGCACGCTGCACGCCTGCGAGCAGGAGGGCGTGGTTCCCGACCTGATGGTCATCGCCAAGGGACTCGGCGGCGGCTACCAGCCGATCGGCGCGGTGCTGGCGCAGAAGAAAGTAGTCGATGCGATGGCCGAGGGATCCGGCTTCTTCCAGCACGGCCATACCTACCTGGGGCACGCAGTCGCGTGCGCCGCGGCGCTCGCCGTGCAGAAGGTCATCGAGCGCGACGGCTTGCTGCAACGCGTGCATGAGAGCGGCGCGAAGCTGCAAGCACTGCTCAACGATGCTTTCGACGGTCATCCCCACGTCGGCGACATCCGCGGCCGCGGCCTCTTCTGGGGCGTCGAGCTGGTGAAGGACCGCGCGGCCAAAACGCCGTTCGATCCCGCTGCGCAATTGCACGCGCGCATCAAGCGCGAAGCCTTCGCGCGGGGCTTGATGGTTTACCCGATGGGCGGCACCGTGGATGGCCGCTATGGTGACCACGTATTGCTGGCGCCACCCTTCATCGCCGGCGATGCCGACCTGACGCTCATCGCGCAGCGACTCGCCGCCGCGATCCAGGCCGCCACCCAATCCATCTGATTGTTCAACCCAGGAGTCGTTCACATGTCCCGCAAATTCGTGTTCCATGCGCTGGCCACCGCGGCCGCCCTGTCGGCCACGCTGGCCGCCGTGCCCGCCTTCGCGCAGCAGAAGTTCGTCACGATAGGCACCGGCGGCGTCACCGGCGTCTACTACGCGGCCGGCGGCGCGATCTGCCGCCTCGTGAACAAGGACCGCGCCAAGCATGGCATCCGCTGCTCGGTGGAATCGACGGGCGGTTCGGTTTTCAACGTCAACACCATCAAGGCCGGCGAGCTCGACCTGGGCTTCACGCAATCGGACGTGCAATACAACGCGACCAAGGGCCTGGGCCAGTTCAAGGACGCGGGCGCCTGGGGCGACCAGCGCGCGGTGTTCTCCGTGCATCCCGAGCCCTTCACGGTGCTCGCGCGCAAAGAGGCCAACATCAAGGCATTCACCGATTTCAAGGGCAAGCGCTTCAACGTCGGCAACCCCGGCTCGGGCACGCGCGCATCGATGGAGGAACTGCTCGCCTCGATGGGCTGGAAGCTGAGCGACTTCTCGCTCGCCTCCGAACTCAAGGCCGACGAACATGGCCCGGCGCTGTGCGACGGCAAGATCGACGGTTTCTTCTATGGCGTGGGCCACCCCAGTGCCAACATCCAGGATCCGACGACGAGTTGCGGCGCCAAGCTGGTGTCGGTGACCGGCCCGGCGGTCGACAAGCTGATCGCCGAAAAGCCGTATTACGCCAAGGCCACGATCCCCGGTGGCCTGTACCCTGGTAACCCGGACGCGACCAACACCTATGGCGTGCTGGCCACCGTCGTGGCGTCTGCCAAGACGCCGCCGGATACGGTTTACCAGGTGGTCAAGGCTGTGTTCGACAACTTCGACGAGTTCAAGAAGCTCCACCCCGCGCTGGCGCACCTGAAGCCCGAGAGCATGGTGAAGGATGGACTGTCCGCGCCCCTGCACGAGGGGGCGGTGCGCTACTACAAGGAAAAGGGCTGGATCAAGTAAGGCGCGCGCTCGGCCATGGCGCAGCTTGAAAAGCACTCCGCCGAGGACCTCGACCAGCTCGTCAAGGAGGCCGACCTCGGCGGGCGCGAACCGGGCGGCGCCGTCGGCATCGGGCTGGCGATCCTCGCGGCGCTGTGGTCGCTGTTCCAGGTCTGGTATGCGTCGCCGCTGCCGTTCACCTTTGGCTTCGGCATCCTGAACGACACGGAGGCGAGGGCGGTCCACCTGGCCTTCGCGGTGTTCCTGGCGTTCTGCGCCTTCCCCGCGTTCAAGCAATCGTCGCGCACCGTCATCCCATGGAGCGATTGGTTGCTCGCGCTGGTCGGCGCGTTCTGTGCGGCCTACCTGTTCCTGTTCTACAAGGAACTGGCGATGCGCCCCGGTTCGCCCACCACGATGGACGTGGTGGTGGGCCTGACGGGTGTGGCGATCATGCTGGAGGCAACCCGTCGGGCCATGGGCTTCGGCATGCTGGTGACTACCGGCGTGTTCATCGCGTTCGTGTTCCTCGGGCCTTACATGCCCGAAGCGATCCAGCATCGCGGTGTGTCGCTCTCGCGTTTCATCTCGCACATGTGGCTGACGACGGAAGGCGTGTACGGCGTAGCGCTCGGCGTTTCGGTGCAGTTCATCTTCCTGTTCGTGCTGTTCGGCACGCTGCTGGACATCGCGGGCGCGGGCAACTACATGCTGCAGGTGTCACTCGCGACCCTGGGCCATTTGCGCGGCGGCCCAGCCAAGGTGGCCGTGGTTTCTTCCGCGCTCAACGGCATCGTGTCCGGCTCGTCGGTGTCCAACGTGGTGTCCGGCGGCATCTTCACGATCCCGCTGATGAAGCGCACGGGCTACTCCGGCGTGAAGGCCGGGGCCATCGAAGCCGCGTCATCCATCAATGGCCAGATCATGCCGCCGGTGATGGGCGCGGCGGCCTTTCTGATGGTGGAGTACGTGGGCATCCCGTACTCGGAGATCATCAAGCACGCGGCGCTGCCCGCCATCATTTCGTATGTGGCGCTGTTCTACATCGTGCATCTCGAAGCGCTGAAGTACGACCTGAAGCCGTTGACCCGCGAGCGCCAACCCACCTGGCACGAGCGCGGCATCGGTTGGGCCCTGGGTCTCGCGGGCACGGCTGCTGCATGCGCGGCCATCTACTACGTCATCACCGCGGTGCAATGGGCCGCGGGTGACAAGGCCGGGTGGGCATTGGCGGCACTGTGCGGCGTGGCCTATGTCGCGTCGATGGCGTACTCCTCGCGCTATCCCGATGTTCCCATCGACGACCCGCTGGCCACGGACGTCAAGCTGCCGCTGCCCTGGCCCACGGTGCGCGCGGGGCTGCACTTCTTCATTCCCGTCGTTGTACTGCTGTGGGCGCTGATGGTGGAGGAGTTGTCGCCGGGCCTGTCGGCCTTCTGGGCGACGGTCACCACGATTGCGATGGTGTTGCTGCAGCCCGTGATGCTGTCGGTCTTCAGGCCAACCGGCTTGGCTGATCCGGTCGCGGCAGCGTTCATGCGCGGCGTGCGGGACTTGTGGAAGGGCCTGGTCCTGGGCGCGCGCAACATGATCGGGATCGGCGTGGCCTGTGCGAGCGCGGGCCTCATCGTGGGCGCGATCACCCTCACGGGCATGGGCCTCATGATGACGGACTTCGTCGAACTGGTGTCGGCCGGCAACGTGCTGGTGATGCTGTTCCTCACGGCGTTCATCTGCCTGTTGATCGGCGCCGGCGTGCCGACCACGGCCAACTACATCCTGGTCGCGACGCTGATGGCGCCCGTGATCGTGGAACTCGGCGCGCGCAGTGGCTTGGTGATCCCGCTGATCGCGGTGCACCTGTTCGTGTTCTATTTCGGCATCCTGGCCGACGTAACGCCACCGGTTGGCCTGGCCTCCTACGCCGCGGCCGCGATTTCCGGCGAGGACCCGAATGCGACCGGGTGGCAGGCGACCTGGTACAGCCTGCGCACCACAGTGCTTCCGTTCGTCTTCATCTTCAACCCGCAGATTCTTTTGATCGGCGTCGGGTCGCCGGCCGAAGTGGTGCTGGTCTGCGTGACGGGCATGGCGGCTTCGCTGCTCTTCGCCGCCGCGACAATGCGATGGTTTCGCACGCGGTGCACCTGGCTCGAAGTCGGCATGCTGCTGGTGGCGACGTTCCTCTTCTTCCGGCCGGATTGGGTGATCGACCGCTTTTCGCCGAAATATGTGAAGGCGCCCGCCGCCGACATCTACAAGGTTGCCGATGGCCTCGCCGAAGACGAATGGCTGGTGGTCGGCATCGCCGGCGAAACGCTGGACGGCAAGCCGCAGACCAAGACCGTCGCGATTCCGATGGGCAAGGGCGCCACGGGACGTGACCGCCTGCGGGACGCGGGCGTGACGCTCAGCCAGTTGGGCAGCGAGCTCGAAGTGGCGCAAGTCAAGTTCGGCAGCCGGGCCAAGAAGCTCGGCCTGGAACAGGGCTACAAGATCGCCGAACTGAAATTGCCGAACCCCGACCGTCCGTCGCAGCACTGGGTGTTCATCCCGGCGGCCTTGCTGGGCTTGGCTGTGTGGTGGACGCAAGGTCTGCGGCTGCGCAGGCGTGCGCAACTTGCGGCTGTTGCCTAGGCAGTTCGAAGGATTGTCATGCTGGACTTGATTCGGCATCCATGGTGGGGCGGGACCGCACTCGTTCATCCTCGCGTCGCGGCAGGCGGTGCCCGGCAAGGGCTCACGGTGTGGCGGTCGGCGCTATCGCGCCGACTTCGCTGGGATTTCCGGCCTGAGGCCGGCGCCGTACAACTCGCAAAGCGCCTAAGGCCGCTTTGCTCGGACAAGTCCGGCGAGTCAGTTGACGAGGCGCGCCAAGGCGCGCTCCGGCCTCAGGCCGGAAATCCCAGCCGCTCACACAGATCGCCCTTGCCGGGCACCGCCTGCCGCTCTGGGAGATTGCTGGCGCGCGATGATCACGCGCCGGCGAGTCTCGATCGAGTGAGGGTTTCCAATGCAACGCCCGCCCACACGTTGGATGTCGCGTCAGGCGGTGCCCGGCAGGGCCGATCTCTGTGGTGGCTGAGATTCTTGGACCGGGGCCGGGCGCGCTTGCGCGCTTCGTTGACTGACTCGCCGGACTTGTCCGAACAGATCGGCCTTAGGCGATCTGTGAGTTGTACGGCGCCGGCTCCGGGCCAAGAATCTCAGCGAAGTCGGCGCGACGCGTCGACCGCCGCAGTGTGAGGCTCTGCCGGGCACCGCCTGGCGCGACGCGAGGAAGACCGAAAGTCATGGATGCCAGATCAAGTCCGGCACGACAATCCCGAGGACTACGCCTTGTCCTCGTCCACCGAAGCACTCCACCGGTCGCCCCAACCGCGCTGAGCATCATCCAGTTCACGCCGACCGCGCTTGGTGGGCCGGCCTTGTTCTATCGAATGGGCGGGCTCGGGCGAGAGGCGGCGCTGTTCCGCGGCTTGCTCGCGCGCCTTGAGGCTCTCCGGCGTTTCCTCGTAGAGCTGCTGCGCCACGGGGGCGGGGCCACGCATGCCGGACAAGCCTTTGACCACCACGGTGCGCGTGACCGGGCCTTGCCGCACCGCCACTGTGTCGCCGACCTTCACTTCGCGCGCCGCCTTGACCTCCTGGCCGTTGACCTCCACGCGGCCCTTGACCACCTCGTCACTGGCGAGCGTCCGGGTCTTGTAGAAGCGCGCCGCCCACAGCCACTTGTCGATACGCAGTTTTTCCATTTACTGGATATTCTCCGCCAGCGGCAGCCGCACGGTGGCGTCCAGGCCGTCGATGTGGCCATGTGTTTCACGATTTTCCAGCGTGATCGTGCCGCCGAGCGCGCGTACGATCTCATGGCAGATCGCCAGGCCCAGCCCCGAGCCGCTGCGCGCGTTGCCGGGTGAGAACGGCTGGAACAGCCGGGCTCGCAGCTCAGCGGGGATGCCGGGCCCGCTGTCCGCGATCGTCAGCGCGACGGAGTTGGCGTCGGTGACGACCTGCACGGCCAGCGCGCCGCCGACCGGCGAGTGCTTGATGGCGTTGTGCAGCAGGTTGCGGGTGAGTTCGCGCAGCATCCAATCGTGCGAGCGCACGGGCGCGCTCATGGTCGCGATCTCGAAGTCGATGTCCTTGTCGGCGATCAGGGGCGACAGCTCCAGCGCGATCGAGCGAACCACCTCGTCGAAGTCGTTCACGGATTCGTCCGGCTGCTGGCGCAATTGTTCGACCTTGGCCAGCGAGAGCATCTGGTTGGCCAGCACGGTGGCTCGCTCGACCGTGTCGTAGATCTCCAGCAAGGCTTGCCGCGGCTCGACGTCGCCGCGCAATGCCGATTGCACCTGCGTCTTCAGCACCGCCAGCGGCGTGCGTAGCTGGTGCGAGGTGTCACGGACGAAACGTTTCTGGTTGTCCAGCAGGTGGGCCAGCCGTGTCATCACCTGGTTGGTCGCGTCGACCAGCGGCAGCAACTCCCGGGGCGCGTCGGCCGCCGAGATGGGCGTGAGGTCGCCCTCGGGCCGTGCCTGCAGTTCGCTGCTGAGCCTGCGCACCGGCCGCGTCGCGCGCTGCACCACGACCACAGCCACCAGCGCAATCACTGCCACCAGCACGGCCTGGCGCCAGAGCGTATCGATCAGGATCTTGCGCGTGAGGGTGCGGCGCAGCTCCAGCGTCTCGGCGACCTGGATGACCGCCATGGCGCGGCCGTTCTGTCCGGCCACCGGCTGCAACAGCACGGCGACGCGGACGGCCTCTCCCTGGAAGCTGTCGTCATAAAAGTCCACCAGCGCGGCATAGGTGTTGCGCTCAGGCAGTCGGCCTTGCCAGAACGGCAGGTCGCCGAAGCCCGACACCAGTGCACCTTTCTGCGTGGACACGCGGTAGAACATGCGGCTCTGGTTGTCGGCTTCGAAAGCTTCCAGGGCTGCATACGGCACGGTGACGCGCAACTGGGCGTCTTCGTCGAAGCCCTTCACGTCGAGCAGTTCGCCTATCGATTTGGCGGAAGCGAGCAGGGTGCGGTCGTAGGCGACGTTGACTGCATCCAGCGTCTGCCGGTAGAGGCTCACGGCATTGACCACCACGAACAACCCGACGGGCAGCAAGATGCCCAGCAGCAAATAGCGCCTAAGCGAGATGGCACGCCGCGGTGGCGTCATCCTTGGGCCTTGAGCAGGTAGCCCAGGCCGCGCAGCGTCACCAGCTTGACGCCCGTCGCGCCCAGCTTCTTGCGCAGGCGATAGACCACCACCTCCACGGCTTCATATTGCACGTCCGATTCGCCCGGAAAGACCAGCTCAAAAAGTCTTTCCTTGCTCACCGCGTGGCCGGGCTTGGCCATCAGCGCCTGCAGCAACGCCAGTTCGCGCGGCGTCAGTTCCAGCACCTCGTTGCCATGGTAGATGGCGCCGCTGTCGCGGTCGTAGCGCAAGCTGCCCACGTCATGCGGAGGCGCGGCGGTGCCGGCGGCGGGGCGGCGCCGGTGCAAGGCGCGCAGCCGTGCCTCCAGCTCGTCCAGGTCGAAGGGCTTGGCCAGGTAGTCGTCGGCCCCGGTGTTGAGCCCGATGATCCGGTCCCCCACCGTGCCTCGCGCCGTGAGGATGAGCACGGGAGTGGTGAGGCCGCCCTTGCGGGCCTGCTCGAGCACCTGCAGACCATCGAGGCCCGGGAGTGTCAGGTCGAGCAGCACCACGTCGGGTGCAGCGGCATGCCAGCGTGCCAGCGCCTGCGCCCCATCACCGCAGACGGTGATGTCCATGCCGCGCCGGCCCAGCGCTCTTTGCAGTGCAGCTTGCATCGACGCATCGTCTTCAACCAGAAGCAGTTTCATGTGCTGTCGAGGTTAGCGCCCGCGGACAGGAGGTTCCGGCCGCGCGGTTCAGTAGTTTCCCCAATGCCGCGGACAGCCGAATGACAGGGAGACGGCGCATGATGGCCCTGTTTTAAAGATATCAAGGAGATAAGCAATGCGTCGCGACACTTTCCTCAAATCACTGGCCGCTCTCGCCGCGGCGGGCGCCTTGCCCCTGTCGGCACGCGCTGCCGCCAACATCAAGATGATGATCCCGGCCAACCCCGGCGGCGGCTGGGACACCACCGGCCGTGCCCTGGGCAAGGCGCTGCAGGATGCGAAGGTGGCGGACAGCGTCAGTTTTGAAAACAAGGGCGGCGCCGCCGGTGCACTCGGCCTGGCCCAATTCGTCAACGGCAGCAAGGGCGACCCGAATGCGCTGATGGTGATGGGCGCCGTGATGCTGGGCGGCATCATCACCGGCAAGCCGCCGGTCAACCTGTCGCAGGCGACACCGATCGCCCGCCTGACCAGCGAATACAACGTGTTCGTGCTGCCGGCCAGCTCGCCGCTCAAGACGATGGCCGACGTCGTCGCCCAGTTGAAGAAGGACCCGGGCAGCGTCAAGTGGGGTGGCGGTTCGCGCGGCTCCACCGAGCACATCGCGGCCGCGATGATCGCGCGCGAGGTCGGTGTCGACCCGGCCAAGATCAACTACGTCGCGTTCCGGGGCGGCGGCGAAGCCACCGCGGCCATCCTGGGTGGCAACGTCACCATCGGCGGCAGCGGCTACAGCGAGTTCGCCGAATACATCAACAGCGGCAAGATGCGCGCGGTGGGCGTTACCTCGGGCGCGCGCCTGAAGGGCGTCAACGTTCCCACGCTGAAGGAGCAGGGCATCAACGTCGAGATCGGCAACTGGCGCGGCGTTTACGGCGCTCCGGGCATCACCGCGCCGCAGCGCAAGGCCCTCACCGATTTGGTGCTGGCGGCGCTCAAGTCCAAATCGTGGGCCGAAGCGCTCGAAAAGAACAACTGGACGCCGGCGGTGTTGGCCGGCGACGCGTTCGAAAAGTTTGTTGACGACGACTTTGCCAGCCTGCGCGCGACCATGGTCAAATCCGGCATGGTCTGAGCCCGACCCGGTTGTTCCAGGGCGCCCGGTTTCAACCGGGCGCCTTTTTTGTGTGTTGCGAGACAAAACCATGACACAACAAACTCAGAAGACACTTCAAACAGCAGTAGGGGCCGGTGTGCTGTTGCTGGGGCTGGCCCTGGCGGGCGGCGCCGTTGCAATTCCATCGGCTGCGGGTTATGGGGGCGTGGGCCCGAACTTCCTGCCCTGGCTGGTCGCCATATCGCTGGTCGTCTGCGGCGCGCTCATCGTGCGCGAGGCGCTCACCGGCGGCTTCCGCGCCATGGACGAGCCGTCCGGCGCGCAGCAGGCGTACTGGCCGGCCATTGCCTGGATCTCCGCGGGCCTGCTGGCCAATGCGGCGCTCATCACGACCATCGGCTTCATCTTGAGCTGCACGCTGTGCTACATGCTGGCGGTGCAGGGGCTGAAGCGAGCGTCCGGCCAGGATGCGGCCAGGCCGGGCGCTTTGGCCGCCGACCTGATTACCGGCTTCGCCATCTCGGCGCCGGTGTTCTGGATGTTCACGCAATTCCTGGCGATCAACCTGCCAGGCCTCACACGCACGGGATGGTTATGAAACCCCCACGCTCACTATTGTTCGCTGCCCCCCGTGGGGGCGCCAGCCTCCTAGAGGCGGCTCGTCGGAGGCAGACATGGACATCCTGAACGCACTGCTGCAGGGCTTCGCCACCGCCATCACGCCCGCCAACCTGGCATGGGCATTCGTCGGCTGCCTTTTGGGCACAGCTGTGGGCGTGCTGCCCGGCATCGGCCCGGCCGTCGCCGTGGCCATGCTGCTGCCGATCACCGCGAAGGTGGAAGTCACCGCTTCGATGATCTTCTTCGCCGGCATCTACTACGGCGCGATGTACGGCGGCTCGACCACGTCGATCCTGCTGAACACGCCGGGGGAGACGGCCACCATGGTCACGGCGATGGAAGGCAACAAGATGGCCAAGAGCGGGCGGGCCGGCGCCGCACTCGCCACCGCGGCCATCGGCTCCTTCATCGCCGGCACCATCGCCACCGTCATCGTCACGCTGTTCGCGCCGGTAGTGGCCGAATTCGCCGTGAAGCTCGGCCCGCCCGAGTACTTCATGCTGATGGTGCTGGCCTTCACCACCGTCAGCGCGGTGCTGGGCAAGAGCACGCTGCGCGGCATGACAGCGCTGCTGCTCGGGCTGGCCGTCGGCTGCATCGGCCTGGACCAGATTTCGGGCCAGCCTCGCTACACGATGGGCAAGGCCGAGCTGCTGGACGGCATCGAGATCGTGTTGATCGCGGTGGGCCTCTTCGCGGTGGCGGAAGTGCTGTACGCAGGCATGTACGAGGGCCGCGTCGTGGAGAAGCAGAACACGCTTTCCAAGGTGTATATGACGGGGCGCGACTGGAAGCGGTCGATTCCGGCCTGGCTGCGCGGCACGGCTATCGGTACGCCCTTCGGGTGCATCCCGGCCGGTGGCACCGAGATCCCCACGTTCCTCAGCTACGCCACGGAAAAGAAGCTCGCCAAGGGTGAGAACCTGGCGGAATTCGGCACCACGGGAGCCATCGAAGGCGTGGCCGGCCCCGAAGCCGCGAACAACGCGACGGTGACGGCCGCGCTGATCCCGCTGCTGACGCTGGGCATCCCCACATCGAACACCACCGCCATCTTGCTGGGCGCGTTCCAGAACTACGGCATCCAGCCAGGCCCGCAGCTGTTCACCACGTCGGCCGCGCTGGTCTGGGCGCTGATTGCGTCGCTGTACATCGGCAACGTGATGCTGCTGATCCTGAACTTGCCGATGGTGAAGCTGTGGGTGCAATTGCTCAAGATTCCGAAGCCGCAGCTCTATGCCGGCATCCTGATCTTCGCAACGGTGGGAGCCTACGGCATGCGCCAGAGCGCCTTCGACCTGGTGCTGCTGTACGCCATCGGCCTTCTCGGCGTGCTGATGCGCCGATACGACTTCCCGACGGCGCCGGTGGTGGTCGGCATGATCCTCGGCCCGTTGGCCGAAGCGCAGTTGCGCAACGCGGTGTCCATCGGCGAGGGCAGCTTCACGGTGTTCCTGCAGCGGCCGATGTCGCTTGCACTGCTCGTGCTGGTGCTTGCGATCCTGATCTTGCCGCGCGTGATGCGGGCTCGGGCGAGGCGCAAGGCGGAGACTGCGCCGATCTGATATCTGTCAGCGGTGCAAGGGAAAAGGGCCTGCTTGCGGCGTGCCCTTTTTTTGGCTCGGGTGAGCGCGTTCTGGTGCTCGAGGGGACTACGCTCGTGGGCCGTGCGGCAACGCCGTGCATGGCCGGGCCGCGGCGCGATGGCTACGGCGTCCGGCATCGCTTGCTATCGCAAGCTCCTGCCGGAGTCCCCGCGCTGAACGGTCTTGCGGCCCGCGCGGCACAACTCGCCTCCGCTACGCTTCGACTCAAACAGGTGCCGCGAGCATGAAACGTGGCGTCGCAAGCGACGCTGGGCCGCAAGACCGTCCACCGCGGGCGCCTGTGCTCTATTCGCGCCGCGACCCGGCCATGCACGGCGTTGCGGGGAGGCCGTAGCGCCGGCGGTGAGCACGGTGTTGTGGTGTGGCCGTCGAGTGCCGGCGGTGATGCGCGGCGTTGTGACGGGCCACGGAGCGTCGGGACCCACTCGTGGATCACCTCGATGGTGATGCGAAGCTGTGCGTGGGCGGGCTGCGGCGCGAATAAAGCACAGGCGCTTGCGGCGGGTGACTCCGCGACCCAGCACGGCTTCAGCCGTGCGACCGTTTCATGCTCGCGAAAATTGTTTGAACGGAGCAAAGCGGAGAGAGTTTTTTCGCGCGGGTCGCGGGGTCTCCCGGCGCAAGGAATTCGGCTGGAGGTGCAAAGCACCGAAGCCGAACGCCGTAGCCATCGCGCCGCAGCCCGCCCACGCACAGCTTTGCCGCGCGGCCTCAGAACGGTGAGTTCAAACCATCCCAGACAAGTACATGATCGCGCGCAAGCTCGAAAATTCGTACTCGACGAAGTCCTCGAACTCCTTGCCCGTGAGCACCGCCGAGGTCCAGCCGTTCTTGCTGAGCGCGTCGGTCCAGGCCTTGGTCTTGGTCGCGGCCAGCAGGCCGGACGTCAGCGCATCCCTCTCGGCGCCGCTGATGCCGGGCGCGGCGTAGACACCGCGCCAGTTGCCCAGGATCACGTCGAAGCCTTGCTCTTTCATCGTCGGGATGTTGATGCCGGGCAGGCGCTTCTGCGACGTGACCGCGATTGGGCGCATCTTCCCCGACTCGATGTGTTCGGCAAACTCGCTGTAGCCGCTGCCGCCCACCGTGACATTGCCGCCGAGGATGGCGGCAACGGCTTCGCCGCCGCCGCGGAAGGCGACGTAATTCACCTTCTTCGGGTCCACACCGATGTTGCGGGCCAGCATGCAGGCCGCGATGTGCTCGGTCGAGCCGCGGGAGCCGCCACCCCACTTGACGCTGCCCGGGTCCTTCTTGAGTTGCGCCACGACGTCCTTCATGGTCTTGAGCGGCGAAGCCGCGGGCACGACGAATACGTTGTATTCGCTGGTCAGTCGGCCGATCGGCGTGGCCTGCGACAGCTGCACCGGCGGCTTGCCGGTGATGATGCCGCCCAGCATCACGGCGCCCATCATGATGATGGCGTTGGGGTCGCCTTTGGATGCATTGACGAACTGGGCCAGGCCGATGATGCCGGCGGCACCGCCCTTGTTCTCGTACTGCACGGAGTCCGCCACTTTCGCGTCCGTCAGAGCGCGGCCAAGCGCACGCCCGGTGGAGTCCCATCCGCCGCCCGGGTTGGCGGGGATCATCATCTTGAGCACCGGCGCAGCCCGTGCGCCCATAGGCAGGGTGCCTGCGGCGGCTAGCGCCGCCAGGGATTTGAGGAAGGTATCGCGACGCATGGTGTGTCTCCGGTAGTGATAAAGATCATGCTGGTGCTGCGAACTGTCGATCCGCTGTCAGCGCCTGTCAACTATCCTGGGACAAACCCGGATTCCACCGCTTTTGCAAGGGGTAGGATCAGCCGATGCAAGCCGACGATACCCTGCCGCGTGACGGCCAGAGCATCCTGGAACTCGCCGCGAGGTCAATGTTCCAGCTTTTTTCGAGCATCAGCCAGGGCATGTTCCTGGTCGATCGCACCGGCCGCATCGTCTGGATCAACGAAGGCTACAAGCGCTTTCTCCCCGCGTTGGGCTTCTCGTCGGTCGACCAGTTCCTTGGCCACATGGTGGAAGACGTGGTGCCGAACACACAGATGCGGCGGGTGCTGGAGACGGGCCAGGCGGTGCTGATCGACCTGCTCACCAACCGCGCCGGCACTTTCGTGGTCAGCCGCTTGCCGCTGCGCGACGAGCGCACCGGGGAGCTGATCGGCGCGATGGGCATCGTGCTGTTCGACCACCCCGAAACCACGCTGCAGCCGCTGATCAGCAAATTCGCGCACCTGCAACGCGACCTGGATGACGCGCGACGCGAACTGGCGAGCCAGCGCCGCACCAAGTACACGCTCGCCAGCTTCGTCGGCGGTAGCCCGGCGGCGGTGGAAGTCAAGCGGCAGGCACGGCGCGCGGCGCTCTCGTCCAGCCCGGTGCTGCTGCTGGGTGAAACCGGTACCGGCAAGGAACTGCTGGCGCATGCAATCCACGCCGCATCGGGCCGTGCGTCGGGCCCGCTCGTCAGCATCAATATCGCCGCCGTTCCCGACACGCTGCTCGAAGCGGAGTTCTTCGGTGTCGCGCCCGGCGCGTATACCGGCGCGGACCGCAGAGGGCGTGACGGCAAGTTCAAGCTGGCTGACGGCGGCACGCTGTTCCTCGACGAGATCGGGGACATGCCGCCCAGCCTGCAGCCCAAGCTGCTGCGCGCGCTGCAGGAAGGCGAGATCGAGCCGCTGGGCTCGAATAAGGTGATCGCGTTCGATGCCCGCGTGATTGCGGCAACGTCGCGCGATCTCGCCGCGCTGGTGCGCGAGGGCAAGTTTCGCGAGGACCTGTACTACCGCCTCAACGTCTTGCCGATCCGCGTGCCGCCGCTGCGCGAGCGCCGGCCTGACATTCCTTCGCTGGTGGAAGTGCTGGCCGAGGACATGGCGCTGCGCAGCGGCACCGCGCCGCCCGAGCTCAGCGCCGACGCGGTCGCGCTGCTGTCGGCGCAGAACTGGCGCGGCAACATCCGCGAACTGCGCAACGTGCTGGAGCAGGCGGCGATGCGCAGCGACACGCAGCACATCGAGGTGCGCGATCTCGAGGAAGTGCTGCGCGAGTCGGGGGTCAAGCACATCGAGCCCGCGCTGGCCGCATCGGCTATGGCCGCACCCGCGCCGGCCCTGGCGCATGCCTTGCGGCCGCTGGCCGAGCAAGTGGCGGAAGTGGAGCGCCGGGCCATCGGGGCGGCGCTGGGCGCCACGGGCGGCAACAAGCTGGCGGCAGCCAAGTTGTTGGGAATCTCTCGGGCCAAGCTCTACGAGCGTCTGGAATTTGTGCCTGAATTTCACACAGTTGTCTGATTGTCAGACAGTCAGAATTGTCTGAAAATCAGACAATTTGTTCATGGGGTAGGAAAATATCCTTTTTAATCAACGATCTGCGAATTGGCATGTCTCATGCATTGCATTGGTGCCTGATTCCGCAGTCACGATAAAAGGAGACATGTCCATGCAACGTCGCACCTGGGTGGCGCTCGCCGCGCTTGCCGCTTCCGCTTTCGCCTTGCCCCAAACCTTCGCCCAAGGCAAGGAAATCAAGATCGCCCACATCTATAGCCGTACGGGCCCGCTCGAGGCTTATGGCAAGCAGACCCAGGCCGGGCTGCTGATGGGCTTCGAATACGCCACCAACGGCACCATGACCGTCAACGGCCGGAAGATCGTCCTGATGGAAAAGGATGACCAGGGCAAGCCGGACATCGGCAAGTCCCTGCTGGCCGCCGCGTATGCCGACGACAAGGTCGACCTCGCCGTCGGCCCGACGTCGTCGGGCGTGGCGCTGGCCATGTTGCCGATCGCCGAGGAATACAAGAAGGTCCTGCTGGTGGAGCCGGCCGTGGCCGACTCGATCACCGGCGACAAGTGGAACCGCTACATCTTCCGCACCGGCCGCAGCAGCTCGCAGGACGCGATCTCGAACGCCGTGACCGTCGATCAGGCGGGCACCACCATCGCGACGCTCGCACAAGACTACGCCTTCGGGCGCGACGGCGTGAAGGCCTTCAAGGATTCGATCAGCAAGTCCAAGATCATCCATGAGGAATACCTGCCCCAGACGACGACGGACTTCACCGCAGGCTTCCAGCGCATCGTCGACAAGCTCAAGGACCAGCCGGGCCGCAAGGTGATCTTCGTGATCTGGGCCGGTGCGACGCCGCCGTTCGCCAAGCTGGCCGATCTCGACTTGAAGAAGCGCTTCAACATCGAAGTGGCAACGGGCGGGAACATCTTGCCGGCCATGGTGCCGTACAACAATTTCCCCGGAATGGAGGGCGCGGCCTACTACTACTTCGGCTTCGCGAAGAACCAGGCCAACCTTTGGCTGGTGACCAACCACTATCAGCGCTTCAAGTCGCCGCCCGATTTCTTCACCGCGGGCGGGTTCTCGGCCGCAATGGCCATCGTCGCCGCCCTGAAGAAAACCAACGCAGACACGGGCACTGAAAAGCTCATCACGGCGATGGAAGGCATGACCTTCGAGACGCCCAAAGGCCAGATGACTTTCCGCAAGGAAGACCACCAGGCCATGCAGTCGATGTATCACTTCCGCGTGGCGCCCGGCGCAAGGCCCGGTGCAATGGCTGACCTTCACCTCGTGAAGGAAATCAAGCCGGCGGACATGAACGTGCCGATTCGCAATAAAAGATAACGCTTCCACAGGGGCGGCCGCCCCTCTTTTTGATCCGTTGTTTTGAGAGACCCCCGGGCACACGGGGGCGAGGGGTTGTTTTACCCAACACCACCTGGAGACAAAACCAATGACGTTCAAATCGCTACGCGTGATCGCTGGCGCCCTGGCCCTGGCCGCGGGCGGCGCTTGCGCCGCCGTCAACCTGCCGGCACTCAACATCGACAAGACCCAGACGACAGTCTCCGGCTTGTCATCGGGTGGCTTCATGGCCGTCCAGTTGCACGTGGCTTACTCGGCCACATTCAAGAAGGGCGCCGGCATCGTCGCCGGCGGCCCGTTCTACTGCGCCGAAGGCAGCGTCGTGAACGCCACCGGCCGCTGCATGGCCAGCCCGGCCGGCATCCCGACCAGCACGCTGGTGAGCACGACCAACAACTGGGCCTCGCAGGGCCTGATCGACCCGGTGTCGAACCTGCAGAGCTCCAAGGTCTACATGTTCTCGGGCACGCTCGACGACGTGGTGAAGCCGGGCGTGATGGACGCGCTCAAGACCTACTACAACAGCTTCGTGCCCGCCGCCAACGTGGTCTACAAGAAGGACATCGCGTCGCAGCACGCGATGGTGACGGACGACTACGGCAACGCCTGCTCGTTCAAGGGAGCGCCCTACATCAACGACTGCAACTTCGACCTGGCCGGCGCCATCTTGCAGCAGCTGTATGGCACGCTGAACGCGCGCAACGTGAACACGCTGCCCGCCGCCAACTACGTGCAGTTCAACCAGAGCCAGTTCATCAGCAACCACGGCATGGCGACGACCGGCTGGGCCTATGTCCCCGCTTCTTGCACATCGGGGGCGCAATGCAAGCTGCACGTGGTGTTGCACGGCTGCAAGCAGAACGAGAACGACGTCCAGCAGCAGTACGTGAAGAACACCGGCTACAACCGCTGGGCCGACACGAACAACATCGTGATGCTGTACCCGCAGACCAGCGTGGCCGCCACCAACAGCTGCTGGGACTGGTGGGGCTACGACAGCGCCAACTACTCGAAGAAGTCCGGCCCGCAGATGGCGGCCATCAAGGCGATGGTGGACCAGGTCTCTAGCGGCTCGCCGGTCTCGACGCTGCCTGCCCCCACGGGCGTCGCCACCTCGGGTGCGACCACCACCACCATGAACATCGGCTGGAACAGTGTCACCGGTGCGGCCAGCTACAACGTTTATCGCGCGGGCACCAAGGTCAACGCCGTGCCCGTCATCGCGACGTCTTACCAGGACACAGGGCTGGCGGCGGGCACCACGTATGCGTGGACCGTCAAGGCCGTGGACGGCAGCGGCGCCGAAGGCGCGGCTTCGGCTGCTGCCAGCGGGACCACCACCGGCGCGCCGCCGCCCGTCGTCACCTGCTACACGTCGAGCAACTATGCGCACACCATAGCGGGGCGCGCCTACGCGTCGTTCGGCTACACCTACGCGTACGGTTCGAACCAGAACATGGGCCTGTGGAACATCTACACGACCACGACGCTGAAGAAGACTGCCACAAACTACTATGTGATCGGGACCTGTCCCTGATCCAACACGCGACAACCTGACGGAGAACAATGAGCCTGCTCGCCACCAAAGACCTGACCATCCGCTTCGGCGGCCACGTGGCGGTCAATGCCGTGACCTGTGCTTTCCAGCCGGGCACCTTGACCGCCATCGTCGGCCCGAACGGCGCCGGGAAGACCACATATTTCAACCTCATCTCCGGGCAGCTCAAGGCAAGCGCCGGACAGGTCACGCTCGACGGGCGCGACCTGTCCGGTGCCTCCGCTTCCGAGCGAACCCGGGCCGGCTTGGGCCGCGCTTTCCAGCTCACCAACCTGTTTCCGCGTCTCACGGTGCTGGAGAACGTGCGGCTGGCGGTACAGGCGGCGCGTGAAGGGCCACACCGGCGTGGGTTGAACCTGTGGAGCATCTGGACGGACCACAAGGACTTGCTGGAACGGGCGCACGACATCTTGCAGACGGTGGCCCTGGCGGACAAGCAGAACGAGCTGGTGGCGAATCTGCCGCACGGCGACCAGCGCAAGCTGGAAGTGGCGCTGCTCATGGGCCTGGAATCGAAGGTGTTCATGTTCGACGAGCCGACCGCGGGCATGAACGCGGCGGAAGCGCCGGTCATCCTCAACCTGATCCGGAAGCTGAAGGCCGACGCGAGCAAGACCATCCTGCTGGTGGAACACAAGATGGACGTGGTGCGCGAACTGGCCGACCGCATCATTGTTTTGCACAACGGCACGTTGGTGGCGGACGGGGAACCAGCGGACGTCATCGCGTCGCCCATCGTTCAAGAGGCATATCTAGGTGTTGCGCCCAAGGAGGCAGCATGAACGAGAACCTCTTGACTCTCAAAGGCGTGCACACGCACATCGGGGCGTACCACATCCTGCATGGAGTGGATCTGACGGTCCCGCGCGGCAAGCTCACCATGCTGCTGGGCCGCAACGGCGCCGGCAAAACGACGACGCTGCGAACCGTCATGGGCCTGTGGAGGGCGTCGCAAGGCAGCATCCAGTTCAACGGCAACGACATCACTGCGAAGCCGACGCCGGAGATCGCATCCATGAACGTGGCCTACGTGCCCGAGAACATGGGCATCTTCTCCGACCTCACCGTGAAAGAGAACATGCTGCTGGCCGCGCGCTGGGCGCGCACCGCGGACCAGATCGACGCGAAACGACTGCAATGGATTTTCTCGCTCTTCCCGGCAGTGGAGAAATTCTGGAACCACCCGGCGGGCAAGCTGTCGGGCGGGCAGAAGCAGATGCTGGCCGTGTCCCGAGCCATCGTCGAGCCGCGCGAGCTGCTGATCATCGACGAGCCGAGCAAGGGACTTGCGCCCGCGATCATCAACAACATGATCGACGCGTTCGCGCAGCTCAAGGCGAGCGGCGTGACGATCCTGCTGGTGGAGCAGAACATCAACTTCGCCAAGCGGCTGGGGGACTCCGTCGCGGTGATGGACAACGGCGTGGTGGTCCATGCCGGTTCGATGAAGGAGCTGGCCGAGGACGAGGCCTTGCAACATTCCCTTCTGGGGCTGGCCATATGAAAAACATCGACTTCGACTGGAAACCTGTGGCCCTGGTGCCCGCACTGGCGCTGCTGGTGTTCCCCTTCATCGGATCGAGCTCGACCTGGGTCACGCTCACCATCGCCGGCCTGGCGATGGGGATGATCATCTTCATCATCGCCTCGGGGCTGACGCTCGTCTTCGGCCTGATGGACGTGCTGAACTTCGGCCATGGCGTGTTCATTGCGCTGGGGGCGTTTGTCGCGACGAGTGTGCTGGGCGCGATGGGCGACTACACCGGGTCCGCAAGCCTCTGGGTCAATTTGATGGCGGTGCTGCCGGCGATGGTTGTGGCGATGCTGGTCGCCGGTGCCATCGGCCTGGCTTTCGAGCGCTTCATCGTGCGGCCGGTGTACGGCAACCACCTGAAGCAGATCCTCATCACCATGGGCGGGATGATCATCGGCGAGGAGCTGATCAAGGTCATCTGGGGCCCGTTGCAGATCCCGCTGCCGCTGCCCGAAGGCATGCGCGGCACGCTGCTACTGGGCGATGCCGCCGTGGAGAAGTACCGCGTGATCGCGGTGGTGGTGGGCCTGCTCGTGTTCGGAATCCTGCTCTGGGTGCTCACGCGTACCAAGATCGGCCTGCTCATTCGCGCAGGTGTGCAAGACCGCGAAATGGTGGAGTCGCTCGGCTATCGCATCAGGCGCCTGTTCATCGGCGTGTTCGTGGTGGGCAGCGCTCTGGCCGGCCTGGGTGGCGTGATGTGGGGCCTGTACCAGCAGAACGTCACCCCGCAAATGGGCGCGCAGGTCAACGTGCTGATCTTCATCGTGCTGATCATCGGGGGGCTGGGCTCCACCACCGGCGCGCTGATCGGCGCGTTGCTGGTCGGCTTGATGGCCAACTACACCGGCTTCCTGGTGCCCAAGGCGGCGCTGTTCTCGAACATCGCGCTGATGATGGCGATCCTGCTGTGGCGCCCGCAAGGCGTCTATGCGCTCAGCAAGTGAAGACGAGAAGCATATGCTGAACCGCATCCTCTCCAACGACTACCCGCGCAGCCGCATCCTGGCCGTCGTGCTGATGGTGGTGCTGCTGGCACTCGCCTTCATGCCCTTCATCTTTCCGGGCGTGAAGGCGCTCAACGTCGCCGCCAAGATCCTGGTGTTCATCGTGCTGGTGGCCAGTTTCGATCTGCTGCTGGGCTACACGGGTATCGTGAGTTTCGCTCACACGATGTTCTTCGGCATCGGGGCCTATGGCATCGCGATCGCATCGACGCGCATGGGCGCCGGCTGGTCGTCCATCCTCGTGGGGTTGGCCGTCTCGCTCGCGCTGTCGTTCGTGCTCGCGCTGGCGGTGGGCCTGTTCTCGCTGCGGGTGCGAGCGATCTTCTTTTCCATGATCACGCTGGCCGTGGCCGCCGCTTTCCAGACGCTGGCGTCGCAGCTGTCGGACATCACGGGCGGTGAAGACGGGCTCACGTTCAAGATGCCGGAGATCCTGTCGCCCGGCTTCAGTTTGGCCGAGGAACCATTCCTGGGCGTCTCGATGGACGGGCGCCTCATCTGCTACTACCTGCTGTTCGTCACCGCGCTCATCGCGCTGCTGGCGATGCTGCGCATCGTCAACTCGCCGTTCGGCCGGGTGCTGCAGGCGATCCGCGAAAACGAGTTCCGTGCCGAGGCCATCGGCTACCGCGTGGTGGTCTACCGCACGACGTCGAGCATTCTCTCGGCGCTGTTCGCCACCGTCGCGGGCGCGATGCTGGCGATCTGGCTGCGCTACAACGGGCCGGACACTTCGCTGTCGTTTGAGATCATGCTGGACGTGCTGCTGATCGTCGTGATCGGCGGCATGGGCACGATCTACGGCGCGGCCATCGGCTCGGGTGTGTTCGTCGTGGCCCAAAGCTACCTGCAAGACCTGCTCAAGCTGGCGAGCGACGCGACGTCCGGCTTGCCCTGGCTCTCGGCGCTGTTGTCGCCGGACCGCTGGCTGCTGTGGCTGGGCCTGCTCTTCGTTCTCTCCGTCTACTACTTTCCGACCGGCATCGTGGGGCGCCTGCGCGCCCTGCGTTCCGGTTCCTGATTTCGTCCGTACCACTCCCCAGGAGACACACAGTGAAAATAAGAACTGGACTCTATGCCGCGCTGCTCGGCATTCCAATGATGCTGGCGGGCTGCGGCGGCTCGAGCGACAGCCCTCTCGAACGCCAAACGCACCTGGGCAAGGTCCGGGGCGCGGAGGATCCCGCTTCGGCCACTTACTCCTGGAAGGGCATTCCTTTCGCGCAAGCTCCGGTGGGAACGCTGCGGTGGCAGCCGCCGCAGGAGCCGCAAGCCTGGACGGAAACCCGGACCACGACGGCGTTCGCCAACGCCTGCGCGCAATACGGGCGCATCTACGGCCCCGGCAGCAACAACAAATACGACGAGACCATCGGCACCACGCTCGGCCAGGCCGTGGGCAGCGAGGATTGTCTCTACCTCAACGTCTGGCGCCCGGCCACCGGCGAGTCGAACCTGCCCGTCATCGTGTTCTTCCACGGCGGCAGCAACGTCTCGGGCTACACGGCCGACCCGGTGTATGACGGCGCCGCGCTGGCCAAGGCGGCCAACGCGATCGTGGTTACGCCCAACTTCCGCCTCGGCATCCTGGGGTTCCTTAACCTGCCGCAGCTGAAGACCGCTGACGCAGCCACGAGCTCGGGCAACTTCACGATGCTCGACAGCATCAAGGCTCTGCAGTTCGTCCGGGCGAACGCCGGGGCGTTCGGCGGCAACGCCGACAACGTCACTATTTCGGGTCAGTCGGCGGGTGCCATCAACGTGTGGGCGCTGCAGACGTCGCCGATGATGGCGGCGGCCAATCCCAAGCTGTTTCATCGCGTGATGCCGCTGTCTGGCGGCATATCCCTGGCCAGCAACCTGCCGCCCGGCAGCATTCCCACGCTGAGCCCGGCTTCGACGTACCTCGCGCAGGGCAACGCGCTGCTGCAGAACCTGGTGATCGGTGACGGCCTGGCCACCGACGCGGCGACCGCACAAACCTACATCGCTTCGCGCACCACGGCGCAGATCGCGGAATACCTGCGCGGAAAGACGTCGCCGCAACTGTTCACGACGCTGCTCACTCGCCTTGCGGCACTGGGCCTCTCGGGGTCCGGGCCCATCCCCGATGGCACCGTGGTGGCCGCGGACCCGATTGCCGCCATCGCCGCGGGCAACTATGTGAAGGTGCCGGTGCTCGCGGGCAATACGCGGGACGAAGGCAAGCTGTTCCCGTCGTTCCTGCCGCTGGTGGGCGGAACCGGCAACGCGCGCATCGTGACCGACGCGCAGTTGTTCACCAATCACTTCTCGTACAACCCCAACGCGGCGGCGCAGACCCTCGTGGAGCAATGGATCGCGCCGTCATATTTGCCTGTCAACGCGGCGACCACCGGCTTCACGGCGCGCGCCGAGGCGCTGAACCGCGTCTTCTTCCTCAACAGCCGCGACAACGTGCTGAACGCGCTTAGAACGCAGCAGCCCAACGTCTGGTACTACCGCTTCGACTGGGACGAGCAGCCTGCGCCCTGGAATGACATTTATGGCGCGGTGCACGTGGTGGACCTGCCGTTCCTGTTCGGAAACTTCGGCCCGTCGCTGTTCGGCAACGTGTGGTTCAACACCGCCAACCGGCCCGGCCGCCTCGAACTGTCGGCCGCGATGATGCAGACCATGGGCAATTTCGCGCGCAACGGCGATCCGAACAATGTTTCGCTCGGCGTGGCGTGGCCCGCGTGGCCCCAAACACTGGTGTTCGACGCAACGCCGACGGCGAAGTCCATCCACGTGGAGTAGCGGCACCCCCGGGCAATCGCATCCCCCCAACACAACGAGGACAAGCAGTCATGACATCGTTGACCCAGAGAACAATCGGCGCGCTCGTGTTCGCCGCGGCAGGCATGGCACAAGCCGCCGACATCACCATCGCGCAAGTCGCGCCGTTGTCCGGTGTGCTCGCGAGCACGGGCAAACAGATGGTGCTGGGCGGCAAGCTTTATTTCGACCACATCAATGCCAAGGGCGGCATCCACGGCCAGAAGATCAAGGTGCTGGTTGCGGACGACGCATACAAGGTCGATGAAACCGTGCGCCTCACCAAGGAGATGCTGGCCAAGCCCGAGGTCGTCGCGCTGTTCGGCTTCGCCGGCACCGCCAACATCGGCAAGCTCCTGACCGACAAGGTGTTGGAGGAGGGCGGGGCACCGCTCGTGGCGCCCTACAGCGGCGGTGAGCCGCTGCGCTCGCCGTTCAACCCGTGGATCTACCACGTGCGAGCCGGCTATGCCGACGAGGCGGAGCACATGGTGCAGCAGCTAACGACGCTGGGCATGAACCGCATCGCCGTGATGTACCAGGACGACGGCTTCGGCAAGGCGGGCCTGGTGGGTGTCGAGGCGGCCATGGCCAGGCGCAATCTCAAGCTGGCGACGACGGCGGGTTACGAGCGCAACACCGACAAGGTCGACGACGCGGTGAAGAAGATCAAGGCGGCCGATCCGCAGGCGATCATCATGATCTCCATCAACAAGCCGACGGCCGCTTTCGTCAAGCAGTACCGTGAATCGGGCGGCGGCGCGCAGCTGCTCAATATCTCGGTGGTGGATCCGGCGGAGCTCGTCAAGCTGGCGGGGCTGAAGAACGCACACGGCCTCGGGATCAGCCAGGTGGTGCCGTATCCGTACATGGCGAACCTGCCGGTGATCCGCGAATACCAGGAGCTGCTGAAGAAGTACGCGCCCACCGAGCAGGTCAACTACACGAGCTTCGAAGAGTTTCTCGGGGCGAAGGTGCTGGTGGAGGCCCTGCGCCGCGCCGGGCCCAACCCGACCAGGGCGAAGGTCGCGAAGGCGCTGGAGTCCATGAGCAATTTCGACCTGGGCGGCATCACGGTGAACTACTCGCCGACGAATCGCGTGGGCTCGCAGTATGTCGAGGTCACCGTCATCGGCAGCAGCGGCAAGCTGCTGAAATGAAGCGCTGAACGGCTCGCACGAAGAGAACAGAACAGGGGAAGGATGCTCGGCATGCCACACAGCTCACAGTACGCGACCTGCGCGGGCCGCGAAATTCACTACACCGAGTGGGGCGCGCAGCACGCCCGCACGGTGATCGCGTGGCACGGCCTGGCACGTACCGGCCGCGACATGGATGAACTGTCGGAGCATCTCTCGTCACGCTACCGCGTGATCTGCCCGGACACGCTGGGCCGGGGACTGAGCCAATGGAGCCCGGACCCGCGCAACGAGTACACGTTGGCGTTCTATGCGCAGCTGGCCGCTGATTTGTTCGATCGTCTCGACATCAAGGAAGCCCATTGGGTCGGCACTTCCATGGGTGGTGCCATCGGCACGGTGTGCGCGGCGGGACTGTTCCAACCGCAACTCAAGGGCCGCATCAAGAGCCTGGTGCTCAACGACAATGCGCCGCGCCTGGCCGAGGCGGCGCTCGCGCGCATCCGCGCCTACGCCGGCAATCCGCCGGCCTTCGACACGATGGCGCAGCTCGAAGCTTTTTACCGCGAGGTCTACAAGCCCTTTGGCTGGCTGAGCGACGCGCAGTGGCGCCGCCTGGCCGAAACCTCGGCGCGCCGTTTACCGGACGGGCGCGTGACGCCGCACTACGACCCGGCCATGGTTCGTCAGTTCACCGATCACCCGAACGACTACGACTTGTGGGCGCACTACGACGCGCTGCGCATCCCGGTGCTGTGCCTGCGCGGCGTGGAGTCGGATCTTGTGCTGCCCGATGCGACCGCGGAGATGTTGACGCGGGGGCCGGGCTTGATGGGTTTGGCGCGCATCGTGGAAATCGAAGGCTGCGGCCATGCTCCGGCATTGAACGTGCCCGAGCAACTCGAGCTGGTGACCGCGTTCATCGAACAGCACGAACAACCCTCGGCACTCGCAGCCTAAGGTCTTGTCATTGCGGGCCTATTGCGCCGCGCCCATCGCCTTCGCCCGCTCCCGTGACGCCGCCAGCGCCTGCGCATCAGGCTCGTCGCGAGTGGGCCATCCGCCCAGGTGTTGCCCGGCCACCGCGCCCAGCGCGGCGATCCAGGCCGGATCGTCGTTCAGGCAGGGGATGTAGTGGAAGTCCTTGCCACCTACCTCCAGGAAGGCCTGCCGGCCTTCCATGGCGATCTCTTCCAGCGTCTCGAGGCAATCGGCGGTGAAGCCCGGGCAGACCACGTCGACCCGCTTCACGCCGCGCTTGCCCAATGCGCGCAATGTCGGCTCGGTGTAGGGCTCGAGCCATTTGGCCTTGCCAAAGCGTGACTGGAACGAGACCGTGTAGCGGTTGCTCTCCAGGCCGAGTTTTGCGGCCAGCATGCGGGCGGTCTTGTGACACTCGCAATGGTACGGGTCGCCGAGCTTGAGCGTGCGCTCCGGCACGCCGTGAAAGCTTATGACGAGGTGATCGGGCACACCTTTCTCGCGCCACTGCCGGTCGATGCTTCGGGCCAGAGCGTTCACGTAGCCGCGGTCGTCGTGATAGCGGTTGACGAAGCGCAGTTCCGGCACGTTGCGGGTCCGGCTGGACCACGCGGCCACCGCATCGATCACGCTCGCCGTGGTCGTGCCCGAGTATTGGGGATAGGCCTGCAGGATCAGGATGCGCGTCACGCCTTCGGCTTTGAGCGCATCGAGCTGCGATGCGATCGATGGACTGCCATAGCGCATCGCGTAACGCACTTTCACGCGGTGCCCTTGCTCGCCGAGCCAGCCCTGGAGCAGCTTGGCCTGCTTTTCCGTCCACAGCCTCAAGGGCGATCCCTCGGGCGTCCAGATGCTGGCGTACTTGGCAGCGGACTTGCCGGACCTGAATGGCAGGATCAAGCCGTACAGCAGCGGCAGCCACACCAGGCGCGGGATTTCGACCACGCGCGGGTCCCGCAGGAATTCAGCCAGGTAGCGCCGCACGGCGCCGGACGTTGCTTCGTCGGGTGTGCCCAGGTTGCAATAAAGGACTGCGGTGCGTGGCGCTTCGCCATGGGTAAATGGAGGTTCCGATTGGAAAGGGCTGACCATGCGCTATTCTCACTGAATGCTTGAAATTAGCCGTATCAAGGCGATCTCCCTCGACCTCGACGACACCCTGTGGCCCATCTGGCCCACCATCGAAAGAGCCGAGAAGGTGCTGCACAACTGGATGGTGGACCACGCGCCGATGGCGGCTGCGCTGTTCTCGAGCCCGTTGGCGCTGCGCGAGATCCGCGACTACATGGCCGCCAACCGCCCGGAGTTGAAGAACGACCTGAGCGCCGTGCGGCGCGAATCGATTCGCCTGGCCCTTTACCGTGCCGGTGAGAACCCGCTGATGGCCGACGAGGCGTTCGAGGTCTTCTTCGCCGAAAGGCAGCGCGTGACGCTGTACGAGGACGCGGAGCCGGCGCTGAAATTGCTGTCCGCCCGCTTTCCATTGGTCAGCATTTCCAACGGAAACGCCGACATCCAGCGTGTGGGCCTCGGCCGCTACTTTCGCGCGGCCATTTCGGCGCGCGAGTTCGGCGTGGGCAAGCCGGACCCGCGCATCTTTCACGCGGCCGCGGGAGCGATCGAGGTCGCCCCGGAAAACATCCTGCACGTCGGCGACGACGCGACGCTGGACGGGCTGGGCGCCCTCAACGCGGGTATGCAGGCCGGATGGCTCAATCGCTCCGACCAACTCTGGCCGCACGAGCAGGAACCGCACGTCACGCTGACGACGCTGACGGAGCTCACCGCGTTATTTGAGTAGCACCCCCGAAGCGGACTGCGTCCGATGCCCCCTCGGGCTGCGCCCTCTCCCCCTCAAGGGGGCGCCAACAGCGGCCCGGCAAAGCCGGTTCCGCGGTGGCCCTGGATCAGTCCCGCGCCTTCGGCCGTCACATTTTGCCAAGCGCTTGCACCTTCCACGCGAGCCAGAACTTGCGAAGGGGCGTGAGGCTGACGCGCTGGTTCAGCACCTGGAAATCATCCGCTTCGATCTCCCGCAGCAGTGTGCGGTAGATGCTGGCCATCATCAGGCCGGGCTTCTGGCTGCGCCGGTCCGCCTCGGGCAGCAACGCCAGCGCTTCGTCGTACAGCACATGGGCTCTGGCGGCCTGGAACTTCATCAGCGCGATGAAACGCTCCGAGTGCTTGCGGTTGATGACCTCGTGGGCTTTCACGTCGAACTGCTGCAGTTCGTTGACGGGCAGGTAGATCCGGCCGCGCATCGCGTCTTCGCCCACGTCGCGGATGATGTTCGTGAGCTGGAAGGCCAGCCCCAGCTTGTGGGCGTATTCCGTGGTCAGCGGGTCGGCCTGGCCGAAGATGCGCGCCGACACCTCGCCGACGATGCCGGCCACCAGGTGGCAATAGCGCTGCAGTCCCTGGAAGTCGAGGTAGCGCGTCTGCTCCAGGTCCATCTGGCAGCCTTCGATCACCGCGTGGAGGTGGCGCTGTTCGATGCCAAACTCGCCGGCGCAAGGCATCAGCGCCTTCATCACCGGGTGGCTGGGCTCGCCGTTGTACGACTTCGCGACTTCGGCCTGCCACCAGGCGAGCTTGGTGCGCGCGACGCCCGGATCGCTCACTTCGTCGACCACGTCGTCCACCTCGCGGCAGAAGGCGTAGAAGGCGGTGATCGCCGCGCGACGCGGCTTGGGCAAAAAGAGGAAGGCGTAATAGAAGCTGCTTCCCGATGCGGCGGCCTTTTGCTGGACGTACTCTTGCGGTGTCATTGCCGCCGATTGTCCCATTCGCCGGTCAGCGTCCGGCGGCGCCCTGCGCGAACAGTGTTCGCAGCGAGGCGCGGCCCGCGAGCGTGAAGGCCAGGCGAGCCATCAGCGCCCGCACTTCGCTGCGCGGCACTTTCACCTTGTGTTGCAGGCCTTGCGCAGGGTCCGCGCGCAGCATCGCGAGTGTGCGCGCGCCCAGCAGGGCGGGAAGGGCGCTGGCCGCGCGCGCACGGCGGCTGTTGACGGCGTCGGCGTAGCGCATGCCGGCTTCGAGCCCGAGAGCGGCCTTGGCGAGCCAGGGGTCGCGCACGGACGCGAAGCGCGCGGGCTCGCGTGGGAGATCCTGCGGGACGATCCCCGCCGCGGCCAACTCGTCCGCCGGAAAATAGCAGCGGCCCGCGGCGAGATCGGCGCCGGCGTCGCGCAGGATGTTGACCAACTGCAGGCCCATGCCATAGCTGCGGCCCAGGTCGCGCATCTGCTCGCGGGGCAGGGTGGCGAATCCCGGCAGGTGCCGAAAGCACAGCTCGGTCCAGAACTCGCCCACGCTGCCGGCGACAAGGTAGGTGTATTCGTCGAGCTCGGCGGCGGATTGCAATGCTGCCAGGGTGCCTTGCCCGAACCGGTCGACGTCCAGCGCCTGTCCGCGGGTGATGTGGCCTAGAACGGTCCGCACATCTGCCCGGTCTGCCGGATCGAGCCGATCCAGCAGCGAAAGGCATTCCGGCAGGGCCACGATCAGGGCGCGTTCCTGTTCGTCGTCTTGCAATGGCGCGAACGAGGCGGCGATGGCGACAACGGCAGCGATGGCGGGTCTTGCGGCGATGCGGCCGTCAATTGCAGCCGCCAGGGTATCCAGCTTTTCCCGGCGTTCGCCGGCCGGCAGCCGTGCCGTATCGGCCAGCGTATCGGTTGCACGGGCGAGCAGGTAACCCACCCCGATCGGACGCCGCAGTGCCACCGGCAAGAGCCGGATCGAGAGGTAGAACGAGCGCGAAACGCCACGCAGCAGCGCCGGCAATTCGGTGGGGGAGTGGTAGGCCGAGCGCATGTCAGTAGCTCGGCATTCTCGCCTTGACAAGCATCCGCAATTACCCTAGATTACTAACCGGTCAGTCAGTAGCGCCGTCCTGGCGCCTTCTTCCGCGTACTTTCAGCTCAGGTCTGCCATGCCGAAAATGCCTATCTCATCACATCCGCGCCTCACGCTCAGCCTGGCCATTGCCGCCTCCCTGGCGTTAGCGGCTTGCTCCAAGACCGAGGCGCCGCTGGAACCTGTGCGCGCCGTCAAGTTGCTCACCGTCGGGGTCGGCAGCTTCCAGTCGAGCCATGAGTTTTCCGGCGAAGTGCGGCCGCGTGTCGAGTCCCGCTTGGGCTTCCGCGTGGCAGGCAAGATCACTCGCCGCCAGGCCGAACTGGGGCAGCGTGTGAAAGCCGGACAGCCGCTCGCGCAACTGGACCCGCAGGACTACCAATTGGCTGCCGACGCCGCGCGCGCCCAGCTCAACGCCGCCACCACGAATCGAGACTTGGCGGCTGCCGACTTCAAGCGCTATGCCACTCTGAAAGACCAGAATTTCATCAGTGGCGCCGAACTCGAGCGCCGCGAGACCACACTGAAAGCAGCACAGGCCCAAGTCGACCAGGCGAAAGCCCAGTTGTCGTCGCAAGGCCACCAGGCCGCCTACACCACGCTCGTTGCCGACGTCTCGGGTGTGATCACCGGGATCGAAGCCGAACCCGGGCAAGTGGTGTCCGCCGGTGCGCCTGTAGTTCGCATTGCGCAGGACGGCCCGCGCGACGTCGTCTTCTCCGTGCCCGAAGACAAGGTCGCAGCCCTCAAGCCGGGCTCGGATGTCTCGGTGCGTTCCTGGACGGACAACACGACGCTGCCCGGCAAGATTCGCGAAGTCGCTGCCAGCGCCGACCCGGTGACGCGCACGTACGCCGTCAAGGTTTCGCTGGACGCCGCGGCCACGCCGCCGATCGGCGCCACGGTTTACGTATCGCCCAAGGCGCTCAGCATGGTCGGAGCCCCTGTGATCAAGCTGCCCACCAGCGCGCTGCGCAAGGAAGGGCAGGGCACTGCCGTGTGGGTGCTGGACAAATCCACCATGACGCTGAAGTCGCAGGCGATCCAGATCGCCACTGCCGACGGCAATGAAGCCGTCGTTGCGGCGGGCCTGCAGCCCGGCATGCAAGTGGTGTCCGCCGGCGTCCACGTGCTGTCGGCCGGCCAGAAGGTCACCATCTACCAGGAAAAGACGGCTCAGAGCACCGCGGCCGCAGTCCAGGATGCGACGAGAAACGTCGCCAGCGCCGCCGGCACGGCGCAAGCCGCAACACTGCCCGCCACCAAGTGAGGCATGAGCCGCCGGGCCGCCCCAAGGCGAATACACGCAGCGCATAGCGCGGAGGTTTCCAGTTCATGACGCAAGAACAACAAGTACAGCCGAAAGAGGGTTTCAACCTCTCCAAGTGGGCACTCGATCACCCGGCGCTCACGCGCTACCTGATGGTGGTGCTGATGCTGCTGGGCTTCGCGGCCTATTTCCAGCTGGGGCAGGACGAAGACCCGCCGTTCACCTTCCGCGCGATGGTTGTGCGCACGTACTGGCCCGGCGCCACCGCGCAGCAGGTGGCCGAACAGGTGACAGACAAGCTCGAGCGGGCGCTGCAGGAAGCGCCTTATGCCGACAAGATCCGCAGCTATTCCAAGCCCGGCGAGTCGCAGATCATTTTCCAGATCAAGGATTCGTCCAAGCCCGGCGAAGTGGCCAACGTCTGGTACACGGTGCGCAAGAAGATCGGCGACATGCGCTTCCAGCTGCCGCCCGGAATCCAGGGGCCCTTCTTCAACGACGATTTCGGCGACGTGTACGGCGTGATCTACGCGCTGGAGTCGGATGGCTTCAACTACGCCGAGCTGAAAAGCTTTGCCGATGACGTGCGCCAGACCCTGCTGCGCGTGCCGGACGTCGCCAAGGTGGAACTGTTCGGCGTGCAGGACGAAAAGCTCTACGTCGAGATTTCCCAGAAGCGCCTGGCGCAGCTGGGGCTGGACCTGAACCAGGTGCTGGGGCAGCTGGGCCAGCAGAACGCGGTGGAATCGGCGGGTGCCGTGCAGACGCCGCTGGACATCGTGCAGGTGCGCGTGGGCGGCCAGTTCGAAGCCGTCGAGCAGTTGCGGGCCATGCCGATCCGCGGCACTGGATATGGACCCGGCACAAGCGCCGGCGGCAGCCAGATCCGCCTGGGCGACATCGCCGAGATCAAGCGCGGCTATGCCGATCCGCCGGTCGTGAAGGTGCGCCACCAAGGCAAGGAAGTGATCGCACTGGGCGTGTCGATGGCCAAGGGCGGCGACATCATCCGGCTGGGCAAGGAACTCAAGACCGCGTTCAACCGCATCGAAGACGGCCTGCCCGCCGGCATCAAGCTGGTGCAGATCCAGGACCAGCCCAAGGCCGTGTCCAACTCCGTCAACGAGTTCGTCCGCACACTGGTGGAAGCCGTGATCATCGTGCTGGCGGTGAGCTTCATCGCCCTGGGCCTGCACAAGCGCCCCGACGCCGCGATGCTGCCGCTGTGGAAGCGCTGGTACGTCGACATGCGGCCCGGCCTGGTGGTGGGTATCACCATCCCCCTGGTGCTGGCCGTCACCTTCCTCGCGATGGACTTCTGGGGCATCGGCCTGCACAAAATTTCGCTGGGCTCGCTCATCATCGCGCTGGGCCTGCTGGTGGACGACGCGATCATCGCCGTCGAAATGATGGTGCGGAAGATGGAAGAGGGCTACGACAAGGTGCGCGCCGCCACCTTCGCCTACGAGATCACGGCGATGCCGATGCTGACGGGCACGCTGATCACCGCGGCGGGCTTCCTGCCGATCGGCATGGCCAAGTCGACCGTCGGCGAATACACCTACGCGATTTTCGCGGTGACGGTGATCGCGCTGGTGCTGAGCTGGCTGGTGTCGGTGTACTTCGTGCCTTACCTCGGCACGCTGCTGCTCAAGGCCAAGCCGCTGCCCGCGAATGGCGAGGCGGACCATCACGAGCACTTCGATACGCCGTTCTACCGCACGTTCCGCCGCACGGTGGACTGGTGCGTCGAGCATCGATGGATCACCATCGGCGCCACGGTGCTGATCTTCGCGCTCGGCATCGTCGGCATGGGCAAAGTGCAGCAGCAGTTCTTCCCGGATTCGAGCCGTCCCGAGATCATGGTCGACATCTGGTTCCCGGAGGGCACATCGTTTGCGGCCAACGAGGAAACCACCAAACGCGTGGAAGCCCGACTGCGCGCCGAGGCCGGCGTCACTGGCGTCAGCACATGGGTCGGCTCGGGCGTGCCGCGCTTCTACCTGCCGCTGGACCAGGTCTTCCCGCAGACCAACGTGTCGCAGTTCATCGTGATGCCGATGGACCTGAAGGTGCGCGAGTCCTTGCGCGTGAAGCTGCCCGCGCTGCTCGCGCAGGAGTTCCCGGAAGTCCGCGGCCGCGTGAAACTGCTGCCCAACGGGCCACCGGTGCCGTACCCGGTGCAGTTCCGCGTCGTCGGCCCCGACCCTATCGCGCTGCGCGAGCGAGCCGACGAGGTGAAAGCGGTGATGCAGCAAAACGCCAACACGCGCGGCGTCAACGACAACTGGAACGAGTCGGTGAAGGTGCTGCGGCTGGAAGTGGACCAGTCGAAGGCGAGGGCGCTCGGCGTCACCAGCCAGTCCATCGCGCAGGCGTCCAAGACCATCCTGGCGGGCACCAACGTCGGCCAGTTCCGCGAGGGCGACAAGCTGATCGACATCGTGCTGCGCCAGCCGCTGGACGAGCGCAACGCCATCACCGACATCGCCAACGCCTATTTGCCGACGGCGTCGGGCAAGTCGATCCCTCTCACCCAGATCGCCCGGCCCGTGTTCACCTGGGAGCCCGGCGTGATGTGGCGCGAGAACCGCGACTACGCGATCACGGTGCAAAGCGACATTGTCGAAGGCATGCAGGGCGCCACCGTGACCGCTGAATTGCTGCCGCAGCTCAAGGCCGTCGAGAAGAAGTGGCCGCTGGGCTATGCGATCCAGGTCGCCGGCGCGGTGGAAGAGAGTTCCAAGGGAACGGGCTCGATCGCGGCGGGCGTGCCGATCATGCTGTTCATCACGTTCACGCTTCTGATGCTGCAGCTCCACAGCTTCAGCCGCGCCATGCTGGTGTTCATTACCGGGCCGCTGGGCATCGCCGGCGTGGCGGGCGCCTTGATATTGCTCGGGCGTCCGTTCGGATTCGTCGCGCTGCTGGGCGTCATCGCGCTGATGGGCATGATCCAGCGCAACTCGGTGATCCTGATCGACCAGATCGAGCAGGACCGTGCGCGCGGCATCCCGGCATGGGACGCGATCGTGGAATCCGCGGTGCGGCGCTTGCGGCCCATCGTGTTGACGGCAGCCGCAGCAGTGTTGGCGATGATCCCGCTCTCGCGCTCGGTGTTCTGGGGTCCGATGGCCGTCGCCATCATGGGCGGCCTGGTCGTCGCCACTGTGCTCACGTTGCTGGCTCTGCCGGCGATGTACGCGGCCTGGTTCCGGGTGAAGCGGCCGGGCTCCGTCATTCCCGCGCAGGCGGGAATCCAGGGCGTCCCACAACCGGCGTGAAGCCCTGGATTCCCGCCTGCGCGGGGATGACGGTCCAGTCAGTTAAAATCTTCTGTTGACCGAATTTGGAGCGGGCGGTCAGGGTCACCTGACCGCCCGCGCCTATTTCAGCTCAGCGCGGGTGGCGAAATTGGTAGACGCACCAGGTTTAGGTCCTGACGCCAGCAATGGTGTGGGGGTTCGAGTCCCCCCCCGCGCACCAGCAGAACACCTTTTAGGAACAAGAGAGAGACCATCATGGCCGTGAATGTAGAAACCCTCGAAAAGCTGGAACGCAAGATCACGCTGACGCTGCCCGCCACCGTCATCCAGTCTGAAGTCGACTCCCGCCTCAAGCGCTTGGCGCGCACCGTCAAGATGGACGGCTTCCGTCCCGGCAAGGTGCCGATGAGCGTCGTGGCCCAGCGCTACGGCTACTCGGTGCACTACGAGGTGATGAACGACAAGGTGGGCGAAGCTTTCGCCGCGGCCGCCAACGAAGCCAAGCTGCGTGTCGCCGGCCAGCCCCGCATCACCGAGAAGGAAGAAGCGCCCGAGGGCGAACTGGCCTTCGACGCGGTGTTCGAGGTTTTCCCGGAAGTGAAGATGGGCGACCTGGCCGGTGTCGAAGTCGAGAAGCTCAGCGCCGAAGTGACTGACGCCGCCATCGACAAGACCGTGGAGATCCTGCGCAAGCAGCGCCGCACGTTCGCCCAGCGCCCGGCCGATGCCGGCGCCCAGGAAGGCGACCGCGTCACCGTGGACTTCGAAGGCAAGATCGACGGCGAGCCCTTCCAGGGGGGCAAGGCCGAGGACTTCCAGTTCCTCGTCGGCGAAGGCCAGATGCTCAAGGAATTCGAAGGTGCCGTGCGCGGCATGAAGACCGGCGAAAGCAAGACCTTCCCGCTGGCCTTCCCGGCCGACTATCACGGCAAGGACGTCGCCGGCAAGCAGGCCGACTTCATGGTCACCGTCAAGAAGATCGAAGCGGCCAACCTGCCTGAAGTGAACGAGGCGCTCGCCAAGTCCCTGGGCATTGCCGACGGCACGGTGGAAGCGCTGCGCGCCGACATCCGCAAGAACCTCGAGCGTGAAGTCAAGTTCCGCCTGTTGTCGAAGAACAAGCAGGCCGCGATGGACGCGCTGGTCTCGAAGGCCGAGCTCGACCTGCCCAAGTCGAGCATCCAGTCCGAAGTCGACCGCATGATCGAAGGCGCCCGCGCCGACCTGAAGCAGCGCGGCATCAAGGACGCAGACAAGGTGCCGGTGCCCGACGACCTGTTCCGCCCGCAAGCCGAGCGCCGCGTGCGCCTGGGCCTGGTCGTGGCCGAGCTGGTGCGCACGAACAACCTGCAGGCCAAGCCCGAGCAGATCAAGCAGCATGTCGAAGAACTGGCCGCCAGCTACGAAAAGCCGGCCGACGTGGTGCGCTGGTACTACAGCGACAACCGCCGCCTGGCCGAGGTCGAGGCGATCGTGATCGAGAACAATGTCACGGAGTTCGTGCTGTCCAAGGGCAAGGTGGTCGACAAGGCCGTTTCGTTCGACGAGCTGATGGGCCAGCAGGACCAGTAACCGTCGCCGCATGAATCCTGGGGCCCGGATGGTCTTGTCAAAGACCGTCCAGGCCCCATCTGCTTTTGGCATAAAGTACAGGCCAAGCAACCGGAGTTTTCCCCCCATGAGCGCACTTGAAACGCAAGCCCTCGGCATGGTGCCGATGGTCATCGAGCAGTCCGGCCGCGGCGAGCGGTCCTACGACATCTATTCGCGCCTGCTGCGCGAGCGGGTGATCTTCCTGGTGGGCCCGGTGAACGACCAGACCGCCAACCTGGTGGTGGCCCAGCTGCTGTTCCTGGAAAGCGAAAATCCGGACAAGGACATCTCGTTCTACATCAACAGCCCCGGCGGCAGCGTTAGCGCCGGCATGGCGATCTACGACACGATGAATTTCATCAAGCCCGACGTCTCGACGCTGTGCACCGGTATGGCCGCCAGCATGGGCGCCTTCCTGCTGGCCGCCGGCGCCAAGGGCAAGCGCTTCTCGCTGCCCAATTCCAAGGTCATGATCCACCAGGTGCTCGGCGGCGCGCAGGGCCAGGCGACGGACATCGAGATCCATGCCCGCGACATCCTCAAGACCAAAGCGGTCATGAATCGCATTCTCGCCGAGCGCACCGGCCAGCCGATCGAAAAGGTCGAACGCGATACGGAACGCGATTACTTCCTCGACGCCGAGGAAGCCAAGGCCTACGGCCTGGTCGACCAGGTGATCGCGAAACGGCCCTGATCTTTCAGGTGCACTGCAGCACGGCGCTCCTGAAAACAGGGGCGCCGTTGTTTTTTTCACAGGTAGGTTCGCTGTGATGAAACCGCGGTGGCAGCTCAGCCTTGGCGGCCCCCTTATTTGGTTATCATTGAATCTCAAGTCACATAGGCAGACACATGGCCGAGAAAAAAGGCTCTTCCAGCGAGAAAACGCTTTACTGCTCCTTCTGCGGCAAGAGCCAGCACGAGGTGAAGAAACTGATCGCCGGGCCTTCGGTTTTCATCTGCGACGAATGCATCGACCTGTGCAACGAGATCATCCGTGACGAGCTGCCCGCGGGCGACGAGACACGGGAGGCGCGCGGCGACCTGCCGACGCCGAGCGAGATCAAGGCCAACCTCGACAACTACGTGATCGGCCAGGAGACGGCCAAGCGCGCGCTGTCGGTCGCCGTGTACAACCACTACAAGCGCCTGCGCCACAAGGAAAAAGCCAAGAAGGACGAAGTCGAGCTCACCAAGAGCAACATCCTCCTGATCGGCCCCACCGGCTCGGGCAAGACGCTGCTGGCCCAGACGCTCGCGCGCATGCTCGACGTGCCGTTCGTGATGGCCGATGCCACCACGCTGACAGAAGCCGGCTACGTCGGCGAAGACGTCGAGAACATCATCCAGAAGCTGCTGCAAAGCTGCAATTACGAAGTCGAGCGCGCCCAGCGCGGCATCGTCTACATCGACGAGATCGACAAGATCTCCCGCAAGTCCGACAACCCGTCGATTACGCGCGACGTGTCGGGCGAGGGTGTGCAGCAGGCACTCTTGAAGCTGATCGAAGGCACCATGGCCAGCGTGCCGCCGCAGGGCGGGCGCAAGCACCCCAACCAGGATTTCCTGCAGATCGACACGACCAACATCCTGTTCATCTGCGGCGGCGCTTTCTCGGGCCTCGAGAAGGTGATCGAGCAGCGCACGGAAGCATCGGGCATCGGCTTCGGCGCGGCCGTCAAGAGCAAGGCCCAGCGCAGCCTCTCGGACATGTTCCGCGAGGTCGAGCCGGAAGACCTGATCAAGTTCGGCCTGATCCCCGAGCTGGTCGGCCGCATGCCGGTCGTCTCGACGCTGGCCGAGCTGAGCGAAGAAGCCATGGTGCGCATCCTCACCGAGCCCAAGAACGCGCTGGTCAAGCAGTACGGCAAGCTCTTGGCCATGGAAGGCGTGGACCTGGAAATCCGCCCGAACGCGCTGCGCGCTATTGCGAAGAAGGCTCTGGCCCGCAAGACCGGCGCGCGGGGCCTGCGCTCGATCCTGGAGCAGTCGCTGATCGACACGATGTTCGAGCTGCCGAACACGGCCAATGTCGACAAGGTCGTGGTGGACGAGTCTACGATCGACGAAAACAAGCCGCCCTTGCTGGTTTATCGCGAAGCGGCCAAGAAGGCCTGATTGCTGATGACAAATGACAGATGACGCCGGCTGTGCCGAGCATGACAAAGGCAGCCCGCTGTGTCATTTGTCATTGAAGCGAAGCGAAGTCATTTGTCATGCGCCCGAATGGGTTGAAAATCCCCTATTCCGGTCCATATTCGAACGGTAGACCCAAAGGATTCACATGTCCGGACACATTGCACTGCCCGCCGACCCCATCGACCTGCCGCTGCTGCCCTTGCGCGACGTGGTCGTGTTCCCCCACATGGTCATCCCGCTTTTCGTGGGCCGGCCCAAGAGCATCAAGGCGCTCGAAGCCGCCATGGAAGCCGAGCGCCGCATCATGCTGGTCGCCCAGAAGGCCGCCGCCAAGGACGAGCCGTCCGTCGCCGACATGTTCGAAGTCGGCTGTGTTTCCACCATCCTTCAAATGCTGAAGTTGCCCGACGGCACGGTGAAGGTGCTCGTCGAAGGCCAGCAGCGCGCGCGCGTCAACCGCATCGAAGACGGTGAGAACCATTTCACCGCGAACGTCAGCCCGGTGGAAATCGCCGGCGAGACCAAATCCAGCGAGATCGAGGCGCTGCGCCGCGCGGTGATGCAGCAGTTCGACCAGTACGTCAAACTGAACAAGAAGATCCCGCCAGAGATCCTCACGTCGATCTCCAGCATCGACGACCCGGGCCGCCTGGCCGACACCATCGCCGCGCACCTGCCGCTCAAGCTCGATAACAAGCAGATCGTGCTGGATTTGTCGGACGTGAAGCTGCGCCTGGAAAACCTGTTCGAACAGATCGAGCGCGAAGTCGACATCCTGAACGTCGACAAGAAGATCCGCGGCCGCGTGAAGCGCCAGATGGAAAAGAACCAGCGCGACTTCTACCTGAACGAGCAGGTCAAGGCCATCCAGAAAGAACTGGGTGAAGGCGAAGAGGGCGCGGACATCGAGGAGATCGAAAAGAAGATCAAGCTCGCCAAGATGCCGAAGGAAGCGCGCAAGAAGGCCGACGGCGAACTGAAGAAGCTCAAGCTGATGTCGCCGATGTCGGCCGAAGCCACCGTGGTGCGCAACTACATCGAGGTGCTCACGGGCCTGCCGTGGGCCAAGAAGACCAAGATCAAGCACGACCTCGGGCACGCCGAAGACGTGCTGAACCAGGATCACTACGGTCTCGACAAGGTCAAGGACCGCATCCTCGAATACCTCGCGGTGCAGCAGCGCGTCGACAAGGTCAAGGCGCCGATCCTGTGCCTTGTCGGCCCTCCGGGCGTCGGCAAGACGTCGCTGGGCCAGTCGATCGCCAAGGCGACCGGCCGCAAGTACGTGCGCATGGCCCTGGGCGGCATGCGCGACGAAGCCGAGATTCGTGGCCACCGCCGCACGTACATCGGCGCGCTGCCGGGCAAGGTGCTGTCGAACCTGAACAAGGCCGGCACACGCAACCCGCTGTTCCTGCTGGACGAGATCGACAAGCTGGGCACGGACTTCCGTGGAGACCCGTCGAGCGCGTTGCTCGAAGTGCTCGACCCGGAGCAGAACCACAAATTCGGCGACCACTATGTCGAGGTCGACTTCGACCTGTCGGACGTGATGTTCGTGGCCACGTCGAACTCGATGAACATCCCGCCGGCCTTGCTGGACCGGATGGAAGTGATCCGCCTCTCGGGCTACACCGAAGACGAGAAGACCAATATCGCCTTGACGTACCTGCTGCCCAAGCAGATGGTCAACAACGGCGTGAAAGATACCGAGCTGCTTGTCACAGAAGACGCGGTGCGCGACATCATCCGCTACTACACGCGCGAAGCCGGTGTGCGCTCGCTCGAGCGCGACCTGGGCAAGATCTGCCGCAAGGTGGTGAAGGGCCTGCTGCTCAAGAAGTACACGCCGCTGGTGACTGTGAACGCCGAGAACCTCAACGACTTCCTGGGCGTGCGCAAGTACACCTATGGCCGCGCGGAGAACCAGAACCAGGTGGGGCAGGTGGTTGGCCTGGCATGGACCGAAGTCGGCGGCGACCTGCTGACGATCGAAGCCGCGCTGATGCCCGGCAAGGGCGTCATCACCACCACCGGTTCGTTGGGTGACGTGATGAAGGAATCGGTTGCTGCCGCACGCACCGTGGTGCGCAGCCGCGCGCGGGGCCTGGGCATCAAGGACGAAGTGTTCGAGAAGAAGGACATGCACATCCACGTGCCCGACGGCGCCACGCCGAAGGACGGTCCGAGCGCCGGCGCCGCGATGACGACGGCCATCGTGTCGGCGCTGACGGGCATCCCGGTGCGCGGCGACGTCGCGATGACGGGCGAGATCACGCTGCGTGGCGAGGTGACGGCCATCGGCGGCCTGAAGGAAAAGCTGCTGGCGGCCCTGCGCGGCGGCATCAAGACGGTGCTGATCCCCGAAGAAAACGCGAAGGACCTGCAGGACATTCCGGACAACGTGAAGAACGATCTGCAGATCGTGCCGGTAAAATGGATCGACAAGGTGCTGGAGATCGCTCTCGAGCGGCAGCCGACACCGTTGGCGGACGATGAGCCGGTCGCGGCCGCGGCACCGATCACGCCGGTTGTTGAAGAATCGCAGCCGGCGCGTGCAGCAAAACATTGAGAGAGTGAACGAGCCCGAAAAAAGTAGGCTATAATTCGAGGCTCGAAATGCGGGAATAGCTCAGTTGGTAGAGCGCAACCTTGCCAAGGTTGAGGTCGAGAGTTCGAGACTCTTTTCCCGCTCCATATTTCGAAAAAGGGAGGCTACGGCTTCCCTTTTTCATATCTTTCGGCGCGATAGCAAAGCGGTTATGCAGCGGATTGCAAATCCGTTTAGCTCGGTTCGACTCCGGGTCGCGCCTCCAGAATCCGTCGTCGTTCAAGACCAACCCGCCGAATCAACACCGGCGGGTTTTTGCGTTCTGGGCTGAACCGCGGCCCCGCGGTGGGTATATCTTTCCGAACTCAGCAAGACTATGATGAAAACATTCTGTTTCCATCGGACGAGCTGGTGAGGGCATGAGCTGGCGGGTTGCGAGCCAGCAAAGCGGCAATCCCAGCGGCCGGCCGGCTGCCAAAGAGGAGCGCATCATGTGGACCGCTTCCGTCGCGTTACTCGTATCCATGTGCTTGTTCGCGCCTGGCGCAAGCGCTTCGGATCCCTCCCAGAGCGGCCCCAAGAAGCGCATCGCCGTCTCCAAGTTCGATGCGGTGGGCAGCTTCGTTTCGCAATACGGCAGTTGGGAGATCGGCGGCGGTCTGGCCGCGCAGCTCACCACGGCCTTGGTGGAATCGGGGCGATTCATCGTCGTGGAGCGGGCGGAACTGGCCAGCGTGCTGCGCGAGCAGGAGATGGGCTTGCAGAAGGTCGTCTCTCGCGAAACGGCGGCGCAGGCGGGTCGGCTCACCGGGGCACAACTGCTCGTTCGCGGCTCGGTGACCGAGTTTGACCAGCGCACGGGTGGGGAAGGTTTTCGCATCGGCCTGGGCCGTGCCAGCGCAGGGTTGGGGCTGGGCGCCCAGTCGTCCGAGGGGGTCGTCGGCATCGATATCCGCCTGATCGACACCACGACGGGCCAGGTCCTGCAATCGCACAAGGTTCAGGAAAAGGTTTCGAGCCGGGGCGTGGCGGCCGACATCAACGTGCGCCAGCTCAGTTTCGGCGGCGAAAGCTTCAACAAGACCGAGCTGGGCCAGGCGACCCGGCAGGTCATCGAAAAGGCGGTGGCCCTTATCGTGCAGGCGATGGAACCCGTGCCGTGGACCGGCCGCGTGGTGGAAGTCAGCGGCGGCCAGGTCTATTTCAACGCGGGTTCCGGCGAAAACATCCAGCCGGGGCACACGCTGCAAGTGAGCAGCGTGATCCGCGAACTCACCGACCCGGACTCGGGCGCGCTGCTCGGCATCGAAGAACAGGCGCTTGGCGTGATCGAGGTGACCAGCGTGCAGCAGAAGTTCAGCATTGCGCGAATGCGGGAGGCGTTCCAGGCCAAGCGCGGCGACCTGGTCCGGTTTGTCGGCAAATAGGCAACTCGCCCGGGCGCAAGGAGCATCGCGATGGACGTCCGCTTTTTCCGATATGGCCCGCTCTGGATGTGTATGGCGGTGGGCTCTTCGGCCCTGGCCCAGCCAGCGGGCTGCTGTACCCATCAAGGCGCCTCGGTCGCATGCCCCACTGGGTTGCCGCCAGGGAGCAGGAGCCTCGAGTTCGTGCGCGATGGCACCCTGTGGGGTTCGGCGGCGGGTCAACAGATTTTCGTGCCCGCGACCCGCTTCGCAACATGCTCAGCGCCCGCACCGGCGTCGCCACCCGCGGCACCTCCCGCGCCAGCGCGGCCTCCGATCGCTTCGCAGCCGCCCTCACCACCAGCCGCGCCTGTGGCGCCCTCAGCGCCGGCCGTGCCGTCTGCGCCCGCTGCCCCCCCGGTTGCCGGGCCTGCACCCACGGTGCCGCCGACGACGGGCAGAGCGGCGGAGGCCGCCCCACAGCCGGCCGAGCCGCAACCGAGGTCGACGCGCGAGCGCGCGCGTGCGGGTCCCACCGTCCGAATCCCTTCGTCCCCGCCCGTCGCGCAACCAGTGCCGCCAGTCATGGCCGCACCGAGCGAGGACGGCAAGGACGCAGATGCCGCCATCGGCCGGATGGGGGCGCTGCTGCGCACGCAAGAGAAGCAGGCGGATACGGTGGCCGGGGGCTCCTGCGTGGGGCCAGGAAGGACAGTGCGCTCTGGCGCGCAAATCGCGATGGTGCAGGAGACATGTGACTGCGAAGCCCCGGCGTCGCCGAAAAACGAAGTGATGTTCCAGAAGGGCGAGACCAAGGGCGCAGGAAAAGGCGGTGGAAAAGGCGGCGGGAAAGGTGCCGATAAAGACGCGGACAAAGGCGGAGGAAAAATCGTGGGGAAGGGTGGGGAAAAAGGCGGAGGCAAGGGCGGTGGCGCCAAAGGACCCGATGCGCCTCCACCCCCGCCCGCAGCCGCGCCTTCTGCCGTTCGCGTCGAAGTGCACGTGAACCCGAACTGGACCGCCGCCGCTGCCCCGGTGCGTATCAGGCTAGGCGAAAACTCAGGCCTGGTCAGCGGGGTCACCACGTTCGGCGCAATCGGGGGGGCGCAAGGCGGGTGTATCGCCGTCAAGGGCGATTGCCGGGGCGATTGCGAAAGGGTCATCTACGAGTGGGTGCACATGGATATCGACGTGAACATCACCTACGTGCGAGGCATGCGCGCCAAGGCCGCGCATGAGGCGGTCCACGCCCAGCAGATGGGCAATGTCTTCAGGGCGGCCCTGCAAGGCATCCAGCAGACGGCGGCTTTTGGCTGCGCGCCTCGGGCAACGACCGAAAGACGCCTGGCGCTTTGCCAAAGCGAATTGCTGAAGGAAGCCAATCGCGTGGGCTTGCGGGCGATCTCGGCATGGCAAGCCGAACGCGAGGATTTCAAGACCAGCAGCAAGGACTACCGCAGCGACCCGATGGAAAGAGAGGCGTTTGTGGAAGAGGACAAGGGCGATGACTCCGGGTTCCCTGCAGGCGTTGAGCCGCCGCCCGAGTTCAGGCCGCCGCCGCCCGCACCGGCCCCAGTGCCGGCGCGCTGACGCGGCAACTCGCGGCTGCGAGCGGGAACGTGAAATGATGGTGCGCGGGACGGGACTCGAACCCGTACGCTCCCTTCCGGGTTGGCGGCGGGTTTTAAGCCCGATGCGTCTACCAATTTCGCCACCCGCGCACGTTGGCATGATAGCTTTGCGCGGACGGTGCCCATGGACGGGTTGCCCGGCATCAAGCCATGTTTCGCAACGCGGGCGAGCGCCCGTTTTCGTAGGAAAATGGGCTCGACGTAAAGAAAGTCCGGTACATCCATGTCAAGCTACAACGCCCCCTTCGAAATCCACGTCCACGGCGACGTGCCGCTGCGCCCCGACGTCACTTACGAGCAGTTGCAGGAGGCGCTCAAGCCGCTGTGGAAGTACGCCGGCGCGAAGTCGCTGGCCAGCGCCGCCGAGAGTGCCTACGAGGAAGAGCCGGGCATCAAGTTCGACGCCACCGAGCACCTGCTGCGCATGTGCTGGACGGTGCCCGGGGAAGAAGACTTCCGCCAGTCCCTCGACGAGATGTGCATGAGCCTCAACGAGCTGGCCGAGCAGGGCGCGGCCATCGAAGTCACGTTCTACGACGCCGAGTTCGACGAGGAAGAAGCGTCCCCCGACGCGGAATCGCGCGACGACTTCGTCATGCTGTTCGTGGGGCCCAACCCGGCCGCCATCATGCAGGTGCAACGCGACCTGCTGGTGGAAGACGTCGTCAACCTGATGGAGCGCCACTTCGATGGCGCGGAGCTGGGCGGCGTGGTGGCCGAGATCGACAAGCTGTTCGCGCAGCGCTTCGATGCACTGGTGAATTCGCTGGAGATCGGCCGGCCACCGCGCGGTTCGGGCGGCAGCGGCCCCGGGCACGGTGGCGGGCGCCGGCCGCGGCATTTGCACTGATGACAAATGACGCGCTTCGCGCATGACCTCGCTGCGCATCAATGACAAAATGATCCGCTGAGGTCATTTGTCATTTGTCATTGCAGGCGCGCAGCGCCGCAGTTCATCGAGCGGAGCGAGGTCATCGTGGCACTTTTTTCCCAGGACGCCCTGAACCCAGGCGTGCGCAAGCGCGAGGTGTTCGGCTGGGCCATGTACGACTTTGCCAACTCGGGCTACACCACGGTGGTGATCACGGCGGTGTTCGCCGCGTACTTCGTGGGCGGCATCGCCGGCAAAGCCGAATGGGCGACCTTCGCGTGGACGGCGGCGCTCAGCGCTTCGTACGCCATCGTGATGCTCACCATGCCCAGCATCGGCGCCTATGCCGACCTGCGTGCCGCCAAGAAGCGGCTGTTGGCGATCTTTACCGTGGGGTGCGTGCTGTCCACCGCCGCGCTCGCGTTCGCGGGGCCGGGCAGCGTGCCGCTCGCGATTCTCCTCATCATCATCTCGAACACGTTCTATTCCTACGGTGAGTCGCTCACGGCGGCCTTTCTGCCCGAGCTGGCGCGGCCCGACGGCATGGGCAAGGTCAGCGGCTGGGGCTGGAGCTTCGGCTACTTCGGCGGCATGCTCGCGCTGGGGCTGTGCCTGGGTTACGTCATCTGGGCGCAGGGACGAGGCATCAAGGCCGACAGCTTCGTGCCGGTCACCATGGTCATCACCGCCGCACTGTACGGCGCGGCGGCTCTCGTGACGTTCTTGCTGCTCAAGGAAAGGGCACAGCCCAATCCCCGTGCGCTTCGCGAAAACGGCTTCAAAGCGTCGCTGCAGCAGCTGCAGCGGACCTTCGCGCAGGCGCGGCAGTTCAGTGACTTCATGTGGCTGCTGGTGTGCGCGGTCTTCTACCAGGGCGGCGTGGCCGTGGCGATCACGCTGGCCGCAATCTATGCGGAAACGGTGATCGGCTTCCAGCAGCAGGAGACCATGGTGCTGATCTTCGTGCTGAACCTCGCCGCCGCGGGCGGCGCATTCGCCTGGGGCTACCTGCAGGACCGCATCGGCCACAAGATCGCATTGGGCAGCACGCTGGTCGGGTGGATTGCCGCGTGCGTCATCGCCGCGTCGTCCACCACCAAGGGCCAGTTCTGGTGGGCGGCCACCATCGCCGGGCTGTGCATGGGCTCCAGCCAGTCCGCAGGCCGCGCATTGGCGGGCTTGTTCGCACCGCAAAAGCAGCTGGCCGAGTTCTACGGCCTGTGGACGTTCGCGATTCGCCTGGCGAGCATCGTCGGCCCGCTGACCTACGGAGCCATCACCTGGGCGACTGGTGGCAACCAGCGGATGGCCATCATGTCCACCACCGTGCTGTTCGTCGTCGGCCTGCTGCTGCTGCAAAAGGTGGACGTGCAGCGGGGGCGCGCGGCGGCCGCCGGCGCCCCTGCCTGATCAGGGCTGCGGAATGTACTGCACCTGTCCGCCGGACAGGTAGTACGTCGCATTGGCGGACTGGATGCTCCGCTCGTACGCCGGGCTGAAGAATTCACCCACCGAAGTGGTTGCCGGGATCATCGCGCGCTCCTCGAGCGTGCCCGCCGCCGTGTCCACCACGAAGCGTGCCAGCCCTCGCTGGGTCGCTTGCCCACCCAGAGGACCTGTCACGAGTTCCACGGGCAACGCAATGCGTGCCTGAGTGTCCTGCGCGTAGATGTTGATGCCGTGGCGCGAGTAGTCCAGCGTGCTGGACGAGCCGCGGTCGCCCAGGGTGCGGCTGGACAGGAGCGCCGGATGCGCCGGGTTGGTGACGTCGAACAAGGCGATCTTGAGGCCCAGCATCATCCCGCTCTCAGTCGCATCCCTGCCGATCCCGAGCAGCTTGCCGTTCGCGAGGGGGAAGAGGTAGTCGGAGAAACCGGGAACCGCGAGCTCGCCAACCGGCTTCGGGTCCACAGGATCCGATAGGTCGAGCACGTACAGCGGATCGGTGCGCCGGAACGTCACCACGTAGGCAAGCGGCCCGGCGAAGTGCACGGCATACACCTGCTCGCCTTCATGGCCGATGGGCGCCGGCCTTTGCCGGTTGGGCAACTGTGCCACCTGGACCAGTCCGCCCGATGCGGACGCCTCGCGCAGCACGGTGAGCGTTGCGGGTGAAGCCGGTTCGGGGTGGGTTGAGGTGGCGGCGGTGGAAGCTGCCGTCGTGGGTATGCCGATCCAACCCGTGCTGCCGGTGAAGGTGAGCACGCGAAGGTTGCCTTGATGCTCGCTCATGCGGTAGGGCGTCTTCTCGCGGTCCCAGCCCAGGTGGCCGGCAACCTCCGCCGATCCGCGGTAGCTGACCTGCAAGCCTTGAAGTGCGAACTTGTGGATGTCGGTCGTGGTCTGCTGAGGCAGCACGGACGTCATGATGTCGGCCGCGAGCCAATAATTTCTCGACGTGGCCACATACGCTGCCGACGGCGACATGTAGAGCGTGTCGCCGTTGCCGACGAAGCACACGCTGCGCCGCTCCAGCGTGGGCGTCGACAGGTCGATGGCCGTGATGGTCGTGAGTTGCAAGCTCAGCGAAGCGGTTGCGGGCTGCAGCTGGCAATCCCTTTCCTCGACGAGCGGTTGAGACGGCGCGCTGCCCACGCGGATGGTCGGCAGCACTGCGGAGGCGTTCAATCCCGCGAGGCTCGCTTCGACCTGCGGGGCGGGCGTGCCGGCCGGAAACCAGTACGCGGACAAATCCGGCGTCCAGGTGCTGGCGAGGTAAAGCACGTTGCCGATCCGGCGCGTGCTGACCAGGTAGCCGTCGATCAGGACCTGCGTAGCGTGCGCGGGCTGCCCTCCGGACACGTTGAACGTGTCGAGAGACACCTTGCCCTGCTTGCTGCCGATGACGGCGATGCGCCCGCCGCCTTCTGCCAGGTACATGCCGCTGGGCTGCGCTTGCGGGTCCAGTGCCACGCCCGCCGGCGCACCGAGGCTGCCGTCTGGTCGGATGGGGCGCGATTCGAGCCGAGGCGTCGTCGCCCCGATGTGCAAAGAGTAGACGGCGCTGCCATCGGTCTTGAGCAGGTCGTCCTCATCGACGCCGGCTTCCTGAAGGAGGGTTCCTGAAATGGCGTCATCGGCGGTGGCGGGCACCGGCGACAGCCCTCCGCCGATGCCGCCGTAGAGCGGGTAAGCCCCTTGGGCATTCCGGGTGGCGAGGCTCGTCCTGAAGTAGGCGACGAGTTCTCCGGGTTGCGCGGCGCGCATCGCCTCGCTGCCGGCCGTAGGCGGCGGGGGCGCCGAGCCGCCGCCGCCGCAAGCGAACAGCAGGGCGGCCGCCACGAAAGGTGCTGCGCGGCCCGCGAATGCGCGCAGGGTCGTACGAATCTGCATGGTGTTTCTCCTTGATTTGTGGGATAATATCCCACAAGATAGCCGGAAGATCAATCCACGCATGTCGTCTCGACCCGCCGTCGTCCTCGCCAGTGTGCTGCGCGCTTGCAGGCCGCTGGTGCGCCTGCTGCTGCGCCACGGTGTCGCTTACCCGGCATTCGCCGCGGCGCTCAAGCAGGTGTTCCTGGAAGCGGCAGTCGAAGAACTGCGCAGCGCAGGCAAGAAGCAAACCGACAGTGCCCTCAGCCTGTTGTCGGGCGTGCACCGGCGGGACGTGCGCAACCTCGCGCTGTCGGGCGGCGCTGCGCTGGCAATGGAAGCGCCCATGAACATGGCCAGCCAGGTTGTCACCCGTTGGCTGAGCGACCCTGCGTACCGGGACAAGAAGGGCCGCCCGCGCGTGCTGCCTCGATCCGGCGATGCGCCGAGCATCGACACCCTGGTTACGGCCATCAGCAGTGACGTGCGGCCGCGCGCCGTGCTCGACGAACTGGTGCGCCTGGGCATCGCGGAAGAAACAGAAGCCCGTGTCCGGCTGCTGGCGCCGGGCTTCGTGCCCCGTCAGGGCTTCCCCGAAATGGCGTCGCTGCTTGCAGACAACCTGCACGACCACGCCGCGGCCGCGAGCCTGAACCTCGATGGCGGGCACAATTACCTGGAGCAGGCGATCTTTTCAGATGAATTGACCGAAGAGTCTGCTCGGCACCTCCATGCCGCCGCGGCGCGCGCCTGGCGCCAGGCGTTCGACACGGTGATGCGAGAGGCGCAAGAGCGCTATGACCACGACCGATCCCATGCCCCGGAGCAGGCGCGTACCCACCGCGTCCGCTTCGGGAGCTACTTCTACTCTTGCAACGATCATGACCAAACTTCTGCTTGAGCGCCTGCTCCGCGTCTCCTGCTTCACCTTCATCGGCGTGCTGCTGATCCTCGTGTTGACCGCTTGCGGTCCGGGCAGCGGGGGGACGGGCACGGGGCCCACCAGCTATTCCAGCACCGCCTCGGTGACGGGAGGCAGTAGCGATGGAATCCCTCCGGGTGGGGCGCAGCCGGGGTCTCCGCCCCAGTGCACGACAGACTGCACTCAGATCGACCTGCGGCTCGACGAGGGTTCGGTGGAACTGGTCACCGTTTGCGGCCGATTTGCTTTCGCGGGCGCTTGGGAAATCGACGCGAACGGCATGGCGGTGCTGCCGGGCTCGCTGCAAAGCCACGCGGGCGGGCCTGCCGTCAATGCGACGCTGCGGCTGCAGTTCAGCGGCACCCCGGAATTCAGGCCTTCCGTGACGGTCACGGTCATTGGTCCGGCCGGCGAAGTGCTGGTCGGGCCCCGGGCGCTGGGGCAGGTGGAGACTTTCCAGCCGGCGCCGCCGGCGGCCGGTTGCCCCCCGTAACTCGCTACAAAGAGAGCCAACGCAGCGCGGCAGCTTCCAGCGCCGCTTGCTCTCCGGTGGTCAGCAGCGTGACTCGGCCGGGCATGGCGCCTTGGCGCAATTGGCCGGCGGCTTCGAGCAGGCGACGGGTCTGGCGCGCGACCGGCTCGCCAGTCTCGATCAAGCGCACGTCGGGCCCCACCAGCGCCTGCAATTCGTCCCACGCGAAGGCGTAGTGCGTGCAGCCCAGCACCAGCGTGTCGATCTGGCCGGGCTGCATGCCGAAGGGGCCAATGGCTCGCGTGTACTGGGCACACAGTGCGCCGATCTGCGCGTCGTCGTGGTTCTGGATCGCATCGGCCAGGCCATCGCAGGGCTGCAGGACGAATTCGGCCTGGTCCTTTAACGAATCGTGCAGGGCGCGCAGCTTGGCGCTGCCCACCGTGACGCGCGTCGCCATCACGCCGATGCGGCCGGTCTTGCTCAGCGCGACGGCCGGCTTGAGCGCCGGCTCGACGCCGACCAGGGGCAGGTCCGGATGCTCCACCCGCACCAGATGGATGGCCGCCGCCGTCGCGGTGTTGCACGCGACCACCAGCGCCTTGATGCCGTGCTCGTCGCGCAGTTGCTGCACGATGGCGCGGGTGCGGTCGATCACGAAGGCGTCACCGCGCTCACCGTAGGGCGCGAAGCCGGCATCGGCCAGATAGACGAAGTCTTCAGCCGGCAGCTCGGCGCGCAGCGCCTTTAGGATGCTCAGGCCGCCGACGCCGCTGTCGAAAACGCCGATGGGTGAAGCCAAGTTACGCGGCCGCAACCGGGATGTTTTTGAACTCGCCGGTGGCGATCTTCTTTTGCCACTCGGCCGGGCCGGTGATGTGGGCGCTGGTGCCGCCCGCGTCCACGGCCACCGTCACCGGCATGTCGACCACGTCGAATTCGTAGATGGCTTCCATGCCCAGGTCGGCGAAGCCCACCACCTTGGCGGTCTTGATGGCCTTGGACACCAGATAGGCCGCGCCGCCCACCGCCATCAGGTAGGCGCTCTTGTGCTTCTTGATCGCCTCGATGGCCACCGGCCCGCGCTCGGCCTTGCCGATCATGGTGATCAGGCCAGTTTGCGACAGCATCATGTCGGTGAAACTGTCCATGCGCGTGGCGGTGGTGGGGCCGGCCGGGCCCACTGCTTCACCCTTGACGGGGTCCACCGGGCCGACGTAGTAGATGGCGCGGTTGGTGAAATCCACCGGCAGCTTCTCGCCCTTGGCCAGCATGTCGGCGATGCGCTTGTGCGCGGCGTCGCGGCCGGTGAGCATCTTGCCGTTGAGCAGCAGCGTGTCGCCCGGCTTCCAGCTGGCCACTTCTTCCTTCGTCAGCGTGTCCAGGTTGACCTTCTTGCTCTTGACGTAGTCGGGCGTCCAGTTGACGTTGGGCCACAGGTCCAGGCTCGGCGGGTCCAGGTACACCGGGCCCGAGCCGTCCATCACGAAATGCGCGTGGCGCGTCGCGGCGCAGTTGGGGATCATCGCGACGGGCTTGCTGGCCGCGTGCGTGGGGTACATCTTGATCTTGATGTCCAGCACCGTGGTGAGGCCGCCCAGGCCCTGCGCGCCGATGCCCAACGCATTGACCTTCTCGTACAGTTCCAGGCGCAGCTCTTCCGTCTTGTTCTTCGGCCCGCGCGCCTGCAGCTCGTACATGTCGATGTCGTCCATCAACGACTCCTTCGCCATGAGCATCGCCTTCTCGGCGGTGCCGCCGATGCCGATTCCCAGCATGCCGGGCGGGCACCACCCGGCGCCCATCGTCGGCACGGTCTTGAGCACCCAGTCGACCACCGAGTCGCTCGGGTTGAGCATGATCATCTTGCTCTTGTTTTCGCTGCCGCCGCCCTTGGCCGCGACGGTGATGTCCACCTTGTTGCCCGGCACCAGCTCGGTGAAGATCACGGCCGGCGTGTTGTCCTTGGTGTTCTTGCGGTCGAACTGCGGGTCGGCCACGACGGAGGCGCGCAGCGTGTTGTCGGGGTGGTTGTAGCCCTGGCGCACGCCTTCGTTGATGGCGTCTTCCAGGCTGCCGGTGAAGCCCTCGAAACGCACGTCCATCCCGACCTTGATGAACACGTTGACGATGCCGGTGTCCTGGCAGATCGGGCGGTGCCCGGTCGCGCTCATCTTGCTGTTGGTCAGGATCTGCGCGATGGCGTCCTTTGCGGCCGGGCTCTGCTCGCGCTCGTAGGCGCGGGAGAGGTGGGCAATGTAGTCGGCGGGGTGGTAGTAGCTGATGAATTGAAGCGCGGCGGCGATCGATTCCACCAGATCGTTGTACTTGATGCTTGTCGTCATGGTCTCGGGACGGTAGGGGAGGGGGCTTGCCTCCATTATCCCAGACCCTGTTGAGCACCTTCGTTCACGCTTCGGCCCGGCACCTCATTGCTTGAGGATCCACTTCGCCAGCGTCCTCGCTTCAGCTTGGCTGACTTCCGGGCGCTCCTTCATATCGGGCATGGTGGCCGCACCCCAGTGCGGGCCGCCGGTGGCATTGCTCCCTCGCCGGATGGTGACCACCATCTTCGTCATGGCATCGCGCTGGCCCTTGCGGGCTTGCGCGATCTCGTGGAAGGACGGGCCTGCGAAGGCTTCCTTCACCTTGTGGCATTGCATACACTGCTTGGCCTGCGCGAGTTCGGTGCTGGCCGCGGCCGCACTGCACAGGACGAGGCCGCCAAGGAAAGCCGCCAGTTCAATCGATTTCATGAGAACCTCCAGCAGGCAACATCGCCAAGCTCAGGCTACTGCGCGCAAGACGGGCATGTGTTGACGCAGGTCAAATCGACCGCCGCCACACAAGCCGGCGCGACTCTGTTACGGTGGCTGACGGCCCCGGGGCGCTATACATCGAGCTGACCATGAACACCCGCATTGAACGCGACACATTCGGCCCCATCGAGGTGCCGGCGCAGCGCCTGTGGGGCGCCCAGACCCAGCGCTCCCTGCAAAACTTCGACATTTCGGGGGAGCGGCAGCCCCGGGAAATCATCCGGGCGCTGGTGCAGGTCAAGCGCTCCTCGGCCGTGGTCAACCACCTGATGGGCCTGCTGGACCAGGACAAGGCCTCGGCTATCGTCGCCGCGGCCGACGAGGTGCTGGCCGGCCAGCACGGCGAGGAATTCCCCCTGGTGGTCTGGCAGACCGGTTCGGGCACTCAGACCAACATGAATGTCAACGAGGTACTGGCCAACCGTGCGAGCGAACTGTTGGGCGGGCAGCGGGGCGAAGGAAGGCTGGTGCATCCCAACGACGACGTGAACAAGAGCCAGTCGTCGAACGACGTCTTTCCCACGGCGATGCACGTCGCCGCCGTGGAAGCCATCCGCAACAAGCTGATGCCATCGCTGATGAAGTTGCGGTCCACGCTGTCGGCGAAGTCCGACGAGTTCAAGGACATCGTCAAGATCGGCCGCACGCATCTGCAGGACGCCACGCCCTTGACGCTGGGCCAGGAGTTCTCCGGCTATGTCGCGCAATTGGAGCAGGCCGACCGGCACCTGCACGGCAGCCTGCCGCACCTGTGCGAGCTGGCGCTGGGCGGCACGGCCGTCGGCACCGGCCTGAACGCGCCGGCGGGCTATGCCGAAAAGGTGGCGGCGGAACTCGCGCGGCTCACCGGGTTGCCTTTCGTCACCGCGCCGAACAAGTTCGAAGTGATGGCGGCTGCCGACGCGCTGGTGCACGCCCACGGCGCGTTGAAGACGCTCGCGGCCGCCATGATGAAGATCGCCAATGACGTGCGTTGGCTGGCGAGTGGCCCGCGCAGCGGGATCGGCGAGCTGAGCATCCCGGAAAACGAGCCCGGCTCGTCGATCATGCCGGGCAAGGTCAACCCGACGCAGAGCGAAGCCGTGACGATGCTGTGCTGCCAGGTTTTCGGCAACGATGTCGCCATCAACTTCGGCGGCGCCTCGGGCAACTTCGAGCTGAACGTGTTCCGGCCGATGATCGCGCACAACTTCCTGCAAAGCGTGCGGTTGCTGGCCGACGGCATGGCCAGCTTCAATGACCACTGCGCCGTGGGCATCACCGCCAATCGCGAGCGCATCGCCGAACTGGTGGATCGCTCGCTGATGCTCGTCACGGCGCTGAACCCGCACATCGGCTACGACAAGGCGGCGCAGATCGCGAAGAAGGCACACAAGGAAGGCACCAGCCTGCGCGAGGCGGCGGTGGGACTGGGCTATGTTACTGCCGAGCAGTTCGACCAGTGGGTGCGGCCGGAAATGATGGTGCGGACCGGCCCTCTGTGACGCCAGCCTCGAGCCTGGAAGCCGCTTCGCCACTGCGGCCACCGGTCGCGGTTTTTTACCTGACCCACCTGTGGAGCCAGTCGATCGCCCACCGGTTCGACCGGCTGCGCCGCGAGCTTGGTGCGGATGCCGACTGCTTTGTGCTTCTGCAGGACGACCACGGCGGCGTCACCGCGCAATGGAAGGCCTTCCTCGATGGGCGGGGAACGCCGCAGGCCCTGGTGCCGTTCGATCCGGACGACTTGCTGCAGCGGTTGGGCTACCGGTGGTTCGACCGCAGCATCATGGGCAGCACGCACTTTCCCTTGCTGCATCTTTCGAAGACGCACGAGTATGGCCACTACTGGCAGATCGAATCGGACGTGGAGTACCGGGGCGACTGGCGGTCATTGCTCGGCGCCTACCGGAATTGCGAAGCCGACTTGCTGGCCTCACATTTCCGCCGCCATGCCGACTGGCCCCGGTGGCCCTGGTGGAGGACCCTGCGCGTGCCGGTGGCCGCGGCGTTGACCGCCAATGACCTGCGCCGGGCGTTCTTCCCTATCCTGCGCATCTCACGGCAGGCCCTCGAGGCCCTTGACCAAGCCCACCGCGACGGGTGGGAGGGGCACTTCGAAGCGTTGATCCCGACTGTTGTCCATCGCCTCGGGCTCTTGGCACAGGACTTGTGCGCCACCACCGCCTGCTACCTAGGCGACAGCCAGGATCGATGCGCCGACCAGGCGCGGCAGTCGACTATGCGCTGGCGGCCGCAGATCGCGCTAGGCGAGTTCATCGGCCGGGGAGTGGGACCCCTGCTGTTCCACCCCGTCAAGGAAAACTGGGCGTACGACGGTAACCGGATCCTGCGCTGGCCGGAACCCGCATCCTAGGCTGCGGCGTCGGGCTCTCCGGCCAGCAGGCGCCTGGCCGGAGAGCCGGTTGACGAAGGCCCGGAGCGCTTCGCGTTGGTGCGGAAGCGAACGGGTCTAGTGCTTGCGCTCCGCGATGCCCGACATGATCTTGTCGGTGTAGGCGATGGCGATGGCCGAGAGCAGGAAGGTGATGTGGATGGCGGTCTGCGCGATCAGCACACGGTCGGTGTAGTTGTCGGCGTTGATGAACGTCTTCAGCAGGTGGATCGACGAGATGCCGATGATCGCCGTCGCCAGCTTCACTTTCAACACCGACGCATTCACGTGGCTGAGCCACTCGGGCTGGTCGGGGTGGCCTTGCAGGCCCATGCGGCTCACGAAGGTTTCATACCCGCCGACGATCACCATGATCAGCAGGTTGGAGATCATCACCACGTCGATCAGCGCCAGCACCACCAGCATGATCACCGTTTCGTTCAGCGTGGTGATCGGCACGTTCTGCTTGTAGCCGATGCTTGTGATCAACTGCTGCAGCGCGGTCTGGCTGCCAAATGCGGCCTCCAGAAGGTGGACCAGCTCGACCCAGAAGTGGAAGACATAAACCGCCTGCGCGGCGATCAGGCCCAGGTACAGCGGCAACTGCAGCCAGCGGCTGGCGAAGATGAGGCCGGGCAGGGGGCGCAGGGGAGAGCGGGGCGGAATGTTCGGGTCTTGCATCGGAAGGGGGTTTGTACGGGTGTGGGCGATTGTAGATTTGTGGCGCACCGGCCCGGTTGGGGTTAAATTCAAAACAGGGCGGCGTGCCCAGCGTCAGTGCACTGTAAGTGCAAACCCTGACATTACCGCGAAACCCAACCCCCAGCGGAGACATTCGTCATGAGCAGCAATATCGAGTCGGTCCTGGTCGAAAACCGTGTGTTCCCTCCCACCGAGGCCACCATGAAGGCGGCGCGCATCTCGGGCATGGAGGCGTACAACGCCCTGTGCGAGGAAGCCGACAAGGACTTTGAAGGATTCTGGGCCCGCCTGGCACGCGACAACGTCGTGTGGACCAAGCCGTTCACCAAGACGCTGGACGAGTCGAAGGCGCCTTTCTACAAATGGTTCGAGGACGGCGAGCTCAACGCGTCGGCCAACTGCCTGGACAAGCACGTCGGCACGCCGGTGGAGAACAAGACGGCGATCATCTTCGAGGCCGATGACGGCGCCGTGACAAAGGTCAGCTACAAGGAGCTGCTGGGCCGGGTCAGCCAGTTCGCCAACGCGCTGAAGGCGCAGGGCATCAAGAAGGGCGACCGCGTCATCATCTACATGCCGATGACCGTCGAAGGCGTCATCGCCATGCAGGCCTGCGCGCGCATCGGCGCCACCCACAGCGTGGTGTTCGGCGGCTTCTCGGCCAAGGCGCTGAACGAACGCATCATCGACGCCGGCGCCGTGGCGGTGATCACGGCCAACTACCAGATGCGTGGCGGCAAGGAACTGCCGCTCAAGGCCATCGTGGACGAAGGCATCGCGATGGGCGGCTGCGACACGTTGAAGAGCGTGCTGGTCTTCATGCGCACGGCCACTGCTTGCAATATGGAGGCGGGCCGCGACCAGACCTTCACCGAAGTGCTGCAGGGCCAGTCCAGCGAGTGCAAGCCCGAGACCGTCGGCGCCGAGCATCCGCTGTTCATCCTCTACACCTCCGGCTCCACCGGCAAGCCCAAGGGCGTGCAGCATTCCACCGGCGGCTACCTGCTGTGGGCCAAGCTGACGATGGACTGGACTTTCGACATCCAGCCGTCCGACGTGTACTGGTGCACCGCCGACATCGGCTGGATCACTGGCCACACCTACGTTGCCTATGGGCCTTTGGCCGCGGGCGCAACCCAAGTCATCTTCGAAGGCATCCCCACGTTCCCCCATGCGGGCCGTTTCTGGGAAATGATCCAGAAGCACAAGGTCACGGTGTTCTACACCGCGCCCACGGCGATCCGCTCGCTGATCAAGGCCGCCGAAGGCGACGAGAAGATCCACCCGGCGCGCTACGACCTCACCAGCCTGCGCATCCTGGGCACGGTGGGCGAGCCGATCAACCCGGAAGCCTGGATGTGGTACCACAAGCACGTGGGCGGCGAGCGCTGCCCCATCGTCGATACGTTCTGGCAGACCGAAACCGGCGGCCACATGATCACGCCGCTGCCGGGCGCGACGCCCACGGTGCCGGGTTCTTGCACGCTGCCGCTGCCCGGCATCATGGCGGCCATCGTCGATGAGGTGGGCAAGGACGTGCCCAACGGCGCCGGTGGCATGCTTGTGGTGAAGCGCCCCTGGCCCTCCATGATCCGCACGATCTGGGGCGATCCGGAGCGATTCAAGAAGAGCTACTTTCCCGAAGAGATGGGCGGCAAGCTCTATCTGGCCGGCGACGGCGCCGTACGCAACAAGGACAACGCCTACTTCCGCATCACGGGCCGCATCGACGACGTGCTGAACGTCTCGGGCCACCGCCTCGGCACGATGGAGATCGAATCGGCGCTCGTGTCCAAAACCGACCTGGTGGCGGAAGCCGCAGTCGTGGGCCGCCCTGACGACCTGACCGGCGAGGCGGTGTGCGCCTTCGTCGTCCTGAAGCGCTCGCGTCCCACCGGCGAAGAAGCCAAGCAGATCGCCAACGAGTTGCGCAACTGGGTGGCCAAGGAGATCGGCCCGATCGCCAAGCCCAAGGACATCCGCTTCGGCGACAACCTGCCCAAGACCCGCAGCGGGAAGATCATGCGCCGCCTCTTGCGCTCCATCGCCAAGGGCGAGGCGATCACTCAGGACACCAGCACGCTGGAGAACCCGGCGATCCTGGAGCAGCTGGCCGAGAAGCTGTAAAACAAAAAGGCCCGCGATGCGGGCCTTTTGCGTTGGGGAGCCGGCTTTATTTCTGGCCCAACACCCAAGCCGCCAGCTTCTTCGCCTCGGCTTCATTGACCTGCGCATTGGCCGGCATGGGCACGGGGCCCCACACGCCGGTGCTGCCCTTCTGGATCTTCACGGCGAGCTTGTCCGCGGCGTCTTTCTGGCCCGCGTACTTGGCGGCTACGTCCTTATAGGCCGGTCCGACCAGCTTCTTGTCGACAGCGTGGCAGGCCATACAGTTCTTGGCGGTGGCCAGCGCCTGGTCGGCCAGCACCGGGGCGCAGGCCGCGGCGGCGACGAGCGCAAACAGGGCACGTTTCATCGATTCGTCCTCATGAGTTGGGTTACAGTCAATTAACGCCATTGTAGTGACCGCGGTTGACCCGCTTGTTGCCACCCGGGCCCATCGCCCTATTGCCCTCATCGTCGGAGTCAACACCATGCTGTTCCTGGTACTCGGAATCATCCTCATGGGCTTGAAGTACTTCGAGTACGGGCCGGTCGCGCTGTGGGACTGGTGGGTCGTTCTTTCGCCGTTCGGCCTGGCCGTGGCTTGGTGGTGGTGGGCCGACTGGTCGGGCTACACCAAGAAGAAAGCGATGCAGAAGGAAGAAGCGCGCAAGCAGGCGCGCATCGACAAGAGCCGCGAAAAGCTGGGGCTTAAGCCCCGTCAAAAGCGCTGACGGGGGCGTGCGGCTTCAGTAGTTGTCCAGCACCGCGCCCTTGCTGGCGCTGGAAGCATTGAAGGCAAACTTGGCCTGCACACCGCGGGTGTAACGCGGCGCGGGGGCCTTCCAGCCCGCCCGCCGCTTCGCGATTTCCGCTTCCGGCACGTTCAGTTCGAGCACCAGTTTGTGCGCGTCGATGGTGATCGAGTCGCCTTCGTTGACGAACGCAATGGTGCCGCCTGCGGCCGCTTCCGGCGCGACGTGGCCCACCACCATGCCCCAGGTCCCGCCGGAGAAGCGGCCGTCGGTGATCAGGCCCACGCTTTCGCCCAGGCCCGCGCCGATGAGCGCGCCCGTCGGCGCCAGCATCTCGGGCATGCCGGGCCCGCCCTTGGGGCCGAGGTAGCGCAGCACCATCACGTCGCCGGCCTTGATCTTGCCGTCCAGGATGGCTTGCAGCGCCGATTGCTCGTCGTCGAACACGCGCGCCGGGCCGGTGATGACAGGGTTCTTCAAGCCGGTGATCTTGGCGACCGCGCCTTCCGGTGACAGGTTGCCCTTGAGGATGGCCAGATGGCCTTGCTCGTACATCGGCTTGGTGATGGGGCGGATCACGTCCTGGTCCGTGCGCGGCTCGTCGGGAATGTCCTTCAGCACTTCGGCAATCGTCTGGCCGCTGATGGTGATGCAATCGCCGTGCAGCAGGCCGGCCTTCAGCAGGATTTTCATGACCTGCGGGATGCCGCCGGCTTTGTGCAGGTCCACCGCCAAATACTTGCCGCTGGGCTTCAGGTCGCACAGTACCGGCGTCTTCTGGCGCACGCGCTCGAAGTCGTCGATGGTCCACTCCACTTCGGCTGCATGGGCGATGGCCAGGAAGTGCAGCACCGCGTTGGTCGAGCCGCCGGTGGCCATGATCACGGCCACGGCATTCTCGATCGCCTTCTTGGTGACGATGTCGCGCGGCTTGATGTCCTTCTTGATCGCCTCGATCAGCACCTTGGCCGATTCCTTGGCCGAGTTCATCTTCTCGTCGTGCGGGTTGGCCATGGTGGAAGAGTAGGGCAGGGAGATGCCCAGCGCCTCGAAGGCTGACGACATGGTGTTGGCCGTGTACATGCCGCCGCAGGAGCCGGTGCCGGGGATGGCGCGCATCTCGATCTCGCGCAGGTCTGCATCGGAGAGGTTGCCGGCCGCGTTCTGGCCCACGGCTTCGAACACGCTCACGATGTTGAGGTCTTGCCCTTTCCAGTGGCCGGGCAGGATCGTTCCGCCGTACACGTAGATCGCGGGCACGTTGGCGCGCAGCATGCCCATCAGGCCGCCGGGCATGTTCTTGTCGCAGCCGCCCACCACCAGCACGCCGTCCATCCACTGGCCCTGCACGCAAGTCTCGATGCAGTCCGAGATCACTTCACGGCTCACCAGCGAGTACTTCATGCCTTCGGTGCCCATCGCCATGCCATCGGAGATGGTCGGCGTGCCGAACACCTGGGCGTTGCCGCCGGCTTCTTCAATGCCGGCGATCGCGGCGTCGGCGAGCTTCTGAAGGCCGCTGTTGCACGGCGTGATGGTGCTGTGACCATTGGCCACGCCGACCATGGGTTTCTTGAAGTCGCTTTCCTCATAGCCCATCGCGTAGTACATCGAGCGGTTGGGGGCGCGCGACTTGCCTTCGGTGATGGTCTTGCTGCGGCTGTTGATGGGGATGATTTTCGTGGCCATGGCGGTCTCCGGAACGGGGAAAGGCCACGAGTATGCGCCGGGCCGGTGATTCTTTCCAATCCGTTTTCATGCCTGTATTAATATGTCCAGCATATGAGTCAACCCTTGATCGAGCTGCGTTTGTGGCGCCAGTTCCTTGCGCTGGCCGAAGAGCTGCACTTCGGCCGCGCGGCCGTGCGCCTGCACATGACGCAGCCGCCGCTGACCCAGGCCATTGCCAACCTGGAGCAGTCGCTGGGCGTGCGGCTCTTCGACCGCACCAAGCGCAGCGTGCAGCTGACGCCTGCGGGCGAAGCGCTGGTGCCGGAGGCGCGCGACCTCCTGGCGCGCGCGCTGGCGCTGCCGGCCCACGCACGCGCCGCGGCGCACGGCGAAGTGGGGCGGCTGCGCCTCGCCTTCGTTTCTACGGTCGGCTTCGGACTGCTGCCGCAATGGGTGCAGGCGTTCCGCGCGCTCTATCCGCAGGTCGAGTTCGAGCTGATTGAAGCAACAGGCGACGTGCAACTGCAGGCCATCGAACGCGGCGATGTCGATGCCGGCTTCATGCTGCACTCGCCGGGGTTCGCGCCGGAAGGGCTGCAGCATTTGCGGATCGCGCGCGAGCCGCTGGCGGTCGCGCTGCCGGAGCAGCATCCGCTGGCCCAGGCGCGCAGCCTGTCGTTCAGCGCCGTGCTGGAGGAGCCGCTGGTGATCTTTCCGCGCCGCATCCTGCCGTCGCTGCACGACGCCATCTTCGGCATGTATCACACCGCCGGCCGCGCGCCGCGCATCGCGCAGGAAGCGATCCAGATGCAAACCATCGTCAATCTGGTGTCCGCCGGGCTGGGCTTGGCCTGGGTGCCGGACAGCGTGCGGCAGTTCCAGCGGCCGGGGGTGATGTACCGCCAGGTTGCGGCGAAGCATGCGCAGGAGGTGCCGGGGTGCGAAACCACTCTGGTCTGGCCGGCCCGCGCCAACCCCACACGCGATCGCTTCGTGGAGTTCGCACGCACCCGCGCGGCCCGCCATTGATGGGCTGCGCCGCGCCAGGGCTTGCAGCACAATACGCCGCATGCTGACGTTCCCTCATATCGATCCGGTGGCCCTGCGCCTGGGCCCCATCGCCATCCACTGGTATGGCCTGACCTATCTTGCGGCCTTTGGCCTCTTCATGCTGCTCGCGATGTGGCGGCTGCGGCAGGAGCCTTTTGCATCCATTCAGGGGCGAGGCGCCTGGACGCGCAAGGACGTCGAAGACATCCTGTTCCTGGGCGTGCTCGGCGTGGTGGCGGGTGGGCGCCTGGGCTATTGCCTGTTCTACAAGCCCGCGTACTACGCGACGCATCCGCTCGAAATCTTCTACGTGTGGCAGGGCGGGATGAGCTTTCACGGCGGGATGCTCGGCGTGATCTTCTCGCAATGGTGGTTCGCGCGCTCCCGCGGCAAGCCGTTCTGGCAGGTGATGGACTTCGTGGCGCCTTGCGTGCCGACGGGCCTGGCTGCAGGGCGGGTGGGCAACTTCATCAACGGCGAACTGTGGGGCCGCGCCGCCGATCCTTCGCTGCCGTGGGCCATGATCTTCCCGCAAAGCGGCCAGATGATCCCGCGGCATCCGTCGCAGGTCTACCAGTTCCTGCTGGAAGGCCTGCTGCTGTTCATCGTGCTCTGGATCTATGCCCGCAAAGAGCGCAGGCAAGGGCAGGTGGCCGCGGTGTTCCTCATCGGCTACGGCGTGCTGCGCTTCATCGCCGAGTTCTTTCGCGAACCGGACAGCCACCTCGTCTGGCTGCAGCAGTCCACCGGCCTCTCGATGGGCCAGTGGCTGTGCGTGCCGATGATCGCCGTCGGCATCGCGCTGTGGATATGGTTCGGCCGCCGGTCGGCCGCCATTCCCGCCGCCGCTAGGTAGTTTCCACAGCCCCGAACACTTCACAGCGCGCCTGCACAGGTTCATAATTATCCGTAATTATTGAAAATTACGAGAGCCGAACCCGATGCGCCTGGTCCACAACTCCCTTCACGACGAAGTCGCCGCCCAGCTGCGCGACCGCATCTTCGCGGGGGAGTTGATGCCCGGCACGTTCCTGGACGAAGCGCGCCTGGCCGAGCAGCTGAGCATCTCGCGCACGCCACTGCGCGAGGCGCTCAAGGTCCTCACGGCGGAAGGCCTGGTGCGCCACGAGCCGCGCCGCGGCTGCTTCGTCAATGAGGTGACGGCGCAAGACCTGGACGAAATCTTTCCCGTCATCGCGCTGCTGGAGGGCCGGTGTGCGCGGGAGGCCGCGGTGAATGCCAGCGACGCCGATCTCGCGACGCTCGAAGTGCTGCACGACAAGCTCAATCGCCACGCCAAGGCCAAGCGCATCAACGACTACTACGCGGTCAACTTCGCGATTCACGAAGCCATCATCACGCTGGCCAACAACCGCTGGCTGGCCCAGGTGATCGGCGATCTCCGCAAGATCGTCAAGCTGGCCCGCCTGCAGCAGCTGCACGCGCCAGGCCGCCTGGACCAAAGCCTGTCGGAGCACATGGCCGTGTTTGCCGCGCTGAAGGCGCGCGACCCCGAAGGCGCCGACGCGGCCATGCGCACGCACCTCACGCGTCAGCGAGACGCGCTGCGAGAGCTGGCCCGCAACCAACGCTCGAGACTCACACCATGATTGGAATCGCGATGGACACTGCCGTGGTCCCGCGCTCGACCCGCGAGCGCCTGCAAGCCACCCTGCGCCGCAACGCGGAGGCGCTTTCGCCCCGGGTGCTGCGGCGCACGCTGACGGAGCTGCAGGCCGTCATCGACCCGGCCGTGAGCGAGGTGGAAGGCGGGCGCCGGGCCGAGGGCGTGATGCATTGGTATGCGCGTGCCACCCCGGAGCAACGTCACGACATGTGGCTGCTGATGAGCGAGCAGTTCACCTCGGACCCGCAGCAGGTCAAGGCGGCGCAGGCGCAGTATGCGCGTGCCGTGGGCACGCCCGACGAAGCGGCGGCGGAAGTGCTGTTCCGGCGCGCCACGGTGTCGCCGCGCCGCCGCCTGCTGCAGCGGTTCAGCGCCGCGCCGGGCGGCATCCGCTTCCTGGTTGACGTGCGCGCGGACATGCAGCACCAGCTCAGATCCGACCGCCGGCTGCGCGCGCTCGACGTGGAGATGGAGTACATGTTCTCCACCTGGTTCGACGTGGCCTTTCTCGACTTGCGCCGCATCAGCTGGGATTCCCCGGCATCGCTGGTGGAAAAGCTGATCAAGTACGAGGCGGTGCACGACATCCGCAGCTGGGCGGACGTGAAGAACCGGCTCGACAGCGACCGCCGCTGCTATGGGTTCTTTCACCCCAGCCTGCCGGACGAGCCGCTCATCTTCGTCGAGGTGGCGTTGATGGACGAGATCGCGGACTGCATCACGCCGCTGCTCGACGAAGCTGCGGCGCCGAGCGATCTCGCCCGAGCCACGACTGCGATCTTCTATTCGATCAGCAACACGCAGTCGGGCCTGCGCGGCGTGAGCTTCGGCGATTCGCTCATCAAGAGGGTGGTGGAAACGCTCAAGGGGGAGTTCCCCAAGCTCAAGTGCTTTGCGACCTTGTCGCCCATCCCCGGGCTGCGGGCCTGGCTCCACAAGAACGCCGCGGCGATGCTGGAGCGGCTGCCGGCGAGGCAGCTTTCGGAGCTGGGCCGCGCATTGGGCGGCGAAGCCACGGCGGAGCTGCTGCTCGCCGCTTTCGACAAACCGCTGGAGCTCGATGCCAAGTCGCCGGTGCGCCAAATGCTGCTGCGTTGCGCGGCGCAGTACCTTGGCCGCGAGCTTCACGATGGCAAGCCCGTGGACGCGGTCGCGCGATTTCACCTCGGCAATGGCGCGCGTGTCGAACGCCTCAACTGGGCCGGCGATCCCTCGCCCAAGGGGCTCAAGCAGTCGCATGGCCTCATGGTCAATTACCTGTACGACCTCAAGCGCCTCGACCGGCACCGAGTGCAGTTGGCACAGGGCGAGGCGGCGGTGTCCGGCGCGGTCGGCGACCTGTTGTTCTGAGGCAAAAGGGTGACGGTCCGGCCCGTCGAGAAGAACACAACGACTGGAGACAAGCATGAAAGACGGGTGGAAGGCCCATTGGCAGGCCGCTGCAAGAACCGCGTTGGCCATTGCCACGGCGGCGGTACTGGCCGGCACGGCGCAGGCGCGCGTGACGCGCATCGTGATCGACGAAACCTTGCCGCTGCCGCCTGAAGCCTCAGGCGGCATCGCTTTCGAGCAAGTGGCCGGCCGCGCCTTCGGCGAGCTCGATCCGCGCCATGCGGCCAACGCGCTGATCCAGGACATCGACCTGGCCAAGGGCGCCGACGGCAAGGTGCGTTATGTCGCCACCTTCGTGCTGACCAAGCCGGTCGACCTTGCCAAGGCGAGCGGCCTGATGTGGCACGAGGTGCCCAATCGCGGCAACCGGCGGCCCAACGTGCCCGCCGAGCGCGCCTTCGGCGACATCGACCTGACCAGCGCCTGGCAGGGCGACAACGCCGGGGCCACCCGCGTGCGGCCTACCGCCGCGGCGGCCCAGCCGCACTGGCTGCAGCTGCCGGTGGCCCGCAACGCCGACGGCTCGCCGGTCACCGGCGAGGTGTTCGGCCGCATCGTCAACCGCGCCGGCCCGGCCTCGCAGCCACTGATCGTGCAGACCAATCCCGTGCCCTACAAGCCGGTCAGCCTGGATACGCGCCAGTCGAAGCTGGTGATGCGCACTGCCGAATCGACCCGGGGCGAAGCCATCGGCGAGACCGAGATTGCCGCCACCGACTGGGCCTGGGCTCGATGCGACGCGGCCAACCCGTTTCCCGGCACGCCCGACGCCACCCACATTTGCCTGAAGAACGGCTTCGACGCCGCCAGGCTCTACCAGGTGGTGTTCAAGGCCGCCGATCCCCATGTGCTGGGCATCGGCTTCGCTGCCTGGCGCGACCTCGGCCAGTTCTTCAAGACCGCGCAGGCCGACGACGCCGGCACGCCCAACCCCGTGGCGCGGGCCGTGACCCACAGCATCGGCCGAGGCGTGTCGCAGTCGGGCAATTTCTTGCGCGGCTGGCTGCATCTGGGCTTCAACCGCGACGAGGCCGGCCGCCAGGTGCACGACGGCCTGTGGCCCATCATCGCCGGCCGCCGCATCGCGCTGAATTTCCGCTGGGCCCAACCCGACGGCGTGCTGGAGCTGTACCAGGCCGGCAGCGAAGGGCCGCAGTGGTGGTCGCGCCACCCCGACCCGGTGCGCGGCGGACCGGCCGCCGGCATCCTCGACCGCTGCGAAGCCACCCGCACCTGCCCCAAAATCATCGAGCACTTCGGTTCGGCCGAGGTCTGGGCGCTCAAGCTCACGCCCGAGTGGGTGGGCACCGATGGCAAGGCCGATTTGCCCTTGCCGGCCAACGTGCGCCGCTACTACATCGCCAGCTCCAACCACGGTGGCGGCGCGGGCGGTTTCGATTCCAGCCTGCCCGGGGTCGGCCTGCCGGCCACCGGTCCCTCCTGCCCCGGCAACAACTACGGTGCGGGCCTGTTGCCGGCCAATCCGGTGCCTCACACCGAGACCGTCAACGCCTTGCGCGTCCACTTTCGCAACTGGGTGATGCGCGGGACCGAGCCGCCGGCCAGCCGCTGGCCGACCCTGGCCGCTCGCCCGGGCGAGGCGCGTGGCGCGCTGGCCCTGGCCCACAAGGAGGCCCTGGGTTTTCCGACGCTGCCGCAGTTGCGCGCGACGGTGCCCGAGCCCGACTTCATCATGCCGGTGCTGGACTACGACTGGGGTCCCGGCTTCAATGCGGCCGACGGCTCGGGCGTCGCTTCGAAGGCGCCGCCGCCGATACGCCAGGTGCTGCCGATGTATGCGCCGCGGGTAGACGCCGACGGCAACGAACTGGGCGGCGTGCCGGTGGTGCTGCTGGCGGCCCCGCTGGGCACCTACCTGGGCTGGAACATCACCGCAGGCGGCGCGCGGCCGTTCCACCAGGGCCAGATCTGCAACTACGTGGGCGGGATGGTGCCGTTCGCCCGCACGGCGGCGCAGCGCCAGGCCAGCGGCGATCCGCGCCTGTCGCTGGAGGAGCGCTACGGCTCGCACGACGGCTATGTCGCCGCGGTGCGCAAGGCCGCCGACAACGCCCAGGCGCAGGGATTCTTGCTGGCCGAGGACGCGGCCCGCCTGGTCAAGGCGGCCGAGGCCAGCGCCGTGCTGCGCTGACCGCGGGGCTGTCCGACAATGATCGTGCTTTAACCAACAACTAGCTGGAGACAAAACCATGAACCTGCTCAACCGTCGCGAGATTCTTCGTTTCGCAGCCGCCAGCGCGGCCGGCGTTTCGCCATTGCTGCACGCGCAATCCACCTGGCCGAGCAAGCCCGTGATGATGATCGTGCCGTTCCCTGCGGGCGGCGGCACCGACGCCTTCGCACGTCCACTATCCGCGCAGTTCGCCAAGCAGACCGGCAAGCAGCTGATCATCGACAACAAGGGCGGCGCGGGCGGCACCGTCGGTGCGAGCCTCGCATCGCGAATGACGCCGGACGGGTATTCGCTTTTCATGGGCGCGGTGCACCACGCCATCGCGCCGTCGATGTACCCCAAGCTGGACTACGACCTCGAGAAAGACTTCATCCCACTCACCTTGCTGGCCAACGTGCCGCAGGTGCTGGTGGTGAACCCCAAGCGCGTTGACGCGAAGGACTACAAGCAGTTCATCGAAATAATGCGCAAGAGCCCGGGCCGCTACAACTACGGCTCGGCCGGCAGCGGCACGTCGCATCATCTCGCCGGTGAGCTGTTCAAGCAGCAGACCAAGACCTTCATCACGCACATTCCTTACCGCGGCGCCGGCCCGGCGCTGCAGGACCTGATCTCCGGCAGCGTCGACATGATGTTCGACGGCCTCGGCTCGTCTTCTGCCCACATCAAGGGCGGCCGCATCAAGGCGCTGATGGTGTCGGGCACCAAGCGCAACGCCGCGTTCCCGGACGTGCCTTGCGCCGCCGAAGTGGGCCTGCCGGACTACACCGTCACCACCTGGTACGGCCTGTGGGCGCCCAAAGGCACACCCCCCGATGCGCAGGCCCGCATCGTCGACGAGATGCGCAAGGCCGTGACTTCCGACGAGCTCAAGGCGATCTGGGCCAACAACGGCGCGGACTTTCCCAACTTCAGCCAGCAGCAGTTCGCGGCGTTCATCCGCTCCGAGGTCGCCCGCTGGTCCGCGGTGGTCAAGGCGGCCGGCGCCAAGCTGGACTAATCCACCATGGGGGGACAAGTCCACTTCGCCGCGGAAGGCGCCATCGCGCTGGTGACGCTGTCCCATCCCGGCAAGCTCAACGCCATGTCGCGCGCGATGTGGCGCCAGCTGCGCACGCTGTTCACGCGCATCCAGGCCAGCCGCGAGTGGCGCTGCGTGGTGGTGCGCGGCGAGGGCGGCGCGTTCTGCGCCGGCGGCGACATTTCCGAGTATCCCGATTTCCGTTTCGACGAAGCGACGCTGCGGGCGTTCCATGAAGAGGACGTCTGGGGCGGCCTGGACGCCATGCTGCAGTGCGACGTTCCGGTGGTCGCGCAAATAGCAGGCGCCTGCATGGGCGCCGGCATGGAAATCGCCAGCTGCTGCGACATCCGCATCGCCGGCGAATCGGCCACCTTCGGCGCGCCGATTGCGAAGCTGGGCTTTCCCATGGCGCCGCGCGAGGCACAAGTCGTGGCCCGTGCCGCCGGCGAACTGACCGCGCGCGAAATGCTGCTGGAGGCCGCCGTGCTCTCGGCCGCCGAGATGAAGGCTCGCGGGTTCCTCAACCGCGTCACCGCCGATGGCGAGGTGGCTGGCCAGGCCATCGCCAGTGCGCAGCGCATCGCGGCGCTGGCCCCGCAGGCGGCGCGGCTGAACAAGCAGTCGCTGCGGCAACTGTGGCAGGACGGTCCGGCGATCGTCGATGCGTATCGCTATGCCGACAGCGACGAACACAATGAAGGCATCTCCGCCTTCCTCCAAAAAAGAAAACCGGTCTTTCCGGACGCCTCATGAAAAACGAAAACCTCTTTGCCGCGCTGCGGGCCGCATTCCCTCAAAGCATCGATGCGGCCGCCGTCGAGACCGATGCCGGCCTTCACTACTCGTGGCGCGACCTCGAGCGGGCCACCGCCATGATCGCCAACCTGCTGGCTGGCCTGAATTTGCCCGAAGGCTCGCGCATCGCGGTGCAGGTGGAAAAATCGGTCGAGGCGATGATGCTGTACCTCGCGACGCTGCGCGCGGGCTACGTGTTCCTGCCGCTCAACACCGCCTACCAGAGCGCCGAAATCGAATACTTCATCGGCAACGCGGAGCCGGCCGTGGTGGTGTGCAGCGGCAAGAACTTCGGCTGGGTGAGCAAGATCGCTTTCAAGGCCGGCACGCGCCATGTCTTCACGTTGAACGATGACCGCACCGGCTCGCTCCTGGACCGCGCCGCCCATTGCGGCGACCGGCACGAGATCGCGCACCGGGCGCCCGACGACCTGGCCGCCATCCTCTACACGAGTGGCACCACCGGCCGCAGCAAGGGTGCGATGCTGACGCATGGCAACCTGCTGTCGAATGCGCGCGTGCTCAAGGACTACTGGGGCTGGAAGCCGGGCGACGTGCTGATCCACGCCTTGCCCATCTTCCACGTGCACGGCCTGTTCGTGGCACTGCACGGCGCGCTGCTGAACGGCAGCAAGATCATCTGGATGGCGAAGTTCGACCCGAAATTCGCCATTGAGAAGATGGCCGAGGCGACGGTGTTCATGGGCGTGCCGACGCTGTATGTGCGCATGCTCGGAGAGCCGTCGCTGAACCGTGAGTCGACGAAGCACATGCGCCTCTTCGTGTCCGGCTCGGCTCCGCTGCTGCTCGAAACGTTCACTGCGTGGCAGGAGCGCACCGGCCATACGCTGCTGGAACGCTACGGCATGAGCGAGACCATCATGCTCACGTCCAACCCCTATGAAGCCAAAGGCGGCGAGCGGCGCGGCGGCACCGTGGGCTTCCCACTGCCGGGCGTTGGCGTTCGGGTGCGCGGCGACGACGGCAACAACCTGCCCACCGGCGAGATCGGCGCCATCGAGGTCAAGGGCCCGAACGTCTTCAAGGGCTATTGGCGCATGCCCGAAAAGACCCAGGAAGAATTCACCGCCGACGGCTGGTTCAAGACCGGCGACGTCGGCAAGATCGACGAGCGCGGCTACGTCACCATCGTCGGGCGCAGCAAGGACCTGATCATCAGCGGCGGCTACAACGTGTACCCGGCCGAGATCGAGGGGTACATCAACGACATGCCGGGCGTGGCCGAGAGCGCGCTGGTCGGCGTGCCGCACCCCGACTTCGGCGAAGTCGGCATCGCCGTGGTCATCGCCAAACCGGGCGCGACCATCGATGGCGACCAGATCGTCGCCCAACTCAAGGCGCAGCTCGCGAACTTCAAGATTCCCAAGCGCTGCTTCGTGGTTTCGGAACTGCCGCGCAACACCATGGGCAAGGTGCAGAAGAATCTGTTGCGCGAGCAGCACAAGCAGCTCTACACGTAGCTCATCACTGGGCAATGGCTGGGTCTCGCGAAGGCGCTCGACTCAAGAACCTGTCCTACAGCTTCGAATTCCCCCCAAAGTTATGGTGGGCAGTCATGGTGCTGCGCAGCATTCATTGGCTGAACAGCAGCACCCCGCAAGGAGAGGACTGCCGTGAAGATTGCCCAGGTTGCTCCCCTGTACGAGAGCGTGCCTCCCCGCGCCTATGGCGGCACCGAACGTGTGGTGTCCTATCTCACCGAGACGCTGGTGGAGATGGGGCATGACGTGACGTTGTTTGCCAGCGGCGATTCGGTCACCATGGCGGACCTCGTCGCCGTCGTGCCGATGGGCCTGCGGCTGGACAAGCGCAAGCCCGACCCGCTGGTGTGGCACACGATCATGATGGACATGGTGCTCAAGGAAGCGTCCGACTTCGACATCATCCACTTCCACACCGACGTGCTGCAACTCTCGCTGGTGGGCCAGTGCCGCACGCCCTGCGTGTCGACACCGCACGGCCGGCTGGACCTGCCCGACCTGAAGCCGCTGTTCCAGCGCTTCGGCAACCACCCGATGACGTCGATCTCCAACAGCCAGCGCGTGCCCGCGCCCTGGGTCAACTGGCGCGCCACCGTGCACCACGGGCTTCCGCTGGGCCTGTACTCGCTGCACCTGGAGCCGCAGGACTACTTTGCCTTCGTCGGCCGCATCTCGCCTGAGAAGCGTTGCGACCGCGCGATCGAGATCGCCAAGGCGTGCGGCGTGCCGCTGCGGATCGCGGCCAAGGTCGACCCCGCCGACCAGGCCTACTTCGAGTCCACCATCGAGCCGCTGCTGAACGACGCGCTCGTGACCTACGTCGGTGAGATCGGGGACCACGAGAAGAACGATTTCATCGGCAACGCGCGGGCGCTCCTGATGCCCATCGACTGGCCCGAACCATTCGGCCTGGTCATGATCGAGGCGATGGCCTGCGGCACGCCGGTGATCGCATATCGGCACGGCTCGGTGCCGGAGATCGTCGATCACGGCATCACGGGTTTCGTCGTGGAGAACCAGGAAGACGCCATTGCAATGGCGAAGAACATCGACCGCATCGATCGGCGCCGCTGCCGCCAGGAGTTCGAGCAGCGTTTCGCCGCCCCGGTGATGGCGCGGCATTACCTGGACGTTTACCGGGAGCTGGTCAACACGCGAGCGCCTGCCCAAGCGGCCTGAGCCGGCGCGATCCGGCGGAAAGCGATACGCATGCCCAAGAAGATCCAGATCGGCGACAAGTGGTACGTCGCGGCCACCGCGGCCAGTGCCGAGGAGCAGCCGCAGGTCCTGAAGAACGACCAGACCTTCGCGATGTTCGACCGCTTCGGCGACATCCAGGTGCTCGCTCCGGGCAAGGAAGGCCTGTACCACAACGACACGCGCTACCTGTCGCACCAGGAGCTGACGATCGACGGCGTGCGCCCGCTGCATCTGGGCTCGTCGGTAGAAGAGTCCAACAGCCTGCTGGTGATCGACCTGATGAACCCGGACTTGCCGGCCCGTGAAGGCCGCGCTCCGCTGGCAAAGGGCACGTTGCACATTTTCCGCGCCAAGCTGTTGTGGCACGGTGTATGCCACGAGCACATCCGCGTGACGCACCACGGCAGCGAGTCCACTCAGGTGCGGCTGGAGTTCACGTTCGACGGGGACTTCGTCGACCTGTTCGAAGTCCGTGGCATGAAGCGCGACAAGCGTGGAGATCGGCTGCCGCCGGAGGTGGGGACGGCCGAAGTCGTTTTGCCTTACGGCGGGCTGGACCACCTGCTGCGGCGCACGCGATTGCACTTCGAGCCAGTGCCTACGGCCATCGACGTTGGCCGCGCCGCCTTCGACCTGGACCTGGACCCGGGCACCGAGCACCATCTCTACTGCACTGTGATCTGCGAAACGGAAAATGACGCGCCCCGCGCTCGCATCTCGTACGAAGATGCCCTGCGCCAGAACAATGCCGCGCGCCGCACCTCACGCGGGGGGCACTGCACGGTGGTGACGTCGAACCCGCTGGTCAACCTGTGGCTGGATCGTTCCGTGTCGGACTTGTCGATGCTGACGACGATGCTGCCCACAGGGCCCTATCCGTTCGCCGGCGTGCCGTGGTATTCGACGACGTTCGGGCGCGACGGCATCATCACCGCGCTGGAGTACCTGTGGGTCGATCCCGCGCTGGCCCGCGGTGTGCTCACTTTCCTGGCGGAGACCCAGGCGAAGGCCGTGGACCCGCAGAACGATGCCGAGCCGGGCAAGATCCTGCACGAGGCGCGCCACAGCGAGATGGCGCTGACGGGCGAAATCCCTTTCGGCCGCTACTACGGTTCGGTGGACTCGACGCCGCTGTTCCTGGTGCTGGCCGGGGCCTATCTGCACCGCACCGGTGACGCTGGCCTGATCCGCGCGATCTGGCCCAACATCCTCGCGGCACTGCAATGGATCGACCAATGGGGCGACGCCGACGGCGATGGTTTCGTCGAATACGCGCGCCGCAGCGAAGAAGGCCTTGTGCAGCAGGGCTGGAAGGATTCGCACGATTCGATCTTCCATGCCGATGGAACGATGGCGCAGGCGCCCATCGCGCTGTGCGAGGTGCAAGGCTACGTCTACGAAGGCAAGCTCGCGGCGGCCGGGCTGGCCCGCATGATGGACGAGCCCGCGTTGGCCGATCGATTGGTTCAGCAGGCGAAGGAACTGCGGGAGCGATTTCATGCCGCCTTCTGGTGCGACGAGATCGACAGCTATGCGATCGCGCTGGATGGCGGCAAGCGGCAATGCAAGGTGCCGTCTTCGAACGCCGGCCACACGCTTTGGAACGGCATCGCGTCGCCCGAGCATGCGCCCCGCATGATGGACAGCCTGATGGGCGTGGCGTTCTTCAGCGGCTGGGGCATCCGCACCATCGCGGCCGGCGCCGCGCGCTACAACCCCATGTCGTACCACAACGGCTCGATATGGCCGCACGACAACGCGTTGATCGCGGCAGGCATGGCACGCTACGGCCGTACCGAAAGCGCGATGGAGTTGCTGTCGGCGACGTTCGATGCCAGCCTGCATTTCGATTCGCATCGCCTGCCGGAGCTGTTCTGCGGCTTCCCGCGCCGGCCGGGCGCGGGGCCGACGCTGTATCCCGTCGCCTGCTCGCCGCAGGCCTGGGCCGCGGCGGCGGTGTTCGGCATGCTGCAGGCCTGCCTGGGACTCGACATCCGCGCCCGGCAGTCCGAGATCGTGCTGCATCGCCCGCGCCTTCCGCGCTTCATCGACTGGATCCAGATCACGCGGCTGGGTGCGCCGGGGCCGAGTGTCGACCTGCTGCTGCAGCGCTATGAGCGCAATGTCGGCATCGAGGTGATGCGCGAGGACGCGGATGTGCGGGTGACTGTCGTGGCTTGAATGGCGCAGCGGGTGCAGTGCTATAACTCCGCGATGGCCCGCAACCCCTTTGCTCCCCCTGGCGCTGAAGTCGCCGATCCGGTCTCCCAACAACTCCCGGTGCCGCCGCAGGTGAAGCTCGCCTGCCAGATGATCATCGCGACGCTGGTGGTCGGCATCATCACGCTGTTCCCGGGCGTTCGCGAACCGGCGGCCGGCGACGCGGAGGTGCCGTTCCTGTTCACGCTGGTGCTCGTCGTGGTGTTCGGCGGGCTCACGCTCCTGCTGGCTTCACGCATCCTGCAAGGGCGGAACTGGGCGAGGTGGGCCATGCTCGTGTATCTCGGCGCCGGCTGGGCCCTGGCCGGCCCGAGCCTGGCCGACGACTTCTACCTTTCGCCCATCGCCGCGATCATCGACGCCATCAGCATCCCGGTGGAAGCTGTGGCGTGCTGGATGCTGTTCACCGGCGCGGGCGCGCAGTGGTTCGCCGCGCTGGCGGCCGGACGGACTCGAAACGGTCGCTAGGCGTACGGGGGACCGATCAGGGCCTCGCAAACCATGCTGACCTACAGGCGCTTCAATCCTTCTGACCCTGCCGACCTGACGGAGTGCCAGTGGGTTTTTCGCATGGCGCCGTCATTCGTCTATCCCACCGGGGGCAGGCCGGCCACCGATGAAGAGGTCGCGGAGATGCTCGGCCGCGTTCCCGGGCAGCTGTCGGCGGATGAGATGTACGCCTACTCGATATCGAATGGAACTGACCTCATCGGCTGCTATGTCCTGGTGCGGGGATATCCGGATGTGCAGACTGCTTACCTGGCATTGCTGTTGATCATCGATTCGGCGCAAGGCCAATCGCTGGGACGTGCCGTCCTGAGGCGCATCGAAGAGGAGGCACGAGGTTGGCGCTGCGCGGCGATCTCGGCCGCCGTCGACTCCATGAACGAACGGGCGTTTCGTTTCTGGCTTCGCGAGGGATTCATGGAGGAGTTTCGCAAGGCAGTGCCGGGGTTCATGGGGGAGGCCATTGGAATCAGCAAGCAAGTTCGAACGAACCCAGGCAAACCCTGACTTGAATTCTGACCTGCTTGAACGGCGCAACGGAGCCCTCAGCTTCAGTTGCAATGAACCTCAACTGGAAGCGACCGCTGTTCTACTGCCTGCTCCCGATCCTGGTGTTCCTGGCGTTCGTCGGCTTTCCGCCTCCTTTTGCGCCGCCTCAGGCGACCAAAGCCCGCCAGGAGCAATCGGTGCCGGCCGACGAGAAGGCCGAGCGGACCTGAGCGGAAATGGCGCGGCGCGAAATGGTAGATTCGGCCGACCGAGGCACGAGACATGGAAACATGAAGCCGTTCCAGAATCCGGGTGTGGCGAGCAAGTTCGAAGCCTATCCGCCGAAAATCCGCCGCAAGATGTTGGTGCTTCGCGCGCTGATCTTCGAGACGGCGGCTGCCACGGATGGCGTGGGCGAGCTGGAAGAGACGCTGAAGTGGAGCGAGCCGGCGTACGTCACCTCGCAGACGCGAAGCGGCAGCACGGTGCGCATCGACTGGAAGAAGGCCCAGCCCGCGCAGTACGCCATGTACTTCAACTGCAACACGAACCTGGTCGAGACCTTTCGGACGCTGTTCCCGAAAGACTTCAAGTACGAAGGAAACCGTGCGATCGTGTTCGATGAGCGCGAGTCTGTCCCGGTGGATGCGCTTCGCTTCTGCATTGCCGCGGCGCTCACCTATCACAGGAAGCGGTGAGGGCCGCCATCTCAAACACCGCTTCCCGGAAGGCAACACCTTGTCCCATCTCTTTCGCTGCCTGATCCTCACTTCCGTCTTCGCGTTTGCCGCAGCGGGAGCCGGAGCCGCCGTCGCGGCCGACGCCGCCGCCAAGGCGCTGATCGACCAACTCACTCGCCAGGCGGACGCATGGGACAAGGCGATCGTCCGCAAGGACCGCGAAGCGATTGCCGGCAACATGACGGAAGACTTCCGCCAGATCGATGCGGCCGGCAACATCGAGAACAAGGCCTCGTTCCTGGAAGATGTGCTGTCGCCCCAGCTGCGCATCGATCCGTACACGGTGGAGGACTTCGAAGTCCGGGTCTATGGCGACGTGGCGCTGCTCAGCGGGCGCACGCGCATGACGGGGGCGTACGACGGCAAAGCGTTCAACACGCATTACCGGTACATCGACGTCTACGTCCGCAAGAACGGCGTCTGGCGTGTGGCGAGCGTGCAGATCACGCGGCTGAAAGACTAGCGGCGGCGGGCTGGTGCCTCCCCAACACTGGGGAGGCGACCGCCGGCGCGATGCGGTAAGTTCGGGCCTTTCGCAAAGGAGGGTTCTATGCTGAGTCCAGTTGAAATTGCAGCGCTCATTGCCGCGACCAAGGGCGCCGTCGACATCTTCGACAAGATCGCCGGCCAGATCAAGACCGTCCTGACGAAGCGTCCCAAGGAGGCGGAGGGGGATGACGATCGGTGGCGCTTCAAGGTCCGCCCCGAGGGGACGGCCATCGTGGTCAAGCAGGAAGATCGGACCGTGCAGACGGTCACGGCCGCTGAGTTGTCGAAGGTGCTGTCGCCCGCGGATCTCGAGTTGGTGCAGACCTACGAGCAGAGCATGAACAAGTACTTCGCGAGATGGAAGGCCGTCTATGCCAAGAAGGACGCCTCACAGGACCCATTGGTCAACGCGATCACGGAAGAACAGCTGACCGAACAGATCGTGAAGATGAAGGGTGAGCTGGTAGGCATCATCGATTTCCTGAAGAGGTGCGGCGTCATGCTGGACGACCACTACATGCACGTACGCCAATTGGTCGAAGCAGCGTAAGAGTCCCATCTGAGGCTGACCGTCAGCCGCTGCTCAGTGTCGTCACGAACCGGACCGGCTCGGGACGCAGCCGTGCGGCCTTGCGCTTGCCCGCCGTGCCGACGCTGATGAAGGTCACTGCATGTTCGTGCGGCTGCAGCCCGAAGAGCCCGCGCAGGCCCTTCGACTCCATGGCCTTGCCGCTGGTCAGCGCCGACCCGAAGCCCAGCGCCGTGGCCATCAGCAGCATGTTCTGGATGGCGCATCCCGCGGAGACCAGCCGCTCTACGAATGGGATCTCGTCACCGGCGGGGCCGGCATCCACCACGGCCAGCATCAGCGTCGGCGAGCGGAAGGCTTTCTCCCGCGCCTGCGCGACCTGTTCGGCTGTGGCTTGCGCGTCGCGCTCCACCAAGGAAGCGGCAAACACTTCGGCCAGGCGCTCGCGCGCCGTTGCGGGGATCAGGACGAAGCGCCATGGCAGGCGCTCGCCGTGGTCGGGGGCCGCGGCGGCGGCGCGAAAGATCTGTTCCAGCTGCAAGGCGTCCGGGCCGGGTTCGGCCAGGCGCTTGGGCAGGATGGTCTGGCGATGCTGGATCAGCGTCGCGGCCCAAGGGGCGGTGACGGCCGGGTCGATGGGAGAGGTGAGGTCTGGATCCATGGCGAGGCTCCAGATTAGCACGCGACAGTCAGAGTTCCAGGTCGTCGCGGATCTCGGCGATGCCGGCGCGTGCGCACGCTTCGTCGGCCTCGCCGCCCGGCGCGCCGGATATGCCGATCGCGCCGACAAGCGAGCCGGCCGATTCGATCATCAGGCCGCCGCCGATCGTGACGACGCCCGGCAGTTCGCGAATGCCCGACATGGACTGGCCTGCCTGGGTGACTCGCGCCAGCGCCAGGGTGTCGGTCTTGAAAGTCAGCGCGGTGTAGGCCTTGTTCTTGGCTGTATCGGGCGTGTGCGGTCCGGCATGGCGGTCCCTGAGCATCACGAGCGGGATCGCCGACCGGTCCGTCACCACCACCGCCACCTGATACCCGCTTTTGACGCAGCTGGCCATCGCGGCCCGCGCTGCGCGCAACGCCGCTTCGGGCGTGAGCGTGCGCACGGCGTGCGTGGCTTGCTGCGCACTCGCGGCTGCGCAAAACAGCAGGGCGGCGGCCGCGACCAAGGCTTTCATGCCTGCGCCGCCGTGTAGCCGAGGTTGGGCAGTCCGCCCGTGAGCTGCGGCATGTTGACGCGGCGCTGCGCGACCACGCCGCCCCGCGCCTTGAGCCATTGCTCCACCAGTTCCCACACCGGCTTGTTGCCGGCGTTGCGCGCTTCTTCGGCCACCGGCGCCCAACCTGCCACCTTGTATTGGCGCGATGCCTCCAGCGGTTTGCCGTTCAGGCGCAGGTTGTCGATGCGCTTGCCCATCGTGGCCAGGGGATTGCAGCTGTATTCCAGCCCGCCCACGCGCACCATGTCGCCGCCTTGCTGGTAGTACGGGTCGGGGTTGAACAGGTTGTCGCACACGTCTTCCAGCACGGTCTTGATGGTCTCGCCGGACATCATGCTGACCGTGGCGTAGGAGTACGTCGTCGCCGTCATGTCCATCAGCCATTCGCGCGTGATGGGCTGGCCCGCAAGCAGGGACGTGCCCCAGCGAAAGCCTGGCGAGAAAGCAATTTCGGCGCCCTGCACGTCCATCAGCGCATCCAGCAGCAGCTGGTCGCCGCTGCCGTTGAAGTTGCCGCGGCGGTAGAGTGTTCCTTCCGTCACAGCGAGCTTTTCGGCCAGCCTGGTTTCGTACGGCGCGCGGATTCTCGTGATCAACGCGTCCATCTCTTTATCGGCCGGCAGCATGTTCGCGAACACCGGCAGCAGGCGGTAGCGGAAGTCGCGGATTTTCTTGTCTCTGACGTCGAAATCGATCACGCCGACGAACTTGCCGTTCGAGCCCGCGTTGGTCACCAGCGTCTGGCCGCTCTTGTTCTTGACGACGGTGGCGACCGGCATGCCGTCGTGCGTGTGCCCGCCCAGGATGGCGTCGATGCCGGTCACACGGCCCGCCATCTTCAGGTCCACGTCCATGCCGTTGTGCGACAGGAGGACGACCACCTGCGCGCCTTTGGCACGCGCTTCATCCACCACCTTCTGCATGCTCTCTTCCTGGATGCCAAAGCCCCAGTCGGCCATCAGGTAGCGGGGGTTCGCGATCGGCGTGTAGGGAAAGGCCTGGCCGATGATTGCGCAGGGCACGCCGTTGATTTCGCGCATGACATAGGGCTTGAACACCGCATCGCCGAAGTCGTTGGTCTTGACGTTCTGCGCCAGGAATTCGATCTTGCCCGCGAAGTCTTTCTCGACGATCTCCTTGACGCGGTCCATGCCGAGCGTGAATTCCCAGTGGCCCGTCATGATGTCCACGCCGAGCAGCTTGGCGGCGTCGACCATGTCCTGGCCCTTCGTCCACAACGCCGTGGCCGAACCTTGCCAGGTGTCGCCACCATCGAGCAGCAGCGCGCCGGGACGGCTCGCCTTCAGGCGCTTGACCAGCGTGGCCAGGTGCGCGAAGCCGCCGACCTTGCCGTAGCGGCGCGCGGCCTGTTCGAAGTCCAGGCACGTGAGGGCGTGGGCATAGTCGGAGCCGGCCGGGACCTTCGCGATCTTCAGCAGGTGTTCGCCGACGAGATGAGGCAGCCTGCCCTCCATGCCCGCGATGCCCAGGTTGACGCTGGGCTCGCGGAAGTAGATGGGCTTCAACTGCGCATGGCAGTCCGTCATGTGCAGGAACGACACGTTGCCGAATTTCGGGATGTCGTACAGCTGTTCGGCGGCGGTTGCGGCATCGGCACCGGCGGAGCGGCCCAGAGCCATGCCGCACACCGAAGCCGCGCCGAGGACCTGGAGGAACTCGCGCTTGGTCAGGTTCACTGCGTGCTTACTTGTTCACCGGCGACTGCGGATCCAGCAGCAGCGCGACGATGTGCTTGACCTGCTGTTCGTTCAGGATGCCCGCATGGCCTGCGCGCGGCATGTTCGAGCAGGCGTTGTAGGCCTTGGCGTTCCAGATCTTGCCCCAGGTGTATTCGACGATGGGTTTGGCAGCGGCGCTGTTCGGGTCGGTAACGCCGCGAAGTTTGCCGTACTGGTAGAGGCTCGGGCCGATGGTGCCGAAGGAAATTTCTTCCTTGCTGATCTGGTGGCAGTTGTAGCAATTGCCTCCGTTGGCCGCAGTGGCGGTGTCGGTCCAGGTAAGGCCGCGGCCGTTCTGCGCGATCTGCTCGCCGGCCTTCCAGTCGCCCAGGAACTTGCCGTCGCTGGGCCATTTGACGGTTTTGAGGTTCGCCTCTTCGATGGCCTTGGCGCGTGCGGGTGCCAGTGGTTTGCCCGCGACCTCGGCGGCGCTGCACTCGCGATTGGAGTCGTCCTGCACCAGCCGGTCGACCTTGACCCAGCCTTCGTCGCGAAACGATGCCTTGACGGTTTGCGCGGTGATCTGGTCCAGCTCGGCCGAACCGGGCAGCGATGCGCAGCCCGCCACAGCGGCTGCCATGACGAGGCTGGTGGCGATGTGGCGCGTTCTGATCTTCATGGTGTGGTTCATGCTCAGCGCTTGATGGAGGGGGCGGTGGAAACGCCGCCCTGGCCGTTGACACCGAGGAAGACGCCCAGTGCGATCGTGGCGTCGCTGCCGAAGCCGGGGTAGGGGAAGCGTTGCTGGCGATAGCAGTCGTTCAGGCGCAACTGCATGCTCCACATCTGTCCGTTGGAGACGCGATAGGCAGGCCATGCGCCGAAGCCCTGGCCCGCGCCCGGGTTCTTGGTGAGGTTGGGAAGGTCTTGCAGGCGAATGCGCTTGCCGTCCTCACCGTGGCAGGACGCGCACGAAAAGTCGTGCGTGCCGCCTCGCAGGTAGAAGACCCGCTTGCCCACTTCGTACATCACGCGTTCCTGTGCATGGGCTTGTGGCAGGTTGAACTTCATGCCTTTCGACTCGGCGGCGACGTAGGTTGCAAGTGCCGTCACATTGGCCTGCTCACCGCGGCCGAACGGCGTCCCGGCGATCTGCTTGCCGTCCAGGCCCTGCAGCGTTTCCATGCACGACACGAGGCGCGACTCGAGATCTTGCACCCGCTGCGTATCAGGGAAGTAGCGTGGCAGTTCGACGAAAGCGCCTTTCACCACGCCGGGGCCCTTGCCCAGGTCGCAGGCTTCGAGCGACGCGTTCTTCGGCCCGCGCTTTTGTTTCCACAGCGCCTCTCCCTTGGCCTCGAACAGGTCGGCCGGGTTGCCGTCCGCCAGCATCGCGCGGTATTCCTCGATCGACTGCGTGGCCGATTTCTGCGCAAACGCGCCGAGGGCCAGGCCGCCCAGCGCCAGCGCGAGCAGTGCCCGCCTCATGCGGTCACCACGGCTTCGTCGGTGCGGGTGTCGCCCTTGTTGTCCTTCCAGGTCACGGCGATCTTGTCGCCGGCCTTGGCACCCTTGACGGTGAACTGGAGGAACGGGTTCTTGGCAACGGCCGGGCCCCATTCTGCCGTGAGCACGGCCTTGCCGTTGTGGCTGGCCGTGACTTCGGTGATGTGCCATGCGGGAATGGTCTTGCCGGCAGCGTCCTTGCGCTGGCCCGTTTCCATTTCGTGGCTCATCAGCACGCGGACGGTGGCGTTGGCGCCGGCTGCTTGGGCGCGGATGCGCATCGGGTCGGACATGGTGTGCTCCTGAATCTTTTGTGGGTTGCAATCAGCCGCCGCAGCCGCCGAGGGTGACTTTCACTTCCTTCTTGGAGAAGAGAGCCTTGCCGTCAGTCGTGATCGCGACCGCATACACGTCGGACGACTGGCCCATCTTGGCGCGCGTGAGGAAGTTGGCGTCGACCGCGTCGCTCACGTCGAACTTGGCGACGAGCGGGCTGGGATTCTTCTCGACCAGCACCAGAAGATGCTTCACGCCCGTGAGGGTGGTGGCCACACCCATCGGCACGACGGCGCCGTTCTCGGCGATGTCCGGTGCGGTGAGCGTCACCGCGGTGCTCGCAGCGGGTGCGCCTGCGCCGAAAGCCTTCATCACGTCCGCGACGGTCTTGGCTTCGAACGCGTTGCTGTTCCACGCAGCCGAAGCGTAGCGTGGGAACAGGCCGGTAGCTGCCAACAGGCCGGCCACCGCGGCGCCTTGCTTGAGTGTTTCGCGACGGGTTCTCATGGGCTCTCCTATGGTTAAGTCGATACTAATATATGGCCGGATGCACCGCATGGGGGATATCCCTGCGGCATTATTTCGTTAGGGTTTTGCGCCGCTGGCGAGCCAGCTGGCCAGCGTGCGCGCATCGGCTTCGCTCAGCGGCTGCGGCGGCATCGGAATGGCGCCCCAGGTGCCGGAGCCGCCGGTGCGAATCTTCTCAGCCAGGTAATCCGCCTTGCCCTGGTGCTTGGCGGCGATGTCCCTCCAGCTGGGGCCCACCAGTTTGCGGTCGGGTGCGTGGCAGGCGGTGCAACTGTTCTTCTGCGCCAAAGCCTGCACGTCCTCCGCTGGAGCGGGAGAGGCAGCATCGGCAGATTTCACGGCGAGCGCAGGTGTTTCCGGCGCGGCAGCGGTGGTGTCTACGCCGCGCTGCGCGCCGACAAGCCGATTCTGCTGGGCAAGATTGCCGTGGGCGTTGCGGGCGAATGCGGGCAGCGCCGAGGCCACCTTTGTCTCCGCGCTGCAATCCTTCATGCACGCTTGTGCGGCGACGTCGGGCTTTGCGCTGCCACCGAATTCCTTCCCCGGCCACAGCGCATGTGCGGTCGTCATGCCGTTGCGGTTGGGCAGCCGCTGCTGTACGTCGCGGATGTTCTTGTCGGAGAGCGCATAGTCGGCGGGCAACACCCCGCCCAGGTGCAGCAAGTAGGCGGTGGTTGCATACACCTCTTCGACGGTCAGTGACTTGGGCTGCGTCCATGGCATCGCCCGGTTGATGTAGTCCCACAGCGTCGACACGTGCGCGACCTTCATCAGCGTTGTGCGGCCCGGATAGCCACCGGGCCTCAGGCTGGCCACGCGCCCGTTCTTCACATCTTCCGCCGTCGTGCCGCCCACCAGCGGATTGAAGATCTCGTTGGATTCACCGAACACGCCGTGGCACGACGCGCACTTCGCTTCCCACACTTCCTGGCCCTTGGCCACGCTGCCCGAACCGGTGGGCAGCCCCTTGAAGTCGGGCCGCACGTCGATGTCCCAGGCCGCAACTTCCTGTGGTGTCGCGGCACGGCCGATGCCGGGGTACGACTTACCTTGCGCCAAGGCCATGCCCGCGATACAGGCGATGACGGCCGCGATCGCTTTCGGGGCCACCGCGGAACCGGCTCCGCCGGGCCGCTGGTGGCGCCCCCTTGAGGGGGGGGCGGGCGCAGCCCGCTTCGGGGGGGAGCTATCCCATTTGGACATTCTTGACCTCGCCGCTTTCCTCCACCAGCCACGACTGGATCGCGTTGTTGTGATAGATCGAGCCCTTGCCGCGCACCGCACGCAATTGCCGATAGGTGGGCTGCACGTAGCCGGTCTCGTCGACGGCGCGGCTCTGGATGATCGCGGGCTTGCCGTCCCACACCCAGTCGCACGAAAAGCGCGTCAGGCACTTGCTGAGCACCGGCGTTTCCAGCCGCGCCGCGCGCCAGTTGCGCCCGCCGTCGACAGACACGTCGACGCGCTTGACCTTGCCGCGGCCGGACCACGCCAGGCCCGTCACGCTGAAGAAACCCTTGTCCAGCAGCGCCTGGCCGCCGGAAGGCGTCGTGACCACGCTCTTGCATTCCTGGATGCTGCTGTGCTGCCGGTGCAAACCGTCGGGCATCAGATCGACGTAGTGGATCACCTCGTCCTTGGTGCCGTACGGCTGGTCGCCGACCTCGATGCGGCGCAGGTATTTCACCCAGCTCACGCCCTGCACGCCGGGAACGATCAAACGCAGCGGATAGCCGTTCTCGGGCCGCAGCATCTCGCCGTTCTGGCCGTACGCCACCAGCACTTCGCCGGAGCGAATCAGGCTCATGGGAATGGTGCGCGTCATCGAGGAGCCGTCCGCGCCTTCGGCCAGCACGAACTTGCCGTTGGTGAAATCGGCACCCGCCATCTCGAGCAGCCTGATGAGCGGCACGCCGGTGAACTCGCTGCACGACAGCATGCCGTGGGTGTACTGGCACGTGGGCACGGCCACGTTACCCCATTCCATGCCGGTGTTGGCGCCGCACTCGATGAAATGAAAACGCGACACGGCCGGCAGTCGCATCAGCTCGTCCATGGTGAAGACCTTCGGCGTCTTCACCATGCCATTGATCATGAAGCGGTGCCTGGAAGGATCGATGTCCCACCAGCCCTGGTGGTGCCGCTCGAAGTGCAGCCCGCTGGGCGTGACGATGCCGAAGAGCGATTGCAGCGGAGCGAAAGACACAGAAGCCTGCGGCGTCTGGGTCAAGCCCGGACTGCGCCGCCGCTGCACATTGCTCTCGTACTTCGAAGGCTTGCCGTAGCCGTCCGTGGCGACGGCCTGGCCCAGGCCTTTGGAATGTTCAGGCAGTTCCAGGATGTTGGGATCGCCCTGCGCCGCGCGGGCTGTCGGGATCGCCGCGCCTGCGGCAGCCGCGGCAAAAGCCCCGCGCAGAAAGTCGCGCCGCCCATTGCGCGCCTGCGCGAACACCTGCGACACGCCATCGCGGTCGAGGAAGTTTTCGGGCGCCTTGCGCAGCCGGCCGTGGGTCATTGTAGCGTAAGAATTCGTATATGCAGATTCACGAATATATACGCGGCGGTGCTGTTGTGCGTTGGGGTTTACGCGAGGTCGCGGGGCGCTGTTGCTCGGAGCGGGTGGGCGGGATCGGGGCGGCAGGGCGCTCCCCTCCGCTCATGTCCCCCGGCGCCGGGAGGGCGCCTCCTCCTTTACTTCGCTGCAGGGAACGCCCTACCACCCCGATCCAGGAAGCATCTCCGGTTTTCGGGCGTCGCATCCAATCAACGCCCGCGACCACCGCGCGCAGCGAGACAGGACCCGCATCAATCGCCCTCGCGCTCCATCAGCAGGTACGTGTTGTACGCATTCATCCGATTCGCCACGCGGAACAGCGGAAGTTGTTCGAAACGGCTCCAGTCGGCGGCCTTGTAGGCGTCGTCGAACGGTTCCAGGTTCTTCGCGGCTTTGCCCATCATGCCGCGCAGGTGCACGAGGTAGTCACGCGTCAGTTCCATGTCCTTGCGCGCGTCGGTCGACACCGGCCCGTGGCCCGGCAGGATCACCGAGGCGTCGAAAGAGAGCAGGGCGTCCAGCGCCTTTATCCACTGGCGGCTGTCGGCCTGGCCTACGAACGGGATGCGATTGCGAAAGACCAGATCGCCCGCGAACAGCACTTTCTCTTGCGGCAGGTAGACCACCAGGTCTTCGGGCGTGTGCGACGGCCCGACTGGTTTGATCCGCAGGGTCACGCCGCCGATCACCAGCTCGCGCTCGCCGTCCAGCCACTCGTCTGCGGGAACGAGGCGCGTGTCCTTGTCGATCCATGGGGCGAGCTCGGTGCGCGACGCTTCCAGGCGCAGCCGCGCGGTGTCGGAGTTGAGGTACTCGCGCGCCGCCTGGTGAGCGATGATTTTCGCGCCGGCCGCTTTCAGGGCTTGCAGGCCATAAATGTGGTCGGCGTGGTAGTGCGTGACGATGACGTGGGTGACGGGCTTGCCCGTGTGTTTGCGAATCTCCGCAAGCAGGCGCAGGGCGAGGGCGGGTGACCCCAGTGCGTCGATCACGATGACGCCGTCCGGTGTCACGACGAAGCCGGCGTTGGAGATGAAGTTGCGGTTGGTGGCCGAGCCCAGGGCCGACAAACCCTCCACCGCCCACGCCGAGGCCGACAGCTGCCGGGCGACCATCGCCGGTTCGCTCGGTGCCGGTGCCGGTGCCGGCGTCTGGGCGTGAGCGAGCGTCGCGCCCCAGGCGCACGCCACGGCCGCCAGCCAGCCGCGCCACCGGCGGGTGCGCGGCACGGCCACGGTCATGCCAGCGTATCGGCCCAGATGTTGCGCGCCCAGGCCATGGCGTACCCGCCTTCCTGCTCGCTGGCCGCGGCGGAGACGCCGCCCGAGCCGGCAACGGTCACCATGGTTTTTTGCGCGGCGTCGTAGCGATGGACGCTGGCCACGTGCATCACGTCCTTGTCGCTGACGAAGCTGTAGCAGGTGTTGTTGTACAGCGGCTGCGCATTGACGGCCTTGCCCGCGAGGAGCGCGATCACGGCTGCCGCGCACGTCTTGCCATGCTGGTTGGCCATGTGGGCCGACTTGGGCATGCCCGGCGCGATCTGGATCGCGTCGCCCAGCACGTGCACGTTCTTCACCGCTTTGGACTCGAACGTGAGGAAGTCCACCTCGCACCAGCGCTTGTTGGCGGTGGCCAGGCCGGTCTTCGCGGCGATGTCGCCGGCGCGCATGTCGGGCAGGACGTTCAGCACCGCGGCCTTGAGGTCGTCGTTGAACTCGAACTTCAGCGTTCCGGTGGCGGCATCGACATCCACCACCTTGTGCTTCGGGCGGTACTCGATGATGCCGGCGTAGCGGTCGGCCCAGGCCTTCTTGAAGAGCGCGCCCTTGGACGTGACGTCGTCGTTGGCGTCCAGCACCAGCACCTTGCTGCGCGGCTTGGCCGTCTTGAAATAGTGCGCCACCTGGCAGGCACGTTCGTAGGGGCCGGGCGGGCAGCGGTAGGGCGCGAGCGGGATGGTCAGCGCGTACACGCCGCCGTCGGGCATGGCCTCCAGCTGGCGGCGCAGTGCTGCCGTTTGCGGCCCGGCTTTCCAGGCGTGCAGCACGCGCTCCTGCGCGCCGGGCCGGTTCATGCCGGGCACCGTCTCCCACATGAAGTCCACGCCGGGCGAAACGATCACGCGGTCATAGGGGAGCTCGGTGCCGCTCGCCAGCTTGACGATTCGCTTGTCGGGGTCGATGGCGGTGGCCATGTCGCGCACGACCTTCACGCCGTGGCGGCGCGACAGGTTGTCGTAGGGTGTGGTGATGTCGGCCAGCGTCTTGCTGCCGCCCAGGACGAGGTTGGAGATGGGGCACGAGACGAAGGCGGCGTTCGGTTCCACCAGCGTCACGTTCAGCGTGTTGTCCGACCACATACGCAGGTACTTGGCGGCGGTGGCACCGCCGTAGCCGCCACCGATCACGACGACTTTGGGGCCGGATGCACCGCCGATGCCGGCACAACCCGCGACGAGGGCAGCGGTGCCGAGCGAACCCACCGCACCGGCGGCCTGGACGAATTGACGTCTTTTCATGATGCGCCCCTTATTGTTTTTTCTGCGCGGCGAAGTAGCCGGCGATGGCAGCGATCTGTTCATCGCTGTAGCCCTTGGCGAGCTGGTGCATGATGGTTGCCGGCCGGCGGCCATTCTTGAAGTCCATCATCTTCTGCACGATGTCGGATTGGCCCATGCCGGCCAGCGCCACGTTGCCGGGTTGCGCGTTGCCATTGGTGCCGTGGCAGTTGGCGCACGCGGCGGCCCAGCTGCGCACGTGCAGCGCATCGGGTGCCTGGGCATGGCCCAGTATCGGCAGCGCCAGCGTCAGCGCCGCCAGCGCGAGATTCGTTCTTCTCATTGCTTCTCCTTGCGGTTGGGGTACTTCAGCTCAGCGGACAACGTCCGTTTCGATGGCAATTTGCGTGCAGACCGCGCGGCACAGCGTCACGACGCGGTCGTTGATGATGCGATAGTAGATTTGCACACCTTCGCGGCGCTTGCCCAGAACGCCGGCCTGGTAGAGCGTGTTGAGGTGCTGCGACATGTTGGGCTGCGTGGTGGCGATTTCCGACAGCAGCTCGCTCACGTTCTTCTCGCCGTTGCACAGGCTGGAGATGATCTTGAGGCGCATCGGCGCCGACATCACGCGAAAGACCTCCGCCGCGAGTTCGAACACCTCGTCGGTTTCCGTCGGGCCTGGGGCCGGGGCCGGTGCGGGGCTGGCGGAGCGCTTGGCCATCCTTGCTCGCTCAGGGCTTGATGTACGCAAATTTTTCCCGCAGCTGCAGTTGTCCGATGCGCACCACGCCCGAAGGCGTGAATTCGGCGTCCATGATGAACTGCTCCCGCTTGAGGCTGCGGTTCTTGAGGGTGATGTCGCAGACCTCGAACTTCACGCCGCGCGCCTTCAGAGCGCTGACCAGCGACGCATAGTCGATGTTGGGGTTCTTCTTGTCCTTGGCGCCTTCCATCAGGAAGTCCACGCCCTCGGCGTGCGTCACCACGACGATCTTCGTGTCGGGCGCCACGTCCAGGTGGTTGCGGACATTGCGCAGGCCCTTGGTGGCCTGGGCTTCGGTGTTGTCGATGTGATAGACCACCTTGTCCTGCGCATTCGCCGCTCCGGCAAAGAGCCACACGGCGGCCAGCACCAGCAGTAATCGGTTCACGGCTTTCATCGCTTGCTCCTGGATTGATCTATCGGTCTTCGCCAATATAAGGCAAGTGCGATTCGGCAGCGATGGGGGCGGACCCTACAACCAGGGGAACATGTCAGGCGTCCCGCTCCAGCCGCCAGCTCTGGTACTTCAGCGCCGCAACGGCCCCGGCGATCATCGCGGCCACAGCGACGATGCTGGTGGCGCTGAGGGTGGACACGCCAGAGACGCCCTGGCCGATGCTGCAGCCCATCGCTGTGACGCCGCCGACCCCCATCAGCACCGCGCCTGTGAGATGGTGCCCCAGGTCGGCGGTGCTGCCGAAACCCTCCCAGCGAAAGCTGCGCTGCAAGAGGGCGACGATCGCCGAGCCGGTCACCACGCCAAACACCGACACGATGCCGATGGTGACCCGCTTGCTGGTGTCGCTGTAGAACATCAGCCAGTCCAACGTGTAGGCGATAGGCGAAACGAAGCTGAAGGCTTCGGCGCGGCCGGAGTTGGTTGCCAACAAGGTTTCCTGCAATGTCTCGGGGTGCTCGGTCACGAACCCGACGTGCCCGCTGATCCACCACATCGCGACCACGGTGGCACCCACACCGATGCCGCCTAGCAGGTTGGTGGCGCTGCGGAAGTCGCGGGCCGCCAGCGCCCAGGCGACAAGCGCGCCACCGATCGCCAGCGCCAGCACCAGCCCGATCGTGGACGGTTGCGCGCCCAGGGCCTGCGCGGCCCAGCCCGGCAGGCTCGCCGGTGTGCTGAACTCGTGCGCGACGCGATCCACCGTCTGGGTGCGCCACACGGCCGTGATCCCTTTCAAGGTCGCGAAGGCTGCCACTCCCAAGACGATGACGACCACCAGCGCCTTGAGGTTGCCACCGCCCACCCGCACCAGCGCCTTGCTGGCGCAGCCCGACGACAGCACCATGCCGAAGCCGAAGACGGCGCCGCCAACGAGTGCGGACAGCCAGATCCAGCGGTTGGATGCGTAGAGAGCGTGTGCGGGGTTGATGAGGCCGGCCCAGGCCAGCACGCCGAAGCCGATGATCGCGACGCCGGCGGCGAGGCCCCATTGACGCAGGCGATTCCAGTCGCCCATGGTCACGACGTCCGCGACCGCGCCCATGGTGCAAAAGCCGGTTCGCTGCACCACCGCACCCAGGGCAAGTGCCACGAAAAAAGAAGCCCAGAGGACCTGTTGGGTAAGACGCGCCAGCTCGTCAGGGGTCATCGGCCGATTCTAGGCCGCCACGATGGAAGCGCCCGCCGCGCTCAGTGCTCGCGGCGCTGCGCCATTAGGTCGCGCAGACTGGATTCCATGATGACGCGCTGAACCTCGCGCAGGTAAACGATGCGGCCGGCCGTACCGCGCCCGGCGATGCGTCCAGGGTGCTCGCGCACGTCCATACCGGGCCGTTCCGCCCGGCGGGGCAGGGGCGGCAGGAAAGAGGTATCGGTTGCAGTAGCCATTGAACGAACTCCACTGGAGGGGTCTCAAATTGTTAGCTCAGCCATTGCAGAGCTGTGTAGGACAAGGCCGCATCCGCGTGCAGGCCGTCGGGTGCTGCGCAGGAGAGGGCGTTCAGCGCCAAACAGGCATGCCCGTCGCGCCAAAGTCCTACAGCCCGAGCGTGAGTGCACCGCGAAGATGCGCGCATGAGCTTGGACCGTATGACCGCCGCCTTCGCCGATTTCTGCCGCCGCCTGTGGGCGTGGTTGCGCAGGCACCCCTGGAAGATCGCCACCGCATTGGTGCTGTTGCCGGTCGTTTATGTGCTGGCGTGGATACCTTTCACACCCGGCATCAGCGATATCCGCAAGGCCCGGACCGAACAACCGACCGTCGTGCTGTCGGCCGACGGGCAGGAGCTGGCCGTCTTCAAGCGCGCCAATCGCGAGTGGGTGAAACTCGCGGACATCTCTCCCCATGTCCTGGCCGCGCTCATCGCGACAGAGGACCGCCGCTTCTTCGATCACCATGGGCTCGACGTTCGCCGCACCCTCGGCGCCGCCCTGCACACCGCCCGCGGCAACCTTCAGGGCGGCTCGACCATCACGCAGCAGCTGGCCCGCAACCTTTTCCCCGAGGAGATCGGCCGCGCGCCCACCATCACACGCAAGATCAAGGAAGCCATCACGGCTTTCAAGATCGAGTCGGTCTACAGCAAGAACGAGATCCTGGAGACCTACCTCAACACCGTACCGTTCCTCTACAACGCCTATGGCATCGAGATGGCGGCCCGCACCTACTTTGACAAATCGGCCGGCGAGCTGGACGAGCTGCAAAGCGCCACGTTGATCGGGATGCTCAAGGGCACCAGCCATTACAACCCCGTGCTCAACCCCGAGCGGTCGCTCCAGCGCCGCAACACCGTGCTGGCCCAGATGGCGCGAGAAGGCAAGCTGGCGCAGGCCAAACTGGACACCCTCAAGACCCGCCCGCTGAACCTGGAGTTCGAGCGCCAGGTCGAAGACATCGGCGTGGCGCCGCACCTCACACAGCAACTGCGGCGCTGGCTGATCGAATGGGCCGACCGGCGCGGCTACAACATCTATGCCGACGGGCTGGTGCTGCGCACCACCATCGATTCGCGCCTGCAGACCATGGCGACCGAGGCCGTCACGCGGCAGGCCGACAGGCTGCAGAAATCGGCCGATGCCGCGTGGCGTCGTGGCGGCTGGAAGGCGCACAAGGAACTGGCGCAAACCTTCGTGCGCGAGAGCGCTGAATACCGGGCCGCGGTCGGCACGGGCCTGGCCGACGGTGATGCCGTGAAGAAAGTGCTGGCCGATGCACAGGTGATGGACAAGCTCTGGGAAGAGAAGACGCGGCTCCAAGCCGGCTTCATGGCGCTGGACCCGACGAGCGGCCACGTGAAGGCGTGGGTGGGCAGCCGTGACTTCAACGACGACAAGTTCGACCACGTGCAGCAGGCCCGGCGGCAACCGGGCTCGACCTTCAAGCCCTTCGTCTACGGCGCGGCTTTCGAGCAGGGCATCAGCCCGGCCGAAACCCTGATCGACCAGGAGGTGGAGATCCGCATCGACGAGCGCACCGTGTGGAAGCCGGGCGACGTGGGCGAGCCGACCGGCCTGCCGACGAGCTTGCGCGACGGCCTGACGTATTCAAAGAACACGATCACCAGCCAGCTGATGCAGCGCGTCGGCCCGCAGCGCGTGGCCAAACTGGCATGGGACATGGGCGTGCGGCAGAGCAAACTCGACCAGGTACCTTCGCTGGCGCTGGGCACCAGCCCCGTCACGCTCAAGGAGATGGTCACGGCTTTCGGCAGCATCGCCAACGGAGGCAGCTACATGGAGCCGGTGGTGGTAAGCCGCATCGAAGACCGCAACCACCGCGTGATCGAGGAGTTCGGCTCCAAGCCGCCGGAGCGGGCGCTGTCGCTGCAAGCCGCGGAGACCCTGCTCGACGTGATGCGCGGCGTGATCGACAAGGGCACGGGTGCGGGCATCCGCAGCCGCTTCGGCATCCAGGGCGACGTGGCGGGCAAGACCGGAACCACGCAGTCCAACACCGACGGCTGGTTCATCCTGATGCATCCGCGGCTGGTGGGCGGTGCGTGGGTCGGCTTCAACGACAACCGCGTCACGATGACGGGCGATGCCTGGGGGCAGGGCGCGCACAACGCGCTCCACGTCGTCGGAGACTTCTTCCAGCAATCGCTCAAGGCGAAGGTGGTCGACGCCAAGGCGAAGTTCTCCGCGCCGCGCGACCAGGGCGTGCTGGACCCGTTGATGGGGAAGATGAACGACTGGTGGCAGGGGATGTTCGGCAGCAGCGGGTCGCAGATGCAGCAGCCGCTGCCCGAGCCGGCCGTGGTCGCCGAGCCGCCGGCCGTGACCGTGCCATCCTTGCCGGCGGAATCTGCCGTGATGGCGCAACCGGGGAGCCCACCGCCGCTGCCGCCGTCCTTCCAGCACGTGCCCGAGATCCAGCGCTTGCCGGAGACCGCCCGCGGCCCGGTGACGCTGCGCGGCGACCGGCAAGGGCAGGTCGTCGTCGTTCCTCGCGAACAGGTGGACGTGGCGCCGCGCGCGGCGGGTGAGCGCCCGGTGCTCAGGCCGGAGAGGCCGGAGAGGCCGGAGACGGGCGAGGCGGGGGCCGGGCCGGCGATGCCCGTAACGCCGATGATTCAGATGCAGCCGCTGCCCGAGATGCCAAGCCGGCCGAGCCCGACCGAGTAGCAGTCGTTGTCAATGCAGGATGGATTGCGGAACGAGTCCGCAATGACAAATCGGCTTCAGTGACCGACCTGCTCGTTGGTCGCGATCAGGCGGTTCACCAGCAATTTGATGAACGCGCGATCGAAGCGCGTGCGCAGGCCTTCGGAGGCCTCGTGCAGCGCGTCGTTGCGGATTTCCAGCACCAGCACGTCCGACGCAGCCACGGCGGTTGCGGTGCGCACGGGCTTCTCGGCTCGCAGGTAGGCCATCTCGCCCAAAGTCACGCCCGGCCCGAGCACGCTGAGCTGGATGCCGGCGCGCCGGACGGCGACGTGCCCTTCGAGGATCACGTAGAACGAGTTGCCCTTGCTGTCTTCGCGCATCAGCACGTCGCCCAGCCCGAAATGCAGCATCGTCCCCAGCCGCAGCGCTTCCCAGACCGCCGAGTCGTGGAACTCGCCGAAGAACGGCAATGAACGCATCTGCGCGAAATGCTCGCCCTGGCGGTCTTGGGTGCGGCGCCGGGGCAGCACCTTGCTCGCGTCCAGCAGGGCATCGGCGAAGTCGGACCAGTCGGCATATCGCTCCATCGGGTCCTTGGCCAGGGCCCGCATGACCGCCTGGTTGGCCGACGGCGGCAGCTCCGGCCGCAGCAGGCTGGGCGGCACCGGCATCTCGGTGCTGATCTTGAACATCGTCGTGAAGTCCGTGTCGCCCTCGAACGGGTTGCGGCCCGTCAGCAGCTGATACAGCACGATGCCCAGCGAGAACATGTCGCTGCGATGGGTGCAGACCTGCTCGCTCACCTGCTCCGGGCACATGTAGGAAGGCGAGCCCACCAGGCCGGCCAGCTGCGTGACATCGGTGCGCGACGACAGGGCGGTGCCGAAGTCCGTCACCTTCACGCCGCCGCCCTCCTGCAGGATGATGTTGGCCGGCTTGATGTCGCGGTGCACCAGGCCGTGCTGGTGTGCATGCTCCAGGGCGCTGCAGACCTTGAACGCCACGTCCAGGACCTGGGCGACAGGCAGCAGCTTGTCGCCCTCGGTGAAATCGGCAAGCGGCTGGCCGTCCACGAATTCGAGCACGAGGTAGGGCGGGTCGGCGTCTTCGTCGGCGTCCAGCAATCGCACGACACAGGGGTGATCGAGCTGGCCCGCCATAGCGGCCTCGTTGCGCAGCCGGCGGCGGTAACGCGCGGCCTCTTGCACGTTTTGCAGCAGGTGGGCGTGGATCTGCTTGATGGCGACGGGGCGCGAGTTGAAACGGTCGTATCCCAGGTACACAGTGCTGCTAGCACCCCGCCCGAGCACGCGCTCCACGCTGTATTTGCCGATGGCCGCGGGAAGGGCAATGCTCACGGCACGGCCCGCCGCGGCCCGTTCGGGTCGAATTTCATGCGACACCCCTTCTTCCTGGGCAATGGTAGCGAGGAAAGCGCAAGGCGCCTATCTGGGCAGCTGCTCGAGCAGGTTGATGAGCGACGCCAGTTCCACCGGCTTGATCAGGTGTGCATCGAACTCTGCTTCGGACGTGCGGCGCCTTGCCGCTTGCGGTACAGGGCCCAAGTTGAGGCCTTCGCCTACACGCACGTACGGTCGAGCTTTGTAACCTCTCGGTTGCCACCCGCGTTCCCGCGGTGGCCGGCCCCGAGACTCTGAAAGGAAGTCCATGTCACTCCCGACCGCCGAGCGCTTCCTCGGCACCGGCATTCCCGGACTCGACACCATCCTCGGTGGCGGCCTCGCGCCCGGCCGCATCTACCTGGTCGAAGGCGAGCCCGGCACCGGCAAGACGACCACGGGGCTGCAGTTCCTGCAGGAGGGCGTGCGGCACGGCGAGTCCGTTCTCTACATCACGCTGGCCGAGTCCCAAGAGGAAGTGCGTGCCGTGGCCCGCTCTCATGACTGGGACATGACCGGCATCCACATCCACGAAGTCCTGCCGTCGCAGGAGATGCTCAGGCCCGAGCAGCAATACACCATGTTCCACCCCTCCGAAGTGGAAATGGCGGGGACGCTCCAGCAGATACTGGCCGGCGTCGAACAGTGCAAGCCCGCCCGCGTGGTCCTCGACTCGCTCTCCGAGCTGCAGCTGCTGGCCGACACGGCCCTGCGCTACCGGCGCCAGGTGCTGGCACTCAAGCAGTTCTTCTCGACGCGCCATTGCACGGTCATGCTGCTGGACGACCGCACTTCGTCGTCAGCCGACCTGCAGGTGCGCAGCATCGCGCACGGCGTGATCCAGCTCGAACAGTCCGTCAAGGACTACGGCGCGGAGCGGCGCCGCGTCCGGATCATCAAGTTCCGCGGCCGCGACTTCATGGGCGGGCTGCACGACTACAACATCGTCAAGGGAGGCCTCGTGATCCATCCGCGGCTGGTGGCCGCGGGCACGCGTTCCCTGCAAGACCGCCAACAGCTCAGCACCGGGCTGGAAGAGCTCGACACCCTGTTGGGCGGCGGGCTCGAAGAAGGCACCAGTACGCTGGTCGTTGGCCCGCCGGGCACGGGCAAATCGTCGCTCGCCGCGCAGATCGTTTCGGCCGCGCTGGCGCGTGGCGACAAGGCGGCCATGTTCCTTTTCGAAGAGTCGATCAGCAACCTGCTGCACCGCGCCGACGGCCTGAACATGGAACTGCGCGGAGCCATGAGCGCGGGCCAACTGGCCCTGCAGCAAGTAGACCCGGCCGAGCTTTCGCCGGGACAGTTCGCAAGCGCGGCCTGCTCGGCTGCCGAAAACGGCGCCCGCGTTGTCGTGATCGACAGCCTCAACGGATACATGAACGCCGTACCGGACGAGCGCTTCATGACCACGCACCTGCGCGAACTGCTCACTTATCTGAGCCAGCAAGGCGTGGTGACCATTTTGGTGGGAGTGCAGCAGGGCATGCTCGGCGGCCCCATGAGCAGCGCGCTGGACGCGAGCTACCTGGCCGATAACGTGCTGATGCTGCGCTACTACGAGCACGACGGCGAAGTGAAGCAGGCGGTGTCGGTGTTCAAGAAGCGGGGCAGCGTGCACGAACGAACCATCCGCGCGTTCTCGATGTCTTCCAAGGGGATCCACGTGGGCCAGACGTTGCGCGGCTACCGGGGGATTCTCACCGGCGTGCCGGTTCCGCTCACGCAGGCATCCGACGCGCGCGGAGCCCACTGATGGCGGGACGGGAACGGTGCATCCTGATCCATTCCTTCAGTGAACAGGATGGCGTGCTGGCCGGCAAGGTGCTGGGCGGCATGGGGATCGAAACGTCGCTGTGCCGCAGCGCGGCGGAGCTTTTCGACCAGCTCGAAGGCGGCGCGGGCGGCCTGCTCATCGTCGAGGAGATGATCACCGGCGTTGCGCCCCAGTTGCTGCGCTTTCTGGAACGCCAGCCGCCCTGGTCCGACCTGCCGATCCTGGTGCTGACCAAGCACGGCTCCGATTCGGTGGAAGCGCAGCGTGCCGTTGAACTGCTGGGCAATGTCACGCTGCTGGAGCGGCCGGTGCGAACCATGGCGTTGGTGAGCGCGGCCCGCTCGGCTCTGCGCGCGCGCGACCGCCAGTACCAGGTGCGTGAGGCCGACCGCCGCAAGGACGAGTTCCTCGCGACGCTGGCGCATGAGTTGCGCAACCCGCTCGCGCCGATCCGCACGGCCATGTCGATCTTCGAGCGGACGAAATTGTCGCCGGAACTGGTGAAACTGATCTCGATGGTCGAACGCCAGGTGGCTCACCTCACCCGGCTGGTGGATGACCTGCTGGACATGGCACGCATCAGCAACGGCAAGGTGGTGCTTCAACTGCAGGACACGAGCGTGCGCTCGATCGTGACCAACGCGACGGAGATCGCGAGTGCGGCAATTACCGAGAAGAACCATGAGTTGGTGGTCGAGCAGCCCCGCGACGAGTACCGGCTGCACGCGGACCACGTGCGTGTGGTGCAGAGCCTGGCCAACCTGCTGGTGAACGCGGCCAAGTTCACGCCCATCGGCGGAACGATTTCATTGCGCGTTCGAATCGATGGCCCCTGCGTCGAGTTCCGCGTGCGTGACAACGGCAGGGGCCTGGAGGCCGAATCGCTTTCGACGATCTTCGAGATGTTCGCCCAGGCGCGATCGCCGGGCGAACCCGGCACGGGTTTGGGCATCGGCCTGAATCTGGCCAAACGCTTCGCGGAACTCCACGGGGGAACGCTTGGCGCCACCAGCGAAGGGTTGGGGCGGGGCAGCGAATTCGTGCTGCGCCTGCCGGTCGTGAGCGGAGCGGAGCCACCGCCTGTCAGCCAAGGCGCGCCGCTGCAAGGTGCGGCTCGCATGCCCGCCCGCGTGCTGGTGGTGGACGACAACGTCGACGCCGCCAACACGCTGGGCACGCTGCTCACGCTCCAGGGCATTTCGGTCTCGCTGGCGTATGACGGCGCGGCCGCCGTCGAAGCCGCGCGCGCAGATACGCCCGACGTCGTGCTGATGGACATCGGCATGCCCCGGGTGAACGGCTACGAGGCCGCCCGGCAGATCCGCAGCCAGCCCGGCGGCAACCGCATCACCCTGATCGCGCTGACCGGCTGGGGGCAGTACGCCGACCGGCGGCTGGCCGAACAGGCGGGCTTCGACTTCCACTTCGTCAAACCGGTGGATTTCACCGCGCTGATGGGGTGCCTGGCTGTGCCGGCCTGAACAAGCGGGCCACCGCAGATTCCGTTTCGTCCTACAGCGATCCCTGAGCGTCACTGACGCCTCGCGCTCGTCCGCGGCGCAACGCTCGAGCCTGGCACCCACTGGGGTGCCCTCTCATCCAAAAAGGGACGCACCATGATCAGAGCCGCACTCCTGCTGCTTGCCTGCCAGGCCTGTACATCGGCCTTTGCGCAGAACTCCGCCACGTTCGTGTGTGGCGGTGTGGGCGATGCCGACCAGAAGGCCATCAAGGCACAGGCGCCGCAACATCACCTCATGCTCACGTTCGCGCTCTCCAGCGGTGCCTACCTTGCCGATGTGGACGTGCAGATCCGCGACAGCAAGGGCGCCACGGTGCTGTCCACCCGATGCGGTGGCCCCATCATGCTGGTGGACCTGCCTTCGGCCGGCACCTGGAACGTGACAGCGCAATCCAACGGCCAGACGCGGCAGAAGCAGATCACGGCAGGCTCCGGCAAACCGGTGCAGGCCACCTTCACCTGGCCCGCCGGCACTTCCTGATTCGAGGAAGGCGGCGCATGAGGACACAGCGGTGGTGTTCCACCAGATCCCGTAGGGTGGGCAACAAGTTGCCCACCCTACGATGTTGCACAGTGATGAACAACGAGCCTGCCCCGCTCCACGGCCACCCGGCGGCCGTGGAACCGTCACGAAGGCAGCGCTTGACACCCTCGCACGATCCAACTTCCATGCCACGTGAACCAGCACCTTGCCCAGCGTCCCATGGATGGCGGGTCAAGCCCGGCATGACAGGCCGCGTTCACCATTTCGGCGGAATGCGCTCTCCCGGCAACACCTCGTACGGCGGCGCGTAACCGTCGATTGCCTGGACCCGCTGCAGCCAGGCTGCGATACTGGGGAACTGCGCGGGGAGGTCGTAGCCGCTTTCTTCCTTCGGGTAGCAGAGGTAGGCGCTCATCGAGATGTCGGCGATGGTGGGTGCGTCGCCCACCATGAACTGGCGCGTGGCCAGGTGCTTGTCTGCGATCGCAAAGGCGCCGTCGATGCGGGTCTTGAGCCAGGCCATCACCGCCGGATTCGGCTCGGCCGCGCCCCAGGACTTCGTGAACCGGTACGTCGCGAAGTAGCTGGTGAACTTGTGGTTGTCGAACAGCAGCCAGCGCAGCACCTCGAGCTGCTCGTCCTCGTTGCGGCCACCGAAGGCGCCATGCTTGCGCGCCAGGTAAGTCATGATCGCGCCGGACTGCGTGAGCCTCTTTTCGCCGTCGTCGAGCACGGGCGCTTCGCCCATCTCGTTGGTCTGGTCGCGCCACGACGCTTCGCGCGTGAGGCCGTTCATGTAATCGACGAACACTGCCTCCCAGGGCTGGCGCAGCGCGCGCAGCAGGAAGGCGACTTTGAAGCTGTTGCCCGATTGGGCGAAGCAGTGCAGGCGGTACATGGGCTCCCTTGTGTTACTGCTGTTGTTGCTGTGCCGCCTGCAGCATGGCGGCCATTTTTTCGTGGATCAGGTTGACGGCCTTCAACGGCCGGATCATCACCTTGAAGTCGGTGATGCGGCCTTCGCTGTCCCACTGGATCATGTCGACGCCGTTGATGGCGATGCCGTCGATCTCGGTCGCGAACTCGAGCACCGCGTCGCGCGCGCCGGCGATCTCGCGGACATAGCGAAACGTGGGATTGAAGAAGACCTGGAACGCCGCCGCCAGGTACATCTTCGTCAGCGCCTTTCCCACCTGCGGCTTGTGCACCACAGGCGAATGGAATGTCGCGTTTTCGGCCAGCAACATGTCCAGGCCGTTTGCGTTCTGGGTTTCGACCAGGCGGTGCCAGGCGGCGAGGGTGTCGATGGGCATCAGGGTGGCTCCGGTTAGTACAGCGTGGCGCGCTGGCGCGCGGGCAAGTCGGCATCGTACTTCGCGCCGTCGATGGCTGCATCGGTGAGCGCTTCCAGCACCGCGCCCGCGGTCGGAATCGCCCTTTCGGCGGGCGGTGCCTGCCAGAGCCTGGACCGCTGGATGGCTCGCGCGCACTGAAAGAACACCGTGTCGACCTTCACCTCGATCACGCACTGCGGTGGCTTGCCGTTCATGGCAAGGCGCTGCATCAAAGCAGGGTCGGTGGTGATCGTGGCTTTGCCGTTCACACGCAGGGTTTCCCCGGCGCCGGGGATGAGGAAGATCAGCGCGACGCGTGGGTCCACCAGGATGTTGCGCAAGCTGTCGATGCGGTTGTTGCCGCGCCGCTCGGGCATCAACAATGTCTTGTCGTCTTGGACCATGACGAAGCCGGGCGGATCGCCGCGCGGCGATGCGTCCAGGCCGTCGGGGCCGGCTGTGGCCAGGATCGCGAACGGAGACGCTTCGATCATGGCGCGGTACTTCGGGTGGATGAAGTCCACTTCCTTGCGCGACGAGGCTTGGGCGACCGGGCCGAACAGCGACTGCAGCTGCTCCAGGGTACGGACGGAATGAGCGGGGTGGGGTTGGTCCATGGGGTCTCAGGTGATGGGCTGGCGCTGCTTGATCACGTAGCGCACGAAGTCGTCGGCCTCGGCGAACTGGTCGTAGAGTCGGCGCGCGCGCTCATTGTCTTCGCGAGTCATCCAGTAGAGGCGGGCCCAGCCTTCGGCGCGCATCGAGTTGCGCAGCCACTCGATCAGAGCCTTGCCGATGCCGTGGCCACGTGCCGAGGGCAGCACGAACAGGTCTTCGAGGTAGCAGACCGGCTGGATCTCCCACGTGTTTTCGTGCACGACGCAGTTGGCGAAGCCGTACACCTGGCCGTCCACTTCCGCGACGATGCACATCACGGCGGAGTCGGGGTCGAGGATGCGCTTCCAGGTGCGGGCGGTGACTTCCTCGCCGAGGTTCGCGCCGTAAAACTCGCAGTAGCCGTGCCAGAGCCCGCGCCAGGCGGCTTCGTCGCCAGGCAGGGCAGAGCGTATCGTCGTCGGGGCATCCATCGCCCGTATTGTGCCGTGGCTATAACTGCGCCGCCAGCAACACCGCCGCGTGCACCGCCTGCCGTTGCGCGCCGTCGGCGATCTGGTGGCGGCAGCTGGTGCCGTCGGCGATCACGATCGCGCCGGGGTATTTGCGCACGGCGGGCAGCAAACTCAGTTCGGCCATTTGCATCGACACGTCGTGGTGCGCGGCCTCATAGCCGAAACTGCCCGCCATGCCGCAGCAGCTCGTCTCGATCAGCTCGGGCTGCACGCCCGGGATCAGCTTGAGCACATCGACGATGGCCGGCACCGCACCGAACGCCTTCTGGTGGCAATGGCCGTGCAGCAGCACCCGCTTGTCGAGCGGACGCAGTCTCGACTTCAACGGGTCCAGCCGGCCGGCCTGTGCTTCGCGGGCGAGGAATTCCTCCAGCAGCAGCGCCTGTCCGGCAACCGTGTGGGCAGCGGCGCCCAGGCCCATGGAGAGCGTCTCGTCGCGCAGGGTCAGCAGGCAGGAGGGCTCCAGGCCGACGATGGGAATGCCCTTCTGCGCGAAGGGCAACAGCGAATCGATGACCTCACGTGCCTTGGCCTTCGCCTCTTCGACCATTCCGCTGGCCAGGTAGGTGCGGCCGCAGCACAGGTGCTTCCCGTCCGCCTGCCGCTTGGCCGCGACGTGCACCGTATAGCCCGCGGCGCGCAGCACCTTGAGCGCGGCGGCGGCGTTCGCCGATTCGAAGAAGCCATTGAAAGTGTCGACGAACAACACCACGGGCTTTGCCGCCGCCATCACCTCGTCGGCCGAGGCCGTCGCGTGTCCGGCGTTGAAGAAGTGTGCCGACTTCCATGCGGGCAGGCGGCGCTTGGCGGAGAAGCCCAGCATTTTTTCACTCAACGCCCTCAGCAAAGGGCTGCGGTTGCGCAGGTTCAACAGTCCCGCGATGCGGCTGGCGTGGCGTGCGTAGTCGGGCAACCGCGCAACGAGCTTGTCCTTGAGCGTGTAGCCATGCCTCGTCTTGTAGTGGTGCAGGAACTCCACCTTCATCTTGGCCATGTCCACGCCCGTGGGGCACTCGCGCTTGCAGCCCTTGCAGCCGACGCACAGGTCCATGGCCTCACGTACCTGTTCGCTGTCCAGCCCGTCCGGACCCAGTTGCCCGGACAGCGCCAACCGCAGCGTGTTGGCGCGGCCGCGCGTCAGATGCTGCTCGTCACGCGTCACGCGATAGCTCGGGCACATCGTGCCCGCGTCGAACTTGCGGCAGTGGCCGTTGTTGTTGCACATCTCCACCGCTTTGGCGAAACCGCCCGCCGGGTCGCCGCCCGTGCCGGGCGGGGTGGTGCGCTCAGTCACCGGATCGTTCTGCACGTCCCAGGCGCTCCAGTCGAGCGCGGTCTGCAGCGGAATGACGCGGTAGCTGGGCGGAAAGCGCATCAGGCGCGTGTCGTCCATGCGCGGCGGGTCGATGATGCGCTGCGGGCACAGCAGGTTGGCCGGATCGAACAGGGTCTTGATCTCGGCGAAGGCCTCGTTGATCTTCGGGCCGAACTGCCAGCCGATCCACTCGCCGCGGCACAAGCCGTCGCCGTGCTCGCCGCTGTACGCGCCCTTGAACTGGCGCACGAGGGCCGAGGCTTCCTCCGCGATCTCGCGCATCTTGCCCGCGCCGTCGGTGCGCATGTCGAGGATGGGCCGCACGTGCAGCGTGCCGACCGACGCGTGGGCGTACCACGTGCCGCGCGAACCGTGCCGGCGGAACACCTGCGTCAACGCGTCGGTGTATTCGGCCAGGTGCTCCAGCGGAACGGCGCAATCTTCGATGAAGCTCACGGGCTTGCCGTCGCCCTTCAGGCTCATCATGATGTTCAGGCCCGCCTTGCGCACCTCCCACAGGTTCTTCTGCGATGCCTCGTCGGTCATGCAGACGACGGAGCCGGGCAGGCCGAGGTCTCCCATCAGTTCCACCAGTTGGCGCAGCTTGCCTTCAAGGGCCGTTTTGTCCGCGCCCGAGAATTCCACCAGCAGCACCGCATCGGGCTTGCCGATGACGGCAGTGCGGATGATCGGAGCGAACGCCGGGTTCTGCAGCGACAGGTCGATCATCGTGCGGTCGACAAGCTCCACCGCCGTCAACGTGCCGTCCGCGGCGCCGGCGCCGCCTCCGTTCCCCAGCTTCACGATGTGCTGGGCGGTGTCCATCGCCTTGTAGAAGGTGGGGAAGTTCACGACGCCCAACACCTTGGCCTTCGGCAATTCCGCCAACTGCAGCGTCAGGGATTTCGTGAGCGCGAGCGTGCCTTCACTGCCGATCAGCAGGTGCGCCAGGTTGACGTCGCCGTCGGTCGTGCACGGCCGCTCGCTCTGGTTGTGGAAGATGTCGAGGTTGTAGCCGCCGACGCGGCGCATCACCTTGGGCCAGCGCTGTTCGATCTCGGGCACCAACGCCGCGGCCAGATCTCTGACGCGCCGCCCCATTTCCCGCGCCTTGCCGGTGCAGTTCTCGTAGCGCTCGAAGCTGTGCAACTCGCCATCGGCCGTCCAGGCCTTGGCGCCCAGGACGTTGTGCACCATGTTGCCGTAAGCGATGCTGCGGCTGCCGCACGAGTTGTTGCCGGCCATGCCGCCCAGCGTGGCCTGCGCGCTGGTGGACACGTCCACGGGGTACCACAGGCCGAGCTTCTTGAGCGCCAGGTTCAGGTGGTCCAGCACCATACCGGGTTCGACCTCGGCGGTGCGAGTTGCCGGGTCGAAATGCACGATGCTGCGCACGTGCTTGGAATGGTCGATCACGAGCCCGGCGCCCACCGTCTGGCCGCACTGGCTGGTGCCGCCGCCGCGTGGGACGATGGGCACGCGCAGGTCGCGGCAGATGTCCAGCGCGGTCTTCACTTCGTCGCTGCCGCGCGGCACGAAGACGCCGACGGGCATCACCTGGTAGATCGAGGCGTCGGTCGCGTAGCGGCCCCGGTCAGCGGCGGAGAACAAGACCTGGCCCCGAGTTTCCGCCGCCAGGCGCTGCGCCAGCCGGCCCGCCACCTCGTTGCTGGCATGCGCGACGGTGTCGTAGGGGTTGCCCGGAACATCGCGGGCCACCTTGAGAGGCAGGGGCGCGTTCATCGTGCCTTCTCCCCCGGCATATCGCCAGTGCCGTTGCGCAACTGCTCCAGCACCACGTCGAGCTTGTTCTTCAGGTGGCTTGCCAGCACCGCACGCATGGCGCCGGCATCGCGCGCGGTCAGCGCTTCGATCATCTGGTCGTGCTCGCGCATCGCGGACTTCCACTTCTCCTCGTTCTGGTTGGAGCGGAAGCGCAGCGCCTGCAGCCGCGCATTGACGCGGTCATAGGTGGCGCTGAGCACAGGGTTCTTGGCAGCCGCGTTGATGGCGCTGTGGATGAGTGCGTTCAGGCGGTAGTAGTTCGACAGGTCGCGCCGCGTGTAGGCGGCCAGCATCTCGAAATGCATCGCGCGGATCTCGGCCAGTTCGGCGTCGGTGATGCGCTGCGCCGCCAGTTCGCCCGACTGCCCCTCCAGCCCCGCCATCACCTCGAAAGTGTTGCGCACGTCGTCTTCGGTCAGCTGCACCGCGATCGCTCCGCGGTTGGGCAACAACTCCACCAGGCCCTCGGCGGCCAACATCTTGATCGCTTCGCGCAGGGGCGTGCGGGACACGTCTAGCGCCTCGCACAGCTCGCGCTCATTGAGCTTGGCACCCGGCGCGATGCGGCCTTCCACCAGCATCTGGCGCAGCCGGCGCGTGACCTGCTCGTGCAGGTTCGCGCGCGGGATGGAAATGATTTCAGCAGTCATGCCGGTATTTTGTATTCAAAAAGAAGGCCCGTCAAATTCACTCTTCAGTAGGGAATAGCTTGACATTTGCATTTTGTATGCAAAAAATGGCGACCTTGCAACTTGGACCCGCACCATGCTGACGCTCGATTTCCATCCCACCGGCCGGCACTTCCTGCAGATTCCCGGCCCGTCCCCCGTGCCCGACCGCATCCTGCGTGCGATGAGCCTGCCCACCATCGACCATCGTGGTCCGGAATTCGGCGTGCTCGGTCTGCGCGTGCTCAAGGGCATCGCGCAGATCTTCCAGACCCGGCACCCGGTCATCATCTATCCGGCGTCCGGCACCGGCGCATGGGAAGCGGCGCTCGCGAACGTGATGAGCCCCGGCGACCCCGTGCTGATGTACGAGACCGGCCATTTCGCGTCGCTATGGATCAAGATGGCGGCCCGCCTGGGCTTGAAGCCCGAAGTGCTCACGCTGACCGGCAAGGACGACAGGCTGCCCGACGCAGCGGGCTGGCGCCGCGGCGTGCAGGCCGACATGATCGAAGCGCGCCTGAAAGCCGACACGCAGCACGCCATCAAGGCGGTGTGCGTGGTGCACAACGAAACATCGACCGGCGTCACCAGCAACATCGCTGCCGTGCGAAAGGCCATCGATGCGGCGAAGCATCCGGCCCTGTTGTTGGTCGACACCATCTCGGGCCTGGCCTCTGCCGACTACAAGCACGACGAATGGGGCGTGGACGTGACCATCAGCGGCTCGCAGAAGGGCCTGATGCTGCCGCCCGGCATCAGCTTCAACGCGGTGTCGCCCAAGGCCATCGAGGCGAGCAAGACCGCGAAGCTGCCCAAGGCGTTCTGGGCCTGGGACGAAATCATCGAGATGAACAAGACGGGCTATTGGCCCTACACGCCCAACACCAACCTGCTGTACGGCCTGGCGGAGGCTTGCGACATGCTGCTCGCGCCCGAGAACGGCGGCCTGGAGGGCACGTTCGCGCGGCATGTGCGTTGGGGCGAGGGCGTTCGTTCGGCGGTGCGAGCCTGGGGTCTCGAAATCCAGTGCGCCGACCCGGCCGTGTATTCGCCGGTGCTGACGGGCGTGATGGTGCCGGACGGCGTGGACGCCGACGCGGTGCGCCGCCTCATCTACGAGCGCTTCGACTGTTCGCTGGGCACCGGCCTGGGCAAGGTCAAGGGCCGCATGTTCCGCATCGGCCACCTCGGCGACTGCAACGACCTCACGCTGATGGGCGCACTGGCCGGCTGCGAGATGGGCTTGAAGCTCGCGGGCGTGAAGCTCGCGGGGTCGGGTGTGCAGGCGGCGATGGACTTCTTTGCCGGGCATCCGGCGCCGGTCGCCTTGCAAAAGGCGGCTTAACCCCAAGGACGGGCGTCCCGAAGGGACCCCGTTTTCTCCTTGTCCGGAGGACATATGCAACGAAGAACCTTCACCATCGCCACCGCGGCGACGCTCGCCGCTCCCATGCTTTTCGCCCAGACACTGCCGCCGGGGCCGGTGCGCATCATCGTCGGCTTCGCGCCCGGCGGAGGCACCGACATCCTTGCGCGCGTCATCGGGCAGAAGCTCGGCGACATGTGGAAAACGCAGGTCATCGTCGAGAACAAGGCGGGCGCCTCGGGCACCATCGCGGCCGACTACGTGGCCAAGCAGCCCGGCGACGGCAACACGCTGTTGATGGCGCACATCAATAGCCAGGCCATCACGCCCGGCCTGCAGAAAGTGAACTACGACCCGGCCAAGGACTTCGCTCCGATCATCCTCGTGGGCGTGACGCCCAACCTGCTGATTTGCAACGAGAGCCAGCCCGCCAAGACCGTCAAGGACATCGTCGAGCTGTGCCGCGCCAACCCGGGCAAGGTGAGCTTCGGCTCGGCCGGCACCGGCAGCGCGCAACACCTGGCGCTGGAAATGTTCATGCTGGCCGCCAAGGTCAAGGCGATCCACGTGCCCTACAAGGGATCGGGCCCGATGCTCACCGACCTGATCGGCGGCACCATCCAGTACAGCTTCGACACGATGACGGCCGCGACGCCTCACGTGAAGAGCGGCAAGGCGATCGCCATCGCGCAGACGCGCCAGCAGCGCGTGCCGGCGTATCCGAACGTGCCAACGATGGCCGAGTCGGGCTTCCCCGGGTTCGAGGCGACGACGTGGTACGGCCTGGCGGGGCCGGCGAAGATGCCCCCCGCGATGGCCAAGCGCATGAACGAGGACATCAACAAGGTGATGCAGATGCCCGACGTGATGGAGAAGCTTGCGGCGTCCGGTGCGCAAGACGGCGGTGGCACCCCGGAGAAGTTCGGCGAGTTCATGCATGCCGAACAGATCAAGTGGGCGAAGATCATCAAGGACGGCGGGGTCAAGGGCGAAGCTTGACCGGCACGTCACATGAACAAGCTTCCTTTGGAGGGCGTTCGCGTCCTCGACATCAGCCAGGTGATGGCGGGACCCTACGCCTGCATGTTGCTGGCCGACCTGGGTGCGGACGTGATCAAGATCGAGCCGCCGGGTGCGGGCGACCAGACGCGCGGCTCCATGGGGTTCAAGATGAAGGGGCCCGACAGCATGGGCTTCCTCAACATGAACCGCAACAAGCGCAGCGTCACGCTCAACCTCAAGAGCAAAGCCGGGCGCGAACTGTTGCTGCGCATGGCGAAGGACGCCGACATCCTGGTCGAAAACTACCGTCCCGGCGCGATGAAGCGGCTGGGCCTGGGGTACGAAGATCTGAAGGCGGTGAACCCGAAGCTCGTGTACACGAGCATCTCGGGCTTCGGCCAAACGGGCCCCTGGGCCGACCGGCCGGGCTTCGACCTGATGGCGCAGGCGATGTCGGGCGTGATGAGTGTCACCGGCTATCCGGGTGGCCCGCCGGTGAAGGCCGGTGTCCCCGTTGCCGACATCGGCTGCGCGCTATTCGCGGTCTATGCCACGCTGGCTGCCTACATCGGCGTGAAGGCGGGCGGGCAGGGGCAGTACGTCGACGCATCGCTCTTCGACTCGGCGCTCGCGTTTTCGGTGTGGGACATCTGCGACTACTGGGGTACGGGCAAGCCGCCCGAGCCGCTGGGCACCTCCAACAAGATGACGGCGCCGTACCAGGCGATGGCTTCGTCGGACGGCTACTTCGTGATGGGCGCCAATAACCAGAAGCTCTGGGACAAGCTCTGCACGCTGATGGACCGCAAGGAGCTGCTGGCCGATGAGCGCTTCTCGACCATTTCACTGCGCTTGGCCAACCGCCACGCGCTCGAAGTGGAACTTGAGAAGTCCTTCCGCCAGAAGCCCAAGGACTACTGGGTAGAAACGCTGCTCGAAGCGGGCATCCCGGCCGGGCCGATCCTCAGCTACCCGGAGGCGTTCGAAGGCGAGCACGGCACCGCTCGCCACATGAAGATGGAGATCGACCACCCGATCGAGGGCAAGGTGCCCAACATCGGCTTCGCGGTCAAGCTGTCGGGCACGCCGCAGCAGGTGCGCCGGCATCCGCCGCTCCTGGGTGAGCACAACAGCGAGGTGCTGGCGGAACTCGGCATCGGCGATGAAGAGCGTGCCCAGCTGGAGGCGCAAGGCGCGTTCGCGGCATGAGCGAGGCAGCTGTGCGTCTTTCGATCGATGGCGCGATTGCGTCGATCGTGTTCGACCGTCCCGCGGCGCGCAACGCGATGACGTGGACGATGTACGAGCAGCTCGCGGCAATCTGCGATCGCCTGCGCAACGAGCCCACTGTTCGCGTTGCGTGTTTGCGCGGCGCTGGCGGCGAAGCGTTCGTGGCGGGAACCGACATCGAGCAGTTCAAGGTCTTCCAAGGCGGGCAGGACGGCGTTGCCTACGAGGAGCGTATCGACGAAGGGATCGGGCGCCTCGAAGCGCTGCCCATCCCGACGCTGGCCGTGATCGAAGGCTGGTGCGTGGGCGGCGGGCTGGCGATTGCTACGGCCTGCGACATCCGGATCGGCACACCCACGGCGCGTTTGGGGGTGCCGATCGCCAAGACGCTTGGCAATTGCCTGTCGATGGCGAATATCGCGAGGCTGGTGGCCGCATTCGGAAAGCCCCGCGTGCAGCGCATGCTGGTCGGTGCCGAGATTCTCACGGCCGAGGAGGCAAGAGGCTGCGGCTACCTCGCTGACGTGGTCGAGCCGGATGCGCTGGACAGCGCGGCCGCGGACCTGTGCCGACGGCTCGCTTCGTTCGCGCCCGTGACCCAAGCAGTCACCAAGGAAGCGCTGCGTCGCCTGGTGTTGCGGGACTTGCCTGATGCACAAGACCTGATCGTGCGCGCCTACGGCAGCGAGGATTTCCGCGAAGGCGTGACAGCGTTCTCCGAAAAGCGCGGCCCCGCTTGGCGCGGCCGTTGATCCTGAAGCCGGTGGCGTCCTACATGGGCGACACCTGCTGCTGCATAACATGGGCTGATCATGAATACGCCCTTGCCCAAGCCTGAAGACCTGTCGCAATCCGCCGCGGGTGAAGAAGACCCGGGGGCGGCCATGGACGTGGTGGCCGTTGCGCCGAGTGCGGAGAAGAAGCCGTGTTCCGAATGCGGCGGAACGGGCCGCCGCGCCGGGAACGAATGCCCGGCTTGCAGAGGCACGGGCACAGTGGGCGGCCGCACCAAGGCTGCCTGATCCGCGGCTCGGCTTCTGAGCCTGGTCAGCCGAGCTTCAGGCCGAGGCGGCTGAACGCCTCGCCGCCCAGTTCGGTGACGCGCACCACGCGGCTGTGTTTTTGCCGCTCGATCCAGTCCGCGCCCCTGCAATGTTCCGCGAACGCCGCGCCGAGCGCACCGCCCAGGTGGTCGCGACGCTCGGACCAGTCGAGGCAGCGGCAGGCGAACTGGCGACGGCGGTTGCGCGTTGCTTCGACGTCGAGGCCGAGCAGCGCCAATGCTTTCTCGCCTTTGGCGGTGAGTTCCAGCTGCTTTGCGTCGGTGCCCGCATCCTTCACCCAGCTCTTGCGCAGCATCGCCGCCAGCAGTGCCGTGCCCAAACTTCCGGCCAGGTGGTCGTAGCAGTAACGTGCGGCGCGGATCGGCTCGGGTGCCTTCGCGGCCGCCGCAGTCTTGCGCGGCGGTGCCACACGCATGAGCGATTCGACGAGCTGCGCGACATGTTCCGACGCGAAGCGGAAGTACTTGTGGCGGCCTTGCGATGCGGACTCCAGCAGGCCGTCTTCGAGCAAGCGCTTCAGATGCTCGACAAGTGGGGCGTTGCTGCCGACACTTGGGTCCAGACAACTTCGATACCCACTTCATGATTCCAAGAGATCCCGTCGCCGCGGCCACACATGCCGATCCGTACCCGTATTACGCGCGCCTGCGGCGGGAAAGCCCGGTGGGCTACGACTCCGGCTTGGGCTTGTGGGTCGCAGCCACCGCCGATGCGGTGCAAGCCGCATTGGCGCATCCGGCGCTGCGCGTGCGCCCGGCGGCTGAGCCGGTGCCGAAGGCGCTGGTGGGCACGCCGGTGGGCGAAGTGTTTGCCCGGCTGGTTCGGATGAATGACGGTGAGTTTCACGCACGGCACAGGCCGGATGTGCAGCGGGCTGCAGCGCGGTTCACGTTGGCAGACGTGGCCGGGGCGGCGGAGGAGGCGGTGCGTGACCTGGCGCCACGTGTCAATGCCAATGCCTTCCTCAGCGCGGTACCGGTGCAGAGCATCGCACGGCTGCTCGGCGTGCCGCCGGCATCGCTGGATCGCACCGTCGCCTGCGTCGAGGCGTTTGTGCAAGGCATCGGTGCAAATGCAAGCGGGCAGATGATTGCACTCGCGAACGACGCCGTGGCGGAACTGGTGGCGCAAGGCGAAGCGCAGGGCCTGGACCCGGTGCGTTCGGCCAACCGGATCGCGCTGATGCAGCAATCGCTCGACGCGACAGCCGGCTTGATCGGCAACACGGTGCTGTCCCTGCGGCGCCGGCCGGAAGTGCTGGCGCCCGGTGCGCGACCCGAAGAGTGGCGGGCCGTCGTCTCCGAAGTCGCGCGCTGGGACCCGCCTGTGCAGAACACACGGCGTTTTGCGGCAACCGACCTGGTGCTGGCTGGCGAGACCATCACGCAAGGGCAGGGCGTCTTGGTGCTGCTGGCCAGCGCCAACCGCGACCCGGGACTGAACAACGATCCCGATGCCTTCGATGCCCACCGCGCCGTTCGCCGCGGACTGGGCTTTGGTGCCGGTGCGCATGCTTGCCCCGGGGAGTCGATCGCCGTCGAGATTGCCGCGGCTGCGCTGCGAACACTCGTCGCCTCCGCCGGGCTCGGTTTGTTTGCTGAGCACACAGGCTACCGGCCGTTGCCCAACGCCCGAATTCCGACTTTTTCAGCGGTCAGTTGAGGTTTGAAATCGTCGTTGCGGGCTCGATCCCGCAATCCGGGCCGAAGCAAGTCTTTTTGATGAGTGTGATGCGCATCACAAGAAGTGCATCCGTAAGACCTATACTCCGCAATGGCAGAGCTGGGTGCATTTGCTCTGATATCCCAGACACATCCCTTTTCTTCAGGAGTTTTGAATGGCAATCACCGTAGCAATGCGTACAGAAGTCTCTCAGCTGTACGTCGCCCTGTTTGGGCGTGCACCCGACAGCGAGGGCCTGGGTTTCTGGGTCTCGCAGCGCAACAGCGGTCAGTCGATGACGCAGATCGCGGACGCCATGTTCGCGACGGCGCCCGCCCGCGCTTACTTCCCCACCTGGATGACCAACCAGGAAATCATCGGTTCGTTCTACTCGAACGTTCTGGGCCGCACGGCTGACGCCGAAGGCCTGGCCTTCTGGACCGGCAAGCTCAACGCCGCCGGTGCAACCCCCGGTTCCGTCATCACCGAAATGATCACGGCCATCGCCAACTACAACGGCACCGATCCGGACGGCCTGGCAAGCGCGGCCCTGTTCAACAACAAGGTCGAAGTCGCCCAGTACTACGCTGAAGACGGCGGCACCGCCGGCAACGCCACCATCGTCCTGGCTGACGTCACCGCCGACCCGGCCACCGTCGACGCAGCCATCGCCGACATCGATGCAGGCACCGTGGGTGAATCGCCCGACACGCCCCAGTCCATCTTCCTGGAAGTGGGCCAAGACGTGAAGGCCGGCGGCGACGCCAACGACACCTTCACCTCCTTCGTGGTGCAGAACTCCCTGGGCCACCAGGTCAACACGCTGGGCTCTGGCGACGTCCTGGCCGGCGGCGCCGGCACCGACGCGCTGAATGCCAAGGTCACTGCAGGCGTCTTCGCCGGCAGCGCAGGCGGCCTCCTGGGCTCGCAGACCATGCCCATCCAGCCGATGACCACCGGCATCGAGAACGTGAAGATCGAAGCCGTCAACTCCGGCATCGGCATCATGGGCCTGAACATCCCCGGCCTGGGCGAACTCGGCAACCTCGGCCTGGGTGAGACCAACGTCTACATCAACGCCAAGGACATGCTGGGCGTGGACATGATCGGTTCCTGGCACTCCGATGCCAACCTGGTCATCCAGAACATGACGACCCAAGACAACACCGGCACCGCCCGTGAGTTGTCCGACCTCACGGTCGTGATGGGCTACACCGGCAACCGTGACTCGCATTGGGCCGAGTCCGACCTGTCCGTCTACTTCGACCAGGACTACCTGAACCCGTCGATCGTGCGCACCCGTCCCAGCATCGACATCCGTCTGATGAACGAAGACGCGTACGACGAAACCGTCAACACCGCCGACTTCCGTCCGCTGACCGGTGTTTACGTCGCTGAGTTGAACTTCACGCTCAACGGCGTGAGCTACGACCTCGACGAAATCATCGACGAAGACTTCAACAACGGTGGCACCGACATCGAGACGTACGACGAGCTGCTGGCCGCAATCCAGGACGCCCTCGTGGTCCTGAAGGCCGCCAACCCGGGCGACCTGGCCCTGCAATCCGTCACGGCCGAATTCGGCGCCGACTTCCTGTCGGACATCAGCCCCTCCACCGGCATGCAACGCGTTGGCCAAAGCGTCACGCTGAGCGTTGAAGGCACCACGGGCGGCGTCGCCAACACGCTGATCGTCGGTGAAGACGACCTGCAGCTGCTCAAGGCGAACAACTCGCCGATCAACCCCGACACCGGCCTGCCGATCGGTAACTCCAACCGCTACGAGCGCGCTGATGCCACCCCGTCCGATCAAAGCCAAGAGCTGCGCATCAACGTCGAACTCGAGAAGGTCGGCCTGGCAGGTGACGGCGGCGGTCTGCTCATCGGCAGCATGTACAAGGACGGCCAGAACCAGTGGACCGACCAGTACGCCGGCAAGGGCATCGACATTTTCGACGTCACGGTTTCCGGCGCAGCCGACAAGCCGAGCTCGCTGTCTTACATGCACTCCACGGGCAACAACCTGCGCGAAGTCTATGTCGACACCAATGCAGCCCAGACCGGCAGCTACGCCGACCTGACCATCGGCAACCAGAACTCCCCCTTCCTGAGCCTGCCTGACTCGATGGAACTGGGCGACGTGGTGGATCCGAGCTGGCGCAACCAGGGTGCTCTGAAGGACGTGCGTATTTTCGACGCAAGCGGCCTGAAGGGTGACCTGACGCTGTACGCGGGCCTGACGAACGACGTGACCGAAAAGTACATGACGCTGGTGGACGAAGCCAATGACGCGCCTGAACTGGACAACGTCGAGTTCGTGTACACCGGCGGTACGGGCAACGACTACATCAACCTGTGGCTGAGCGACTACAACCTGGCCAAGGCCGGTTCCACGACCCGCGAAGACTTCGAACTGACCATCAACGGCGGCGCCGGCAACGACGAAATCGTGACACGAATCGGCGACGGCGCCGCAACCTTCCAGATCGAACAACAGGCCGCGATTGTCATTGGCCCCACCTTCGAGAATTGGTACCTGAACAGCGCGATCAACGCCAACCTGAACATCAACGGCGATGCAGGCGACGACACGATCCGCACGCTGGCCAGCGGCAACTGGGTGATCGACGGCGGCTCCGGCAACGACGCCATCTACCTCGACAACACCGGTGGCGAGGACGTTTTCTCTATCTTCCCGCCCCCCTTCGGCGATGACTCGGTGAGCGTGCTGGCCACCAGCGACGTGTTCAACGACGGCAAGGCGACCTGGGTGTTCAACTCGGTCAACACCGAGGTCAATGACCTGCTGTCGGAAAACGGCGCCAGCGTCTCGGCCGTCAATGCCGAACTGACCGTGAACTTCATGGGTTACAGCAAGAAGGTTGCGATCGCCGACAGCGTGGGCAAGCTCGCCAACGTCGCGATCACCGACCTGCACATCAACCAGGCGATCAAGCTGGCCATCAATTCCGACCCGGTGCTGAGCAAGCTGCTGGTGGCGGAAGACGGCCCGGCCCACACCCTGATCGTGCGTTCGCTGATCGACGGCCAGATGAACGACGGCTGGGCTGACTACGGCATCGATTCGCTGACCACCAACGCGGTCGACCAGCTGACGGTCCGCTTCTCCACCGCTTCCCTGACGGCTGCTCAGACGAACCCGGCCCTGGTGCTGTTCTCGGCTGCTGCTCTCCCGACCGGCGCGCTGCTGGACGGCTACAACCCGACGACGGACGCGACGTACGGTTCGGACGAAAGCATCATCCTTGACGGCGCCGACAGCGACAACGTGGCCGACAACGAGGTCGAAGGCGGCACGGGCAACGACGTCATCGTGCTGGCCACCGGCATCTGGAGCAACGACACGCTGGTGTACAACGGCTTTGCCAACGGCACCGACAGCATCGTCAACTTCCAGGACAACTACTTTCCGGGCGGCCAATACCAGACCGGCTCGGGCGGTGTCCGTGAGGCAATCACGGTCACCTTCAGCGACTCGGATGGCAGCCCGGCTGCTCAGACGATCATCTTCGACGGCAAGACCGTCACCTTGGCTGCCCCGGCGGTCATGGGTGTCATCCCCGCCGAAGACGTCGCGTTCCAGTTCTACCAGCAGTGGACGGCGAGCAACGGCTCGGCCAACTGGGAATTTGATGGTCCGTTCACGCCGGGTGTCAGCACCTCGGTCAGCCTCGTGGCCAAGCTGTACGGGGACGTCACGCCCAATATGGCACCCGCGGACTTCACGGGTACCTACTTCGGCGCCGCGAACGGCAACGGTACGGTGCTGGTCGGCACAATCTCGGAGGGTGTTGACCCCGTGGTGCCGGGCACGTTCTCCAACTTCATCGTCGACTTCGACACGGCTGGTACGGCTGCTGCTGCTGCTGGTGCTTTCGTCTTCGACGGTGTGAACACCCCGTATCTGGCTGGCGACGGCTCGGTGACCCTGGCTGCGACGCTGGTAGCAAACGCAGCGGCCTTTGCGGTTGCTGGCTGGTCGGTTTCTCTGTCGGGTGACGGCACGGCTGTTGCGTTCCAGTCGACCGTGGTTGGCGACGAGCCGATCGGCACCGCCGCTGACTTTGACCTGGGTACCAACAACATCGTTGGCACTGTGGCAGGCACGGTTGGTGTGGACGCCACGCCTGGTGAGCTGGTGGTGATTCCGCCTGGCGAGGCACCCAACTTCGACTATATCGACTTCACGTCGTACGATGTCACGGGCGTTGTGATCAACGACAGCAACCAGGTCAACGACATCCGCGGCAGCGAAGCCAATGGCATCGTCGGCACGGCGAACGGCGTGGCAACCCGCTGGATCACCATGACCGAAAGCACAACGAACGACGGCGTGTACACCATCAGCCTGGTGACGTCGACGGTGGCCGGCGCTGCTGACGACACGGTCCAGCTGATCGGTGTGGCCGACTTCGGCTACGAGAAGGACTTCACCGACGACACCTTCTTCCTGTAAAGGCAAGACGGCTCCCCGGTTCGCCGGGGTGACACGCACAAGGCCCCCGCTCTGGCAACAGGTGGGGGCTTTTTCTTGTCATCCCGACTCGTCAAAGGCAGATCCATTTCATGTTTGACTACATCCGTTCTCGCAACCGGGCAGCAGTGGTCTTCATGATTTCGCTGGCCGTGTTTGTGCCGGCGCTTGTCATGCCGCGGTCGGGTGAGGATCTCGTGGTCAGGAAGATGATCCTGTTCCTGAGTCTCGGCGCCATGTTGATCAGTGGGGTGTGGCTGATCGTTCGGTGGGACGAAGCGAGGCGGCTGATGCGCCTTCGCTCCGGCGAGGGCGTGCTCGCGCGATGGATGATCGATCCGGCGCGATGGGCGTGGTTTCGTCATCACAGCAACGAGTGGGACAAGCTGGAAAACGTGCGCCCCAACGATGCCGACCTCGCACAACCTCCTGGCCAGGCCGGTATCGAAGTCGTCGTCACCCGAGACGGCATCCTGATCGGCGAGGACTTCCGGCCATTGGAGAAGGATGTCGGGATCACCGTCCGCGCCGATTGGATCGAGTTTTATCAGATCATCCCCAAGGCCGATGGTCCGCCGCTGCACATGGTATTGCGCCTTCCACTTCAGCCGGGTAGCGAGAGCCTCGCCGCAGAAGTCCAGCAGGCCTATCAACGTGCGTACCATGCTGCAAAGTCGAGCCGTCACCCCGCGATTTATGTATTGTTGTTTTGCTTCGTCGGCCTGCCCGCGGTAACGCTTTTGATTTGGTACGTTGCCAAGGTCACCGGGTGGACGGAGTGAATGTGCTCAACGCGCCTGTAAGGTCGACTACTGGTCAGCACGTTCGTATATTTCAGTTTCCCGCGCGATTGCAGCCGCTTGGGGGAGTATCCAGAGGAAGAGTGCTGCGCAATTCATCTGTTTGTCTATCCTGGCCATCTCGTGCTGGTGCCGCAGTCTGCCTTGCGAGTCGAGTTCAAGGCTGAGTGAGCTGCTCCGCCGGCCCGGCATCCGTAGACAACGCATCGTCACACCGCACAGGCACTCGCCGCACCCCGTCTTCCCCCGCAATAGCCTCGATCTCGATCAGCGGCCTTTGCCATTCCACGCCGCCGAAGATCGATGCGAACGCGGCATCGGCCGCGTCGCGGCCGGTGGCCAGCCGGATGAAGCCCATGGGGATGGCCGTGCCGGAAGGATCGAACAGGTACCAGCGGTGCCCGACATACGCCTCCACATACGCATGGAAGTCCGGTGGCCCCAGGTTCGGGTCGGCGCCGTAGTCGATGCCGGTCGCGAACCGCGCCGGAATGTTCACCGCGCGGCACAGCGCAATCATCAGGTGCGCGAAGTCGCGGCACACCCCCTGTTTGGTGACGAGCGTGTCGCACGCGGATGTGTTGCCGTCGGAGGTGTTCGACAGAAAGGCGACATGCGCCAGTACCCAGTCATGGATGGCCTGTACGCGCTGGTAGCCCTGGCTCAGGTGCCCGAACTCCGCGAACGCGACGCGCTGCAACCGGTCCGATTCGCAATAGCGGCTCGGGTAGAGATAAGGCAACACCGGGGCGGGCAGTTCGCTGATCCAGACCTCGCCGAGCGACGCGGGCGCCGCGCGGTGATGCGCCAAGTCGACCACGGTTTCGCAGACAACCCGCAGAGGGCCTTCGTTGGCACGCAAGCGCAGGTACTGCGCCTGGCTCACCGGGTCGACGTAGGTGTGGGTCTGAACTGGCGGGCTGATCTCCAGCCGCTCCGACACGATGCGCTGGTGCGGCGTGCGGGTCGCCTGGACGTTGAAGACGAAGTCGCAGGCGGCGGAGCGCACGTCATAGCGCAGGTCCGCCTTGTAGCGAAGGCGGATGGGGGCGTGGGGAAGAT
>NZ_RKMB01000089.1 GCF_003797765.1 Ramlibacter sp. WS9 | reverse complement strand
GCAGTTCGAGGTCGAGCAGGGCGTCGGGATGGTCGATGGGCAGGGATTGGTAGTAACCGACAGCTTTCATGGGGGCTCCGGGAAACGGGCCTCAGGCGAGGCGATAAAGTTGGTCGATCTTCACGTTCTGCAGCAGGGCTTCGTTGCCGCGGCTGAAGCGCAGGAAGTGTTCGGTGTTCTGGTGCCGCTCCAGGGCGGCGTCGTCGCGCCACTGCTCGATCATGTAGAACAGGTGGGAGTCGTGGCGGTCCTGGTGCAGGTCGTACTGCAGGCAACCAGCCTCGGCGCGCGACGGGGCGACCAGGGCGCGCAATTCGCGTTCCAGGGCCTCGGCGTGGCCGGGGGCGGCGGTGATGGTGGCGATCAGGGTGAGGGGTGTGCTCATGGTGGGTTCCTTCGATGGGGCGGAGTCAGGATGGGCTATTTCAAATCGCTGAAAAACAGGCTATCAGGGAAGACTCTTTCAAAGGAATCTTGAAAATGCTGCGTTACGACGACCTCCAGGTGTTCGTCCACACCAGCGACAGCGGCTCGTTGTCCGCCGCCGCGCGCCAGTTGGAGATTTCCCCGGCGGTGGCCAGCGCGGCGCTGAAGCGCCTGGAAAGCGAGCTGGAGGTACGCCTGTTCGCCCGCTCCACCCGCAGCCTGCGCCTGACTCCCGAGGGCGACGCGTTCCTCCTGCATGCCCGCGCCTCGTTGCGCAGCCTGGAGGAGGGGCGCCGGTTGCTGCAGGGCGGCAAGGACCAGATCGCCGGGGTACTGCAGCTTTCCGCGCCCTCCGACTTCGGCCGCAACCTGCTGCTGCCCTGGCTCGACGAGTTCCAGGCGCGCTATCCGCAACTGAGCCTGCGCCTGCTGCTCGGCGACCGGGTGACCGATCTCTACCGGCAACCGGTGGACGTGGCGATCCGCTACGGCGCACCGGCCGACTCCAGCCTGGTCGCCCTGCCGCTGGCGC
>NZ_RKMB01000088.1 GCF_003797765.1 Ramlibacter sp. WS9 | reverse complement strand
TCAGCACACCACGACCGCCGCTCGGCTGTATCACTTCCCGCACGGCGGTGATGTGATTGACTCCCCAGGAGTGCGTGAGTTCGGCCTCTGGCACCTGGAGCCGGAACAAATCACTCAGGGCTTTGTCGAATTCCATGACTATTTAGGTCTGTGTAAATATCGCGATTGCAAACACGATACCGATCCGGGCTGCGCTATCCGGGAAGCGGTTGAGGAAGGGAAAATCGCGGAAACCCGTTTCGAAAACTATCACCGTATTCTGGAAAGCATGGCGCAGGTAAAAACGCGTAAAAACTTTTCTGATACGGATGACTGACAATTAAGCTAACCGTCGTTAGAATCGTCCCCTTTTTTTCAGGATCCGGCATGTAGGCCGGATCAGGAACGACAAAACAATGGCCTGGAGGCTACCTTGTTAAATTCATTTAAACTTTCGCTACAGTACATTCTGCCGAAACTATGGCTTACTCGCCTGGCGGGTTGGGGCGCAAGCAAGCGGGCAGGATGGCTGACAAAACTGGTTATCGATCTGTTCGTTAAATACTACAAGGTCGACATGAAAGAGGCGCAAAAGCCGGACACCGCCAGCTACCGCACCTTTAACGAATTCTTTGTCCGTCCGCTGCGTGACGAAGTACGCCCAATCGATACCGATCCGAATGTACTGGTCATGCCTGCCGATGGCGTTATCAGCCAGTTGGGTAAAATCGAAGAAGATAAAATCCTGCAAGCCAAAGGCCACAACTACAGCCTCGAAGCCCTGCTGGCAGGCAACTATCTGATGGCGGACCTGTTCCGCAACGGTACGTTTGTGACCACTTACCTCTCCCCGCGTGACTACCACCGCGTACACATGCCGTGCAACGGTATTCTGCGTGAGATGATCTACGTGCCGGGCGATCTCTTCTCCGTTAACCATCTCACGGCTCAGAACGTGCCGAATCTGTTTGCCCGTAACGAACGCGTGATTTGCC
>NZ_RKMB01000087.1 GCF_003797765.1 Ramlibacter sp. WS9 | reverse complement strand
CGCCTGTTCGTCGGCGCCCAGCTCGCCGATCTCGTCGAGGAACAGCATGCCACCGTCGGCTGCGCGCAGCAGGCCTTCGCGCGCATTCTGCGCGCCGGTGAAGGCGCCCTTGACGTGACCGAACAGTGCCGACATCGCGCCGTCGCCGCGCAAGGTGGCGCAGTTGACCTCGACGAAACGCCCGTCGAGCTGGTGCCGGCTGCGCTTGAGTTCATAGATGCGCCGGGCGAGGAACGATTTGCCGGCACCGGTCGGCCCCACCAGCAGCATGGGTGCCCGCGAACGCACGGCGACCCGCTCGATCTGCTCGATGGAGCGGTTGAAAGCGGCATTGCGCGTGGCGATTCCCGACTTGAGAAAAGCCAGGCTTTCCTCCTGTTCGCGGCGGAACCGCGAGGCGATGCGGTCGTAGCGGGACAGGTCGAGGTCGATCAGCGTCGCCGAGCCCTCGGGATGGCGCGCCTCGTCCTTGCGCCGCGACGGCGAGGTCTGCACCAGCCGGGCCGGCAGGTAGCGCGCCTCGGTAAGGAGGAACCAGCAGATCTGCGCGACATGGGTCCCGGTGGTGATATGCACCAGGTAGTCCTCGCGCTCGGTGTCGAAGGGGTAGGCGCTGACGAAATCGTGCAGGGCGCCATAGACCTCCTCGAAGTCCCAGGGGTTGCGCAGTTCCATCTGCTGCAGGCGGACCTCGGTATGCGGCGACACCGCGGCGATGTCGGCGCGAATCCGCTCGGCCAGGCCGAGGTCGCGGGCGTCGTTGCCGTGGATCAGTTCGAGGCGGTCGATCAGCAGGTCCGGCTGCTGGCACAGGCCGATGCTCGGCCGCCACTTTTGCCAGCGCGCCGCGCCCTTGCCGAGACGGTCGAGGGTGGCGCCGATGAAGCCGATGGCGACCGTGCGTTTCATCACTGCTTATCCTTCAAGATAAAGATCGATATGAAAATATATAGAAATAGCCAGGCATCTCTCCATCGAATTCGCCGACGAAGCGCAATAAAAAATTTATTCACCTTTAAAATCAAACAGTTAAGCAAGAAACAGTCTCATCCATAAAAACCTGGCACGCCGCTCGCTATAT
>NZ_RKMB01000086.1 GCF_003797765.1 Ramlibacter sp. WS9 | reverse complement strand
TTACTGAGCCGGCCCATAAATAGTGCGTAACGGATCACGCGGCGTACCGGACATGCTTTTCCTTGAACAGATTGCGAATGATCGCGGGCTGCTTCTGGCGACTGTGCAGATGACTGCGCACGGCCTTGATCATTTCGCCCTTGTTGGCCGGCCGACTCTTGCCCAGCGCATTGGTCTTGACATCCTGATTGAGCAACTCGTCCGGGTTGAGCTCGGGGCAGTAGCCCGGCAGCAAGATCAGGCGCAGCCGCTGGGCGTTGGCTTGTACAAACCTCTTTACGACACCGGACTTGTGAACCGGATGGCCGTCTACGATCAGACAGATCTTGCCTTCGACTTGCCTGAGCAGCCGGCGAAGAAACTCGACGAACAGCGGCGCCCTGAACTTCCCCTCGAAGACCATGAAGGCCAAAGCACCCTTGTTGGTGATGGCCGAGATCATGTTGCAGCCAAAGCGCTGTCCGGTGGCCCGAATCAAAGGCGTCTGTCCCGCCGGGGCGTAGCTCTTGCCGCTGACGTGATCGCTGCGCAGTCCCATCTCGTCGCCCCAGTAAATCTGGGCACATTCGCGCTTGGCCTGCTTGGCGATCAGCGGGTACTGCTCAGCGAGCCACGCGGCAATGGCCGCGTCGTTGCGCTCATAGGCGCGGCGTACCGGCTTTTGCGGCGTCATGCCCCAGGCTTTGAGATAGCGACCAACGGTCGTGGGCGAGAGATCAACGCCGCACTCGCGCTTGGCCAACTGCGCCACGGCTTGGCGAGTCCACAGATAGAAGGGCAACTTGAGCTGGTCGGGCAGTTTGCCCACGATGATGCTGCGCACCTTGGCTTGCTGCGCCTGGCTCAGAAGCGTGTGGCCCGCCGGTCGGCCTCGCGCGTCGTCCTTGAGCGCTCGCAGCGAACCCTCGCGCGCCCGCGCACAGGCCTTTTGCACTGCTCGCAGGCTCAGGCCATGCACGCGCGCGGCCTCGGCCTGCGTCATGCCGCCCCGCACCGCCAGCACCACTTGTCTGCGCAGGTGCGCCTGCGTCGCCCGGTCAAGTTTGCGTCCGTCGATCTTCATCAATCCTTAACGCTGTACCGCACTATTTGGTGCACAGGTCAGTAA
>NZ_RKMB01000085.1 GCF_003797765.1 Ramlibacter sp. WS9 | reverse complement strand
CCAACAGCCTGAGCAACCCGGCGGCGGTCAAGCGCTTCTTCGAGACCGGCGGCAAGAGCCTGCTGGACGGCCTCGGCCACCTGGCCAAGGACCTGGTGAACAACGGCGGGATGCCGAGCCAGGTGGACATGGACGCCTTCGAGGTGGGCAAGAACCTGGCCACCACCGAGGGCGCCGTGGTGTTCCGCAACGACGTGCTGGAACTGATCCAGTACCGGCCGATCACCGAGTCGGTGCACGAACGCCCGCTGCTGGTGGTGCCGCCGCAGATCAACAAGTTCTACGTCTTCGACCTGTCGCCGGACAAGAGCCTGGCGCGCTTCTGCCTGCGCAACGGCGTGCAGGCCTTCATCGTCAGCTGGCGCAACCCGACCAAGTCGCAGCGCGAATGGGGCCTGACCACCTATATCGAGGCGCTCAAGGAGGCCATCGAGGTAGTCCTGTCGATCACCGGCAGCAAGGACCTCAACCTCCTCGGCGCCTGCTCCGGCGGGATCACCACCGCGACCCTGGTCGGCCACTACGTCGCCAGCGGCGAGAAGAAGGTCAACGCCTTCACCCAACTGGTCAGCGTGCTCGACTTCGAACTGAATACCCAGGTCGCGCTGTTCGCCGACGAGAAGACCCTGGAGGCCGCCAAGCGTCGCTCCTACCAGTCCGGCGTGCTGGAGGGCAAGGACATGGCCAAGGTGTTCGCCTGGATGCGCCCCAACGACCTGATCTGGAACTACTGGGTCAACAACTACCTGCTCGGCAACCAGCCGCCGGCGTTCGACATCCTCTACTGGAACAACGACACCACGCGCCTGCCCGCCGCGCTGCACGGCGAGTTCGTCGAACTGTTCAAGAGCAACCCGCTGAACCGCCCCGGCGCCCTGGAGGTCTCCGGCACGCCCATCGACCTGAAGCAGGTGACTTGCGACTTCTACTGTGTCGCCGGTCTGAACGACCACATCACCCCCTGGGAGTCGTGCTACAAGTCGGCCAGGCTGCTGGGCGGCAAGTGCGAGTTCATCCTCTCCAACAGCGGCCACATCCAGAGCATCCTCAACCCACCGGGCAACCCCAAGGCACGCTTCATGACCAATCCGGAACTGCCCG
>NZ_RKMB01000084.1 GCF_003797765.1 Ramlibacter sp. WS9 | reverse complement strand
CACCGCGGCGATCTCGGCGATCAACAGCGACATCTTCGGCGCCGGTCGCATGCTCTACGGCATGGCCCGCCAGGGCCAGGCGCCGGTCGGCTTCTCGCGGGTGTCGCGGCACGGCGTGCCGTGGATGACCGTGTTGCTGATGGCGGTGGCCCTGCTGCTCAAGCAGAGCCCGATGGGGCCGGCTTACTACGTGGTGACTCTGTGCCTGGTCGGCTTCCTCGTCGGGCTCTACCTGCTGGCGCAGAAAAAGCCGGCTGGCGAGGCGGTTTCGGTGGGCTGAAAGCGCTTCCGGCGGTTATTTGAATTATTTTTGAAATAATCGTTGACGCCAGTTTCTATCTCCCTATAATGCGCACCACTCCCGGCGACGACGAAGAGTAAATGCTTGAAAATCAAGGGTTTACGGATTCTCTCCCGGAAGTGGTGAAGCGCTCCGGCAGGTTGTTCGCCGCAGCGGTTCGGTCCCGAAAGGGATTCGAAACGAAGCTTCATCGAGGTGCTTGACAGCGAATTTGAACGCTGTAGAATGCGCCTCCCGCTGATCGGAAGATGGTTTGAAGGTCGGCGCAAGCGGTTGAGTAGAAAAGAAAATTTTCGAAAATAACGCTTGACGGAACGAGAGGTTGCTGTAGAATGCGCGGCCTCGGTTGAGACGAAAGCCTTGACCAACTGCTCTTTAACAAGTCGAATCAAGCAATTCGTGTGGGTGCTTGTGATGTAAGACTGGTGATCGCAAGATTATCAGCAACGCAAGTAACACTCGTGAATTCGAGAGTTTTATCTCTTTTTAAGAGAATGCGATTGCTGAGCCAAGTTTAGGGTTTTCTCAAAACCCAAGCAGTATTGAACTGAAGAGTTTGATCATGGCTCAGATTGAACGCTGGCGGCAGGCCTAACACATGCAAGTCGAGCGGATGAAGGGAGCTTGCTCCTGGATTCAGCGGCGGACGGGTGAGTAATGCCTAGGAATCTGCCTGGTAGTGGGGGATAACGTCCGGAAACGGGCGCTAATACCGCATACGTCCTGAGGGAGAAAGTGGGGGATCTTCGGACCTCACGCTATCAGATGAGCCTAGGTCGGATTAGCTAGTTGGTGATGTAATGGCCGACCAAGGAGACGAGTCGTAACTGGTGTGCGAGGATGATCAGTCACACTGAAACTGAGAGCCGGGCAAGACACCTCCGCG
>NZ_RKMB01000083.1 GCF_003797765.1 Ramlibacter sp. WS9 | reverse complement strand
TTCAGCAGGGCTGTCGAAACGCCCACGGTCGCGAAGATCTGGATGTGCGCGTCGGCCGACAGCAGTGGCTGGATCACGAAGCGCTGCGTGAGCGCGCCGACGGCGCACAACAGCAGAACCGCGGGCAGCGCGGCTGCATAGGGATGCAGGCCGAAGTGCAGCGCCATAAGCCAGACCGCGTACATGCCGATCATGAGGAACTCGCCGTGGGCGAAGTTCACCACGCGCACCACGCCGAAGATCAAGGTCAGGCCGATGCTGAAGATCGCATAGGCGCCACCCAGCAAGGCGCCATTGACCAGCAACTGGAGAAAGGTGGACATGAGGATTCCAGACGCGCGCCGAGAGGGCGCGGCGTTGAGGTGCAAAAAGGCGGAAGGGGCGCGTTGGCGCCCGGGCCACGACTACTTGACGGCGAGCGGCTTGGCGGTCGCGACGTTCTCGGGGTACACCGTCACGAGCTTGCCGCCCTGCCACTGCATCAGGTTGCTGGTGGCAAGCTGGTTCTGGCCGTTGTCCGTGAAATGAAAGCCCCAGCCCGCGGCGGTGCTGCCCAGCGGCTTTTTGTAGGCCAGGACCGCTTCGCGGATCTTGTCCTTGTCGGTGGACTTGGCGTTGGCCAGCGCATCGAGGAAGCCCTTTGCACCGACGTAGTTCACCAGGCTGTGGCCCGAGCGAGGGGCCGATCCGTAGCGCTTCTGGTATTCGGCGACGAAGGACTTCAGCCCGGGGGCTCCAGCCTCAGCCATGGTCACTTGCGGAAAGTCCACATTGAACGCGCCATCCATGGCCGCACCCAGTGCCTGGGCCGTGTCGCTCAAGGAATAACCACCACCCGCACCGATCACGGCGCGGGGCTTGTAGCCTGCCGTGGCGGACTGGCGGAAGAACAGCAGCGTGTCGTTCTGGTAGGAGGTTTGCAGCACCACATCGGCCCCGGCGCTCTTGAGGCGAAGCACCAGCGATGACAGATCGACGCTCTTGGCCGAATAGGCCAGGCTCTCGACCACGTTGAGGCCCAGGCGCTTCGCTTCTTCCTTCTGGAAGCCACCGACCAGTGTGCCGTAAGGGCCGTCTTCGTAAACGATGGCGATCTTCAGGCTCTTCGGATCGGCCTTGAGGGAAGGCGCAACAACCTGGACGATGGACTCGACGCTGCGGCTGGCAAAGGTCTTGGCCGTCGAGTTGCT
>NZ_RKMB01000082.1 GCF_003797765.1 Ramlibacter sp. WS9 | reverse complement strand
AGGCCCTGGCCAGAATGGAAAGGAACTTCAATGGGACACCCTCAGGAATGAGCCGGGTTTGCACGGCCCGTCTGGGGCCCGGTCACCCGGCGATTCTCGTCTTGTCGGACACGGCCATCCGCGCCCAGCGGGCTCATCGTTGGTACTTCCCGATCAGCGCCCGAGCTTCCGACGCCAGCTTTGCGCCGTCGATCCCCTTGCCCTTCATTTCGTTGGCCCAGTCAGACTCCACCGTGGAGGCGGTGCGCCGCCAGCGCTCGGTCTCGTGCACGTCCAGCTCGATGATGCGGTTACCGGCCTTGACGGCAATCTCGCGGCCGACCTTGTCGCCCTCGTCCATTGCGCGGCCGAACATCGCGGCCGTCTCGATGCCCGAATTGCTGTCGATCACCTTCTTCAGGTCGGCGGGCAGTTTCTCGTAGGCGGCCTTGTTCATCGAGAACGCGAAGGTCTGGGTGTACAGGCCGGTCTTGCCGGCGAAGGTGGTGTGGTTCTTGACCAGCTCACTGACCTTCAGCGCCGGCGTCACCTCCCAGGGGATGGTTGTGCCATCGATCACGCCCTTGGACAATCCGTCGGTCACGGCCGGGACCGGCATGCCCACGGGAATGGCTCCCAGCTTGCCCAGCATGTTGCTGATGATGCGCGAGCCGCCGCGAATCTTCATGCCGCGCAAGCTGTCCAGGCTGGTCACCGGGGTCTTGGTGTGGAACAGCCCGGGGCCGTGCGTGTGGACGGCTACCAGCTTCACGTCCTTGAACTCGTCGGCGGCGAACTTCTCCACGTATTCCTGGAAGGCACGAGAGGACTGCTCCGCCGATCCGCTCATGAACGGCAGCTCGAACACCTCGGCCTTGTTGAACCGCCCGGGGGTGTAGCCCAGCACCGTCCAGGTCAGGTCGACCACACCGTCCCGGGCCTGGTCGAACAGCTGCGGCGGCGTGCCGCCAAGCTGCATCGCATTGAACAGCTGGACTTTGATGCGCCCGCCCGAATCCTGTTCCACCTTCTGCGCCCAGGGCACAA
>NZ_RKMB01000081.1 GCF_003797765.1 Ramlibacter sp. WS9 | reverse complement strand
ACTGGCCTGGACACGCAAATTTTACACGTCGCCGCTTTCTGCGCTGGCGGAATTTCGTCTCGAAGATGACGACGGGTTCCGATTCCATCACGTGGACAGGCTCCTTGGCGCGGTCGCTCAGGCCCTGGTGTCGCAGCTCGATCAGATGAAGGATGTCGAATCCATTGACCGCGTCTTGAACAAGGAAATATCCAGGTTGCCCGGAAGTAGTGTGCGAAAGAAGGGGGCCAATGGTCACGTCGCTTTGGTTTGCACGCGTCTTACGAATGATCCCGGATTCGATGATGTGGTCAAAGCGTGCATCCGAGTTTTCGGGGACAGGACCGATGACTTGGCCGAAAGTCGCAAGGCGGAGATAAATCAGCTTGCTAACTACCTGCGCGAACACGTGACTCCGCTGAAGGTGATGTGATCGCACCCGTGGGGACATCGGCCCGGACGCACAGCGAAAGATACATCATTGACCTGCAAGCCCACGGCCTGCCCGAGCCTTCCACGTTGCAGAAGATGTGGGGGCAGATCGAGCCGAGGCTGCAGCAAACGGTCGAACCCAATCCCAAATTCGTTGACGGATTGAATCCCGCCCAGCCGATTAGCGTCGCTTGCTCCCCATGATGCTGCCCAGCACCCCACGAATGATCTCGCGGCCGACGGCGCTGCCCATGGTCCGCACCGCCGACTTGGCCATGCTTTCGGCCAGCCCTTCGCGCTTGCCGCCGCGCGGACCGGTGGAGCCGAACACCGCATCGCGCAGCGTGTCGAACATGCCGCCTTCCGCTGCAGGCGCTCCCGCAGGCGCACCGGGCGCACTGCCGCCAGGGGCTTGCGCGGATTCGGCGCGACCCTTCAATTTTTCGTAGGCCGACTCGCGATCGACCGTCTTCTCATAGGCACCCGCGACCAGCGATCCGGCGATCAAGGCTTTGCGTTGCTCCGGCGTGATCGGCCCCAGCTGGCTGCCGGGTGGCAGCACGAACACCCGCTCGGTCACGCTGGGCCGCCCTTTGGCGTCGAGCAGGCTCAGCAATGCTTCGCCGGTAGCCAGCTCGGTAATTGCAGTTTCGATGTCCAGC
>NZ_RKMB01000080.1 GCF_003797765.1 Ramlibacter sp. WS9 | reverse complement strand
CCCATAAGCGCTAACTTAGAAGTTCACGTGCTCGTCGGCGCTGCAGGACGCGTTTGCGCGGAGGCTCGGCAAGCCGGTAGCGCAGGGCGTGCCACTGACTGATCGCGTGTGCAAGTCTCAGCGTGGGCGCGACGCAGCGGCAAAGCAGTGCCAGCATCAGCGAGGTTTCACGCCACGGGCAGTGCTCTCGGGTGCGCTTCGAACCACGAGATCTCGTATCCCCAGGGGGAAACGCGCTCGGCGTGAGCGATCAGGCGAGCAATTAGCAGTGCCACCAGCAACTTTCCCTGCAGCCAACTTCGCGCCGCCCGCGCGTCGTGCTTCTTCAGGTGACCCAGCTGGATCAGCGACTTCAGGCGCTTGAACTCCAACTCGATCTGCCAGCGCATCCGATACAGCGTCATGACCTGCTCGGCGCTGATGGCGGGCTCCAGCGTGGTGAAGACCAGCACGTACTCGGCCGCCTCCAGCGTCTGAGGCCGCACTTTGTTCTGCCCGCGCATGCTTTCGCGGCGCACCCGATTGCGCCCCATCGCAGCCGCCGCAGCGCTCTTGCGCACCGCGCACAAGCGCCCCGCGATCTCCTGCGCGCGCTGGCCGCCGCGCTCGGCCTTGACCTTCAGGCAAGCCGGCCAGCTGCCCGACTGTCCCGCTTGAAGTCCTCGCACCTGGGCCAGCACGTCCAGCGGCTTGCCTGTGCCCGGGTGCGTGAGCGGCAGCGTCACCAGGTTCATGCGCACGATCACATCGCCGCCGTGGCGCCTGACATGGGCAATGCCGCCTGGATGGGCGTAGCCTCGGTCGGCAATGAAGATGTCGCCCGTGTGCACCGCAAAGCGCCTAAGGGTTTCGCCATCGTCGCTGGGGCCCAAGTGAACTTCCTGGCACTGCAGGCCCGGCAGCCCAATGGCGTAGTGCAACCGCCACTGCGAGCCGGTCACGCCGGGCTCGCGCACCACGCTTCCATCGACCACGCGCAGCTGGCGTCCTGCCAGCAATCCCTGCGCCTCGGGCTGGGGCTGCGCGGCGCGCAACTGCTGGGCCAGCCACTCGAACCACGGACCGCACGAGCGCAGCCGCTTGAGCAGCGCCACGTCACTGACCTGTGCAATGCCCGCCAGCGAAGCTCGTGCAGCCGTCTCGCGAAGCCCGCAGCCCTCACCCAGGTGAATCAGCATGACTTGCAGCAGCGAGCGCGCATCGGCAATGCCGCGGGCTCGCTGGAACGCTCCCAGCTGCCGCGCCATCTCCATCCACCGATCGGGCAATAACGCCTCAACGATGCGCCAATCCTCACCCAGGCCGATCGCCTCGTCCTGGGCCTGCTCTGCCAACTGCTCCATGGGACACCTCCGACTCAGCTGATGCAACAGCAGAAGGATATCTCAGAAGTCAGTGTTTAAGTTAGCGCTTATGGGAT
>NZ_RKMB01000007.1 GCF_003797765.1 Ramlibacter sp. WS9 | reverse complement strand
TCAAACAAGTGCCGCGAGCATGAGACGGTCGCGTCGCAAGCGACGCTGGGCCGCAAGACCGTCCACCGCGGGCGCCTGGGCTTTATTCGCGCCGCGGCCCGGCCATGCACGGCGTTGCAGTGAGATGGTGGCGTGCCGGCGGTGGTGCGCCGATGTGGGGGCAGAAAAGGTGAAGCGGTGGCAAGCAACCGGTTGCACGCCAACAGTGTCTCTGCGAAGCTGTGCGTGGGCGGGCTGCGGCGCGAATAAAGCCCCGGCGCAAGGAATTCGGCTGGAGGTGCGAAGCACCGAAGCCGAACGCCGTAGCCATCGCGCCGCAGCCCGCCCACGCACAGCTTTGCCGCGAGGTCTGCGAGACGCCAATCGCGTGTGTCAGCACTCGCCGAAAATCTAAACGACCGGCAACGCAAAGAAAAAGCACGCCCCATTGCCAGGCTCCGACTCGGCCCAGACGCGCCCTCCGTGCCGCGCCGCAATGCGGCTTACCGTGGCCAAGCCGATTCCCATGCCGGGGAATTCGCTCGCAGTGTGCAGGCGCTGGAAGGCGCTGAACAACTGGGTCGCGTGTGCCATCTCGAAGCCCGGGCCGTTGTCCTTGACGAAGAAGACCCATTCCTTGCCCGTGCCTTCGGAAAGGCCGACGTCGATTTCAGTGTGCTGCGTCGCGGAGGTGAACTTCCATGCATTGCCGATCAGGTTTTCCAGCAACGACGCCATCAGCCGCCCGTCGGCCTGCACCCGCATGCCCGGCTCTACGCGCAGCGTCGCCTCGCGCGCGGGCTCGTGCTTGTGGAACATGTCGAAGATGTCCAGCGCCATCTTGCTCAAGTCCACGTCCTCGTGGTGCAGCTTGCGGCGCGTCACATGCGACAACGCCAGCAGGCCATCCACGAGGCGGCCCATGTGTTCCACCGCGGTGGTGATGCGCTCGACGTAGTGCCCGACCTTGGGGTTGGGGTTGCCCTGGACTGCCTGCCCGAGCAGCCGGGCAAATCCCTGTACCGTCACCAGCGGCGTGCGCAGGTCATGCGACACGGTGTACGAGAAGGCTTCGAGCTCCTGGTTGGCGAACCGCAGCGCGGCCGCGGTCGTCATCATCTCGGTGATGTCGGCGTCCATGCCAACCCAGCACAGCAGCTTGCCGTTCTCGAACACGGGCGTGGCCTTATAGGAGAGCGTGTGCCATTTGCCGTCCTGCGCCTTGACCCGCCGGGTGCCCTCAAAGATGGAGCCCGACGTGGTGGCAATCACCCAGCGCTCCCGCATCTGGATCAGGTCTTGCGCTTCCACCACCTCGCCCCATTCGTGCCCGTACCAGCGCGGGGGCTCGCCGCCGACCAGGTCGTACCAGGACTGGTTGAGGTAAGTGACGGCGCCTTTGGGGTTGACGATCCACATCACTTGCGGGGCCTGGTCCGCCACGGCCCGGAAGAGTGCGTCCGGTTGGGTCACGCGATGAACGCGAGTGGCGGTCTCGATGGTATTGGGCATGCGGTTGTCCCTGGCACACGTCACTTGTATGCCCATGCCGCGCCGAAGAGCAGGGGGTTTGTCATGCGAACTTTATTCGCATTGCATTACTTCGACCCCGCCAAGCGAAGCACTAAGTTACATGCGTTGCGCCCAAACACAGGGATTTCCCTAGCTGGTTAACAAACCCCCATGTCAACAATTCGAGCACTCGGCGCTCATTGCTGAGGCATTTGCCCGGACGGTCACAGGGCAAAGCAATAAAAAGGGAGTTGGCGAATGTCCCCTGCGGCGTTGTCTGGCCCGCGTGCGAGAGGGTTCACACTGATAGAGCTGCTTGTCGCGGTTGCCGTTGTCGGCATCCTCGCGGCCGTCGCCTATCCGTCTTACGCTGCCTACGTACGCCGGGGCAAGATCGTCGAAGCCCTGGCCGAGCTCGCAACGGTGCGCGTTCGCCTCGAGCAGTACTACCAGGACAACCGCAACTACGGCTCCACGGCATCGGCCTGCGGGGTCGCGATGCCGACCCAACCCTCATTCTCGTTCGCCTGCAGCTGGGGCGCGGGCGCCACTTCGCAGTCGTTCGTGGTCACGGCGACGGGCCAGGCCGGCGCCAGCATGAATGGCTTCGTCTACACGGTCGACGATTCGAACGCGCAGCGCACCACCCAGTTTGACGGCACCGCGGTCACCGCCACCTGCTGGCTCAAGAAGCAGGGCGAATCATGTTGACGGCACGCCGCGCGGTGCGAGCGCACCGCGGCTTCACCTTGGTGGAATTGATGGTCGTGGTGGCGATCGTCGCGGTCTCGGCGACGCTGGCGGCACCCAGCTTCGCCCAGATGATCGCCAATTACCGGGTGCGTGGCGCCGCCGACGGTATCCTGGGTGCACTGAACTTCGCGCGCACGGAAGCGCTGCGGCGCAACACGCCCGTGGCCTTCGCCCTTTCTTCCGGCGGGTCCGGCTGGTCCGTGAGCCAGGTTGCGACCAGCACCACACTGCAGTCGCGGTCTGCCGGCGACGTGCCGGGCTTGTCCGTGACGTCCAGCAGCGCGGCGACGTCCGTCACCTTCCTGGCCAACGGCTTGATCCAGTCCGGGACGCAACTGAGCGAGCTGACTGTCGCGAGCGCCGTCAACAACGCCAACACCCGGCGCATCCATGTGTTCGGGGGTGGGCTGATCCGCATGTGCGACCCCGCCGTCACCGCGGCTTCCGATCCGCGGAGGTGCTGATGGCGTCCCGAAAACACCCCCCGCCGCGCGTTCCTCAATCGGGCTTCACCCTGATCGAGGTGTTGATCTCGATCCTGGTGTTTTCTTTCGGCATCCTCGGCGCGGTGGCCCTGCAGGCATCGGCCATCAAGATGTCGACCGATGCCCAACAGCGGGCCGAAGCCACCTTCCTGGCCGACCAGTTGCTCGCGCGCATGCTGATTGCTGACCCGGCGACCGCCGCCACCTTCGCCCACCACCCGGCCGGAACCACCACCTGCGCGCCGACCGGCGCGGCGTCGACCAACGCGATCGTCACCGAGTGGCTCACCGAGGTGACCTCGACTTTCCCGCGCGCTGCGACGACCGAGCAGCAGATCGTCGTTTCGGGAACCCCTGCCAATGAGGTGACCGTCCGGTTGTGCTGGAAGAACGGCGAGAGCGACACACCCCACACGCTGGAAGTGAGCAACCGGGTGCAGTGGCCATGAAGCGCATTTCCGCCATTCGCCAACCGGTGCGCCGTTACGCCAGGGGCGTGTCGATGGTCGAACTGATGGTGGCGAACACCATCGCGCTGCTGGTGACACTGGCGGTGCTGACGTCGGTGCTGACGCTCGGGCGCCAGTTCTCGGTCATCGGCGCCAACGTCGCCGTCCAGGGCAATGCGCAGATTGCGATGCTGGCCATCGACGCGGCGGCCGGTTCGGCGGGCGCGGGGCTGTACAGCAATGGCCAGTTGATCTGCCCGACCTGGAACGCATACAACGGAACCACGGTGGTGTCGAACGGCGCCGCGATGATGCCGGCGCGCATCGTCTCCGGCGCCAGCGCTTCGGCATCCGACACGCTGGTGTTCAGCGGCGGCACCGGCGCCGGCGTGCTTTCCGGCGTGCCCGTCATGGCGCCCGCGATGGGGGCCAACATCAAGGTCGGCCAGGGCGGGAAGTTCGCGCTTGGCGACCTGGCGCTGATCGGCGTGCCCGGTTCGGGGGAGCCGTGCACCCTGTTCGAAGTGACCACGGCCCCGGCGGCATCGCCCAGCGGCTGCGGTGGCAACGCGACGTCTTGCGACATCATCGTGCGCAACCCCAACCAGGGCCTGAACCCCAATCCGTCGGACTTCACCAACGAGCCGAACTATGGTTTCGCCACCTCCGGTTCGGTCATTGGGCCCGCAGTCGTGAGCCGCATCGGGTCCGCCAGCGCCGGCCTGCGCCAGGACGCGTTCACCGTGCAATGCAATTCGCTCGTTCGCTACAACGCATTTACCAACAGCACGGTGCCGGCGTGTACCAGCAACCCACTGTCGTTCGGCGCGGGCGTGGACGCCATCGCCATGGACGTGGTGCAGATGCATGCGCAATACGGCATCAGCACCGCGGGCAGCAGCGACGTCGTTACCCAATGGGTCGACGCGTCGGGCGCCACCTGGGGCGGCACGCCTTCGGTGGCCAACGTCGCCCGCATCAAGGCCGTGCGCGTCGTCATCGTCACCCGCTCGCGCGAGGCGGAAGGGTCGTCCGTAAGCTCGGCCTGCACCAACGCGGCGAGCGTCGCCAACACCGGGCCCTGCTCGTTCCAGGACGCCGCGGCGCCCGTGATCGACCTGAGCGCCACGACGGTAGCGGCCGGCAAGACATGGCGAAACTACCGCTATCGCGTGCACAAGGCCGTGGTACCCCTGCGCAACGTCATCTGGAGTGACTCATGAGTCCCACCAACCTGCGCCGCACGCGGCGAACCGGTTCACGCCGCAGCCAGGGCGGCATGGTGCTGATCGTGGTGCTGGTGGTTCTGGTGATGGTGTTCCTCGGCGGCATGAGCGCGATCCGCGCGGCCGACACCGGCAACGTGATCGCCGGCAACCTGTCGTTCCAGCAGGCGGCAGCCCAGGCCTCGGACCGGGCGATGACGGACGCGTTGACGGTGATCGCCAACCGCGTGGCCGGCGGCGCGGGCAACACGGCTGTCGCCAACCAGTACCTGCCTCTGCGCGACACCACTGTCGACTCGCTGGGACTGCCCGCATCGGTGACATGGACGAGCGTGCCCTGCGTCGACGAAAAAGGCGTGATGGTCACCGACTGCGCGGCCGAAGCCGGCAACTACCGGGTGCAGTATGTGGTGGAGCGCATGTGCAACACCGCGCCGACGTTCACCGACATCACGGACATTCGCGCCAAGTGCGAGTACGAAGCCAGCGACTCGGCGCTCAGCGCGGCCAGCATCGGGCTGCGCTACCGCGTGGTGATCCGTGTGCGCGGCCCCCGCGGCACCGAACGCTGGTTCGAAGCGATGGTCGCCGGCCCGGCCACCACCTGAGCGACCATTGAGGATTGACCAAATGACCGCAACCCGCATGCGCCTTACGCCGCCCCTGGCCTGGCTGCGGTCGGCCTTCTTCCTGTGTTTGGCCCTGGCCTCCTGCTGGGCGCTGGCCCAGAAGATTGACGACATCCCGCCGGCGGTGAAGAACAACGTGCCGCCGAACTTCATGTTCATGATCGACAACTCGGGGTCGATGAGCAACATCGTGCCGGCCAGCCCGTATGTGTCGTCTGCCACGTACCTGAACAATTGCCCCGGCGGCACGCGCATCGCCGCAGGCTCGTCGGTGGACATCAAGGTGGTGGGCGGCACGCCGCGCTTCGTCGTGAGCGGCAGCACCTACCGCCACACGACAGTCACGGGCACGGAGCCCGGCCGCTGCTTCGACAACAACTCAAGCTATGATGCGCGCCTGCTCGCCGATACGGTTTCGGGCAGCAACCGGGTGCCGGGCACTTACCTCGATTCGCAATACACCGGCCACTTCCTGAACTGGTATTTCGGCGACTACGGCGGCGGCGCACTCACCGGCTGGAGCGACCGCAAGCTGGTGGGCTCCGGCGCGGTTCAGAACCGCATCGAGATCGCGAGGACTTCGGCCAAGAGCGTCGTCGACAGCCTGCCACTGCCCCCGTCCGCCGGTGCCAGCGCCGCGGTGCGCGTGGGGCTGGCCACCTACGTCTCGGGCACGGGCGGCCTGCTGAAGATCGCCATGGGGGATTTGACGACCGCGTCGCGCACCACGGTGAAGACCAGCATCGACACTTTGGTGCCGTCGGGCAACACGCCGCTGGCTTCCACCTTCGCCGACATCGGCCGATACCTGTCCACCGGCTATACCGGCACGGTGACCACCGCCAATGGCAGCGTGGACCTGGACGCGCTGCTCAAGCTCGACGGAACCGACGCCAGCCCCGCGCGCAATGCCTGTCTCTCGGGTGCACCGTCCTGCACCAGTGCCGCCTCGGCCAAGCCGATCCAGTACTGGTGCCAGCGCTCCTCGCTCTTCGCCCTGACGGACGGCCGCCCGCAGCACGATCGCGTCTTCAACAACAACACCCACATCCGGGACTACGACAAGGATTGCTCCGGTGCGAATGCGTCTACCTGCGTATCGAGCGGGGCGACGGGTTCGTGGGACCGCAAGACCGCGCGCACCTACGAGAGCCAGGGCTCGGACTACATGGACGACGTGGCGAAGGCGCTGTTCGACACCGACTTGCGCCCGGACCTGACCAAGCCGGCGCCCATCGCGCCGGCGGTGGCCGCCAAGAACAACATCACCACCTACATGATCGGCTTCGCCGACCCGACGGTGCAGAACGACGCGTTGCTGATCAACACGGCAACTCAAGGCGGCGGCAAGTTCATCGCCGCCACCGACGGGCCGACGCTCGTGGACGCATTCCAGAACATCATCTCGGACGCCCTCGCGAAAGACGCCGCCGCCGCAGCGGTGGCGGTGACCAACGCGCAGATCACGGCCGGGAGCGTCGGCTATGCGTCCAGCTACAACTCCGGCACCTGGTACGGCGATCTCGAAGCGTATTCGCTCGACCTGTCCACGGGCTTGCAAACCGGGGCCACGCAATGGTCCGCCCGCGACAAGCTGAACACACAGACCGCGGCGAGCCGCAAGATCGCGTCGTGGAACGGCACGGCGGGCGCTGCCTTCAGCACGGCCAACGGCACGGCATTCCGCGCCGCGACCGCGGCGCTGAGCGACGGCATCATCAACTACACCCGCGGTGACCGCACGGGCGAGGGCACCACCTACCGGTTGCGCACCTACCTGCTGGGGGACATCATCAACGCCGAGCCGGTGGTCGTGAACTACGCGAGCGGCGCCGTGGTGTACCAGGCCGCCAACGACGGCATGCTGCATGCGATCGATGGCCGGGTCGAGGCTGCCGCCACCACGCGCGGGCAGGAACTGTGGGCCTATGTGCCGCAGCTGGTCCACGCCAAGCTGCCGGGGCGCGCCAGCACCAGCTTCGACCATGAATACCTGGTCGACAGCACGCCGGCCACTGCGGAGATCACCGGCGCAGGCGCCATGACGCACATCCTGGTCGGCGGGCTGGGCAAGGGCGGCGCCGGCTACTACGCGCTCGACATCACGTCCGGTACGGCCGCCAACGAAGCGGCGGCGGTGAGCAAGGTGAAGTGGGAATTCAAGCCCACCAACATGGGCTATTCGTTCGGCATCCCGCTGGTGGTCAACACGGCGGCGGGGTGGAGGGTGGTGGTGACGTCGGGCTTGCGCAACGACACAGCCGCGGGCGGCCTGGGCGGCGACGGCCGCGGCCACATCTGGGTGCTCAACCCGTCCACCGGCGCCATCGAAAAAGAATTCATCACACCGGCCGGCTACGGCAGCACGTCCGCCGCGCTGGGTCTCGCGCACCTGGGCAAGCTCGCCAACGTTGCGGCGAATTCGGTGGTGCGCTATGTCTACGGCGGCGACCTCTTGGGCAACCTCTGGCGCATCGACCTCGACGCCGCGACGCTCAGCGCCCCGGTGCGCATCGCCGCGGTGAGCGCGCCCGACGGCAGCTACCAGCCCATCACCGTGCCGCCGGTCGTTGGCCCGGTGTCGGGCAGTACGACCAAGGCGTACGTGTACTTCGGCACCGGCCAGTACTTCTCCACCGAGGACGTGCCGGGCACCGCTTCGCCGAATTCTTTCGCGACGCAGACGCAGACTTTCTACGGCATCGTGGACGACACCTCCGTGGCGTCGCCGTCCATGCCCAACATCCGCGGCACCAACGGCGCGACATGCCCCACCGGCGGTGGCACCGGTGACCTGGTGTGCCAATCCGCCACGCAGGCCAGCGCCAATGCACCCTACACCGCCACTCACCATTCGGTCGACCTGGCTACGAAGCGCGGGTTCTACATGGACGTGCCCGTCGCCAATGGCCGCGTGAACAACCAGGCCGCGCTCACCACCAAAGGCACGCTCGTCTTCGTGGTCAACAAGCCGTCCAACCTGGTGTGCAACCCGGGCGGCTCGAGCTACCTGTTCCAGCTGAATGCCTCGACCGGTGGAGCCGTGGAGAAGACCTTGGGCGGAGGCCTCTACTACGACGCCGGCACCGTGCTGGCCGACGCACTGTCGAGCCGTCCGATCCTGATCACCACCGGTGCCGGCACGCGCGGCGTGCTGCGCTTCTCGGACAAGACCACGCAAAGCCGCGAGATCTACGAAACGGCCACCACTGCCGCGTTGTTCCGCCGGATTTACAAGCGGGCGTTGAACTAGCGAAGGCTACGGGGTCCGCTGTCATGCGGCTTCCCCCTGCTGCGTCAATAGAAGGCCCTCGTCCATCAGCTTCTGCACGATGTCGGCTTGCCGCAAGTCACGCCGGCGTTTGGCCTCGGCCCGATGCGGCGCCTTCTTTGCCATCCATCGCTTGAATTCCACGAACGTCGCCGGTGCGATCGTGCGCATCAGGCCCATGCGCCCGGTGGCTGAAACGACCACATGGTCGAATCTTGGCGCCGTGGTCAGCACCGATGCACGAACGGCTTGCACCGGCCAAAGATCACCCTCGTCGTCGGAAAAGCGGAAGGGGTGGGGATCATCGCCTTCGGGTTGGCGCCGGAGAAAGTCCACCTCGAAGCCTTTGGCATTGATGGCTGTTTCGTTCTGGCCTTCTTTGCGCTGGAACGTCGGATCGGCACGCCGCAGCACGCTCAGCATGGATGTTTCCAGCCTTCGCAGGTCCGTCAGGAAGCGCACGCGCTTTCGCGCGTCCCACAGCAAGTCGACGTCCTGAGTTGCAAGCGCTCCTTGAACGATGCGCACGCCTGCGGCGGTTTCATAAGCGTAGAGAGCGTGCGTCCCGACGACCGTGAAATGTGGCCCCAGTCCTGCGTCTTCGATGGCTTGCAGCACCGCCAACACAGGGGTTGGCACACGACCCACCTTCAACGCCTTGTTGAGCCGTTCGGCGTCTTTCAAGGCGCCTCGCAGCGAGCGCAATCGCTCTTCCACCTCACGTTTGCGTGCGGTGAATTCCTCGTAGGTCTTTTCGGTTTCGGCAGCACGAGCGCCGACACGTTGTTGGCGGCCGTCCGGCCGCGTCTTCACCAAATACTCGTAGTCGCCCTGCCGTTTCCAGTACATCCCTCCCGCGTACTGGCGAGCCTGTGCCAGCACGCGCCGGAACTCGCCAAAGATCGTCGCCGAATCGATGAGTTGACGCGCGGCATTGTCGGGAAGGGGCAGGTACTCCATTGGCCGCGTGTTTTGCAATTTTGAATTTTATGCGGCCAATGGCTGAGTGGCAACAGGTCAGGAGACGCTTACTGGCGTGCTCGGCGGACATCGCGCAGCATGAACAGGTACAGGCTCTCCACCTTCTCTCGCGCCCAAGGTGTCTTGCGCAAGAACTTCAGGCTGGACGCCACGCTGGGGTCGCTCGTGAAGCAGCGCACGGGTATCCGCTCGCCCAGTCCCTCCCATCCGTAATGCGCCACCAATGCGGTGACGATGGCCTCCAGCGTCAGACCATGCAGAGGGTTGCGGGGTTGGGCTGGTGGAGACGCCGGAGGCGGAGGCTGTTGGTGTTGATCCAAAGCTTTTCCTCAATGTCTTTGAGACTAGCGTCTATAGAGGGAACAAGATTTGGCGGAGAGTGTGAGATTCGAACTCACGGACGTCTTGCGACGTCGCCGGTTTTCAAGACCGGTGCATTCAACCGCTCTGCCAACTCTCCGGAGCGGCGATTTTACGCTGGCGCGACGAGCATGCCCTTGCGCTCGATGAAAGCCACCACCTCGGCCAGTCCCGTCCGGGTCTTGAGGTTGGTCATGACGAAGGGCTTGTCCTTGCGCATGCGCTTCGTGTCGGCTTCCATCACGCCGAGGTCGGCGCCGACGTAGGGCGCAAGATCGGTCTTGTTGATGACGAACAGGTCGCTCTTGGTGATGCCGGGGCCGCCTTTGCGCGGAATCTTCTCCCCGGCGGCGACGTCGATCACGTAGATCGTCAGGTCCGACAGCTCGGGGCTGAAGGTGGCGGCCAGGTTGTCGCCGCCGCTTTCGACGAACACGATGTCGGCTTCCGGAAAGTCCACCAGCATGCGGTCGATGGCTTCGAGATTGATCGACGCGTCTTCGCGGATGGCCGTGTGCGGGCAGCCGCCGGTCTCCACGCCCATGATGCGCTCGGCCGGCAGTGCGCCGCTGACGGTGAGCAGGCGCTGGTCTTCCTTGGTGTAGATGTCGTTGGTGATGGCGACCAGGTCCCACTTGTCGCGCATCGACTTGCACAGCATCTCGAGCAAGGTGGTCTTGCCGGAGCCGACAGGCCCGCCGATGCCGACGCGCAAGGGCGGAAGCTTCTTGGTGCGGTTGGCGATGTGATGCATTGTCATGATCTGAAGAGCCTCGAGTACTGCGTTTCGTGCTGCGCCGACAGGATGGCCAGCATCGGCGAGAAAGCCTGGCGCTCATCGTCGCGCAACGCCAGCGCCTTGTCCACCGCCGCGGGAATCTCCCCGGCCAGCCGAAGCAGGATGCGCTGGCCGGCGCTCTGGCCCAGGGGCACGGACTTGATGGCGGCCTGCATCATGTTCTCGGCCCAGCCGAAAGCGAATGCCAGCAGGCAGTCGCGTGGGGTTGCGGTGGTGGCCGAGGCTGCGAGGGCGAAGGCGATGGGGTAGGTGACGGATTCGGTGACGCGCGCAGCCAGTGAAGGCTGGATGGACTTGAGCCACTCCACCAGCGAGCGGCCCATTTGCTCGGTCTGTTGGCGGAATTCTGCAGTCTCACGTGTCTGCAGGACCCAGGCGTTCAGGCGGGTGACTTCCTTCATGTCATCGTCCCGCCACGCGGTGATCGCGCGGCCGATGATCGCGAGATCCGAACGGGCCAGCGTGAGGTGCAGTTGATCGGCAAGCCACGATGCGCCGCTGGCCTCGTCGTGCACCAGGCCGCGATCCACCGCCGCCTCAAGGCCCTCGGAGTACGAAAAGCCGCCGACCGGCAAGGCGGGTGAAGCCAGCCAGATCAGCTGCAGCAGCGACGCATCAGTGGCCGTGGTGGCCATGGTCGTGATCGTGGCCGTCGTGGTCCGCGTGATCGTGATGTTCGTGGCCGTGCGAATGGGCGGCGTGCGACGTGTACGCGCCGCCTTCCGGCTCGAACGCGTCGTCTCGCGCATGGACGATCAGGTGCATTGCGCGCAGCATGTCCGCCAGCACGTGATCGGGCTCGATCTTCAGGTGATCAGGCTTGAGTTCGATCGGCACGTGGCGGTTGCCCAGGTGATAGGCCGCGCGTGTCAGGTCGAACGGTGTGCCATGTTCCTTGCAATGCGTGACGACCAACACCGGCTGTGGCGGGGCGATCACCTTCACCAGCGAGCCATCTTCGGCCACCAGAACGTCGCTGCCGCGCACGACCGTGCCGCGCGGCAGGAACACGCCCAGGTGTCGGCCCTGCGAATCGGTGCAGTCGAAGCGGCTCTTCTGCCGGACGTCCCAATCCAGCTCCACTGTGGCGGCGCGTTTGAGCAGGACGGGGGCGAGGCCCTTGCCCTGCGCTATCAGTTTCGTGGCGTTGATCATGTGATCGGTTCCAGGACGAACTTGCTGCGGCCGTGGATCCGGTAGGCCGAAAAGTCTCGCACGTCGAAAGTGGCGATGGAGTGAATGCCGGTTTCCTCCGCAAGCCAGACCAGCATCGCGTCCGCCCAATCGGGATCGAGATCCGCGTATTTGCCCAGGATGGCCCCGACACGCTTGTACGCCGTGGCGTCAGGCCGGTGGATGTCGATCGTCCCCTTGGCTGCCAGATCAGCGACGGTCGCGCGCCGACGTGCAGGCAGGAAGAACGCCGTTTCGGTCAGCACGGCTTCGACGGTATGCAACTTCGCACTGCAGCCGGCGAGCCATCGGGTCGCGGCCTCGTGCCGGCCATCGTCCGAGTGAAGCAACGCGACGAGCACGCCGGTATCCAGCAAGATGCCGCTCTGCCCATGCATCAACGCGGCCTCGTGAGACGTTCGAGTGCGCGCTTTCGCACCACTTCCTTCGTCGCGCTTTCGCCCGCCATGCCGCTCACGCAGCCGATCAAGCCGAGCCGCTTGAACGCTGCGTAGTTCGCGCTGACACCGCCTTCAGGTGCGAGCTTCTTCTGCTTCCCGGTGCGCGCGAAGTAGTCGGCCAGCGCTTCCTGAACAACGTGACTTTTGGTCAGGCCGTTGGACGCGCTGTATTCGTCGAGCGCCTGTTCCAGCGTTTGGGGGAGTCGGACGGTGAGGGTCATGCCTCATTGTAATACAGGAGCTTGTCCTGTATTCTTCTTCAGAACAGGAAGTACCGTTGCGCCATCGGCAGCACCGTCGCGGCCTCGCAGGTCAGCAGCTGGCCGTCGGCGCGCACGGCGTAGGTCTGCGGGTCGATCTCCATCTTCGGCAGATAGCTGTTGTGGATGAGATGTTCCTTGCGCACACCGCGGATGTTCTTCACCGCGCTCAGGTTCTTCGCCAGGCCGAACTTGTCCTTGATGCCCGCCGCCAGGCCAGCTTGCGATACGAACGTGAGCGAGCCCTTGGCGATGGCGCCGCCGAAGCTGCCGAACATCGGCCGGTAGTGGACCGGCTGCGGCGTGGGAATCGAAGCGTTCGGGTCGCCCATCGCGGCCATGGCGATGAAGCCACCTTTCAGGATCAGCGCCGGCTTGACGCCGAAGAAAGCGGGCTTCCACACCACCAGGTCGGCCCACTTGCCGGGCTCGACGCTGCCGACTTCATGGCTGATGCCGTGCGAGATGGCGGGGTTGATCGTGTATTTGGCGATGTAGCGCTTGGCGCGGAAGTTGTCGTTGCGTTCGCTGTCACCCTGCAACGTGCCGCGCTGCACCTTCATCTTGTGCGCCGTCTGCCACGTGCGCAAGATCACTTCTCCCACGCGGCCCATCGCCTGGCTGTCGGAGCTCATCATGCTGATCGCGCCCAGGTCGTGCAGCACGTCCTCGGCCGCGATGGTTTCCTTGCGGATGCGGCTCTCGGCAAACGCCAGGTCCTCGGCGATGGCCGGGTCGAGGTGATGGCACACCATCAGCATGTCCACGTGCTCGTCGAGCGTGTTGACGGTGTAGGGCATCGTCGGGTTGGTGGACGAGGGCAGGAAGTTTGCCTCGCCGACCACGCGCAGAATGTCGGGCGCGTGGCCGCCGCCCGCGCCTTCGGTGTGAAAGGCACACAGCGACCGGCCCTTGGTCGCGGCGATGGTGTTCTCGACGAAGCCCGATTCGTTGAGCGTGTCGCTGTGGATCGCGACCTGGGTGTCGGTTTCTTCCGCCACGTCCAGGCAGTTGCTGATCGCGGCCGGGGTCGTGCCCCAGTCCTCGTGCAGTTTCAGCCCCATCACGCCGGCGTTGATCTGCTCGTGCAGCGCGGCGGGCAAGCTGGCGTTGCCCTTGCCGAGGAAGCCCAAATTCATCGGGAAGGCATCTGCCGCCTGCAGCATGCGCTCGATGTTCCACGGCCCCGGGGTGCAGGTGGTGGCGAAGGTGCCGGTGGCGGGGCCGGTGCCGCCGCCCAGCATGGTGGTGACGCCTGCGGCCAGCGCCTCTTCGATCTGCTGCGGGCAGATGAAGTGGATGTGACTGTCGATGCCGCCCGCGGTGACGATGTTGCCCTCGCACGAGATAACCTCAGTGCCTGGGCCGATGACGATGTCGATGCCTGGTTGTGTGTCGGGGTTGCCGGCCTTGCCGATCGCGACGATGCGCCCGCCTTTGACGCCGATGTCGGCCTTGACGATGCCCCAGTGGTCGACGATGAGGGCGTTGGTCATCACCAGGTCGACGGCGCCTTCGTGCCGTGTGCGCTGCGATTGCGCCATGCCGTCGCGGATGGTCTTGCCGCCGCCGAACTTCACTTCCTCGCCGTAGCCGCCGGCACGCAGCGTGTAGTCGTCCTCGACCTCGATCAACAGTTCGGTGTCGGCCAGTCGCACGCGGTCGCCGGTGGTGGGCCCGAACATCTCGGCGTACGCGCGCCGTCCAATCGTTGCCATGTCTAGAGCGCTCCTTGCACCAGGCCGCGGAAGCCATAGACCGTGCGCTCGCCTGAAAAATCCACCAGCTCCACGGTGCGTTGCTGGCCGGGCTCGAAGCGCACTGCAGTACCCGATGCGATGTTCAGCCGCATGCCGCGCGCCGCGTCGCGGTCGAACTGCAGGGCGCCGTTGGTTTCGGCGAAGTGGTAGTGCGAGCCGACCTGGATCGGCCGATCCGCGGTGTTGCGCACGATGAGCGTCGCGGTGCGCCGGCCTGGGTTGAGCGCGTGGTCACCCGCGTCGGTGAAGAGCTCGCCGGGGACCAGCATGCTCATTCGCCGCGCGAGAAGAAGAGGGCCAGACCAGCGAGGACGGCGACGAGCGCAATGCCCGCAGCATCCGTCGAGTGCCAATGAGATCCGGCCAGGCCATGCCCGTCGTGCGCCCAGACACCGGCAGTGGCGGCCATCAGCGTGGTGGCGGCCGAAAGCTGTTTCGCGAATCGCATGGGGGCTCCTGTCTTGAATCGGTTCAGACGATTGGCTGGTGCACGGTGACCAGCTTGGTCCCGTCGGGAAAGGTCGCTTCGACCTGGATGTCGGGGATCATCTCGGCCACGCCTTCCATCACGTCGGCCCGTGTGAGCACGGCACGGCCTTCGCTCATGAGTCGCGCCACGGTCTTGCCGTCGCGCGCGCCTTCCATGACGGCTGCGGAAATCAGCGCCACCGCCTCGGGGTAATTGAGCTTGAGCCCGCGTGCCTTGCGCCTCTCGGCGAGCAGGCCGGCGGTGAAGATCAGCAGCTTGTCTTTTTCGCGGGGGGTCAGTTCCATGGGGGGCGGCCGGGTGTAGCGGGCCATCTTAGTGCAAGGGCCGTGCCGGGCTATACGCCGGACGGCGCATGGACGGGCACGGAATCTGCACTTCCCAGCCGTGAACGAAGTCATCCCGATCGTCCCCATCGACGCGCCGCAGCGCAAGGCCGGAGACGACGCGCCGCAGCGCATCGTGAAGGTTCGGCGCGACTACAACAGCTGGGTGGCCAGCGAGACGATGGAAGACTACGCCCTGCGCTACACCCCGCAGCGGTTTCGCAAGTGGTCGACCTTTCGGGTGGCGAACACCGCGTTCGGCGCGGCGTCGTTCCTGATCCTGGAGGCGGTGGGGGCAACGCTCCTCGTGCAGTACGGCTTCATGAACGCCTTCTGGGCGATTCTGGCCACCGGCCTCATCATCTTCGTAGCCGGCCTGCCGATCAGCATTTACGCCGCCCGCTACGGCGTGGACATGGATCTGCTCACGCGCGGCGCGGGCTTCGGGTACATCGGCTCGACGCTTACCTCGCTGATCTACGCCTCGTTCACCTTCATCTTCTTTGCCCTGGAGGCAGCGGTGATGGCGTACGCGCTGGAACTGGCGCTCGGCATTCCGCCCAGCTGGGGCTACCTGATCTGCGCCCTGGTCGTCATCCCGCTGGTCACCCACGGCGTCTCCGCCATCAGCCGGCTGCAGGTCTGGACCCAGCCGCTGTGGCTGGTGATGCTGGTGGTGCCCTTCGTCTACGTGCTCATGCGCGATCCTGGTGCGTTCGCGGGCATCACGCACTATGCAGGGGACAAGGGCCAAACCGCCGAATTCAAACTGCACCTGTTTGGTGCCGCACTCACCGTGGGCATCGCTCTCATTACCCAGATGGGCGAGCAGGCCGACTACCTGCGTTTCATGCCCGCCCGCACCGCCGCTACTCGCAAAAGCTGGTGGCTCGGGGTGTTGGTTGGTGGCCCTGGCTGGGTCATTCTGGGCGTCGTCAAGATGTTGGGCGGCGCGCTCCTGGCCTACCTCGCAATCACCCATATGGTGCCTGTGGACCGGGCGGTGGACCCGAACCAGATGTACCTGGCGGCCTATGAATACGTGTTCCCGAACTACGGATGGGCCGTTGCGGCCACTGCGCTCTTTGTCGTGATCTCACAGCTGAAGATCAACGTCACCAACGCCTACGCTGGGTCGCTCGCGTGGTCGAACTTCTTCTCACGCGTGACGCACAGCCATCCGGGCCGAGTCGTGTGGGTGGTGTTCAATACGCTGATCGCCTTCATGCTGATGGAGATGAACGTCTTCCAGGCGCTGGGCGACGTGCTGGGCCTTTACTCCAACATCGCCATCGCCTGGATGATGGCGGTGGTGGCCGACCTGGTCATCAACAAGCCGCTGGGCCTGTCGCCGCCGGGCATCGAGTTCAAGCGGGCGTATCTCTACGATATCAACCCGGTGGGAGTCGGTGCGATGGCGTTGGCTTCGGCGCTGTCGATCGCGGCGCACCTCGGTTTCTTCGGGCCGATGGCGCAAGCGTTTTCGGCATTGATCGCGTTGGGCGTGGCGTTCGTGACGGCGCCGCTGATCGCGTGGGCCACGAAGGGAAAGTACTACATCGCACGCCATCCCGTCATCCCCGCGCAGGCGGGGATGACAGAGCCTGCCCCCGCGAAGGCGGGGGGCGCCCTGGATTCCCGCCTCCGCGGGAATGACGAAACCCGCCGATGCGTGATCTGCGAGCGCGAATACGAAGGCCCCGACATGGCGCATTGCCCGGCCTACCAGGGCCACATCTGCTCGCTGTGCTGCACGCTCGACGCGCGCTGCGGCGACCTGTGCAAGCCGCACGGGAGCCTGTCGTCGCAATGGTCGTCGGCGCTGCGATGGCTGCTGCCGCGCCGAGTGTGGCCGTACCTGGACACGGGGCTGGGCCACTTCCTCTTGCTCATGCTGATCATCGTGCCCTTGCTGGCCACGCTGTTCGGGTTGCTCTACCACCAGGAAGTGCGGGCGGTGGCGCAACTGCTGCAGCCTTCGCAAATGTTTGACCGTGCATCCGACGGCACCTTGCGCTCCGGTTTCCTGAAAGCCTACATGGCGCTGCTGGTCATCGCGGGCATCGTCGCCTGGTGGCTGGTGCTCGCGCACAAAAGCCGCCAGGTGGCGCAAGAGGAATCGAACCGCCAGACCCATTTGCTGATGCGCGAGATCGAGTCGCACAAGCAGACCGACGAAGCGCTGCAGAACGCGAAGCTGCTGGCCGAGCAAGCCAAGCTGGCGGCCGAGCACGCCAACCAGGCCAAGAGCCGCTACATCAGCGCCATCAGCCACGAGCTGCGCACACCGCTCAACAGCATCCTGGGCTACGCGCAGCTGATGGGAGAAGACGCCAGCGTGCCCACGCATCGCAAGCAGGCCGTCAACGTGATCAAGCGCGGCGGCGAGCACTTGCTGTCGTTGATCGAAGGCACGCTGGACATCGCGCGCATCGAGTCGGGCAAGCTCACGCTGAACGTCAAGCCCATGCAGTTTGCCGACTGCGTGCACGAGATGGCCGGCATGTTCGAGCTGCAGGCTTCGGCCAAGGGCCTGGCCTTTCGCTTCGAGGCCGAGGGCAACGTGCCCGAAGTAGTGCGCGCCGATGAAAAGCGCGTGCGCCAGATCCTCATCAACCTGTTGGGCAACGCGATCAAGTTCACGTCCGAGGGGCAAGTGACGTTTCGCATCCGCTACGCGCGAGAGATGGCCCACATCGACATCGAGGACACGGGCCCGGGCCTCACTGCCGAGGAACTGGCGCAGATCTTCGAGCCCTTCGCGCGCGGCAACAGCGCCAGCCACACCGCGCCCGGCGCGGGCCTGGGCCTGACCATCGCGAAGATGCTCACCGACCTCATGGGCGGCGAGATGAGGGTCGCGAGCACGCCGGGCACCGGATCGGTGTTCCGCATCAAGCTGTTCCTGCCCGAAGTGCACAACGCCGTCGTCGCAGCGAAACCCCTTGCGCCGCGGCCGCGACGCGGGTACGAAGGCCCGCGCCGCAAGCTGCTGGTGGTGGACAACGAAGAAGCAGACCGCGAACTGCTGGTGCAGCTGCTGGAGCCGCTCGGCTTCGAGTTGCGCACCGCCGCCAGCGGCCACGACGCGCTGGACTTGCTGGCTGCCGGGCTGCAACCCGACGCAGTGCTGATGGACCTGGCCATGCCCGGCATCGACGGCTGGGAGACGATCCGGCGCTTGCGACGGCTAGAGCATGTCCACGCGATCGCCGCCTCGGGGGGCAGCGCATTACACGAAGTGAAAAGCGTGGGGGCCAAGATCGCCATCGTGTCGGCCAATGCCTTCGACAAGGGCCTGGACAACGACGTCGGCGTGCGGCCCGAAGACTTCATCCTGAAGCCGGTGCGCCACAGCGAGCTGCTGGACTGGCTCGAAAAACAGTTGGGGCTGCGTTGGCTCGAATCGGCACCACCACTCGCGCCGCCCGCGCCCCTGGCCGCGCAAGCGTGGGCGTGGCCCGAGGCCGCGTCGCTGCAGGCACTGCAGCAATCGGTGCAGCTGGGCTACTACCGCGGCATCATGAACCAGCTGGACGAGATCGACGCGGCGCAGCCCGAGTGCGCCGGCTTCACCGCCGCGATGCGCGAGTCGGCGCGGCAGTTCCAGTTCGAAGCCATGAGCCGCGATCTGGCCAAGGCGCCGTTGGTGGAGGTGAAGCCATGAACGCCCGGGTAGAACTCGATCGCGCCAACAGCGACGTGGTGCTGATCGTCGACGACGTCCCGGACAACCTGTCCGTGCTGCATGACGCGCTCGACGAATCGGGTTACACCGTACTGGTAGCCACCGGCGGCGAAGCGGCTTTGCAGCGCGCCGCGCAGGCCCTGCCCGACATCGTGCTGCTCGACGCGATGATGCCGGGCATGGACGGCTTCGAGGTGGCCAAGCGCCTCAAAGCCTCGCCGCACACGGCGCACATCCCCATCATCTTCATGACCGGGCTCACGGAGACCGAGCACCTGGTCGCCGCGCTCGCCGCCGGCGGCGTCGACTACGTGACCAAGCCGATCAAGCCGAAGGAAGTGTTGGCGCGCATGGAGGTGCACATGCAGGGCGCGCGCCAGGCGCGGCAGACGCGCAATGCGCTGGACGCATTTGGCTACGCCAGCATCACCGTGCGCGCAAGCGACGGCAAGTTGATGTGGCAGACGCCGCTCGCGCGCGAGCTGCTGATGGCCTACTACGGCACCGCCGCGCCCGAAGCGCCGCAGCCGGTGATCGACTGGCTGCGCCGGCACCTGAAAGAGGCGGAGCAGCACATCGAGCCGCCGCGCCTCACCGCCGAACTCGGCGCGCGCCGCCTCACGTTCCGCCTGCACCAGCAGACGGGCGATAGCGAAGGAGGGGGTGACTGGCTGATCGTGATGCGCGAAGTGTCCGACACGGCGGTGATCGAAGCGATGAGCCTGTCGTTCAAGCTCACGGCGCGTGAAGCCGAGGTGCTGTACTGGGTGGTCAAGGGCAAGATCAATCGCGACATCGGCGACATCCTGGGCTCCAGCCCGGCCACGGTGAAGAAGCACCTGGAGCGGGTGTTCGCGAAGCTGGGTGTCGAGACGCGCACCGCCGCCGCCGGCATGGCGATGACGCGCATCCGCCAGCTGCATCCGCAGTTCGAGGGTTAGCCTCCCGCTACGGATTCACCGGCTGGTATTCGAAACTCGGCCCCGTCAGCACGGCGGGGTTGGGGATGCCGGACATCATCGCCTTGGCCTGGCCCTTGAGCGACATCATCAGGCCGATGGCGACGTTGAACTGGTCCTGCGTGGCCTGGCCGTTGAACATCGCGTGCAGCGCCAGCAGCAGGCTGGTGTAGGTGTAGTTGAAGTTGTCGTTGGCAAAAGCCTGGGCCGAGCCCGCGGCGTACCCAGCCGCCTTGGGATTGGTGGGCACGGCGTAGACGCCTTCGGCATTGAAGGGCACGGGCTCGCCGGCATAGGCATATTGCGCATCAGGCGGCAGGCTTGGCGACACCGGCACCAGCAACCGGCCCTTCTGGATCTGCATGAAGCGGTAGTAGTGGGCATAGCCCCCGCCCACCACTTCCTTAGGCGAGGTGCTGGTGCCTTCGCCCTGCTCGATGATGGTGGCGATGGCCTGCTGGGCCGAGGCCACGTCCACCACCACCACCGACTCGTCCATCAGGTCGGGGCCGACCTGGTTGCGCGGCGGGTCGACGAAGGCCCCGTTGCCCAGCAGCGCGATCGCGTCCGAGATGGCGGTGTAGAACTGGCCGATGGTGATCGGCGCGCCTTCCAGCGCCGCGGCCAGCGGCAGCGCGCGGTAGTTGATCGGGTCTTCCGGCTCCTCGATGTCCAGGAAGGTCTGCAGCTGCGCCATCGAGAACGGCGCGAGGTTGACGATGAGGCTGCTTTCCACGCCGCCGGGCAGCGGCCCGGGGTAAGTGGGGACGAAGCCGGGCTGGCCGATCTGCGGCGAGCCGCCCAGCGCGTTGAGCACGTTGGACGCCAGCGTCATGTGCAGCATCTCCTCGATCACCACCGACTGGATGATGCCGGCGATCTCCCGGTTCTGCGCGGCATCCAGCGAGTACAGCGCGTACAGGTACACGGGGATGGTGGCGTGCTCCAGCTCGACGGCCTGTTGCAGCGCGGCGCAAACGGACTGCACCGTGGGGGCGCTGCCTTGCAGGCCCTGGATCGATGAACGTTGAAGGCGGATCATGAGGGGCTTTCTGTGGGGTCTTACTGCGTCTTTGCGGTTTGCAGTACCAGCCTGCGCGCGGCGGCCGCGGCCTTGCCGCCCTTGGCTGCCCGGCCGGGTGTCCCATGCGCGGCCGCGCCCGCCGCCTTGGGCGCGGCGGGCTTGGCCAGCGGCGGACCGGGCAGCGGGTTCTTCAGCCAGTCCAGGATCGCGTTGCGCTTGGCGGGCGAGAGGTCGCGCGTCACCGGCATGGCATTGGGGTTGGCCGGGTCCAGCCCGAAGGCCAGCAGCAGCAGCGAAGCGTTGGCCACCACCGAGGCATAGTCCGCCAGGTTCAGGAAGCGGTTCATCACCGGGTACAGGTTGGCGTACTGCTGGAAGATCGGCTGCAGGGCGTTCCACGTCACAGGGTTGCCGGGCGTGAAGCCGCTCCACAACAGGACGCTGACGAAGTCCCACTGGTTCACCGGGCCCGTGTACTGCGAACCTGTCAGCGAGGGGCGGATGCCGTAGACCTGGCCGTCCAGCCCGTAGTCCTGCCCGTTGTTGAAGTAGCGCGGCGTGCCGGGGTCGCTCGCGGTGATGGTCAGCACCGCGAGGCCGGTGTTGTCCGTGGTGCCGGTGGTGTTGAAGGCCAGCGCGTCGGCGGGTGTGGCCACCGCCGGGCTCGTCATGATGAAGGGAAAGCCGCTGCCCACCTGTGCCTGCAACTGCGACGGGTCGGCGACGAAGCCGACGCTGGCGCCTTCCAACGGCTGGCCCCACTGCGTGGCAAACACGGCGACGTTGGCCACGTCGCCCGGGCTCATGCGGTACACGTAGGTGTCGGCCCGCACATAGGCGCCGCTCGCCCATTCGCTGATCGCGGTGGTGCCGCTGCCGGTGAGCCACAGCTGCGATGCGGCAATGGCCTGCTGCTGTGCGTTGGTCAAGGGCAGGGCGACGATGCCGGCGGTGCGGCCGTACCAGGTCGGGTCGCTCGCGTAGCCGCCGCTGCCTTGCGAGGGGATGGTGCCCAGTGCGATGACGGTGCCGGCCGGGTTGCCGGGCGTCGCGATCGGCGAATACACGCCCAGCACCAGGTCGCCCAGGTCGTTCAAGTCGCCGGTGGTGGCCGAGGTACTGATCGCATTGCCCAGGTCGAGCAGGATGGAATTCGATGACGTGTCCACCACCGCGGTGCAGAAGTTGACGTTGCCTTGGGGCTCGAAAAAGTTCGGGGGAGGGTTCGGGGGCGGGTTCATGGGCGCGGCCATGAACTGCCGGCCGATCACCATGTGCCGAGGTTCGGCAGCGGTTGCCGGGCCTATGGTGCCCACGATGCGTCCGCACATGAAGTCGGGCGAGGTGAATGTCATGTTCAGGCTGTCGACGTTGAACTTGATCGACAGCAGGCCGTCCGATGCGGCAGCCTGCAACGCCAACAGAAAGGGCGAGGACGTCACATCGCCCCATTGCAGATGGGTGAGCACCGACTGGTACATGGCTCCCGCGTCGACGTCGCCGCCGTCTTCCGCGCCGGTGGCGCGGTCCCAGATGTCGGCGAACGCAGCGGGCTCGAAATCGCCGCGCATCAGGGTGTTGCCGCTGGCATCGGCGATGCGCACCTGCAGGCCCCAGATCTCGGAGACCAGCTGCTGCTCGCTGTCCAGGTCGACCAGCTTGGCGGGCGCCCGCCCGTCGGAGTCGGCGACGATGCATTGCAGCACCGGATCGGTTCCGGGCACCGCGCCCGACGGCGTCCAGGCGGCCGTGACGGCGCAGCCCAGGAAGCGCCAGGCCGCGTCGCCCTGCGGGTTGAACCAGCCGTTGGGCGGCTGCATGTTGTCGCCCTGCATCAGCTGGTAGCTCGGAAGGAACGCCGCGTTGTCGAAGTGGCCGGGGTCGTTGTTGACCGTCGACACGTTGGCCTGGAACTGGCCCGCGAAGTGCAGGCGCAAGGTGCTGAGGTAGCTCATGCAGGTTTCTCGCTGAACGGTTTGATGAGGCCGATGGGATTGCCCTCGGGGTCGCGGACCATCGCGAAGTGGTAGCCGTCCGCGCTGGTCGGTTCCATGTAGCGGCTGCCGCCGGCGGCCAGTGCGCGGGCGATGGCCGCGTCGAGGTCGTCCACCAGCAGGTAGAAGTTGCGCCCCGGCTCGAACCCCGGGCTGGAGTTGGCCTGGCCGATGCCGCCGAGCAGCGGCAGCGTGCGCAGCGGGAAATTCACGTAAGCGAAACCGCTGCTGCCGGCCTGGTAGTTCCAGCCGAACACGCTGGTGTAGAAGGTCTGCAACGCGCCCTGGTCGCGCGCGATGATTTCGAACATCACCGAAGGGTGCTGGTTGGCGGTGCTAGGAGCCTTGGGAGCGGCCCGGCGGCTCATGGCATGCCTCCCTGCCGCTCGATGTACTCGAAGCTCGGCCCCACCGTCTGGCCGCTGCCGTCACCGATATCGGTCTGCATCATCGCGACGGCGACGACGCGCAGGTCGTACATCACGCCGATGGCCGTGTCGAGCCGGTCCGGCTGGCCGTTGAAGGCCTCGTGCATTGCGTTGAGCAGCGAGCCGTAGCTGTAGGCGAACTGCTCGATGCGGGTGCGCGCCTGCGTGCCTACCTTGAAGTCGGCGATCTTGCAGTTGGGCCGCAGCGGCCAGACGCCGGACTCGTCGAAGGGAATAGGCGCGCCGGCATAGGCGTAGCCATCGGGCGTGGCGACCAGGCCGCGCCCGGCGGCGATCTCGCCGAACTTGTAGTAGTGCGCCGGGTCGCCCTTCGACTCGTACGGCGTGACCGATGTGCCCTCGCCCTCGCGCTTGATGATCTCGATGGCGCGGCAGGCGCTTTCGCAATCGGTGATGGGGAAGAGCTTGTCCGCCGGGAACCACTCCGTGGACACCACCTGCGGCGGCGCGGTGGGCTTCACGAAGATGGACGGGCCGAGCTTGACGATCTGCTGCTGGATGGCGTCGTAGAACTGGCCGATGGTGGCGTATTCGGGCTCGGCCTCGGCCTCCGCACCCACCAGCTGGGTCTTGACCGGGATCGGGTTCTCCGGCTCCTCGATCGCCATGAAGGTGTTCTGCACCAGCGGGATCGAGAACGCCTCGATGCCGACGACGAGGCCATCACCGATGTTCATGGGCAGCGTGCCGGGGTACTTCGGGATGAAGGCGCGGCGGTTGATCTGCGGATGGCCGCCTATCGCGATCAGGATGTTGGCGGCGATGCTCATGTGCAGCATCTCCTGGATGACGATGCTGCGGATCAGCTGCGCAATGAGCAGGTTGGTACCCGGCTTGAGCGAGAACATCGCCGTGAGGTAGGGCGGGATGGTGCTGTGCTCCAGCTCCACCGCGTTCTGCAAATAGCGATGCAGCTCCTCGGCGCTGCCGGCGGCGCGGATGCCGCGGATGACCTGGCGTTGCAGCTTGATCATGGCTGGTTCCCTCCGGAATTCGCGGCGGCGCGGGCGCGGCGCTGCTCGTAGCCCTGGATCACCGCGGTCTTGCCGCCCGCCTCGCCGGGTGCCGGCATGGGGGTGGCCGCGGGTGCGGCTGCGGTGGCCGCCACTTTGCTGACGGCCGGTGGGGGTGGCGCCGGCGGCTTCGTGCCCAGCGGTGGCAAGCCGTCCGCGCCTTTCATGTCCAGCCACTTGAGGATGGTGGCGCGGTCGCCCGCGCTCAGGTCGCGCGTGACGGGCATGTGGTTCGGATCGCGTGGCGGCAGCGCGAACGCGAGCTTCAGGATGGCCAGCCGCGAACACACCGAGGCGTAGTCCGACAGGTCCACCACGTGCCGGCTCATGATCGGGTAGAGATGCGCGTACTGCGTGAACAGCGGCTGGATATTTTGGTACCAGGTGGGGCTCTGCGTCCCCGTGCCCGCGCTGTAGGCCAGCACGCTCACGTAGTTCAGCGGGTTGCCCACGTAGCCGGCGGGCTGCGCGGCCAGCTGGTAGCCCAGGCCGTACAGCTGGCCGGCGATGTAGCCGCGCGGCATGCCGGGCCCGTCGGAAGAAGCCGTCACCGGCAGCCGAGCGCGGCCGGCTGGGTCGGTGGTCACACTGCCCGCATAGGTCACGGCGCTCGTGGGCGTGCCGATGTCGGGGATGGGCGCCGGCGGATCGGGCAGCGGGTGCATCGGCCCGTTGCCGCCGGAGCCGCCCATCATGCCCTCGGTGGCGCTGATGGCGACGGCCGCGGCGGGCAGCGGCACGCCGAAGCTCGATGCGTAGAACTCCACGTGCTGGGTCTCGCCCGGCTCCAGCCGGAAGACGAACTGGTCGGCGCGAACATAGACGCCTTCGATGGACTCCTGCAGCAGCACGGTGTAGGTGGTCGTGCCGGTGACGGGCTTGAGCAGCACCAGCGGGCACGTCGGCAGCAGTTGCCGCGCGGCGGCGTTGGCCGACAGGTCGAAGCTCTGCACGCCGGCGGTCTGCGTGTACCACTGCGGCTCCAGGTAGGGAACCCGGGCGATCACCGTGACCTGGCTCGCATCCACCGTGGTCTGCAAAGTGGCGGGGCTGGTGTTCAGCACGCCGATGGACACCGCGCCGATGTCCATCAGGCCGCTGTTGGCCTCCTCGATCGGGAAGGAGTTGCCGAAGTCGGCTGTGAGCCACATGCCGTCGGCCGACACCTTGGCCTGCAGGCTGCCCACGCCTTGCGAAGGCTGCACGAATGAGCTGGGCGCGTAGGCGATCATTTGCCGGCCCATCACGAAATGCCTGGGCTCGCCACGGCGATAAGGGCCTATCGTGCCGGCGATGTGGCCCAGCGTGTAGCGCGGAATCTTCGAGTCGCGCCCGTAGCCGTACACGTTGAACTGGATCGACAGCATGTCTTCCTGCGTGGCGGCCTTCAGCGCGTCCAGCAGCGGCGAGCCGGTGGCGTCGGGCCAGCTCACGCCTTCCAGCACCGACTGGTAGTACGCCGCCAGCGTCTGGTCGCGCGGCATGGCCTTCTGCTGGCGCTGCCACAGGTTGATGAACGCGGCGGGTTTGTACTCGCCTTGCAGCAGCGGCTGCGCGGCGCCGTTCACCACCCGCACCTGCATGCCCCAGATTTCGGAGACCATCTGCTGCTGCGGGTCCAGGTCCACCAGCTTGCCGGGCGCGCGCCGGTCAGCGTTCTGCAGGCTGAGGCCGATCACGGGGTCGTCCGCCGGCGTGGTCAGCAGCTTGCCGTCGATGAAGGCGCCGGTGACGGCGCAGTCCATCAGGCGGAAGATGCCCGTGCCCTCCGGGTTCCAGCTGCCGTTCTGGTTCAACTCCTGGTACTGCGGCACGAACGAGTCGTTCTGGAAAGGCTCGACCCGGTTGTTGATGGTGGACACGTCGGCCTGGAACCAGCCGCTGAAGTGCAGGCGGGGCGAATCGAGGTAGCTCATGGTGCGTCCTTTGCTCCGGTTATTTGGCAGGCGCCAGCATGTCGGCCCACGTGGCGGGGGCCGGTGCCGGTGCAGCAAGCGCATTGGCTTGCGCCTTGTCGTTGTTCGGGCAGTCGCCCGCGAACAGGCAGCACCAGCCCGGGTTGGGCGTGCACATCTCGGGCACGCGGGCCCAGGTCTTGAGCGGGTTGGGCTTGTCGGCGCGGAAGTTCGTGTAGTTCTGGCTGACGATGGGCGCGTCGGGCGGCGTCGCGGGATAGCCCGAGAAAAAGAACGACTGCGGATGGCGGTACTTGGGCGACTTGGCGTTGGACGGGTCGTCCGACGTGGCGGTCTTGTTGAAGGCGTAGCCGAAGAGAATCTTCTGCGGCCCGACCTCGCGCGAATAGGCCTGGATCGTGCCGTCCAGGTGCGTGCTCTGCTGCGGGTTGTACGGCAGGTGCTTGATGAAGTCGCGCCGCGGCGGGTGGTTGTGCAGCGAGAACTGGCAGCAGGCCGGCGTGCCCGCCGGGCGGTCCTCGTAGCGCAGGAACCAGGCCTTGTTGCCCAGCGACACGAACGAGCAGCTGAAGTTGTTGGCCATCGGGAAGATGGGCAGGCAGAACTTCTCGTAGTGCTCCATCATCGCGCCGGTGCCGTCCTTGTCGGCGGGCAGGTACGTGGAGTCGTAGTAGGTCGCGCCGTAAGACACCTGGTAGTCGGCCGGCGTCAGGCCCGCCGGCGGCGAGGCGTAGGGCGGCGGGTACTTGTCGTAGTTGTTGAAGACGCGGTACATCGTCCACTCGCTGGTCCACCATTTCGGGTACAGCGGATCGGTGGGCTCGCCCGCCTTGCGCGGGTAGATGCATTTCGACGGCGGCTTGCAGTTCTTGTCGTTGTGCACGCCACCCGTGTAGTAGGTGTGGCGCGCCGAGGCCGACTTGTCCAGGGCGCTTGCCGGGGCGCCTTCTTGCGCGCTGGCCGAAAGACTGAAAGCGAAGGCCAGCAGCAGGGCCAGCGGGGCTTTGAAGTTCATGTCAGTTCCTTTGCAAGTTGGCGCACCAGGAGCCGGTGCAATGCCCAGGTGGAAGCCGGCAGCGCAAGCGTTGCCAGCAGCGTGATGCCTATGCCGGGCTCGGTCATGCCCAGCCACGCGCTGCCCGCGTACAGCGCCGCGACGATGCACGACGACAGCGCGGCCATCGCCAGCGCCTGCGCCGGCGGCACGCGCCACACACCGGCGAGCAGCGCGCTCATCTCGGCCAGCAGCGGCAAGGGCCGCGCCGCCACGATCCACCACAGCGACTGGTGCTGCGCCTTGCCCCTCACGGTGTCCCAGAGCGGCGGGCCGACCCATTGCCGCAGGCGGTGCTCCGGCGCCAGGCGGCCGAGCGCGTAGCCAAAGGCGAACGACAGCGTGAGGCCCAGCGCGAAGCTGGCGCCGCCCCACAGCGGCCCCAGCGTCCAGCACAGGGCCATGCCCACCACGCTGCTGGGAATGGGCAGCAGCACGTCGGCCACCAGCAGCGCGATGCCCAGCGTGGCGAGCAGCACCGCGTTGTCCGGCCGCGTCATCCAGGCCGGCGTGGCCTGGTCCAGTGCGTCGCCCCACAGCGCGAACGGCACCAGGATGAAAAGCGTGAGCAGCAGCAGCATGCCGCCCAGACGCAGCCATTGCGCGGTGCGGCTGGGCGCGGAGAGGGCGGTGGGACCGGTCGTCATGGCAGGCTCCAGTTCAGGGCGAGCCGCAGGCGGCGCGATGGCGTGGGCGTGCCTATCGTTTCCGCGCTGCGGCTGTTGGCCAGGTTGTCGACGGCCAGCGTGGCGATGGCGGCGCCCACCGGCATGCGGGCTGAGATGTCCACGGTGTTTACCGCCGCCAGCTGCTGGTCGCCGGTGGGGATGGACGAATCCAGCCGCCGTCCGACATGCTTCGCGAGCACCGTGAAGTCGCGCCGCGGCCCCCAGGGCACGTTCAGCTGCGCGCTCCATTGCGCGTGCGGGCGATGCCGCAGTTCGGTGATGCCCTCCGGGTCGCGCACGCGCATCACGGTGCCGTCCAGCCGCAGGCGCCAGCCGTTGTCCCAGGTGTGGCCGGTGCGCCATTCCACGCCGTCGGCGTTGATGCGCGCGCGGTTGACCAGCTGCGGCGGCGGGCCCGCGTCGAAGTCGATCAAATCCTTGTAGCGCGCGCTGAAGAGCGTGACGCGGCTGGGCCAGGCCGAGCGCTGGGGGCTGGCGTAGTACAGCTCGCGGTGGGTCGCGCGCTCGGTGCGCAGCAGCGGGTTGCCCACCAGCGGATGCGCGAGCGCATAGAAGCTGGGCAGCTTGGTGGCGCGCGAAACGGAAACACCCCAATGTCCCAGTGCATCACCCAGCGCGTGCTGCACGGACAGCATGGGATGAGTGGCCGCGTCGCCCGCATCGGGGCGCTCGTGGCGCAGCCCGCCCTGGAGCGTCCAGCTACCCCACTGGTAGCGAGCCTCGGCCATGAGGCTGGTGACGCTTCGCGACAGCTCGAAGTCGGCGGGCAGCGCGAAGAAGCCGAAGTCGATGTTGCTGGCGAGCTTGCCGGTCTCGCGCTGGTGCTGGATGCCCAGCGTGACTTGCAGATCGGAATTCGTGGGCGGCAGCCACAGCGCCTGAACCTCGTGGCGGCGGTAGTCGGTCTGCGTGGTCATCGCGGGCAGGCCGAAGGGGTCGCGCACGCCGGGGGCAACGCCGCTGGTCACCTCGTCGCCGTCGCGCGACAGGGTGGTCGCCTGCAGTTCGACGCGGCCAGAGGCGGCCGTGTTGATGGCGGCCCGCGCGGACAGCTGCCCGCTGGTGGCGCGCCGCGAATCCAGCTGGCGCAGCACGGCGAATTCGGCGCCGCCGCTGTCGTCCGGAAACGCGCGGTTGAGGCTGTCGGCCACGCGGGCCGAAACCGTCACCGAGCCGCCGCCGTCCAGCGGCTGCTCCCACGCGGCGTTGGCGCTTTGCGTGCGGTTGAAGCCGCCGGCCTTGTCACCGTCTTCGCGGTGGCTGATGCTGCCGCGCAGCTGCGCGCCGGCAAACCCGGCCTGTGCCGCGCGCAGGCCATCGCCGCCCACCGCCACGCCCGCATACCCGGTGCCGGCGGCGCGGCGCGTGAAGATGTGGATCAGCCCGGCCAGGGCCTCGGCATGCACCACGCTGACGTTGCCGCGCACGATCTCGATGCGTTCGACGTCGCCGGTGGACAACGTGTTCAGGTCCACGGCGCTGCCGCGCGACGACAGCGGGTCGTTCTGGCGCACGTGGTCCACCAGCACCACCACGTGGCTCGGGTCGGCGCCGCGCAGGTAGAGCGAGCCGTAGCCGCCGCTGCGCGGACTTCGGTCCACCACGATGCCGGCTTGCCGCGCCAAGGCCTCGGCCACGCTGAGTTGCCCGAGCGCGTCCAGGTCGGCGCGCGTCAGCACCGTCACGTGCTGGCTCGCCGCGGCGGCCGTCACGGGCAGCGCGCTGGCGCTCACGCGGACCTCCTCCAGCGTCACCGGCGTTTGCGCAACGGCGAGCGCATGCCCGCCGCCGAGCACGCACGGCAGCGCGATCCTGACCAGGGCATGCAACAGCGTACCCGCGTCCTGGGGGTGGCTTCGTGCCTGTTCCCCCTCCCTCTTCGGCTCTTGCTTCACGCAATGGCTCCGTTTTCTTTTTTTCGAGAACAGGCCGATTGTGTGGAAGCACGCCCCGGGGTTCAATCCTGTCAAGGTTGACAGTCGCTGCCCGAAAATGCGGTGCCCGTGCGCTCGCGGCAGAGCACCGCGGATGCGCATGCCGCGACAAAACGCCTTCTGGATCAACGCCTCGCGCCGTAACGCCCGGGCTGCCCCGCAGCCGATGCAGGGGCCACGAGTAGGGGTCAACCCGCAGCCCGGCGCCACGAAAAAATTTTGCACGCACCTGGGGCGCCTGTTGCATACGCCACCCGGCGTATATGCCTGGGCCAGCCTTCTCCCCAGAATCAATCCGTCCACATCGGCTGTCCGCAAAGGCGGGGTGGGGCGAATTTCCAGACTCTCTTTTCGACTCAGGTCTTCCTTTTGCTTTAAGGAGCAACACACATGCAACGTCGTTTCACCCTCAAGGCCCTCACGGCCGCGGTCGCCCTGGCGAGCGTCGGTACCGTCGCCATGGCCCAGGACAAGGGCACCATCAAGGTTGGCATCCTGCACAGCCTGTCGGGCACCATGGCCATTTCGGAAACCGTGTTGAAAGACACGGTGTTGATGGCCATTGAAGAAATCAACGCCAAGGGCGGCGTGATGGGCAAGAAGCTCGAGCCGGTGATCGTGGACCCGGCCTCCAACTGGCCGCTGTTCGCCGAAAAGACCAAGCAGCTGCTGACGCAGGACAAGGTCGCCGTGATCTTCGGCTGCTGGACCAGCGTGTCGCGCAAATCGGTGCTGCCGGTCGTCGAAGAACTCAACGGCCTCCTGTTCTACCCCGTGCAGTACGAGGGTGAAGAGCTGTCCAAGAACGTGTTCTACACGGGCGCCGCGCCGAACCAGCAAGCGATTCCCGCCGTGGACTACCTGATGTCCAAGGACGGCGGCGCCGCCAAGCGTTGGGTCCTGCTGGGCACCGACTACGTGTACCCCCGCACCACCAACAAGATCCTGCGCGCCTACCTGAAGTCCAAGGGCGTGAAGGACACCGACATCGACGAGAAGTACACCCCGTTCGGCCACAGCGACTACCAGACCATCGTTGCTGACGTCAAGAAGTTCTCGGCCGGTGGCAAGACGGCAGTCGTCTCCACCATCAACGGCGACTCCAACGTGCCTTTCTACAAGGAACTGGGCAACGCCGGCCTGAAGGCCAAGGACGTGCCGGTCGTCGCCTTCTCGGTCGGTGAAGAAGAACTGCGCGGCGTGGACACCAAGCCGCTGGTGGGCCACCTGGCCGCCTGGAACTACTTCATGTCGATCAAGAACCCGTCCAACGACGAGTTCACCAAGAAGTGGGCCGCGTATGCGAAGGCCAAGAAGTTGCCCGGCGCCGACAAGCCCCTGACCAACGACCCGATGGAAGCCACCTACATCGGCATCAACATGTGGAAGCAGGCCGTCGAGAAGGCCAAGTCCACGGACACCGACAAGGTCATTGCCGCGATGGCCGGCCAGACCTTCAAGGCACCGTCAGGCATCGTCTCGAAGATGGACGAAAAGAACCACCACCTGCACAAGTCGGTGTTCATCGGCGAAGTGAAGGCCGACGGCCAGTTCAACGTGGTGTGGAAGACGCCAGGCCCGGTGAAGGCCAAGCCCTGGTCGCCCTTCATCGAAGGCAACGACAAGAAGCCGGACGAGCCGGCGAAGAAATAAGACGCCTGCGGGCTTTACTCCCTCTCCCTCTGGGAGAGGGCAGGGGTGAGGGCCTCGCGCCATGCCCCTCACCCTAACCCTCTCCCCAAAGGGGAGAGGGGATAAGAGGTGCCTCCAGCGTGGGCAACGTGTTGCCCAACCTACAGGTTCTTTCATGTTCATCCGCAGTCTCGTCCTCACAGCAGCGTTCCTCTTCACGGCCAACGTCCACGCCCTGACCCCGGCCGAGGCGCGAGCCATGGCGGCGGGGGAGACGGATGCGCGCATCGAAGCGCTGAACAAGGCCGTCGCTGCGGGTGACGACAAGACGGCGGCCTTCATCCAGGCGCTGATCGACGACGGCGTCAAAGTCGCGGGCGAGAAGGTGTTCCTCGTCAAGGACGGCAAGGGCTTCGACCCGGTGACCGGTGCCGAACAGCCGTTGCCGGCTGACGCCGAAGACGTGATCAACAACAACCGCATGCGCGGCGAACTCGACGCGGCGATGGCGGCGCTCAAGCTGTTCTCGAAAGACGTGGTGCTGCGCCGCCAGGCCATCAAGACGCTGCAGAACGAGAGCGACGAATCCAAGCTGCCGCTGATCGAAAAAGCCTACGCCGCCGAGACCGATGCGCAGGTGAAGGAGCAGCTGGGCATGGTGCGCGCCGCCGTGCTGCTGGGCAGCAGCGACAAGGCCAAGCGCATGGAAGCGGCTCGGTTGCTGGGCCAGAGCAAGAACGCCGGCACCAAGACACTCTTGATCGAGCGCATCAAGGCCGAGACAGATGGTGAAGTGAAGTCTACGCTGGAAGCATCGCTGCGCACGGTGGAGGCGTCGCTCGCGTGGGGGGACAAGGCCGGCGCGATCTTCTCCGGCATCAGCCTGGGCTCGATCCTGCTGCTGGTGGCACTGGGCCTGGCCATCACCTACGGCCTGATGGGCGTCATCAACATGGCGCACGGCGAGCTGATGATGATCGGCGCCTATGCCACCTACGTGGTGCAGGGCCTGTTCCAGAAATACCTGCCGGGCGCCTTCGACTGGTACCTGGTCGCCGCAGTGCCCGTAGCCTTTGCCGCGTCCGCGCTGATGGGCGCCGCGCTGGAGCGCAGCGTGATCCGCTTCCTCTACGGCCGTCCGCTCGAAACGCTGTTGGCCACCTGGGGCATCAGCCTGATGCTGATGCAGCTGGTGCGCTCGGTGTTCGGTGCGCAGAACGTCGGCGTGGAGAACCCCAGCTGGATGAGCGGCGGCGTGGTCGTGATGGGCAACCTGCAGCTGCCCTGGAACCGCATCGTCATCATCGGCTTCGCCATGGCGGTGCTCTTGGGCATGGCCTTCCTGATTTCCAAGACACGCCTCGGGTTGTTCGTGCGCGGCGTCACGCAGAACCGGCCGATCGCTTCGTGCATGGGCGTGAACACCGCTCGCATCGACACCTACGCCTTCGCGCTGGGTTCGGGCATCGCGGGGCTGGCCGGCTGCGCGCTCAGCCAGATCGGCAACGTCGGCCCCGACCTGGGCCAGGGCTACATCGTCGATGCGTTCATGGTGGTGGTGCTGGGTGGCGTGGGCCAACTGGCCGGCACCGTCTACGCCGCGCTGGGTCTGGGCGTGCTGAACAAATTCCTTGAAGGATGGACCGGCGCCGTGCTCGCCAAGATCTGCGTGCTTGTGTTCATCATCGTCTTCATCCAGAAGCGTCCGCAAGGCATCTTCGCCGTCAAGGGCCGCACGGCAGACGCATGACCATGAACCGAGATCCGATTCCGGCAGTCACGCCCGTGGCACTTCCCGGCAAGCCCGCGGTGCTCACGCGCATGGGCTGGACGGCCTTCATCGTCGCGCTGATCGTTGTGTGCGCTGTCGCACCGGTGTTGAACCTGCTGGTCCCCGCGGACAGCGTGTTCCACATGAGCGACTACGCCGTGGCGCTGGTCGGCAAGATCATGTGCTACGCCATCTGCGCGCTGGCGATGGACCTGATCTGGGGCTACACCGGCATCCTCTCGCTGGGCCACGGCCTGTTCTTCGCGCTGGGCGGCTACGTCATGGGCATGTACCTGATGCGCCAGATCGGCCGCGACGGCAACTACAAGAGCGACCTGCCGGACTTCATGGTGTTCCTGGACTGGAAGGTGCTGCCGTGGCACTGGACGTTCAGCGACAGCTTCATCGCCACGCTGTTCCTCATCGTCGCTGTGCCGGGCATCGTGGCCTTCGTGTTCGGCTACTTCGCCTTCCGCTCACGCATCAAGGGCGTGTACTTCTCCATCATCACGCAGGCGATGACGTTCGCGGCCATGCTGCTGTTCTTTCGCAACGAGACCGGCTTCGGCGGCAACAACGGCTTCACCGATTTCAAGCGCATCCTGAACATCCCCATCGCCACGCAATCCATGCGCATGACCTTGTTCGTCATGACCGGCGTGACGCTGCTGGCGTTCTTCCTGTTCGGCCGCTGGCTGGTCACCAGCAAGTTCGGCCGGGTGCTGCAGGCTATCCGCGACGCGGAGTCGCGCGTGATGTTCTCGGGCTACAACCCCATCGGTTACAAGCTCACGATCTGGACGCTGTCCGCCATCATGTGCGGCGTGGCCGGCGCACTCTACGTGCCTCAGGTCGGCATCATCAACCCCAGCGAGATGAGCCCGGCGAATTCGATCGAGATCGCCATCTGGGCGGCGGTCGGCGGCCGTGCCACGCTGATCGGGCCCATCGTCGGCGCGTTCCTCGTCAACGGCGCCAAAAGTTGGCTCACCGTGGCCGCACCCGAGATCTGGCTGTACTTCCTGGGCGCGCTCTTCATCGCTGTCACGCTGTTTCTGCCGAACGGCATCGTCGGTTTGGTCAAGCGCTTCAAGCGGGGCCCGCAATGACGCCGGACTTGCTCGAAGAAGGCGCGCGGCGCGTGGAGGCGCACCAGGCACGTGGGTCGGTCGGCCAGACCGAATCGGGCGGCCGCGCCGCCGGCTTCTCACGCCGCGTCACGCCGGGCGAGATCGACACGACGCACGGCCGCATCCTCTACCTGGAAGACGTGAGCGTGAGCTTCGACGGCTTCAAGGCCATCAACAAGCTGTCGCTCGACATTGCACCGGGGGAGTTGCGCTGCATCATCGGGCCGAACGGTGCGGGCAAGACGACGATGATGGACATCATCACCGGCAAGACCCGTCCGGACGAAGGCACCGTGTTCTTCGGCAGCACCATCGACCTCTTGCGCCACACCGAGCCGCAAATCGCGCAGATGGGCATCGGCCGCAAGTTCCAGAAGCCCACGGTGTTCGAGCAGCTCACGGTGTTCGAGAACCTGGAGCTCGCGCTCAAGACCAACAAGGGTGTGCAGTCGTCAATGTTCTTCCGCCTGGACTCCGGGCAGAGCGACAGGCTCGCCGATGTGCTGCACACCATTCACCTGGCAGAGTCCGTGTCGCGCATGGCCGGCAACCTCAGCCACGGGCAGAAGCAATGGCTGGAGATCGGCATGCTGCTGATGCAGGATCCGAAGCTGCTGCTGCTGGACGAGCCCGTCGCCGGCATGACCGACGAAGAGACTTCGCGCACGGCCGAACTCTTTCTCAAGCTCAAGGGGCAGCATTCGCTGATGGTGGTGGAGCACGACATGAGCTTCATCAAGGTGATCTCGGAAATCGTCACGGTGCTGCACGAAGGTTCGGTGCTGGCGCAAGGCTCGCTGGAGCAGGTGCAGAACGACGAGCGCGTGATCGAGGTCTACCTGGGTCGCTAAGCCATGCTGACAGTCAAGAACATCAACCAGTACTACGGCGGCTCGCACATCCTGCGGGACGTGAGCCTTGAAGCGCACGTCGGCAAAGTCACGGTGCTGCTCGGACGCAACGGTGTCGGCAAGACGACGCTGCTCAAGTCGTTGATGGGCCTGGTGGCTATCAAGACGGGCAGCATCGAGTTCGACGGCAAGCCCATTCACGCAGCCACGCCGTACCAGCGGGCTCGCGCCGGCATCGGTTTCGTGCCGCAGGGCCGCGAAATTTTTGCCCGTCTCACGGTCGAAGAGAACCTGCGCATGGGCTTGGCGTACAAGAGCGCCTCGACGCCGATCCCGGCGGAGCTGTTCGAACTGTTCCCCGTGCTCAAGCAAATGCTGGGACGTCGCGGCGGTGATCTTTCGGGCGGGCAGCAGCAACAACTCGCCATCGCTCGTGCGCTGGCCGCGAAGCCCCGCCTGCTCATCCTCGATGAGCCTACCGAGGGCATCCAGCCGAGCATCATCAAGGACATCGGCCGCGTGATCCGCATGCTGGCGGATCGTGGGGACATGGCGATCCTGCTGGTCGAGCAGTATTACGACTTTGCGCAGGAACTCGCGGACGACTACCTGGTGATGCAGCGCGGCGAGTTCATCGCGCGCGGCCTCGGCAAGGACATGGAAGCGCAGGGCGTGCGCCAGCTGGTCGCGATCTGATCACGGCTTTTTCCGGACCTGTTCGAGCTGCTCCACATTGCGGCCCGAGAGGTCCCCGCGGTTGCCTTCGGCGAACGCGCCTCCACCACTGGGGCCTGCTTCCTGCGGGCCCTGGTTGGCGTAAGGCTGGCGGCCTTTGCCGCCGTCCCACGTCACTTCGCTTTGCGCGCCATGTTCGGCCTTACCGGGTCTTTCGGCGTTCATGAGAGTCTCCTTGTGAGCGGGATCGGGTTGAACGATTGAGCTGCCAGCTGCGGTTCACGCCCTGCGAGCGCAAAGACTTCACGCACCGGCCTTGCCTCCGGCAGCACGTACGCCACACTGGCCCGACCGTGCAAAGGCGCAAGGTGCTCACGGTAGAAATCGCTCGCCACATGCAGCGAGCCGTCAGAGATGCGCTTGTCTTCCACGCGGCCAGACGCGAGCCGCTGCTGGGCCCGGCCGGGCGAGGCGGGCGAGGGCGCCGCATACAGCGAAACCGTGACACCCGCATGGACCCAGACGATGGCGTCACTTTGTCCCGATAGCCACGTGTCCGCGACGAAGCGGCCGGCGGGCGTGGCAGGTGCTGCAGGTGTGTCGCCGAACCCGGCGCCGAGCAACACCGGGCCGTGTGCGCGCAGGCGCCCGGACTCGTCGAAGGCGAACAGCCTGGCGTGGCTCTTGTCGATCACCAGGAAGGGCAGGCCGTCATGGTCGTGCGACGCGATCGCCCAGCGGGCAACTTCGAGCACGTCGGACGAGGCCCGCTCGCGCGCGAGGTCTTCATGCAGCGCCGAGATCTCGCGCGGCGGCGCGGTCTTTGCCGATGAGCGATCGAGGTAGAGGCCGCCCGCGAGCACGGCCGCGCAGAGGCCCAAATAGAACACCGGGCCTGACAGCCCGGTGCGCGATACAGTGGAGTGGGGTGAGGTTCGTCGAATCACGGCTCCAGCGTAGCGGAGGTTCGGCGCGCGTCTGTAGGACGGCGTCGCGTCTACCCCCGGTTGCCGGCGGCCCGGTACGTCACGGCCCGTAGCTGAAGTTCACTGTAGCGCTGACGCCTGTGCTGATGTCGGCCGGTTTGGTTTGGGCGGCGCGCCCCGGCGCCTCGGCCTTGATGCTGTACTTTCCGGCGGCCGCAGTGTCCGCCACGAAAGTAAGCGGCACGGCGGGTGACGTGTATGCGGCCTTCACCGGCGCGCCTGTCGGCAAGTGGAACCTATAGGTGCCCAGCGTCGAGTCGACCGGCTGGCCGCTCAGCAAGATGGTCGGCCCGCCGGTCAATGCTTGCGAAGCCGACACGACGGCATCCGTCAACGCGGTGGTCACGGTGCCGCTGCCAGACGTGGAGACGAGCGACACGGTTCCCGTCACGTCGGCCATCGACGAGGCCGGCAGCACGATCGCCGTGGCGGTGCCGTTGATGGCCGTGCTCGACGTGCCGACTGGCAAGTTGGTGATCACACCGGTAGCGCGGCCTTCCGACGCGATGACCAAGGTGTAAGTGCCGGTGGCAAGGTAAGGAATACTGAACCTTCCCGTTGCATCCGGAACGGTGGTACGAAGGGTGACGCCGTCCTGCTGCGCCGACACGGTCGTGCTGCCGAGGGCGAGCGTCGTCGTGACGAAACCTTGCAGGCCGGTCACGACGCGAGGCACCACGGAGATCACCGGCTTCAAGATGTAGTTACCCGAATTGCCGGCCTTGACGATGGACTTGCAAGCGTCGAAGTCCAGCACCACGTCGGCCACCTGTCCGGCCGCTACATCGACATGTGCTTGCAGCTTCAGCCCGCTCTGCTGCGCGCTGGGCGTCGAAAGCGGAATCACAGGGCCACCGGTCGGCTGCACCGCGTTGGCAACGCTCGTGCTGCCGGTGCCGCTGTTCCCGGCCAGGACCAGGCGAATCTGCGAGTAGCGCCCGGCGGCAAGCGGCGTGGAGCCCAGCTCTTCAAGAACACCGTTGGTCAGCGTGAGCAGGTCGACGCGCCGTGCGGGCGAGAGCGTGAGGTCGGTCCAGCCTGCATCTGCTTCCGCGGCGCTGCTGCTCTGGTGCACGCTCACTTTTTCGATGGTGACCCAGACGTGGTCGTAGCCACACGCAGGCGCGTCCGTCAGCGCCACCCGCAGCGTGCCTTGACTGGCGGCAGTTCCGCCACCGCCGCCCCCGCCGCCGCATGCGGTCACCAGCGCGGCACATCCCAACATTGCGATCCAACGCCAGGCTGTCACGGTGCGTCCGGCAGCAGGTCTTGCAGCAGTCATGTTTTCCCCAAGGTGTGTCAGGTGCCGCGATGGTGACCCTGGAATCGAGGCACCGCCGTGAGCGGAAGTATCGAATGTGAAAAAAAGCGGGCCATAGGCCCGCCGAGGTTCTCTCTCTTCAGGTCTCCTACTTGCTGGGCACCAGCACCACCGGTTCGGCGGTCTTGGGCTGGACGGTCACCGAGCCGGCGCCCGCGGGCATCACCACGGTTTCCACTTCGCGCAGCAGGCCACCGCCGGCAACGCTGCCGCTGGTGCTCCCGTAGCCCATCACGCGGGCCTTGCATGCAGCCTTCTCTTCGCCGGCCAGCACATCGCAGCGTGCCGCCGCGTTGTTGTCGAACTTGGAGCCGGCGTTGTCGAGCACGCCACGCTTCTTGTCGGCTTGGGCATTGCGCGCTTCCTTCAGGCAGGTTTCACGGTCCTGCTGGGTCTTGCCGGTCATGCAGGCCTGCACTTCCTGCTGGTAATTGCCCGACGTGTCGATGCCGGTGGTGCCGGTGGCGACCTGGGCGGTGGCGGCCGTCATCGCGAGAAGGGCGACGACCCCGTACGAGGCGAGGCTCTTGCGCGAGTGGCCGGTGGTGCGTGCGTTCATGATGGCTCCTGTAAGCTTGTCTGGGTATGCAATGCAGTCTAGGGACGCAGCCAGCCCGGCCATGACAGCGGAGACACCGCATCCCAGGCAGCGCGATGCCGGTCCGGCCGTAGGACGGGGATGGCAAGCGTGGGACAGCAGCCCGGCTGAGCTTGCCGTAGGGCCGCTATAGGCCGCTACAGCGCCCAGGTGCGAGGCAGCGTCGCGGGCAAATCCCACAGCCCCGTGCGCCAGGCGCCGCGGATGGACTTGAGCAGGCTCAGCGCCGGCTCGACCAATGGCGCCAGCACGCGGACGGCAACGACCCGCGGCCCGGGTGCCGTGGCGCCGGCCATTTCCGCCAGCGGATGAGCAGCGATGACGTCGCGCGCCAGTTCCAGCGCCAGGTCGCGCCGGGCCCGTGCCCAATCGCTGCCCGTGGCCAGGAACAACGTGGCAATGCAGCGCTGGCCCGCCAAGCCCAGCGCGCCATCCATCAACGCCGCATCCCCGGCTGCGATACGCCCGCGCTCGAGCCACGCACCACCCAGTTCGATGTGTTGCAGCAGGCTGCCGTGCAAGAAGGGCAGATTCGCCTCGGGCAAGCCCAACGCGGTCACGTCCCAGCCGATCAATTCCGAGCCGGGCGCGAGGTCGAGGTTCAGGTGGTTTTCGGCGATGCAGCCGCTGTAGCAAATGGCTTCGAGGGGCAGCCACTCCAGCCGCGCGCCCTCGTCCAGCGCGATGGTCGTGCGCTGCGCGGCCGTCTCGCCGTCCGAACGGTAGAAGCGCGAGGCGCCCGGAGTTGTGATGAGCCCGTGCGCGCCAGCACCGGCGCGGATCGCGATCTCCAGCGTGTCGCCGCCCACCAGCCCGCCGGGCGGGTGCACCAGCACGTTGTGGCAGATGCCATCTCCCTCGGGGTAGAGCGTCTGCAGGATGCGCAAGGGCCCGTCATGCTCGAAACGCGCGACGCAGCGGTCTGCTTCGCGGCGGTAGTCGAGCGACAGACGGGCGTGCCAGGCCACGCCTCAGTGCCCCTGGGATCCGCGGTGAGCCCAGGCGGTGGTGTGCTTTTCGAGCAGGCTGAAGAGCTCGTACATCGCCATCGCCATCGCGCTGATCAGCACCAGGCCCGCAAACGCCAGCGGCATCCGCTGCTGGCTGCTGGCCGACTGCATCAGGTAGCCGATGCCCGAGTCGCCGGCCGTCATCTCGGCCAGCACCGTGCCCACGAAAGCCAATGTGATCGCGACCTTCAGCGAGGCATAGAAGAACGGCATCGATCGCGGCAAGCCCACCTTCACCAGCACGTCCCAGCGCTTGGCACCCAATACGCGCAACACATCTTCCAACTCCGGCTCCAGCGTCGCCAGGCCCGTCGCGATGTTCACCGTGATCGGAAAGAAAGAGATGAGGAAGGCCGTGAGCACACCCGGGCCCAGGCCGATGCCGAACCACACCACCAGGATGGGCACGATGGCCGCCTTGGGCACGGCGTTGAACCCCACCATCAGCGGATACAGCGCGGTGTACGCCAACCGCGAGCTGCCGATCAGGAACCCGAGCAGCACACCCACGACGATGGAGATGCCGAAGCCGAGCATCGTGACCCAGAACGTCTTCCACGCCGCTTCGAACAGCGGCACCTTGAATTCCGCGAACTGCTGCGCGATCTGCAGCGGGCTGGGAAAGATGAATTCCGGAATGCCGAAGCCCGAGACGATCGCTTGCCAGAGCAGGAGCGCGGCCACCAGCACGACGACAGGGGACCAACGCTCGACGGTGCGCGTGATCTTCATGGCGCCACCCCGGCAGCCTGCCGGATCGCGCCGATGTGGCCGCGCAGTTCATGCACGATGTCCGTGAACGCGCTGGTGTAGGTGATCTCCAGGTCGCGCGGGCGCGGCAGCTCGATCTGCTTTTTCACCACGAAGCGGCCGGGCCGCTTGCTCATCACGTACACGGTGTCGGCGAGGAACACCGACTCGCGCAGATCGTGCGTGACCAGGATGACGTTGAAGCGCTGCTCCGTCCACAGGTCGCGCAGGATGCACCACAGCTCTTCGCGCGTGAAGGCATCCAGCGCGCCGAACGGCTCGTCCAGCAGCAGCATCTTCGGCTCGTGGATCAGCGCACGGCAGATGCTGGCGCGTTGCTGCATGCCGCCCGACAACTGCCACGGGAATTGGTCTTCGTAGCCGGCCAGCCCGACTTTCTGCAGCAGCCGGCGCGCGCGCTGCTCGTATTCGGCGCGCTTGGCCTTGAAGTTGCTGCGGTACGGCTCGACGATCTCCAGCGGGAGCAGCACGTTGTCGACCGTCGTGCGCCACGGCAAAAGCGACGGCGCCTGGAACGCCATGCCGGAGATCTTCAGCGGCCCGGTGACTGGCTGGCCGTCGATCCGGATGGCGCCGCGCGAGGGCATCTTCAGGCCCGTGGCCAGCTTCATGAAGGTGGACTTGCCGCAGCCGGACGGGCCGACGATGGCGATGAACTCGCCCTGCGCCACGGACAGGTCGATCGCCTCGACGGCGAACTGGCCCTGCGCCAGCGATTCGTCGTTGTAGGCGAGCCAGACGTCTTCGAATTCAGCGAAATTGGACAACGACAGGTCTTCGCTTATTTCTTCGGCGCGGGCAGCACGGCGTCCAACTCCGCCTTCGACGGCAGGAACGAGCCGTTCCACACGGCGTCGGGATTCACGCGCGTCTTCGTGTTGAATGCATCGGACACTTGCGACGCCATCAGCGACAGGCGGCCCGGGTTGACCTGGCCGAAGCCTTCCGCGCGCGCGTCGGCGCTGTTGATCACGGTGTCGATGGCGAGCTTCAGCCGGCGCGTTTCCAGTTCGGTGTTGATGATGCCGTCGCGCGCCTTGACGTCGGCGATCGCCGCTTCGGGCTTGGCGATCACTTCCTTGACGCCCTTGGTGAAGGCCGACAGGAAGGCTTTCACCGCCGCGGGGTTTTCCTTGAGCATCTTGGGCGTGGCAATGACGACGTTTCCGTAGAGCTTCACGCCGTGGCTGGCGTAGGGCAGGACCACGATGTCCTCGGCCTTCACGCCACGCGCTTCCAGGTTGAGCAGCGAGGTGAAGGTGAAGCCGGTGATGGCGTCGACATCGCCCCGGGCCAGCATGGTTTCGCGCAGCGGCGGGTCCATCGCCGTCCAGTTCACGCTGCCGATGCCATTGGCCTTCTGGAAGATCGGGAAGGCGCGGCGCCCCGCGTCGAACACCGGTGCGCCCAGCTTCTTGCCGTTCAGGTCGGACGGCTTCGTGATGCCCGACTTCTTCAGCGCCATCACCGAGGCGGGTGTGTTGTTGTAGACCATCATGATGGCCACCGGCTTGTTCGGCGCATCCGGGTTGTTGGCGTGGAATTCCATCAGCGCGGCCAGGTCGGCGAAGCCGATGTCGTAGATGCCCGAGGCCACGCGCGTCACCGCGCCGCCCGAGCCGTTGCCGGCATCGATGGTCACGTCGAGCTTGGCGTCCTTGAAGTAGCCCTTGGCGGCGGGCGTCAGGAACAGGGCCGCCGGCCCTTCGAAACGCCAGTCCAGCTGAAACTTGATCGGCGTTGCCTGCGCATGGGCTGAACCCATGAGACCTGCCAGGGCGATGGCGGCGGCGGTTTGGAGAAGGACGCGTTTCTTCATTGTGGGCTCCGTACGGCGAAGATTTTGTGGGAAGGCTTGTGACACGAACTCATTCAAAGCAAAAAGGGTGCCGCAGACCGGCGCGATGCCCCAGGACAGCCCGCATTTTCGCTGGATGGGCCGCTCGGGCCCGTGCGGACTTACCCCCGTAGCCCAGCGGTGCCAGGGGTAGGGCCCGTCCGACGCTGCCACGCGGTGGCCGCGCACGCTGAGCCTTTACGGGCGACTACGCCTTGGGCCTGGGCCGAGCACGATAGTGCGTTCACCGGCCGTTCGTTTTTGGCGGCGGGTGGTCGGAACCAAGAGGGCCGGCTCGCTTTCAACAACACGCCGTTCGCGGCAAAGGAGTCTCAAATGGGTTTCATACTCTGGCTTATCGTAGGTGGCATCGTGGGTTGGCTCGCCAGCCTGGTCATGAAGACCGACGGGCAGCAGGGCATCCTGCTGAACGTGGTGGTGGGTATCGTCGGCGCCTTCATCGGCGGCTGGCTGATCTCCCCGCTGGTCGGCGCAGGCACGATCAATGACGGCTTCAGCATCGCTTCGCTGCTGGTGTCGCTGGTCGGCGCGATCATCCTGCTGGCGATCGTGAACCTGTTCCGCCGCGGCCGCGTTCGTTAAAAGCGCTGCTACAGCTTCAAAAATTTCGGGCATCCGGTCGCAAGGCCGGGTGCCTTCTTTCGTTCCGGGTGCTCTACCATGCCGAGATGACCCACCGAATCGCGATAGCCCAGATCAGCATGCACTGGACCACGCCGGAGAACGTGGCGTCGATGCGAAAAGCCATGGATCTGGCCCATTCGCGCGGTGCGCAGGTTTGCGGATTCTCCGAACTGGCGGTCACTGGGTTCCACCGGATGATCGGCCGCGAAGCCACGCCCGAGATGGTTTCGCCCGCCCTTCACGAGCTGCAAACCCACGCCGCAAAGCTGTCGATGGCCATCGCCGCCGGAGCGCCGACCTTCGGCGCGGACGGCGCCATCTACAACTCCCATCTGCTCATCGACGAGCGAGGCGTCACTTCGGCGGTGGTGCCCAAGCGCGGGCTGACGGATCCGGAGGCGACCTTCTTCAAGCGGGGCGAGTCGCGGCCGGTCGGGCGCATGCAAGGCCTGCGTTGCTCCGCGGTGATCTGCCGCGAAGTCGAAGACGTCGATGTCTATTCTTCGGAACTGGCGCCCGGATCGGTGGACCTTATTTTCCTGCCCGCGGCGCTGCGTCAAGACCCGGAGAAGCCCAGGACCGATCCGCCTCAGTACGTGCGCGACATTCAGCGCCTGGCGGCAGCGACGCAGGCGCATGTGGTTCATACCAACTGGCCAAACGCGCTGAACCGGCCCGAGGAGAGTGTGGACGGCGGCGGCAGCACCGTGGCAGGGCCGGACGGCGAGCTCATGTTTCGCCTGCCATCGCAAGCCAGCGGCGTCGGTGTTTTCACGCTGGGCGATCGGCACTTCGAATGGCACCCGCAGTGAAACCTTGTTCGCCATGAGCGCGGCGCGCCGATAGCGGGTTTTACCTCGCGCTTTTCACGTTGCTTGTGTTAGTTTCGGGGCCTCTTTCACCGAGGGGAGTTCCATGAGCCTTCATCGCTTTTTGCTGGCTGCAGCCGCCGTTGCCGCCGCAGCCGTGTCCACCCTGGCCACCGCCCAGACGGGCGACATCCGCATCGCGCACATCTACAGCAAGACCGGCCCGCTTGAGGCCTATGCCAAGCAGACCCAGACGGGCCTGCTGATGGGGCTGGACTACGCGACCGGCGGCACCATGACCGTCAACGGCCGCAAAATCGTCATCCTGGAAAAGGACGACCAGGGCAAGCCCGACGTGGGCAAGAGCCTGCTGGCGGCCGCCTACGGTGACGAGAAGGTCGATTTTGCAGTGGGCCCGACATCCAGCGCCGTGGCGCTGGCGCTGCTGCCGGTGGCCGAGGAATACAAGAAGATCCTGCTGGTCGAGCCCGCGGTGGCCGACGCCATCACCGGCGACAAGTGGAACAAGTACATCTTCCGCACCGGCCGCAACAGCTCGCAGGACGCGTTGGCCAACGCGGCGGTTGCGGACTTCGCGGATGTGTCTATCGGCACGCTGGCGCAAGACTACGCATTCGGCCGCGACGGCATCAAGGCCTTCAAGGACGCGCTGAAGAAAGCCAAGGTCGTCCACGAGGAATACCTGCCGCCCAACACGTCGGACTACACCGCCGGCATCCAGCGGCTGGTCGACCAGCTGAAGGACAAACCGGGCCGCAAGTTCATCGCCGTCGTCTGGGCCGGCGCCACGCCGCCATACAACGCGCTGGCCGCGCAGAACCTGAAGCAGCGCTACGGCATCGACGTGGCCAGCGGCGGCAACATCCTGCCGGCGATGGTGGCGTACAAGCAATTCCCCGGCATGGAAGGCGCGGCGTACTACTACTTCGGCATTCCGAAGAACCCGGCCAACGAATGGCTGGTGGCCAACCACTACAAGCAGTTCAAGTCACCGCCCGACTTCTTCACCGCCGGCGGCATGAGCGCGGGCATGGCGATCGTCGCGGCGCTGAAGAAGACGGCCGGCGCGACCCAAGCGGACAAGATGATCACCGCCATGGAGGGCATGAGCTTCGAAACGCCCAAGGGCAAGATGACCTTCCGCAAGGAAGACCACCAGGCCATGCAGTCGATGTATCACTTCCGGATCAAGAACGACCCGGCGTTCGCCTGGGGCGTGCCTGAACTCGTGCGCGAGATCAAGCCGGAAGAGATGAACGTGCCGATCAAGAACAAGCGATAGGGTCTGAAGTCCGTCATTGCGGGCTTGACCCGCAATCCATGACTTTTTCTTGGTCGGTCGCGGTCGCGGCAGGCGGTACCCGGCAGGGCCTCACACTGTGGCGGTCGTCGCTTCGCGCCGACTTCGCTGAGATTCTTGGCCCGGGGCCGGCGCCGTACAACTCGCAAAGCGCCTAAGGCCGCTTTGCTCAAACAGGTCCGGCGAGTCAGTTAACGAAGCGCGCAAGCGCGCCCGGCCCCGGGCCAAGAATCCCAGCCGCCACAGAGATCGGCCCTGCCGGGTACCGCCTGCCGCGACATCCAGCGTGTGGGCGCGCCTCAAGCCGGAGACTCCTTGCGTCTTCGGCCGGCCGAGATCAAAACCTTGACTGGAACGACGCCGACATTTCGCAGGTCGCGCAGTGCGTCTGTGGCCATCGCCTCCAACTCCTGAAACGGGTCTTCAAAGACCTCCGGATCGGTAGCAACGGCCTTTACGCGAGCCCACTCATCCGGCGTGTACCAGCCCACGGCGACGGGGCCGCGCTGCATTGCCTTCTTCTGGCGGAGGCGCTCAAGGAGTGGACGCTTTGGCATATGCGGTCGCAATCGCTTTCGCTGAGGTTAACGTTGGAAGTCACCGGCACCGTAGGCTTCCGTGTGGAATGACCAGTTCGACCTCACTTCTTCAGCGCCTCGATGAACTCGTCCGTCGCTACCTCAGCCTGCCGAAGAAGCCCCGCAAGCGTGCCGACCTTGAGTTCCGGGTGCATGGGTACAACGCAACCCTTTGAGTCACGCCGCATGATGACGTGACTGCCGCTCTGACGGAGCTTGACGAAACCTAGGCGCTCCAGAGCTCGTTGTGCTTCAGCACCCGAGACTCGGGGAAACTTAGGCATGGCTGGGTGTGGGGATGCTGAAGACGGTGACCACGGGGTGGCCGGTAGATGGCAGCGGGAACTCAGACAAATAGAGTGCTGTAGCTTCGCGCAGGTTTGCCACCGCCTCTTCGACGGTCTCGCCCTGAGTGGTCGTGCCCGTCTCGGGATTCAGCGCGACGAAGCCGCCTTCTTCCGCAGGTGTAAGCACAGCAGTGAGTTCCATGTGTTTGGCTCCCAATCGGCCTCCATTATGGCGCTACCTTGCCGGTGCAGTCGGACGTTTGACATGAGGGGTTAGGCGTCAGTCGGCCCCAACTATGCACCATGGAACTTTATAGCCCAGTACGCAGCGATGATCATTTGCACTGCGAAGGCGGTGAATCTTGCGGTCACAGCGAGCGGTGATGTTGATGCGAGGTGAATGGTCGATTGGGCTATGCGCGCGGCCAGTAGCACGTAGGCCAACGGATCGGTGATGTTCGACTTGCCTGCGACGACCGCGAGAAGCATAAAGCCGCCAAAGAGAGGCAAGCCCTCCAGGCAGTTTGCATGCGCGCGGGCCAAGCGTTGCATGAACGGTGACAGATTCGAGTTTTCGGGGTTGAAGCCGTTGGCGGGTATCTCGCGTGTAAGAACCAGCTTGGAACGAACAACCTCCATGAGCACGAGTAGAAAGAGGGTCCAACAGAGAAACCCTAGAAAGGCCAGAAGCGTCGTAGTCATGAGTGTTGGCTCGGGTATCAGCAGCGACATGTGCAGCCCAGTTGTGGTTTCTGACGCCTAACGTGATGTTCGCAGTCCTCCAAACTGCTGATCCCAGGATAGTCCGTCGTCTAGGTCGGTGGGCGCGGACGCATCAAGGTTCTGAACCGAGCCGCTGGGCCCGACCAGTCCTCGCTTGCGGCTTCGCATCGTTCCGCGTGCAGTCGTCGAATCCGCCAAGCTGGCCGACTTCATATATTGGTGCGCTCCGCCACATCGATAGCAACACTATAGCCCGGAGCAACCGTTGGATGCCGACCAAGTTCGTTGAGCGGCAGGCGGTACCCGGCGGGGCCGATCTCTGTGGCGGCTGGGATTCTTGGTCCGGGGCCGGGCGCGCTTGCGCGCTTCGTTTCATTCTCGCCGGACCTGTTTGAGCAAAGCGGCCTTAGGCGCTTTGCGAGTTGTACGGCGCCGGTCCCGGGCCAAGAATCTCAGCGAAGTCGGCGCGAAGCGACGACCGCCGCAGTGTGAGGCCCTGCCGGGTACCGCCTGCCGCGACGCGAGGACGAACGAAAGTCATGGATTGCGGGTCCAGCCCGCAATGACGGCCGGAAAACCATGCCGGATCGCGAGTCCGGCATGACAGGTTAGGCCGCGTCCGGCATCACCGGATGCTGCGCCATGTTCTCCAGCGCCTTCACCAGCGCCGAATGGTCCATCTGGCCCAGACCCAGTGCGACGCATGACTGCATCAGCTGCGCGGCGCCCGCGGTTTGCGGCAGCGCCACACCCAGCTCGCGTGCGCCTTGCAGCGCGAGGTTCAGGTCCTTCTGGTGCAGCGCGATGCGAAAGCCCGGGTTGAAGGTGCGTTTCACCATGCGCTCGCCATGCACTTCCAGGATGCGTGACGCGGCAAAGCCGCCCATCAGCGCCTGGCGCACCTTGGCCGGGTCGGCGCCGGCCTTCGACGCGAACAACAGCGCTTCGCCAACCGCGGCGATGTTCAATGCCACGATGATCTGGTTGGCCACCTTGGTGGTCTGGCCGTCGCCATTGCCGCCGACCAGCGTGATGTTCTTGCCCATGAGTTCGAACAGCGGCTTGATGCGCTCGAACGCCGCATCCGGCCCGCCGACCATGATCGTGAGGCTCGCGGCCCTCGCGCCCACTTCGCCGCCGGAGACAGGCGCGTCGAGGTAGTCGCAGCCCAGCGCGTTGACGGCCTGGGCGAAGCGCTTGGTCTCCATCGGCGAGATGGAACTCATGTCCACCACGGTCTTGCCCTTGGACAAGCCGGACGTCACGCCGTCCTTGCCCAGCAGCACCGACTCGACGTCGGGCGTGTCCGGCAGCATGAGGAACACCACGTCAGCGGCTTGTGCCACTGCAGCATTGGTGGGGCACGCGGTCGCGGCCTTCAGCGCTTCGGGTACCTTGCTGCGCGTGCGGACGAACAGTTCGTGGCCCGCGGCCAGCAGGTGTTGCGCCATCGGCGCGCCCATGATGCCCAGGCCGATGAATCCGATCTTCATTGTTTTCTCACTCTCTGTGTTGGTTTAGTCAATAGGAGCCGGCGGGTCGCGCGGCCTGTCCGGCGCGCATGGCCGCCATCACCTGCTGCGCACCGGCCGCGATCAGGCGGGCGTCCGAGCTGATGGTGACGAACTGGAAGCCCTTGGCAATGCGCTCCAGCGCTGCCGGGGGCGCCGTGTTGTGGATGCCGGCCACCACGCCGTGCGCCTTGGCGCGCGCCAGGATGTGCTCCACGGCTTGCGCCGCCTTGGGCTCGAGCTCGTCCATCGAAGGCTTGCAGCCGAGTGACAGCGACAGGTCCGACGGGCCGATGTAGACCGCGTCGAGGCCCTCGACCGACAGGATGTCGTCGAGGTTCTCCAGCGCCCGCGCGGTTTCGATCATCGCGAAACGAACGATGGTGTCGTTCGCATGATCCGGGTAGTCGGCGCCGCTGTAGAGCAGCGCGCGCACGGGGCCGAAGCTGCGCGTGCCGCGCGGCGCGTAGCTGGTCCAGGAGACCAGCTTTTGCGCGTCTTCACGCGTGTTGACCATCGGGCAGATCACGGCATAGGCGCCGGCATCCAGCGTTTTCATCAGGATGCCGGGCTCCAGCCAGGGCACGCGAACCACCGGCACGGTGGCCGTGGTCGATATCGCCTGCAGCATGGTCACCATCGCCTGGTAGTCCACCACGCCGTGCTGCATGTCCACGGTCAAGGTGTCCCAGCCCTGGTGCGCCATGGTTTCGCTGGCAAAGCTGTTGGGGATGGCCAGCCAGCCGTTGACGGCGGCGCCCCCCGATTTCCAGATAGCGCGCAGGCGGTTTTCTCTCATGGGTGGCTCCTCGATTCGCCGGCAATCAGGTTCTTGTGCATGAGGATTCCTATCGGTCGAGCGCGGGGCGCTTGGGGTTGAATTGCCATCCGGGGATGAGGTATTGCATGGCGGCCGCGTCATCGCGCGCGCCCAGGCCGTGTTCCAGGTACAGCCGGTGGGCCTTTTCCACTTCGGCCATGTCGAGTTCGACACCCAGGCCCGGCTGCTTGGGCACTTGCACCCGTCCGCCTTCGATCCGCAGCGGGTCGCGCGTCAGGCGCTGGCCGTCCTGCCAGATCCAGTGGGTGTCGATCGCGGTGACCTTGCCCGGCGCCGCGGCGGCGACATGCGTGAACATGGCGAGCGAGACGTCGAAGTGGTTGTTGGAATGCGAGCCCCAGGTCAGGCCCCAGTCGCGGCAGGTCTGCGCGACGCGCACCGAGCCGGCCATCGTCCAGAAGTGCGGGTCGGCCAGGGGAATGTCCACCGATTGCAGCGAAAGCGCATGCGAAAGCTGGCGCCAGTCGGTCGCGATCATGTTGGTTGCCGTCGGCAGGCCGGTGGCGCGGCGGAATTCCGCCATCACTTCGCGGCCCGAAAATCCGTCTTCCGCACCGCAAGGGTCTTCAGCATAGGCCACCACGCCGCGCATGTCGCGCATCAGGCGGATCGCGTCCTTGAGCAACCAGCCGCCGTTCGGGTCCAGCGTCACGCGCGCCTTCGGAAAGCGCTCGTGCAATGCCTTGATCGCTTCGATCTCTTCCTCGGCGCGCAGCACGCCGCCCTTGAGCTTGAAGTCGTTGAAGCCATATCGCTCGAACGCTGCTTCGGCCAGGCGCACGACGGATTCGGGCGTCATCGCGGTTTCATGCCGCAAGCGGAACCAGTCGTTGCCGGCCTGCGGATCGCTTGCGTACGGCAAATCGGTCTTCGACTTGTCGCCGACGAAGAACAGGTAGCCCAGCATCTCCACTGCATCACGTTGCTGGCCCTCGCCGAGCAGCGCGGCAACCGGCACTTCCAGGTGCTGGCCGAGCAGGTCGAGGAAGGCTGACTCGATTGCGGTGACCGCGTGAATGGTGGTGCGCAGGTCGAAAGTCTGCTGCCCGCGGCCGCCGGCGTCGCGGTCGGCGAATTGGCGCTGGACCTGCTGCAGCACGCGAAGGTGATCGCCGACCGGCTGGCCGACGACCAGTGCGCCCGCGTCTTCCAGCGTCTGGCGGATCTTTTCTCCGCCCGGCACTTCACCGACGCCGGTGTGGCCCGCGCTGTCTGTGAGGATCAACAGGTTGCGGGTGAAGAAGGGGCCGTGCGCGCCGCTGAGGTTGAGCAGCATGCTGTCGCGCCCCGCGACGGGGATCACCCGCAGGGCGGTGACTCGTGGAGTTGCGGTATTCATGGGAGAGAACGTGCCTTTACGCTGCCGGCGCGGCCGAGATCAGCCGGCCCTCGGCAAAAAATGAATGGAGGTTGTCGAACACGCGGTCGGCCATGGCCTGCCGCGTCTCGAGCGTGCCACTCGCGATGTGCGGCGCCAGCACGACGTTGTCGAGCGCCATCAGTTCCTGGGGGACATTCGGCTCGTCCTGGTAGACATCGAGACCCGCGCCGGCAATGCGCTTTTCTTTCAGGGCCCACACCAGCGCCTGCTCGTCGACCACCGAGCCGCGAGCGACGTTGACCAGGAAGCCCTTGGGCCCCAGCGCGTCCAGCACGGCGGCGTCGATGAGATGGCGTGTCGCGGCACCGCCCGCCGTGATCACGATGAGGAAGTCGGCCCAGCGCGCGAGTTCCACCAGCGACGGTTCGTGCCTCCAGGGCGCGTCGGCGACCACGCGGCGCGTGTGATACCGGACGTCCATCGAGAACCCGGCCGCGCGCTCTGCGATGGCACGGCCGATGCGGCCCATGCCGACCACGCCGAGGTTCGCGCCACTGACCTTGCGCATCAGCGGAAATGGCGCCTTGACCCACTCGCCGCGCCGCACGTAACGGTCCGAGGCGCTCAGGCCCCGGGCTGTGTCGAGCATCAGGGCGATGGCGAGGTCCGCCACGCAATCGTTCAGCACATCGGGCGTGTAGCCGACAGCGACACCGCGGGCGTTCGCATGGGCCACGTCGATCCTGTCCAGCCCGACGCCGAAACTCGAAATCACTTTCAAATTGGGCAAGGCGTCGATCGTGGCGTTGTCGACGCCGCTGGCCGCGTTGGTCACGAGCGCGGCGAACTCTGCGCCATGCGCCTCGAGGTAGCCGGCGGGATCGGCCTGCGCCGCGAGGTTCGTCACGTCATAGGCGCCGGCCAGCCGTGTTTCGAGCGTGGGCGTGATGCGCCCGGCCACCAGGAGTTTTTGCTTCAAGGGTAATCCTTCAGTCGAGCGTGATGCCGCGTTCGCGAATGATGCGCGCGTTGCGCTGCCGTTCAGTCTGCCTTGATGTTGCGGCTGCTGATCAGCTTGGCCCAACGCGCGTACTCGGCGGCCTGGAAGGCGGCGAACTGCTCGGGTGTGTTGGCCACGATCTCGAACCCGAGCTCGAGCAGCTTGGGCTTGATCGCCGGGTCGTTCAGCGAAGCCGCCACTGCGTCACGCAGCTTCTTCTTGAGGTCCGCCGGCAAGTTCTTCGGCCCGGCGATGGCTTGCCACGAATAGACGTTGGCGTCCATGATGCCGCTTTCTTCCATCGTCGGGACATTGGGCAACAAGGGCGAGCGCTTGGCGCTGGTGATGACCAGCGGGCGCAGCTTGCCGGCCAGGATCTGCGGCATCGCGGTGTTGATGTTCATGAAGGACGAATCCACCTGGTTGCCCAGCAGGTCGGTCATCACCGGGCCGCCGCCCTTGTAGGGCACGTGGATGCCGGTGGTGCCGGTCTGCTGCCAGAACAACTCGGCCGTGAGGTGGTCGCTGCTGCCGTTGCCCGACGACGCGAAAGTCATCTTGCCGGGATTGGCCTTTTCATACGCGATCACTTCCGCGATCGTCTTGTGCGCCGAGGCGGCGGGCACGACGAGCACGTTGGGCGCCTGCACCGCGACAGAGATCGGGTCCAGGTCCTTCAGTGCGTCGTAAGGCACCTTGATGAGGTGCGGTGCGATCACGAACGGGCCGAGTGAAGCGACGAGCAACGTGTAGCCGTCCGCCGGTGCGCGGGCAACCGCCGCGGCGCCGATCGTGCCGGTTGCGCCGGCCTTGTTGTCGACGACGAACGTGCCGCCGCCCAGCTTCTTGGGCAGGTCGTTGGCGAGCTGCCGCGCGATCAGGTCGGTGGAGCCGCCCGGGGGAAACGGCACGACGATGGTGATGGGCTTGGCTGTCGGCCAGGCTTGCGCGGACGCGGCGAGCACCGTGAACGAGAGGGCGAGTGCGGTCAGTACTTTTTTCATGGGAAGTCTCCTGGTAAGGGAAGTCCAAGGTGGGAAAAGGGTGAGTAGTCGAGAGCGAGAACACGAGAGCGAGAGCATGACAACGTTGTCATATCGCACGGCAGTTCAGAAAAATATGAAAACAAATCCGCTGTCAGTGCGAAATTTACCTATGAGAACGGTGAATCGCCTCGGGGGTGGCGAACATTTGCCGAGTATGGTAACGTTGTCATTATACCTTGTCAAGTGTGCAAATCCAGATGTCATCGCCTCTACCGCTGAAGAACGCCACCCTCCATGACGTGGCACGCGAAGCCGGTGTTTCGCTGATCACCGCCTCGCGTGCATTGAGCAATCCCGCGCTGGTGTCGGACAAGACCATAGCGCGCGTCCAGAACGCCGTGGCCGCGACAGGCTACATCCCCAATTTGTTGGCGGGTGGCCTGAAGTCCCGCCGCAGCCTGACGGTGGCCGGCCTGGTGCCGACGATTTCGGTCCCGCAATTCCTGCCGACGGTGAGGGCCCTGACGGAAACACTCGATGCGGCCGGCTACCAACTCATCCTGGGCCAAAGCGGCTACGACCATTCACGCGAGGAGAAGCTGCTCAACACCATGCTCAGCCGACGGCCCGACGGCATCGTCGTCACCGGGCTCGTCCACTCGCCGGCGGCGCGCGAACAGCTGCGCAGGCAGGGGATCCCGGTGGTCGAGACCTGGGACCTGAGCGACCGGCCGGTGGACATGATGGTGGGCATCTCGCATGTGAAGGTCGGCGGCGCGATCGCCGGGTTCTTCCTGGGCCGCGGCTGGCAGCGGATGGGGGTGGCCACAGGCGACGACCATCGCGCGATGATGCGCTATGAGGGTTTCGTCGCCACGCTGGGGCGCGACGTGCCCACCGCCTTCGTCCCCGCGCCCACCAGCCTGGAGCGCGGGCGGCGCGCGCTGGGCGAGTTGCTGGAAAAAGATCCGCACATCGAAGCCATCTACTGCAGCTCGGACGGTTTCGCCCACGGCGTGATGATCGAAGCGCGCGCGCGCGGCCTGCGCATACCGCAGGACCTGGTGGTCTGCGGCTTCGGCGACGCGGACTTCTCGGCCCACATCGACCCGTCGCTCACCACGGCCCATGTCAATGGCGCCGAAATCGGCCGGCTCGCGGCGCAAATGATCATCGACCGCTGCCAGGGCCGGCCGATCGCGCAATCGCACGTCGACGTGGGCTTTCGCATCATCGAGCGGCAGTCCACCGCCGTCGCAGCCTGAACCTGCACCACCCCCAAGATTCCCATGGCCACCGAAAAGCAACCCCCTCTCTACATCACCATGCACGAAGCCGACAACGTCGCCATCGTCGCCAACAACGGCGGGCTTCCCGCCGGCACCGTCTTCCCTTCGGGCCTCACGCTGCGCGAGCAGGTGCCGCAAGGGCACAAGGTGGCGCTCACCGACCTGGCCGAAGGTGGCGTCGTTCGCCGCTACAACGTGCCGATCGGCTACGCGCTGAAGGACATCCCGGCCGGCAGCTGGGTGCACGAGCGCCTGCTGAAGATGCCCGACGCCCGGGAACTCGACAACTTGCCGATCGCCACAGTGCGGCGCGAAGCCATGCCCCCTCTGGAAGGCTACACGTTCGAAGGCTTTCGCAACCCCGATGGTTCGGTGGGCACGCGCAACATCCTGGCGATCACGCAGACCGTGCAATGCGTGGCCGGTGTCACCGACTTCGCGGTGCAGCGGATCAAGGCGGAGCTGCTGCCCAGATTCCCCAACGTCGACGATGTCGTGGCGCTGGAGCACAGCTACGGCTGCGGCGTGGCGATCGACGCACCCGACGCCGTCGTGCCCATCCGCACACTGCGCAACATCAGCCTGAACCCCAACTTCGGCGGCGAGGTGATGCTGGTCAGCCTGGGCTGCGAAAAGCTGCAGCCCGAGCGCCTGATGCCGCCCGGGACGATTCCCCTGGTGGACGAGCGCAACGTGGCTGATGTCGGCACGAGCGCGGAAGCGAAGCTCGACGTGGTGTGCCTGCAGGACGACGCACACGTCGGTTTCATGTCGATGGTCGAGTCCATCATGCGGCAGGCCGAGATGCACCTGGAGCGCCTGAACGCGCGCACGCGCGAGACCGTACCCGCCAGCGAACTGGTGGTCGGCGTGCAGTGCGGTGGCAGCGACGCATTCTCCGGCGTCACCGCCAACCCGGCCGTGGGCTTCTGCACCGACCTGCTGGTGCGTGCCGGGGCCAGCGTGATGTTCTCGGAGACGACGGAGGTGCGCGACGGCATCGATCAACTCACTTCGCGCGCGACCACGCCGGAAGTGGCGCAGGCCATGATCCGCGAGATGGCGTGGTACGACGCCTACCTGAAGCGCGGCAGCGTCGATCGCAGCGCCAACACGACGCCCGGCAACAAGAAGGGCGGCCTGTCGAACATCGTCGAAAAGGCAATGGGCTCCATCGTCAAGTCGGGCTCGTCTCCGATCTCAGGCGTGCTCGCGCCCGGCGAAAAACTCCGCCAGAAGGGCCTGACCTATGCCGCCACGCCGGCGAGCGATTTCATCTGCGGCACGCTGCAACTCGCGGCGGGCATGAACCTGCACGTCTTCACCACGGGCCGTGGCACGCCCTACGGCCTGGCCGAAGTGCCCGTGATCAAGGTCGCCACGCGCAGCGACCTGGCGCGGCGCTGGCACGACCTGATGGACGTGAATGCGGGCACCATCGCCGATGGCACGGCCACCATCGAAGAGGTGGGCTGGGAGCTGTTCCGCCTGATGCTCGATGTGGCCAGCGGCCGCAAGAAGACCTGGGCCGAACAGTGGAAGCTGCACAACTCGCTCGTGCTGTTCAACCCGGCGCCGGTGACTTGAATCAGTCGGCACATCAGTCCGGTGCGACCTTGTGTTGCGCCATATTTTCCAGGGCTTGCACCAGCGCCGAGTGATCGGCCTGGCCCAGGCCGAGCGCCACGCACGATTGCATCAGTTGCGCCGCGCCCGCTGTTTGCGGCAAGGCGACGCCTAGCGCGCGGGCGCCTTGCAGCGCGAGGTTCAAGTCCTTCTGGTGGAGCGCGATCCGGAAGCCTGGCGCAAAAGTGCGCTTGACCATGCGATCGCCATGCACTTCCAGGATGCGCGACGCGGCAAACCCGCCCATCAGCGCCTGTCGCACGCGCGCCGGGTCGGCACCGGCCTTGGATGCGAACACCAGCGCTTCACCCACAGCCGCAATGTTCAGCGCCACGATGATCTGGTTGGCCACCTTGCACACCTGGCCGTCGCCCGCCGCGCCCACCAGCGTGATGTTCTTGCCCATCAGCTCGAACAGCGGCTTGATGCGCTCGAACGCCGCTTCCTCGCCGCCGACCATGATGGTGAGGCTGGCGGCCTTGGCGCCGACTTCGCCACCCGAGACCGGGGCATCGAGATAGTCGCAGCCCAGCGCAGCGATCTGCTTGGCGAAACCGCGCGTGGCGATCGGGTCGATCGAGCTCATGTCGACGACGGTTTTGCCGCGGGCCAGGCCCGACGCGACACCGTATTCGCTGAACAGCACCTTCTCGACGTCCGGCGTGTCGGGCACCATGATGAAGATGATGTCGGCGCGTTCGGCCACGCCGCGCGCATTCGTGCAGATCGTCACGCCGCCGTCGGCGAGTTCTTCGGGCACATTGCCCACGGTGTTGACGAAGAGCGCATGGCCCGCCTTGAGCAGGTGGCCCGCCATCGGCGCGCCCATGATGCCCAGGCCGATGAAGCCGAGTTTGAGTCCTGATTTGATCATGCGAGTTCCTTGTGTTGCTCCCTCTCCCTCTGGGAGAGGGCTGGGGTGAGGGCTTGCATCCAGCCCAATCCTGCGGTGGTCGTCGTCTTCGGCTTGTACTCACACCCGATCGTGCCGGCGTAGCCCAGCGCATCGATGTGCTTGAACAGCCAGGCGTAGTTGATCTCGCCCGTGCCCGGCTCGTTGCGGCCGGGGTTGTCGGCCAGCTGGATGTGGCCGATGCGGTCCAGGTGCTTGCCGATGGTGGCGCCCAGCTCGCCTTCCACGCGCTGCGCGTGGTAGATGTCGTACTGCAGGAAGAGGCTGTCGGAGCCGACCTCGTCGATGACCGCCAGCGCCTGGTCGGTGCGGGTGAGGAAGAAGCCGGGAATATCGAACGGGTTGATCGGCTCGATCAGGAGACGGATGCCGTTTTCCTTCAGCTTGTCGGCGGCGTAGCGCAGGTTGCCGACGAAGGTGACGTGGGCATGCTCGCGCTCCACACCGGCGGGCATCTTGCCGGCCAGGCAGTTGACCTGCGGGCATTTCAGCGCGATGGCGTACTCGATCGCGCGGGCGACGCCTTCGCGGAACTCGGCGACGCGGTCCGGGTGGCAGGCGATGCCGCGCTCGCCGGCGTCCCAGTTGCCGGCGGGCAGGTTGTGCAGCACCTGGCGCAGGCCGTGGACGGTCAAGGCGGCGGCCAGGTCTTCCTTCGCGAAGGGGTAGGGAAACAGGTATTCGACCGAGTCGAAGCCCGCCGCGCGCGCGGCGGCAAAGCGTTCCATGAACGGCAGCTCGGTGAAGAGCATGGTGAGGTTGGCGGCGAATTGGGGCATGTGACTTCTCCCGGTCAGTCCAGCATCGACAGAACGGCCGTCGGCGCGTCGTCGCGGCTTTCAGCCAGCGGTTCGAACTCGTTGATGTTGTTGATCTCGGTGCCCATCGCGATGTTGGTCACGCGCTCCAGGATCACCTCGATCACCACCGGCACCTGGAATTCCTTCATCCAGGCTTCGGCTTGCTCGATGGCCGGGCGGATCTCTTCCTGCTTGTGCACGCGGATCGCTTTGCAGCCCAGGCCCTCGACCACCTTGACGTGGTCCACGCCATACGCGCGCTCGGGGCTGCCGTCTTCGGGCATGTTGATGTTGTCGAAGCCCAGCTGCACGCAGTAGTCCATCTCGAAGCCGCGCTGCGACTGGCGGATGAGGCCGAGGTACGAGTTGTTGACCACCATGTGGATGTACGGCAGCTTGAATTGCGCGCCCACGGCCAACTCTTCGATCATGAACTGGAAGTCGTAGTCGCCAGACAGCGCGACGATCTTGCGCGTCGGGTCGGCCGCGCGCACACCCAGTGCCGCCGGCACCGTCCAGCCGAGCGGGCCGGCCTGGCCGCAGTTGATCCAGTGGCGCGGCTTGTACACGTGCAGGAACTGTGCGCCCGCGATTTGCGACAGGCCGATCGTGCTGATGTAGGTCGTGTCTTCATCGAACGCGCGGTTCATGCACTGGTACACGCGCTGCGGCTTCATCGGCACGGCATCGAAGTTGGTCTTGCGCTGCATGGTGTGCTTGCGCTCGACGCACTCGGCCACCCAGGTGTCGCGCTTCTTCAGTGCCGCCTTGCGCTCGCGCGCTACTTCGATGAAGAGCTCGAGCGCTTTCTTCGCGTCCGAGACGATGCCGAAATCAGGCGCGAACACACGGCCGATCTGCGTGGGCTCGATGTCCACGTGCACGAACTTGCGCCCTTTGGTGTAGACCTCGACCGAGCCGGTGTGGCGGTTCGCCCAGCGGTTGCCGATGCCCAGCACGAAGTCGGAAGCCAGCATCGTGGCATTGCCGTAGCGGTGGCTGGTCTGCAGGCCGCACATGCCGGCCATCAGCTTGTGGTTGTCTGGGATGGTGCCCCAGCCCATGAGCGTCGGGATCACCGGCACGCCGGTGAGTTCGGCGAATTCCACCAGCAGGTCGCTCGCATCGGCGTTGATGATGCCGCCTCCGGCCACGATCAGCGGGCGCTCGGCTGCCTGCAGCATGTCCAGCGCCTTCTCGATCTGGGCGCGGGTGGCCGCCGGCTTGTACGCGGGCAGGGGCGAGTAGGTGTCGGGATCGAATTCGATCTCGGCCATCTGCACGTCGAACGGCAGGTCGATCAGCACCGGGCCCGGTCGGCCAGAGCGCATGAGGTGGAAGGCCTGCTGGAACGTGCCCGGCACCTGTGCAGGTTCACGCACGGTGACCGACCACTTGGTGACGGGCTTGGAGATGGACTCGATGTCCACCGCCTGGAAGTCTTCCTTGTACAGGCGCGCGCGCGGCGCCTGGCCGGTGATGCACAAGATCGGAATGGAGTCGGCCTGCGCCGAATACAGGCCCGTGATCATGTCGGTGCCGGCCGGGCCGGAGGTGCCGATGCACACGCCGATGTTGCCGGCGGCAGCGCGGGTGTAGCCCTCGGCCATGTGCGACGCGCCTTCGACGTGGCGCGCCAGGATGTGGGCGATCGTGCCTTGCTTGCGCAACGCCGAGTAGAGCGGGTTGATCGCCGCGCCCGGGATGCCGAAGGCCTGGGTGATGCCTTCTTTCTCCATCACCCAGACGGCGGCCTGGGCGGCTGTCATTCTTGCCATGTCGTACTCCTGTTGTCTCGTTACCGGCTGGGGACATGAGCGCATGCTCCCGATTGGGTTCGACTGTATGAACCGGGCTGCCATTGCGGAAGGCGGCGTGCGGCCATAACATTCATTCCATGGCGGAATAACTGCCCCTCACAGGAGACTCGACAGTGGACCGGTTGCAGGCGATGGAAATGTTCGTGCGGGTGGTGGAAACCGGCAGCTTCTCGAAGGCCGCCAAGGAATTCGCGACCACCCAGCCCACGGTGACCAAACAGGTCGCAGCCATCGAAACGCGGCTGAAAGTTCGCCTTCTCAACCGCAATACCCGCGGCGTGAGCCTCACGGAGTCCGGTGCGCTGTATTACGAGAAGTGCAAGAGCATCGTGCGCGAGGCCGAGGAGGCCGAAAACATCGTGCAACTGCGCCAGTCGCAGGCGCAAGGGTTGCTGCGCATCGGCACTTCCGTGGCGTTTGGCCGCCGTGTGGTGCTGCCGCTGGCGCTGGACTTCATGGCCAAGCACCCGCAGGTGCAGGTCGACCTGGGCTTCGAAGACCGCTACAGCGACCTGGTCGCGCAGGGCCTGGACCTGGCCGTACGCATGGGCAAGCTGGCTGACTCCACATTGGGCGCGCGCTTCCTCGGGATGAACCCCTGGGTGATGGCCGCGTCACCCAAGTACCTGAAGAAGCACGGCACGCCCAAGCGCCCCGCTGACTTGAGCGGCCACGACACGCTGATCTACAGCAGCGTGCAGGGCGACGACGTGTGGCGCCTGTTCTCGCCGCGCGGCGAGCCGGTCACGGTGCCTGTCACGGGCAAGTTTCGCTCCAACAATTTGTCGGCGGTGCTTGCTGCCGCACGCAGCGGGCTGGGCATCGCGGCGCTGCCGCACTACGTTGCCGGCGACTCGCTGGCTTCAGGCCACATTGTCGAAGTGCTGCGCGAATACTCGCTGCCCGAGCAGGAGATCCACGCCGTGTTCCCCTCGCCCAAACTGGTGCCGGGCAAGGTGCAGGCTTTTGTGGCGTTCCTTCAGGGGCGCTTCGGCGAGCGCTGGTGGGAGTCGTTGCCGAAGGCCTAGTCTCATCGAAGCGCTGCACAGCGACCTGTGCGGGGCCATGGACGCCGGGTGGCCGATGCAGCGAATGTCCCCCGTCGGCCTACGGCCTTCCTCCTCCTTCATTTCGCCGCATCGGCCACCCGGCATCCATGGGGGACCCAGTTGGCGCGCAACCGTCGAATACCGACAACCTTCCCGGATCGGGGTGGTGGGGCGCTCTGCGTAGCGAAATAAAGGAGGAGGGAGCGGCTTGCCGCGACGGGGGACATTCGCAGCGCAGAGTGCCCCGCCGCCTCGATCGCGCCAACCACTCGAGCGAGCAAACCGTGGATTGCAGGTCAAGCCCGCAGTGACAGACTCTTCAGGACAGCAGATCCCGCAGCGTCCGCGCCACCACCTTCGTCGCCCGGCGCAGGTCTTCCAGATCCAGCCGCTCGTCGGCGCGTTTGGCATGCGACTCGAGCACTGTGCGTGGCCCGGCGCCGTAGATCACGCCGGGAATGCCCGCCTCCGCGTACAACCGCACGTCGGTGTAGAGCGGCGTTCCCATCGCGGGGATCGGCTCGCCGAAGACCTGTTCGCCGTGCTTCTGGATCGCGTCGACCAGCGGCTGGTTGCCGGGCAGGGGGCGCATCGAGTTGGCCAACAGCAGGCGCTTGATATCCACCGTGATGCCGGGTGACAGCGCCGCGCTCTCGGCGATCACGCGGCGAATCGTGGCTTCCACTTCCTGCGGGTTCTCTTCGGGAATCATGCGGCGATCGAGCTTGAACACGACCTTGCCGGGTACGACGTTGGTGTTGGTGCCGCCCTCGATCCGCCCCACGTTCAGGTACGGGTGATTGATGCCCGGCACCTTTGAAGTCACATCCTTGTAGAGCCGGTTCTGCGCGTACAGCGCATTGAGAATTTGCACCGCACCTTGCAGCGCGTCGACGCCGGTGTCCGGGATGGCTGCATGCGCCATCTTGCCGTGCACCGTCACTTCCATCTGCAGGCAGCCGTTGTGGGCAGTCACCACTTCGTAGCTGAAGCCGGCCGCGATCATCAAGTCGGGCTTGGTGAGCTTGTTGCGCAGCAGCCAGCCCGGGCCCATCTCGCCGCCGAACTCCTCGTCGTAGGTGAAGTGCAGTTCAATAGTGCCGTTCAGCTTCGCCTGCAGCGACTCCAGCGCGCGGACAGCGAAGGTGAAGCTCGCGAAGTCACTCTTGCTCACGGCGGTGGCGCGGCCGTAGATCTTGCCGTCTTGAATCTCGCCGCCGTATGGTTCACGGCTCCAGCCTTCACCGGGCGGAACCACGTCGCCGTGCGCGTTCAGCGCAATGGTGCGGCCTTCGCCGTAGCGCCGGCGCACGATCAGGTTGGTGATGGATTGCAGGCCGTAGTCGCGCACCTCGGCTTGCGGCACCGCATGCTTTTCGGCCTCGAAGCCGAAGCCTTGCAGCAGGTCGGCAGTACGCTCCGCGTGCGGCGCGTTGTCGCCGGGCGGGGTGTCGGTGGGAACGCGGACGAGCTCCTGCAGGAAGCGCACTTCCTCATCGAAATGGGCGTCGACCCAGGCGTCGAGTTTGTCGTAGTCGGTCATGTGAGAATTTCTTTGGACAGGTTGTCCAGCAGCAGCTGGAACGCCTCCACGGCGAGTTGCATGTCGTCGCTGGTGCTGGACTCCAGCGGGTTGTGGCTGATGCCCGAGTTCTGGCCGCGCACGAACAGCATGGCCTGCGGCATCACTTCGTGCAGCTTCATCGCGTCGTGGCCGGCGCCGCTGGGCATGCGGTACAGCGGAACGCCCAGTGCATCGACCGCGCGCTCCCAGCGCTGCTGCCAATCCGGCGCGCTGGGGGCGGCCGCGGCGCGCATGGTCTCCTCGACCGTATGGTGCACGCCTCGCCGCTCGCAGATAGCCGCCAGTTCGGCCAACACGTCGTTGACGAGCGCGTCGCGTTGCGCGTTGGTCGGCGCGCGCAGGTCCAGCGTGAACTGGCAGCGGCCGGGCACGACGTTGGTCGAGCCGCCCGGCACATTCCAGATGCCGATGGTGCCGACCGAGTCGCCATCCTTTGAGGCACGCTTTTCGATGTAGAGCGCGAGTTCGGCGACGGCCGACGCGGCGTCGCGGCGGCTGTTCATCGGTGTGGTGCCCGCATGGCTGGCCATGCCGACCACTTCGCAGAGGTAACGGACGCCGCCGTTGATGGATGTGACGATGCCCAGCGGCAGGTCGATCTCATTGAGCACCGGCCCCTGCTCGATGTGCACTTCGACGAAGCCCAGGTAGTCGGCGGGATCGCGCTTCAACGCACCAATGGCCTCCAGCGTTCCTGGCAGGCCGGCGTGCTCCATGGCTTCACGCATGGTGACGCCGTCGGCGTCCTTCTGGTCCAGCCAGGCCGGATTGAATCCGCCGATCAATGCGCCGGAGCCCAGGAAGGTCGCCTTGTAGCGCTGGCCTTCTTCTTCGGCGAAGCCGATAACTTCGAAGTCGAACGGCAGCCGCCGGCCCTGGCGCGACAGTTCGCGCACGCAGGCCATGGGCGTGAAGATGCCCAGTCGCCCGTCGTACTTGCCGCCGTTGCGCACGGTGTCGTAGTGCGAACCCGTCATGAGGGTCTTGGGTTTTGCTCCCTCTCCCTGTCGGAGAGGGCTGGGGTGAGGGCTCGCCTTGTACCGCCCCACAACATTCCCCACCGCATCGATCCCCACGTCATCGAACCCGCAGTCCTTCATGTTGCCGGCAATCCGCAGCGCAGCGGCGCGGTGCGCGTCGGTGAGGTAGGTGACGGTGAGCTGGCCCTTCTCCTTGAACTCCGGATCGCTGAACTCGGCCAGGTGTTCCTGCCAGTCCCACACCATGTTGCCCAGCACGGGCTCCACGCCGAACTTGTCGTTCAGGCGAATCTCCACGATGCGGTGGATGTTGCGCAGGCACTCGGCCAACTCGAAATCGGCCGGGTTGTCCAGGCGGCGCTCGAAGGTGTCGATGATCTCTTTCTTGGTCAACCCCGTGCCGCGCGGCCCGCGCACGGCCAGGATGAACGGAAACCCGAATTTCGCGTTGTAGCCGGCATTGAGCTGCTGGATCTTCGCGAATTCTTCCGGCGTGCAGTCCGTGAGGCCGGCCTTGCTCTGCTCGTTCGTGGATTCCGCCGTGAGCGTCTTGCTCACCATGGCCTTGCCGGCGAGTTCGGGGTGGGCGCGAATCAGCCCGAGCTGCTTGTCGCGGCCGGCCTCCGCCACGATTCTCGCCATGGCGTGCTTGAGATGTGCCGGCGACTTGAAAGGGCGCTGCGCGAGAGCGGCCCGCGCGATCCACGGTGAATGCTCGTACAAGCCATCGAGCAGGAGAGCCGCTTCGTCGGAGGAAGCCGCGTTCAGTTGGGCGAGCGTAGGCGCCATGGTCAGCCTTTGTAGGGGTGCGTGGACTTCCAGTGCCGCGCGATGTCGATGCGCCGGCAAACCCAGACGTGCTCGTGCTTCTGCACGTGGTCCAGGAAGCGCTGCAGCGCGACGATGCGGCCCGGGCGGCCGAGCAGTCGGCAGTGCATGCCGACGCTCATCATCTTGGGTCGGTCTTCTCCGTTGGGGTCGCCTTCCGCATACAGCGCATCGAAGCTGTCGCGCAAGTAGACGAAAAAGTCTTCGGCCTGCGCGAAGCCCTGCGGCAGGGAAAAGCGCATGTCGTTGGTGTCGAGCGAATAGGGCACGATGAGGTGCGGCGCCACGGTGCCGTCGGTCTTCTTGACCTTCATCCAGAACGGCAGGTCGTCGCCGTAGTAGTCGCTGTCGTATTCGAAGCCGCCGTAATCCGCAACCAGCCGGCGGGTGTTGGGGCTGTCGCGGCCGGTGTACCAGCCCAGGGCGCGTTCGCCTGTGAGCTGTTCGATGATCTGCATGCCCAGCCGCATATGTTCGCGCTCAGTCGCCTCATCGATGCTCTGGTAGTGGATCCAGCGCAGTCCGTGGCAGGCGATTTCGTGGCCTGCTTCCTTGAAGGCAGTGGTCAATTCCGGATGGCGTTGCAACGCCATGCTGACGCCGAAGACCGTGAGCGGCAAGCTTCGCCGTTCGAACTCACGCAGAATGCGCCAGGCGCCCGCGCGCGAGCCGTATTCGTAGATGCCTTCCATGCTCAGGTGCCGCGCCGGGTAGCTAGCCGGGTTGAACATCTCCGAGAGGAATTGCTCCGAACCCGCGTCGCCGTGCAGCACTGAGTTTTCGCCGCCTTCTTCGTAGTTCAGCACGAACTGCACAGCCACGCGAGCGTTGCCCGGCCAGCGCGCATGGGGCGGGTTGCGGCCGTAGCCGGCAAGGTCTCGCGGGTAGGGGGCTGTGCTGTCGTATGTCATGGCAGTGCGATTCAAGACAGGGCGGCAGCGACGTCGTGCGTTGGCACTTTGCGGTCGAATGCCAGGCTCTCTTCCACGTGCAGCAGGTGCTCGTGCATCAGCTTCACGGCGCGGGTCTCGTCTTTCGCGGCGATCGCCTTGACGAGCTCGACGTGTTCTTCCTGGGAGTGGCGGGCGGCGCCGGCGCGCTGGTACATCAGCGTGATCAGCGAGCTGCGGGAGACGAGGTCGCGCAGCATCTGCGCCAGCACCTCGTTGCCCATGAGTTCGGCCATCCGCACGTGAAAATCGCCGAGCAGCTCGATGCGGTTGGCCGCGTCGTTGTCGTCGACCGCGGCCTTTTCTTGCGCGATGTGCTCGCGCAGTGCTCGCACTTTGGCGGGCGTCACCTCGCGCACGAAGGCGCGCGTCATTTCGCCCTCCAGCATCCGGCGCACGGCGAAAACCTGGCGAGCTTCTTCGACGGTGGGCGCGGCGACGAAGGCGCCGCGGGCAGGCTCCATCCTGATCAGGCGGTTCTGCGTCAGCTGGAAAAGCGCTTGCCGCACCAGTGTGCGCGACACGCCGAAATGGTCGGCCAGCTTCTGTTCGGCCAGCTTGGTACCGGGCTGAAGCCGGTGCTCCACGATCGCCCGTGTCAGCGACTCGACGATGAAATGAGTGGTGGATGACGACTCCATGGATCGGCATGATAGCCGCAAATCCAAAAAGTGTATACACTATCGTCCACAATATTTGGAGATCGCGATGGGCCTGAGCACGCACGTCCTGGACACCATGCACGGCTGCCCCGCCGCCGGCATGGCGGTGGCGCTTTACACGACGCAAGGCGAGAGCTCGGCCTTGGTCAAGCGCTTCACGCTCAACGAAGACGGGCGCAGCCCGGACGGCCCGCTGTACGACAGTGCGAGCTTGAAGAAGGGGACGTACCGGCTCGTGTTCGATGTGGCCGGCTACTTCAAATCAAAAGGCGTGGCGCTGCCCGAGCCGAGCTTTCTGAACCAGGTGGCGCTGGACTTCGGCGTGGCCCACCCGGAGCAGCATTACCACGTGCCGCTGCTGGTGAGCCCGTGGAGCTATTCGACGTACCGGGGCTCGTGAGCTCAGTCCTGACCTTCGGTCAACGTATCCAGCTGGAAGCGGCCGCTCTTGTGCCACAGCCACGTGTCCGTGTAAACCACCTTGCCCATACGGGCGGGCACGGGGAACGGCGCCGCGGCGCGGACGGTGCGCTCGATCTCGGCAATCACTTCCGGCGCGTGCTTGGGCGCGCGCATCCAGTCGAGCTTGCGCACGGCGCCGCGGCCGTCGACTTCCACCTGCAGCACGCCGATGGCGTACAGCATGGGCGGCAGGCGGCCCTTGTAGATGCGTTCAGAATTCGCGGCGTACAGGTGCGATGCGGCGTCTGCGCGATACGCGCGTGCCGTGGCGGCGCTGGAAGCGCGCGAGCTGGCGTACGAAGGGCTGGTGCTGGGCGCCTGGGCTTCAGCGGGCGCTTTGGAATCGACCGGAGCCTGCGCGGCCGGCTCCTTGAGCGGCACGGACGAGGAGCAGCTTGCAAGAATGGCCGCACCAATGGCGGCCAGGGCGCCCGGCAACGAATAGCGCAGGCGGGGAATATGCTTCATGAACGTCTCCGGGATGGTGCGCTTTTCTCGGGCGCGGTTACAGCTGAGCTCAATTGAACGCGATACTGTTCTTTTGGACGACTGCCGTTACTCATTAGTTTCGCTCTTTTCGATTAGACGCCCTGTTCACCGCGATTTCCATGAATGTTGTCACATCCAGGCTCGTTGACGAAGACGCCGTGTTGGTGTCCGTCGACACCACAAAGGGCTCGGCGCCGCGTGAGGCGGGTGCATGGATGGCCGTCTTCGCCGATGGCGTGGTCGGGACCATCGGCGGCGGCCACCTGGAGTTCCAGGCGATCGATGAAGCGCGGCGGCACTTGGCCGGCGCGTCGGACGATCTTGTGCGCACATATCCATTGGGGCCCAGCCTCGGCCAATGTTGCGGGGGCGTCGTGGACTTGCGCTTCGAGCGTATCGGCGCTGACGACATACCCGCGTTGGAAGAGCGGCTCGCGCCGCACCTGTCACCCCTGGCCCTGTTCGGCGGCGGCCATGTGGGCAAGGCGTTGGCCAACGTGTTGTCGGCACTGCCGTTCGCGGTGTCCTGGATCGACAGCCGCGACGAGATCTTTCCCGAGCAGGTGCCTGCGAACGTCGTGTGCGAGCATTCCGATCCAGTGCACGGCGCGGTGGCCGGCTTGGCGCCGGGTTCGCGCATCCTCATCATGAGTTTCAGCCACGCAGAGGACTTGGACGTCGTGGCGGCCTGCCTTCGCAGGCTGAGGGAGTCGGACGATCTTCCCTACATCGGCCTGATCGGCAGCAAGACCAAGTGGGCGACCTTCCGGCACCGGTTGCAAGACCGAGGATTCAGTGACGCCGAGCTGGCGCGGATCACCTGCCCCATTGGCTTGCCGGGCATCACCGGCAAAGAGCCCGAGGTCATCGCCGTGAGTGTCGCGGCGCAGATCCTGCAATTCGCTCCCCCGGACAAACCCTGATGGGTTGCGCTGGCCCTCCCCGACAAAACTGTATACACTTCGGTGCACAGGCCGCAGCGGAGCCCGGGACCCTTCCCGTTGTTCGCGGCCCCAACTGCTCAGAGCGCCCGCAGTGGTGAGCAGGCTTCCACAGTTCATCCAACATGGAAAGCTATCTCTTCGACTGGGCCAATCTGCTCCTGCGCTGGGTCCACGTCATCACCGCCATCGCGTGGGTCGGCTCCTCGTTCTACTTCGTCTTTCTCGATTCCAGTCTCACGCCGCCTGTCGATGAAGACCTGAAGAAGCAGGGCGTCAGCGGCGAGTTGTGGGCCGTCCACGGCGGCGGCTTCTACCACCCGGTCAAGTTCAACGTCTCGCCGCCCAAGTTGCCCGAACACCTGCACTGGTTCTACTGGGAGAGCTACACCACCTGGATGACGGGCTTCGCCCTCTTCACCGTTTCGTACCTCTGGAGCGCCAGTACCTACCTGATCGACAAGTCGCTGATGGACTGGCAGCCTGCCGCGGCCATCGCCGTGGCGCTGTCGTTCCTCGCGGTGTTCTGGCTGCTGTACGACGCGATATGCCGGTTCTTCGGCCAAAGCAAGAACGGTGACGCGATCGTCGGCGCGCTGGTGCTCGTGCTGGTCTGCGTGGCCTCGTGGCTGGCCTGCCACTGGTTCGCGGGCCGCGCGGCCTTCCTCCTGGTGGGCGCCATGATTGCCACGGCGATGAGCGCCAACGTGTTCTTCTGGATCATCCCCGGGCAGAAGAAGGTGATCGCCTCCATCAAGGCAGGCGAGCCGGTCGACCCGATCCACGGCAAGCGCGGCAAGCAGCGCAGCGTCCACAACACCTACTTCACGCTGCCGGTGATCTTCAGCATGCTGAGCAACCACTACAGCTTCACCTGGAACCATCCGCAGAACTGGCTGGTGCTGATCCTCATGATGTTCGCCGGCGCGGCCATCCGGCAGTTCTTCGTCATGCGCCATGGATGGAAACTGGGGCGCAACCGGCACCCGCTGCCGTATGCCCTGGTGGGCGTCGCCGCGATTGCGGCGGTGATGGTGTGGCTCAAGCCGGCCCCGGCGTCCGCCACAGCGGCAGCGCCGCCGGCAAAAGCCGTGAGCTACGCCGACGTGCACAAGGTGCTCGAGCAGCGCTGCTACATGTGCCATGGCGCACAGGTGCAGATGAAGAACGTGCGCCTGGATTCGCCCGGGGCGCTCAAGCAACATGCGCAATCGGTTTATCAGCAGGCGGTGGTGACCAAGCTCATGCCGATGAACAACAGCACCGGGATCACCGACGCCGAACGCGCGCTGATCGGGCAGTGGTTTCACGGTGGGGCCAAAACACAGTAGGCGTGGCTGTGCAACTCGCATAAACTGCCCGAGATAAATTCTCGGGAGGTGGGGTGGAACGAGTAGCGCAGTTGCTGCAGGCGCATGACTACAGGCAGGCCCTGGTTCGTCTTTGGGTGTTGGGTTCAGTTGGTCCGCGCCTGAATGATTGGGAACAAGCGCGCGGGAACGACGCGGCATTGGCAACTGCGACATCGCAGTTTCTGAGCGATCTGGAGCGGGAAATCGATCCGGCGCTTGATCGAATCCATGCGAGCCCACTGGCCCTGGTTCGAGCGTTGGACGACTATGTTGCGGCGACCGATGCGCGCTACAACAGGGCCTCGCGGGGTGGTCGCGAAGCCTTGGCCCGCCAAGAGAATGGCAACGACTATTGGCTGATGCCAGTGACCCTACAGGCGCGGCGGCTTGCCATGTTGAACAGGCAGGTCGGCAATCTGGGGGCCTGGGTCCGTCGGCACGTCGTGCTACCTGTCAAGACCGCGAATGGTTTGCGCGTCGAACTGAGCTTCAGCCAGTCACGTGTCAACGAAGCCTTGGCCGACTTGTGGGGGAAAGCGCATCCGGAACTCAAGGTGTGGATTGGTCACTTCGAGGACGGAGCGGATGTGAAATGGGCGCACAACGGGATCAAGTGGCGCACTACGCAAGTCGAACCCCAAGACAAGCGGATGGAATCGATTCTTGCGACCCTGTCCGATGCCGACGCTGCCGGCGCGCATGTTGTCGTCTTGCCCGAGTTCACGCTTGATCTTGAGCATCGTCGCATGCTGGTCAAGCGCCTGCGTACAAAGCCGTCGTCTGCGTTGATCTTGTTGGTTGCCGGCAGCTTTCACGAGCCCGCGGGCGACCAGGCGTTCAACACGGCGCCGGTCTACAACGCAAGGGGACGCACTGTACTGACGCATCGGAAACTTCGATTGTTTGGCGATCTGGAGATCGGTGCTGAAGACGTCTCCGTCGGCGACTCCATCCATGTATTGGCCACGCCCGTCGGCTGCATGACTGTGTTGATTTGCAAGGACTTCATGGATTCTCACCCGTCCGTCGAAAGCCTCTTGACCGAAATTCCGGTGGAGTGGGTGCTGGTGCCAAGCTTTGGGGGTGAGAGCACCATTCGCGCCCACAAGGCCAGTGCCAAGGCCTTGGCCCAGGTCAAGACGGGCGCGCATTCGGTGATTGCGCAAACGCTCAACACGGCTGAGCCGCGAAACGGGCCGCCACAGGAGTGCGTGCGTGGTTTTGGGCACGCAGGCGGTCAAAGGGATCCACAACCCCAAGTGGGCGAGCAAGGCGGGGCAGTGACGTTTGGTTTGGCTCCGCAGACGCCCGTAGTGTTGTCAGAAGCCCCTCGGCCAAGCCTGAAACGAGTCAAATAGTTGCACTTGTAAGGGCATTCCTCTTGAAAAATGCAGCTATAAAACGATATAAACTGTCTCGATGTTAGTTTAGATTGGTTTAATCATGGGCTGGTTTGATCGTCACCCTGAAGACTTGGCCGAGCAGTCCGAGCCTGCCGAAGCGCTCGAAGCGCTACGCGGCCTGGACGAATTGACCGCGCCACAATTGGTCGCGCTGGACGTCTATTTGAACCAGTGGGTCATGGTTGTATTGCTGCGGCCCAAGGATCGCGAAGGTGTCTTGGAGGTGCAAGAGCTTTGCGAACTCGCACAAGACCTGACGCCAAATACCACTGAAGCCCAGGCTTTTCGCACTCGCTGGAAAGCCTTTGGCGACCTGCTCGAAGGCAAGCGCCATGCATTGCAGGTCGAAGCCGTCGAGGTGCCCGTCAAACTGCTGCATGAGGATGCCATCCTGGAGCGCGCAAGCGAAGGACCGTGCAAGCAGTCCGAACTGGTAGCTGCATTGAAACTGAGCGCGGGTCGTGTCAGTCAACTACTGGGCACGCTGGAGGCGCAAGGCAAGATCGTGCGACAGCGCAAGGGCAAGGACAGTTGGGTGTCGCTGCCGGCAGCGGAGGCCAGGGGTGCTCGTGCCGCTGAGGCCGCTTCGACCGGTCCAGGCAGTGTCGCCAACACATTCTTCGGCCTGAGAAGAGCCGCATAACCTGCTGCCCCCATGCGCCCGGCCGTCATCACTTTCTACAGCTACAAGGGCGGCGTTGGTCGCACCTTGCTGGCAGCCAACATGGCCGTCGCGCTGGCGCGCAAAGGCAAGACCCTTCTATGGGACCTCGACGTCGAAGCGCCCGGTCTGCATCGCATCAAGGCTTTGCGCGGCACAGGTACTTGCAAAGCTGGGTTCTTTGACTGGCTGATCGGATGGCAGAAAAACAAGCTGCGCCCACCGGGCAGCAGTGACCTCAAGCGGTTCGACGACCTGCTCTATGCCACCCCTCTGACCAATCTGTCCATCTTGCCTGCGCATGGCGACGACGCAGACGCGGCGGCGTTGTACTTCGCCATTCAATGGAACCACTTGCTGGCCGACGACCCCACGGTTGGCCGCGATTTGCTCAACGAACTCATCGAACATCTGGGTGAGCTGGGCTATCGCCATGTGCTGTTGGACTCGCGCACCGGCCTGACGGATCTGGGTGGGCTAATCGCCGGTGCCATTCCCGATGCCACCGTGCTGGTGGGCGGGTACGGTGAACAGAATCTGTACGGCTTGGGGCATGTTCGCCAGGCGCTGTTGCGTGACACAGAAGAGCAGCGCAGTCTGCGTGGCGACAAGGGTGCATTGCACCTGTTCCCCGTGGCCTCACCCATTCCGCAAGACAACGCCGGCCTCTTAGCGGCTGGCCGTGAATTGTGGGCAAAGGCGTTCAAGGTTGAATTGGCTGCACGTCACGAAATTCGCTTCGATCCTGAACTGCCGTTCTCGGAGGCCTTGTTCATCAACAACCCCGAGCGGGAGATCGCAAAAGACTACGAGAAACTCGCTACCGACCTTGGGGCCTTTGTTGAAACCCTGCTCATCGACGACACCGCCGACCAGCAGCAACGCGACGCACGCCCCGATATCTTCGAGCGCGAACCGCGAGACCCGCGCGGCTCGCGCTCAGCACAAGGCAAGCGCTTCGAGGAGCGCGTCGCCGATTTACTGCGCCTGTTGGGTTACGCGGTGGAGCCCGAACAATTGGTGGATAGCAACCGGGTGGACTTGATCGCCCGCATTGAGTCGGGCCTAGACACCGTCACCTACTTCGTCGAGTGCAAGGATCACAACGCCGCTAAGGGTGCGGACGTGGTCGATAAGCTCGGCGTCTGGCTCAGCAAGCCCGAAGCGCGGCGCCTCAATGCGCGGGGCATGGTGGTGGCCAATCGATTTTCGCCCGCAGCCCTGTCCAGCGCCAAAGACCTGCACATCAGCGCCGTCACTCCGCAAGATCTGGAACGGCGTCTGCTCGACTTCGATCGATATTTAGGTAGCTTGGTTGCCAACTTCGAGCAGTACCCCCTGGCCGCGGCCTACGTCACCCAGCGCAGCCAGCCCAACCAAGCCAACGCAAAGTCAGACAAGAAAGACCCCGGCATCCAGGATCTGGTTGCGCATGGCATCGATTGGGCCAAAGGCCGCGGCAGCCGGCTGTGGGTGCTGCTGGGCGACTACGGCACCGGCAAGACGGCATTCACCGAGAAACTGGCTTATGAGTTGGCCAAGCTTGCGCGCAGTGACAGTAATGCACCGGTTCCTCTGCGCATCAGCCTGCGTGAATTTCCCAACAAGGTGTCGCTGGAAGAATTGTTGGCCGAGCGCTGGCTGCAGGCCACCGGTCAGCGCAAAGACCCGCGCGTTTTGCTGCACCTGATCCAACGCGGCCGCATTGTGCTGCTGTTCGATGCGTTCGATGAAATGGGCATTGCCGCCGCCGGGCGCAGTGTCGTCGACCAGTTCCGCATGCTGGTGCGTATCACCGGCGGTGCCGGCGACACGGCCCAGGGCAACCGTGTGCTGGTAACTTGCCGCGAGCAGTTCTTCAAGGACCATGGTGACGCCATCAAGGCGGCGGCCGGCCAGGAAGACCGCATCGCTACCTCGCCGCTGCAAGACATCGCGCAGCGCTTCGATGGTGCGATTGACACTGTGGCCTCGTTCGACGCCAAGCAGATCGAGCAATTCCTGACGCGCCGTCTGGGCAACGCGCAGGGGCACGAGGCGCTGCAGTTCCTGAAGCAGCACAAGCTGCTGGAGTTGGGCGATCGGCCGCAGCTACTGGACATCATCATCGCCAGCTTGCCCGACCTCAAGCAGCGGCAGGCCAGCGGCAATGCCATCGTCAACGTCGGCGCGCTGTACCAGACGTACACGAACAAATGGTTGGACGACTTCAAGCCCACCGAGCGGCAAAGCAGCAGCGAAACGCTGCGCACTGTGCTGGAGGAGTTGGCTCGCGTGCTTTGGCAGCGTGTCGGCAACCGGCTGCACTACGGCGACCTGTTTGCCATGCTCAAGGATCGGTCCGACCTGCGCGGCAAGCTCGACCCGAACCAGCTTGATGTGGAGTTGCGGACGGCGGCTTTCCTCTCGCGCACGCCGGATGGGTTGTACGGTTTCTCGCATCGCAGCTTTCTCGAATATTTTCTGGCGCGGCGTATCGAACGCGCTACCGCCGATGCAGGCCATGCCGATGCGGCTCGGTTGACGCAGGTGCTGGACCTTCCGCGCCTGTCGCGCGAGGTTTGCGGTTTTGTGCATGACCTGGTGCCAGTGCAAGATGAGGCACGGCGGGCCGCGCTGCGTGCCTCGCTGCGAGGCGTGTTGGCAACCGAGGCCGGAACACCCGAAGCGCCGTCTCCGATGGACGCGCGAGTCAATGCCCTGATTCTCGGCCACCGGTTGGCATGGCTGGAGCACGCCTCCAATGAGCGCGGTCAGGATTGGATGGGGCCGACGGAAGGCTTAAAGCTGGCCATGGCGACCTACGTCCCCGCGAATGCTGCGCTTGCTGGGGCAGACTTGCGCGAATTGAATCTGCGTGGCGTTTGCGCGCCCGACGCTGATCTGCGGGGTGCTCAGCTCGACGGAGCCGATTTGTCTGATGCGTTTGCACCGCGCGCTGATTTGCGAAAAGCCTCGCTTGTGGGCACTCAACTGCCCGGTGCCGACCTGTCGGGGGGGCAACTGCAGGAGGCGGACTTCAGCAATTGCTTGGCGGATGGTATTGGGCTTACTCAGGCGCAAGCCCAGCAATCGGTTTGGCTCAACGCGCGCTTGCAGCGCAGCCAGATCGACGGCGCGCAATTTTCCAGAGCCGATCTGCGGTGTGCGGATCTCACGGAAGCGGTGGGTCGCCCCGACTTCTCCGATGCGCTGATATTCGCTGCCACTGCCTTTCGCGCGACAGGTCTGCGACAGCACTTTCCCGCTCTGGTTGAGCCGGCAGTGCAGCGCTTGGCACTGGCGCCTCCCGCAAAGCATTTTGGCGCCGCCATGGCCGTGGCCTGGAGCCCGGACGGCAAGAGCCTGGCCAGCGCCGGCGATGACAGCACGGTGCGGCTGTGGGATGCGGCCAGCGGCAAGCTGCTGCGCGCGCTCGAAGGGCATCAAGGCGGGGTCGGGAGCGTGGCCTGGAGCCCGGACGGCAAGAGCCTGGCCAGCACCGGCGGTGACAGCACGGTGCGGCTGTGGGATGCGGCCAGCGGCAAGCTGCTGCGCGCGCTCGAAGGGCATCAAGGCGGGGTCGGGAGCGTAGCCTGGAGCCCGGACGGCAAGAGCCTGGCCAGCGCCGGCGGTGACAGCACGGTGCGGCTGTGGGATGCGGCCAGCGGCAAACTACTGCGCGCGATCGAAGGGCATCGAGGCAGGGTCCGCAGCGTGGCTTGGAGCCCGGACGGCAAGAGCCTGGCCAGCGGCGGCGTTGACAGCACGGTGCGGCTGTGGAATGCGGCCAGCGGCAAACTACTGCGCGCGCTCGAAGGGCATCAAGACTGGGTCCGCAGCGTGGCGTGGAGCCCGGACGGCAAGAGCCTGGCCAGCACCGGCGATGACAGCACGGTGCGGCTGTGGGATGCGGCCAGCGGCAAGCTGCTGCGCGCGCTCGAAGGGCATCAAGGCGGGGTCTGGAGTGTGGCGTGGAGCCCGGACGGCAAGAGCCTGGCCAGTGCTGGCGATGACAGCACGGTGCGGCTGTGGGATGCGGCCAGCGGCAAGCTGCTGCGCGCGCTCGAAGGGCATCAAGGCGGGGTCTGGAGTGTGGCGTGGAGCCCGGACGGCAAGAGCCTGGCCAGCGCCGGCGGTGACAGCACGGTGCGGCTGTGGGATGCGGCCAGCGGCAAGCTGCTGCGCGCGCTCGAAGGGCATCAAGACTGGGTCCGCAGCGTGGCGTGGAGCCCGGACGGCAAGAGCCTGGCCAGCGCCGGCGATGACAGCACGGTGCGGCTGTGGGATGCGGCCAGCGGCAAGCTGCTGCGCGCGCTCGAAGGGCATCAAGACTGGGTCGGGAGCGTAGCCTGGAGCCCGGACGGCAAGAGCCTGGCCAGCACCGGCGGTGACAGCACGGTGCGGCTGTGGGATGCGGCCAGCGGCAAGCTGCTGCGCGCGCTCGAATGGCATCGAGGCAGGGTCCGCAGCGTGGCTTGGAGCCCGGACGGCAAGAGCCTGGCCAGCGCCGGCGATGACAGCACGGTGCGGCTGTGGGATGCGGCCAGCGGCAAGCTGCCGCGCGCGCTCGAAGGGCATCAAGGCGGGGTCCGCAGCGTGGCGTGGAGCCCGGACGGCAAGAGCCTGGCCAGCGCCGGCGATGACAGCACGGTGCGGCTGTGGGATGCGGCCAGCGGCAAGCTGCTGCGCGCGCTCGAAGGGCATCAAGGCGGGGTCTGGAGCGCCGCCTGGAGCCCGGACGGCAAGAGCCTGGCCAGCGCCGGCGGTGACAGCACGGTGCGGCTGTGGGATGCGGCCAGCGGCAAGCTGCTGCGCGTGCTCGAAGGGCATCAAGACTGGGTCCGCAGCGTGGCGTGGAGCCCGGACGGCAAGAGCCTGGCCAGCGCCGGCGATGACAGCGCGGTGCGGCTGTGGGGTCCGGCCAGCGGCAGGCTCCTGCGTGCGCTCGAAGGGCATCAAGACTGGGTCCGCAGCGTGGCCTGGAGTCCGGACGGCAAGACATTGGCCAGCGCCAGCGATGACAACACAGTGCGGCTATGGTCGGGCTGCAAAGAGCAGTTGCGCATGGAGGCCGGCGAAGTGCTCCGTGCCCTCATTGGTACGGCAGAAACCGATCTGGTCCCGAACTGGTACTCACTCGACTTTCGGCAAGACCCACGCGGCCTGTGGCGAGGCCAGGGGCCAGTGCTCGAAACACTGCTATACCGCGACATGGGAGAACCACCACAGCCCTGGCCCTGGCTACCACGCGACTGGCGAGCCGTGGACGTGCCCGAGTTGAAAGCTCCCGAAGCGGAATGACGGAATCGGGCGCACCGGCGCCCTGACGCGCTATCGCAGGACGGACGGGGTCGTCAGCTGCTGCATTTCCTGCAGCTGCCTGGCGTCACCTTGCGCCCGCTGGCGCTCGAATTCCTGCGCTTCGGCGCAATCGATCTTGCGCACCAGGCGGCTGCCTGTCGGCGGATCCACGTTGCGGCAATTGGGCCGGGCGGCAGCCTCGGTGGTTTGCGGTTCGGACGCGCACGCGCCCACAAGCAAGAGAGCCGCAAGCGCGGGCAGGACCAGTTTCATGGAAAATATTCTAGCCTCGCCCTTCGTTGGCATGCTTCCGCGAAAACCCGCGCGCGCCGTTAGTCCTTTAGCGTCGAATAGTTCAACGGCACCCAGGTGTAGCCCTTGCCGCCGGGTTGCGCCCGCAGGTGGCCAAGGCCCGGGAACGAGACGTGTGCCACGCCCACCAGCCAGCCCTTCTTGGCCGCCTCGGCAAACGCCTTGCGCCGCTGCTCGGCGGCCTTCTTGCTGTCGATGTCGAAGGTGATGGTGACGTTGGGGTTGTCGAACTGCACCGCGGCCACGTGCATCAGATCGCCCCATAGTACGAGCGTCTGGCCCTTGCTCTCGACGCGATAAATCGTGTGGCCCGGCGTGTGCCCATAGGTCGGCATGGCGTGCACGCCCGGCACGAGTTCGGTCGCGCCTTCGAAGGTCTTGAGCTTGCCGGCCGCCACATACGGATTGACCGAAGCCATCGCGCCCTTGAAGAAATCGCGCACGCTTTCAGGCGCGCGATTCATCACGGCTTCGCTCAGCCAGAAATCGGTGTCGGCCTTGTCGATGCGCAGCGTTGCGTTCGGGAAAGCGCGGCTGGCCCCCGCCATCAACCCGCCGACGTGGTCGCCGTGCATGTGTGTGATGTAGATCTCGTCGACCTGCTCGGGCGTGTACCCCGCCGCGCGCAGGTTGTTCAACAACTGCGCGCCGGGGCCGAACAGTGCGCCGGTACCGGTGTCGATCAACACCAGCTTCGCTCCGGTGTTGACCAGGTAGGCGTTGACGGACGTTTCCACCTGCTCGCGCAGGAAGCCGCGCTGGAGGGCGGCCTTCAGCTGCTCGGGCTTGGCGTTCGTCAGCAACTTCAGTATCGGGAGTTTTATGGTGCCGTCCAGCAGCACCGTCACCTCGAAGTCGCCGAGCATGTGGCGGTAGTAGCCCGGTGCCTGGGTCTTGACCATCGGCGCTTCGGCCCATGCGGGCGCGGTTGCGAACGGCAGGGCGAGCAGCGTTGCTGCGGCGGCGTGGCGGAGAAAGCGGATCACGGGATTTCCTCTCATGGTTGGGGTTGGGTTCGTCGGTTCCAGTCCGCGCGCAGCAAGCCGTAGAGCCCCGAATCGGAGACCTCGCCCTTCAGGTCCCAGCGCTGGCGCAACAGGCCTTCCTGCACGAACCCGAGCCGCTCGAGCAGCTCGGCCGATGAAGTATTGCGCGGGTCGATCTCGGCTTCGAGGCGGCGCAGGTTCATTTGCGCGAAGGCAAAGTCGACCAGCGCCTTCATCGCCTCGAACATGTAGCCGGCGCCCCAGTGCTTGCGGCCCAGCAGGTAACCGACTTCCGCCCGGCGGCTCGACTCATCGAAGTGGAACAGCAGGCAGCTGCCGACGACGTGGCCGGTTTCGCGCAGCACGGCCACGAATTGGAGTGCCTCGCCGGCCGCCAGCCGTGTCGTCGCACGGCCGAGCCATTCCTGCGCGTCGTCAATGCCGTTCCAGTTGCCGTACGGCAGGTACCGGGTGACGGCTTCGTCCGAGTTGTATTCCAGCAGTGCGGGCAAGTCAGCCTGCGTCACGAGGCGGATCGTGAGGCGCGAGGTTTCTATTGTGGGTTCGGCGGGGAACTCGATCACGGTTCGCCCTCCCAGTAGTCCAGCGTGCTTTCCGGCATCGCGGCATTGTGCCTTCGCCGCGGAAAAAATGTGTCAGCGGCGTTCAGGCACGCTCGATGTCATCGAAGGTGTACAGCGCATTGAGGGACAGCCCGTGCGTGGCCAGAGCTTCGCGCCCCCCGGTCTGTCGGTCGATCACGCAGATCGCGCCCGCAGGCTCCAGGCCGTCGGCCCTCAGCTTGGCCAACGAGTCGCTGAGGGCGCCGCCACTCGACACCACGTCCTCGATCAGCACGAAGCGCTTGCCGGCCAACGACGCACCTTCGGCATAGCGGCAAGTTCCGTATTCCTTGGGTTCCTTGCGGATGAAGGCGGCGGGCAGGCCCGTGACCTGGCTGAGCATGGTGGCGATGGGGATGCCGCCCATCTCGAGGCCGGCCAGCACTTCGGTGCCGGCGGGGATCAGCCGCGCCATTTCGGTGGCGATGGCGAGCAGCAGCAGCGGGTCCGACTCGAACTGGTACTTGTCGAAATACGTGTCGCTGACCATGCCCGAGCGCAGGACGAAGCGGCCGGAGATGCGGGCGCTGCGGCGGATCCGGGCGGGCAGGGAGTTGATGGTGGCTGTCATTTCGTTGCGCTCAATTGATCACTGCCTCGATGTGATGCCCATCCGGGTCGATCACGAACGCGGCATAGTAATCGGGCCCGTAGTGCGGGCGCAGGCCGGGGGCGCCGTTGTCGTGGCCGCCATGGCGCAGCGCGGCCTCGTGGAAGCGGTCGACGGCAGCGCGATCCGGCGCGGCCAACGCCAGGTGGAAGCCCGGCCCGGGCGCCGCGGCACCCTCACGCAGCTTGATCGCCAGTTTGTCGCCCCCGCCGGGAGGGCCGTAGCCGATGGCGGTGTCGTCCGACCACACGCGCACGTAGCCCAGCGCCGCAAGGGCGGCGTCGTAGAACGCCGCCGAGCGATTCAGGTCGGTGACGCCGAGGGAGATGTGGTGGAGCATGGACGGAGAGGAGAAGCCGTGGAGGGGTCATGAAGCGTCGGTGGGCAAGGGCGCGTAGCGCTCAATGTATTTCGAAAACCGGGCAGGCGGCTCGTAGGGCTCGGGCCAGAAGTCCGTGACGCGGGCTATTTTGCCTGCTTCAATTTCGAAGAACGTGATGCCCGTCATCCGCTCGGTGGCGGTGACGAAGTCGATGACCGTCACCGCCTTGCCCGCCTGCGCGATGACGTTGACCACCTCGGCCCGCCAGGGGCCGGGCCAGGTGCGGAACAGGTCCACGTAGCCCGCGCTGCCGCGGATGCGTTCGCGCGTCTGCGGTACTTCGTAGACCAGGCCGGGCGACAGCAGGGCGGCAAAGCTGTCCCACGCGGACCGGTTGGCTTCGTGCCAGTGGCGCCGCACCAGCGCTTCACATGTGTCGGACATGGCTACTCCTCGTGTGGATGCGGATGGTGGCACGCGCCGCGCGTTCCGCTCCACGATTCTGTCAGGAGGCATCGCCGGCCCCTACGGAACTTTCAACCCTGTGACAACGCCAGGTGCCGGATTTCGGTAGCATCGCCCGCCATGAATACCCTTCACCTCACGCGCCGCCGCCTCGGTGCCAGCCTGGCCACAAGCCTGCTGCTGGGTTCCGCGGCCTGGCGCAACGCGTCGGCCGCGCCCGCGGCCAGTCCGGCCATTGCCCGCCTCAACCGCATCGCGGACGACTACTACAACGCCTCGCTGGCGCTGTTCCCGATCGAGGCGACCGAGAACCTCGGCGACCCGAAGTACGAAGCCGCCTTCGAGATCGACATCGCACCCGAGCACCTGTTGCGCCAGCGCCGCCTGTACGAACGCACGCAGGCCGCGTTGAAGACGGTCGACGCCGCGCAGTTGCCGGCGGATGCACGCATGACGCACGAGTTGCTCGCGTACGACGCGCAGGACAGGCTCGACCGGCTGGCGTATCCCTGGTACCTCACGCCCGTTGGCCATATGGACTGCATGCCGGTGCGCCTCGCGCAGTGGGCCGGCGGCACCGGCGCGCAGCCGATGAAAACAGCGGCCAATTTCGACCATTTCCTCGCGCGCCTGAAGAAGTTGCCGGCTTGGATCGCGCAGGCCATCGCCAACATGGAGCAAGGCATCGCGCGCGGCATCGTGCTGCCGCGGCCGCTGGTCGAGCGGACGATGCCGCAGCTCGACGCGCTGCTCACGGCCGATCCGCTGGCCAGCCCCTATCTGGCGGCGACGCGCGAGTTCCCCGCGCAGGTTCGCGCGGACGACCGCAAACGGATCACCGCCGCCTACCGCGCCGCCGTGGTGCAGTCGGTGATCCCTGCCGTGCAGCGCCTGCGCACGTTCATGGCCGAGCGCTACCTGCCGCAGGCGCGCACCACGGCTGGCATCGGCGCGCTGCGCGGCGGCGCCGACTGGTACCGCATGCTGGCGCGTTCCAGCACCACCACTTCGTTCACGCCGCAGGAAATCCATGAGCTCGGCCTGAAGGAAGTCGCGCGCATCCGCGGCGAGATGGAGCAGGTCAAGGCGAAGTTCGGCTTCGACGGCGACCTGGACTCGTTCTTCAAGTCGCTGGACCAGCGGCCCGAGCTCACGCCGTTTCGCACCGAGGCAGAAGTGCTGGCGGCGTTCCGCGCGCTCAACGAGAAGGTCAAGGTGGGCCTGCCGCGCCTGTTCGAGCGGGCGCCCAAGGCGGCGCTGGACGTGCGCGTGGTGGAGCCGATCCGCCGCGCGACGGCGTCCGACCACTACGTGCCGCCGGCCACCGACGGTTCGCGGCCGGGTGCGTTCTACACCGTGGTGATGGACCCGGCCAAGTACCGCACCGTCAAGATGACGGCGCTGTTCCTGCACGAGGGCCAGCCGGGTCACCACTACCACATGGCTTCGCAGCAGGAACTGGACGTGCCCAAGTTCCGCAAGAGCGCCTGGTACGACGCGTATGGCGAAGGCTGGGCGCTGTACGCCGAGAGCCTGGGCCGGGAGCTGGGCCTGTACGAGAACGATCCGACGGCCTACCTCGGCCGCCTGTTGATGGAGCTGCATCGCGCGCTGCGCCTCGTGGTGGACACCGGTCTGCACGACAAGGGCTGGTCGCGCGAGCAGGCCATCGCGTACCTGCGCGAGAAGGAAGGCTCCACCGAAGACGATGCGCGCCGCGCGATCGAGCGTTACATGGCCTGGCCCGGGCAGGCTCTGGCCTACAAGGTGGGCGAGCTGAAGATCCTGCAGCTGCGCGAACGTTCACGCCAGCGCCTCGGCGCGCGTTTCGACATCCGCGCCTTCCACACCCAGGTGCTGGGCGAGGGCTCGATGCCGCTGCGCATGCTCGAGGCGAAGATCGACGGCTGGCTGGCGGTACAGCGCTAGGGCGGGTTACCAGCCGGCTTCGACGCGCCGCAGTGCGTCGAAGTAAACCGGGCTTTCGGAAATCGTGTTGTGCCCGGTGCCGGGAACGACTTTCAGCCGCGCCGCCCCTTTCGCGAAACGGCCGTGCAGCAGCTCGGAGCTGGCGCGCGGAATGACCTCGTCGTGTTCGGCCAGCAGGATGAAGGTGGGCACGGCCAGGCGCGGCGCGTGCTGCCCGGAGTCGAACTTGTCGCGCAGCAGCCAGCGCACCGGGAACAGCGGGAACTGGCCCGCCGCGACTCCTTCGATGCTGTCGTAGGGCGTCACCAGCACCAGCCGGCTTGCGGGCCGCTGGCTTGCCAGGCGAACGGCCACGCCGCTTCCCAGGCTGCGCCCCATCACGACGACGTCCGCATGTGCGGCATGAACCTTGTCGAACAGTGCCAGCGCGTCATGGTGCAGCGCCGCCTCGGCTGGTGTGCCGGTGCTGCCGCCGTAGCCGCGGTAGTGCATCAGGTAGATCGCGCGATCGGGAAAGGCCTGTGCCAGTTGCGGCAGGCTGCCCGAAACGTCCTCGGCGTTGCCACCGAAGTAGACCAGGGCTTTAGTGCCCTCATGCGGGCGAACGGTGATCGCGAGGTCCGCGCCGCCTGCTTGCAGCCGCATCAGGCTCGCCGGCGGGCCCTGGCGGCCGGGTTGCGGGTAGTAGATCATCGAGCGCTGGAACCAATACAACGCGGCGCATGCGGCGATATAGCCGATGACCAGGACGGAGAGGGCGATGACGAGCACGCGCAAAGTGACGCTTTCCGTGTTCACCAGCCGACCAGTCCGGCCGCCCGCGTGGCCGGCTTGCCGAAGTGCTCGGCAGCGAAATCCACGAACGCCCGCACGCGCGCCGAAACCTGGTGGCGCTGCGGATAGACGGCATAGATGTCGGCAGGCGGCGTCTGCCAGTTCTCCAGCACCTGTTTCAACCGGCCGCTGCGCAGGTAACGGGCGATGTCCCATTCCGCGCGCATCACGATGCCGTGCCCCGCGAGCGCCCAGTTCACCGCGATCTCGCCGTCGTTGGTGCTGAGCGGCCCGCGCACCTTCACGGTCTCGCTGCGCCGGCCGGTGGCCAGGCGCCAGGTGCCGTAAGCCTGGTCGCCCTGGCGGATGCCGATGCAGCTGTGCTGCGCCAGTTCGGCGGGCGACTTGGGTGCCCCGTGGCGCGCCAGGTACGCGGGAGACGCACAGAGCAGACGCCGGTTCGGCGCGAGGAGCCGCGCCATGACGCGCGCATCGGGCGCTTCGCCGAACCGGATGCACACGTCGAACGCATCGTCGCTGAGGGGCGGCGGATCGACGGTGAGCTGCAGCTGCACCTGGATCTCCGGATGCGCCTTGGCGAACTGCGAGATCAGCGGCGCGATGTGGCTGCGGCCGAACCCGAGGGTGGTGTTGACGCGCAGCAGGCCCTTGGGCGCGGAAAGCGCACGGGCGACCGCGCTTTCCATGTCGTCGATGTCGGCCAGGATGCGCCGGGCGTTTTCCAGATAGACCTCGCCCTCGGCGGTGAGGCTGATACGGCGTGTGGTGCGCGCCAGCAGCCGCACGCCCAGGCGCGCTTCCAGCTGGGCCAGTCGTTTGCTCACCGCGGGGGTGGTCACCTCCAGTTCCCGGGCGGCCGCCGACAGGCTGCCGCAACGCACCAAAGCGCTGAAGAACTGCATCTCGGACGAGGCGGCGGGAACGGCAGCCATGGGGGCTCCTGGGGGCTATGGGTGGATTCTGGCGGAAGAGTTAAAGTCGAGGCCCGTCCACGTCCAGGAATGTGAATGTCCACTGGGAAATCCGCGTCGAAACCCAGCGCCCAAGAAAAGGCCGCGCTCGAGGCCGCCATCGACAAGATCGGCCGGCGGATCAAGGAGCTGAAGAACTTCGACGTTTCGGGCATCCAGGAACGCTGGGACCCGCGCGTCGAGGCCCTGCAAAAGCATGTCAACAACACCCTGGCCGACATTTTCGGCGGTACCCGCTCGGCGGAGTACAAGTTGTACGCGATGGGTGCGCTGGACGAGGAGATGGAGTCGGTCTTCGGCGACCGTTATTCGTCGAACGAGCTGCGCCAGACGATCAGGCAAAACCTCGAGCAGCAGATCGGCAACCTGAACGGCGCGAAGAGGTTGCTGGCGGACCGGCTGGAAGGCAGGGCGTCGGCGACACCCGCTCCCACCGCGGCGCCGACGCCTGCTCCGACGCCGGCGCCTACCATTGCGCCTACCCCGGTACCGACGCCGGCACCTACACCCGCGCCGACCGAAGCGCCGACGCCCGCCCCGACAGCGGCACCCACCGCCGCGCCGACCCCGGCGCCAACGCCTGCACCGACTCCGGCACCTACCGCGGCGCCTACTGTGGCACCGACGCCCAAGCCAACGCCTTCGCCCACGCCGGCCCCGACCCGTGCGCCAACGCCGGCACCTACAGCCGCCCCCACACCCGCTCCCACATCTACACCCTTCGCGAAAACACAAACCATGTCCACAACCAAACCCGCATCGGCCGGAATTTCCTGTGTCGCCATCGTCGCGCGAGATGACCAGTCCGGCGACGCCGCCCGCGCCTTCGTCGAGCAGCTCGGCCTGCAGGCCGTGCCCGTCGAGACGTCCGGCTCGGGCTCGGTCGTCTCGCAGCTCGACGGGCTGCGCGAGCTCGATTTCGCCATCGTGGCGCTCTCGGCCGACGACTTGGGTGAAGGGAGCCGTTCGGCCTTCCTGTCCATCGGTTTCCTGCTCGGCGTGTTGCCGCAGGGCCGCCTGTGCTGCCTGCTGGCCGACCAGTCCGCGCCGGTCCCTGAACTGGAAGGCATGCCCCGGCACACGATGGATGCGGGCGGCCTGTGGCGGTTGCTGCTGGCTCGCGAGATGCGCCAGGCCGGGCTCAACGTCGACATGAACAAGGCGCTTTGATGCGCCGGGCATTGTTCACCTCCAGGTGAACAATGCCTTGAATCCAGCGCGCTCCTTTCCGCGCCACAAGCCGTAGATTCGCTCCTGTACCCACACAGGACGAATCGATGAAGACTTACAAGATCGCTTGCATTCCCGGCGACGGCATCGGCAAGGAAGTGGTTCCGGCCGGGCGGACCGTGCTGGAAGCCCTGGCCCGCTCGCGCGGGGATTTCGCTTTCGAATTCACCAGCTTCGGCTGGGGCGGCGACTGGTATCGCGCGCAAGGCGAGATGATGCCCGCCGATGGCCTCGACGCGCTGCGCGGCATGGACGCCATCCTGTTCGGTTCCGCCGGCGATCCGCACATCCCCGATCACATCACGCTGTGGGGCCTGCGCCTCAAGATCTGCCAGGGGTTCGACCAGTACGCCAACGTGCGGCCGACGCGCATCCTGCCCGGCATCGACGGGCCGCTCAAACGCTGCGCGCCGAAGGATCTTGACTGGGTGATCGTGCGCGAGAACTCCGAGGGCGAATACGCGGGCGTGGGCGGCCGGGCGCATCAGGGACATCCGATCGAAGTGGCCACGGACGTGAGCATGATGACGCGCGCGGGCGTGGAACGCATCATGCGGTTTGCATTCAGGCTGGCAGAGGCCCGGCCGCGCAAGCTGCTCACCGTCGTCACCAAGTCCAACGCCCAGCGCCACGCCATGGTGATGTGGGACGAGATCGCGCTGCAGATCAGCCGGGAGTTCCCCCATGTCAAGTGGGACAAGGAGTTGGTCGATGCTTGCACTGCGCGCATGGTCAACCGGCCCGCTTCGCTGGACACGCTGGTCGCGACCAACCTGCACGCCGACATCCTTTCCGATCTCGCCGCCGCGTTGGCCGGCAGCCTGGGCATCGCGCCCACCGGCAACATCGATCCGGAGCGACGCTACCCGTCCATGTTCGAGCCCATCCACGGCTCCGCGTTCGACATCATGGGCAAAGGGCTGGCAAACCCCGTGGGCACGTTCTGGAGCTGCGTGATGTTGCTCGAACATCTCGGAGAGGTCGCGGCGGCGCAGCGGCTGATGAAGGCCATCGAGGCGATCACGGCCGACACGCGACTGCACACCGGCGACCTTGGCGGCACCGCCACCACCGCCCAGGTAACCGCGGCCGTCTGCGAATACCTCGTTCGCCCGCATTGAGAACGCGCGGAGCCGGTGCTAAGGTCCGTGCAGGAGGCTCTCCATGAACCGAAGCGACGACCTGCGCCTGCCCATCAAGCTGGACAGCACCAGCAACGGCGAGTACGCACCCATTGCCCTCACACCGCTGGAGCGGCAGGCCAACGCAGGCGCGTGGTCGGCCACGCAGACCGCGGCGCAGCGCACCGGCATGCCGAGGCGCAAGTATTTGGCGTCGGTGTGCGGTGCGGCCGCCACGCTGTTTGCCTTCGACAGCGTCTTCGCGGCGAACGGGCGTTCAGGCGGCCGCTTCGTGATCGACCCCGAAGCGCAATTCGACCCGCAGGTGGCGCAGGCTGCGATCGGCGGCGATGAATTCATCTTCGACGTGCAGCTGCATCACGTGAATCCAGCAGGCGCCTGGCGGCGGCCCGGCAACGCATGGGAGACGGCGCTGCGCGCTTTCCAGGCGGCCAACAGCTGTAAGGAGACCGATCCGCTCACTTGCCTCTCGCGCGAAGCGCTCGTGAAGGACGTGTTCTTCGACAGCGACACCAGCATGGCGGTGTTGTCGCATGTGCCGTCGACGATGGCCAACGCACCGCTCACGCACGAGGAGGCGCTGGCGTCGAAGCGGGTGCTCGACGCGCTCGACGGTACCGAGCGGCTGCTGGTGCACGCGCCGGTCAACCCGGCGGAGCCCGGCGCGCTCGACCGCATGCAGGCGCACGCGGCGTCGGTCAAGGTGGCCGGTTTCAAGACCTATACGCAGTTCGATCCCGATCCCCAAGGCCCCGGCGGCTTCTGGCTCGATGACGAAAAGCTGGGCCTGCCGCTCATCGAGCAGGCGCGCAAGCTGGGTGTGCGCAACATCTGCGTGCACAAGGGCATTCCGCTTTCGCCCCGCGGCGTGCAGTTCGCCGGGTGCCGCGACATCGGCGTGGTGGCCAAGCGGTATCCCGACATGAACTTCATCGTCTACCACGCGGGCTTCAATCCTTACCGCGGAGAAGGCGCCTACCAGGAGCACAACGGCTCGGGCGTCGACGACCTGGTGAATTCGCTGCGCGCCAACGGCATCGCACCGAACGCCAACGTGTACGCCGAACTCGGCACCACCTGGCGCATCGTGATGCGCAACACCGACTGGGCCGCGCACCTGATGGGCAAGCTGCTCAAGCATGTCGGCGCCAACAACGTGCTTTGGGGCACCGATTCCATCTGGTACGGGAGCCCGCAGGACCAGATCCAGGCCTTCCGTGCTTTCCAGATCTCCGAAAGCTTCCAGCAGCGGCACGGGTATCCGGCGCTCACGCCCGCACTGAAGCGCCAGGTATTCGGCCTGAACGGCGCGCGCGTGTACGGCGTCGATGCCCCCGCGATGCGCCCGAAGCTTCGGAAGGACCCGGTGGGCAAGGCGAAGGCGGAATACCTGCCGCAAGCCGACCCGACGTTCGATACATACGGCCCGCGCAACCGGCGAGAGTTCTTCGCGCTCAAGCGTGCCGAGCAATTCGCAGTGCAAGCTTGAAATAACCCAAGGAGACGCAGTACATGAACTTCCGTATCGCAACCTATGCCGCAGCATCTTTTGTAGCGCTGGCGCTGTCGGCCACTTCGGCAATGGCCCAAGGCTGTCCCGACAAGAACGTCAACTACTGGCAAGCCTTCCCGCCGGGCGGCGAGTCGGACCTGTCGGCGCGCCACCAGCAAGTCGTGCTCAAGAAGAAATGCCCTGCGGTCGACACCATCATCCAGTACAGGGCCGGCGCCGGCGGCGGCCTGATGTGGTCGCAGATGAACCAGCTTCCGGGCGACGGACTGAACATCGTGGGCGTCAACCTGCCGCACATCGTGTTCCAGCCGATCGAAGGCCAGGTGCAGTACAAGACCGCCGATGTGACGCCGGTGTTCTGGTTCCACTTCACGCCCGATGCACTGGTGGTGCCCGACGCGAGCCCGCACAAGACTTTCCAGGACTTCATCGCGGCCGCGAAGAAGGATCCGGGCAAGATGAGCCTGGGCGGCTCGGGCCTCAACTCGGCGAACCATGCGTCACATGAGCGCCTGAACGCGGCATTCAACATCAAGAGCACCTACGTTCCCTACAAGGGCACGGGCGACATGTCGTTGGCCGTGGTGGGCAACCAGATCGACGGCGCCGTGACGTACACGGCGTTCGCTATCAACAACAAGGGCAAGGTGCGCGCGCTCGCCGTCGCGATGGAAAAGCGGCATCCCCTGCTGCCGGACGTGCCGACCTTCCGTGAGCTGGGCGTGGACTGGGTCGACGGCGCCTACCGCGGCATCGGCGTGCCCAAGTCGACACCGTCGGCCGAGCGCAAGCGCCTGTCGGACCTGTGGGCCGCGTTGAACAACGAGCCTGAGATGAAGGAGCTGGCGGCCAAGAGCGGCTTCGAGCTGGTCAACGTGGGCGTGGACCAGATGGACGCGTTCATGAAGGACAAGACCAAGCTGTACACCGAAGGTGCCCAGCGGCTCGGCCTCGGCAAAAAGTAGCTAAGGGCTGTCATTGCGGGCTCCGACCCGCAATCCATGTCTCCAAATCAAGCCCGGCCCGAATATCGCCGGGCTTTTGTCATTTCGAGTGGCCCGGTAGCTCGTCTGTCTCTAGAATCCTCCGAGAGGACGACGGCCTTAGGCTGCAGGGACCATGACGAATCTGTTTTTCGAGAAACCAATACTGAATTCCCCTTACGGGTATCCTGGACGCTATTGGGAACTTGACAAAACAGGCCAGCCGACCCAGCAGATCATCGACAAGCGCAGGCCGGCGGAGTTCATCACGCCGATTCCCAAACCGAAGAAGCAAAAGGGAGCCCAGCAAGAGGCCCTCCTTTTCGACGAAGCGCTTTCCAGCCAGGCGCAGCAATATCACTCCGCAATCATCAACTCCGTCCGCACCGAGGTGGACAAGTGGCGCGCGCTGAAGAACCCGAGCGATTGGCGCGTGACGCCGGAAACGGCACGCCTGCTGCAGCACTGGCGGCATCACGAATTTGGCGGTGTTCGCCCATTCTTCTGTCAAGTCGAGGCTGCGGAAACCGCCATATGGTTGACCGAGGTGGCGCCCCAATTGGGCAAAGTGGGTCAGGTTTTCATGGATCACCTTGCCAATGCCAACAACGACGCCAACCCCGAACTGATGCGCCTTGCCCTCAAGCTGGCGACCGGCGCGGGCAAGACAACGGTGATGGCGATGCTCATTGCCTGGCAAACGGTGAACGCGGTGCGCCGGCCGAACAGCAAGAAATTCACCCGTGGTTTTCTCCTGGTCGCGCCCGGGCTCACCATCAAGGACCGGCTGCGCGTCCTGCAGCCCAACGACCCCGACAGCTACTACGCCAGCCGCGAACTGGTGCCGAGTGACATGCTGGGTGATCTGGAGCGCGCCAAGATCGTCATCACCAATTACCACGCGTTCAAGCTGCGCGAGCGCATGGAGTTGTCCAAGGGCGGGCGCTTGCTGTTGCAGGGCCGGGGCGGCGACGAACTGAATACGCTGGAGACCGAAGGCCAGATGCTCCAGCGCGTCATGCCCGACCTGATGGGCATGAGCAACATCCTGGTCGTCAACGACGAAGCCCACCACTGCTATCGAGAGAAGCCCGGCGCCAAGGTAGCAGACGAAGAGTTGAAGGGCGAAGAGAAGAAGGAAGCCGAAGAAAACAACGAAGCAGCTCGTTTGTGGATTTCCGGGCTCGAAGCCGTCAATCGCAAACTCGGCGTTGCCCGCGTCTTCGACCTGTCGGCCACGCCGTTCTTCTTGCGCGGCTCGGGCTACGCCGAAGGCACCCTGTTCCCCTAGACCATGAGCGACTTCTCGCTCATGGACGCTATCGAGTGCGGCATCGTCAAGCTGCCCCGTGTGCCGGTGGCCGACAACATTCCTGGCGCCGAGATGCCGATGTTTCGCAACCTCTGGGAACACATCCGCGCCAAGATGCCCAAGAAGGGCCGGGGCAAGGCAGAAGGGCTGAATCCGCTTGACCTGCCAACCCAGCTGCAAACCGCTCTCGAAGCGCTGTACGGCCACTACGAAAAGACCTTCGCGCTCTGGGTGCAGGAAAAGATTTCCGTGCCGCCTTGCTTCATCGTCGTCTGCAACAACACTTCGGCATCGAAGCTGGTCTACGACTACATCTCCGGATTTCAGCAGCCTCACAAGGATGGGACCAGCAAGCTGATTGAAGGCCGGCTGCCCCTTTTTCGCAATCACGACGAACACGGCAACGCGCTCGGCCGGCCGCGCACCTTGCTGATCGACAGCGAGCAACTCGAATCCGGCGAAGCGCTGGACGACAACTTCCGCGGCATGGCGGCCGACGAGATCGAGCGCTTTCGCCGCGAAATCGTGGAGCGCACCGGCGATTCGCAAGCAGGCCAGAACATTACGGACCAGGACCTACTGCGCGAGGTAATGAACACGGTCGGCAAGGCCGGGCGCCTGGGCGACTCCATCCGCTGCGTTGTCTCCGTATCCATGCTCACTGAAGGCTGGGACACAAACACCGTCACGCACGTGCTGGGCGTCCGCGCCTTTGGTACCCAATTGCTGTGCGAGCAGGTCATTGGTCGTGCGCTACGCAGGCAGTCGTACGAACTGAATGAAGAAGGGCTCTTCAACGTCGAGTACGCCGACGTGCTCGGCATCCCGTTTGACTTCAATGCCAAACCGGTGGTCGCGCCGCCGCAGAAGCCGCGCGAGACGATTCAGGTCAAGGCCGTCCGCCCCGACCGTGATGCGTTGGAAATTCGATTTCCACGCGTCCAAGGCTATCGTGCGGAGCTGCCCGAAGAGCGCCTCACCGCCGAGTTCAATGACGAATCGGTATTGACGCTGACCCCAGAGCTGGTCGGTGCCACCGAGACGCGCCAGTCCGGCATCATCGGCGAAACCGTAGACCTGAACCTGGTGCACACCGGCGACGTCCGGCCGTCTCAGGTGGTGTACGAACTCACGTCTCACCTGGTCCTGAGCAAGTGGCGCGACGCCGACGGCGAGCCGCAATTGCACCTGTTCGGTCAACTCAAGCGCATCGCGCGCCAGTGGCTCGATGGCGGCTATCTGAAGTGCATGGGTGGCACGTATCCGGCCCAACTCAAATACAAGATGCTGGCGGACATGGCCTGCGACAAGATCACCGCCGGCATCAACCGCGCGCTGATCGGCACCCGGCCCATCAAAGCCGTACTCGACCCGTACAACCCCACGGGCAGCACCGCACACGTCAACTTCAATACCTCGAAGACGGAGCGCTGGGAGACCAGCGCGAAAGCCTGCCAACTGAACTGGGTCATTCTGGACAGCGATTGGGAGGCCGAATTTTGCCGTGTGGCCGAGGCACACCCACGCGTGCGGGCCTACGTGAAGAACCACAATCTGGGGCTGGAAGTGCCTTATCGGTATGGCTCCGAGATGCACCACTACCGGCCCGACTTCATCGTCCGTGTCGACGATGGCCACGGCGAGAGCGATCTTCTCAATCTGGTCGTCGAGATCAAGGGCTTTCGCGGCGAAGATGCGAAGGTGAAGAAGGAGACGATGGATGTCTACTGGATTCCCGGCGTCAATAACCTCGGCACGCATGGGCGCTGGGGCTTCGCGGAGTTCACCGAGGTCTACCAGATGCAAGCAGATTTCGCCGAAAAGGTCGAGGCTGCGTTCGATCGAATGGTGATGGCGCTGTTGAAATCTCAGTAGGCGAGGAGCGAAAAATGAAGAAAGAACTTGTCCATTCGTTGACCACAAGCTTTGAGGGCCATGCGCAGCAGACGGAGGGCGGAACCGAGTATTGGCTTGCCCGAGACTTGCAGTTCCTGTTGGGCTATGCGGAGTGGCGCAATTTCTTGACTGTCATTTCCAAGGCGAAAGTGGCTTGCGAAGTGTCCGGCCATGCAGTCGCAGACCATTTTGTTGACGTCAACAAAATGGTCGACCTCGGCTCAGGCAGCCAGCGCGAAGTGGATGACTTGATGCTCACCCGCTACGCCTGCTACCTGATCGCCCAGAACGGCGACCCCAAGAAGCAGGAAATCGCCTTTGCGCAAACCTATTTCGCCGTTCAGACGCGCCGCGCGGAGCTGATCGAGCAGCGCCTGCTGGATGCAGAGCGCATCTCTGCCCGAAAAAAGCTCACCGCGACGGAGAAGGAGCTTTCCGACGTGATTTTTGAGCAGGCCGGTAACAACCAAGACTTTGCGCTCATCCGTAGCAAGGGCGATCATGCGCTGTTCGGCAAATCCACCCAGGCCATGAAGGCACAGTGGAAGGTGCCCGACAGCCGGCCGTTGGCCGACTTTGCACCGACCATCATCCTGAAGGCCAAGGACTTCGCCACCGAAATCACCATCTTCAATGCGCGTCAGCATCAGCTGGGTAGTGAGCGGGCCATCTCGAAGGAGCACATCACCAACAACGAAGCGGTGCGGAAAACGCTGTTGGAACGGGGCATCCGCCCCGAAAGCCTGCCGCCCGCAGAAGACGTGAAGAAGGTCGAGCGCCGCCTGCTTTCGGAAGACAAGAAATCCCTGAAGAACCCCGACGCGCTCGACTCCTGACATGGCCACCAAGCAACCCAAAGCCCCCCTCGTTGTCGAAACGCTCAAGCACGACGACGCCAAGCGCAAGAACATCCCCACCGCCGAATACCAGTCGGTGATGGCCAAGGACGAACAGAAGCCCGTGCGCGTGGAATACGAGCGCCGCAACCGCGACCTGGACCCACAGCTGGTCTGGCGCGGCAAGGACGAGCAGGACTGGTCAAACCTGATCGTGCAGGCGCCGCCGCTCTACATCCAGGAGAAGGTGCACCCCAAGGTGCTGATCGATGACCTGAAGCGCGAGTCCGAGCGGCGGCGCGAGGCCAAGGAACCGACAGCCGAACAAGTGGACCTGTTCGCCGACTTCAACGGCCTGCCCGACACCGATGCCAAGACTGAGTTCTACCAGCACGACGCGCATTGGGCCAATCGCATGATCCTGGGCGACAGCCTGTCGGTGATGGCGTCACTGGCGGAGCGAGAAGGCCTGCGCGGCAAAGTGCAGTGCATCTACTTCGACCCGCCGTACGGCATCAAATTCAACAGCAATTTTCAGTGGAGCACGACCAGCCGTGATGTGAAGGATGGCAACGCCGATCACATCACGCGCGAGCCGGAGCAGGTGAAGGCGTTTCGGGATACGTGGCGGCACGGGATTCACTCATACCTGACCTATTTGCGTGATCGGCTAACGGTGGCACGGGACTTGTTGACCGATTCGGGGTCGATCTTTGTGCAAATCGGGGATGAGAACGTACATCGCGTTCGGGCGCTTATGGATGAGGTATTTGGTGACGATAACTGTGCTGCCCTCGTCACGATCGAGAAGACCAGTAGCCAGACCCAGGATTACTTATCGCCAGTGACCGACTACGTGCTTTGGTACGCAAAGAACAAGGGGGGCATGAAGTTCCGCGATGCGTGGATTTCCAAGTCGCGTGAGCAGGCAGGATTCGCCGAGTATTCGCGAGTGCAACTCCCAACACTTGAGCGGCGCCCAATGACTCGCGAGGAGAAGATCGATGCAGGGGCTATAGGCGATGACCTGCGGGTCTATCGGCAAGACAACATCACGAGCCAGAGTCTCGGAAGAGAAAAAGGAGAAGGTGCAGCATCTTGGTTTCCAGTTGCAGTTGATGGTCGTGAGTTTCGACCGAGTATCACGAGTCGATGGAAAACAAACGAGTCGGGCATGATGCGGCTTGCGTACGCAAAGCGGCTTGAGGCGAGAGGCACGAGTCTGAGCTACGTTCGGTTCATCAATGACTTTCCCGCCGTTGCGGTCAACAACATCTGGGGCGACGTTAAGTTTTCGAGTCGCGCAGAGGAAAAGACCTATATCGTCCAAACGTCGGCGCGTACCGTCCAACGCTGTCTTCTGATGTGTACGGATCCGGGTGATCTTGTTCTCGATCCGACATGTGGCTCGGGCACGACTGCATATGTGGCAGAGCAGTGGGGTCGCCGCTGGATCACCATTGACACCTCTCGCGTTGCCCTAACACTGGCCCGTGCACGCATCATGGGCGCACGCTACCCTTACTATCTGCTCGCCGACAGCCGTGACGGACAGATCAAAGAAGCTGAGGTCGCTCGTACAGTGCCGTCCAGCGCCCCGACCCGTGGCAACGTTCGGCAAGGATTCGTCAACGAGCGCGTGCCGCACATCACGTTGAAGTCGATCGCCAACAACGCTGAGATTAATGTCATCTGGGACAAGTACCAGAAGATGTTGGAGCCGCTGCGCGAGCAACTGAACATTGCGTTGGGGCAGAAATGGCAGGAGTGGGAAATTCCCCGCGAACTGACCGACAAGCATCTGCTCAACCCCACTGGCAAGACAGACCGCGACGTACGCCTAGAAAAGGCGAAGGAATTGCACGCCGAATGGTGGACGCAACGGATTTCTCGCCAGCGCGAGATCGATGCCTCCATCGCCGCCAAAGCCGAGTTCGAGTATCTTTACGACAAGCCCTACGACGACAAGAAAAAGGTGCGCGTGGCTGGCCCATTCACGGTGGAGAGTCTTTCGCCGCACCGCGTACTGGGCGTCGACGAAAACGACGAACTGATCGACCCCAACAATCTCAAGACAGCCGAACGCGATGCCGAATACAGCGCCGAACGCAACTTCGTCCAGATCATCCTGGAGAACCTCAAGACTGCGGGTGTGCAACAGGCGCACAAAGAGGACAAGATCGCCTTCACGTCGCTGACGCCTTGGCCGGGCGAACTCATTTGTGCCGATGCTCGGTACATAGAGGGCTCCGGAGAGAAGCGTGCCGCCGTCTTCATCGGTCCAGAATTCGGCACCGTCTCCCGCCCTGACCTGGTGGCCGCCGCTCGCGAAGCCGGCGATTCCGGCTTCGATGTCTTGATCGCCTGCGCCTTCAACTACGACGCGCACTCATCGGAGTTCGACAAGCTGGGTCGCATCCCGGTGCTCAAGGCCCGGATGAACGCCGATCTCCACATGGCGGAAGACCTGAAGAACACCGGCAAGGGCAATCTCTTTGTCATCTTCGGCGAGCCCGACATCGACATCCTCAATGCCGAGGACGGCCAGGTGCGCGTCAAGGTCAACGGCGTGGACGTGTTCCACCCCAATACCGGTGAAGTTCGAAGCGATGGCGCCGACGGCATCGCCTGCTGGTTCATCGACACCGACTACAACGAAGAAAGCTTCTTCGTCCGCCATGCCTATTTCCTCGGAGCAAACGACCCCTACAAGGCGCTGAAGACCACGCTCAAGGCGGAGATCAACGAAGACGCCTGGGCCACACTGAACAGCGATACGTCACGGCCGTTCGATAGGCCGAAGTCAGGGCGGATTGCAGTGAAGGTTATCAATCACCTCGGGGACGAAGTGATGAAAGTGTTCCGGGTCGAGTAGGAAAAAGACTTAGGCGAATGATGAAGAAAAACGTTTGGTACGGAGTTCGCGGACAGAGCCTTGCCGTCTATGCCCGCTATGCGGGCTTTGATCTCGCCTTGTACGAAGACTACGACAAAAAAGTCCAGGCAGAACTTCGAAATCGAGCAGTCAAGGAGGCCCTATTTGCGATTAAATCTGCTTGCTGGGAGCAGGGCTTCAACGTCGAGTCTGTGAAGACGGGCGTCTATGTGATCGCCCTCTCAAATCCTCTTTCGATTCAATATCGCCACAAGAGATCCCAGGTTATCTACATAGGACGAGGCAACATCATGGGGCGAATCAAGACGCACTTTGACCGAAAGCTGTTTGATTTCATGTTGGGTCTCTCAGGTGCGAACTTCGACTTCTATTTCGCAAAACCCGCCCGTCCCGGAACAAAGAACTATTTCGTCCACGTTGAACATCTCATGCTCGACTACTTCTCCGCGCAGTACGGCGGCATGGACGAGAAGCGGAGGTTCCCGATACTCAATAAGAGCGCCGGCAACAATCGGCACTATGCCGAGGGGACGGATTGGTGGAAAAAGCCGTTGAAAGCGATCGGGAGGCGCCCGCTTTGGGAGCTTATGCCGACCGACTTTTCCGATTTCGCCCCGCTTGACGCTTAGCGACTGCCAAACGATTGGCGCAGCATGGACTTCCGCATCGCCGACACCTTTACCGATAGCCTCGCCCGCCTAACTGGCGAAGAGCAAAAGCTCGTCAAGACCACGGCTTTCGATCTGCAGTTGAACCCTGTCAATCCGGGCATGAGTCTGCACAAGCTCGACAAAGCCAAAGACAAGCACTTCTGGTCGGTGCGGGTCGGCAGCGACATCCGGCTGATCGTCCACAAGACGCCAGCCAGCCTGCTGCTTTGTTATGTGGATCACCATGACAAAGCCTACCGCTGGGCGGAGCGTCGTAAGCTGGAAACGCACCCTACGACGGGTGCCGCGCAGTGGGTCGAGATTCGCGAACGGGTGGAGGAGGTAGCAGTTACCCGGCCGCTGGTTGCGGCCGAGCCCGCAGCTCGGTCCTGGACCATTGAGGCGCCCCAAAAAGTTCAGCTGTTCGCTGATCGATCTGATAGCGAGTTGCTGAGTTATGGCGTCCCGACCGAGTGGCTGGCCGATGTGCGAGTGGCGGACGAAGACGCCTTGATGGCGCTGACGGACCATCTGCCGAAGGAAGCTGCCGAAGCACTGCTGGAAATTGCGACAGGCGGCACGCCATCGGTGGCACAAGTGGCTCCGGTGGGCACCGACCCGTTCGCCCACCCCGACGCGCAGCGCCGCTTCAGAGTGATGAACGACGTGGAGGAATTGGAGCGGGCCCTTTCTTCCCCCTGGGAAAAGTGGACGACGTTCCTGCACCCTGCGCAGCGCGAATGGGTGGAGCGTGACTACAGCGGCCCTGCACGCGTATCCGGTTCGGCGGGCACCGGCAAGACCATTGTGGCGCTGCACCGGGCCGTGTTCCTCGCGCGCAACCATCCTGAAAGCCGCGTGCTGCTGGCGACGTTTTCCGAGCCATTGGCCAGTGCGCTGCACCAGAAGCTGCGGCTGTTGATCGGTGCGACGCCAAGGCTTGCCGAGCGGCTGGAGGTGCTGTCGCTCATCGGCGTTGGCGAGCGGCTCTATGCCGCAAAGATGGGGCGTCTGAAACTTGCCCCACGGCAAATCGTGGAGAAGGCGCTGGACGAGGCCATTGCACAGGCAGGATCGTCCGCCACACCCGCATTGACTTTGTCTTTTGTGCAGTCCGAATGGGACGACCTGATTGATGCCTGGCAGGTGGAAAGCTGGGAGGCCTACCGCGATCTGGTTCGCCTGGGCCGCAAGACCAAGTTGCCCGAAGTGCGGCGCGCGGCCGTGTGGGCGGTGGTGGAGCACGCGCGGGCGCAGCTCCGAGACCAGGGCTTGATTACTCATGCGCAGATGTTCATGCAACTGGCAAAGCATTTCGAAGGTGTTGAGCAGCCACCCTTCGACTTCATCGTGGTCGACGAAGCGCAGGATGTGTCGGTGGCGCAGCTGAAATTTCTTGCCGCCCTGGGCGCACAGGCCGGCGCCCCAAGGCCGAACGGTCTGTTCTTCGCGGGCGACTTGGGGCAGCGCATTTTCCAACTGCCGTTCTCCTGGAAGTCGTTGGGCGTGGACGTGCGTGGCCGATCCCGCACGCTGACGATCAACTACCGCACCTCACACCAGATTCGCGCCCAGGCGGATCGGTTGCTCGGCCCTGAGGTGGCGGATGTGGACGGCAACGTGGAAACGCGTAAGGGAACAATTTCTGTCTTCAACGGCCTGCCGCCATTGGTTCGCACCTTCGCTGGCGAGACAGAAGAGACCGCTGGCGTGGGCGCATGGTTGAAAGCGTGTTGTGGCAACGGTGTTCGGCCTGCCGAGATCGCAGTTTTCGTACGGTCAGAGGTGCAACTCGACCGCGCCCACCAAGCTGTGAAAGCCGCTGGTCTGGACTTCTGCGTCTTGGACGACAAGGTTCGGCCCGAGGAAGCGCGTGTTTCGATCTGCACCATGCACCTGGCCAAGGGGCTGGAGTTCCGCGCTGTGGTCGTTATGGCCTGCGACGACGAAGTGGTTCCGCTGCAAAGCCGCATCCAAGGCATTGCCGATAGTGGGGACCTGAAAGAGGTCTACGATACCGAGCGGCATTTGCTCTACGTCGCATGTACGCGTGCAAGAGATCATCTGCTCATCACCGCCACTGAGCCCGCCTCTGAATTTCTGGATGACTTGAAGTCTGAGTAGTCCTGGCCCAAGCGTTTTTCAGCCGTGCCGTTCCAGGTACACCGCAGCCTTGAGAATGCGCGTCTCGTGCCACGGATCGAGCGCGAGCAGGTCGGCGTCGCTGCTGACGATGACATCGGCCTGGCAGACCGACGCGAGCGCCAGGAACATGTCGTCCTTCGGATCGCGGCAACGGGGCGTGATCGCGGCTTCATCGCTGGCCGACACCTCGTACACGACCGCTGCCGTGGCCACAATGTCGAAGAACTCCTTGCGCGTGCCGATCGGCTGGTAACGGTCGAACTTGGGGCGGCGCAACACTTCCTGCAGCTCGGTCAGCGTTTGGGCGGATGCGCATAGCTGGCCGGTGGCCAGTGCCGTCGCCAGGGCGCGGTGCGGTATCGAGCCGATCTGCAGGGCAGCACCCACCAGGGTGCTGGTGTCGAATATCAGCCGCACGCGCTTACCGGCTTTCCTTGACCAACCGGACGATGTCTTGTTCGGTGAGCTTGGCCGCGTCCGGCGAAGCCGCTTCGGCCGCGCGCCGGCTCCAGGCCTCGAACTCGGTCACTGTCTTGCTGCGCTTGCGGCGCGCGTCCAGCAGTTCGTCCATATCCTGTGGCGACACGATGAACGCGGCCGGCCGCCCATGCCGGGTGATGGTGACCGGCTCGCGTTGGGCCTTGTCCAGCAACTGGCCGAACTTGTTCTGGGCTTCCACGGAGGTGACGGTGATCATGTGCCGGCTCCCAAAAAAATAGCTAATATGTACAGTATAGCCAATCTGCTTCGTCTGATCGTTCGCAGACTACACGTTTTGGTTATAGGAGTCCTCACGTCGCAGCCATAGTTACCACCCGGTTACGGAGTCACAATGGCAGGCGGAGACACCCCGCATGACCCCCAACCCCGCCACCGAGCCCCGCCGCTTCCTCGAACACCTCTACAACGCGGCCGTGCGCCGTGCCTTGCCGCTGCACAACACGGCCGCCTTCCTGCCGCCACCGCCCAAGGGCCGCACCATCGTGCTGGGCGCGGGCAAAGCCGGCGGGTCCATGGCACAAGCCGTCGAAGCGCTGTGGCCAGCGGACGCGCCGCTGGAAGGCCTGGTTGTTACGCGTTACCACCACATCCCCCCGCGCCCAGAACGCCTCAAATCCCGCATCGAGATCGTCGAGGCCGCCCATCCGGTGCCCGATGCGGCCGGCCTCGCGGCGGCGCAGCGCATCCTGGCGATGGCGCACGGCTTGACGAAGGACGACCTGGTGCTGTGCCTGATCTCTGGCGGCGGCTCGGCCCTGCTGACGCTGCCGGCCGAAGGGCTGACCCTCGAAGACAAGCAGCAGATCAACAAGCAGCTGCTGAACTCGGGCGCCAACATTTCAGAGATGAATTGCGTGCGCAAGCATCTCTCGCGGATCAAGGGCGGGCGGTTGGCGGCAGCCTGCGCGCCGGCCAAGGTGGTGACGCTGACGATCAGCGACGTGCCGGGCGACGACCCGTCCATCATCGCCAGCGGCCCGACGGTGCCCGACGCCACCAGCTGCGCCGAAGCCATCGCCATCCTGCAGCGCTACGGCATCGCCGTGCCGGGCGCCATCATGAGCCTGCTGGAGCAGGGCGCGCTGGAGACGCCCAAACCCGGCGACGAAATCTTCACCGGCCATGAGGTCCACATGATCGCCACGCCGCAACAGTCGCTCGAAGCAGCCGCGCAAGAGGCAAGGGCGGCGGGCATCGAGGCCTACATCCTCAGCGACGAGATGGAAGGCGAGTCTCGCGAGGTCGGCAAGGTGCATGCGGCCTTGGCTCGCGCGGCGGCCCATCGCGGCCAGCCTTTCGCCAAGCCCTGCGTGATTCTGTCGGGCGGCGAGACAACGGTCACCATCCGCAAGCAGCCCGAAGGCACACCGCGCGGCCGGGGCGGCCGGGCCGGCGAGTTCTGTCTGGGCCTGGCGCAGGCGCTGCAAGGGCAGGGCGGCGTGTGGGCGCTGGCGGCGGACACCGACGGCATCGACGGGGTGGAGGACAACGCGGGTGCGTTCGTCGCACCGGAGACCTTGTCGCGCGCGTTGTCGCTGGGCATGAAGATCGACAAGTACCTGGACCGCAATGACGCCTACGGCTACTTTCGCCAGCTCGACGACCTGGTGATCACCGGCCCCACCCACACCAATGTGAATGACTTCCGGGCGATGCTGGTTCTGTAGCCAGCCTACCGCGCGGCGACAGTGCCTTCGCCGAAGCGTGTCTTGAACCACGCGTCGAGTATCCGCTTCTCGTAGTACAGCGACTGCGAATCGCGGGAACCCGAAAGCCCGCGCGCGTAGTTCATGTCTGCGATGCGTTCATCGCCACTGGCCACTGCCTTGCCAGCGGCTTCCAGCGTGTAGCGCAAGTGGATGCGGGGCCAGTCGGCGCCGCCGCGCAGCACGCGCACCGATGAGCCACGCACGGAAGGACGCACCGTTCCAGCCAAATCCACATCCAGCACCTCGACCTTCAGGTGCTGTCCGGCGGGCAACATGCGCTGCGCAAGGCCCTGCAGATGCGTTGCCAGCGCCTGGAGGTTCGCCTGCTCTTCCCAGGACGTGGCGCCGGCGTCCTCGAAGGAGGGTGCGTTGACGAACGAGACATGGGCCGTTCCTGCGCCGGCCGCCGTGGCGGCAAGGGCGAGGCACAGGGCGGAGAGGGCTGTGCGCATGGGGGGCTCCTTTTCGGTGACCGGACCTGATGGTGATTCCGATCCCGGCAGGGCGCAAGAGTTCAGCCGGAGCTTTACTCGCAGAGCCGGCGTATCTCATCCGGAACGGGCAGCGCGCGCATGCTGCCGTCCTCGCGCCGACCGCCGAAGATGCGCACCTCGTCGCACTCCATGATGGGCTCGTCGTTGCGGGTTACCCGGTAGCGCTGCACGAAGCTCTTGCTCCGCCATTCGGCCACGCTCGTGTGGATCTGCAGCACGTCGCCGTAGCTCGCCGTGCGGATGAACTTGGCATGCGTGTCGACCAGTGGCGTGCCGATCACACCCATCGACTTCTCCGTCTCGTGCCAGGGCGGCACGCCGCATTGGATGAAGAAGTGCCGCGAAGCCGCATCGATCCAGCGGAAGAAGTTGGGGAACCAGACGATGCGCGCCGGGTCGCAGTCGCCGAATTCGACGCGTTGCTGATAAATCACGATTCTTGTCATCTGCTTAGTCGCTGTGTCGCTGCATCATTCGGGTGGCCACCGCGGAACCGGCTTTGCCGGGCCGCTGGTGGCGCCCCCTTGAGGGGGAAGCGCCGTAGGCGCTTCGGGGGTGGGTCATCTATTCAATCGGCCGTGATCTTCCGGTCCTTGATGACCGCACCGAATCGCTTCGAATCCTCCATCGCCTTTGTGCCGAACTCGGCCGGCGTCAGCGGCAGGGCCTCGCCACCCATCGCCAGGACGCGGTCCTTTACGGCCTGCGTGCCCAGCACCTTGTTGATCTCGCGGTTCAGGCGGGTCACCACGTCGGGCGGTGTGCCGGCGGGCGCGTAGAAGCCGAACACCGTGTCGGCATCGAAGCCTTTCAGCCCCGCCTCGGCCAGCGTCGGCACGTTGGGGAACATCGGCGAGCGCTTCGGGCTGCCGACCGCCAGCAGCTTGAGCTTGCCGGCCTTGACCTGCTGCAGGCCGATGCCGGGATCGAAGTAGAAGTCGAGTTGGCCGGCCAGCAAGTCCTGCAAAGCGGGTGCCGCGCCGCGGTAGGGCACGTGCACGGCGAACAGGCCGGCCTGGCTCTTGAGCATTTCGCCGGCCAGGTGCGGCGAGCTGCCGCTGCCCGGCGAGCCATAAGAGAGGCGACCGGGGTTGGCCTTGACGTACTTGATGAAGTCCTGGATGTTGTCGGCGGGCAGCGAGGGCTTGGCCACCAGGTACACCAGCACGCGCGCGGCCGATGCCACCGGCACCAGGTCCTTGGCCGGATCGAACGCCATCTTCGGGTAGATGTGCGGGTTGACCGAGACCATGCCGCCCGAGCTCATGAGCAGCGTGTAGCCATCGGCCGGCGACTTGGCCACGACCTCGCCGCCGATGTTGCCGTTGGCGCCGGCGCGGTTCTCCACCACCACGGGCTGGCCCAGCGCTTCCTGCAGTGGCAGGCCGATGGCACGCGCCAACTGGTCGGCGGCGCCGCCGGGCGGGAAGTTGACGACGACGCGGATCGGTTTGGCGGGCCAGGTTTGCGCATAGGCCGTGGGCGCTGTGGCGCCAAGCGCCAGCACGGCAGCGGCGAGCAGGGCGCGCCGGGTGAGGAAGAACGATTTCATTGTTGTCTCCTTGCAAGATTCATTGTCAGCTCGGCGCGGCAGCGCTGGTTTTTGGTTTGCGCACGAACCGGATCGGCTGTTCCTTGACGGGGCGCGGCGGGGCACCGTGTTGCACCAACGCGGAATCGAATGCCTTGCCCGCGTCGTCGGCCAGCGCGGCTTCGCGCGCGGCTGCGATCGCCTCGGCGCTCTGCGCGGCGGACTCGCCATGTGCGAGATGGTCCAGAACGTGCAGCAGGTTCTCCTTGCCGCGCTCGTTGGTCGCGCCGTAGCCCTTGATCAGGCGGCCGCACAAGGCGATCTCGTGGCCCAACTGCCAATCGCGCTGTGTGCCGTCGACCACGCCGATCAGCCATTTGTCGATCATGGCTTGCTCGTTGGCGTAGCGGCTGCCGCGCACGCGAAGCCACTTGAGCGAAGCCAGTGTTCGCAGCGCCAGCATGCCAAACACGGAGTGCGTGCCAATCTTGAGCGGCAGCGCCCAAGCGGGCTTGCCTTTGATCACGCGGGCGCGGTCCCAGCGCAGCACGCGTGCTGCCAACGATGCCGGCAACAGCGCGGCGAATTCGGGCGCACCCGGCTTGAAGTGGTCGTACACGCGAAGCAGGTCGTCGTCTCCGGCTTTCACTTCGGCCTTCACGCGTTGCCACCGGCTGGCGCGGCTCTTCAGGTCGGCCACGCGCACGATGTCGTCGAAGGCCATCCACAAAGCGAGCCAGCGCGCCATTTCGCGGGTTGTCGCGAAGTTGTGCGCAGCAGAAGGATCGGCGGCGCGCTCGGCGTCGAGGACGCGCTGCAGGCGCTGCAGGTACAGCGCCGCGTAGGCGGGGCCCTGGTACTCGAGCATGCGCGCGTGGCCGAGTGCGAGCATGTCCTGGACTTGCACGGGAAAGGAATCGGCGTGCGACGATGGATGCCGGATCGAGTCCGGCATGACAGGGTGGGGGTTAGCCGTGGGAGCCGGATCGAGTTCGGCATGACAAACAAAGTCGTGCGCCGCGGCGAAACCTCGCAAGCTCGCCGCCGCCGACGCACCGGACTCCTTCACCACCGCCTCATAGTCCTCGCGCGCCATCGGAAACACGCCGCTCCCCGCCAAGGCACCCAGCATCACCGCACTGACGACCGTTCCAGCTTCCTTCGCGACCGCGCCCATGTCGAACACATGGTGCGCGCGGCTGTACGCGTCCACCACGCTCAGCAAGTCGCCACTGTCTGCACGCCCGTCGGCCAACTGCATCCGCTCCTGCGTCGTCAAGGTGCGGCCCGATGAGGTGATCACCAGCGTCCGGTCCGGAGAGCTCATGCCGTTGCCGATCTGGCGCACGGTCTCGAGCAGCTCCGACGAGACCATCGCGTCCAGTGCGCCGGGCACGGGGCTCAGGCTGAACACCGGGCGCCGCCCGCCGAGTTCGGCTTGCGGCACCGGGAAAACTTCGACGTAGTAGGTGGTGGCGCCGGTGCGCTGCGCCACACCCGGAATCGACGTCGCCTGGACCGGATAGCCCGCGCGGCGTGCCGCGTCGACGATCCACTCGGTCAATACGCCGCCGCCCTCGCCGCCGAGCGCGCAGATCAACAAGGAGATGGGTCTTGCAGTCTTCATCGCATCACGCCGTTTGCAACGCACGAACGAAAGCGCCGCGCACCGCGCCGGCGAGCCGTTCATGCCACTTGGGGTTCTGGATCACTTCCGCGCGGTAGAAGCTGGGGCAGAGTGTGGCGGCATGCGCGTTCTCGCCGCACAGGCCACAGCCCACGCAGCCGTCGATCACCACCGCGACCGGGTCGACCTTGAGCGGATCCGGGTTGTCCTTGATGGTGAGCGTGGGGCAGCCCGAAAGACGGATGCACGCATGATCGCCATTGCACACGTCCTCGTCGACGCCGTACTTCACGCGCATCACGCGCTGGCCCTTCTTCAGCAGGCCGGCGATCCAGGGCTTGATGCGGCGTTGGCGCTCCAGCTGGCATTCACCCTCGGCCACGATGACCTTCAGGCCGTTGAAGTCGCTGGTGAAGGCGTCTTTCAGTGTCGCCTTCATCTTGTCCACGTGATAGGTGTGAACGGTGCGCAGCCACTGCACGCCCAGTCCTTGCAGCGTCGACTCGATCGTCGTGTTGGTATGGGTCTGGCTCTGCATCCCGCCATCGGCCATCTCTTTCGACGCGCTGCCCGGCGTGGAGATCAGGTCCTGCGTGCCGGTGGCCGACGAGTAGCCGTTCTTGAAGATCAGCAGCACCGCGTCGTCGTGGTTGAAGAGCGCGCTCTGCACGCCGGTCAAGAGGCCGTTGTGCCAGAAGCCGCCGTCGCCCATGATGGACAAGGTGCGCCGCTGCATCATCGGCGAAACACCCGCACGGCTCGCCAGGCTCATGCCGTAGCCGAGGATGGAATGGCCCATGGAAAAGGGCTCGAAGGTGGCGAAGGCATGGCAGCCGATGTCGCCCGAGATGTGCACGGCGCCGATGTCCTGCTGCGTCATTTTCAGCGCCGAGAACACCGGGCGTTCGGGGCAGCCGATGCAAAAGCTGGGTGGCCGGGCGGGCAGGGGCTTCGCCAGCTGCGCGGCGACGGCGGCGCGGCGGTCGCGGTTGGCGGCAAGCCAATCGCGTGCGGTTTTCAAGCTCCCTCTCCCCTTTGGGGAGAGGGTTGGGGTGAGGGGCGTGCTGCCCTCACCCCCGCCCTCTCCCAGAGGGAGAGGGAGCAAACGCAAATGCAAGTCCGTGAAAGCCAGCACGCCCTGCGCCAGCACCTCCACGCCGTACTCCCCTGCCATCGGCAGCAAGTCCTTGCCGTGCAGCTTCGTCTGGATGTCGCGCCGCCGCAGCAGCGTGGCGATCTCCTGCTCGATGTATTCGGGCTGGCCTTCCTCGACGACGAGCACGGCACGTTTGCCGACGCAGAAATCGGCGACCTGTTCCGGCACCAGCGGGTACGTGACGTTGAGCACGAGCACCGGTATGTCGCTGTCGCCGAAAGCATCCGCCAGGCCGAGCTGCTGGAGGCTACGGATGGTCGAGTTGTAGAGGCCGCCCTGCACGATGATCCCCAGGTCGGCGTGCTTGCCCGGCAGCAGTTCGTTCAGCTGGTTCTCCGCGATGTACTTGCGCGCTGCGGGAATGCGCTCTTCGCCCTTGAGCTTTTCCTGGCGGAAGGTGACGGGCGGATGCGCCAGCTTCATGTAGTCGAAACCCGCGGGGTTCTCCATCAGCGCGCGCGTCGATACCGCCGGTGCCACGTTGTCCTTGGCGTCGAAGCTGCCGCGTACGTGGCAAGCGCGGATGCGCAGTTCCAGGATGCACGGCATGTTGGACGCTTCCGAGAGGCGGAACCCATGCTCGACCATCTTCACCATCACGCCCAGGTCGGGGCGCGGATCGAGCAGGCACATGCTCGACTTCAGCGCATAGGCATGGGTGCGTTCCTGGATAACCGATGCACCTTCGCCGTAGTCCTCGCCCACGACGATCAGCGCCCCGCCCTTGACGCCGGGTGACGACAGGTTGGACAGCGCGTCCGACGCGACGTTGGTGCCGACGATGGACTTCCACGTGACGGCGCCGCGCAGCGGGTAGTGGATCGACGCGCCCAGCATGGCGGCGGCGGATGCTTCGTTGGAGCAGGCCTCGACGTGCACGCCCAGCTCGTCCATGTAAGGCTTGGCCTGCACCATGACGTCGAGCAGGTGCGACACGGGCGCGCCCTGGTAGCCGCCCACATACGCCACGCCCGACTGCAGCAGCGCCTTGGTGATGGCCAGGATGCCTTCACCGTGGAAGGTCTGGCCATGGCCGAGGCGAAGGGATTCGATTTCCTTAGCGAATGAAACTTCCAAGCGGGTCTCCAAGATTGTCGCAACCCATGCGACGAATGCCGACGTCATGGATGCCGAATCGAGTCCGGCATGACAGCCTGGGAGTTTGGCCGGTCACCGCCTATCAATCAATACGATAGGCCGACTATCGAATATCAATCTCAAGCATGGCGAAATTCACGCCGGCTGCACGCGCGGCGCCAGGGCCTGCCAGCTGCGAGCGGCCATCGCCAGCAGCACGATCCCCGCTGCCAGGGGCACGGCGTAGATGAACACTTCGGCGGCCGATCGCAGGGCCGGAACGCCGGCCAGCTTGTCGGCCCAGTAGCGGCCGTACATCAACAGCAGCAACGGGGCGACCCACAGCGACGCCTTGCGCCAGATCCCGGCCGCTTCGCCCAGCACCTCGCGACCGGCCAGCAGGAACAGCGCGGAGGCGATGAACACCAGCGTGAAGAAGGTGCCCATCATCGGCTGGCCCTTGCCCAACAGCTCGTGGTTGGCCCAGTAGAGCAACCAGCCCAGGCAGCACAGGCCCAACACCAGCGCTGATTTGCGCGCGCGTCCTTCGGCCAGCGCATCGCTGAACTCGCCGGCTTGTCGCTTCATCCATGGGAGCAGCAGCACGCAGATCACGCCGGTGATCGCGTCGACGAGCAGCGTGACCGGGTAGCCCCATGCCTCGACAGCCGCGCCCTGCCACCCGGCAGCGATGGCGATGGCCAGGTTCATCATCGCCATGTAGGCGGTGAACTGAGTGGCGGCGACGGCGGGGTTGGTGATGTCCATCATGATGGCTGAACGCGTGCCGTACATGAGTCCCTGGAAGACCGAATACCAGATCGACGAGATCCACAGCGCCGTGATCAGCGCGGGCATGACCGGACCGCCGGGCGCGTGGGGCATCACGTAGCCGTGCTGCTGCAGCACCCACATCAGGTACAGCACCGGCAGGCTCATGCCGCTCAGGTACACGGCCAGGGTGCGGCGGCGGCCCCACTTGTCCGACAGCCAGCCGCCCAGCACCATGCAGGCGGCCGAGATGATTTGCGTCCACAGGCTGAGCGCGCCTACCTGGTCGTCGTCCATGCCCAGTTCGACCGCCAGGTTGGATTGCAATGCCAGGCCCAGCGACATCGCGCCGGCCGGTAGCAGGGCGAAGAACACGCCGGAAAAAGCGCCGCGTGTGCCGATGAAGGAGCGGAACGACTGAACCGCGAAGGCTTTCATCTCTGCGCCTGCTGCACGCCAGGCGGTTCCCGCGCTGGCGGCGGCGGCGCCCAGGTTTTCGGCCACCGCCTCTTTCATGGGCAGGACAATGAAGGCCGTCACGGCCAGGATGGCCACCGCTACCATGACGAAGCTGGCCTGGAAGCCGGTGTAGCTCATCATGAACAGCACGCCGGCACCGCCGATCGCCGTGCCCACCGAGGCGCCCGCGAACATCAGCCCGTTGGCCAGCCCGCGTTCGTCCTCGCTCAAGCTGTTGACGGCGAGGGAGTCGATGGCTACGTCCTGGATCGCGCCGAAGGTGTTGTGCACCAGCAGGATGGCGGTGAAGATTCCCAGGCCGGTGGGCAGCGGCACCGCCACCAGCGCCAGCAGGGTGGCGGCCATCATGACCTGGGTGAGCAATATCCAGCCACGCCGGTGACCGAAGCGCTGCGAACGGAATACATCGACGAAGGGACCGAAAGCCCACTTGAAGGCCCATGGCAGGTAGAACGACGCGACGAAGGCGCCGATCTCCGCCGGGCCCACGCCCTGCCGCCTCAGCTGTGTCGCCACCGCCGTGGCGGCGAAACCCAAGGGAATTCCCTCGGTGATGTAGAGGCTGAAGAATGCGAACAGGCGTCCGCGGCGGGTGGCAAGCAGGTTGGGCAGTCGCATGGGCTTCCTTGGAGTCGAGCCGGCGCGTCATGGCGAGCGCGCGGCGGGCAGGATACTTGCTTATAGCCGAGGGATCGTCCAAATCCACCCGCCGCGTATCAGTGTTTGCACGGTGGCCTTGCCGGCGGGTTGCGTACATCCTTTCGTTCCCACCGAGGAGCATTACCATGCAGGAAAAAGAGATTCGCCAATCCATCGACGAAGTCCGCAGCGGCCGTTTGCCGCGCCGCGACTTCATCCAGCAGATGGTGTCCGTGGGCCTCACGGCGCCCATGGCGTCGATGCTGCTCATGCATGCCGGGGTCGCGCAGGCCCAGGCGCCTGCCAGCCAGGCCTACAAACCGACCAAGCGCGGCGGCGGCGGCGCGCTGAAAGTGCTGTGGTGGCAAGGTGCGACGCTTCTGCAACCGCACTTCGCCAACGGCACCAAGGACCAGGAAGGCTCGCGCATCTTCTATGAGTCGCTGGCGGTCTGGGATAACGAGGGCAACCTCGTGCCCATCCTCGCGGCGGAAATCCCCACGCGCGAGAACGGCGGCGTGGCTGCGGACGGCAAGTCCGTTACGTGGAAGCTCAAGCGCAACGTCACCTGGCATGACGGCAAGCCCTTTACGGCAGACGATTGCGTCTTCACCTGGGAATACGCGAAGGACCCGGCCACGGCCGCGGTGACAAGCGCGGTCTACAAGGACGTGGTCGTCACCAAGGTCGACTCGCACACGATCAAGGTCACTTTCGCCAAGGCGACACCGTTCTGGGCCACGAGCTTCGTGGCGGCCGAAGGCATGATCCTGCCCAAGCACGTGTTCAGTGCTTTCACGGGCGCCAAGTCGCGCGAAGCCCCGGCCAACCTGAAGCCCGTGGGCACAGGGCCGTACGAGTTCGTGGACTTCAAGCCGGGCGACATGGTCCGCGGCAAGCTCTACACCGGCTATCACATGCCGAACAAGCCTTACTTCGACACCATCGAAATGAAGGGCGGCGGTGACGCGACCTCGGCGGCGCGGGCCGTGCTGCAGACCGGCGAATACGACTACGCCTGGAACCTGCAGGTGGAAGACGAAGTGCTCAAGCGCATGGAAGACGGCGGCAAGGGTGTCGCCAAGATCATCCCCTGCGGCGACATCGAGTTCCTTCAGCTCAACATGACCGATCCGTGGACCGAAGTGGACGGCGAGCGTGCCAGCATCAAGTCGAAGCACTTCGCCTTCAGCGATCCGGCCGTGCGCCAGGCCATGGCCCTGCTGATGGACCGCCAGTCGATCCAGCAATTCATCTACGGCCGCACCGGCATCGCCACGCCCAACTTCCTCAACGCGCCTTCGAAGTACAAGTCGCCGAACATGAAGATGGAGTTCAACATCGACAAGGCGAACGCGCTGCTGGAGACCGCTGGCTGGAAGAAGGGCAGCGACGGCATCCGCGAAAAGGGCGGCAAGAAGATGAAGTTCGTCTACCAGACGTCCGTCAACGGTATCCGGCAGAAGGAGCAGGCGGTGGTCAAGCAGGCCGCGCAGAAGGCGGGTGTCGACCTGGAACTCAAGTCGGTCACCGCGTCGGTGTTCTTCTCGTCCGACGTCGCCAACCCGGACACGTACGGGAAGTTCTGGGCCGACATCCAGATGTACACGACGACGCAGACGCAGCCGGACCCGGAACGCTTCATGAACCAGTACGTCAAGGACGAGATTTCGTCCAAGGCGAACAAATGGCAAGGGCGCAACATCTGCCGCTGGCACAGCGACGAGTACGACAAGACGTACAACGCGGCCGAGGGCGAGATCGACCCGGTCAAGCGGGCGGCGCTGTTCATCAAGTGCAACGACCTGGTGTGCGGCGACCATGCCGTGATCCCGCTTATCCTGCGGCCTCGCGTGCGCGGCCAGGGCAACAAGCTGGTGACCTGGCTCTCGGGCTGGGACCTGGACTTCGCCCAGTTGCAGAACTGGTATAGAGAAACTTGATCCCGCCGCGGAACTGACCCGCCGTGGGTTCCTATCTCCTGCGGCGGCTCTTGATCGCCCTGCCCAGCCTGCTGGGCATCAGCGTGGTGCTGTTCACCGTGCTCGCGCTCGCGCCCGGCGACCCCTTCGCCGAAATGGCGCTGAACCCGAACGTGCCGCCTGAAGTGCAGGCCAATCTGCGCAAGCAGTTCGGCCTGGACGACCCGATCTGGCAGCGCTACTTCCGCTGGCTGCTGGCCATGTTCCAGGGCGACTGGGGCTTTTCCTTCATCAGCCGCGTCGACGTCGACAAGCTGATCCTGCAACGCGTGCCGGTGACGCTGGCCGTGATCGGCGCGTCGCAGGTGCTGGCGCTGGCCGTGGCGCTGCCGGTGGGCATCTACTCGGCGATGCGCCCCTATTCCTGGTTCGACCGCATCGCCAGCGCGCTGGCCTTCGTCGGCTTCTCGTTGCCCACGTTCTTCACCGGGCTGCTGCTGATTCTGCTGTTCTCGATCAAGCTCGATTGGCTGCCGTTCGTCTTCCGCGCGGACATCGCCGCCACCGGCTGGCAATGGTGGTGGGAGCACCTCAAGCAAGCGATCATGCCCATCATGGTGCTGGGCCTGTTCCAGGGCGCGAGCTGGACGCGCTACGTGCGCTCGGCGATGCTGGACGTGATCCGGCTGGACCACGTGACGACGGCCCGCAGCAAGGGCCTTTCGGACTGGGACATCGTGATGAAGCACGTGGTGCGCAACGCGCTGATTCCCGTCGTCACACTGGTGGCGCTGCAGATGCCCGCGATCTTCGGCGGCGCCATCGTCACCGAGCAGATCTTCCGCATCCCCGGCATCGGCTCGCTCCTGATCGACGCCATCCTGCGCAACGACACGCCCGTGATCATGGGCGTGACTTTCGTCTTCTCCTGCCTCGTGATCATCTTCAATTTGATTGCCGACTTGCTCTATGGCTGGCTCGACCCCCGCATCAGTTACCGCTAGCGCGTTGCCCTCGCAGGGCAAGCCGCAGCGCAGTGTCTCGCTGGTGGCGGATGCATGGCGGCGCTTTCGCCGGCACAAGCTCGCGCTGGCCAGCCTGGTCATCCTGGGGCTGATGGTCGCACTGGTGGTGCTGGGTCCGCTGGTGTGGAAGGTCGCGATCAACGAGATCGATTTCTCCGCTCGCCTGAAGGGACCCAGCTGGAAGCATCCGTTCGGCACCGACGACCTGGGCCAGGACATCTTCGCGCGCATGCTCTATGGTGGCCGCATCTCGCTGGCCGTCGGGCTGGCGGCGATGAGCGTGGCAATCATGGTGGGTGTGACCATAGGCTCCATCGCCGGCATGTCTCGAGGCCGTGTCGACGCGGCGCTGATGTGGCTGACGGACTTGTTCCTGTCGCTGCCGCAATTACCGCTGTTGCTGCTGCTCATCTACCTGTTTCGCGATGGGCTGAAGGCGGCGTTTGGCCCCGAGGTCGGCGTGTTCATGCTGATCGTCTGCGTGATCGGCGGCTTCCGCTGGATGCCGGTGGCACGGCTGGTGCGCGCGCAGTTCTTCTCGCTGCGCGAAAAGGAATTCGTGGAGGCAGCGCGCGCGCTGGGTGCCAGCACGTCTCGGCAAGTGGTGCGGCACATCCTGCCAAACGCGCTGGGCCCGGTAATCGTCGCCGGCACCATCGACGTGGCGGCGGCCATCATCGCGGAGTCGACGCTGTCGTTCCTAGGTCTGGGCTTTCCGCCAGACATCCCGACCTGGGGCCGCATCCTGTTCGACAGCAAGGAATACCTGGACATCGCGACGTACTGGGCGATGTTCCCGGGCGCGGCGATCTTCCTTGCCGTGCTGTGCATCAACTTCATCGGCGATGGGCTGCGGGATGCGCTCGATCCGAGGGACGTTCTCTAATGGCTTTGCTGGAGATCAAGGGTCTCAAGACTCACTTCAAGACCGAGGACGGCTGGCTGCACGCCGTCGACGGCGTCGACATCTCCGTCGAACGCGGCGAGACTGTGTGCGTGGTCGGCGAGTCGGGCTGCGGCAAGACCGTCACGGCGATGACGGTCCTCAAGCTCATTCCCATGCCCCCTGGCCGCATCGTCGCGGGGCAGGTGCTGTGGCAGGGCCGTGACCTTGTGCCGCTCGACAACGCAGGCATGCGCAAGGTGCGCACGAAAGAGATCGCCATCGTGTTCCAGGAGCCGATGACGTCGCTGAACCCGGTGTACACGGTGGGCGAGCAGATCGCGGAGTCGGTGCGGCTGCACGGCGGCTACAGCCGGCGCTCGGCGTTGGACCACGCGGCGGAGATGCTCAAGCTGGTCAACATCCCCATGCCGGAGAAGCGCATCCACGACTACCCGCACCAATTCTCCGGCGGCATGCGCCAGCGCGTGATGATCGCGATGGCGCTGTCGTGCAACCCGCAGCTGCTGATCGCCGACGAGCCGACCACGGCGCTGGATGTGACCATCCAGGCGCAGATCCTCGACCTGCTCAATGAGCTCAAGGACCGCCTGGGCATGTCGATCATGCTGATCACGCACGCGATGGGCGTGGTCGCCGAGATGGCGCAGCGCGTCGTCGTCATGTATGCCGGCAAGGTGGTCGAGGAGGCCAGTGCGACCGAGCTGTTCGCGCGGCCCAAGCACCCTTACACGCAAGGCCTGATCCGTTCCATCCCGCGCATCGACCGGGCGGCCACGCACCGCGTGCGGCTGGAGTCCATCGGCGGCACCGTGCCCAAGCTGATCGAGCCGACCGAGGGCTGCCGCTTCGCGCCGCGCTGCAAGTACGCGATTCCCGAGTGCAGCGCGGCGACGCCGGCGCTGCGCGAAGTCGTGCCGGGGCACAAGGTCGCGTGCATCCGCGCCGAGGAGATCGAGGCATGAGCGCCGACCAGCCGCCCGAAGGAGCTGGTGCCGCGATGCGCAGCACGGAGGTTCCTCGTCCTGAGCCATTGCTGCGGGTCAAGAACCTGGTCAAGCACTTCCCCATCAAGGGCGGCGTGTTCTCGCGCCAGGTCGAGAGAGTGCATGCGGTGGATGGTGTCAGCTTCGACATCGCTGCCGGCGAAACGCTGGGCGTGGTGGGCGAATCGGGCTGCGGCAAGAGCACCACAGGCCGCTGCATCCTGCGCCTGATCGAGCCGACGTCGGGCGAAGTGTGGTTCGACGGCCGCAACGTCACGGCGATGGGCAAGGACGAGCTGCGCGCGCTGGCGCGGGATATGCAGATCATCTTCCAGGACCCGTATGCGTCGCTCAATCCGCGCATGACGGTCGGGTCGATCATCGGCGAGGCTTTGACGATCCACAAGCTGCACCAAGGCCCCGGCGAGTACCGCGACCGCATCGCGGAGTTGCTGACGCTGGTGGGCTTGAACCCCGACTACATGCGCCGCTACCCGCACGAGTTCTCGGGCGGTCAGCGCCAGCGCATCGGTATCGCGCGTGCTTTAGCGGTGAACCCGCGGCTGGTGGTGTGCGACGAGCCGGTGTCCGCGCTCGATGTGTCCGTGCAAGCCCAGGTGGTGAACCTGCTGGAAGACCTGCAAGACAAACTGCAGCTCACCTACATGTTCATCGCGCACGACCTGTCGGTGGTGGAGCATTTCAGCGACCGCGTGGCCGTGATGTACCTCGGCGCCGTGGCCGAAATCGCGCCGGCCAAGAGCCTGTACGCCAACCCGCTGCACCCCTACACCGAGGCGCTGCTGTCGGCCGTGCCCATCCCCGATCCGCAGGTCAAGCGCACCCGCATCAAGCTCGAAGGCGATGTGCCCAGCCCCGTGCGTCCGCCCACAGGTTGCCGTTTCCACACGCGCTGCCCGATCGCGCAGTTCCCTCTTTGCAGCACGGAGCGGCCAGCGCTGGAAGAATCCTCCCCCGGCCATTTCGTGGCCTGCCACTTCCGCGGTTGAATTGAAACACCCCCCGAAGCGCCTGCGGCGCCTCCCCCCTCAAGGGGGGCGACACCAGCGGCCCGGCAAAGCCGGTTCCGCGGTGTCCCTGGCCTCAGCCCGCAGCGCGCCGTAGAACTGCAGTGCACCTCAAGGACATCGACCTCAACCTGCTTCGCGTGTTCGATGCGGTCTACCGCGCGGGCAGCGTCAGCCGGGCGGCTGAACTGCTGGACTTGACGCAGCCGGCGGCCAGCCAGGGCCTGACGCGGCTGCGGGCGCTGGTGCACGACCCGCTGTTCGTGCGCGCGCCCGGCGGCGTGCGGCCGACACCGAAGGCGCAGCGGCTGGCCGAGCCGATCCGCCAGGCCCTGGCCACGATTGAAGAAGCGTTGGGCGAATCGAGCGGGTTCGATCCCGCGCAGTCGCGGCGCACTTTCCGCATCCACATGAGCGACATCGGCGAGGGCCGCTTCCTGCCCGAGCTGATGATGGCGCTGCGCGACCAGGCGCCGGGCGTGCGTGTCGAAACGTTGCCGGTCCCGCGCGAGCAGATATCCGACGCACTGCATGCCGGGCGCATCGATTTGGCCTTCGGCTTCTTGCCGATGGTCAAGGACACGCAGCGCGCGCAGTTGCTGAAAGACCGGTACGTCGTGCTGCTTCGCCGCGGCCACCCGTTCACGCGCAAGCGCCGCACGCCCAAACAACTGCTGGCGGACCTGCAGCAGCTCGAGTTCGTGGCCGTGCGCTCGCATGCGGACACGCTGCGCATCCTGCAAGTGCTGAAGCTCGAAGACCGGCTGCGCCTGACCACCGAGCACTTCATGGTGCTGCCGTCCATCGTCAAGGCGACCGATCTGGCGGTCGTGATGCCGCGCAACATCGCACGCGGATTCGAAGGCGGCTACGCCATCGTGGAGCCGGAATTTCCGCTGCGCGACTTCACGGTGTCGCTGCACTGGAGCAAGCGTTTCGAGGCCGACCCTGGCAACCGCTGGCTGCGCGCAGTGATCGAGCGGCTGTTCAAGGACTAGCGGCTGTCGAGGCCGCGCACTACTCCGCAGCCGGCGGCGGCGTCTTCAACTGCCGCAACAACGACCAGGCGACGCCGCCGAGCAGGATCACGCCACCGATCAGGACCGCCCACAAGAGCGCTGCCTTGTCCGAAAGGCCCGCGGGCCGGAAGCGTTCGAACGGGCCCGGTTCGGGCGCGCTTTCCATCGTCACAGCGCCGAATTTCGCTTCGGGCAGATCTTGCAGCTTGCGGTTGCCCAGCGCAGCGGCCAGCGTGCCCAGCGGCAAGGCTCCGGACGGCGTGTCCGGGCGCCCGGCGGCCAGCTGGAAAGGGCCATTGCCGGTGGCCACGAACACCAATTGCACCGGTTCGAACTCGGCGCTGGCTTGCAGCTGCGCCGCCGCGATGTCCGCCCCGTTGGTGGCGACCAGGCGCAGCCAGCGCGCACTGGCGCCATGCAACGCGATGGGCGGGTTGACCGAGTCGCCGATACGGTAGACCACGGCCTGGCCCAGGGTGCGCCACGGCTGCGCCACGTCATTGCGCCCCATGATGCGGATCGGCAGCAGCGTGTTGGGCTGCGCTGAGGTCAACACCAGCGACGCGATCGGCGTCGCAAAGGGCAGCGCCAGGTCCGCCGTGTCTTTCGCGGCGGGCTGCGCACGCGGCAGCTCGGCGCGCACGCGCACCGGCGGTTGCACGGCCGGGGCCACGATGCCCGTGACGCCGCTGACCGACACGCCGTCTTGCCCCGCCCAGTCGAGCCGCAGGTAGCGGCCCTCCAGGTTGACGGGTTGCTCGAATTCGAGCGTGTCGTTGGCGGGCGCACCATCGCCCTCGAAACGGTACAGGCGGCCGCGCACTCCCGCGGGCGTCCAGTTGGCGAGATCCGTGCTCGTCTCCACCGTCACCCAGATCGGGGCGTTGGGTGGCAGGGTCGCTTGCACTTTGAGCGCGCCCAGGCGCTGCTTCTCGCCTTGCGTCGCGAAGATCACGGAGTTGAGCTTGGTCGCCGTGGCCGCGGGCGGCGGCTGGCCATCGATCTGCACCCACACGGCCCGCTGCTGGTCCTGGATGCGCACGCGCATCGAACCCTTGCTCGCGCGGGGTGCCGTGCTGGTGCTGGCGCTATAGAGGGGCAGCGCACCGTAGGACCGCGTGTAGGCCGGCGGCGGCGCGGCCTGCGACGCCGCCCCCATGAAAGAGAAGGCGACAGCATCGCCGCCGGCGTTGAAGACGCGCACGTCGCGTGCGTCCACACTTTGCAGGCGAAGCAATGCCGGCGCCGGCAGACTCACGCGTGCCAAGCCCGCGCCCGCGGGCAACTCCAGGCCCGCGCGCCAGGAAAATTCGGTGGGGACCGGTGCTTCTGCAAGCGACGCCGTGGCATGCAGCATGGCCATCGCACCCAAGGCGGCACCGGCGATGCGAAACCAACCTCGCCTCATGGCCGTGCTCCTTCCAGTGCGTCGTCTGCTGCCGGCACGGCGGCACGCGGTGGCGGCAGCGGTGCGAAATAGCCGACCACCAGCATCAGGATACCGACCGCGATGAACACGAAGATGCGCTCGGAGCCGCCGCGGTTGGACAGGTCGATGACGAAGAGCTTGAGCACCGTGGCGCCGAGCAGCACGGCACCCAGCATCCAGGCGTTGCGCAGGCCACGCCTGTGCGCGCCCACCATCAAGCCCAGCGCCAGCAGCGTCCACAAGATCGAATACCCGGCCTGCACCAGGAACGAATCGAAGAGCCGGCCCGCGTCCCAGGGCACAGCGAAGAAGTGGTGCGCCACGCGCAGCCACACGGTGTTGATGGCCACGAACGCCAGGCCGGCGAGCACCAGGAGCCAGTGCGAGGCGCGCGCGCCCTTCGGCACGTCCAACGCGCTGCCACGCAGTCGCACCAGCCAAAGCGTGCACGCGGCCAGGCCCATCGCGACCGCGAGGTCGGTTGGGTTCAAGAGCGGCACATAGGGCAGCGGACGCGCATTGCCATCGGAATACACGGCGACCAGCAGGCTGCCAAGCGCCACGCCGACAGCCAGAGGCGCGGACGCCAGCCAAAGGTAGGCGCGGGCAAAACGGTCGAGCGGCCAGCGTTTTTGCCCCGTCTCGAACCAGGCACGGCGCGACAGGATCATCAGCACCACCGTTCCCGCCACCAGCAGGATCACCGTGGCCCATGCGGTCTGCCACAGGCTGCCGCGCCCGATGGCAAAGACCAGCAGGTTGCCTGCCAGGAAGACCAGCAGCCACACGCCGCCCGCATGCACCCACGGCCACCAGCCGGCGGGCGTTCCGCTGTCCAGGCGGCGCAGCATGACGAAGTGCAGCGCGAGCAGAACGGGCCAGACCACCCAGCCGCCGGCTTCGAACACGTGGTTCATGGACGTGGCGCCGTAGATGGCTCCCATCAGCAACAGCGGCAGGACGGCCCACGCGGGCGTGGCGGCGATGGCCCAGGGCCTGGCAAGCTTCGGCGAGGCCAGGAAGTGGAACGCGAATGCGCTGGCCGTCCAGGCCAACAGGCGCAAGTGAATCTGGGTTGCCTCTTTGAAGACAGGCGTGAACACCCCGTTCGCATCCATGGTGTGGCGGAAAATTTCGCTGTTCAGCGCGAACTGCCACCAGAGGAAGCCCACCCAGAACAGCACGGGTGCCAGCGTGTTTTCCAGTTTGGCGAAGCCGCGCGCCAAGGCCGAGTCGCTGGGCTCCAGCGGCATGCGCGTCCACCAGGCGATGCCGAGCGCGGCCACCGCCAGCATCACGGCGCCGATGAACACCGGGTTGGCCAGCGGCCAGGCGGCGGCATGGATGGACCCCGTGGACGAGAGGAAAGAGATTGCTGCGAAGCCTTGCAGCGCCAGTCCGGCGGCGCGCGCCAGCCAGCGGCCCTGGCGGCGGCCCAGCCAGTAGACGCCGGCCCCTTCGATGGCCCAGACCGCGGACGTCCAGCGGGCGTCCAAAGCCAGCGGGACGGCCAGCGTGACGAACCCCAGGCCGAGCGCCGCGAAGCACTCTGCCATCCATCGGCTGGCTTCGTCGCGGCCCTGCTTGCGCCGCGCCATCCACAAGCCGAGTACGAGGTAGAACGCGCCGAGCGCCAGCGACGAAAACGCCGTTGCGTATTCGATACTGCGCACCAGCCCGGCCTGCAGGCTGAAGGCGACGATGGGCACGCCGAACACGAGCGTGCCGTCGACGGCTTTCTTGGCCGACAGCGAATGCCGCGTCGCATAGAGAACGCTCGCGGCCACGTACACCAGGAAGAAGCCGATGAGGAAGGGCTCGGTGCTCGAGAAGAGTTCGGGTTGGTACTTGAGCGCGCCCCACAGCGTGGCGACGCCGAACGTGGCGAAGAATCCCAGCAGGTTGAGCGCACGCCAGGCCTTCGCCCACGCAATGATGGCGATCGCCACGCTCAGCAGCAGGTAGTAGCTGAACAGGCCCACGTGATTGCCCTGGCCGGTGGACACGAGGATCGGTGCCGCGAAGCCGCCGGCAAAGCCGATGAAGGCCATCGCCGGCGCGTTCTGCGCGAGCGCGATCACGGTGGAGAAGGCGCACACCAGTCCCAGCGCGGCGAAAGCGGCGCCCGCAGGCAGGAATTGGTAGAGGCGGAACGCCGCGAAGACGGTGAGGTACAGCACGCCGACCCCGGCGCCCTGCAGCGTCAGCGCGTATGCGAGCTTGTCAGGCGACTTGCCGCGCAGCCGGAAGCCGACGACGAAGAGGGCGATACCCGCTGCGCCGATGGCGGCCAGGCGCAGTTCCGGCGGCAGCAGCGAATTCTCGATGGCGTACTTCGCCAGGAACGCGAGGCCCACGAACAGCACCAGCACGCCCATGCGAACGACGGTGTTGCCGCCGAAAAGCCATGCACGCGCCTTCTCGAAGAGGACAGTGACCATGTCCGGTGAGGCGGGTGCCGGCACGGGCTTCGGGCGTACAGGCGCGGGTGGTGTTGCCGGGGTTGCGGGCGTGGTGGTTGTGGCGAGGGGCGGCGCCGTCTGCCCAGGTTCGGCTGCGGTTGCCGGCGGAACCGCCTCGGCTGCCGCCGGCATCGCCGTCGCTGGCAGGCTGGTCGCAACCGGCGTTGCGGCCGCAGCCGCAGCAGCCGTGGCAGCCGCTGCTGGCGCAGATGCTTTTGCCGCCGCGCCCGCCGGTGCTTTCGCCTGCTGCGCCAGCACCTCCTTGCGCACGGCACGCCGCAGCATCAGCCCGGCAAGCGCACCCAGGATGGCGCCCGCGAAGAGTTGGAATTCCCAATCATGCCCCGGCCACAACAGCCCGAGCACTCCGCCCCATATTGCACCCCAGATCACCATGGTGAACCTCCTCGTCGAACCATTGCCGCATGCCGCGACTGTGGCAGCCCCTTCGTGTAAGGCCGACCGTTATGGGTGCAGTATAAGAACTTGGTACTTGGCGTCCAACATCACGCCTCCCGGTCGCAGACGCGCCGGACCTGCGAGCCCTTGCGGCGCTCGCAGGTCCGGGCTGAGCCCAGCGAAAGGCTAAGCCGTTTCCAGCAAGGCCTCGTGGTGGCCCATGATGTGCAGGCAGGCCTGCGCCACCTCCACGCCCTTCTTGACGAAGTGTTCCGAGAAGAAGCGCAGGTGGTCCTCGTGCTCGTGGAAGTCGCGCGGCGTCAGCACGGCGGAGAGCACAGGCACCTCGCAATCGAGTTGCACGCGCATCAGCCCGTCGATCACCGCGGCGGCGACGAACTCGTGCCGGTAGATGCCGCCGTTGACGACCAGCCCGCAGGCGATGATGGCGTCATAGCGGCCCGACTGGGCGAGCTTCTTGGCGTAGAGCGGGATTTCGAACGCACCCGGCACATCGAACTGGTCGACCTGGCTGGCGGGCAAGCCGTTGCGCGCCAATTCGGCGAGCAAGGCTTCTCGCGCCTTGTCGACGATGTCGCGGTGCCAGCAGGAAGAGATCACCGCCACGCGCTGGCGCGCTCGTGGAGGTGGGCGGCGGCGCGACACGGCGCCGATATTGGTGGAGGCAGAAGTCTGATTCATGGAGACCCTTGAAGAGTGGTTTACCTGAATCAGGGCGCGCGTCAACGCTGCCGCCCACGCGCGTGAACGCGCGGCAGCACCGCTTTTCGCGTTTCTCTTTCATCCGGACTGTGACCGTCGGCCCTGGCATCTCACCAGGTCTGCTGACCCCGGCATCCGCCTTGCGGCGGGCATCGGGCGCTCGCGGGCTCCCGCAGCCAAAGCCGCGGATACCGCCGGTGGGGAATTACGCCCCGCCCTGAGAACGCTGCCGGCCTTATGGGGCCAGCGTTGGCGATTCTAGGGCGCAGTGCGTTTTCTTGCTGTCACCTCGATTTCAATCCGCATGCGCGGGTCGGCCAAACCTGCGGAAATCATCATGGCCGCGGGCCGGATCTCGCCAAAGTACCGGCGCAGCACCGGCCAGCATTCGGGAAACTCGGCCGCATTGGGGAGGACGTACGTGACGCGCACGACGTCGCGCAGGCTTGCGCCGGCCTGCTCCAGCGCCGCCTCGATGTTCTTCAGGCATTGTTCGGTCTGCGCAAGGAGACCCTCGGGGATTTCCATCCTCGAATAGTCGAAGCCGGTGGTGCCCGAGACGAACACCCAATCGCCGTCGACCACGGCGCGCGAGTAGCCGATCTGTTCCTCGAAAGTGGAGCCGGAGCTGATGAGTCGTCGGGTCATTTTTCCTCCTGGGGCGGCTGCAGTGCCGTGCCCGATTCTGCCTGCGCGTGCCTAGCTGAAAACGCGATGGGCCTTGTCCGACAACTCCATCTGGCGCGTCATGATGCGCGGCAGGTCCGGGTGGAGCGGATTGATTTCGCGGGCCGCCCAGTTGTAGAACGCCTGGGCGACCATGACATGGATGAGGTTCAGAATCTTCATGGGTGTATTGACGCCCGGACGGCGGAGGCAGCCTGTAGGCATCGGGCGCGTCCACTGAAGACGTTTTCCGACAGGCCATGTCGGACAGATGAGCCCCGCCGCGACAGCCAGGTTAACTGCTGAGTGCCTTCAGCACGTTCTCAGCAGTGGCAGGCGCATCCATGTGAACGGCTCGGCCGCTACGCGCCGCCGCTGCCGCTGCCGCATCACGCAGAGCTTCCCACACGCTGATCGCCAGCATGAAGGGCGGCTCACCCACGGCCTTGCTGCCGAATACGTTGTCTTCACGGTTGGGCTCGGGCCACAAATCGACCCTGAAATGCGCCGGGACGTCGCCGGTGGCCGGGATCTTGTAGGTGCTGGGCGCGTGGGTCGACAAGTAACCCTTGTCGTTCCACACCAGCTGTTCCGTCGTCAGCCAGCCCATGCCCTGGATGAAGCCGCCCTCGATCTGGCCGATGTCGATGGCAGGATTGATGGGCGTGCCCACGTCGTGGAGGATGTCGACCTTGAGCACACGGCTCTCGCCGGTGAGCGTGTCGATGGCCACTTCGCTGCAGGCGGCGCCGTACGAGAAGTAGTAGAAGGGTCGGCCCGTCAGCGTGTGCTTGTCGTAGTGGATCTTGGGCGTTTTGTAGAAGCCGTCGCTCCACAGCTGAACGCGTGCCTTGTACGCGTCGTCGACCAGCTGTTCCCAGCTGATCACCGCATCAGGGCTGCTCACCTGGCCATGCGCGAAGACCACCTTCTTCGGGTCGCAGCCCTGGCGCTGGCCGATGAATTCGGCGAGGCGCTCGCGCACCTGGCGTGCGGCGAACTGGGCGGCACGGCCGTTCAAGTCGGTGCCGCTGGAAGCGGCGGTGGCGCTGGCGTTGGGCACCTTGCTGGTGTCGCTGGCAGTGGCGCGTACGCGCTCGAAAGGCACGCCCAGTTCATCGGCGACGATCTGCGCCACCTTGGTATTGAGGCCTTGGCCCATCTCCGTGCCGCCATGGTTCACCTGCACGCTGCCGTCGGTGTAGACATGCACCAGCGCACCGGCCTGGTTGAAGAAGGTGGCGGTGAACGAGATGCCGAACTTGACGGGTGTCAGCGCGATGCCGCGCTTGATGACGGGGCTGTTGGCGTTCCACTTCGCGATGGCTTCTCGGCGCGCGCGGTAATCCGCGCTGTGCTCCAACCGGTCGATCATCGGATGCAGGATGTTGTCTTCCACCTGCATCTGGTAGTGCGTGACGTTGCGGTCGTCGACGCCGTACAGGTTGCGCTTGCGCACATCGATCGGGTCCAGGCCGAGCTGGCGCGCGATGTCGCCGAGGATGGCCTCGATCACGATCATCCCCTGAGGCCCGCCGAAGCCGCGAAAGGCCGTGTGGCTTTGCGTGTTCGTCTTGCAGCGGTAAGACGCGATCTCGACATCGCTCAGGAAGTAAGCGTTGTCGGCGTGGAAAACGGCGCGGTCGGCCACGGGGCCGCTCAAGTCCGCGCTGAAACCGCAGTTGGCCGCGAGCATGAGCTTGAGGCCGGTGATGAGGCCGGTGTCGTCGAAGCCCACCGTGTATTCGTAGGCAAACGGATGCCGCTTGCCGGTGATCATGAAGTCGTCGTCGCGGTCGAAGCGCAGCTTGACCGGCCGGCGCGTCTTGTTCGCCGCCAGCGCCGCCCACACCGCCAGGTGCCCGGCCTGCGTTTCTTTTCCGCCGAAGGCGCCGCCCATGCGGCGGCATTCGACCGTCACGGCATTGTTCTCCAGGCCCAGCGCGTGCCCGACCCAGTGCTGCACTTCGCCCGGATGCTGGGTGCTGGAATAGATCCACCACTGGTTCTGCTCCAGCGGCAGCGCGTAGGCGACCTGGCCTTCCAGGTAGAAGTGCTCCTGGCCGCCGACTTCCAGTTCGCCGGACAGGCGATGCGCCGCGCGCGCGATGCCCTGTTCGGCATCGCCGCGGCGCACGAAGACGGGCGGCAGGACGTAGTTCTCTGCCTTCAATGCTTCTTTCACGGTGAGGACGGCCGGCAGGGCCTCGATGTCGAGCTTCACCTTGCGCGCCGCGCGTCGCGCCTGCATCACCGTCTCGGCGACGACCACGCCGATCACCTGGCCGATGTGTTCGACCTTGTTGGTGGCGAAGATCGGTTCGTCGTGCGTGAAGGTGGGGAACTTCGGATCCCCCGGAACGTCGCTGGCCAGGACCACGCCGCGCACGCCGGGCATGGCCAGCGCAAGGCTGGCATCGACGCCCCTGAGGTTGCCGTGGGCGATGGTCGAAAGGATAGGCGCGGCGTACAGCGTGCCCTTGATCTCCGGGATGTCGTCGACGTATGTCGCCGAGCCAGCGACCTGCGCGCGCGCGCTTTCGTGGAAGTGCGGCGTGCCGGCGGCCGGCTGCGCCGCCGGCGTCTTGTTGAGGAATTTCTCGGGGGCGTTCATTTTGCCTCCTGCAGAGCCGCCTCAAAGGAGGCAAGCGCCCCCTCGGGGGGCAGCGAACGAATGTGAGCGTGGGGGCTCATACGGCCTCCGCCAGTTGGAAGTTTTCGAGGTTGATCTGCTGCATGCCCTGGCTTTCGAGCCAGAAGCGCTGCATCAGGTTGCCCAGCACCTCGCTGCGGTACGCAGCGGAAGCGCGCATGTCGGAGATGGGCTGGAACTGCGCGCGCAGCGCATCGGAGGCCTTGCGTGCAGCTTCGGTCGTCCAGGGCTTGCCGATCAACGCGGATTCGGCTTGTGTTGCACGCACCGGCGTTGCCGCGACACCGCCGGCGCCGATAGAGACCTGGGCGACCGTGTTGCCGTTCAGCGTCATGTTGACCACCAGGCACACCGCCGAAATGTCGTCGTCATAGCGCTTGCTGATCTTGTAGGCGCGAAGGAATTCGCCCTTCCGCGGCCGCGGCACCTTGATCCACGCCAGCACTTCGTCGGGCGCCAGCAGGTTCTTGCGGTAACCGGTGTAGAAATCTTCCAGCGCCATCTCGCGGTGCCCGCGCGTGCTCATGAGCACCACGTGCGCGTTGAGCGCGATGAGAAGCGGCATCGAGTCGCCGATCGGCGAGCCGTTGGCAACGTTGCCGCCCAGCGTGCCGGAGTTGCGCACCGGCAGGCCGGCGAAACGGTTGGCAAAGGTCTTGAGCTGCGGACGCTCCGCAACCAGCGCGTCGAACGCATCGGTGAGCGTCACTGCCGCGCCGATGGCAATGTGGTTGTCGTAGTGCTCGACGCGGCGCAGTTCTTGCACGCCCGTCACGTCCAGCATCTTGCCGAACTGCATGTGCATCTTCGTGACCCACAGGCCCACGTCGGTGCAGCCGGCGACGATCTGCGCGTCGGGGTGCGCGGCGCGCGAAGCGAGCAAGGCTGGCAGCGTCTTCGGTGCGAGGTAGGACGATGCTTGCGAAGCCGGTGCCTTCAGGCGCTTCAATTGCGAAACCAGCGCGAGTTCATCGACCTTCACCGCCGGCAGTTCCGCCATCTGCTGCGCCGCATCCAGGATGGGCCGGTACCCCGTGCAGCGGCACAGGTTGCCTGAGAGTTCTTCCTGTGCCAGCTCGCGCGTGATGCCTTTGCCATGGCAAACATGGTTCTGGTACATGCCGAACAGGCTCATGACAAAACCGGGGGTGCAGAAGCCGCATTGCGATCCGTGGCACTGCACCATCGCCTCTTGCGCAGGGTGCAGGCTGCCGTCGTCCGCGGCCAGGTCTTCCACCGTCCACAGGGCCATGCCGTCGATGGAATGAGCCAGGCGGATGCAGCTGTTGATCGCGCGGTATTGCATGGCTTCGCCGCGCGCTTCGCCCAGCACCACGGTGCACGCGCCGCAGTCGCCTTCGCCGCAGCCTTCCTTGGTGCCGGTGCACGAAAGGTCCTCACGCAATACTTCCAGCAGCGTGCGGTCGGGTGGTACATTGTTCAGCGCGACAAGCTCGCCGCGGCGGATGAATCGGATCGTCTTCGCTTCCATGAAACCCAGTATGGTTGATTTGTGGTGTGTCCGTCGAGAGTCAGCCTGAGGGTAAAGAGCTGGCTGCGCTGCAACATAAGCCCGTTCATATGACAAGAATGCAGGCCCAGGTATGAGAGATCAAGCGCTTTTCGACAAGATAGACCTCCACTTGATCAGGGTCTTGCATACCGTGTTGACTGAACGCAGTGTTTCCCGCGCCGCCCTCCGGTTGGGCATGTACCAGCCCGCTGTCTCAGCGGCGCTCAAGCGCCTGCGTGACCTCTCGGGTGACCCGCTTCTGGTGCGCTCGGGCTCCGGCATGGTGCCCACCGACGCCGGCCTGCGCATGATCGAGCCGAGCGCGAGCATCCTGCGCGCCGCCGAGGTGCTTTTTACCGGCGCGCGGGGCTTCGATCCGCAAACCGCGACCCATACTTTCCGCGTCGCCGCCAGCGACTACCTCGATCCGCATTTCCTGCCGCAACTGGTTTCGCAGATCAAGTCGCACGCACCGCTGACCCACATCGAGATCCACCCGCTGTCTGCCGATTCGGACTACCACGCGCACTTGTCGCAAGGCCACGTGGATGTGGTCGTCGGCAACTGGCTGAAGCCCCCGGAAGACCTGCACTTGGGCAAGCTGTTCGCGGATGAGGTGGTGTGCATGGTGTCCAAGGAACATCCGGCGGCCCGGCGCGGCTGGACGCAGGAAACCTGGCTGGAGTGCGAGCACATCGCCCCCACGCCCACGCACCCGGGCGCGCGCGGCGTGATCGACGATCACCTGGAAGGCCTGGGCCTGGCGCGCAACATCACGGCGCGTTGCCCGCACTTCGGCCTGATTCCGGGCATGGTGGCATCGAGCTTGCTGGTGATGACGACGGGCCGCCAGTATTGCGAGCGCTTCGCGAACAGCCTGCCCGTGAAGATCCTCGAATGCCCGATCGATTTCCCCCAGCTCATGTACTACCAGTTATGGCATGAGCGCACGCACGCCTCCGCGTCGGCCAAATGGCTGCGCGAACAAATCAAGAGCGTCGCGGCGGCCCTCCGGTCAAAGCCCACCCCCGATGCGCCTGCGGCGATGCCCCCTCAAGGGGGCGCCACCAGCGGCCCGGCAAAGCCGGTTCCGCGGTGACACCTGAAAAGCAATACATAACGAGAGAGACAAGAGCAGTGATTCCAAGACTTCAACTCGCGCACATCACCAAGCGCTACCCGGCAGTGGTAGCCAACAGTGACGTGTCGCTCACCGTGCAGCCGGGCGAGATCCACGCCGTGCTGGGCGAGAACGGCGCCGGCAAATCGACGCTGATGAAAATCATCTACGGCAGCGTCAAGCCCGACGAGGGCAGCGTGCTGTGGAACGGCCAGCCGGTGCACGTGCGCAACCCGCAGGAGGCGAGGGCGCTGGGCATCAGCATGGTGTTCCAGCACTTCAGCCTGTTCGACACGCTGACGGTGGCCGAGAACGTGTGGCTGGGCCTGGACAAGAGCCTCACGCTGAACCAGGTCACGCACAGCATCACCGCCAAGGCGGGCGAGTACGGCCTGGACATCGACCCGCAGCGCCCGGTGCACACGCTGTCGGTGGGCGAAATGCAGCGCGTGGAAATCATCCGCGCGTTGCTGACGAATCCCAAGCTGCTGATCCTCGACGAGCCGACCTCGGTGCTGACGCCGCAAGCGGTGGAGAAGCTGTTCGTCGTGCTGAAGAAGCTGGCCAGCGAAGGCTGCAGCATTCTCTACATCAGCCACAAGCTGCACGAGATCCGCGAGCTGTGCACGGCGTGCACGGTGCTGCGCGGCGGCAAGGTCACGGGTGTGTGCAATCCGCAGAATGAATCGAATGCCTCGCTCTCGCGCCTGATGATCGGCGCCGAGCCGCCGCAGCTGGAACACCATCAGCGCAAGCCCGGCGACGTCGTGCTGCAGGTGCGCGAACTGCGCCTGCCACGCGAAGACCAGTTCGGCGTCGACCTGGATGGCATCACGCTCGAAGTGCGCGCCGGTGAAGTGGTGGGCATTGCCGGTGTTTCCGGCAACGGCCAGCAGGAACTGTTGTACGCGTTGTCGGGCGAGGACACGCGGGCACAAGCCTCGATGATCCAGGTGTTCGGCAAGGACGCGGGTCGCCTCGGGCCGACCAGCCGGCGGCGACTCGGCGTGCACTTCGTGCCCGAGGAGCGCCTGGGCCGCGGCGCCGTGCCCACGCTGGGCCTGGCGCACAACCTGATGCTCACGCGCACGGATGCGATCGGCAAGGGCGGCTGGATCAACGTCAAGGCCCTGCAACAGCAGGCGCTGGACATCATCAAGCGCTTCAACGTCAAGGCCGGCGGCCCCAATGCGGCGGCCAAGTCGCTGTCGGGTGGCAACCTGCAGAAGTTCATCGTCGGCCGCGAGATCGACGCCAACCCCAAGCTGCTGATCGTGTCACAGCCGACCTGGGGCGTGGACGTGGGCGCGGCCGCGCAGATTCGCGGCGCGATCCTGGCGCTGCGCGATGCCGGCTGCGCCGTGCTGGTGGTGAGCGAAGAGCTGGAAGAGCTGTTCGAGATCAGCGACCGGCTGCATGTGATCGCGAAAGGGCGGCTGTCGCCGTCGATTGACCGGGCGCGGGCGACTGTGCAGTTGATTGGTGAATGGATGAGTGGACTTTGGGTGGTCCAGCCGCTCCGCGAAGCCCCCACCCCAACCCTCCCCCAGCGGGGGAGGGAGCAAGAAGGACAGCAACATGCTTAAGCTCGAACCCCGTCCTCAGGCATCCAAATTCTGGAGCCTCGCCTCGCCGCTGCTGGCGCTGGCCGTCACCGTCATCATCGGCGTGATCCTGTTCATCGCCCTCGGCAAGGACCCGGTCAAGGGCTTGCAGGTGTTCTTCTGGGAGCCGATCAAATCGCCGTATGCGCTGGGCGAGCTGATGGTCAAGGCCACGCCGCTGCTCATCATCGCGCTGGGCCTTGCCGTGTGCTTCCGATCCAACGTCTGGAACATCGGCGCCGAGGGCCAGTTCATCATCGGCGCCGTGATGGCGGGCGGCGTCGCGCTGCTGGCCGACAAGGACGCCGGCCGTTGGATCGTCATCGCCATCGTGCTGGCCGGCATCCTGGGCGGCATGGCGTGGGCGGGGCTCACCGCGCTGCTGCGAGACAAGTTCAACGCCAACGAGATCCTGGTGAGCCTGATGCTGGTGTACGTTGCCGACATGGTGCTCAGCTTCCTGGTGTACGGCCCGTGGAAAGACCCGGGCGGCTACAACTTCCCGCAGACCAAGACCTTCGACGCGGTGACGCAGATCCCCAAGCTGATGCAGGGCTCGCGCCTCACCATCGGGATCGTGATCGCGTTGGTGGGTGCCGCGGGGCTGTGGGTGTTCCTGTTTCGCACCCGCGCCGGCTTTGCCCAGCAGGTGGGCGGCCTGGCACCGGCGGCCGCGCGCTACGCGGGCTTCTCTTCGCGCAAGGCGCTGTGGATCGCACTGCTGACGTCGGGCGGCGCCGCCGGCCTGGCCGGTGCACTGGAAGTCGCAGGCCCGCTCGGCCAGCTCACGCCGTACGTCCCCGCGGGCTACGGCTTCGCGGCCATCATCGTGGCCTTCGTCGGCCGCCTGCACCCGGTCGGCATGGTGTTCTCCGCCATCCTGATGAGCATGTTCTACATCGGCGGTGAGCTGGCGCAATCGCGTCTGGGCCTGCCCAAATCGCTGACCGGCGTCTTCCAGGGCTTGCTGCTGTTCACGCTGCTGGCCTGCGACACGCTGATGGCTTATCGCATCCGCTTCACTGCACCCCTGGCTCTGAAGGGAGCAAACTGAGATGGATTCCTACGCACTGCTTTTCGCGGCCACGCTCAACGCCGGCACCGTGCTGGCCATCGCCGCCCTGGGCCTGCTCATCAATGAGAAAGCCGGCATCGTCAACCTCGGCGCCGAAGGGATGATGCTGTGCGCGGCCATCGCCGGCTTCGCCACCGTGGTCCACACCGGCAACGACTGGCTGGGTTTCGCGGCCGGCATGGGCGCGGGCGCGCTGCTGGCCGCCATCTTCGGCGTGCTCGTCATCTGGCTCAACACCAACCAGTACGCCACCGGCCTGGCCCTCAGCCTGTTCGGCGCCGGCTTCTCGGCCTTCGCCGGTATTGCCTACGTGCAGGAGAAGCTGCCCGAGCGGCCGCACTTCGCCATTCCGCTGCTGGGCGACATCCCGCTCATCGGCCCGGCGCTGTTCCGCCAGCACCCCATGGTCTACCTGGCCATCGCGCTGGTGGCCTGGCTGATCTGGTTCCTCTACCGTTCGCGCACCGGGCTGGTGTTGCGCTCGGTGGGCGAGTCGCCGGATTCAGCTCACGCGTTGGGCTACCCGGTGCGGCGTATCCGCCTGGCGGCGGTCGTCGCCGGTGGCGCGCTGTGCGGCCTGGCCGGTGCCTACATCGCCGTGGTCTACACGCCGCTGTGGGTCGAGGGCATGGTCGCCGGCAAGGGCTGGATCGCGCTGGCGCTGACGACCTTCGCCACCTGGCGCCCGGCACGCGTGTTGCTTGGTGCTTACCTGTTCGGGGGCGTCACGATGCTGCAGTTCCACTTCCAGGGCATCGGTGTGGACATCCCCAGCCAGTTCCTCACCATGCTGCCCTATATCGCCACCATCGTGGTGCTCGCCCTTATTTCCCGCAACCCCGCCTGGATCCGGATCAACATGCCGGCCTCCCTGGGCAAGCCGTTTTATCCCGGCTCATAATCACGCTTTTCGCTTTCAACCCCAGGAGAAGGACTCCCATGACAGACATGAAGAAACGTTCGATGCTGAAGCTCGCGGCGCTGTCCGCGCTGGCTGCCGCCGCCCTGGCGGGTTGCAGCAAGACGGAGGCTCCCAAGCCCGCGGCTCCCGCTGCGGCGCCGGTGGCGTCGGCCCCCGCTCCCGCACCCAAGCCCGATCCGCTGAAGATCGCCTTTGCCTACGTCGGCCCGGTCGGCGACGGCGGCTGGACCTTCGCCCACGACAACGGCCGCAAGGCGGTGGAAAAGGAATTCGGCGACAAGGTCGTCACCAGCTACGTCGAAAAAGTGCCGGAATCGGCCGACGCCGAGCGCGTCATCCGCGACATGGTGGGGCAGGGCAACAAGCTGATCTTCGGTACCACCTTCGGCTACATGGAGCCCATGCTGAAGGTCGCCGCCGACAGCAAGGACGTGAAGTTCGAGCACGCCACCGGCTACAAGAATGCCGAGAACCTGCGTGCCTACGACAGCCGCACCTATGAAGGCGCGTACATGGCCGGCGTGATCGCGGGCAAGATGACCAAGACCAACACGCTGGGCGTGGTCGCGTCGATCCCGATCCCGGAAGTCGTGCGCAACATCAACAGCTTCACGCTGGGCGCCCAGTCGGTCAACCCCAAGGTCAAGACCAAGGTGGTGTGGGTGAACGAGTGGTTCAACCCGCCGAAGGAAACCGAAGCCGCCACCTCGCTGATCAACGGCGGCGCCGATGTGCTGATGCAGAACACCGATTCGTCGGCCGTGCTGCAGACGGCAGAGAAGATGGGCAAGCGCGCCTTCGGCTGGGACAGCGACATGACGTCCTACGGCCCCAAGGCCCACCTGGGCTCGGCCATCATCAACTGGGCGCCGTACTACGTGTCGGCCGTGCGTGAAGCGCTGGACGGCAAGTGGAAGACCTCGCCGACCAAGATCTGGTGGGGCGTCAAGGAAGGCTCGATCGACATGGTGTCCGTTGCCGCCGACGTGCCGGACGACACCAAGAAGAAGATCGACGAGATCAAGGCCGGCCTGAAGGACGGCAGCTTCTCGATCTGGAAGGGCCCGATCGCCAACAGCGCCGGCAAGGAAATGCTGGCCAAGGACAAGGTCGCCGACGACGAGTTCCTGGGCGGCATCAACTGGTATGTGAAGGGCGTCGAAGGCAAGGTGCCGGGCGGCGACAAGAAGTAAGAAGGACGCTCCTCCTCAGGGGAAGGCGGGGATGTCTGGATCGGTGCCCTCGAGGTGCGCTTCGGGGTGCAGAGCCCGCAGCCGTGCCTCGACGGCCTCGACGCGCCACATGTGCACGTCGACCATCAGCAGGATCTGCCCCTGCTCTATCTGAGGAGTGAAGCGCGCCAGCCGCTTGCTCGGCGTGGAGACGCCGATCATGGTTGACGCCCAGGTGCCGAAGAGCGCACCGGCAACGGCGAGCGCGGCGGCCAGGCCCCATTGCGGGCTGTCGCCGACGATCGGGTAGTAGACCGCGACGAGGGCGCCGAGCAAGGCGCCCACCCCGGCGCCGATGATCAGGCCCATCTGGGCCGACCGGACGACGTCCGACGTCTGCAGCACATTGGCGGAATGCAGGCCCGACATGTCGGAACCTTCGCGGGCGACAAAATGGATTCGGCTCATGGCGATGCGAGCCAGCAGCAGGTCGTCCATCGTGCGCTGCGCACTTTCCAGATCGGGCAACAGCCAGTAGATGCGTCTGTACATGGTTAACTCCCCGTGATTGCCGCCATCCATCAATGCGCTGCCGGTGGCTGCTCGGCCACCGGGGCGAAGAGCGCGCCTCGCGTCAGGAACGTGTAGTCGGCTTCGAGAGCCCCGATTCCCAACAGCACGATCAGCAGCAGCGGCGGCACCAGGATGGCGTAAACCAGCGCCAGCCGCTCCCACAGCATGTGCATGAAGACGGCCACGATCAGGCCCGCCTTCAGCAGCATGAACACGATGATCAGCGACCATCGCAGCATCCCCTGGAAGTGGAAATAGTCGACCAGGTAGGACGCCAGGCTGAGTACGAACAGCAGGCCCCAGATCTTGAAATAGATCCCCAGCGGGTGCTGTTGGCCGTGGGCATGCGGCACAGGCTGCGCCTCGACCGGCGCGGCGTGCTGTTCTGCGTGTTCCATGTGCTGCTCCATGTCCTACCAGAGATAGAAGAACGCGAAGATGAAGACCCAGACCAGGTCCACGAAGTGCCAGTACAGGCCCATGATCTCCACGATCTCGTAGTTGCCCCTGCGGCCGGTCAGGAAGCCCGGCCGTTGCAAGTCGAGGTCTCCGCGCAGCACCTTGAGCGCCACGATGACCAGGAAGATCACGCCGATCGTCACGTGCGTGCCGTGGAAACCGGTGATCATGAAAAACGACGAACCGAACTGGGCCGCGCCCCAGGGGTTGCTCCAGGGGCGTACACCTTCCGAAATCAGCTTGGACCACTCGAACGCCTGCATGCCGACGAAGGTCGCGCCCAGGGCGGCCGTCGCCAGCAGCAACCCGAAGGTCACCCTGCGGTCGCGCCGGTATCCGTAATTCACCGCCAGGGCCATCGTGCCGCTGCTGCTGATCAGGACGAAGGTCATGATGGCGATCAGCAGCAGGGGCACGTTCTTGCCGAACATCATCAGCGAGAACACCTCGCTCGGATTGGGCCAGGGCACGGTGGTGGACGCGCGCACGGTCATGTACGAGATCAGGAAGCTGCCGAAGATGAACGTATCGCTGAGCAGGAAGATCCACATCATCGGCTTGCCCCACGGCACGTCCTTGAAGAGCCGCTGGTCCGAGGACACGTCCGCGACGATGCCTTGCCAGGCTCCGGTTCGGGGGAGCAGTTCCGCAGTACCGCTTGCTTCGGGGGGCGTCATGGTCTTTCGCTCCTGGTTCTTGTTCGAGCGGGTCGTTCACAAGGGCGCCGAAGAGCAGATCGCCAGCCCGAGTTCACTCGACACGAGCAGCGCATACAGCACCACCCAGACGGCGAGAAGGTAGTGCCAGTAGGTGGCGCACAGTTCGACGACCAGCCTGAGCCGGGCCGGATCCGGACGGCCCCAGGTTCGTGCAGCGGCACGAACCCACGCCACGAGGCCGCCGAGCACGTGCGCACCGTGCACCGCCGTGAACAGGTAGAAAAAGGAAGCCGCGGCGTCGGTCGTGACGATGTACCCCGCGTCGTTCAGTTGCTTCCAGACGACGAGCTGCCCGGCCAGGAAGCTCAACGTCAGAATGCCGCCGACGCCCAGGCCCCGCCGCACGGTGTCAGTGTCGCCGCGTCGTGCGGCGTGAGCCGTCCATTCCATGGCCAGGCTGGCGCAGGCCAGGATGGCGGTGTTCAGCATGAGCAGCCTGGGCCGGGGCAAGGGGCTCCAGTCCGCCAGACCCAGCCGCATCGCATAGGCGCTGACGAAGAGCACGAACAGCGACGTCGCGACGGCGAGGAACACCCACAGCGCCGTCTTGGCCGGCGGCCGGGCCGTGGCGGCTTCGTGAACCGCGGCCTGTGCCTGCCACGGCTGCACGTTGATGGTCTGGCGGAACAGCCACCACACGATCACCGCCATCAACAGCGTGAGGAACACCAAGCCGATGGTCATGTCGCCACCCTCCCTGCCGGCTGCGCGCCTGGGACCCAGGCTTCGGCCGCGACCTCGGCGGGTGGAACGTTCTGCGGGATGAAGTCGGTCTTGAGGCCCGGAACGCCATAGTCATAGGCCCATCGATAGACCACCGGCAGTTCCTTGCCGAAGTTCCCATGCTTGGGCGGCGTCTGCGGCGTCTGCCACTCCAACGTTGTCGCGTGCCATGGGTTGCCGCCCGCCGGCTTGCCCCTGAAATAGCTGGACACCAGGTTGTAGAGGAACACCATCTGCGCCGCGCCGACGACGAAGGCCGCGATGGAGATCGCCGCGTTCAGCGAGTGGGCCGAGTCGGGGATGAAGTTCGTGCCGCCTATCGCGTAATACCGGCGCGGCACGCCCATGAAACCCAGGTAGTGCATCGGGTAGAAGATCGCGTAGGTGCCGATGAAAGTCACCCAGAAGTGGATCTTGCCCAGCGTGTCGTCCAGCATGCGCCCGGTGATCTTCGGGTACCAGTGGTAGATCGCCCCGAACACCACCAGCACCGGCGCGATCCCCATCACCATGTGGAAATGGGCGACGACGAACATCGTGTCCGACAGCGGCAGGTCCACCACCACATTGCCCAGGAACAAGCCCGTCAGGCCGCCATTGACGAAGGTGAAGATGAACGCGATCGCGAACAGCATCGGAACCGTGAAGTGGATGTTGCCGCGCCACAGCGTCAGCACCCAGTTGTAGACCTTGATGGCGGTGGGGACCGCGATGATCAGCGTGGTCGTGGCAAAGAAGAAGCCGAAGTACGGGTTCATGCCGCTGACATACATGTGGTGGGCCCACACGACGAAGCTCAAGCCGCCGATGATCAGGATCGCCCAGACCATCATGCGGTAGCCGAAGATGTTCTTGCGCGCATGGGTGCTGATGAGGTCGGACACGATGCCGAAGGCGGGCAGCGCCACGATGTAGACCTCGGGGTGGCCGAAGAACCAGAACAGGTGCTGAAACAGCAGCGGGCTGCCGCCCGAGTAGTCCAGTTGCCGGCCCTTGGAGACCAGCGAGGGCATGAAGAAGCTGGTGCCCAGCGTCTGGTCCAGCAGCATCATGATGGCGCTGACGAACAAGGCCGGAAATGCCAGCAGCGCCAGGATGGTGGCCATGAAGATGCCCCACACCGTCAGCGGCAGGCGCATCATCGTCATGCCCCGCGTGCGGGCCTGCAGCACCGTGACCACGTAGTTCAGGCCGCCCATGGTAAAGCCGACGACGAAGACGCCCAGCGACACGAGCATGAGGATGATGCCCCACCGCGCGCCCGGTGTGCCGTCCAGGATCGCCTGCGGCGGGTACAGCGTCCAGCCCGCGCCCGTCGGCCCTCCGGGCACGAAGAGGCTGGCGACGAGCAGGATGACCGCGAGCAGGTAGAGCCAGTAGCTGACCATGTTCGCGTAAGGGAACACCATGTCGCGGGCTCCGACCATCAGCGGGATCAGGTAGTTGCCGAAGCCGCCCAGAAACAATGCGGTCAGCAGGTAGATCACCATGATCATCCCGTGCATGCTGACCAGCTGCAGGTAGCTGCTGGGGGTGATGAAGTCGAAGCGGTTCGGGAAGCCGAGCTGCAGCCGCATCAGCCAGGAGAACACCAGCGCCACCAGCCCGATCCCGATCGCCGTCACCGCGTACTGGATCGCGATCACCTTCGCGTCCTGGCTCCAGACGTATTTGCCGATGAACGTCTTCGCGTGGTACAGCTCGACTTCCGCCACTTCCGCCGGCGGGGCGAAGTCCGATTCGTCGTGCGCAACATGATTGGCCATCGAACGCTCCCCGGTTCGGCGTCACCGCGAGTTGAGGTAAGCCAGGACGTCGCCCACGGCGGCATCGTCCGTGAGCATCCCGGCCACCAGCGCCATCTGCGCTCCGTAGATGTCCTGCGCATGCGCGCCGCGGACACCGTCCCTGAAATTCTTCAGCTGCCTGGCCATGTACCAGTCGCTCATGCCCTGGAGCCTGGGCGCGTTGGTCGCCGCGATGCCCCGTCCGTCGGCACCGTGGCAGGCGGCACATGTCGCGTAAAGCCGCCGGCCCGCGTCCACATTGCCCTGGATCGTTGCCGCGACCCGCGCGTCCGGCAGGGCCGCGATGTAGGCCGAGACATCGGCAATGGCGGCATCGTCGGCCAGCGTGGCGGCCATGGGCGCCATCATCTTGCCGAACGCATCCTTGTCGTGCGTGCCGCGCTGTCCTTGCTTGAACAGCCGCAGCTGCCGCTCCAGGTACCAGGTGCCCTGGCCACTGAGCCTTGGCGCATTCAGCGCAAGATTGCCTTCGCCCTTGGTGCCATGGCAGGCCGCACAGACCGCATACGCGGCCCCGCCGGCCACGGCATTGCCGGGCGCGCGGGCCTGCGTCTGCGCAAAAGTCGGCTGGCGGGCCAGCCAGGCCTGGTAAGCGGCGGGCTCCTCCACCACGATACTGCCGCGCATGGCGAAATGCCCGACGCCGCACAGTTCCTGGCACAGCAGGTCGAACGATCCCGTCCGTATGGGCGTGAACCATGTATACGTCACCATGCCCGGCACCAGGTCCATCTTGACGCGCAGTTGCGCCACCGCGAAGTTGTGCAGCACGTCCTTGGAGCGAAGCAGGATCTTGACCGGCTGGCCGAGCGGCAGATGCAGCTCCGGGCTGGCCAACAGCACGTCGTCGCTTCCGTGGGCATCGGCCGGATTCATCCCGAAGGGGTTGGCATCGTTCACGAAACGAGAGTGCACAGTACCCAGCTTGCCGTCCTTGCCGGGCAGGCGATAGCTCCAGTGCCATTGCTGGGCGACGGCCTCCACGACCTGGGCGTTCTGCGGCACATGGATGACATCCGCCCAGACCAGCAAGCCCGGCGCCAGCATGGCGGCCACGCCGCCCGCCGTGACGACCAGCAGCCACCACTCGAGCTTCTTGTTCTCCGGCTGGTACGTCGCGCGGCCGCCCTCTCGGTGGCGGTAGCGGATCAGCGCCCATGCCATGAACACGCTCAGCGCGACGAAGACGACCCCCGTCACCCAGAAGGTGATGGCGATCGTGGTGTCGATGGTGTGCCAGTTGGAAGCAATGGGTGTGAAGTACCAGGGACTCAGGAAGTGAAACAGGACCGAGCCGAGGGCCAGCAGGACAAGCGCGATTGCGATTGCCATGGCTCAGTGCTCCGGGGCCACCCTCTTGAGCCTGCAGTAGAGCAGGGCCGCCACGACGCCGAAGACCACGTGCGCCGCGACCGTCGCAACGCCGCGCAGTGAAATCAGCCAGGGGAAGAAGACGGTCAGGAGGTCGAAATTGATCAGGTAGAGCGCGCAGCCCATGCTCGCACCTGCCACCGTGGCGATGCCCGGCGACGAGTCCAGGCGGAGTTGCACGAGCACCGCGGCCATGATCAGGCCGAAGACGATGCCCAGTGCATAGTGGATCACCAGGGCGACGGCGACGACCCCGAGGCTGAACTGGTAGCTGGACGACGGCAGGTTGTGGGCCCCGGTGAAGATCGGCGCGATCATGTGCGAGGTTTGCCACGGGCCGCCCGCGTTGAAGAAGGCCGACCAGACCAGGTCCAGCACCATCAACACCGCACCGGCCGCGAAACCCGAAACCGCCGCAGCGGTCCAGTCGGTTTCACGCCACTTCCACGTACGCAAACCCAGGAGAGTGTCCATGATTGACCTCCCTTGCGCGCAAGCGCGCAGCGACCCATACGTTGACGTAAGCTGCCTCGCGTCTGCAGAGGCAGCGACAATTCTTTTTACACCCGGACGCGTAGCAATTCAAGAGGCGCCGGCCGCGAAGTTAAGCTTCGACTTTTGCGCCCATGACGAGGTCCCCATGTCCAAACCCGTGAAAGCCATTCCTGCCGAGCGCCTGCCCGAGCTGCTGCGCCGTATGCCCAAGGCCGAGCTGCACATCCACATCGAAGGCTCGCTCGAGCCCGAGCTGATCTTCGCGCTGGCGGCGCGCAACGGTGTGCAGATCCCCTACGCCAGCGTAGAGGAGTTGCGCAAGGCCTACGCATTCACCAACCTGCAAAGCTTCCTCGACATCTACTACGCGGGCGCGAGTGTGCTGCTCAAGGAGCAGGACTTCTACGACATGGCCTGGGCCTACCTGGAGCGGGCCGCTGCCGACAATGTCGTGCACGCCGAGCTGTTCTTCGACCCGCAGACGCATACCGCGCGTGGCGTGAGCATGGAGACGGTGATCGATGGCCTGCACCGCGCCTGCACCCAGGCCAGGCTCGAACTCGGCGTCGACGCCTCGCTGATCCTGTGTTTCCTGCGGCACCTGAGCGAAGAGGAAGCCTTCGAGACGCTGGAGCAGGCGCTGCCGTTTCGCGGCAAGTTCATCGGTGTGGGGCTGGACTCCAGCGAACTCGGCCATCCCCCGGAGAAGTTCGCGCGTGTGTTCGCACGCTGCCGCGAGCTGGGCCTGCATCTGGTGGCGCATGCCGGTGAAGAGGGCCCGCCGGCCTACATCTGGACGGCGCTGGACCTGCTGAAGGTCGAACGCATCGACCACGGCGTGCAGTCGACCAAGGACCCGGCGTTGATGCAGCGGCTCGCAAAAGAACGCGTGCCGCTCACCGTGTGCCCGCTGTCCAACCTGAAGCTGTGCGTGTTCCCCCAACTGGCCGACCACAACCTGCGCGAGCTGCTGGACGCCGGACTGTGCGCCACCGTCAACTCCGACGACCCGGCGTATTTCGGCGGCTATATGAACGACAACTTCCTGCAGACCTTCGCGGCGACCGGCATGACGGCGCAGCATGCCTACCAGCTGGCGAAGAACAGCTTCGAGGCGAGCTTCATCGACGCGAAGCAGAAGGACGCGTACTACGAGTTGCTGGACGCAACCTTCGCGGCGTTCGCGTAGAGCGGTAAAATCCATACCGCCGCTGTGCCCCGCAGCGGCGTTTTTCATTGTCCGGGGCCATGTAGAGGACCACCATGTACAAAAACCTCGTTGCCACTGTCGTGGCCGCCTGTTTTTTATCTCCCGCTTTTTCGCAATCCAACGACCCGCCCAAGGTCGGCTTTGTCTATGTCGCGCCCATCACCGAGGCCGGCTGGGTCCGGCAGCATGAAGAAGGCCGCAAAGCCGTCGAAGCCGCGCTCGCCGGCAAGGTCAAGACCACGTACATCGAGAACGTGCCGGAAGGCCCGGACGCCGAGCGCGTGATCCGCGACCTGGCCGCAACCGGCCACAAACTCATCTTCACACCCAGCTTCGGCTACATGGAGCCCACGCTCAAGGTGGCGAAAGACTTTCCGGATGTGAAGTTCGAATCGATCACCGGGTACAAGACGGCGGCGAACGTGGCGACGGCCAACGCCCGTTACTACGAAGGCCGTTACCTGGCCGGCATCGCGGCAGGCCGCATGACCAAGACGCACGTCGCGGGCTACGTTGCCGGTTTCCCTATTCCTGAAGTGCTGCAAGGCATCAACGCATTCACGCTGGGCATGCGCTCGGTCGACCCGAAGGCGCAGGTCAAGGTCGTGTGGCTCAACGCCTGGTTCGACCCGCCGCGCGAGCGAGACGCGGCCATGACTTTGTTCAACCAGGACGTGGACGTCATCGCCTTCCACACCGGCTCGACGGCTGTGATGACCGCTGCGCAGGAGCGCGGCAAGATGGCGGTGGCCTATCACTCGGACATGCGCAAGGCCGGACCGGATGCGCAGATCGTCGCGGTGACGCACCAGTGGGGCGACTACTACAAGCGCCGCACGCAGGCCCTGCTGGACGGCAAATGGGCCAGCGGCAGCACGTGGGGCGGCGTCAAGGAAGGCATGATCCGCGTCGGCGACTTCGGGCCCAAGGTGCCGAAGGCCGTGCAGGACGAGGTGCTGGCTCGGCAGAAAGATATCGCCTCCGGCAAGCTCAAGCCCTTTTCCGGGGCGATAGAGGACAACGAAGGCAAACCGGTGCTGGCCCAAGGCCAGGCGATGACGGACGAACAGATACTGTCTATGAACTTTCTCGTATCGGGCGTGCAGGGAAAGATCGCAAAATAGGCAGGATGAAAGCCTATCGTTCAGCGATCCTGCGTTTTGCCGACGACCAGTCGGCGGTTTATGAGAAGGACGGCCTGCTGGTCATTGGCCCCGATGCCTCGGGCCGGCAAGTCGTCCGCGCCGTCGGCGACTATGCCGCGCTGGCGCCCAACTTCCCCGGCGTCGCCGTCGAACACCTGCCTGGCCGCATCATCGCGCCGGGCTTCATCGACCTGCACATCCATTTCCCGCAGACCGACGTGATCGGCTCGCCCGCCGCGGGCCTGCTGCCCTGGCTGGAGAACTACACGTTTCCGCATGAGTCGCGCTTCGCCGATGAAGCGCACGCGGTGGAGCTGGCGACCTTCTTCCTCGACGAGTTGCTGCGGCATGGCGTGACCACTGCGCTGGCCTTCGCGACCTCGCATCCTTCTTCAGTGAATGCGCTGATGGCAGAAGCGCAAAAGCGCGGCATGCGCCTCATCGCCGGCAAGGTATTGCAGGACCGCCACTCGCCCGACGGCGTGCGCGACGAGACCGAGCAGTCCCTCGTCGACACCGAAACGCTGATCCGCCAGTGGCACGGCAATGGCCGCCTAGGGTATGCCATCACGCCGCGCTTCGCGCCGAGTTGCAGCGAAGCGCAATTGCGCGGCGCGGGCGAGCTGGCGGCGAAGTACCCGGATGTCTGGGTGCAGTCGCACGTGGCCGAGAACCTGGACGAGATCAAGTGGGCGCGCGAGCTGTTCCCGAAGTCGCGCAGCTACCTGGCCATCTACGACGACTTCGGCTTGATGCGGGATCGCGCCATCTACGCGCACTGCATCCATTTCGACGACGAAGACCGCGCCTTGATGCGCAGCACCGGCGCGGCGGCGGCGGTCAGTCCCACGAGCAACCTGTTCCTGGGCAGCGGCTTCTTCGACTACGAAGCGGCGCAGCGCGCGGGCTTCAAGTACGGCCTGGCCAGCGACGTGGGCGGCGGCACCAGCTTCAGCCCATTTCACACGATGCTGGCCGCGTATTACGTGGGGCGCGAGGGCCAGACCAAGAAGGGCGTGTCGCTGTCGCCGCAGGACCTGTGGTGGCAGCACACGGCGGGTGCGGCGCGGGCGCTGGGGCTGGATGGCGTGGTCGGCAACCTGCAGCCGGGTTGCGAGGCGGACTTCGTGGTGCTGGACCCGGCCGCGACGCCCTTGCTCGCGCGCAAGACGGCGCAGGCGGGCAGCCTGGACGAATTGCTGTTCTCGCTGATCGTGCTGGGGGATGACCGGGTGATCGAGAAAGCAGTGATCGCGTAGAAGGCCGCGATTTCCCGTTTCCTCCTGCAAGTTGGGGAGGCAGTCCTCTTCGATTCCTCCTACGATGCCCCGGACCCGACCACACGTCGGGTCTCGACAGTCAATAAACCAGGAGGAACCATCCCATGAGCGTCTCGTCTCCCCTGCGCGCTGCCCAGCCGCGAAACCAACCTTCTTCCCCTTTGGGGCCGCTTGCCGAGCTTGCCGGCACGTGGTCCGGAAGCGGGTTCAACTTGATCGCGTTGCCCGACAAGCAGCACGATGCCAAGTTCCGTCTGATGCTCAATGCCACCACCGAGATGCTTCAGTTCAACTCGATCGGGGGTGTCGTCCCCAATCGCGGCTCGGCGCAGGATGACATCGGGATTTTCGGATTGACCTATTTGCAGCGCGTCAATGATGCGCAAACCCACGAGGGCATCCACATCGAGCCCGGCATCTGGCTGAACGTGCCCGCCACGACAGCGCCTGCCGCGCCGGCAAGCATCGTGCGCCAGTCCACCATTCCGCATGGCGACTCGCTGCTGGCCCAAGGCACGGGCTTCACCGTCTCTCATGCGCCCAAGATTGCGCCCGTCAGCTCCAAGCCGACAGGCCCCGGGATGGCCTCCGTGGGGTTGGGCTATCTGGACCCCTATCTGCACTCGAATCTGCCGCCCGGGATGAAGCAGGCCTATGTGTCGAACATGAACCAGGCGCTGGTGGACGCGATCGCGGACCAGGAAATCGTCAACACCGTGGTGTTGGAGGTGGCCTCGATTCCGGTGGGCGGCATCGTGAATATCCCGTTTGTGACCGTCAACGCCAACGCGACGCGGATGGACGCGACCTTCTGGATCGAGACGGTGCAGCGCGCCGACGGCACGCAGTTCCTGCAATTGCAGTACACCCAGACGGTGATCCTGAACTTCCTGAACATCGATTGGCCCCACATTTCGGTGGCAACCTTGATCAGAACCTGAGGCCTGAGCGAACCGGGGCAGCGGTGGCTAGCGGGCAGCCAGTTCGAGCTTGAGCGCAACGGGCTTGCCCACGGCGGCTTCGATATTCGCCGGTGGGCCCGCCGTGGCCCGCGCCGCATCCGCTCCCGCTTCTTTCAACGCAGCGACGACAGCTTCGGCGCGCTGTGCGCCCAGCTGCGCCAACGCATCGGGCGCCAGTTTCTGGTTCTGGTTCAGGCGCTGCTGCAATTGCGCATAGAAGGCCCCGGCGTCCGCCACCTGCGGCTCGCCCTGCACCATCTTCGTTACGCGCTGCCACACCGGCAGCTTGTCCGGCGCGGGAGCGGAAGCGCCCGGCGACGCAGGCGCCGCGGTCTCCGCGGTCTTCTTTGCCTTGTCCAGCTCGGCGTCGCCGAAGCGTTCGGCGTACAGCTCGCGCATCGCCTTGCGCACCGCGCGGTCATTGACGTCGATGGGGCCGGGCTCCTCGCCCGCTTCCAGCTTCAGGCCGGCGCGCTTCGCGACCTCCAGCCGGACGGCGCGCATGCGCAACGCGGCGCCGTCGGCGGTTTCGCTGTAATGACCGGGCACCGCGAGCTTGAGCTGCGCGCGCTTGGCCAGGATCTGCGCCATCTGCTTGAGCTTTTCCCGCTCAGGGGGCAGCAACTTGGCGCTGCCCGCATCGAAGTCGATGGACTCGAGCTTGTCGCCCGAGACGCCCAGCAACCCGCCCAGCGCGCGAAAAGGCGAGGTGACGATCTTCGCGAGCACATTGCCGATGGCCTTCCAGACGATCGCGCCGTAGCTGAATTGCGGGTCGTTCATGTCGCCCGACACCGGCAGGCCCAGGTCGATGCGGCCGTCGTTGTCCTTCAGGATGGCGATGGCCAGCTCCAACGGCAGCTTGAGCGCATCGGGGCTGTCCACGCGTTCGCCCAGCGTCAGCTGGTCGATGACGATCTGGTTCGCGCCCTCGAGCTGGCTGTTGCGGATCTTGTACCCCAGGTCCAGTGAAATCTTTCCCTGAGCGATGCGGTAGCCCGCGAACTTCATGCTGTAGGGCGATGCGGAGACCATGTCGACGTTCTTGAAGACGACGTTGACATCGGTGTTGTTGGAAAGGGCGAACGGGTTCAGCTCGCCGCGGATCCGGGCCGAACCAAATTCGTCGACGCGGCCATCCAGCTCGATCTGGCTGCGCGTGTCGCGCGCGGACGAGAGTCCATTGATGGCGCCGTTCAACTCGAAAATCTTGGCCGCAAATTGCGGGCGCAGGCTCAGATCGGCGAAGTCGAGCTTGGCGTCCTGCAGGCGGATACGGCGAACGTGGATGTTCAGGTCGTCGCCCGTGGCCGGCGTGGCGGGGGCCGATGCGGCCGCTGCGGGTGCCGGCGCAGCGGGCGGCTTCACCAGCAGCCGCGCCGCGTTGAAACTGCGGTCGTCCTCGATGATCAGCTTGGCGTTGGCGCCAGTCACCCGCAGCTCGGGGATGTCCACCCCCTGCGGCCCCAGGGTCGCGGTGAGCTTGGGTGCGGCCACGCTTTTCCACGAGGCGAACAGGTCGCCATCGTCTTCGTTCAGGACGAGCCCGTTCACGTCGAGGGCGCCCACGTAGCGCAGCGTGGGGCTCTTGGCCACCCCGGAGCCGGTTGCCAGCCGGCCCTGCGCGTTGACCTGCCCGCCGGCGATATTCAGCCGCACGAATTGCGCGAGCAGCGGCTGCAGCGGTGCCAGCGCCAGTTGCTTCACCTGCACGTCGGCCTGCGTCTCGCCACTGGCGGGCACGATGCGACCCTTCGCAGCCAGCTTGCCGCCTTCGCGCAGGGCGAAGCTGCCGTCGAACTTGACGGGCTGCTTCAGGTCGGTGCCCGCGCCTTCGAGCAGCAGCGCGATTTCGTGGGCACGGACTTTGACGCCGCTGCCTTGGTCCGCCACGTCGGCGGTGAAGCCGATGAGTTCGATGCGGCCCGCCGTGGCCGTCCACGGGCTGCCGTCGCCGCGCGGGGTGGGCGCTGGCGTCGGCTTGGAGGCGCCCGCGCCAGGCACCAAAGCCAGCAGATTGACGGCGCCTTTGTCGTTGCGCTCGACCAGCAGTTGCCCGCCTTCCGCGCGCAGCGAACCCAAGGAGGCACGCCTGGCCGCGAGATCGAGTTTGCCGTCGGCAAAGCCCAGCCGCGCGAGCTTGATGGGGGACTGTCCCCCGCTGCCCAGCGAGATGCCGTCCAGCACCATCGCCGCATCGGCCACTTCCACCTGCAGCGCGCCCCGCTGTTGGGAAGCGGCAGCACGAAGTTGCAGGCTGGCGGCGGTGATTCCCAGCGAGACCGCGGGCTGCACGGTTTGGTCCACAGCGTCGATCGCAACTTTCTCCAGCACGACCTTCAGCGCGGTCAGCTTCCAGTCGCGGGGCGGGGCTTCGGGCGCGGGCTTTGGCGCGGCGGCCGGACCGGCCGCTTCGATCATCAGGCGCGCGAGGTCGAGTTCTCCCTTCGCGTCGCGCACTACGCGCAGCTTGCCGCCTTCGGCGCGCACCTCACCCAGGCTGGCATCGGCACGCACGAGGTCCACGTTGATGCCGCTGACCTGCAGCTGCGACAGCGCGGCGAACGCGTCGGTGTCGCCGTCCCGCGACAGCGCCAGGCCGGCCAACGCCAGGCGCGCGCCCACGAGCCGGGCGTCGAATTTGCCTTGGTCGTACGCGAAGGTGTAGGGCAACGTGGCAGACAAGCTTCCCGCCGCGACGCGTGCGTGCGTGTAAGGCTTGAGGTAGGCACCGAGGTCCGGCAGCGAACCGTCCTCCAGCGCGAACTCGCCGCTGGCCTGCACCGGGTCCAGCGACGCGCGGCCCTTCCAGCGCAGCTTGCCGCCGCGTGCGGACTGGGCGCTCAGGGTGTAGTCGTCGTTCTGCCCGGGCAGCGTGCTGAAGTTGGCCAGCGTGAAGGTAATGGGGGTGAATACGTTGGCGTAGCCGGCGCGCAGATCCTGCATGTCGACCTTGCCTTCTTCCAGCGTGAACTGCTCGATGACCAGGCGCGGCAGGGCGGCGTCGGCGCCCGGGTCGCGCGGGCGGGCGTTGTACGTTGCGATCAACTCGGCCAGGTTGAAGCGGCCATCCTTCGCCACCACCAGGCTGGCATTGGGCCGCAGGATGCGAATCTCGGCGAAACTCCACGCGCGCCGAACGAGGGAGCGCCATTGCATCTCCACCGCCAGCTCGCCGATGCCCAGCAGCGGCGCTCCGCCGGCTTCATCGAGGCGGACGTCGCGGGCTTCCAGCCGCAGGGTGAAGGGGTTGAAGCGAACTTCGCCAAGGGTGGCCTTGCGGCCCAGTTCTTGTTGAATCAGCTTTGGGACCTGGTGGCGCACCAGCGCCGGGACGCCCCAGAAACCGGCCAGCGCATAGAGGACCACGCCGCCCGCGGCGGCAGCAGCCCAGCGGGCTCGGCGAATGTCTCGAATCTCCACGAACGCAGCATAGAGCAAGCTCAGCCGCGCGACTGACAACAAACGTTACCGTTCAGCGATTGAGTTTCTTGTCTCGCAGGTAGCGCGCCAGGCCGCAATAGCCTTCCTTGAACAGCAGCTCGTTTTCCAGTTTCGCCGGCAGCAGTTTTTCTTTCAGATCCTGTGCCGCCTGGTTGCCCTGGTTTTGCCGCACGAAGCCGATGGCCTGCTCGAACTTGGACACTTCCGCGCGGCACGGGTCCTGCGCGTTCATGTCCGCGATGGTGACGGCTTGGGAGAAAGCGGCACAGGGCAGCGCGGCCAATGCGGCAGCGCTGATGGCACTTGCGTACTTCATGGGGTGTCTCCTCGGGGGCCTCAAGGATGATCCCGCGTTGCGGCAGCGACCTATCGCGGGCCTGATGGAAGGTATGCGCGAATCGGTATGCCGCCTAGACGCTTTCCAGCAAGCCCTGCGCCAGGAAATTGCCCAGCCAGATCCGCGCCAGCTCAGTCGTCGGCAGCGGCTGCGGATTCAACGCTGCAACGGCCCGCAACGCCTGCGCCACGGTGGTTTGGCCATCCAGGCGCGCCAGCAGTTCCCACTGCACGGGCGCCAGCTCGCGGGTCGACAGCCGCCAGGCAACGCGGGTCAGGGCCAGCCAGGTGGGACGAGGTTTCGGCATGCCGGGCGCGTTGTCGGCGCGCAAGGCCTGCAAGTAGTCATGCACGGGATGGCTGCATGCCAGCAGGCGCAGGCAGGGCGCGTGGCGCGGCCGGCGCTGCAGCAGGGACTCGTCCGGCAGTTCACGCACGTTGGCCGCATCGGTCGTGGTGGCGTGTTCCAGGCCGTGCGCTTCGCTCACTCCAAGCAGCGCCGTTTCCAGCCGCGCGAGGTCGATGATGAAGTCGGCCCAGTCGGCATTGATGCCCGGTTCGGACGCCGGGCGCGTGCGCTGCAAGTGCTCCGCGAAACCGTCCGCGATGCGGTTGACGGAGTGGTGGCGCGGCGGCGAGTGTTCGAGAAAATCCAGCGCGAACTTGTCCAGCATGTCCGCGCCCAGCGCGTGCAGCAGACCGGGAAACATCGCGTGAAAACTTTGCAGCAGGCGCGCGCGGTAGGAGCGCTGGTAGATGCCCAGCCGCGCATGCGCGCCGAGCTGCGCCGTCGCTTGAAGGTGGTCGCCGGCCTGCGCTGCCAGGTCGCCGCGTGCGGGGATGCTGATCGCGGACTGCAACCAGGCCTGAAGCTGGTGCAGGCTCATGCTTCGAAGTGGGCGCCGGCGAGCAGGGGATAGGCGCCTGCCGATTCCTGCGCGGCCCATCCGGTGGACTCGCGCTCTCGCACCGGTTGCGATGCCGGATCGCTCCCGTCGGCGCATGCCATCCACGCCCGGGCCTTCAACACTTCGGCATGCAGCACGTCGAGCTCGGGCACCCGGTCGTCCCACTCCAGCAGAGTGGACACAGGACCGATGCGCCGGACCGCGTGGCGATACAGCCGCCAGACCGGCTCGCTCACCGGGCCATCGTGGGTGTCGAGGATGTGGTCGCCGCAATGGCGATGCCCGGCGAGGTGGACCTGCACCACGCGCGACGCCGGGATCGCGTCGATGTAGTGCACGGGGTCGAAGCCGTGATTGACGCTGGAGACGTACACGTTGTTCACGTCCAGCAGCAGGCCGCAATCGGCCTCTTCGGCCATGCGGGCGATGAACTCCCACTCGGGCATCGTGTCGGCCTGGAAGCGCGCGTAGCTGCTCGGGTTCTCCACCACCAGCGGGCGCTCCAGCACGTCCTGCACGACGCGAATGCGCGCCACCACGTGGGCCAGCGAGGCTTCATTGAGCGGCATGGGCAGCAGGTCGTGCGTGGTCTGTCCGGCCACACCGGTCCAGCACAGGTGGTCCGAGACCCAGCGCGCGCCGGTGTCCCTGGCCAGCAGCTTCAACGCGGCCAGGTACGCGAAGTCGAGCGGATCGCTGCTGCCGATCGACAGCGACACGCCATGCATCACCAGCGGGTAACGCTCGGCCACCTGCAGCAGCGCGTGGCGCCGCCAGCCGTGGCAGTCGAGGTAGTTCTCGCTGATGATCTCGAACCAGTCGAGGGCCGGCTTGTCGCGCACGACCTGGGCCAGGTGGCTGCTGCGCAGGCCGACGCCCAGCCCGAGGTCGGGCAGGCCCAGCCTGGCCGCAGTTGCCCCGGCCGTCACTTCGACGTCGGAGCCACGGCGGCGCGCCGCGCATCGCCGTTGTACTTGTCGGTGGATACCGGCGGGGGCAGCGGGTTGACCTGTTTGTCGGCGGCGAACAATGTGCGCGCCTGCGCCCACACGCTGGTGCCGATCAAGGCCACGAGCTGCGCCTTGGCCGCGGCGGTCCAGGCTTCGCCGGTCTGCGCGTTGATGCTGGCGGCGGCCGTGCGGTCGAACACCTGCAGCGTGCCGATCGGCGTCTGGCAGCCGCCGGTGCCGACGCCGGTGTTCTCGCTGGGGATCCATTGGTCCGCTGGGTTGAGCAGCCCGCCGCCCGTCACGCTGGACAGGAAGCCGCAGCCGCCTTGCGCGTTGCAGTCGTTGTTGCCGCCGCAGGTGTGCAGGTCGGCGGTGGCGCAGGCGCCGTTGCCCTTGGCGGTGGCGATGCCGCCCCAGCCGCGCCCGCTGCATTCGTTCAAGCCCTGGCAGGCGTTGAGGTCGGTGCCTGCGGCCGCCCATTGCGCGCGCAACTGCGCGGTGGTCTGGTCCCAGTGGAACAGCGACAGCGGGTCGGCCGTGTCCATGGCGGCCTGGGCCTGCGCGCCGGTGGTGCCGGCGGTGTAGGTGTAGCCGATCACCTGGCCCCACTGCCAGATCATGGGAGTGATGTACTTGAAGGCCAGCATGGTGTCGTTGAAGCCGGACGTGCCCGTGCCCTGGCCGCTGGTGGGCTGCAGGTTGCCCTGGGTGAAGCCCTGCTGCATGGTGTCGATCAGGTAGCTCCAGATGGTGCCGGCGCACGTCTGCAGCACGTTGACCGCGGGCGCCCAGCTGGGCAGGTCCGGCGACGGCAGGCCATCCGGCAGGTAGAACATCGGCATGCTCGTTCCCGGCACGGCCGGGCTGCTGGCGGAAGGGCCGACCGGCGCGCCCGCGATGGTGGAGATGGTCTGCTGCACTTCCAGGAAGCGGTTGTAGTGCGACTTGGCACCCCAGCGCGCGAAGCGGCTGCCCGCAATCGGCTGGAACTGCGGCAGCACGTCGCCGCTGTCCGTCGACTGGAACAGGCCACCCGCGGAAGCCGCGACCAGGCCGCCTTCGCCCTGGTCGGTGATCGCGTTGGCCACCGTGCCCACGTCGGCGCGGGTGGCGATGGTGGGGATCATCGGGTAGGTGCTCTGGAAGGTCGCGTAATTGACCTGCAGGTGGTTCGGCTGGAAATGCGGATCGTCCGCCGGGGCGATGTTGGCGTAGGCGCGCAGGTAGCGATTGAGCAGGGTCAGCGCGGCGTGGTACAGGTCGGCGATGGACTGGTAGACCACTTCCTTGTTGGGCGGCGGGAAGGCGGTGCCGGCGGGCTTCTCGATGGCGATCAGCGCGCCCATCACGTCCGGCAGGTTGCCGATGGTGGTGGTGAACGGCGTGCCGGGCGTGGGCTGCAGGTGCGGCACGGTGATGACCTGGCCGGGCGACACGGTGAGCTGGGGAATCTGCGGCGTCACGCCGAACGAGTTGCACATGTTGGCTGCGAGCTGCAGGTGCAGCATTTCCTGCACCGCCACCGACAGCACTTCCTGCTGCGCGGAGTACAGCGGATTGGTCTGGCCGCCGTCCGGCGAGTAGGCCAACGCGGCTTCGGTGAACGAATACACCGCCGTCAGGTACAGCGGGATGGTCAGGAATTCGACCTGCACCAGCGCCTGCAAGTGCTTCTTGAGCAGGGCGGCGTCATCGGTGGTGAAGAGTTTGGATGCTGCAGTCAATGCGGCGGCTTGTGTCATGTTTCCCCTGGCTTTCTTTTGTAACCCGGATGGGCGGGCTGCCATCGTAAGGGCAGGCGCATGGGAGCGCCTCCACCATTTGTAGGACGCGTGGCGCGGGCGCATCGGCTATCCCTTCGGCGGGGCCTCGCGCGCGCCTGCCTAAAATGGGGGCAGGAGAGCATCATGACGATCAAGAGCGACAAGTGGATCCGCCGCATGTGCGAGCAGCACGGCCTCATCGAGCCGTTCGAGCCCCAGCAGGTGAGGGAGGTGGAGGGGCGGCGTGTCATCAGTTACGGCACCTCGAGCTACGGCTACGACATCCGCTGCGCACCGGAGTTCAAGGTCTTCACCAACATCCACAGCACGGTGGTGGACCCGAAGAACTTCGACGAGAAGAGCTTCGTGGACTTCCACGACGACGTCTGCATCATCCCGCCCAACAGCTTTGCCCTGGCGCGCACGCTGGAGTACTTCCGCATCCCGCGCAATGTGCTGACCATCTGCCTGGGCAAGAGCACCTACGCGCGCTGCGGCATCATCGTCAACGTGACGCCGTTCGAGCCGGAATGGGAAGGCTACGTGACGCTGGAGTTTTCCAACACCACGCCGCTGCCCGCCAAGATCTACGCTGGCGAAGGCTGCGCGCAGGTGCTGTTCTTTGAGAGCGACGAGGTCTGCGAGACCAGCTACAAGGACCGCGGCGGGAAGTACCAGGGGCAAAAGGGCGTGACGCTGCCGAAGGCTTGAGGCGAGCGGCGACGGGTGTTACTATGGTAATACCCGTCTGAGGAGCCTCCATGCCGACCGTTTCCGTCAAACTTCCCGATGCGACCAAGGCTCGCATTGATCGCCTCGCGGCGAGCAAGGGCACGTCCCCGCATGCGCTGATGGTCGAAGCCATCGAAACCAAGCTCGAAAACGAAGAAAGGCACGAATCGTTCATCGAGGCCGGATTGCGGGCACGCGACGAAATGCTGGCATCCGGAATGGTCTACGACGGCGAGGAGTTCATTGCCTACATGCGTGCAAAGATGCGCGGCGAGAAGGTGACGAAGCCCCGCATGAAGCCTCTGCGGAACTTCCTCAAGAACCCGAAGTGACTCGGCTGATCATCACGAACCAGGCGGCTGCGGACATCGAGCGGCTCGGAGAGTTTCTTCTCGAAAGCATGCCGCACGAAGCCATAAAGACATCAGACATCGTGTTCGACGGTCTGGAGGTACTCGCTGCCCATCCCGGCATCGGCCGCCCTGTTGGAGGCAACATGCGAGAACTCGTCATCTCAAGGGGGCGCAGCGGATACCTGGCCTTGTACGCGTACGACGACGTGGCGGACATGGTCTCCGTCCTGGCGGTGCGTCATCAACGCGAATCCGGCTATGCCGAATGATTCTCAAGCCAAGAGCGCCAGCCGTGCCGCCGCCAGGTCCCACCCCGCCCAGCCGCAGCTCTTGAACAGCAGCGGCCCGCGCGTCCACTCGGCGGATTCCTCGACGACATCGCGCAAGGTCGCGAACGAGGCCACGTCCAGCTCGGCTTGAATCAGGTCGCCTGCCTCGTGCACTGCATCAGCGGTGTCGAGGATGACGGTGCCGTTGTCATTGCAATGCCGGCATAGCTCGGGATCCAGCTCCACCATCGCCGGCGTGAACGCGCCCACCGCCGCGATGAAGGCGTCGTCCCTCGGCAGCGCGCGCAGCACCACGCCGCTCGCGGGCGTGCAGGTCACCACCAGCGGGCAGACGGCCAACGCCGCGTCGGCGTCGTGCACGGCGCGGGCTTCCAGCCCGAGGGCACGCGCATGCTCGACCAGGGCTTGCGCGCTGGCAGCGCTGCGCGAAGCGATGAACACCTTGCGCACACCCAGCCCCTCGGCAAACGCTTCCAGGTGGGCGCGCCCTTGCACGCCGGCACCGACGATGAGCAGCGGCCCTGCCTTGTTCGGCGCCAGGCTTTGCGCCGCCAGCAGCGAGACCGCGGCCGTCCGGCGCGCCGTGACGGTCGGGCCGTCGAGTACCAGCATGCGTGCCCCCGTGGCGATGTCGAACACGACCACATCGCCCTGGATCGCCGGCCTGGTCGTGCCGGAGTTGGCGGGCGTGAAGGTGATCAGCTTGGTGATCGCGATGCGGCCGTCCAGCCCGGGCATCAGGAACAGGCTGCCGCCGCCGGGCAAGGGCTGGACCAGGCGCTCCGGCACCTGGACCGTGGCATCCGCCAGCAGTGCGCGAATCTCGGCGGCGAGCGGGCCGCACGACAGGCGGGCGGCCGTTTGGGTAGCGTCGAGCAGGGTATCCATGGGTGCGATTGTGGGGGCGAGGAACTGGGCCGGGCGATTTTGTCCTACAGCATCACGCGCCAAAAACCGTGCCCCAGCCATTGGCTCCGTTTCTAGGATGGCTTCACCACCTCCAGGAGCCAACATGCTGCCGCAACTGCTCGCCAAGACCGCCGGGATTCCCCGGGAAAAGCTCTTGTGGCCGATGCTCGCCGCGCTCGTGGCGATCCAGTTGCTGGCCTTCTGGATGCTTTGCGTCCACCAGGTGCGCAAGGCCGACGTGCGCAACGCGACATTGCAGGTGCAGCGTGTGGCGGTCGCGGACTGCCTGCGCTACATTCCCCGCGCCACCTTGAACAGCTGCGCGTCACGGGTCGATCCCGGCAGCCGCCCTGACAGCGGCAACCTGGTCGCTGCAACGGACAAGCAGCCCCGCTCGGTCATGAACGCGGCGACGCCGGTCAACTACTCCTACCGCTGAACATCCTGCACCACGAGATGGCGGCCCATGGGCTGCCGCTTTCTCTTGTGTGGTCACCGACGGCTGTTGTCCAAAAGGTTGCGGCCGCGCCGGGCGGGCGTCCGACATCACACGGCGTTGCGCACCGACTGGCACGATGAAGACGATCGCCTAAAGTTCAATCACGCCAAATGACTGGGAGCGCACCATGAACAACGCCGTCGCCAATGCCCAACTGCCGTGGATCGACCTGACCGCGCGGTCGCTGGACGCTTCGGACGAATACGACGAGCTGACCGGTTCGATGCGCTACTGCCCGACCGGGCTGCTTGCCGCGTTTACCCTGCTCATGGCCGGGCACGGTCGCTGCATCAGCACGGCCATGATGCTCGGCGATCGCGAATACGCGATGTGGCAGCTGGCCCGGGCGCACACGCTGCAAGACGCGGAACTGCGTGAAGTGGCCGCGAAGCTGTTCGCCTACTTCGACGACGAGCGCGCCCCGGTGCCGGCCGGCCTGCGGGCTTGACACGTTCTCTGATTAGAACTCCGCGCCTTCGACCAGAAAGCGCACGCGCCGCACGCCCTGCCATTCATCCGCGTCCAGTCTGAAGGCGAGCTTCACGCGGGCCGGCAGCGGCTCGGTGTGGCCGAACCAGATTCCGTCCACCGGTTGGCCCTGGTGCTTCAGCTTGATCTGCAGGTGCTTCTCGCCGACGAGGCGCTGCGAAATGATCTCCACTTCCTCGCTGAACACCGGAGGCGCGAAGCCCTGGCCCCAGACTTCGTGATGCAGCGTGTCCACCAGGTCCGGGCGCCGGTATTCGGGGGCCAGCGGGCCGTCGGTGTGAAGGCGCCGCAATAGCGTGGGCGCATCGAGCCATTCTTCCGCCACCTGGATCAGCGCCTGCTCGAACACGTCGAGGTGCTCTTCGCCGACCGTGCAGCCGGCCGCCATCGCATGGCCGCCGAAGCGCAGCAGGACATCCGGGTGCCGCTTGGCGACGAGGTCCAGCGCGTCGCGCAGGTGGAACCCCGGAATCGATCGGCCCGAGCCTTTGAGCTCGTGCTCCTTGCCCGGCGCCTGACTCGCGGCGAACACGAACGTCGGGCGATGCAATTTGTCCTTGATGCGCGAAGCCACGATGCCGACGACACCCTCGTGAAAGTCGGGGTCGAACACGCAGATGGCGGCCGGCGGGTCTTCGCCTTCGTCGAACAGGCCATCGACGATCTCCATCGCCTGGTCGCGCATGCCGCCTTCGATGTCGCGCCGCTCGCGGTTGATGGCGTCGAGTGAACGCGCGAGTTCGTCGCCCCGCGCCGCGTCGTCGGTCAGCAGGCATTCGATGCCCAAGGTCATGTCGGCCAGGCGCCCGGCCGCATTGATGCGAGGCCCCAGAGCGAAGCCGAAGTCGAACGTCGTCGCAACCTTGTGGTCTCGCGCCGCCGCCTTGAACAGGCTGGCCAAACCGCAGGGCAGGGCGCCCGCGCGGATGCGGCGCAGGCCCTGCGCGACGAGACGCCGGTTGTTGGCATCGAGCTTGACCACGTCGGCCACCGTGCCGAGCGCCACCAGCGGCAGCAGCGCGTCGAGCTTCGGCTGGTTCTGCGAGTCGAACACACCGCGCGCCCGCAGTTCGGAGCGCAGCGCCAGCAGCACGTAGAACATCACGCCGACGCCGGCGATGGATTTGCTTTCGAAATCGCAGCCAGGCTGGTTCGGGTTGACGATCACGGCGGCTTCGGGCAAAGCCGCGCCGGGCAGGTGATGGTCCGTCACCAGCACCTTCAGGCCCAGCGCGTTGGCCGCGGCGACACCGTCCACGCTGGCGATGCCGTTGTCGACGGTAATCAGGATTTCGGCGCCGCGCTCCTTGACGCGATGGGCGATCGGCGGTGTGAGGCCGTACCCGTCCGCCACGCGATCGGGTACGAGGTAGTCCACGTGTTTCGCGCCCAGCAGGCGCAGGCCGCGCATGGCAACGGCGCAGGCTGTCGCACCGTCGCAATCGTAGTCGGCGACGATGCACAGCTTGCTGCCGGCGGCGACGGCGTCGGCCAGCAACACCGCTGCTTCGCTCAAGCCTTTCATGCCCGCCGGCGGCAGCAGGCGCGCCAGGCCGTCGTCCAGTTCGTCCTTGCCGAGCACGCCGCGTGCGGCATACAGGCGTGCCAGCAGCGGATGGATGCCGGCCTGTTCCAGTGCCCAGGCGGCGCGCGGCGGAATTTCTCGGGTGATGATCTTCATCGGGTATTCAGAGTGCTTCGAGCTGCATTGTCGCCTTGCGGCCTGCAGCCATCGCGCGAAGGCGGCGCAACAGGCCGCCGCCGCCCGCGCCCGTGAAGGTCTGTGCGCTGCGCTCGCCGCACAGCGTGAGGGTCGCGGGCTTTCCGGCATCGAGGTCGGCGAGCAGGCGTGCACACTCCGTCGCATCCACCTGTTGCCATACTGCGGCCCAGGCCTGCCAGTCGCCTTGCACCGCCGCGTCGCGCAGCGATAGGGCGATCGACAGTCCTGCCGGGGCCGCCGGTTCGCCCACGAGGACACCCGCGCCGTTGACCCAAAACGAGTTGACCGGCAGCAAGCCTGTGCGTTCGCGTTCTTCGTTCACCGGGTGGGTGTAGAGCAGCATCTGCATCTCCTGCTGCAGCCGCCGCAGTGGCGCCGCCTCGCGCATGCGCGGCATCCAGTCGTCCACGCTGCGGCCCGCCACGCGTTCGAGCGAAGCCGTGGGCAGGTCGCGGAAGATCTCGCCCTGCGCGAGCCAGAACATCGGCTGGTGGAATTCGAGCGCGATGCGGTCTTCGCGGAAGTAGGGCTGCATCGCGTCGAGCAGTGCCCGCGACTGGCCTTCGTCGAGATGCAACGTCGATGGTGGGTCCATCGCCACCTGGCCCGTTCCCACACGCCAATGGCAAGGGGTGATGCGCGCCCACGCGCCCGCGCCGATGTCGCGGCCGGCTTGGTGCGCTTCCCATGCGGCCCAGGGGATGAGCCCGTCCTGGTCCGTCAAACCTATTGCCCGCGCCAAAGCCCGCTCGTGCGGCATGGACAGTGTGGATTCGTCGCCGTCGTCCCGCCCAGCCGCAGTCATGCGGGCCAGAAGCTTCTCCAGGTGCGGCAACGCAAGTGGCTTGAGTGCCTGCACACAGCCATCGGCCGTGGATGAGGCGTAAGGGATCAACAAGTGGGTGCCGTCTGACATGGGCTGGAAGCTTCTTCGTGCATTATTGGGGCCGCGTTGGGCCGCAATCGGGATGAGTTGGCCACCAACATCGTGCAGCACGGGCTCACGCCCGTGCCAGCGATTTGGTGGCCAAATCGCCCGATTTCGGCCCAACCCGAAGGGCAAGTGGATTGTCGGGTGATCTGCCGCGTTGCGAAACCAGGCAAGGCGTCCAGCCTTGCCTTGGGTTTCGCGCCTTGCATCTCATCCCGACAATCCGCTTGCGCGACCCCAATAATGCACGAAGAAGCTTCCCCGTCCGGGATGCCACAATCTGGCCCAACAATAACGGGCGCCCATGCGAATCCCCTACGAACTGGTCCTGGGCTGGCGCTACACTCGCGCCGGCCGCGCCACCCGGCGCAACGGCTTCATCTCCTTCATCTCCGGCGTGTCGATGCTCGGCATCTCGCTGGGCGTCGCGGCGCTGATCATCGTGCTGTCGGTGATGAACGGCTTCCAGAAGGAAGTGCGCGACCGCATGCTGGGCGTGGTGTCGCACATCGAGATCTTCGGCCCGGGCGGTGGCATGCTGCCCGACGTCAACCGCACGATGGCGGAGGCGCGGCGCAACCCGCAGGTGATCGGCGCGGCGCCGTTCATTTCGGCGCAGGCGCTGCTGGCCCGCGGCGAGGACATGCGCGGTGCCATCGTGCGCGGCATCGATCCGGCGCATGAAGGCGAAGTGACGGACCTTGCCGCCACGTTGACGCCGGTGCTGAACAAGCTGGTGCCCGGGCAGTTCGGCATCGTGCTCGGTGCGGAACTGGCGCGCAACCTGGGCGTGCGCGAAGGCGATCCCATCACCCTCATCTCCCCCAGCGGCCAGGTCACCCCCGCCGGCGTGGTGCCGCGCTTGAAGCAGATGACCGTCGTCGGCACCTTCGATTCGGGCCACTTCGAATACGACAGCGGCTTGGCGCTCTTGCACCAGGACGACGCCGCGCGCATCTTCCGGCTGGAAGGCCCGACCGGCGTGCGGCTCAAACTCAAGGACCTGCACCAGGCGCCCGAAGTCGCCGCTGAATTGGGCCGGACGCTGACTGACCAGGTGCTGATGCGCGACTGGACGCGCCAGAACCGCACGTGGTTCGCGGCGGTGCAGGTCGAGAAGCGGATGATGTTCATCATCCTCACGCTGATCGTCGCCGTGGCTGCGTTCAACCTGGTCAGCACACTGGTGATGACGGTGACCGACAAGCGCGCCGACATCGCCATTCTGCGCACGCTGGGCGCGAGCCCGGGCAGCATCATGGGCATCTTCGTCGTGCAAGGCGCCACCGTGGGCGTGATCGGCACGCTGGCGGGCCTGCTGCTGGGCCTGGCCGTCGCGTTCAACATCGACGTGATCGTGCCGGCGCTGGAAACGCTCTTCAACGCCAGCTTCCTGCCCAAGGACATCTACCTCATCAGCCGCATGCCCAGCGACCCGCAGCAGTCGGACATCATGCCGATCGCGATCATCTCGCTCGTGCTGGCCTTCCTAGCCACCATCTATCCGAGCTGGCGCGCCAGCCGCGTCAACCCGGCGGAGGCCCTGCGCTATGAGTGAGGACGGAAAATTGGTTCTCAAGGCGCGCGGCATCACCAAGCGATTCAGCGAAGGCGGCCTCGACGTCGAGGTGCTGCGCGGTGTCGACATCGACGTGCGTGCCGGTGAAACGGTGGCCATCGTGGGCGCATCGGGCTCGGGCAAAAGCACGCTGCTGCACTTGTTGGGCGGGCTCGACTCGCCGACCAGCGGCACCGTGGAGTTGATGGGGCAGCAGTTCACGCAGCTGGACGCTGCCGCGCAAGGGCGGGTGCGCAACAAGCATCTGGGCTTCGTCTACCAGTTCCATCACCTGCTGCCGGAGTTCAGCGCGCTGGACAACGTTGGAATGCCGCTGCGTATTCGGCGCGAGACGCCGGAGGAGTGCGCGCGGCAAGCCAACGAGACGCTGGTGGCCGTGGGCTTGGGTGGGCGCGTCAAGCACCGTCCCGCCGAGTTGTCGGGCGGCGAGCGCCAACGTGTTGCCATCGCGCGCGCACTTGTCACGCACCCAGCCTGTGTCATGGCAGATGAACCGACCGGCAATCTCGACCGCAGCACGGCAGACGTGGTGTTCGACCTCATGCTTAAGCTCGCACGCGAGCGCGGCACGGCCTTCGTGATGGTCACGCACGACGAGACGCTGGCCGCACGGTGCGGGCGGCAATTGAGGCTGGTATCGGGGCACTTGACCGACGCCAACTGAACCGCTCATTGTCAGAACGAATGACGAAGACGCTCGGGAAATGATCCCGCAGGGTTGAAAGGCAGGGTCTTCGCGGCAGGTCGTGGTGGAAGTTCGAGAGGAGATGATGCATGTTCGAGCTCGTCGATTCTGATTGGGACAAGGTAATCGAAGATGCGGCGCTGAATGCATCGGGCAAGCTTCGATTGGTTTGTCCGTTCATCAAGTCGCGTACGGTCGCCCGACTCCTTGAACGGTGCGCATCGGGTCCAATCGAGGTCATCACCCGGTTCTGTCTGGCGGATTTCTACGAAGGAGTGTCCGATATTGCTGCATTGGAGTTGCTGTTGAATCGTGGCGCCCAAGTTCGCGGCGTCAAGGGCTTGCACTCTAAGCTCTATCTTTTCGGCCCCTCACAGGTCGTTCTGACTTCGGCCAACCTGACCGAGGCCGCGCTGTTGCGCAACAAGGAGTTTGGTTTTCATTCGGACGACGCAGATATCGCGCATGCTGCGCACGCCTACTTCGATCGACTCTGGAAGAGTGCTGGTCGTGATTTGACGGCACTGCAGTTGGAGGAGTGGAAGTTGAGGGTTGTCGAGGCACAGGCAGCGGCCAGACCCGAGCGTAGCGGGCAGTCGCTACCGGATTTCGGAACCGTCGTCGCGCCCGCGACGGGAAACGGGTTGCCCCAAACACCATTGCCGTTTGATTCGGACCGGGCTTTTCTGAAGTTTTTTGGCACAGGCACCAACCGTGCTGACAGGAACATGTTGTCTCTGGCTGAGGTGGAGCGGTCGGGGTGTCATTGGGCATGCACCTATCCGATGGGACAGATCCCTCGAGCGGTCGGTGAAGGTGACGTGATGTACATCTCGCGGCTGATCAGGAACCCCAATGACTCACTGATCTTTGGGCGAGCTCGCGCTCTGAGGCACGATGATGCAAGAGATATTGCGTCTGCGTCCGAAATCGCTCGTCGACCATGGAAGAAGGATTGGCCGCGCTACATCCGGGTGCATCATGCGGAGTTCGTGGCGGGGTCGATCGGCAATGGTGTTTCTCTGTCGGCGTTGATCGAAGCGCTTGGCAGCGATAGCTTTGTCAGCACCCAACGCAATGCGGCCCTGGGAACCGGCAACACAAGCCCTACGCGCGCGTTGATGCAGAAGGCGCACGTGCAACTCACGCAACAGGCATTCCGGTGGCTCGATGCGCGAATTGAGGCTTGCTTCGAGGCGTACGGTACGCTGCCTGCGGATGCGTTGGCCAAGCTGGATTGGCCCGAGCCCGCGTAGTTTTGCCACGAATAAGAAGCGTTTTTCGTGGCGTTTCCGCTCATGCGGGAGCAAAACGACAGTTCTAGTTGTCCGAAAAGTGTGCTATTTTTCGGACAAATAGAACTGCCTTTTGTCACTCCGATGCCGCGCGCACCCTCGCTCAACAGTATTGACACGCAGCTTGCACGTCGCGTGCAGCGTAGCGCGCGCGGCACGGTTTTCACGCCGGACTCCTTTGCCGCGGCGGGCAGTCGGGCTGCCATCGACAAGGCGCTACAGCGCATGGTGGCACGGGGCGAACTGAGGCGCCTTTCACGTGGGCTCTACGACAAGCCGCGAGAGGATGAAGTGCTGGGAACGCTCTGGCCGTCGGTGGATGCCGTGGTCAAGGCGGTGGCGGGCAAGGACAAGCTGCGAACCCAGCCGGCGGGCGTCTATGCAGCCAATATGCTCGGCCTGTCCGATCAGGTGCCTGCCAAGGTAGTGCTGCTGACTGACGGTATCAGCCGGACCGTGCAGGCCGGACCCATGAAGATCAGCCTGAAGCGCACGACGCCGCGTCAGATGGCGGCGGCCGGGCGCCTCAGCGGTCTGCTGATCCAGGCTTTCAAGAGTCTTGGCGAACCACATGTCACGCCGGCGCGCATTGCGCGGTTGCGCAGAAATCTTCCGCAAGCAGAGCGCATGAAGGTGCTGAAAGACATCGCACTGGCACCGGCATGGATGCGCCCCATGCTGCGCGAAGTAGCCCGCCCTGACGAAACCTCGCCAGCCATGCCCAAAGGGCGCCGCGCATGACGTTGGCGTCGCGCTTTCTGGCGATGCCGACCGAGCGACGGGCGTTGGCATTCGAACAAGCCGCCGCCGGGCAAGCCGGGCAGGCCGTCATCCTGGAAAAGGACTTCTGGGCGTCGTGGCTGCTAGGCCTGCTGTTCGCGCAGCCCGAGTTGGCGCCGCATTTGGTGTTCAAGGGCGGCACATCGCTGTCAAAGGTATTCGGCATCATCGACCGGTTTTCGGAAGACATTGATCTGTGTCTGGTCCCGGAATTTGTGGGCGCGGATGCGGCACGGTTTGACGCGCTGACCAGTCGCGGCAAGCGCGATGCGGCCGTGCTGGAGATGCAACGCCTGTGCGGCGAAAAAGCGCAACAGGTGGTGCTGCCGCTGCTGGAGAAAACCATTGCCGAAGCCTTGGGACAACCACCTGCCGGCGGCTGGCTCCGGTACGAGCTGGACGCGGATGCAAAGTCGCCCATCCTGTACTTTCGCTACCCGGTGACACAGCCAGTCGGCTTCGGCTATGTGGTGCGAGAGGTCAAGCTGGAACTGGGCACGCTGACAGACCAGCAGCCCACAGGACGCTATCCAGTGCGGCCCCTAGTGGCGGATGCGTACCCTGCGTTGTTTGACGATTGGTCATGTACGGTGATAGCCCTGGAACTGCAGCGCACTTTCTGGGAAAAGGCGACCATTCTCCATTCGGAGTTTCATCGGCCCGAGGCGCAGGCCACGCCCGACCGCTATGCGCGGCACTACTTCGACATGGTGAAGCTGCTGGGCCATCCGCAGGCCGGTGACTTTCTGAAAGACAAGGCCCAATGCGAGCGAGTGGTGGATTGGAAAAGCCGCGTTTTCGCGCGAGCCTGGGCGCGGTATGACTTGGCGCATCACGGCAGCTTCCGGCTCGTGCCCGCGCAGGCGCGGCAAAGTGCCTTGGCAGAGGACTACGCGACCATGCGGCCCATGTTCATGTCGGAGCCTCCGCCGTTTGCCGAGTTGATGCGAGCGCTGGCAGACGCGGAGACGGTTATCAACCAATAACGACCGGCTGTGAGGCTGCTTGACCTTACCGGGGCCTAAAGAATCCGGTTGAACCAGAGCAGCGACAGCCCCGCCGACAACAGGGCCAGCACGGCTGCGGCCATGGCGAGCAGCGCGGAGACTTCGGTCTCCTTCTTCTCCACCGTCAGCCGCGAGCTCAGGGTCTCATAGACCTTCTTGAGGTCGTTCGCCGTGCCGGCGTAGTAGTACTCGGCGCTGGTCTTGTTGGCGATGGCCTTCAGCGTTTCCTCGTCCAGGCGCACCCGCATGGACCAGCCTTCGAAACCGATCGTCTCGCCGTCGACGGTGCCGATGCCCACGGTATAGACACGCACGCCGCGGTCGGCCGCCATCTTGGCCGCTTCGAGCGGGTCGACGCCCGTGGTCCGCTGGCCGTCGGTGAGCATGATGATCGCCGCCGAGGTGTAGGAGCCCGGCGCCACCGGCGTGAACTCCTTCTTGTCCTTCTTCTCGCCATCGATCGCCGCGCCGCGCTGGCGGTCCCGTCCCGTCTGCATGGACGCCAGCTCGATGCCGGCGTCGGGGAACAGCGTGGCCAGCGAGATCACGATGGCATTGCCCGTGGCGGTGGCGCGCTGCAATTGGAAGCGGTCGATGGCCGTGACCAGGTCTTCGCGATTGATGGTCGGGAGCTGCGCAACCTGGGCCGAACCGGCGAATGCAACGATGCCCACCTTGACGTTGCGCGGCAACTCGTGGATGAAGGCCTTGGCGGCGTTCTGCGCCGCGACCAGCCGGTTGGGCAGCACGTCGGTGGCGCGCATGCTGCCCGACACGTCCATGGCGAGGATGATGGTCTGCTGGTTCGAAGGCAGCGTGACGACGGCCACCGGCCTCGCCGCTGCCAGCAGCATCGCCGCCATGGCCAGCAGGAACAGGGCCGGCGGGATGTGGCGGCGCACCGTCTGGCCCGCCCCCATCGCTTCCTTCACGATGGACAGCGAGGCGTAGCGCAGCGCCATCTTTCTCTTGCGCCGCAACAGCCAGGCGTAGATCAGCACCAGCACCGGCAGTGCCAGCAGCAACCAGAGGAATTCGGGCCAGAGGAAGTTCATTCGTGTCTCCTCTTGTTTGTTCAGGCCGCCCGCCGGAGGTGCGCCGGCATGCTGCCCGACGCCATGCGAATGCGGCGCTTGCGCATTTCGGCGAAGCGCACCACCGCATCGACGAGGTCGCCGTCCGTGGAGAGTTCCAACGCGTCGACGTTCGCGCGCATGAAGCCCTGCCGCAGCTCGGCCTCGCGCTGCGCGGCGATGCTGGCGAAGCGTTTGCGAAACCCGGCGTCGTGCGTGTCGACGAGCAATTGCTCGCCGGTTTCGGCATCGCGGATGGTCAGCAGGCCCAGGTCGGGCAGCTCCAGCTCCAGCGGGTCGAGCAACCGAACCGCGACCACTTCGTGGCGCTGGGCCAGCAGGCCCAGGGGTTTTTCCCAACCCGGCTCGCTGATGAAGTCGGACACCACGAAGATCGTCGAGCGGCGCTTGATGAGCCCGGCCGCCGACTCGAGCAGGTCGCGCAGCTTGGTCGTGCCGGACTCGACGGATGCCGGCCGCTCCTGCATGCTGTGCAACAAGTGCAATACATGCCGGCGCCCGCCGCGCGTGGGGATCATGGTGTCCACGCCCGAGCCGTAGAGCAGCGCGCCGACGCGGTTGCCGTGGCGCGTGAGCATGCGCGCGAGCACGGCGACGAATTCCGCCGACACGTTGCGCTTGCGCTGTTCACCCGAGCCGAAATCGACCGATGGGCTCAGGTCCAGCAGGAACCAGGCCGCCATCTCCCGGTCTTCGGTGAAGACGCGCACATGCGGGATCTGCAGCCGGGCCGTGACGTTCCAGTCGATGTGGCGCACGTCGTCGTGATGCTGGTATTCGCGCAGGTCGGCGAGGTCGAGTCCGGAGCCACGCATCAGCGTGCGGTAGTCTCCCTGCAGCAAGCCGTCAAGGCGGCGGATGACGGTCCACTCCAGGCGCCGCAACACATGCTCGGCGGTCTCCTTCCGGGCCACCGCGGAACCGGCTTCGCCGGGCCGCTGGTGGCGCCCCCCAGTGGGGGGAGGCGCCGAAGGCGCTTCGGGGGGCGTCTTGCTAGGCCACCAGTTTTTCATGTTCGAGCGGCTTCGGTGGGGACGGAATCTTGGCCATGATCTTTGCGACCAGTGCGTCGGCCGTGAGCCCTTCAGACAGCGCCTCGTACGACAGCACCAACCGGTGGCGCAGCACGTCGGGCACCAGGTCGGTCATGTCCTCCGGCAGCGCGTAGGTGCGGCCGCGCAGCATGGCGAGCGCGCGCGCGCCTTCGACAAGGTTGATCGTGGCGCGCGGGCTGGCGCCGAAGGTGATGTACTTGCCGAGGTCCTTCAGGCCGTGCTTTTCCGGCGTGCGCGTGGCCGACACCAGCCGCACCGCGTACTGCACCAGCGACGGGTCGACGTAGACGCGGCGGCACTCGGCTTGCAGGTCGGCCAGCTGTTCGGTGGTCGCAACCGCGGAGACTTGAACCGCCGGGCCGGTGACACGTTCGACGATGACGAACTCTTCCTCGTCGGTGGGATAGTCGACCAGCACCTTCATCATGAAGCGGTCCACCTGCGCCTCGGGCAGCGGATAGGTGCCTTCGGTTTCAATGGGGTTCTGCGTGGCCATCACCAGGAAAGGGCTGGGCACCTTGTGCGTTTCGCCGGCGATGGTCACCTGCCGTTCCTGCATCACCTCCAGCAGCGCGCTCTGCACCTTGGCCGGCGCGCGGTTGATTTCGTCGGCCAGCAGCAAGTTGGTGAACACCGGGCCCAGCGCGGTGCTGAACTCGCCGGTCTTCTGGTTGTAGATGCGGGTGCCCACCAGGTCGGCCGGCACCAGGTCGGGGGTGAACTGGATGCGCTTGAACTGCCCGTGCACGGTGTTGGCGAGCGTCTTTACCGTCAGCGTCTTGGCCAGGCCCGGCACGCCTTCGACCAGCAGGTGGCCTTGCGCGAGCATGGCCACCATCACCCGCTCGAGGAAGCGGTCCTGGCCGACGACGACCCGCTTCACCTCGTAGAGGATCTGTTCCATCAGCTGGGCGGTGGCGGAGTCCTGGCGGGTGGTGGGTTCCATGGGTGCGTGGGCCTTGGTGTGGAAAGGGTGGAGTCAGAACGGCGGCAGGCCGGCGGCCTGGGCGGCGTTTTCGATCGGCACCGCGAAACCGATGCCCAGGAAGGTGCGCGCCGGCGTCGGGTTCAGGATGGCGGTGACGATGCCGACCACCTCGCCGTCCATCGTCACCAGCGGCCCGCCGGAGTTGCCTGGGTTGGCCGCGGCGTCGAACTGGATGAGGTTGTTCATCTCCTGCTTGCCTTCCGGCGAGCGGAACGCGCGTTTCAGGCCCGACACCACGCCGCCGGAAGCCGAAGGACCGATGCCGAACGGGAAGCCCACCGCCAGTACCTTGTCGCCGGGCCGCAGGTCGGCGGTCGAGCGCATGGTGGCGGCGATCATGTCGTCGGGGATTCGTTTGGCCTGCAGGACGGCCAGGTCGTTCTCGGGTTGCGCGCCGGTGATCGTGGCCTCGGACTCCAGCCCGTCCGCGAAGATGACCTTGATGCGGTCCGCGCCCGACACCACGTGCAGGTTGGTCAGGATGATGCCCTTGTCGATGATGACCACGCCGGTGCCGACGCCCTGCTCGACTTCTTCATCGTCAGCTGGAGGCGCCCCACTGGTCGCGGGGCCCAGGGGCTTGGGCTTGACGCTGCCGGCGCGGGGCTTGCCGGCGGCCGCTTCATCCTTCAGCCGGCTCTTCTTCACGTAGCTCACCACGCGCACCACGGAAGGCAGCACATTCTCATAAGCCTTGGCGTATTCGCTGGGCAGCACCTGTGTTTCAAGCGTCTTGAGAACGGCCGCGTTGATGTCTTCCTGCGTCAGCTTGCGCTGGCCGTTGCGCATGCCGTGGCCGACGCTCAAGGCGAGCGCAACGGCCAGGAGCAGGATCGCCACCCACAAGAGCCGGGTGCTCGAAAAGCGGGAAGAGGAAGTGGGACTGGGCGCGTTCGGGACAGGCTCAGGCGCAGGCACTGCTGTTGGGGAAGTGTCGGGTCCCGAACGGCCCGAGCGGCTGGAGCTGTAAAGGGCTGGCCTGCGCATTCTTTCACCTGTCGAAACTGCGGAAAGCGAAGAGAACTGGAGAGCGAAAACACACGGTATCACGGTTTGTCCCGCGATGCACGGGAACGCGCCCTGCGTGGCCCGTTCGGGCATCATCGGGCGATGCCCGCGTGGATTGATACACATTGCCACCTCGACGCCGCGGAACTTTCAGTCGACGTCGATGCTGTCCGCGCGCGAGCGGCTGCCGCTGGCGTCCGCCATTGCGTGCTGCCGGCAGTAGCGCCCTCCAATTTCGCGGCGGTGCGCGAGCTGGCCCATCGTCACGGCGACAGCTTTGCCTTGGGCATTCACCCGCTGTGCACCGGCCCCGCCGCCGAGGACGACCTGGACCGACTCGACCGAGCCCTGGCTGACGCCGCAAGCGACCCACGCCTGGTCGCCCTGGGTGAGATCGGTTTGGACTATTTCGTGCCGGGCCTGGATGGGCAGAAGCAGGAACTTTTTTACGCGCGGCAACTGGCTCTGGCGCGCCGCCATGGGCTCCCGGTGCTGTTGCACGTGCGGCGGTCGGCCGACCAGTTGCTCAAGCAGTTGCGCCGCACCGGGGTGACAGGAATCGCCCATGCGTTCAACGGCAGCACGCAGCAGGCGAAGGAATTCGTGAAGCTGGGGTTCAAGCTGGGGTTCGGCGGCACGGTGACGTATGAACGGTCATTGCAGATCCGGCGGCTGGCCGCGGAACTGCCGCTGGATGCGATCGTGCTCGAGACCGACTCGCCGGACATTCCGCCCCACTGGCTGTACCGCACGGCCGAGCAGCGCGCGGCGGGTGAGCCGCAGGGCCGCAACGAGCCAGGCGAATTGCCGCGCATCGCCCAGGTGCTGGCCGGATTGCGCGGCATCAGCACGGACGCGCTGGCCGAAGCGACGAACCGCAATGCCGTTGCGGCACTGCCAAAGCTGGCGGCCCTGCTCGCGCCGGACTACGGCGTGACCGGCGCCGCTCGCTGAACCGTCGGCGTTTCCGGCACCGGATAGCCGCACTGGCCGAAAGTGTCGACGACCGCCCGGTGGGTGTCGAAATAGACCTGCCAGTAGTGGTCGGTGTGCGTGTAGGGCCGCACGGCCAGCAGCGGGCCCTCGGGCGTGAACTGCAGGATCTCGATGTCGGGCTTCGGGTCCTTGGCGACGTTCGGGATCTTCGCCACGGCGTCGCGCAGCTTGCTGATCGCGTCATGCACGTCCACGCCGTTGGCGATCTTGGCGGTGGTGTCGACGCGCCGCGCGGGCAGGCTGCTGAAGTTCTGGATGGTGTCGGAGAGCACCTTGTTGTTGCCGACCAGGGCCGTGACACTGTCGCCGGTCACCAGCGTCGTGCCGAACAGGCCGAGCTCGGTCACCCTGCCGTTGACCCCGCCGATGACCACGTGGTCCCCCACCTTGTACGGTCGCAGCACCTGCAGAAAGATGCCGGCGGCGAAGTGGGTCAGCAGCCCGCCCCAGGCCGTGCCGATGGCGAGGCCCGCACCCGCCAGCAGCGCCGCGAATGACGTCGTCTTGACGCCGAACACGTCGAGCACGGCCAGGATCAGCAGCACGTTCAGCGCCACCGCCAGCGCCGAGCTGAGGTAGCGCGCCAGCGTCTCGTCGATGCGGCGGCCGCGCTGGAGCGCGGCGTGTGCGCCGCGGCGCATCCAGCCGATCAGCCAGCGCCCGACGATCCAGACCGCGATGGCGCCCAGCACCTTGAGGCCGAAGTCGACGCCCTGCGTGCCGAGGAAATTCCAGATTGCTTGTGTGTCCATGACAAATGACCTTCGCTGCGCTCAATGACAAATGGCTGCGGCATTTTGTCATTTGTCATGCTCGGCGCAGCCGGCGTCATTTGTCATTTTCGTAATGGGGATAATCCCGGCCAGTGAAACAAAGCCAACCCGAACTCCCCGAGGTCAATTTCTCCGACTACGGCGACATCCGCTACCTGCACCTCGGCACCGAATGGGTGCAGGGGTCGATGTGGCTGGACAAGCCGTTCGACATCCAGCTGGAATACGTGCAGCGCATGATGGCGTGGCTGCTGTTCGTCGAGCCGTCCCTGGTGGCCAAGCGGCACGCGATGCAGTTGGGCCTGGGTTCCGCGGCGCTGACCAAGTTCTGCCACAAGCGGCTGCGGATGAAGACGACCGCGATCGAGCTCAACCCGCAGGTGGTCGCGGCCTGCCGCCTGTGGTTCAAGCTGCCGGCCGACGACGCGCGGCTGTCGGTGGTGCTGGGTGATGCGGCCGAAGTCGCGGCGCACGAGCACTGGCGCGGCCAGGTCGATGCGCTGCAGGTGGACCTGTACGACCACGAGGCCGCGGCGCCGGTGTTGGACAGCCAGGAGTTCTACGCCGACTGCCGCCGCTTGCTGACGGAAGACGGCTGCATGACGGTGAACCTGTTCGGGCGCTCGTCCAGCTTCAGCCAGAGCCTGGAAAAGATCCGGGGCGCGTTCGGCGCCGATGCGGTCTGGGCGTTCAAGCCCACGCGCGAAGGCAACACCATCGTGCTGGCGCTACGCGAGCCGCAACACCCGACCCGGGCCGTGCTTGCCGAGCGCGCCGAAACCATCGAAACTCGCTGGGGCCTGCCGGCACGCAAGTGGCTGCGGGTGTTCAAACCCGCTGACTGAATCTTCTACATGACCGCTGTCGCCAAGCCCAAGTCCCTCGCCAAGACACCCCACCAGGGCCCCGTCGACTGGCGCCGGCTGGTGGAGTGGCTGAGCGAAGACGGAGTGATTTCCGACGAGGAAGCGCGCCGCACCATCGCGCGCTGCTCCCAGGCCGAGAGCGCGCAGCATCCGCTGGTGCGTCTGGCGGCGGTGGCGATGGCCCGCGCCAGCGACGGCAAGCCGCTGGATGTCGAGACGCTGACCCAGTGGCTCGCGGGGCGCGCCGGCCTGGACTACCTGCGGATCGACCCGCTCAAGGTCGATGTGGGCAAGGTGGCCGACACCATGAGCGCCGTGTATGCCGAGCGCCATCGCGTGCTGCCGGTGCAGGTGACGCCCACCGAAGTGGTGGTCGCCACGGCCGAGCCCTTCGTCACCGACTGGGTGGCGGAAGTCGAGCGCCAGGCGCGCCGCAGCGTGCGGCGCGTCGTCGCGAACCCGGGTGACATCCACCGCTACACAGCCGAATTCTTCGCGCTGGCCAAGTCGGTGCGGGCGGCGCTGAAGGCCGGTGGCAACTCCGGCGCGGCCAGCTTCGAACAGCTGGTAGAGCTCAACAAATCCAACAAGCAGCTGGACGCCAACGACCAGGGCGTGGTGCAGGTGGTGGACTGGCTCTGGAACTATGCCTTCGACCAGCGCGCCAGCGACATCCACCTGGAACCGCGCCGCGAGCAGGGCGTGATCCGCTTTCGCATCGACGGCATCCTGCACCCGGTCTACCAGATGCCGATGGGCGTGCTGAACGCGATGACGGCGCGCATCAAGCTGCTCGGGCGCATGGACGTGGTCGAAAAGCGGCGGCCGCAAGACGGGCGCATCAAGACGCGCAACCAGCGCGGCGACGAGATCGAGATGCGGCTGTCGACACTGCCGACGGCCTTCGGCGAGAAGATGGTGATGCGCATCTTCGACCCCGACACCGCGGTGAAAGACCTGGACGCGCTGGGCTTCTCGCAGCACGACGCCGATCGCTGGGAAGCGCTGGTCAAGCGCCCGCACGGCATCATCCTGGTCACCGGTCCGACCGGCTCGGGAAAAACCACCACGCTGTATTCGACCCTCAAGCGCATCGCCACCGAAGAAGTGAACGTGAGCACGGTGGAGGACCCGATCGAGATGATCGAGCCGTCCTTCAACCAGACCCAGGTGCAGACCCAGCTCGACTTCGGCTTTACCGAGGGGCTGCGCGCGCTGATGCGGCAGGACCCGGACATCATCATGGTCGGCGAAATCCGCGACCTCGCCACCGCCGAAATGGCGGTGCAGGCGGCGCTGACCGGCCACCTCGTCTTCTCCACGCTGCACACCAACGACGCACCTTCGGCCATCACCCGGCTGATGGAGCTGGGCGTGCCGGCCTACCTCATCAACGCGACCATGCTCGGCGTGCTGGCGCAGCGCCTGGTGCGCACGCTCTGCAAGCAATGCCGGGTGCCGGACGACGGCGCTTCGCGCGAGGCCCTCGACGCCACCGTGAAGCCCTGGAAGATCAGTGGCGGCTTCAAGCCGTACCGCCCGGTGGGTTGTGTGGACTGCCGCATGACCGGCTTCATGGGCCGCATGGGCCTCTATGAACTGCTCACCGTGAGCGATGGATTCAAGGAAAAGCTGGTGCAGGCGCCTTCGATCGACGCCCTGCGCCGGCAGGCCGTGGCCGATGGGATGCGGCCGCTGCGGCTGGCCGGCGCCTTGCGCGTGGCCGAGGGGCTGACCACGGTGGAGGAAGTCCTCACTGCGACGCCGCCCCTTGACCAGGGCTGATCGCGACCCCGTCGGGTACAGGTTGTAACCGTAGGTGAAACCCACATCGGGGAAGCGGGTTATTGCGCCCACAATGGGCGCCATCCGAAATCATTTCGTGAGGAGACAACACGTGAAAATCAAGAGCCAGAAGGACTTCTTCTCGGGCCTCATGTTCCTGGTGGTCGGCATCGGCTTCGCACTGGGCGCCTGGATCAACTACACCATAGGCGAGGGCGCCCGCATGGGTCCCGGTTATTTCCCCTTGGTACTGGGGATCCTGCTGGCAGGCATCGGAGCGTTCACGCTGTTCGAATCGATGGTGGTCGAGACCGAAGACGGCGAGCCGATCGGCAGCTTCGCCTGGCGGCCACTCGGTTTCATCATCGGCGCGAACGTCGTGTTCGGCATCCTGCTGGCCGGCATACCCCGCTTCGGCATCCCCGCATTCGGTCTCATCGTCGCGATCTACGCCCTGGTGTTCATCGCCGCGCGGGCCGGCGACGAGTTCAAGTGGAAAGAGGTCGTGGTGCTTGCCACCATCCTGGCCATCGGCAGCTACCTGGCTTTCATCAAGCTGTTGAACCTGCAGTTCCCGGTCTGGCCGAGCTTCATCGTCGGCTGAACACCAAGAAGAAACATCCATGGACCTGATCACCAACCTCTCGCTCGGTTTCAGCGTGGCCTTCACGCCGATCAACCTGCTCTATTGCTTCATCGGCTGCCTGCTCGGCACGCTGATCGGCGTGCTGCCCGGCGTCGGCCCGGTCGCCACCATCGCCATGCTGCTGCCGGCCACCTACGCGCTGCCGCCCGTGTCCGCGCTGATCATGCTGGCGGGCATCTACTACGGCGCCCAGTACGGCGGCTCGACCACGGCCATCCTGGTCAACCTGCCGGGAGAATCGTCCTCGGTGGTGACCGTGATCGACGGCTACCAGATGGCGCGGCGAGGGCGAGCCGGGCCTGCGCTCGCGGCGGCCGGCATGGGTTCGTTCTTCGCCGGCTGCGTCGGCACGTTGATCCTGGCCGCCTTCGCGGCCCCGCTGACCGAAGTGGCGTTCAAGTTCGGCCCCGCCGAGTACTTCTCGCTGATGGTGCTGGGCCTGATCGGCGCGGTGGTGCTGGCCTCCGGCTCGCTCATCAAGGCGATCGGCATGATCGTGCTGGGCCTGCTGCTCGGGCTGGTGGGTACCGACGTGAATTCCGGTGTTGCCCGCTACTCGTTCGACATCCCGGAACTCACCGACGGCATCGGCTTCATCGTGATCGCGATGGGCGTGTTCGGCTACGGCGAAATCATCAGCAACCTGGGCAAGCACGCCGACGAGCGCGAAGTCTTCACGGCCAAGGTGACCGGTCTGTTCCCGACCAAGGAAGACTTCCGCAACATGATCCCGGCGATCCTGCGCGGCACTGCCCTCGGCTCGGCCCTGGGTATCCTGCCGGGTGGCGGCGCGTTGCTCTCGGCGTTCGCGGCCTACACGATCGAGAAGAAGACCAAGCTGCGCCCCGGTGAAGTGCCGTTCGGCAAGGGCAACATCCGCGGTGTTGCCGCGCCCGAATCGGCCAACAACGCCGGCTCGCAGACTTCGTTCATCCCGCTGCTGACGCTGGGCATCCCGCCCAACGCCGTGATGGCGCTGATGGTCGGCGCGATGACCATCCACAACATCCAGCCAGGCCCGCAGGTGATGACCAGCAACCCGCAGCTGTTCTGGGGCCTGATCGCCTCGATGTGGCTCGGCAACGCGATGCTGATCATCCTGAACCTGCCGCTGATCGGCATGTGGATCAAGCTGCTCACGGTGCCCTACCGCTGGCTCTTCCCGGCCATCGTGCTGTTCTGCGCCATCGGTGTCTATTCCACCAACAACAACACCTGGGACATCTGGATGGTGGCGCTGTTCGGCATCATCGGCTACATGTTCATCAAGCTGGGTGCCGAGCCCGCGCCGCTGCTGCTGGGCTTCATTTTGGGCCCGATGATGGAAGAAAACCTGCGGCGCGCGCTGCTGCTGTCGCGCGGCGACTGGAGCGTGTTCGTGACGCGTCCGCTGTCCGCCGGCCTGCTGGCCGCGGCCCTGCTGCTGGTGATCATCGTGGCTTTGCCCTCCATCAAAGCAAAACGCGAAGAAGCGTTCGTCGAAGCAGATTAATAGCTCCCCCCGAAGCGGCCTGCGGCCGATGCCCCCTCGGGCTTCGCCCTCTCCCCCTCAAGGGGGCGCCACCAGCGGCCCGGCGAAGCCGGTTCCGCGGTGGCCCACGAACAGAAACGGCGCCTACTGGCGCCGTTTCGCTTTTCGAGGCGAGGTCGTAACTTCTGTGGGCGACAATCCCCGTTCGAGGGAAGAATGCAGCTGAAAAATAGCCACCCGCAGCGCATCGCGCTGCACAACGAAATCCACGCCCGCCCGCCGGAGGCCATGACGGCGCCGCTCGCGATCTCGCACATCGTGATGGTGGGCGATGCGCAGGCGCGCGAGGCCAGCCGCGCGCACATCGCCACGCTGCTGCGCGACCATCACCTGCCCCAGCCCGACGCGCAATCCACCCACATTCGCATGGATGTGGGGCCATTTCGCATCCGCTGGGAGCTGCACACCGAATTCGTGACCTGGACGTTCTCGCGCGCGTTCGACGCTGAGGGCTTCGGCGAGCGCGAGCCGGGCGCCGCCATCGAAGCCGTGCCGCAAGCCTGGCTGGACGGCCTGCCGGGCCAGTGCCTGGCCAGCCTGCACCTGTGGGTGCTGCCGACACAGGGTTTCGGCAGTACCTCGCTGGTGAAGCATGTGCTCAACGAAGACACGCTGGTCGCCTCCACGGTGGCCGATGGCCATGGCGAGGTCTACACCGACTTCGCCATCCATGCCGATGGCTTTTCGCGGATGGTGCTGCTGGCCGGCAGCATCGCGCCCCGGCGGCTGGGCCGACTGGTGCAGCGCCTGCTCGAAATCGACACGTACCGCATGGCGGCGCTGCTGGGCTTGCCGGCCGCGCGCGAGGCATCCGCCGAACTGGCTTACGCCGAGCGCGAACTCGCCGAGCTGGCGGGCGCGATCCGTGTTGCCGGGCGCGACGAAGAGCCGCAGCTGCTCGATCGCCTGACCAAGCTGGCCGGCCAGGTGGAGAGCCAGTACGCAACCACGCACTCGCGCTTCTCGGCGAGTTCCGCATACTTCGAGCTGGTCGACCGGCGCATCGCCGACATCTCCGAGGCGCGCCTCGCCGGGCTGCAGACGATCGGTGAATTCATGGAGCGGCGCCTGTCGCCCGCGCGCGCCACCTGCGAGTGGGCGACGCGGCGGCAGGACGCGCTGTCGCAGCGCGTTTCGCGCATCAGCAATTTGCTGCGCACGCGGGTGGAGATCGAGCAGCAGCAAAGCAGCCAGGCACTGCTCGCCACGATGAACACGCGGCAGGGCCTGCAGCTCAAACTCCAGGCCACGGTCGAAGGGCTGTCTGTCGCGGCGATCACCTACTACATCGTGGGCCTGGTGAGCTACCTGGCCAAGGGAGCTCATGGGGTCGGCTGGCCCTGGAGCGCGGAGAGCACGGCCGCCACTGCGATCCCGGTCGTCGCGCTGGCAGTGTGGTGGTCGCTGCGGCGGCTGCACTCCAAGGTGTTCAGCGATTGAGCGGAGCACGCGACAGCGGCTTGCTGCCGGGCTTGGCCCTGGCGCTGGCCGGCTCGATTGCGTTCAGCGGCAAGGCAATCATCGTCAAGCTGGCGTACCGTTACGGCGTCGATGCGGTGACGCTGATCATGTACCGCATGCTGTTCGCGCTGCCGATCTTCGCCCTGATGGCGTGGTGGGCCAGCCGCGGCAAGCCGCCGCTCTCGGCCCGCGACTGGCTGGGTGTGACGGGCCTTGGCATCAGCGGTTACTACCTTTCCAGCTTCCTCGACTTCGCCGGGCTGCAGTACATCAGCGCCTCGCTCGAGCGCCTGATCCTGTACCTGAATCCGACACTGGTCATGCTGCTGGCCTGGGTGCTGTACCGCAAAAAGTTCGGCGCGCTGCAGATCGCGGGCATGGCGATCAGCTATTGCGGCGTGCTGCTGGTGTTCGGCCATGAAGTCCAGCTGGCAGGCACCAATGCGGCGCTGGGCGCGCTGCTGGTGTTCGGCAGCGCGGTGAGCTACGCGGTGTACCTGGTCTACAGCGGGCAGATGGTGCAGCGGCTGGGGTCGCTCCGCTTGGTGGGCCTGGCCACGACCGTGGCCTGCCTGTGCTGCCTGCTGCAGTTCGTGCTGCTGCGGCCCATGAGCGCCGCGGCCGAAGTCGCGCCGCAGGTGATCTGGCTGTCCGTCCTCAACGCCACGCTGTGCACCGCGGTGCCGGTGTTGCTGGTGATGATGGCGATCGAGCGCATCGGCCCGTCGCTGTCGGCGCAGACCGGGATGGTGGGACCGATGTCCACCATCCTGATGGGTGTGCTGATTCTGGGCGAGCCCTTCACCGCGTGGATCGCGGCCGGCACTGTGTTGGTGATTGCGGGGATCTTCGTGTTCAGCCGCGCCGGGCGGTAGCTGAGTCGTCATTGCGGACTCGGTCCGCAATCCACCGTCAAGCCGCTCGCGCGAGCCCCTGCGCGGGCCGGCGCAACGTCACGTCGAAAGGATTGATCTGCGCGCCAATGGCGACGGCTTCGCGCTTGAGCAGTTCAATCACCGTGGGCAGGCGGTCGGGGCTCAGGCGCGCCGAGATCGTGCCCACGCTCAGGGCCGCGACGGCGCGGCCTTCGCGGTCCAGCAGCGGCACGGCCGCGCCGGCCATGCCTTCCAGCAAACCCGTGTTGTGCGCCGCGTAGCCGGCTTCGCGCACCTTGGCGATCTCGGTGCGCAAATAGACCTCGTCCAGCACACCCATGTCGCGCACGCGCGGCAGGTTGTAGCGGATCACTTCCTCGCGCTCGGCTTCCGGCAGGAAGGCCAGGATGGCCATGCTGCCCTGCCCGATGCCCAGCGGCACGCGGCCGCCGATGTCGCCGGTGAAGGAGCGGATGGGGAACGGCCCTTCGCTTCGGTCCAGGCACATCGCGTCGAAGCCGCTGCGCACCAAGAGGAAGATCGTGTCGCCCAGGCTTGCGCACAGGCGCAGCAGCGAAGGCCGGCACAGCGAGCGCAGGTCCATGGTGTTGCCCGCCTGCGCGGCCAGCGCGAAGAAGTCGAGGCTCAGGCGATACAGCTTGGACGACGCGTCCTGTTCCGCGATGCGCTCGGCTACCAGGCTTTGCAGCAGGCGATGGGTGGTGGCCTGCGTGAGTCCGGTGGCCTTGGCGATATGCGTCACGCGCCCGCCGCCCGCGGGCGCCGCGGCCAAGGCCCGTACCACCGCGAAAGCGCGCTGGATGCTGCTGGATGAGCTGCCGGCTTCTTCAGTCATATCGTCGCCTGTCGGAATTGATGGAGAAAATAAAAGAAGAGTATTCCGTATATTGGAATAAATCAAACAAACATCTCTCCAATCGGAATAACCAGTTGACGGGATTCCGGCGCCTGTCCTAGCATGGAATGCATCGGCCCCTGATCAACAGAGGATGTCCCCATGTCTTTCCTGACCCTCGCGAACGTGAGCAAGTCGTACGGCGCCACGCGCGCCGTGATCGACATGAACCTGTCGGTGGACAAGGGCGAGTTCGTCTCGCTGCTCGGGCCCTCGGGCTGCGGCAAGACCACCACGCTGCAGATGATCGCGGGCTTCGCCGACGTCAGCGCCGGCCGCATCACGCTCGATGGCCGCGACATCACGCACGCCAAGCCGAACAGCCGTGGCCTGGGCATCGTGTTCCAGAGCTACGCGCTGTTTCCGCACATGACGGTGTACGACAACGTGAGTTTCGGCCTGGAGATGCGGCGCATCTCCAAGGCGGAGCGGGCCGAGCGAGTGAAGGCGGCGCTGGCGCTCGTGCACCTCGAAGCGCATGCCGCGCGTTACCCGCGCGAACTCTCGGGCGGCCAGCGCCAGCGCGTGGCGCTGGCCCGCGCCCTGGTGATCGAACCGCCGGTGCTGCTGCTGGACGAGCCGCTGTCCAACCTGGACGCCAAGCTACGCGAAGAGATGCAGTTCGAGCTGCGCCAGATCCAGCGCAAGGTCGGCACCACCACCGTGATGGTCACGCACGACCAGACCGAGGCGATGTCGATCAGCGACCGCGTGGTGGTGATGGAGGCCGGCCGGGTGACGCAGATCGACGCGCCGCATCGCCTGTACGAACACCCGCAGACGCGCTTCATCTCCAGCTTCGTCGGCAAGGCCAACTTGCTGGAAGGGCGCGTCACGTCCGGCGGCGACAGGGCCAGCGTCGACCTGGGCGGCGCGGTATCGGTCGACGTCGAGGCGCCGGGCATGTCGGCGGGCGATACCGTGGTGCTCAGCTTGCGGCCGGAAAAAATCCGCCTCGCGCCGGTGGGCCAGGGCTGTCTCGCCGGTACGGTGCGCGAACGATTCTTCCTGGGCAGCCAATGGCTCTACCAGGTCGACACGGCCTGCGGTGAGCTGATCGTGGTGTGCCCGAACGACGGCAGCGCACCGGCCGAGGAAGGCGCGGCGACCGGGCTCGATTGGGCCGCACAGCAGGTGCGCCTGTTGCCGGGCGCCTCGCCCGTAGAGGCCCTCGCATGAACACTGCGGCCGTCGCCGCCGTGGAACTGCCCGTCGCCACGCCGCGCACCACAGCGCATGTGCCGTGGCTGCTGTCGGGCCCGGCGCTGGTGCTGTTCGCCTGCCTGCTGCTGGTGCCGCTGGCGCTGACGGCCGTGCTCTCGTTCCAGGTGTTCGACCACGCCACCGGCGTGAAGAACAGCTTCACGCTCGCGCACTACGCGGCGGTGCTGACGGACGACTATTACCACGGCATCTTCTGGCGCACCTTCTGGATCTCGGCGCTGACGACCTTGATCTGCGTGATGGTCGGCGCGCCCGAGGCCTACGTGCTCAGCCGCATGCGCAATCCCTGGCGCTCGATATTGCTGCTGGTGGTGCTGGCGCCGCTGCTGGTGTCGGTGGTGGTGCGCGCCTTCGGCTGGAGCATGCTGCTCGGGCCCGAGGGCGTGGTCAACCAGGCGATGCGCGCGCTGGGCCTGCCGGCGATGAAGATCCTCTACACCGAAGCCGCGGTCGTCATCGCGCTGGTGCACGTGATGCTGCCCTTCATGGTGATCCCGGTCTGGACCTCGCTGCAAAAGCTCGACCCCGGCGTCGAGGACGCGGCGCTCTCGCTGCAAGCCTCGCACTTCACCACCTTGCGCCGGGTGATCTTTCCGCAGGTGCTGCCCGGTGTGTTGTCCGGCAGCCTGATCGTGTTCGGCCTGAGCGCGAGCGCGTTCGCCATTCCCGGCCTCCTGGGCGGGCGGCGCCTGAAGATGGTGGCGACGGTGGTGTACGACGAGTATCTGCATGAACTCAATTGGCCGCTGGGCGCCGCCATCGCGCTCACGCTGCTGCTGGCCAACCTGGTGCTGATGCTCAGCTACAACCGGGTGCTCGAGCGCTCTTACAAGAAGGCCATGGGGTAGCGCCATGTCGAAGAACGGCCCCATCGCGCTCACCTTCAACGCACTGGTCATCGCTTTCATGCTGGCGCCGCTCGTGATCGTCTGCGTGGTGGCCTTCACGCCCCACAACACGCTGACCATTCCGACCACGGAGTTTTCGTTGCGCTGGTTCAAGGCGGTGTTCGCGCACTCGGACTTCGTGCAGTCCTTCAAGAACAGCCTGGCCCTGGCATTTCTCGCCGCCACGCTGGCCACGGCCATCGCGGTGCCGGCCGGGCTCGCCATCGCGCGCCACAACTTCCCGGGCCGCGATGTGCTGAACGGCCTGTTCCTGTCTCCGCTGATCATTCCGCACCTGGTGCTGGGCGTCGCGCTGCTGCGCACCTTCTCGTTGATCGGCGCGACCGGCAGCTTCTCTTGGCTGGTGCTCGCGCACGTCGTCATCATCACGCCGTACGTGCTGCGCCTGGTGTTGGCGGCGGTCGAGGGCACGGACCGCAGCGCCGAGCAGGCGGCGCTGTCGCTGGGCGCGAGCCAGGCCACGGTGTTCCGACGCATCACGCTGCCGATGATCCTTCCGGGCGTCACCGGCGGCTGGCTGCTGGCTTTCATCAACAGCTTCGACGAAGTGACCATGTCGATCTTCGTCACCGCACCGTCCACCGTCACGCTGCCGGTGCGCATGTACATGTACGCGACCGAGTCGATCGACCCGCTGATGGCGGCGGTGTCGGCGCTGATGGTCGCGCTCACGGCCGCCGCGATGCTGGTGCTGGACCGCATCTACGGCCTCGACAAGATCCTGGTGGGACACCGATGAACCCGCCATCCACGCAGGCAACCCCATGGCCCTTTTGAAGCGCGTGGCCGAAGCCGGCCGCCAGCCGATCGCCTTCGTGCTCGACGGCCGGCCGCTCTCCGCGCTGGCGGGCGACACCGTGCTCACGGCGGTGCTGACCCATGCGGCGCAGCTGCGCCGCAGCGAATTCAGCGGTGCGCCGCGCGCCGGCTTCTGCATGATGGGCGCGTGCCAGGACTGCTGGATCGCCACCGAATCTGGCGAGCGGCTGCGCGCCTGCGGCACCTTCATCGAACCGGGTATGCGGCTGGTGAGCGGCACGGGGAGCCTGCCGTGACGACGCCGCTGCAACCGGTGATCGTGGGCGCCGGGCCGGCCGGCGTGCGCGCCGCGCAAACCCTGGTGGCCCACGGCGCGAACCCGGTGGTGATCGACGAGGCGCCGCGCTGGGGCGGCCAGATCTACCGCCAGCCGCCAGCCGGCTTTGAGCGCAGCAAGCGCGCGTTGTATGGCTTCGAAGCGGATCGGGCCGACGCGCTGCACACCGCGATGGACGTGGTGCTGGACCGCATCGATTACCGGCCCGACACGCTGGTGTGGAACGCCGAGGCAGGGCGCCTTGATTTGCTCAGTTGCGGCGGCCTGGGCAGCGTGTCCTATGGCCAGTTGATCGTGGCCACCGGTGCGGCCGACCGCGTGCTGCCGTTCCGGGGCTGGACTTTGCCGGGCGTCTACACGTTGGGCGCCGCGCAGGTGGCGCTCAAATACCAGGGCTGTGTGATCGGCCCGCATGTGGTGCTCGCGGGCACAGGCCCGCTGCTGTACCTCGTCGCCTATCAATATGCCAAGGCGGGCGCCGAAGTGGTCGCCGTGCTGGACACAGCCAGCTTCGGCGACAAAGCGGCGGCTGCGCCCGCGATGCTGCGCCGGCCCGCACTCTTCGCCAAGGGCTTGTACTACCTGGGCTGGCTGCGCGCCCATGGCGTCGCGGTGCATCAAGGCGTGCGACTGGTGCGCGCCGAAGGCGATGGGCAAGTCGAGAGCATGGTCTGGAAGGACGCGGGCGGCGAACACAAGGTCGCGTGCGACGCCGTGGGCTTCGGCTATGCGCTGCGCTCGGAAACGCAATTGGCCGACTTGCTGGGCTGCCGCTTCAGCTACAGCGAACTGCAGCGCGCCGCGCTGCCCGAGCGCGACGGGGCAGGGCGCAGCAGCGTGCCGGGCGTCTACCTGGCAGGCGACGGCGCCGGCATCATGGGCGCCGACGCGGCCGAGTGGGCCGGCGAGCGTGCGGCGCTGGCGCTGCTGGCCGACACCGGGCACCCGGTGGATGCGGCGCGCGCCAAGGCGCTGGAAGAGCGGCTGGCCGGCACGGCCTTGTTCCGCGCGGGTTTGGAGCGTGCGTTCCCCTTTCCCCAGGACTGGGCCGCGAGCGCGCCCGACGAGCTGGTGGTCTGCCGCTGCGAGGAAGTCACCGCCGGCGAGCTGCGCCAATGCGTGCAGGACACCGGCGCGCGCGAGATCAACCGCCTGAAAGCACTGACGCGCGTGGGCATGGGCCGCTGCCAGGGCCGCACCTGCGGCATTGCCGCAGCGGAAATCCTGGCCCACGCCTGTGCGGCAACGCCGGAAGCGGTGGGGCGCTTGCGCGGACAGGCGCCGATCAAGCCGTTGCCGTTCGCGGCCGCGCTATCGACGCTATCGGAAGACCCCGCATGAAAGAGCGCGTCACTACCGAAGTCGCCATCATCGGCGGCGGCATCGTGGGCTCGTCGGCCGCGCTGTTCTTGCGCCGCATGGGCGTGCCGGTGGTGCTGCTCGAGCGCGATCTGTGCGGCTCGCGTTCCAGCGGCGTCAACTACGGCGGCGTGCGGCGCCAGGGGCGGCCGCTCGGCCAGTTGCCGCTCTCGCAGCGGGCCCACGGCATCTGGGGGCGCCTGCGCGAATTGATCGGCACCGACGGCGAATACGTCCGCTCGGGGCATCTGAAGATCGCGCGCAGCGAAGCCGACCTGGCCTCGCTGGAAGCCTATCGGGAGCTCACGCGCGGCTTCGATATGGACTTGCAGATCCTGCCCGCGCGGGCCTTGCGCGAACGCAGCCCCTGGCTCGGTGAGGCGGCGGTCGGCGGCTCGCTGTGCCCGCAGGACGGGCACGCCAATCCGCGCCTGGTGTCGCCGGCCTTTGCCTTGGCGGCACGGCACGCGGGCGCCGATGTGCGCGAGCGCACCCGCATCGACGAAGCCGGGCATGACGGCGCCGCCTTCGTGCTGCGTTCGGGCAATGCGCTGGAGGTGCGCGCGCGCTACTTGCTCAATTGCGCAGGCGCCTGGGCCGGAACCATCGCGGCGCAGTTCGGCGAAGAGGTGCCCATGTATTGCGCGCATCCCGAGATGGCCGTGACCGAGCCGCTGCCGCTGTTCATGGACCTGAGCCTGGGCGTCGAGGGCGGGGGCATCTACGCCCGCCAGGTGGCACGCGGCAATTGCGTCGTCGGCGGCGGCCGCGGCTACGCGCTGGACGACCTGCGCGCGCGTGTGCACAGCAAGGGACTGGTCCACATCATGCGTGACTCCGTCGAACTGCTGCCCGCGCTGCGCCACGCGCACATCATCCGGACGTGGAGCGGCACCGAAGGCTACCTGCCCGACCGCCAGCCCGTCATCGGCCCCAGCGCGACGACGCCCGGCCTCTTCCACGCCTTCGGCTTCTCCGGCGCCGGCTTCCAGGTCGGCCCGGCGGTGGGCGCCGTGCTGGCCGACCTCGTGCAGGGTGGCCGCACCGAGACGCCTATCGCCGCCTTCGCCCTTTCCCGTTTCGACACGAGCCCGCGCGCCGCAACCGCCGGGCCCGTCCCCTCCACCGTTGCTTGAAGTCCCAGGAGATCACCATGAAACCGTCCTCGCTTTTCCCCTTCATTGCAGCCGCGCTCGCCGTTGCCGCCGGCCCCGTCCTGGCCCAGACCAAGACGCTGTACATCGGCATGAACGGCGGCACCATGGAGAAGACCTACACGACGCACGTGTTCGGCGCCTTCGAGAAGGCCAACAACGTCAAGGTGGTGGTGGTGCCCGGCACCTCGTCCGACATTCTGGCCAAGGCACAGGCCAACAAAGACAACCCGCAGATGCACGTGATGTTCCTGGACGACGGCATCATGTACCGCGCCATCGGCATGGGCCTGTGCGAGAAGATGCAGGCCACGCCGGTGCTGAACGACCTGTATCCCACGGCGCGCTTCAAGGGCGACATGGCCGCCGGCGTCAACGTCGGCATGACCGGCCTGGCCTACAACACCAAGCTGTTCGCCGAGAAGGGCTGGCCCGCGCCGACCTCCTGGATGGACCTGGCCAACCCCAAGTACAAGGGCAAGGTCGTGTTCCAGTCGCTCTCGTCGTCGACGTTCGGCCTGCACGGCTTCCTGATCTTCAACCGCATCCAGGGCGGCAACGACAAGAACGTCGAGCCCGGCTTCAAGGCCTGGCCCACCACCATCGGCCCGAACGTGGTCGAGTACATCCCCAGTTCGGCCAAGATCGCCGAGATGGTGCAGACCGGCGAGGCGGCGATGTTCCCGCTCACGCCCACCGCCGTCGGCGTGCTCAAGGACAAGGGCCTGCCGGTGGAGTACGTGCAGCCCAAGGAAGGCTCGGCTGTGCTCACGGTGGGCGAGTGCGTGATCGCGAAGAACAGCGAGCCGGCCCTGGCTCACAAGCTCGCGCAGTACCTGCTGTCGCCCGAAGCGCAGGCGTTTGCGCTGGAGCACGGTGACCAGATTCCGTCCAATTCGAAGGCCAAGGCCAGCGGCAAGGCGGCGGCACTGGTCGCCAAGATGAACGAGTACATGAAGACGGCGACCACCGTCGACTGGGACTCGATCAACGAGAACCGGCCGGCGTGGAACGCCCGCTGGAACAAGACCGTCGAGCGCTGAGCGCGTCAGGCGCAGGGATCAGGCCGTCTTGCCCTTCGGCTGGAACTTCCATCCCGCGGGCGGGCCGCCTTCGAGCTTCGAGCGCATCTGCGGCGTGGCGCAGGATGCCGAGTAGGCGACCGTCACTTCCGGGCCGGTGGTGCCGGCCAGCGAGAAGCATTCCGCCCCCAGCTTCGCGTTGAGCGGACGCACCACGGCGTCCTGGATCTGGTCGGTCACGCTGCCTTCGGACAGCTGGATCTGGAAGCGGCCCGGTTCGGCGAGCTGCTGGGCATCGAGCACCGCTCGCATGCCGCGCAATTCGCGCAGCAGCAGCGGGCTTCCGCCCTCCGGCAACCCCGTGACGATGAGGCTGGTTTTCTGCGTGCGGAAGTTGAAGTGCTGCAGGAAGAAATTGCGCGAGAACTCGTCGCCCACCAGCTTGCCGATGTCGGCCAGGGCCTGGTCTTCGGAGCCCCAGCTCTGACCGGCGGGCAGGCGCGTGCTCAGGTAGACCTCTTCGCCGGTGGCCACGTCGATCGCCTTGATCGTCCACGAGGTGAGCGCCGTCTTGCTGATGGTCAGGCCCGACGCCTGCAGCCGTGTCGACAGCTGCTTGACCTTGACTTCGCCCTTGATCGCGAAATCCGCCTGTTGCGCATTGGCCGCCTTCGGGTTGTCGCCCTCACCCGACCACACACGAAAGCCGAACGACTTGATGCGGTCCTTGACCACGTTCTCCGCCAATTGCGAACGCTCCCGGCCTATCGCGGCACCCTCGGCGCTGCCGATGTCGATGCGGATCGATATGCGCGGATCGCCCTTGTTGCGGATGAAGTCGACGCGCTCCTCGCGCGAGAGCTGGTTGAGCGACTTCTGCACGTCGCGCAGGCTCACCACGGCGCGCGTCTGCATTTCCACCAGGCCGTCCTTGCCGGCGGCGGGCGTGCCTTCCTGCACCACGGAACGGATGAATGCGCCGGAGTTGGACAGCAGCTTGGCCTGCAGCAGGTTGTAATTGCCGTCCAGCGACGACTTCTCGACGTACAGGGCCACGGCCTTTTCGACGAGCTGGCGCTTGGCGTCGTTGCGCGCTTCCTGCTGCGCGGCGCCGATGTCACCCTTGAAGCGTGCATCCTGCGGATCGGCCAGGCCCAGCGCGCTGATGACCATCGTGCCGGCTTCGGCAGGCGCGGCGGAAACGGGTGTTGCGACGGCGGGCGCCGCGGCCACGGGCGTGGCCGCAGGCGCGGCTGCCGGTGCGGTGCCCGATTGCGCGACGGACGTGCCGCCTTGCTTGCCGGGGCCCAAGGCGAGGTAACCCACGGCACCGATCGCCACGACCGCGGCTGCGCCGGCCGCCCAGAAACCCGCGGCGCGGGAGCGCGCAGGCGTCGGCGCGTTGATCACGATTTCCGGGATCTCCGCGGCTTCGCGCGTTCGCTGCGGGGCGGCGGCCGCGATGGGGGCGCTGGCCGCGCGAGGCACGACGGATGGCGAGGCCGCGGCGGCGCGCACCGTCTCGCTTTCGCCGGAAACTGCGGCCTGCAGGGCCTGCGCGAATTCGCGCCCGGTCTGGAAGCGCCCGGACGGGTTCTTCGCCAGCGCCTTCTGCACCACGGCATCCAGGCCGGGCGGCAGCGTGAGATTGAGCTGCGACGGCGGCACCGGGTCTTCGCGCAGCACCTTGTACATGACGGTGGTGGTCGACTCGCCGGTGAAAGGCTTCTCGCCCGTGAGCATCTGATAAAGGATGACGCCGCACGAGAACAAGTCGCTGCGGCCGTCCACCGGATGGCCCATGAACTGCTCGGGCGACATGTACGAGGGCGTGCCCATCACGGTGCCGGTTTGCGTGAGTTCCGATTTCTCGACGCGCGCGATGCCGAAATCCGCCACCTTGACGCGGCCGTTCTCCAGCAGGATGAGGTTGGCCGGCTTCATGTCACGGTGCACCACGCCCTGGCTGTGCGCATGGTCCAGCGCTTCGAGCATCTCGGTCATGATGCGCGCGACTTCCGGCATGGCGAAGCGCTCGTTCTTCTCGAAGAGATCCCGCAGCTCATGCCCCTTGACGAATTCCATCGCGATGAAGGCCACGCGCTGCGTGGACTTCAAGGGGACGGCCATCATCGTCGCTTCCTCGTCGCTGATGTCCTCGGCGACTTCCTCGCCGTATTCGTAGATCGCGACGATGCCGGGGTGGTTCAGGCGCCCGGCGGCCTGCGCCTCGCGCTTGAAGCGCGCCATCACGCTGACGACCTCGTCGCCGTTCAGCTGCGACGGCAGGATCGTCTTGATCGCAACGGTGCGCTCGATGACGGGGTCGAACCCCTCATAGACGATGCCCATCGCACCCTTGCCCAGGATGCGCCTGATCTGATATTTGCCCAGCTTGTTCATGGGGCAGCGCTGTTACTTGTACTTGGAGTCGATTTCCCAGACCGTGGTCTGGACGAGGCGCTGCACCATCGTGTCGAGCCCGACGCCGCCCTTCGCGCCCTGGGACACGCCCATCACGCTGCTGGCGTTGGCGCCGACTTCCATCTTCAGTTCCTTGTAGCCCTGCGCCACCTGCTCGGTGGTGTTGGCGTTCATGATCTTGTAGCGCATGCCGATCAGCCACACGCCCGTGGTCTCCTGGTTCTGCACCGATCCGACCACGTGGCCGGCGGCGTAGCTCCCCGTGGAACCACCCAGCATGCCCACCAGGCCGCCGATGGCGCGGCCGTCGAAGCCCTTCTTGTTCTCGGCGATCTGCTCGGCTTTCAGGATGTCGAACTTGACGACCCACTGCGTGGTCTTGAGCTTGCCGATCTGCATGGTCTTGCGCGCCGCCTGCGGATCGCCCAGGTTGTAGGCCAGCGAGATTTCGTTGAGCAGGTGGCCCAGGTTGGCACGCTCCAGGACAGCGAAGTTGGCCTGCGACAGCTCGAGCTCGCCGAAGTCGGCGATGTTGTTGGGGCCGAACTTCTGCAGGAAGCCGGCGTTGTTGCTCTTGATCTCACCGGGAATCACCACCAGCGCCGGGCCGCGCCTGCCCTTGTTGACGTAGTCGACTTCCTTGTAGGCGGCGGCGTCGGCAGCCGCATTGGCCTGCTGCGAGGTGGACCTGCCGGCGTTGGGCGACGGGTTGCCGAACTCCGGCTGCGCCATGGCGCAGGTGCCTGCCAGGCACAAGGCGGCGGCAAGCGCGCGGCGATGGAAATTCTTGTTGGTCATGATGCTTTTCCTCTGAACGGTAATGGGGGTGCGCCGGCTATCGGCTTGCGTTGCGGCAGTAGTCGCTATAGAGCTTGGCGACGACTTCGTCGGCACGCTCTTCGATCAACGTGAGCGCCATGCCGGACACGTCGCTGCCCGCATAGCTGGCGTTGGTGGCCGAGGCATAAGCCACGGGTCGCCCGCCTCCATCGGTGAGCGTGAAGTTCATGTTCACGTTCACCTGGTTGACATTGACGATCGCGTTGCGCGTCGCCTGGCTGGCGATGACGCCGCGCAAGACATATTGCGCGGCCATCCGCTTGGACGCGCTCAAGGCGCGGTCCGGGTCATTCTTGAAATAGGCGTCGATCTCTTCCTGTGCGACCTGCGACTTGATCTGCGCGGCGGAGTAGGTCTTGAGGCCCAGGGCCTTCAGCCGGTTGTTGATGGCATCGACGTGGCGGCCGAAGCTGCTTTGGCTTGCGGTGACGTAGCCGTTCTTCTCTTCGCCGATCAGCACCATGATCTTGCGGTTCTTCACGCGGCTGCGGCATGGCGTGTCGAGCTGGTCCCACACCTTTTCCTGCCGCTGTGCCTTTGCCGCGGCTTCAGCCTGGGCATCCGGAGACGGGTCGGAAAACTTGAAGCCTTGCGCGTGCGCGGTGAGCGCGAGGGCCCAACAGGCGAGCAAAATGGCCGATGATCTGCGCATAGCGCTGGTCTCTCAATAAGAAAGGCTGATTATTATGGATTTGGGTATCGCGGGCAAATGGGCTTTGGTGTGCGGCGCAAGCAAAGGCCTGGGTTTTGGGTGTGCCCAAGCACTAATCCGTGAAGGAGTTCACGTTGTCATGGTCGCGCGTGGAGCGCAAGACCTGGAAGCCGCGGTCGAAAAGCTGCTGGCCGACCCTGCTCGACCGGCCGATACCGCCGTCCAGCACGTCGCTGCCGACATCACCACGGACGAGGGCCGCGCCAAAGTGTTCGAAAAGCGCGCCGACTACGACATCGTCGTCACCAACGCCGGCGGCCCCCCGCCCGGCGACTTTCGCGAGTGGGACCGTGCCGCCTGGATCAAGGCGGTGGACGCCAACATGCTCACGCCCATCGAACTCATCAAGGCGACGGTGGACGGCATGGCCGCGCGAGGTTTCGGCCGCATCGTGAACATCACTTCGAGTTCCGTGAAGGCGCCGATCGACATCCTGGGCCTGTCCAATGGCGCGCGAAGTGGTTTGACCGGCTTCGTCGCCGGTGTGGCGCGCACCAGCAAGCTGGCTTCGGCCAACGTCACCATCAACAACCTGCTGCCGGGTTCTTTCGACACGGACCGGCTCAAGGCCACGATGTCCGGCGCAGCCCAGAAGACAGGAAAGCCCGTCGAAGCGGTGATGGATGCACGCAAGGCCACCGTCCCCGCGCGCCGGTTCGGGACACCGGATGAATTCGGCGCCACCTGCGCTTTCCTGTGCAGCCAGCACGCGAGCTACATCACGGGGCAGAACGTGCTGATCGATGGCGGGGCGTATCCGGGGACGTACTGAAGCAGCGGGTCTGGAATTTGCTTGAGTGGTGGAGGTGCCCATCGGCATCCAGGGAGAAGGAAAAATGAGAAAGAAATTCGGAGCTTGCTTCGCGCTGGCGTTCGCGCTGTGCGGGCATGCATGGGCCGACGCCGGTCCTTTCGCTTGCGGCAAGTTCGGCGCGAACGTCACCAACAGTGCCAGCGCCGACCTCGGCATGACTGCCACGGCCATGTTCGCCACGCCCGGCTATCCGGTGCCCGTCAACTTCCTTGAGCAGGGCCCCTGGTTCCTGCTGGACGATTTCGGCAGCGGCCCCCTGATGGGATGCCAGCCGGCGACCAGCCGGCTCGGTGGCGGCGCGTATACCCTGCTGAACTCGTACAACGCGTCGGGCATGCTGGCCCAACAGGTGGTCAAGCAGGCGGGCGAGCCGCCGGTGACGCTCAAGTTCCGATACGTTCCCGGCAACCCGTATCGCGTGGCCTACGCCGAACAGCTTTGCTTCCTGGGCGTGGCGGGTTCGCCGGTCTACAGGCTCACGTTCAGCTATTCCAGTGCCACCGGGCAGCTCAGCCAACTGGGCGTGAGCCAGGACGCGGCGTGCCCCGATGCCGCCGGGACCTATACGTTCGCCTATGGCAGCACTGCGGTGCCCAACCTGCCCTCGCAAGTCGACTTCGTGGATGGCCAGGGCAACAAGCAGTCCTGGCAATACGGCTACCAGGTCGGCGGCGGGCTGCTGCAGCGGGTCGACCTGGGCGCCGGCAACAACATCGGCTACAGCTACGGCGGCACGCTGCTCAAGCAGATGACGCTGAACGCATCGGGCCAGAGCACGCCCCAGGTCATGGGCTACACGCCGAACCTGCAATGGGCGGGCTATCGCACGCCGCCGCAGAATTGGGGATTGACCGTCACCTACCAGAACGGCAAGCCGACGAGCGCGCTGCAAAATACGGGCTGCGCACCGGGAGAGTGCCCGCCTTCGCTGTTCACGTACACGGCCGCGGGCGCAAGGGGAGGTTCCATCCAAAGGCGTCTTGCGGCTAATGCCGCGAGGACACGATGATCCCACCGACGATCAGCAGAAATGCGATCGCATGGTAGAGGTGGGGCAGCTCGCCCAGGAAAGCGGCCGACAGAACCGCCGCGAACAACGGCGTGAGATTCGCGAAGAACCCTGCGATGTTCGGGCCGACGCGGCCCACGCCCATGCCCCAGCATCGGTACGCGAGGATCGCCGGGCCGATCGCCACATAGGCCAGCGCGGCGGCCAGCGGCCAGCCCCATTGGATGGGGGCATGGCCCGCCGTCCACTCTCCGGCGGCGAAGAGCGCTGACCAACCCACGCCGAAGGCCATCTGCGCCATCAGGAACGCGGCCCAGTTTCCGCGGATCTCCGGCGGGTCGCCGGGTCGGACGAGCAGCCAGCTATAAAACGCCCACGCGGCCGTGGCCACCAGCACGTACAGGTCGCCGGGCACCAGCCGGACCTGCATCAGCAGTTCCCAGTCGCCACGGCTGAGCACGACGAGCACGCCCAGGATCGACGACACGGCGCCCGCCAGTTGCCGGGGCGAGATGCGTTGCCCGAAGAACAATGCGCCGATGCCGAGCATCCACACCGGCGAACTGGCTGCGACCAGCGTCACGTTCAACGGTGTGGAGGTGGTGAGCGCGAGGTACTGCAGCGCGTTGTAGCAACCCACGCCCAGCAGGCCCAGCACCGCGAAGCGGCGCCAATGCCTCCACAGGCCGCTGCCGGGCCGCAGCACCCAGCCCGCCAGCGGCAGCAGCAACACGAGCGCCAGCGCCCAGCGCAGGAAGTTCAACGTGATGGGCGGCACCAGGCCATGTACCAGCCGGCCGACGACGGCGTTGCCGGCCCACAGCAGCGGGGGGACAGTCAGGAGGGCGGCGGTGCGAAAGTTGAGGCGCTGGTCCATGGGCAGCGCTCGATGGTATTCGCGCGGCGAAGACTTGGCCCGCACAAGGCTTGCAGTTTCATGGCAGGATGCCCGCCTGATCACGCACCCCATTGCACAACCGAAGGAAACCGTCATGAGCAAAGCCGTCCAGATTTCCCAGCCCGGCGGGCCCGAACAACTGCAGATCGCCGACGTGGATGTGGGCGAGCCGGGGCCTGGCGAGATCCGCATTCGTCACAAGGCCGTCGGCCTGAATTTCATCGACGTGTACCACCGCACCGGCATGTACCCGCTGCAACTGCCGCACACCCTGGGCATGGAGGCGTCGGGCGTGGTCGAGGCCGTCGGCGCCGGCGTCACGCACCTGAAGGCCGGAGACCGCGCGGCGTATGCCAGCCAGCCGCCGGGCAGCTATTGCGAACTTCGTGTGATGCCCGCCAAGACTGTGTGCAAGCTGCCGGATGCGATCGACTTCGACACCGGCGCCGCGATGATGCTCAAGGGCCTCACGGCGCAGTACCTGCTCAAGAAGACACAGCCGCAAGGCGGGTTGAAAGAGGGCGACTTCGTGCTCTTCCACGCGGCCGCCGGTGGTGTGGGCCTGATCGCGTGCCAATGGGCGCGCGCGATGGGGCTGCAGTTGATCGGCACGGCCGGCTCCGAAGCCAAGTGCGCGCTGGCCAAGGAGCATGGTGCTGCGCACGTCATCAATTACGCTACCGAAGACTTCGCGGTGCGGGTGAAAGAGATCACCGGTGGCAAGGGCGTGAAGGTGGTGTACGACTCGGTGGGCAAGGACACGTGGGACAAGTCGCTCGACTGCCTGCAGCCGTTCGGCTTGATGGCGAGCTTTGGCGCCGCCTCCGGCCCCCCGGCGCCGTTCAACGTGGGCGTGCTCGCGGCCAAGGGTTCGATCTACGCTACGCGCCAGACGCTGTTCACGCACATCGCCACGCGCGAAAGCACGCAGGCGATGGCCGATGACCTGTTCGACGCCGTGATCAGCGGCAAGGTGAAGATCCGCATCGACCAGCGCTATCCGCTGGACCAGGTACAGCAGGCGCATCGCGACCTGGAAGCGCGCAAGACCACCGGTTCGACCATCCTGACTTTGTGAGCATGCCGGCACTCGACGCGGCCTGGCGCGCAGCATTGGAGGCCAAGGCCGACGAGCCGCCGCGCAGGCCTCGCGTGCCTTTGTGGGCGGGCGCGGCGCTTATCGGTTCTGTCGAGCCGGAGTTGCTGCGCCGTGTGCCGCTGCCCATCGGCATCGTCGAAGCATGCACTCGTGACGGCGCCCCGGGATGGCTGGTTCTCGGTGAGCCGACGGCGAGCCTGCGCGTCGTCGCGGACGCCCTGCGCGAAGCGGGCATTGCGCATGCCTGGCGCGACGAGCAACTGGCCGTGACCGATGAAGCGGGCCGCGTCGTCGGTACGGTGGAGCGCGCCGTCGTGCGGCCGTTGGGCATCACCACTTTCGCCGTGCACCTGGCCGGGTTTTCGGCGGACGGCCGTCATTGGGTCCAGCAGCGCTCGCTGACCAAACCCAACGACCCGGGCTTGTGGGACACCTTGATGGGCGGCATGGTCCCGGCCAGCGACTCGTTGGCGCAGGCCCTGGAGCGTGAGACCTGGGAAGAGGCGGGACTGCGCATGGAGCAGCTCGAACAACTGGCCTATGGCGGCCGGGTTTCGACCCGCAGGCCCAGCGATGGCCCGGCGGGGTATGTCGTCGAATACATCGACTGGTATCGCTGCGTGGTGCCGGATGGTGTGATCCCGGTCAATCAGGACGGAGAAGTCGCGCAGTTCGGGCTCATGACGGGCGGCGAGGTGCGGAGCCGTCTTTTGCGTGACGAATTCACGAACGAAGCCGCCCTGATCCTCACACGCTGCGGCGTGTAGTCGCGCTCCGACAGCGGCGCGGCGCCAAGGTCGGGCTGACCGACCTCTCCTACAGGCACAGGGCCCACAGGCTTGCAGGCCTCACCCGATGGGCAGGGTAGATTGGACCCAATGGAGATCGTCATGAAGTTCCGCGCCTACATCGTCGAAGACAGCCCGACCATCCGAGAAAACCTCATCGAAACACTGCAGGAGCTGGCGCTGGTCGATCCCGTGGGAGCGGCCGAAACCGAGCACGAAGGCAAGAAGTGGCTGGCCCAGAACGAAGGTTACTGGGACCTTGCGATCGTCGACCTGTTCTTGAAGGAAGGCAGCGGCCTCAACATCCTGGAGGCCTGCCGGCAGCGCAAGCCTGGGCAGAAAGTGGTCGTGCTCAGCAACCATGCCACCAACGACGTGCGCTGGCGCTGTGCGCAGCTGGGCGCCGACGCGGTGTTCGACAAGTCAACGGAGATCGACGACCTGATCGACTACTGCGTGAGGCAGCGCGTCGAGGTCGAGCCCCGCAAGCACTAGAGGATGGTGGGGGGCGCTTCCGCCAGCTGGGCCTGGCGCAGCCGGTTGGGTGCGAGAGCGCCCGCCGAGTCGAGGATGGGGTAGGCGATCGAGCAGATGTGCGAGTTGATGCGTTTCAGGTCGCTGATCAGGTCGATGTGCAGCGAGCTGGTCTCGATGCTCTGCACCGTATTGCCGGACAGCCGCGTCAGGTGGGTGGACGCATAGGCGCGCTCCAGATCCCGAAAGCGCGCCTTTTCCTCGAGCAGCTTCTGCGCGTCGCGCACGGAGCCGTTGAGGAACACGCTCATGCCCAGGCGCAGGTTGTCGATCAGCCGCGCGTGCAGTTCGCAGATCTCGGCCATGCCGGCTTCCGAGAAACTGCGGCTCTTCTTGATCTTCTTGTCTTCGATGTCGATGAGCACCCGCTCGACGATGTCGCCGATCTGCTCCATGTTGATGGTGAAGCTGATGATGTCCGTCCAGCGGCGGCTTTCTTCCTCGCCCAGCGCCTCGCGCGAGATCTTGGTGAGGTAGTACTTGATCGCCGAATACAGCTCGTCCACCGAGTCGTCGAGCTTGCGCAAATCTTCGGCCAGCTTCAGGTCGTTCGTCTTGATCACGGCCAGCATGCCCACCATCATGGTCTCGACGATGTCGGCCTGATGCAGGGCTTCGCGCGCAGCACACGAAATGGCAAGCGAGGGCGTCGCGAGCGCGGAAGGGTCCAGGTGGTGCGGCCGGCCCGCCACGCGGGATTTGTCGGGCTTGGGTAGCCATCGGCTCACCCAACGCGCGACGGGCTGCGTGAGCCCGATGAACACGATCGCCACCAGGATGTTGAAGCTGAGGTGAAAGAGCACGACGACGGTGGCGGTGTCGTGCACATAAGGGCGCACGTGGCGCAGCCACAAGCCGATGAGAGGTGCGGCCAGCAGCACGCCGATGGCTTTGAACACGAAGTTGCCGAGGGGCACCTGGCGGACTTCGACGGCGGACTTGGCGGTGGTGAGTACGGCCAGAAGGCCGCTGCCGAGATTGGCGCCCAACACCAGGCCCAGGGCCGGCTCGAGGGGCATCAGGCCCGAGACGGCCATCGTTGCCGTGAGTAGCACGATTGCCAGGCTTGAGTACGCCACCAGCGAGAGGAATGCCCCGACCGTGATCTCCAGCAGCAACTCGCTGGTGATCGATCCGAGCAGTGCCTTGACGACGGGCGAATGCGTCATCAGCTCGGTGGACTCCGCAATCAGGCGCAGCGCGAGCAGCATCAGACCCAGTCCGATCAGGATGCGGCCGAAGCGCCCCAAAGGGTTGGACTGGCGCGAAACGAACAGCACCACGCCCACGAAGATGAACAGTGGGGACAGCCAGGAGAGGTCGAACGAGAACACCACCGCCATCAGGCTCGTGCCCATGTCGGCGCCCAGCATCACGGCCAGCGCCATCGGCAGCGTGACCAGGCCTTGGCCGACGAAGGAGGAGACGATCAGCGCGGTGGCGGTGCTGGATTGAACGAGGGCGGTGACGCCCAGGCCGGAGATCGCAGCCGTCCAGCGATTGGACACACTGTGCGCCAGCACGTTGCGCAGGTTGGCGCCGAACACCCGGAGGATGCCGGTGCGGACGAGATGCGTTCCCCAGACCAGCAGCGCGATGGCCGCCAGAAGATTCAACAGTTGCTTCATTCTTGAGGCTTCAACTATACGCGGTGGGGCGCCGAACTCGACCGCCGCGTGGGACTACCTCTGCGCGGCAGCGGCCATGGGCGCTATCCATGCGCACGTGCCACCTTGCGGTCAAGGGAAATAACGTGCACTTAAAAGTCGTTAGGAAGTGATAGTATTTCCGCATATTTATAAGTTAATTGCCTTATTCTCGGGCGCTCGGCATCGAGTTGAAGCAGTTACTGTGTTGCCGCACTTAGGGGGGATCATGTTTTCCAACTTTCGCGCCACCGTTGCGACGGGCTGCCTGTGCCTGGCCGCGTCCGGTCTCGCCTTCGCACAACCGGCGCCCCAGGCAAAGCTTCCGGTCGTCGACGACGTTGCAAATGGGATCGACGCCTTTCCGCTGGCGTTTGAGCAGAACCTCGGACAGGCCGATCCTATCGTCAAGTTTCTGGCACGAGGGCTCGGTTACCAGGTCTTCCTGACCGCGCAGGAGGCGGTCATGGTATTGCCTCTCGATGAAGCAACGCACACGACACGCTTGAGTCCGGACTCTCCCTCACTGAAAGAATCGCCTCCGGAACGACAGGCTGCGGTCATTCGCATGCGTTTTGCCGGCGCCAACCCGTCGCCCGTGCTCAAGGGCGAGCAACCACTCGGCCACAAGACCAACTACCTTGCGAGCGCCGATCCGACGCAAAATATTGCCGGTGTCCCAAGCCACGCCAAGGTCAAATACGAGGCGGTCTATCCAGGTGTCGACGTCGTCTATTACAGCAACGCAGGGCGGCTCGAATACGACTTGCTGGTGGCGCCTGCTGCCAGCACAGACGCGATCAAGATCAGCTTTCCGGACATCAGCAGGATCTCTGTTTCCAAGGAGGGCGACCTGGTACTGGGGATGCCCAACGGGGATATTCGCTATCACAAGCCCGTCGCATATCAACAGGTTGATGGAAGCAGGAGACTCGTCGACGCGGAATACGTCATAGCCGGCGAAGGACATGTCGGCTTCCGGCTTGGCGCCTACGATCAACACAAGCCGCTGGTGATCGATCCGATTTTGAGCTACTCGTCGGCCTCTTGGGGATCTGCCAAAGGTGTCGCCGTTGATTCCGCAGGCAACGCTTACCTGGTGGGTTCAATCGGTGCGTCGGGCCTGCCCGCCTCCACGGGATATCTGACCAAGCTGGCGGGTACGCAAGATGCCTACGTGGCCAAGATCGATCCGACGGGAACCAGGCTCATTTGGGCAACCTACCTCGGCGCGCGCAGGGCGGTCACCTACGGCAATGCGATCGCCGTCGACGCCAGCGGCAATGCCTATGTGGGCGGCACCACCAATTCCGCCTCGTTCCCGGTTACCGCAGGTGCCTACGAGACCGCATTTGGCAGTGGCTCATTCATCACCAAGCTGAACGCGACGGGCAACGCGCTGGCCTACTCCACGTTCGTCAACGGCGCGACCATCGCATCGATCGCCGTCGATGCGGCGGGAAACGCCTATACGACGGGGACGGCGAATGCCCTCGTGACGACCGCCGGGGCCTTTCAAGCGGTCCGGCCGGCCAGCCCCACCTTTTCTCCGTTTGTGGCCAAGCTGAATGCGGCTGGAAGCGCGATGGCCTATGCCACCTACCTCGGCGGCAGTTCCGACGACAAGGGCACGGCCGTGGCAGTGGATGCGAGCGGCAATGCCTACGCAACGGGCGCCGCCTATTCGGCTAACTTTCCGATGAGCGCGCCATTTCAATCGATCCGGCGCGGAACCCGGGACGCGTTTGTTGCAAAGCTGAATCCCACGGGTTCGGCACTGATCTATTCGACATACCTCGGAGGCACCTACGAAGACCAGGGCCACGGCGTTGCGGTCGACACGTCGGGCCAGGCGTACGTGGTTGGGTTGAGCTATTCGGACGATTTTCCGGTGACAGCGGGCGTGTTTCAGCCGCGCAAGGGCTACACGAGCCCCAATTTCTCCAACGGGTTCATTGCCAAATTGAATGCGGCCGGGTCTGGCCTGGTCTATTCCTCATTTATCGGCGGCAAGTGGTGTGTTACTGCAGGGGTCTCCACCTGTTCGGGCGGGCTGTTCAAGGCCGGAGACAGTGCCACGGCTGTTGCGGTCGATGCCGCGGGCTACGCCTATATCGGCGGGTTCAGCATTTCTGGCCAGTTCCCGCAGGTGGATCCCATTCAAGATGTGCCCGAGTACTACTCCGACTACACGGCCGACGTTTTTTTCACGAAGGTCCGGCCGAATGGCGATGGCCTGATCTACTCCGTCGTTCTGGGCCAGCGAAACTCGGACTTGCTGGTCACTTCCATGGGTGTCGATCCGGCCGGCGGGGTGATTGCAACCGGATACGGATCTTCCATTCCGCCAACCGCCGGAGCCCAGTTGATCACGAGCGATATCGGTGAATTCATCATCAAACTCGTCGCGGGCCAATACCCCACTAACGTGCGCTCCTCGTCCAATCCCGCCAGCGCCGCGCAACCCGTCGTCCTCACCGCGGATGTGCAGAGCACGCAACTGGGCGGCACCGTGACGTTCTATTCCAGCGGCGCGGTGTTGGGTAACGCCCCCGTGGTGGCTGGTGCGGCTTCGCTGTCAGCGAACTTGAGCCCGGGCATTTACAAAATCACGGCGGTCTACAGCGGCGACGGCAAGACTTCGCCCCCGTTGTTCCAGATCGTCAAGGGGCAGTAACGATGTCGAAATATTCTCAGTTCGCCGCCGGCATTGTGCTGGCCGTTGCGGCCTCGTTTGCCTGGGCTGCCAAGCCGGTCGCTAATGCACCGCCCACCGTCACCTTGACGTCACCTGCCAACGGCGCGACGTTTGCCGCTCCGGCCACTGTCAACCTCACAGCGGACGCGAACGACACGAACGGCACGATCACCAAGGTCGACTTCTACCGTGGCACGACGCTGATCGGCACCAGCACCGCCCGGCCCTACGGCGTTGTGTGGGCCAACGTCGCGGCCGGCAGCTACAGCCTGACGGCCAAGGCCACGGACAACGGCGGGGCAGTCACGACTTCCACCGCGGTGGCCATCACCGTCGCCGCGCCGAACAACAACGTCGTGATCTCGACGCCCGCGAACGGCGCTACCGTCTATGCCACCAGCGTCACAGTCAGCGGAACGTTTGTCGGCGCCACAAGCACAAGCGCGGTATGGGTGGACAACGGCGCCAGCTCCCGCCTGGCCGCGCTCAACGGCAACGCGTACACCGCCACCGTGCCCCTCTATGTGGGTACCAACACACTGACAGTCACCGTCGCGCGCACGGACAAGACTTCAGACAAAAAGAGCATCACCGTCATGGGCAGCCTGCCTGTGCAGGTTGTCTTCAAGACGCCGCTTGCGACGGTTTTCAGCGCTCCGGCCAACATCGCGCTTGAAGTCGACGCGATCAGCCCCACGGCAACCATCGCAAGCGTCAACTTCTACAAGAACGGGGCGTTGCTGGGCAGTGCGACGTCGCCACCCTACCAGTACAACTGGGCCAACGTCCCTCGGGGCAACTACACCGTGAGCGCCACGGCGACCGATAGCAGCGGACAGGCCGGCAGCGCCGCGCTGCCCATCACGGTCAACGCACCCAACGTACCGCCGACAATCAGCCTGACGCTGCCCGCGAACAACGCGGTCTTCAGCGCCCCGGCCACCATCAACCTGGCCGCGGCTGCAAGCGATTCAGACGGCACGATCGGGCAGGTCGAGTTCTTCCGAAACGGCCAGCTACTGAGCACCACCAACGTGGTTCCCTATGCCCACCAGCTGACCAATGTGTCGACGGGTACCTACACCTTTACTGCCCGCGCAACGGACAACGAAGGCGCCGTCGCCATGTCGGCGCCTGTCGCGGTGGCAGTCACGCCGCCAAACAGCATACCCACGGTCACACTCACCAGCCCGCAGGCCGGTACGACGACCTTCGCGCCCGCGTCGATCGTGTTGAATGCCAGCCCCGCCGACAGCGACGGCAGCATCGCGCAGGTCGAATTCTTCCAAGGCCTCAGCTTCATCGGCAGTGTCACCAGCGCCCCTTACAGCCTGGCCTGGCCGAACGTGCCGGCCAACAATTACAGCTTCACCGCCAAGGCCACAGACAATCTGGGCGCGACCGGCACATCGGCACCGGTAGCCGTGACGGTCACGGCCCCGCCTCCCAACAGCCCGCCCACCGTGGGCCTGACCAGTCCCGCGCCCGGTGCCAGCGCCTGGGCACCGGCCGCCTTCACCCTGAGCGCCAACGCCGCCGACAGCGACGGCAGCATCGCCAGCGTGGCGTTCTACGCCGGCACGACGCTGATCGGCGCCACCACCACGGCGCCATATACCCTCGCCTGGACCAGCGTGCCCGCCGGCACCTACACCCTCACGGCAAAGGCCATCGACAACCTGGGTGCTGCCACGACGTCGGCGCCGGTCAACATCACCGTGCAGGGGCTGCAACTGGCCTTCACCACGCCGGCCGACGGCGCGGCGCTTGCCGGCGACAGTGTTCTGGTCAAAGGCGCCGTCCAGGGCACGCCGAACAGCGGCGTCACCGTCAACGGCCAGGCAGCGGTGATCGACGCCGACAACAACTTCTACGCCACCGTGCCGCTGGTGGCGGGTGCCAACGCGATCACGGCGACCCTGACGACCCAGAGCGGCCAGACAACCACCCAGACCATCAACGTCACCAGCGACGGCGTTGCCTCGGCTATCGGCGTCAGCGTCGATCAGGTGGAAGGTGTTCAATCACTCACGGCGACCTTCACGGTCAGCGGAGAGGGCGGGCACCTGACGCTCGTCGGCACCAGCGGCGGGCCCACAAACGTTACGTTCAACCAGAACCTCAGCGTCCTCATCAACTACCCGGCGCCAGGGACCTATACGACCAACATCACTGTCAGCGACGGCAGCGGCAATACAAGTGTCAAGACCTTCGTGATCGTGGTGCACGATGCAGCCCAACTCGACAGCAAGCTCAAGGCGGTGTGGAACGGGATGAACAACGCCTTGATTGCGGGTGACAAGGCCGCTGCTTTGAGCTACATGAACGACCAAGCCAAGGAAAAGTATGAACCAATCTTCGACATTCTCATGCCAAGGATGTCGGAGATCGTGGGTTCCTATTCCGCAGTCCAAAAAATGGCCGTTCAAAATGATGTCGGCGAGTATGTGGTCAATCGAACGATAGATGGCGTCGACAACGTTTTCTTGATCTACCTGATCAAGGGTGGCGACGGCGTCTGGCGCATCGATTCAATGTGAGCAACAAATGAACAAGCAATCGAGATACATAGGGAAAGCCATCGTCATTGCAGCCTTGCTGCTGTCGCTTCAATCCTGTTTTGCCGACTATTCGGCAGAAGCGATCGAAGGCTGGCTCGTCGATGAAGACACGGGCAAGCCGATCGAGGGTGCCAACGTCACGGCAAATTGGACTGTTGAGGAGGGAAATCTGGCGGGAACGAACACGGGTGGGCAAATCCAGATACTGGAAACTGTCACTGACAAGAATGGTCGCTTCTTCTTTCCGGCCTGGGGGCCGAAACCACTGCCTCCAAAGAAAAATGGTTGGTGGGTGGACCAGTACATCGGCTATGAAGATCCCCGGATGGTGTTCTTCAAGAGCGGCTACAAACTGGTTTCAGCGAGCAACTACGCTGTCAGCGAACGCAATACAGCTCGAACTCGCCGATCGGAGTGGAATGGTAAGACGATCAAGATGAAGAATCTTGCGGATCAGAAAAAGGAATATGAAGAAAGCTTGTCGGCCGCAAGATCAGCCCTCCGTTTTGCATTCGATGCAAGTGGGTGTGATTGGCAGCACATCCCACGCATGTTGGCCGCGGTCATCAAAGAAATGGAAAAGCTAAGGCAGCCTGGAAAATACAACCCGTTGCTTACTGTTGATGTGGGCAGCATTCCGGAGACCAGCCAATGTGCGCGGCCACAGGATTACCTTAGGGAGTACTTGAAGTGAAAAAAGCAAAAATCCTTTCCATTACTCTTCTGGGGTTTCTAGTTCATGTTGAAAGTGTCCACGCATACAAAGAGCCAACTCATGAAAAGATTTCCGAAAACGCATTCAATGCCTCAACCGTCAGCATTGACACTTCAATTTTGGACAATCTCGGGTTGAAGCCCCTGGCGGCTGGACAAAGGTTTCCTGGTTCGGACAGAGCGCCCAGGAAATTGATTGAACTCATCATGTATGGGGCGAATTTCGAAGACAGTGGAAGCCGATCCCTCAATCACTTCTTTAACCCTATTACCGGAGAACGCATTCCGGCGAGCCCCTTCATCAATTACACCTCGCCGGACTGGGCTCTTGAGGACAAGGGCGACATTTCTTCAACGCTAGGGATCGGTCCTACTCAGGACTATTCCTATAAGGACGCGCGGCAGTATCTGTTTGATGCACTTACTAAATCCAGTACCGGAATTGATCCGGACAGCGTGAAGATAGCTCGACAGCTAAGAGAGCAGAAATTCGGTCTGGTGTTTCAGAGCCTGGGGCAAGTGATTCACCACGTCCAGGACATGGCTCAACCACAGCATGTGCGCAATGACGCACACTGTGACAACCCATGGTGTCACACCATTAGGAAATTCAATGAAAGCCTGTATGAAGTGAAGACGAACGAGGCAAATCTCACGCTGCCGTATTCAGGTTATGCGCCGGTCTATCCAAATACCGACGCATCTGCGTTCAACAAGCCTCGCGATTTCTGGGTGGAAAATAGATTTCGAGGCCTTGCGGAATTCACGAATCTGAATTTCGTGTCTGCAGGGACAAATTTCGACACCAATTTGTTCTACTCGCCTCAGCGCGATCCCGCAAAAGTAACGCAAATGAACATTGCAGCTCTTTGCGCGAATCGTATTCCGGCATGCCCCAATCCGAATCTGTCTGGCATCATCACGTTTTACGGCAATGACGTGAGAGACAACAACACCGGACAGACAACGCGAAATCCATATGCCAGCAGTCTTTCAATATTTAGCGCGGACCTCACGAAAGCCGGTTGGAGTGAGTCGTACACGCTCAATCGATTCAATTTCGAGTTGGCACAAGGATTTCTGATTCCCCGCGCGGTGGGCTACTCCGCCGGGCTGCTCAACTTTTTTTTCCGCGGCAAGATGGAAATCTCGCTGCCTGATGAGGGTGTTTATGGCGTTGTGGATCACACCGTCGAAAAGACGATAGACACCAGCGGATTTCGCAAGATCAGGCTGAAGGTCAAGAACATCACGCCACGCGGCACCGGAATCGAGCCCATGACGGCCCCCGGCAAGCTCCGAGCAGTCGCCAAATTCCATCGCAACACTTGCTATCAGTCCGATTTGTCGGGCGAGTACGGAGCACCTGGCAGAGACTGGACAACATGCCGTAGAAAGGTTGAGCCCAGCGGGCCAGTGGATCTCGACGACTCCGTGCAAGAAATCATCGTGTCTGATGAGGTTGATGTCCCTGCAAGCGTAAACACGGCCTCGCCCGAGTCGCTGACATTCGTCTTCCCGACACCTATTCCAATCAACGCAACGGATCTGTTCCTGCAAGTGGTCTATCGTGGCCCGTTGGGCGACGAGACGGATGCGGTCGCCGTGGCCACCAAGGACATCTCGGAGCCCACGTATCAGTATTTCTACGATGTGCACGACCAGTACATGTACCCGCACTACCCTCAAGTCTCAAGCAGTAGCCAGCCCTACACTTGGACGCAGTGGTGCGACCAGGCCATTGCCGGTGGCTCCGTGAGTTCGCCGGCCGAGTGCAACGCGCGCCTGTGGCCAGCCAAGCGGGCCTTCAAGTTCAGCCCGACAAGCGCGGCAATTCCTGGCTGGGATCCGGCCAACCCGACCATTCCGCCGGGAGAGTGGACCGACTTCTCCCAGCAGCCCGTGCTGAAACCGGTATTCACTTTGTTCGGGCCGACAGGCAGTTATTCCCGCGTTGCCTATCTCACGGACCCCGTGCCCACCAACGCAGCTATCTTGGTGGAAGACTGGAACGGCCCTTCGTCCCACATCTTCTACTGGTTGGGCGGTACCTTCCGGGCCGCCAAAAACCAGGTCGATCGTGCGACAGGTACGCTGACGCCGAGCCACACCTGGGCGCTCGCGCGAGGCCTGTACGTTTCGCCGTCGGAAGCGCAGTTCATCGGCGCGCCTACCAACGTGGGGCCGCTCACGCCGAAAGCTTCGGACGTCGATTTCCCGTGCGCGTCCTGCACCGGTGGGCCCGGGGGTCTCTGAACGTGAGCAGCAGTCCGCAAGGCGCTATGACGAGCTTTGCGCTAGAGCCTTTCGTGTTGAATGCCAACGCGGCTGACAGTGACGACGGCGTCGCCTGCGTGGCGTTCTACAGTGGCAGAACGCTCATAGGTATGCCATGAGAAATTCTTACAAGTGCCACTTGCTTCTCCTGCTTGCCCTCATGCTGCCACTGCAAGCCTGCGGTCTAGCTTACTCCGCCAAACCGATCGAAGGGTGGGTGGTCGATGCGGCAACCAAGCAGCCACTTGAGGGCGTGAACGTCGTCGCGCATTGGGTTGTGAACTTCGGAATGGAAGGCGGTCAGGGTACTGACCTGATGTTGATGGAGACGGTCACCGATAGGAACGGCCGCTACGCGTTTCCTGGTTGGGGGCCAACGCAGTTGCCTGTGGGCCGGCCCTGGGAGGCGCGGATGAAGAGCCAGTCACCGGAACTCATCTTCTACAAGAAGGACTATTGGTGGAATGCGGTATCCAATGAAACCAAGGGCCCACAGCCCGGCCCCGGTCCGCTCGTGCGAACGTCGGACTGGAACGGCAAGACCTTCGAATTGAAGAAGTTCGAGGACACCCTGGATCGGTATGGCTCCGTTGTCAGCGGCGTGCTTACCAGCGTGAGTTGGGGCAGCAATTGCCGCTGGAAGCAGATTCCTCGCATGCTGGTCGCTTTGGACAGGGAGTCAGCGCGCCTGTGGCAGCAAAAGATTTTCAATGACCTGCCAACGATACAGCGGGTTGAGAACGCATCGGTCAGAGAGGCTTGCGGCTCCGTGAAAGACTTTTTCGCTGAATATCTCAAATGAAAAGAACGTCAATCCTCCTGTTCGCAGAAACCAAGCAGGGCCGGCAAGCACGAATGCTTATCAATCGACACGGATCCACACCTGCAGGAAGCGGCTTCGCCGCAAGGGTGGCGGTCCGCTCTCTTTTTTGTGTAGGAGCGCACTCATGAATGCGGATATCAAGCGAATTGTTCTATTGCCTACGCTCTTCTTGGTAGCAAGTGCCGTCTGCTCTCAGCCTGCTGCGGCTCCTGATGTGGGAACGTACCTTTGCCTCGCGGTCGATGAGCCTGATCCAACTGTAGAGGTTTGCAAGCGGGTCTATCCCGCTTGGGAACCTCAATTGAACGAAGCGCGACGCAAATGGGAAGGGCGAAACGCAGCCGACCTCAAACTCCTTAAGTCGGCGTGCCAAGTGCACTTGAAGCGCGTATACGGCGGTGATGAAGCGCGCATTCGATCGGCCAAGCAAGCGGCTCGTGGCTCTCAAACGGCAATGATGCAAGACGTTCTGTCAGGCCCAAATCCAGAGGGGCGAGTCAATTGCCACGCATACATTGAAGACTTTTCGAAGGGCACATCGAGGGTGGATGGATTGAGCGAGCAAATCAACGCGGTCCGCGAAAGTACCTCGCGCGCAGGCGCGCGTTAAGCCGCGCGGAAGCCCTGGGCTACCGATGTCGAGACAAAAGACGTCCACTGCTGTCGCCCCGCGGTGCGCCGATCGTCCCCGCGTTCGTCGTCGCGCTTACACAATCATCATGGGGCCGCGAAGGCATTGCAACCCTGGGCTTTTGGCTGGCCGCCGGATATTGCATCGTCGGGCTTTATGTACTGGTGCTTGGTGTACCTGCGTACCTGGTTGCCCGCCGCTTCGGCGCGGTTAACTTCTGGACGGCTCTGGGAACAGGATTGCTAATCGCTGCGGTACTGTCTTTTGCCAGTCTGCATGGAGAGGTTTCCTGGGAGTCGGCGTCCTATCGCCTTCCTGGCAACGCGCTCATAGGTGTCATCTCGGCTTTGACTTTCTGGGTAATCTGGCGGATGGGAGGTAGACGGGAGCTCCGACGCTGAGTCGCGAGCCTGAGCTGTCAGCGCGAGCGCCTCACCCTCAACAGCTCGTCCAGGATCAAGCACGCCGCGCCGACGGTGATCGCGCTGTCGGCAACGTTGAACGCGGGGAAGTACCAGCCGCCCGCATGCACCTGGATGAAGTCGACCACGTAGCCGTGCACCAGCCGGTCCACCACGTTGCCGATGGCGCCGCCCAGGATGCAGGCGAGGGCGAAAGAGAACAGCTTCTGGCCGGCATGCGAGCGCAGCATCCAGATGATGAAGACGGCGGCTGCGACGCCGATCGCGGTGAAGAACCAGCGCTGCCACCCCGATGCGCCCGCCAGGAACGAGAACGCCGCGCCGGTGTTGTGGGCCCGCACGATGTTGAAGAAGCTGGTCACGGGGGTGCTGTCGCCGAGCTGGTAGTAGCCCAGGATCAGCACCTTGGTGAACTGGTCGGCGATGAAGATGGCCAGCGACAGGGCCAGCCACGGCAGCCAGCTGCCGGCGGGAGCGCCGCGGGCCATCAGGCGAACTTCCGGTCTTCGCCGGCGCCGAACAGGTTGCTCGTGCAGCGGCCGCAGATGGTCGGGTGCGCCGCGTCGATCCCGACGTCGTCGCGCCAATGCCAGCAGCGGTCGCATTTGACCGCCTCGGACGCGGTGACTTTCACTGCCATCGCATCGCCTGCGGCCAAGCCGATGGCGGAGGTGATGAAGACGAACTTCAAGTCGTCGCCCAAACTCGCCAGAGCCGCCCACAGGTCGCCGTGCGTGCTCATTGGCACCGTGAGTTCGACGTTGGCCTGGAGCGAGGAACCCACCTTGCCGCCTTCGCGCAGGGACTCGATTTCCTTGTTGACCATCTCGCGCGCCGCGCGGATGCGCGTCCACTTGTCGAGCAGCGCTGCATCTGGCGCGCCGATCTCGGCATAGGTCTCGAAGAAGATCGACTCCGAGGTGCCGAACAGCTTCCAGGCTTCCTCGGCCGTGAAGCTGAGGAACGGCGCCATCCAGCGCAGCATGGCATGCGTGATGTTCCACAGCGCCGTCTGCGCGCTGCGGCGGGCCAGCGATTTCGGGGCCGTCGTGTAGAGGCGGTCCTTCAAGATGTCGAGGTAGAACGCGCCCAAGTCTTCGGAGCAATACACCTGGAGCTTCGCAACCACCGGATGGAACTCGTACACCTCGTAGTGCGCTAGCACCTCGGCCTGGAACTGAGCCGCGCGCGAGAGCGCGTAGCGGTCGATCTCCAGCATCTCGGCGAGCGGCACGGCGTCCTTCGCCGGGTCGAAGTCACTGACGTTGGCGAGCAGGAAGCGCAGCGTGTTGCGGATGCGGCGGTAGGCATCGACCACGCGGGCGAGAATCTTGTCGTCGCCGGCGATGTCACCGGAATAGTCCGACGCAGCAACCCACAGGCGAATGATCTCGGCGCCCAGCTTCTTGCTGGTCTCTTGCGGATCGACACCGTTGCCCTGCGACTTGCTCATCTTGCGGCCCTGGCTGTCCACGGTGAAGCCATGGGTCAGCAGCCCGCGATAGGGCGCGCGGTCGTACATCGCGCATGACGTGAGCAGCGAAGAATGGAACCAGCCGCGGTGCTGGTCGTGCCCTTCGAGGTACAGGTCGGCCTCGGGGCCGTTCTCGTGGGCCGCGCCGGCGTGCGAATACTTCAGCACCGTGGTGTGCGTGGTGCCGGAGTCGAACCACACTTCCAGGATGTCGGTGCTTTTGGTGTAGGCCTGAGCGTCCTCGGCGCCGAGGATGGATTCGGCCGTGGCCTTGCTCCAGGCCTCGATGCCGCCTTGCTCGACCATGTCGGCGGCGATGTCGAGGATCTCCATGGTGCGCGGATGCAGTTCGCCCGAGTCCTTGTGCAGGAAGAAGGGCAGGGGCACGCCCCAGCTGCGCTGGCGGCTGATGCACCAGTCGGGCCGGCCGGCGATCATGTCGCGCAGGCGGGTCTTGCCGTTCTCGGGGAAGAAGCTGGTCTCCTCGATGGCTTCCAGCGCCATGCGGCGCAGGCTCTTGGGCGCCTTGTCCTTGGTGAAGACGCCTTCGCCTTCGTCCATGCGGATGAACCACTGCGCCGCAGCGCGGTAGATCACTGGCGTCTTGTGGCGCCAGCAGTGCGGGTAGCTGTGCGAGATGTTCTCTGTGGCGAACAGGCGGCCAGCGTTCTTCAGCGCCTCGATGATCTGGGGCACGGCCTTCCAGATGTTGAGGCCGCCGAACAGCGGGAAGTCGGGCGCATAGGCACCGTTGCCCTGCACCGGATTGAGGATGTCGTCATAGGCCACGCCATGCGCGACGCAGGAGTTGAAGTCGTCCACGCCGTAGGCGGGCGACGAGTGGACGATGCCGGTGCCGTCTTCGGCGGTGGCGTAGTCGGCCAGGTACACGGGCGACAGGCGGCAGTAGCCGTATGTCCCGTCGTCATTCTTGACGTCGTACAGCGGATGCTGGAAGTTCAGGCCGGCCAGGGCCTCGCCTTCCACGGTGGCCAGCACCTTGCCTTGCAGGCCGAAGCGCTCCATGCACTTCTCCACCAGCGATTCGGCCAGCACCAGCAGGCCGCGCTCGGTGTCGACCAGCGCATAGATGATCTGCGGGTTGAGATTCAGCGCCTGGTTCGCGGGGATGGTCCAGGCCGTCGTGGTCCAGATGACGACGAATACATCACTCCCTCCCCCTCCGGGGGAGGGTTGGGGTGGGGGCACGCCGAAGGCCGCGAAGACCTCCTCCGGCTTGTCTGCCTTGAAGCCCACATCCAGCGTCTGCGACTTCTTGTCGGCGTACTCGATCTCGAACTCAGCCAAAGAAGAGCCGCAGTCGAAACACCAATACACGGGCTTCAGGCCCCGGTAGACGAAGCCGCGCTCGACCACGCGCTTGAACGCGCGGATTTCCGCCGCTTCGTTCTTGAAGTCCATCGTGCGGTACGGGTTGTCCCACTCGCCCAGCACGCCCAGCCGCTTGAAGTCGGCCATCTGGATGCCGATCTGCTCGGTGGCGAAGGCGCGGCTCTTGGCCTGCATCTCGTCGCGGGGCAGGTTGCGGCCGTGCTTCTTCTCGATCGCGTTCTCGATCGGCAGTCCGTGGCAATCCCAGCCGGGGATGTACGCGGCGTCCAGGCCCTTGAGCTGGCGCGCCTTGACGATCATGTCCTTCAGGATCTTGTTGACGGCGTGGCCCATGTGGATCTGGCCGTTGGCGTAGGGCGGGCCGTCGTGCAGCACGAACTTCTCGTGGCCGCAGCGCGCGGCGCGCAGCTTCTTGTACAGCCCCTGGTCTTCCCACTCCTTCACCCAGCCCGGTTCGCGCTTGGGCAGGTCGCCGCGCATGGGGAAGGGGGTGTCGGGCAGGTTGAGCGTGGCGCGGTAGTCGGTTTTGTCGGCGGTCTTGTCTGTCATGGAAATGCCTTGCGAGTTGTCATTCCGGGCTTGACCCGGAATCCAGGATGTTGGGAGTTCGGCGATGGATTGCGGCGATTCGGAGGATCCCTCCGGGGTCGGCCCGCAATGACAGACTCAAATTCGGTCGCGCGTCGTCTGGCGGCGGGTGGACGCAAAGAACGCGCGCGCGTCGTCGCAGTCCTTGCGGATGCCCTGGGTCAGGGCGTCCAGACTGTCGTACTTCAGCTCGTCGTGCAGTTTGTGCAGCAGTTCCACCCGGATGATTTTACCGTAGGCCCCCTCGGCGCCCAGGCTTTGCGGCCATTCCAGGCAATGGGTCTCCAGCAGCACCCGGCCGCCGTTGACGTCCTGCGGGTCCAACGAGGGGCGAATGCCCAAATTGGCCACGCCAGGCAGAAGGCCGTCGCCCAGGCCGTCGACCTGCACGGCGAAGATGCCGCTGGCCGCCGGTTTCCAGTGGGAGAACCGCAGGTTGACAGTCCGCATTCCCATGGGATGCTCGGCGTCGCGCCCCAGTTCGCGGCCGAGCTTGCGCCCATGCACCACGTGGCCGCTGACGCTGTACGGACGCCCCAGCAAGGCGGCGACGCCGTCCATGTCGCCACGGCTCAGTGCCTCGCGCACAGCCGAACTGGAAACGCGCAGGCCATGGACCTCGTAGCTGTTCATGCGCGCGACGTCAAAGCCCTTGGCCTGGCCGGCTGCGTCGAGCATCGTGTAGTCACCGGCGCGCTTGGCGCCGAAGCGGAAGTCGTCGCCAACCAGGACGTATTTCGCGCCCAGCCCCTTGACGAGGACGTTGTCGATGAAGGCCTCGGGAACTTGGGACGACAGCCGGGCATCGAACGGAAGCACCACGCATTGGTCGACGCCGCAGTTGGCCAGTTCGGTGAGCTTGTCGCGCAGGGTGGCGATGCGTGCCGGCGCAAGCTCAGGCTTGCGGGCGACCGCCGCGAAAAAGTCGCGCGGATGCGGCTCGAAAGTGAGCACGCAGCTGGGCACGCCGCGATGCCGCGCCTCGTTGTTCAGCAGCGCGAGCATGGCCTGGTGGCCACGGTGCACGCCGTCGAAGTTGCCGATCGTGAGCGCGCAGGCGGGGGCGATCCCGGGATGGTGGAAGCCTCTGAAGATCTGCATCGCGCTGGGTTGGTATCTTTTTGATAGCAGCTCGTGACCATGCGGCAAGCGCCGCGGGGCATTCTCCCCAGGGCAGAAGGTCACGAAAACAGGGTATATTGTGCTGTAGAGCGCCGCGGGGCGCTGGCGCTTACTTCTACGTGGTTTCCTCGGTTTTCTAGGAGGCGTGTTTTGAAGGTCTTGAAGCTGTCTGCCCAAGGGCTGCCCCAGTCGTGGATTTCGCTGGAGCAGGCCGTGCTGCACTACGCCGCTGACGAAGTGCGCTGGGAAGTGGGCGCGCAGGTGGCGCTGTTTCGCGGCGGCCACAACGCCATGACGGGCCACCAGTCGCAGATCGCCGTCAGCAGCATCATCGGCACCAAGGGCGTGCCGAACATCAATCCTTTCGACCTCAAGCCCGGCCTCACCAACAGCAAGCTGTTCGCGCGAGACCGCAATGTGTGCGCCTATTGCGGCGACGAATTCGACGAAGAAGAGCTGACGCGCGAACACATCATCCCTTTCGCGCAGAGCGGGCGCGACCACTGGATGAACGTCGTCACCGCCTGCCGCTGCTGCAACCACCGCAAGAGCAACCGCACGCCCGAGCAGGCGCGCATGCCGCTCTTGTACGCGCCTTACGTGCCCAGCCTGTGGGAAGACTTCATCCTGCGCAACCGCCGCATCCTGGCGGACCAGATGGAGTTTCTGATGGCGCACCTGCCCAAGACGTCGCGGCTGCACGCCTGAGGCGTGTCGTTGCGGCGGATCCGGAGATCCCTCCGGGCTCGGTCCGCAATGACATTCAATAGGTTAGTTCGAGAACGGAAATGTGGCTCTCAGCCAGCGGCCAGCTGCGGCCGGTCACGCGTTCACCGTTGAATTCGGCCGTGACGGCACGCGGCAAACCGGTGGGCTTGATGCGGGACGAAGCGACTCCCGCACCCAGCACCGCGCCGGGCGGAGGCGTTTGCCCGTCGAACGCCATCTTGTCGCGCCCCGGGTCGAGGTAGCCGCGCGGCCGTGCCATGATGACGAGCGCGGGCGCGTTCTTGTCGGCTTCCGGCACGCGCTCCGGCCGCATGTTGACGACGTTGCTCGACCGAGGGAACGGGCTGCGGTAGATGTGCGTCGTCGCGTAACCCGGCGCGGCGATGACGAATTCGTAGCGCGCATCCGGCTTTGCGTTGAACGGGCCCCACATGCCGTCCGCGCCGATCGTCTTCTCGTACACGGCGAGGCCCCGGCGTTCGCCGTTGATGCCGTCGATCTCGAACACCTGGAACTTCGCGCCCGGCAGGGGCAGGTTGTTGGGCGAATTCCCGGACGCGGGGTCGGTGGAAGAAACGCCCAAGCCGCTGACTTCCCCGGCCAGCACCACCCGCTGTTCCGGAACGATGTCGGTGGAAGTGGGCGCATTGCCCGTGATGAAGCGGTACATCGCCGTGAAGGCCGCGGGCGACGTGCTGGTTTCCCGGTGGTCGATCCGCGGGATGACGATGTTGGTCGCGCCCTTCAACTCAGGTGCGCTGAAGGTGATGTTGGTCGGCGTGCCGCGCGCACCGATCCAGAGGCCGTCAGGCTGGGCGAACTTGTCGTTGTTGTCGGAGCGGATGGTCATCCACTTCACTGGCCCGGCTACTTCGTCGCCCGCCGCGTTCTTCGGTGCGTTGAGCGCGGTGAGGTAGGGGCCGGTGCCGGAGAATTCATTGCCTTCGGTGCGTCCCTGGATGGCCTGCACGCCATGATTGGGCGTGCCGCCCAGCACCGCATGGCTCACCGTCGTGTCGCCGCCACCATGCTGGATGTAATGGCGGATCGCGTAGCCGCCGCGCGAAAGTCCGACCAGGGCAACCTGCCGTGCGCCGGTTGCCTTCAGCACTTTGTCGACCTCGGACTTCAAATGCGCGGCGTTCTCGGCGGCCGAGCTGCGGCCCGGCTGCGCCTTGGTGTCATCGTCGCGGGCCAGCGGGTAAGGAACGTCGATCGCATGCAGCCGGTCGCGCGGCCAGCCATTGGATTCGAAGCGCCAGATGACGGACTGCCAGATGGAAGCACCGTCACCATTGCCGTGAACGAAGACGATGGGTGGATGCTGGGTCGCCTGCGCCGAAACGCTCGCGGCGTAGCCGGCCAGAACGACAGGCGCAAGTCCAAGAAACAGACGGCGAAACATCATGAGATCTCCTCTTTGTTCTTCCCCACACACGATGAAAGAAGCCCGGCAAGCCGGGCTTCTTTCATCTGATCAGACCACAACTCAAGCAAACACCCCGGCGGTGTCCTGCATTCTTTCCGAGACTTCGCCCAACTGGTGCAGGGTATCCCCGAAGCTGAGTTCCAGCTGCGTGAGTTTCTTGAAGTAGTGGCTGCCGATGTATTCGTCCGTCACGCCGATGCCGCCATGCAACTGCACGGAGTTCTGGCCGATGAAGCGCATCGCCACACCCAGCTGGTACTTGGCGCGCGCCAGTGCACGGCGGCGCTCGTCGGCCGGGGCGTTCAGCTTGAGCGACGCGTAGTAGCTCATGGAGCGGGCCAGCTCCAGCTGCATCTTCATGTCGGCAATGCGGTGCCGCAGCGCCTGGAAGGTGGAGATGACCACGCCGAACTGCTTGCGCGTGTTCATGTATTCGACGGTGACATCCATCGTCTTGTCCAGGACGCCCACGGCTTCGGCGCAAGCCGAGGCGATGCCGATGTCCACGGCGTGCTCCAGGGCCGTGAGCCCGTCCAGCGTGACCAACACGGCCGGAGTCGATTTGAACGTGACTTCAGCGGCACGGCCGCCTTCCTGCGTGCCATAGCCCTGGGTCGTGACGCCGCTGGCGCCACGCCCGACGAGGAACAGCGCGATCTTGCCGTTGGCCTTCGCGGGCACCAGGAAGGCGTCGGCCTGGTCGCCGGCCGGCACGATGCTCTTGGCGCCAGTGACCGTCCAGCCATTGCCCGCTTCTGCGGCTTGCGTGTCGCAGACGTCGAGGCGGTAACGCGCCTTGCGTTCCTGCTGCGCCAGCACGATCAGCGCTTCGCCGCTCGCGATCTTCGGCAGCCAATCGGCCTTCACCGCGTCCGGCGCATAGCCGTTGATCACGCCGCCCGCGATGAGTGTCTGGCCCAAGGGCTCGAGCACGATCCCGCGGCCCAGTTCTTCCATCACCACCATGCCTTCGACCGGGCCCATGCCCATGCCGCCGTGCTCTTCGGGGATGTAGAGGCCCGTGAGCCCCAGTTCGGCCAGCTGGCCATACGCCGCGCGGTCGAAGCCGCCCGCATTCACGATGCCGCGGCGGCGCTCGAAGTCATAGCCCTTGTCGACCCATTTGCGGACCGCGTCGCGCAGCTGTTGCTGGTCGTCGGAAAAATCAAAGTCCATTTTTTTCTCCTGCATTCATCTGACTGGAACCCCCTCTTGGAGGGGGCCCGGGGGAGCGAAACATACGGCGCTTCGCGCAACGGTACTGGGCTTCAGCCCAGTACCGTTTGCGCCACGATGTTGCGTTGCACTTCATTGCTGCCGCCGTAGATCGTGGTCTTGCGCATGTTGAAGTAGGTCGACGCGAGCGGTGCGTTGGCGATGCCGCCGGGAAAATCGCCTTGCCAGCCGGCGTCCATCGCCTCGTGGATGTAGGGCATGGCATAGGGGCCGGCGGCCAGCATCATCAGCTCGCTGTAGCGCTGCTGGATTTCGCTGCCCTTGATTTTCAGCAGGCCGGCGATGTCCAACGAGTTCTTGCCGGATTTTTCGGCGGAGAGCACGCGCAGAACGAGCATCTCCAGCGCGACGACATCCACTTCGAGGCGCGCGATCTCGTCGCGGAAGCGCCGGTCGTCGTAGAGGCCTTCGGTCTTCGCGATGCGCTTCAGGCGCTCGAGCTCGCGCTTGGCGCGGTTGACGTCGGCGATGTTGGTGCGCTCGTGCGAGAGCAGGTGCTTGGCGTACGTCCAGCCCTTGTTCTCTTCGCCGATCAGGTTCTCTGCCGGCACTTCGACGTTGTCGAAGAAGACTTCGTTGACTTCGAAGTCGCCGTCCAGCAGCTTGATGGGGCGCACAGTGACGCCGGGTGACTTCATGTCGAGCACCAGGAAGCTGATGCCGGTTTGGGGCTTACCCTCGGTGGAGGTGCGCACCAGGTTGAACATCCACTCGCCGTACTGGCCGAGCGTCGTCCAGGTTTTCTGGCCGTTGACGATGTAGACGTCGCCCTTGCCGGGTATTGTTTTTCTTTCCGCACGCGTCTTGAGCGAAGCAAGGTCGGAGCCGGAGCCCGGCTCGCTGTAACCCTGGCTCCACCACACTTCGCCGCTGGCGATGCCGGGCAGGAAGCGCTGCTGCTGCTCGGGGCTGCCGAAGGCCATGATCACCGGCGCCACCATCACCGGGCCGAACGGCACCACGCGGGGCGCGCCGGCCAGGGCGCATTCTTCTTCGAACAGATGCTTCTGGATCGCGCTCCAGCCCGGGCCGCCGAACTGCTTGGGCCAGCCGTAGCCGAGCCAGCCCTTCTTGCCCAGGATCTTGGCCCAGCGCTGCATGTCGTCGCGCGTCAGGCGCATCGCGCTGTGAACCTTGTCCGAGATGTCCTTCGGCAGGTTGTCGCGCACCCAGGCGCGCGCTTCCTCGCGAAACTTCTGTTCTTCAGGGGTAAAAGCTAAATCCATGACGTGTCTCCAAGAACTGCAACATTATTAGCACGGTCGTTCTATTCCGAGTGTCCGGGTTGTGACATGCCCAGTTGTTCGCACAAGTCCCGCACCGTCGCGCCCAGTTGCGCCACCTGCTTTTCCAGGGTTTCGATGCGCGCTTCCAGGTGACCCGAGACGGCTGTTGATGGCTCGGACTGATGTTCGCCCGGGTCCACGGGGCCGCAGAGCAAGTGCGCCCAGCGTTGCTCCCTCATGCCGGGCGCGCGGGCCAGCTTGACCACCAGCGGGCCGCCCTTTTCTTCAGCACGATCCTGCAGCTCTTCCAGAAACGCCTCGACCGACGAAATGTCCGCGAAGCGGTACCAGCGCTCGCTGTTGATGCGCAGCTCACCGGCAGTTTGCGGGCCCCGCAGTATCAAAAGGCCCAGCAGCACCGCCGACTGCTCGGGCACACCGACCCCGCGCTGGAAGTTGTGTTCCCAGCGCGCGACGCGGCTGCCGCTCGACTCGAACACCAGGCTCAACAGCTTCAGCGAATCGAGCGCCTCTTGCGCCTGGGCGTCGGTGACGTTCATCAGCGGGTCGCGGCTGGTCTTCTGGTTGCAGCCCGAAACCAGCGAATTGAGCGTCAGCGGATAGCTGTCCGGGACGGTGCGGGCTTTCTCCATCAAGGTGGCGAGGACGCGAGATTCGATCGGGCTGAGAGGGCGCAGAGGCATGGCTGGGATAATCAGTCAGTTAAGGACAGCGTTGAACGTCTGTCCCGCAAGGTTTAAAAAATGAAGAACATCGTCATTCTGATCTCCGGCGGCGGCTCCAACATGGCGGCCATCGTCCGATGCGCCCAGCGCGAAGGTTGGCGCAAGACCTATGGAGCCCAGGTGGCGGCCGTTATCAGCAACCGGCCGGATGCCGGCGGGCTGGCCCTGGCGCGCGATCACATGATCGCCACGGACGTGGTCGACCACAAGCGTTTCGAGTCGCGCGAGGCTTTCGACACCGAATTGGCCAATGTGATCGACAGGCGCCAGCCGACCCTCGTGGTGCTGGCGGGGTTCATGCGTATCCTGACGCCGGGTTTCGTGGGGCGCTACCAGGGCCGGCTCATCAATATCCATCCGTCGCTGCTGCCGGCTTTCCCGGGTTTGCACACGCACCAGCGCGCGATCGACGCCGGCTGCAAGTTTGCCGGCGCCACCGTGCACCAGGTAACGAGCGAACTCGATTACGGCCCCATCCTCGAACAGGCCGTCGTGCCGATCGTTCCCGGCGACACCGCCGGCGCGCTGGCTGCCCGCGTGCTGACACAGGAACACCTCATCTATCCGCGGGCCATTGCGGCGCTGCTGCCCTCTTTGAACGGTTGAGGACAGGCTCAAGGCCTGTCCCGCAAAGTAACAAGGTTTCCATGCATCCCAAAGCCCTGCTCGACGCCTGCGCTGAACTCGTCAAGCTCACACTCAAGTTCGACCACCCGGCCGACGCCGTGGTGTCCCGCTACTTCCGCGACAACCGTTCGCTGGGCCCGCGCGAGCGCGCCACGCTGGCCGAAACCGTCTACACCGTCCTGCGCAAGAAGCTGCTGTTCGATCATCTGTCGCCCTCGGGCAGTGGGCCCAAGGAGCGGCGCATGGCGATCCTCGGGTTCCACGGCCCGCGTGACTTCCTCAAGAGCGCGCTCACCGACCAGGAGAAAAACTGGCTGGACCAATGCGACTCGATCAAACCCGACGATTTGCTGGAGCGCCACCGCCACAACCTGCCGGAGTGGCTGGTGCAGCCGCTGAAAGACCAGTTGGGCGCCGAGTTCTGGCCGCTGGTCGACAGCATGAACCAGCCGGCCCCGCTGGACCTGCGTGTCAACACGCTGAACGACAAGCGCCCTGACGTGCAGAAGGAGTTGAAGCTCGCGGGGATCGACGCGCGACCGACGCCGTATTCGCCATGGGGCCTGCGCATCGACGGCAAGCCGGCGCTCAACAAGCTGGATGCCTTCGCGCGCGGCGCCGTCGAGGTGCAGGACGAGGGTTCGCAATTGCTGGCGCTGCTCCTAGACGCCAAGCGCGGCGAAATGGTCGTCGATTTCTGTGCAGGCGCAGGCGGCAAGACCCTGGCCATCGGCGCTGCGATGCGCAACACCGGCCGGCTCTACGCCTTCGACACCTCCGGGCACCGGCTGGATGCGCTCAAGCCGCGCCTGGCGCGCAGCAAGCTGTCCAACGTGCATCCCGCGGCGATCGCCCATGAGCGCGACGATCGCATCAAGCGGCTGGCCGGCAAGATCGACCGCGTCATCGTGGACGCCCCTTGCTCGGGCCTGGGTACGCTCAGGCGCAATCCCGACCTGAAGTGGCGCCAGTCGCTGCAGGGCGTGCAAGAGATGACGGCCAAGCAAACGGCGATCCTGCAGAGCGCAGCGCGCCTGCTCAAACCCGGCGGGCGGCTGGTCTACGCCACCTGCAGCCTTTTGCCGCAGGAAAACGAGGAGATCGCGAACGCTTTCACCGAGGCCAATAGGGAGTTCAGCCCACTTCCGGCCGCTGAAGTCCTGTCCAATCTGAAGGTCGAAGGCGCGGCCGGCCTGTGCACCGGCGGCGCGCAGGGTTCGGATTTCCTTCGGTTGTGGCCGCATCGGCACCGGACAGACGGTTTCTTCGCCGCCATATGGGTGAAAAATTGACGTGCGTCATGTGCAATCCGCCTCGGCTGTGGATAACCACAGCCCCTGATTGAACCTTCGACCGTAAAATGCTTCCAATCAAAACGCGGCGTCACAGGACGCCGTTTTTCTAGGAAAGAGACCTTCCGTTTATGTTGCTTCCCGACTGGGCTGTATTGAATTCGTCGATTGACTGGCTGGCCAATGGCCTGTGGAACCTGTCCTGGTGGCAGATCGTTCTGTACACCCTGGTGACGACGCACATCACGATCTGCGGCGTGACGATCTTCCTGCACCGCTCCCAATCGCACCGGGCGCTGGACCTGGGCCCCATCCCCTTCCACTTCTTCCGCTTCTGGATGTGGATCGGCACGGGCATGGTCACCAAGGAATTCGTGGCCATCCACCGCAAGCACCACGCCAAGGTCGAGACCGAAGAAGACCCGCACAGCCCGCAGACCCGCGGCCTGAAAAAGTTGCTGCTCGAAGGCGTCGAGCTGTACCGCGCTGAATCCAGGAATGCCGAAACGATGGTGAAGTACGGCACCGGCACGCCGGACGACTGGATCGAGCGCAACCTCTACAGCCGTTTCACCTGGCAAGGTGTGGGCCTGATGCTCATCCTGAACCTGGCCCTGTTCGGCGGCATCGGGCTCACCGTCTGGGCCGTGCAGATGGCCTGGATCCCGGTGATGGCCACGGGCGTCATCAACGGCATCGGCCACTACTGGGGCTACCGCAATTTCGAATCGCCGGACGCCAGCACCAACGTTTCGTTCTGGGGCATCGTCATCGGCGGCGAAGAGCTGCACAACAACCACCACACGTACCCCACCTCGGCCAAGTTCTCGGTCAAGAAGTATGAATTCGACATCGGCTGGTTCTACATCTCGCTGATGGAGAAGATCGGCTGGGCCAAGGTCAAGAAGACCGTGCCGAAGCTGCAACTGGGCGCCATCAAGCCGGTCGCCGACGAAAAGACGCTGGAAGCGCTGATCGCCAACCGCTACGAAGTCATGGCTGGCTATGCGCGTGAAATGCGCCGGGCTTGCAAGGACGAGATCGCGACGCTCAAGGAAAAGCAAGCCGACCTGTCGCCGCTCAAGGCCGCCAAGCGGTGGCTGCACCGGGACGACGACAAGGTGCCGGCGGCCGCCCGCCCGCAGCTGGCCCAGGCGCGCGCGGCGCACCCGGTGCTCGACAAGATGGTCACGATGCGCGAAGAGCTGCGCCAGATGTGGCTCAACACGTCGCAGTCGCGGGAACAGCTGGCCCTGGACCTGCAAGCCTGGTGCCGCCGCGCCGAAGAGAGCGGCATCGTCGCGCTGCAGCAGTTCTCGATGAAACTGCGCGCCGCACACGCGTAACGCCCTCCGGGCCGAGGACAAAACAAAGCCCCGCTTCGCGGGGCTTTGTCCTTGTGCTTGTGGCGACTGCTTTGCAGTCGGGAAGTCAGTCCAGAAGTTCAGCCGGCACCTTGCCGCCGTTCTCAGCCATCTTCTTCATCACGGCCTTGTGCAGCCAGATGTTCATCTCGGCCGAGCCGTCCTTCGCACCGCTGTAGCCCAGTTCGGTGGCCAGCTCCTTGCGCTCGGCCAATGAGCTTTCCATGCCAACGAGCTTCATCAGGTCGACGATGGACGTGCGCCAGTTGAGCTTTTGCGGATTGTTGGCCGCCATTGCCGTAAGCACCGCTTCGACATCCACTGGTTGAACTGCCGCGGGAGCGGCGGCGCTGGCCGCATCGGCCGCCTGCCCGGCGGCGACTCCACCTGCGGCGGCCGTCGTGGCCGCACCCGTGGGCGCGTCGGCGGCGTCCGTGCGGTGAAAAATCTTGTCGAAGATCTTGCTGAAGATGCTCATGTTTTCTGCTCCATTGCGCCTGCGGGAATGCCGGCTCATCCGGATCGTCCTACAAGCCGGGTCGAACGCGTGTCGGACAAACCCGCTAGTTGGAGGCGAAAAAAAAGCCCCGCACGCGGGGCTTTTCCTTGGGCGCTGCTGCGCAGCGGTTACTTCAATTTGGTTTCTTTGTACTCGACGTGCTTGCGAGCCTTGGGATCGAACTTCATGATCGCCATTTTCTCGGGCATTGTCTTCTTGTTCTTGCTGGTGGTGTAGAAGTGGCCGGTACCCGCGGTGGATTCCAGCTTGATCTTTTCACGTCCGCCTTTGCTTGCCATGGTCGTGCTCCTTGGGGTTAGGCTTGACCACGTGCACGCAGGTCTGCGAGCACGGCGTCGATGCCGTTTTTGTCGATCAGGCGAAGGCCGGCGTTGGAGATGCGCAGGCGCACCCAACGGTTTTCGGTCTCGACCCAGAAACGGCGGTATTGCAGGTTCACTTGGAACCGGCGCTTGGTTTTGTTGTTGGCGTGGGAAACGTTGTTCCCGACCATCGGGCCTTTGCCCGTTACGTCGCAGACGCGTGACATGAGGAAATTCCTATCACCGGCCGGCACTACTGCAAGTGCGGGCCTCACCTCGCCCTATCGGGGGCGGTAACCGGCCAAAACCCCGGACGGACTTTTGGCAGAGCCTGCGATTATAACCCACCCCCGAAGCGGCTGCGCCGCCTCCCCCCTCAAGGGGGCGCAACCAGCGGCCCGGCGAAGCCGGATCCGCGGTTGCCGCTGAAACAACCCGCAGGGGACTAGGCTTCTTGTTCCAGGAACCTTTGGGCGTCCAGAGCCGCCATGCAGCCCGTCCCGGCGCTGGTGATCGCCTGGCGGTAGACATGGTCTTGCACGTCGCCTGCGGCGAAAACGCCAGGGACGCTCGTCATGGTCGCGAACCCCTGCAAGCCGGACTTGGTAATGATGTAACCATCCTTCATTTCCAGCTGGCCCTTGAAGATGTCGGTGTTGGGCTGGTGGCCGATGGCGATGAAGCAGCCATGCAGCATCAGGTCTTCGGTGGCGCCCGTCTTGGTGTCTTTCAGGCGCACCCCCGTGACGCCGCTTGCGTCACCCAGCACCTCGTCCAGCGTATTGAAGAGCTTGAGCTCGATCTTGCCGGCCTTGACTTTCTCCATGAGCTTGTCGACCAGGATGGGCTCAGCCTTGAACTTGTCCCGGCGATGCACGAGGTAGACCTTGCTTGCGATGTTGGACAGGTACAGGGCTTCTTCCACTGCTGTATTGCCGCCGCCGATCACGCAGGTGACCTGGCCGCGATAGAAGAACCCGTCGCAGGTCGCGCAGCCGGAAACACCCTTGCCCATGAATGCCTGTTCGGACGGCAGGCCCAGGTACTTCGCGGAGGCGCCGGTCGCCACGATGAGCGCGTCGGTGGTGTATTCGCCGCTGTCGCCCTTGAGCGTGAACGGGCGTTTGCTGAAATCAACCTCGTTGATATGGTCGAACACGATCTCGGTCTTGAAGCGTTCCGCGTGTTCGAGGAAGCGCTGCATCAACTCGGGCCCTTGCACGCCATGGACGTCGGCCGGCCAGTTGTCGACGTCGGTCGTCGTCATCAACTGGCCGCCTTGTGCGATTCCGGTGATGAGCAGCGGGTTGAGATTGGCGCGTGCTGCGTAGACCGCGGCGGTGTAGCCGGCGGGGCCGGAACCGAGGATCAGAACTTTGGTGTGTTTGGCGTTGGGCATGGTAGAAGACCTGTGTGGAAAGGGCCACACGTGGGTGTACATTTCGGGGCCGATCGGCAAGTATCAACCCGGTGACGGGCGAATGATCCTTGTCAATATCAATGGCCCCGATTGTAAGAACCCATTGCTTCTGCCCCGCGCCAGGAGGGAATTGAGAAAATGTCGATGTTGTCCAATCTGGAACTGATTCGCCGGGTGCCGCTGTTCGCACTATTGACAGCAGTGCAGGCCGAGTCTGTGTCGGAGGCGGTCAGCAAGCGGCGCTTCAAGCGCGGCGAAATCGTGGTGGAGCAGGGCGAAAAGTCCAACACGCTCTTCATCATCCTGACTGGCCGCGTGCGCGTCGTCACGTCCGACAAGCGCGGGCGCGAAGTCATCCTGGCCACGCTGCAACCTGGCGACTACATCGGCGAAATGAGCCTGATCGACAACGAGGCGCACTCGGCCACGGTACGCGCGGAAGTGCAGACCGACATGCTGGCGCTGGGCCGCGCGGAGTTCGCGCGATGCCTGCCCGAAAACAGCTCGATGGCCTACGCCATCATGAAGGGGCTGGTGCAGCGGCTGCGCCAGGCGGACCGCAAGATCGAGTCGCTGGCGCTGATGGACGTTTACGGCCGGGTCGCGCGGGCGCTTCTCGAATTCGCGGTGCCGGACAAGGACGGACTGATGACCATCCGCGACCGCATCTCGCGCCAGGACATCGCCAAGATGGTGGGCGCGTCCCGCGAGATGGTCAGCCGCGTGATGAAGGATCTGGAAGACCGCGGCTTCATCGAGACCCGCGAAGACGGCTCCATGCTGATCAAGGACAGGCTGACGACGCTGGGGTAGCGAACGGCCGCCCCTGCCGGGCCATCCAAATTTCGCCGGCACCAGTGGATGCCGGGTCGACTCCGGCATGACAATCCAGCAATGACTTACTCGCTCAACACCCTGACGGACACCCGCGGCAAGGCCCCGCCTGCGCGCTCAGGGGCGGGCCGGTTCGCCCATGAATTCGCACTGGTGGTCGGCCTGGTGGCCCTGGTGTTCTGGCTGCTCGCGCTGGTCTCGTACTCGGCGCAGGACCCGGCGTTTTCGACTTCGGGCACCGGCGCCGATATCCACAACTGGGGTGGGCGCCTGGGTGCCTGGCTGGGCGACGCTAGCTATTTCCTGCTGGGATTTTCGATTTGGTGGTGCTTCGCGGCCGGTGTGCGTGCCTGGCTGGCCGCACTGGCGCGGTGGATGCGCGGTGGCGTGGAGCCGCAGGACGAGTCGCCGCACCTGGCGCGCACGCGCTGGGCGTTCTGGATCGGGCTTGCGGTGTTGCTTTGCGCCAGCACCGCGCTGGAATGGTCGCGCCTGTACCGGTTCGAAGGCGTCGCGCTCGGCCACTTGCCAGACCACGCGGGCGGCGCGCTGGGCTACCTGGTGGGTCCCGCAGGCGTCAAGTGGCTGGGGTTCACCGGCTCGGGCCTGGTGTTCGTCGCGCTGGTGGTGCTGGGGGCCGCGCTCACGTTCCGCTTCTCCTGGAGCCACGTGGCGGAGCGCCTGGGCGCGCGGATCGATGGCTTGATAGAAGGCCGCCGGGAAAAGCGCGAGATGGCGCAGGACCTGGCCTTCGGCCAGCAAGCCGCCCGCCAGCGCGAGGAAATCCTGGTCGAAGAGCGCATCGAGATCGAGGAACATCACCCCACGCCCGTGCTGATCGAGCCCCTGGTGATCGACGTGCCCAAGAGCGAGCGCGTCGCCAAGGAGCGGCAAAAGCCCCTGTTCACCGAAATGCCGGATTCGAAGCTGCCGCAGGTGGATCTGCTCGATGGGCCGCAGGGCCGGCAGGAAACCGTCTCGCCCGAAACGCTGGAGATGACCAGCCGCCTCATCGAGAAGAAGCTCAAGGACTTCGGCGTCGAGGTGCGGGTGGTGCTGGCCCAGCCGGGGCCTGTGATCACCCGCTATGAGATCGAGCCCGCCACCGGCGTGAAGGGCTCGCAGATCGTCAACCTCGCGAAGGATCTGGCGCGGTCGCTCAGCCTGGTGTCGATCCGCGTGATCGAAACCATCCCGGGCAAGAACTTCATGGCGCTGGAACTGCCCAACGCCAAACGGCAGTCGATTCGCCTGTCGGAGATCCTCGGGTCGCAGGTGTACAACGACGGCAAGTCCATGCTCACGATGGGCCTGGGCAAAGACATCATCGGCAACCCCGTGGTGGCCGATCTCGCGAAGATGCCGCACGTGCTGGTGGCCGGCACGACGGGCTCGGGCAAGTCGGTGGGCATCAACTCGATGATCCTGTCGCTGCTGTACAAGGCCGAGGCGCGCGACGTGCGCCTGCTGATGATCGACCCGAAGATGCTGGAAATGTCGGTCTACGAGGGCATTCCGCACCTGCTGGCGCCCGTCGTCACCGACATGCGGCAGGCGGCGCACGGCTTGAACTGGTGCGTGGGCGAGATGGAGCGGCGCTACAAGCTCATGAGCAAGATGGGCGTGCGCAACCTGGCCGGCTACAACGTCAAGATCGACGAAGCGAAGGCCAAAGAGCAGTTCATCTACAACCCGTTCAGCCTCACGCCCGACAGCCCCGAACCGCTGGAACGGCTGCCGCACATCGTGGTCATCATCGACGAACTCGCCGACCTGATGATGGTGGTGGGCAAGAAGATCGAAGAGCTCATTGCGCGTCTCGCGCAAAAGGCGCGTGCGGCGGGCATCCACCTGATCCTTGCAACGCAGCGCCCGAGCGTTGACGTGATCACCGGCCTGATCAAGGCCAACATCCCGACGCGCATTTCCTTCCAGGTCTCCAGCAAGATCGACAGCCGCACCATCCTCGACCAGATGGGCGCCGAGGCGCTGCTGGGAATGGGCGACATGCTGTACATGCCCAGCGGCACGGGCTTTCCCGTGCGCGTGCACGGAGCTTTCGTCAGCGACGAGGAAGTGCACCGCGTCGTCGCCTATCTCAAGGAGCAGGGCGGCGAGCCCAACTACATCGAAGGCGTTCTCGAAGGTGGCACAGTCGATGACGATGGCGACCTGCTCGGCGAAGGGGGCGGTGGCGGCGAAAAAGATCCGATGTATGACCAGGCGGTGGAGGTCGTGCTCAAGAACAAGAAGGCCAGCATCTCGCTGGTGCAGCGTCACCTCAAGATCGGCTACAACCGGGCGGCACGCCTGGTGGAAGACATGGAGAAGGCCGGGCTCGTCAGTGCCATGAGCGGGGCCGGGCAACGCGAGATCCTGGTGCCGAACCGCGGCACCGAATAACTTTCGGTAACGTCCTACGCGAGCCGTTGGCGTCGGCTTCATACGCGCCGCGTGGCGCCGCGCCACAATGGGCGCCATGAAAAGATTTCTCACCATCACCGCATTGCTGTCCGCGCCGCTCTGGGCTCATGCCTCGGGCCTGGACGCATTGGAAAACTTCGTCAAGACCGCCAAGACTGGCCGCGCCGATTTCACCCAGGTCGTCACGGCGCCAGCCAGGGACGGCCAGGCCGCGCGCAGCAAGACGTCGTCGGGCACTTTCGAGTTCTCGCGGCCCAACCGATTTCGCTTCGTCTACAAGAAGCCCTTCGAGCAGGTCATCGTCGCCGACGGCCAGATGCTGTGGATGCACGACGTGGACCTGAATCAGGTAACGCAGCGCAAGCAGGCTGCGGTGCTGGGATCGACGCCGGCGGCGCTGATCGCTTCGGCGCCTGACCTGGCGACGCTGCGCAAGGAGTTCAACCTCGAAGCCGCGGGCGAGAAAGACGGCGTGCAGTGGGTGCAGGCGACGCCCAAGGCCAAGGAAGGCCAACTTCACAGCATGAAGGTGGGCTTTCGGGGCAACGACCTAGCCGTGTTGGAAATCCAGGACAGTTTTGGCCAACGGTCGGTACTGACGTTCACGAAGATGGAGATGAATGCCGCGGTGCCGGCCGAGTCGTTCCACTTCAAGCCGCCGCCGAATACGGACGTTTCGCGGCAGTAAAAGCCTGTCATGTCGGAGTGGATCCGGCACTCCACCTAAATCTCGCGCGTGATCCGGTCCAGGTCCTTGCGTTCGATGAATTCGTCCATGCGAGACAGCAGGCGCCACCATTCGCTTCCGTCCTCGCGGAAAACGCGCATCGCGCCGGCGCGCACGAGAATCTTGCGCAGCTCGTCGTCCTCGAATCCGCCCAAGTGCTGGCGCAAGGTGTCGAAAGAACGATCGGTGAAACCTTTGTGGCTGAGGAAGTGCCGCGCCGTTTCCTCGGCCATGAATTCGGTGCGGTGCTGTTCGCGCGCCAGCGCGAGCTGGTTGGCGAATTGCTGGCGGTTGAGGAAGTAGCTGATGCCGCCGCCGACGAGCGCGCCCAGCAAGGCGGAAAAGGTGGACCAGAGTGCGGCTTCCATGGTGGACGCACTATAAATGACGGCCTCGGGGCCGTTATCCCCGCGCAGAGCCTGCCCTCGCGAAGGCGGGGGCGGGTGCCCAGTGCTTCCGCATCTTTAATGCCCTGGATTCCCGCCTTCGCGGGAATGACGGAGAAAATACACACGTGGCCCAAAGCGTCCCTTCCACCCATCCGCCCCTGGCCGAACGCCTGCGCCCCAAGACATTGGGCGAGGTGATCGGCCAGCAACACCTGCTGGGCGAAGGCATGCCGCTGCGCATCGCCTTCGAATCCGGCCAGCCGCACAGCTGCATCCTTTGGGGGCCGCCCGGCACCGGCAAGACCACCATCGCGCGGCTGATGGCCGACGCATTCGACGCCCAGTTCATCACCATCAGCGCGGTGCTGGGCGGCGTGAAAGACATTCGCGAGGCCGTGGAGCAGGCGCAGATCGCCCAAGGCACGGCGCTGGAGGCCGCCTCGGGCGCGGACGGTCGGCGCACCATCGTCTTCGTCGACGAGGTGCATCGATTCAACAAGAGCCAACAGGACGCCTTTCTGCCGCACGTCGAATCGGGCCTGTTCACGTTCGTCGGCGCGACCACGGAGAACCCGTCGTTCGAAGTGAACTCGGCGTTGCTGTCGCGGGCCGCTGTCTATGTGCTGCAGCCGCTCACCGAATCCGACCTCGAACGGATCGTGGCCAAGGCCCAGGCCATCGATGCCGTGCCACCGGTCGAGAAGAAGGCACTGGATCGGCTCGTAGCCTACGCGGACGGCGATGCACGGCGCCTGCTCAATACGCTGGAGACGCTGGCCGTCGCCGCCACCAATGAGAAGCGCAAGGAAATCAGCGACGAGTGGCTGCTCAAGGTGCTGGGCGAGCGCATGCGCCGTTACGACAAAGGCGGCGAGCAGTTCTACGACACCATCAGCGCGCTGCACAAATCCGTGCGCGGCTCCGACCCCGACGCGTCGCTGTACTGGTTCATGCGCATGCTCGATGGCGGCGCCGACCCGCGCTACATGGCGCGCCGACTGATCCGCATGGCGGCTGAAGACGTGGGTCTGGCCGATCCGCGCGCGCTGCGCATGGCGCTCGACGCGTCCGAAACCTACGAACGCCTCGGCACGCCCGAGGGCGAACTCGCGCTGGCGCAATGCGTGGTCTATCTCGCGATGGCGCCCAAGTCCAACGCGGTCTACAACGCGTTCAACGAAGCCAAGGCCTTCATCAAGCAGGACGGCACCCGGCCCGTGCCTCTGCACCTGCGCAACGCGCCGACGCAACTGATGAAGAAGCTGGACTACGGCAAGGACTACCGTTACGCGCACGACGAGGAGGGCGGCTTCGCGGCCGGCGAAAACTACTTTCCCGAAGGCATGGCGCCGCCGCAGTTCTACCGCCCTGTGGATCGCGGCCTCGAGATCAAGATCGGGCAGAAGCTCGCCGAACTGCGCGAGCGCAACGCGGCAACCAAGAATCTGGGCAAGGACGGCGCCTAGGCCGCCGTTATTCAATTAGCGCATGGCTTGATACCGCAAGGTTAATCACAATGACTAATCGAACGGCAAAGCTGCTGATCCGGCCGCAAACACGAGGGTAAACCCCGCCAAGAGGCCTTTTTCATTCTTGGGCCCGCTGGCTACAATCGCTCACCACAAAACCCGTCCTGCGCGCATGGCGGGTTTTTTGCTAGGTGCCTGGGGGGCTCACAAAGCCCGCGTGACACCCGAAAATGACGGCACTGCCCATGACAGCGGTGCCCACCCAGGCCGGCAAGCGGCCGGCAAAGAAACGGAGAAGCTTCTTATGGAAACTCTGCTGCAACAGATCATCAACGGTCTGATCCTCGGCAGCATGTATGCCTTGGTGGCCTTGGGCTACACCATGGTGTACGGCATCATCAACCTGATCAACTTCGCGCACGGCGACGTGCTGATGGTGGGCGCGCTCACCAGCTGGTCGATCATCGTGACCATGCAGGAGTCGATGCCCGGCACGCCCGGCTGGATCATCCTGCTCATCTCGCTGCTGATCGCCTGTGTGGTGGCGGCGGTGTTGAATTTCGTCATCGAGAAAGTCGCGTACCGGCCGCTTCGCAACAGCCCGAAGCTCGCGCCGCTGATCACTGCCATCGGCATGTCGATCCTGCTGCAGACGCTGGCCATGATCATCTTCAAGCCGAACTACAAACCCTATCCCACCCTGCTGCCGGTGGTTCCGTTCCAGGTCGGCGGCGCGGTGATCACCACCACGCAGATCCTGATCCTGGGCCTGACGGCGGTGTCGCTCGCGGTGCTGACCTACCTGGTCAACTACACCAAACTGGGCCGCGCGATGCGCGCGACTTCTGAGAACCCGCGCGTCGCCGCCCTCATGGGCGTGAAGCCAGACATGGTGATCTCGGCGACTTTCATCATCGGTGCCATCCTCGCGGCCATCGCCGGTGTGATGTACGCCTCCAACTACGGCACCGTGCAGCACACCATGGGCTTCCTGCCCGGCCTGAAGGCCTTTACCGCGGCGGTGTTCGGCGGGATCGGCAACCTGGCCGGCGCGGTGGTCGGCGGCATCCTGCTGGGGCTGGTCGAGTCGATCGGCTCGGGCTACATAGGCGCCCTCACCGGTGGTGTGCTGGGCAGCCACTACTCGGACATCTTCGCCTTCATCGTGTTGATCATCATGCTGACCTTGCGACCGTCCGGCCTGCTGGGCGAGCGTGTGGCCGACAGAGCTTGACGGGAGCTGCATCATGATGAACTTCATCAATCGCCAGAACAAATACGCCGTCTACGCGGTGGCGGCGCTCGCGCTGCTGGTGCTACCGCTGATCCTGCAGCAGGGCGGCAACGCCTGGGTGCGGATCGCCGATGCCGCACTGCTGTATGTGCTGCTGGCCCTGGGCCTGAACATCGTCGTCGGCTACGCGGGCCTGCTGGACCTGGGCTACGTTGCGTTCTATGCGCTCGGCGCCTACATGTTCGGCCTGCTGGCGTCGCCGCACCTGACGGAGACGTTCCCGGCCATCGCCGCGATGTTCCCGCAGGGCCTGCACCTGCCGCTGTACATCGTGATCCCGGCGGCGGCGGCGCTGGCCGGCATTTTCGGCATCCTGCTGGGCGCGCCGACGCTGAAGCTGCGCGGCGACTACCTGGCCATCGTGACGCTGGGCTTCGGCGAAATCATCCGCGTGTTCCTGAACAACCTGGATCACCCGGTCAACATCACCAACGGGCCCAAGGGCCTGAACCAGATCGACCCGATCCATTTCTGGGGCCTGAACCTGGGCAAGCCGCTGACGGTGATGGGCTTCGAGATCGCGGCCGTGTCGCTGTACTACTACCTGTTCCTGGCGCTGGTGCTGGTCAGCATCGTCATCTGCCACCGGTTGGAGCTGTCGCGCATCGGCCGCGCCTGGATGGCGATCCGCGAGGACGAGATCGCGGCCAAGGCCATGGGCATCAACACCCGCAACATGAAACTGCTGGCATTCGGCATGGGCGCGACCTTCGGCGGCGTGTCGGGCTCGATGTTCGCGGCCTTTCAGGGCTTCGTGTCGCCCGAGTCGTTCAGCCTGATGGAGTCGGTGATGATCGTCGCCATGGTGGTGCTGGGCGGCATCGGCCACCTGCCGGGCGTGATCCTCGGCGCCATCCTGCTGTCGGCGTTGCCGGAAGTGCTGCGCTACGTGGCCGGGCCGCTCCAGGCCATGACGGGCGGCCGTCTCGACGCCGCCATCCTGCGCCAGCTGCTGATCGCGCTGGCGATGATCATCGTCATGCTGTGGCGTCCGCGCGGCCTGTGGCCGACGCCGGAACACGGCAAGTCGCTGCAGACCAAGCCCAACTGAGCCGGAGACACACGAATGGCAGATACAGTTCTCCGCGTCGCCGGCATTTCCAAACGCTTCGGCGGCCTGCAAGCGCTCAGCGACGTCGGCATCACCATCGAGCGTGGCCAGGTCTATGGCCTGATCGGCCCCAACGGCGCCGGCAAGACCACCTTCTTCAACGTCATCACCGGTCTCTACACGCCCGACAGCGGCACCTTCGAACTCGCCGGCAAGCCCTACCAGCCCACGGCGGTGCATGAAGTGGCCAAGGCGGGCATCGCCCGCACGTTCCAGAACATTCGCCTCTTCGCCGAGATGACCGCGCTGGAAAACGTGATGGTCGGCCGCCACATCCGCACTCACTCGGGTCTGCTGGGCGCGATCTTCCGCACCGGCAGCTTCAAGAACGAAGAGGCCGCCATCGCCAAGCGTTCGCAGGAACTGCTGGACTACGTGGGCATCGGCAAATACACCGACTACAAGGCACGCACGCTGTCGTACGGCGACCAGCGCCGCCTGGAGATTGCGCGCGCCCTTGCCACCGACCCGCAGCTGATCGCGCTCGACGAGCCCGCGGCCGGCATGAACGCCACCGAAAAAGTGATGCTGCGCGAGCTGATCGACCGCATCCGAAACGACAACCGCACCATCCTCTTGATCGAGCACGACGTGAAGCTGGTGATGGGCTTGTGCGACCGCGTGACCGTGCTGGACTACGGCAAGCAGATCGCCGAAGGCACGCCGGCGGACGTGCAGAAGAACGAGAAAGTGATCGAGGCTTACCTCGGCCACGGCCATTCTGCGGCCCCCGCCGCGGCTGCGGCGACTGGAGAAAAAGAATGATTGCAGCGCAGAACCGCTTCAAGCAAAATCGCGCCCCCTCGGGGGGCAGTGCAGCCGCCTTGGCGGCAAACGTGGGGGTGCTATGACTTCCGCTACGTTGTTGAAAGTCAGTGGCTTGAAGGTCGCTTACGGCGGCATTCAGGCCGTCAAGGGTGTCGACTTCGAAGTGCGCGAGGGCGAACTGGTCACGCTGATCGGTTCGAACGGCGCCGGCAAGACCACGACCATGAAGGCCATCACCGGCCTGCTCGGGATCAACGAAGGCGACATCGAATACCTGGGCCGGAGTATCAAGGGCAAGGGCGCCTGGGACATGGTCAAGCAGGGCCTGGCCATGGTGCCGGAAGGCCGCGGCGTGTTTACACGCATGACGATCACCGAGAACCTGCAGATGGGTGCGCACATTCGCAACGACAAGGCGGACATCGCGACCGACATGGACAAGGTCTTCACGATCTTTCCGCGGCTGAAGGAGCGCAAGGACCAGCTGGCCGGCACGATGTCCGGCGGCGAGCAGCAGATGCTCGCGATGGGCCGTGCGCTGATGAGCCGACCCAAAGTGCTTTTGCTGGACGAGCCGTCGATGGGCTTGTCGCCGATCATGGTCGACAAGATCTTCGAGGTGGTGCGCGAAGTCTATGCGCAGGGCGTCACCATCCTGCTCGTGGAGCAGAACGCGAGCCGTGCGCTGCAGATCGCCGACCGCGGCTATGTGATGGAGTCGGGCATCATCACGATGTCGGGCGACGCCAAGCAGATGCTCAGCGACCCGAAAGTGCGCGCGGCGTACCTGGGCGAATAGCTCCAGCCAACCCTTAGTAGCGGTACCGCAACCCCAGGCTCGTAGAACGAACGGGGTCGCGGGTGCCGCCCGCAAAACGGAAGTCGGTGCTTTCCCATTCGAGAGTTGCCGACAAGCGCGGCGTGAACGCGAAGCTCACGCCTGCGCCGTACGATAAACCGAAGCCCTGGTCCGAGCCGTAGGCTGCGCCCGGGGCCACGATCGATGTTTCCGTGCGGCCGTAGGTGGTGCCGACTTTCCCGAATACGCCGAGTGACTGCCAAACTGGTGCTTTGCCGACCAGGCTGAGGTTCAAGCCCTGCGCGCGCGTTTCGCCGCCGGCAGCCGCAATGCGGCCCATGTCCAGATAGCCCACTTCGACGCCCCAATGATTGCCAATCATCGTGTTGGCATAGAGCCGCGCGGTGCGCTCGGGGATGTCGCAGATCAGTGCGGTGGTGCCGCAGCCGCCGCCGGTCCGCGACGCGCCAATGTTCAAGCCGAGGGAACTGCGCCCGGTCGTTTGCCAGCCGTTGGCGAAGCTGAAAGAAGAAGTGCCTGGGGCGGCAACCTGCGATAGGGCGTCAAGAGGAAAGGCCAGCGCCGAGGTGGCGGAGACAACACAAAGAAGGGTGCGTAGCGCTGTCATGGCCGGGCTCCTGCTTGTCGTTCTGGAAGAGCCAATGTACCAAGTGGTAACTGGACCGTTTTGTCGGACAAACCGCACACGGACGTAGGACACCCGGCGGCTGCTATCCATCAGATAGCATGCGAGCAACGCCTGGTATGCCACGCAGGCAGGAAAGCGGGGGAGAGCCATGGACCCCCGAGGTTTCCCGAGGGCAACCAGCTAGTCGACCTTCGCCCCGGAGAGCTTTACAACTTTTTCGTACTTCGCCAGCTCGGCCCGCATGAAGCTGCCGAAGTCTTCCGGCGTGTTGTTCACCGGCTCCGCCATCAAACCGGCAAACCGGGAGCGCGCTTCCGGCGACTGCAATGCGGCCACGAATGCCTGGTTGAGCTTGGCCACCACATCCTTGGGTGTGCCTGCTGGCGCCACCAGCCCCCACCAGGTGTCGATCGCAAAACCCTTGAGCGTGTCGGCAACCGGCGGGACGTCCGGCAGCGCGGGCGAGCGTTGCAGCGTGGTGACCGCAATCGCCTTGAGTTTGCCGGCACGGATGTTGGGTGCGGCCGTGGCGAGGTTGTCGAAGTTGAAATCGACCTGGCCCGACAGCAGCGCCAGCTGCGCCGGGTTGCCGCCGTTGTACGGAATGTGCACGGCGAAGATGCCCGCGCCTTGCTTGAACAGCTCACCCGCCAGGTGGCCGGCGCTGCCATTGCCGCCGCTGCCGTAGTTCAGCTTGGCGGGATTGGCCTTGGCGTAGGCGATCAAGTCGGCGAGCGTGTTGATCTTCAGCCGCGCCGCGGTGTCGGCGTTCATCACCAGCACATTGGGCACGCGCACCATCTGCGTGATGGGCGCGAAATCCTTCGCGGCGTCGTAGGGCATCTTCGAGAAGAGCCAGGGGTTGATCGCGTGCGTCGCGACGGCCGAAATGCCGATCGTCAAACCGTCGGGTGCGGCCTTCGCGACCGCGTCCGCGCCGATGTTGCCGCCGCCGCCGGGACGGTTCTCGATGATCACGGTGCCCAGGCTGTCCTTGACGCGTTCGGCCAGAACGCGTGCTGTGACGTCGATGGGGCCGCCGGCCGCATAAGGCACGATCAACCGGATCGGCCTGGCTTGCGCCAACGCGGGCGAAGACGAAAACGCCGCCGCGGCGGCAAAGGCGGAAGCGATGAGGATTCTGCGTTTCATGGCGTGAGCCCGTTCAGGTGCCGGGACCATGCTTGTCGGCTTCGGTCGTGAACGAGTCGGCATGGAATTCGTCGGGCGGCAGCTTCGCGGCGGCGCTGTACTCGGCACGTGCCGAGTCGACGACGATGGGGGCGCCGCAGGCATAGACCTGGTGGCCCGACAAATCGGGGAAATCTTCGAGCACCGCGCGATGCACGAAGCCCGTGCGGCCGGTCCAGTTGTCTTCCGGCAACGCGTTGGAGATGACAGGCACGTACTTCAGGTTGGGCATTTCGGCCAGCTTGCCCTGGACCCAGTCGTCCAGGTACAGGTCGGACGGGCGGCGTCCGCCCCAGTACAGCGTGGCCGGGCGCGTGATGCCCTTGAAATGCATGTGCTCGATGACAGCCTTGATCGGCGCGAAGCCGGTGCCGGAGGCCAGCAGGATGATGGGCTTGTCGGAGTCCTCACGCAGGTAAAAGGCGCCGAACGGGCCTTCGACACGCAGGATCTCTTTTTCCTTCATCGCGGTGAACACGTGGTCGGTGAACTTGCCGCCGGGCATGTGGCGGATGTGCAGCTCGACGCCCGGGCCGTTATGCGGCGCGTTGGCCATCGAGTAGCTGCGACGTGCACCGTCGCGCAGGATGAACTCGACGAATTGCCCGGCGTGATAGCGCATGGTGTCGTTGGCCGGCAGCTGCAGCTTGACCACCATCACGTCGGGCGACTTCTTTTCCAGCGACAGCACGCGTGAGGGCATCTTGCGGATCGGGAACGCGCTTTCGTCGGTGACCTGGCGAGACTCGAGGACGATATGGGTCTGCGGCACGCCGCAGCAGGTGAGGATGAAGCCAGCGGCTTCCTCTTCGGGGCTCAGCGCCTTGGTCTGGTGATGGCCGTGCACGACCACGCCTTCGAGCTTCTTGCATTTGCAGGAGCCGCAGGCGCCATCCTTGCAGCCGTAGGGCATGCCGACGCCCTGGCGGATGGCGGCGGGGAGGATGGCTTCCTCCGCGTTGACGCTGAACGAGCGTCCGCTGGGCTGTACAGTGACCTGGAAGGGGCCGGCCGGGGCCGTGGCGCTCGTCATCTTTTGAGTATCCTCGGGCTCTCTTGTTGTCTACGCCCGATTTTGCCTTCAAACCTAAGCCCCCTCGGCGCGCTGCCAGCCCGCTTCCGGCGTGAGCGCCTGCTGATCGTCGGTTGCGGTGACGTGGGCCTTCGGGTGGCCCGCAACCTTGCCGGCCGGGTTCGCATCCTGGCCCTGACTTCGTCGCCCGGCCGGGTCGATGAGCTTCGGGCGCGCGGCATCACGCCCTTGGGCGGAAATCTGGACCGGCCGCTCGGCCTGGGACGGCTGGCCGGGCTCGCCACGCGCGTGATTCACCTGGCGCCGCCGGCGGCGGAAGGCGATCCCCAATGGTGGCGCGACCGGCGCACGGCCGCCCTGCTGCGCGTGCTGCGCCGGCGCGGGCCGCCCCAGTCGCTGGTGTACGCCTCGACCAGTGGGGTCTACGGCGACTGCGGGGGCGAGCGGGTGGACGAAACCCGCCGACCCAATCCCCGCACGCCGCGGGCGCAGCGGCGCATCGATGCCGAACAGGCGATCAGGCACTTCGGCAGGGCTGCGCATGTGCGCGCGAGCATCTTGCGCATCCCGGGCATCTATGCGCCTGATCGGGAGGGCGGGACCCCGCGCGAGCGGCTGCAAAAGGGCACGCCGGTGCTGGCCGCGCAAGACGACGTCTACACCAACCACATCCACGCGGATGATCTGGCCCGGGCCGTCCTGGCGGCCTTGTGGCGCGGCAAGCCGCAGCGGGTCTACAACGCCTCGGACGACAGCGAGATGAAGATGGGCGACTACTTCGATCTGGCGGCCGACCTGTATGGCCTGCCGCGCCCGCCGCGCGTGCCCCGCAGTACGGCGCAGGACGAGTTGCCACTGGTATTGCTCAGCTTCATGAGCGAGTCGCGGCGGTTGGACAACCGGCGGCTGAAGAACGAGCTGAGGCTGAGCTTGCTCTATCCGGACGTGGAGGGCGGATTGAAGGCCGGGTGAAGGCCGAGTGAAGGCGGTTTGGTGGGGCGAAGGCAGTCGCGGTGACTTAGGTCACCGAAATCGCGGGAGATTTCCGGCATTTGAGCTAGCCAAGCCGACCCGGAAGTATCAAAATGTGACTTACATTTTGATACGGGCCGAAGCATGACACACCGTCCCTCGAATACCGATGAGATGGTTCAGCTCGTGGGCCTCGTCCATGCCTCGGCTGCGGAGCCGGCGAAGACCCGCCAGCTGTTATGCCAGACGGCGGCGACGCTGGCAGCCACCACCGCGCACCTGTTCCTTCGCGACATCGCGACAGGGGTCGTCTCGCATTCCGACATGGGCGATGGATTCGATGATGCGAATCGGCGCTACGCACGCGACTGGGGACCGTCGGACCCGCGCGCGCAGTGGCTGGCCGCGCGGCCCGCGAGTCAGATATTGCGCTGCCATGAACACTTCGACGAAGAGTTCGTCGACACCAACAAGTTTTATCGCGACTTCCTGGTCCCTCACGGATTGCGCTGGTCGCTTGCGGCGAAGTTTCCGAGCGCGCCCGGGGTGGAATCGGTGATAGCGGTGATGCGTGCGCCGGGGCGGCCCCCCTTCGAGGCCGCCGCGTTCACGATGCTGCAGCAATTGCTTCCCCATTTCCAGCAGGCGGCGGCGGTGAGTCTGCGGCTCGAGCGCCAAGCCGCCGCCGTTCATGCCGCCACGGAGATGCTGAGGATGCTTCCGACGCCCTGCCTGTTCACCGACCAGGCCGGGCGCTGCCTCGAGGCCAACGAGGCGTTCAGCCGCATCATGGAGCCGATGTCCCTGCGCCTTGCGACAGGCAGGGTGCGGTTCACGCATTCGCAACTGCAGGCGCAATGGGAATCGGCGCTGTTCCAGGTGCACACCACCGCAGCCGCCAGCAAGATGTCGTTCACCGACCCGGCGCACAACGAATGGACGGCCCACCTCATTCCCTGGTTGCCACTGGTCGGCCAGACCGACGTGGTCGACAAACGGATGATCCTGGTGGTTTTCAGCGAGAAGGCCGGGGAGCACCACGCACAGCTGCAGCCCGGCTCGATGGCATCGACCGCAAGGCTCACGCGGGCGGAGGTGGAGGTGCTCGCCGGGCTGCTCAAGGGATTGCCGGCAAAGGCCATCGCGACCCGCCGCAACGCATCGGTGAACACCGTGCGCAGCCAGATCGTGGCGATCCTCGAGAAGACCGGGTTCAAGTCGCAAAAGGAACTGATGGCGTCGTTCAGCGCGAGCGTGTTGCCGGAGTCGGCGTTCTCGAGCTCCCTGTTCGACGACGCTTCGCCGGCTGCTAAATCCCGGCCGGCCTGGCCATCGTCGACATCCGGTCCACGGCTTTGATCTTGAGGGTGCGGATGTCCGCGCCCTGCAGCACCGTCAGCACGATCTCGTCGTCCGGGTTGGCGTGGGCCCACAGGCGCTTGTAAAACTCTTCGAGCGTCGCGACACGCGCCCCATCGATCGCCAGCACCACGTCGCCCGCCTCGATCCCGCCGGCCTGCGCGGGGCTTCCTGGCGCGACCCGCACCACCTGGACTCGCCCGCCCTGTTCGGCCGACGTCAGCCCCAGCCAGGGCCGGCGGCTGGCGCTGCTGGTGCCGGTTTTCTGCATCTCGGCCAGGATGGGCTTGAGCAGGTCCACCGGCACGAACATGTTGCCGGGCACGCGCGGCATTCCGCCCAGCACGTCACTGACGAACAGGCTGCCGATGCCCAGCAGCTCGCCGCGCTGGTTGAAGAGCGGTGCCCCACTGTGGTTGCCGATGGGCGGGCTGGTGAAGAGCGCCGACTCGATGTGATATTCCCAATAGCCGGAGAACGCGCGCTTGCTGACGAGCTGCGTCATGGCCACGTCGCCGTCGGCGCCGCCCGTGGCGGCCATCAACGCGTCGCCGGTGCCCACATCCTTGAGGGTGCCCAGTGCCACAGGACTCACCCCGCGCAGCGGCAACAAGGGCCTGACCAGCCCGAAGCCGGTAGCGAGGTCATAGCCGACCGCACGTGCCGGCAACGTGCGGTTGTCCTGCGTCTGCACCTGGATCGTGTCGGCCTCGAGCAGCAGGTAGCCGATGGTGAGTACGAGGCCGTCGGGCCCGATCACCACACCCGAACCGCTGCGCTGGCGGCCCAGCGTTTCCGCGGAGCGCGCGCCCTCCGCCGCTGTCACCTGGACGCCCACCACCGCGGCGTGCGCGCGCGTCAGCGCTTCGATCGTGGCCTGCGCGCCGGCGGGCGGGGCCGTGGCCGCACCCGCGAGGCCGCACGTGACCAGCAAAGCCGCAAGAAGGATTCGAGCAAGCATGCAGGAAGAATGCACCCGAATCGGCCAGGTTACAAGTACCCTGGCTGTGGGCTGATTACCTGTGCTCAATGTCGTGCTGGGTGAAGACGAACGCAACCGTACCGGGGCGTTTCACTTCGAGAAAGATGCGTTCGCATACGCTGCCGCCCATGCGCTGCTGAGATCGGATGCCGAACGCTTCAATGCGTTCTGGACCTTGAAGGAGGCGCTGTTGAATGCGAAGGGCCCGGGGCTCAACCACGCGCCCAGCACGTTTTCAGTGGACCGGCGTTCGATGCGAGCCGCAGTGCCCGCAGTGGCCCCAGCGATGGAACCGGAACCGGTGCACGAATGGCACTGGCGTGCCGTAGGGCCACGGCGGACCATTTCGTTTCGGTGGCGCTGGATGCCCCGCATCACATGCGAGACGTGGTCTTCAGCGTGATCGGCGACGCGGCGTCGTGGGTTGACGCGCTGGGTCATGCGGGTGGTGCCGGAGGCAGGAATCCGCGCACGAAGTGCGCTTTCAGTACAGGCCATGCCGGTTTGATTCCGGACGAGGCACTGTGGTGCCGGAGGCCGGAATCGAACCGGCACGCCTTGCGGCGGGGGATTTTGAGTCCCCTGCGTCTACCAATTTCACCACTCCGGCAACGGATAAGGGAATTGGAAATTATGGCACAGTGAGGCGCATGAACCCCTCTTACCCGACCATCGAAGACGCCATCGGCAAGACGCCGCTGGTGGCATTGCAGCGCATCGGCGCGGCCGAGAACAAGCAGCGCGGCAACGTCATCCTGGGCAAGCTCGAGGGTAACAACCCGGCCGGGTCGGTCAAGGACAGGCCGGCGCTGTCGATGATCAAGCGGGCAGAGGAACGCGGCGAGATCAAGCCCGGCGATACGCTCGTCGAAGCCACATCGGGCAACACCGGCATCGCGCTGGCCATGGCCGCGGCGATCCGGGGCTACCGCATGGTCCTCATCATGCCGGAGGACCTGTCGATCGAGCGCGCCCAGACGATGAAGGCTTTCGGCGCAGAACTCGTGCTCACGCCCAAGAGCGGCGGCATGGAATACGCACGAGATCTCGCCGACAACATGCAGCGCGAAGGCAAGGGACGCGTGCTCGACCAGTTCGCCAACGCCGACAACCCGCGCATCCACTACGAGACGACCGGCCCCGAACTGTGGGAACAGACCGGTGGCAGGATCACCCACTTCGTGAGCGCGATGGGCACGACCGGCACCATCACGGGTGTTTCGCGGTTCCTGAAAGAGAAGAACGCCGCCGTGCGTATCGTCGGCGCGCAGCCGAGCGAAGGTTCGCGCATCCCGGGCATTCGCAAGTGGCCCCAGGAATACCTGCCGAAGATCTACGACCCCAGCACTGTGGACGAGTTGGTGTACGTGAGCCAGGACGACGCGGAAGAAATGTGCCGCCGTCTCGCCCGCGATGAGGGCATCTTCGGCGGCATCTCGGCGGCGGGCGCCTGCTGGGTGGCCCAGCAGATCGCGGCGACGGTCGAGAATGCGACCATCGTGTTCGTGGTGTGCGACCGTGGCGACCGCTATCTTTCCACTGGCGTGTTCCCCGCATGACCGCGCCGCACGCCTTCAATTTCTGTCCCAACTGCGCAACGCCGTTGGCCCTGGTCGCCCAGATGGAGGACGGCGGCGAGAAGCAGCGCCTGCGCTGCCGGGCCTGCCAATGGACGCACTGGAACAATCCGACCCCGGTGTTGGCTGCGGTGATCCAGTACCGGGACCAGATCCTGCTGGCGCGCAACGCGGCTTGGACGCACAAGATGTACGCGCTCATCACCGGTTTCATGGAGGCGGGCGAGACGCCGCAACAAGGCATCGCGCGCGAGATCAAGGAAGAAACCAACCTCGACGCGACGGAGCTCAACCTGATCGGTGTCTACGATTTCCAGCGCATGAACCAGGTGATCATTGCCTACCATGCGGTGGCCGACGGCGAAGTGAAGCTCTCGCCCGAGTTGGTCGACTACAAGCTTTACCCGTACGAAGGGGTGAAGTGCTGGCCGGCCGGCACCGGCTACGCCTTGGCGGATTGGCTGCGCAGCCGCGGCGTCGATCCCCAATTCATCGAGATGCCCCGCCGCGATTGACGAAGAAAGCCTCCATGAACATCGACAAGGAAATCGACACCCGCGGCTTGAACTGCCCGCTGCCCATCCTCAAGGCCAAGAAGGCGCTGACGGACATGCAGAGTGGCCAAGTGCTCCAGGTGGTGTCGACGGACGCGGGTTCGCTTCGCGACTTCCAGGCGTTTGCCAAGCAGACCGGCAATGAGTTGATCGAGCAGCGCACCGTCGGCGCGGAGTTCATCCACGTGCTCAAGCGGCGCTGACAGACAGGAAAAGACCGCGTCAGGCGCGCGTCGACAAAGTGCGCAGGTACTCCTGGAAGCCGGGGCCGACCTCGGCGTGCTTCAACGCCAATTCCACTGTGGCTTCCAGGAAGCCCTGCTTGCTGCCGCAGTCGTAGCGCTTGCCCCAGTACTGGTAAGCGTGCACGCCTTCCGTCGCCATGAGTTTGGCAATGCCGTCGGTCAATTGGATCTCGCCGCCGGCGCCGCGTGGGTTGTTGCGGATGTGCTCGAAGACCCCTGGCGTCAGGATGTACCGGCCCGCCACACCCATGCGCGAAGGCGCATCCTGGGGCTTGGGTTTCTCGACCATCCGGTCGACCTTGAGGATGCGGTCGCCGGCCGGCTTGCCCGCGACGATGCCGTAGCGCTGGACGTGGTCGAGGGGAACCTCCTGGACGGCTAACAAAGATGTCGGTATTTCCTGGAAAACGTCGACCATTTGCGTCAGTACCGAGGGGCCATCGTCCTCGCCGCACATCAGGTCGTCGGCCAGGAGCACGGCAAAGGGCTCGTTGCCCACCAGCGGCTGGGCGCACAGCACCGCATGGCCCAGGCCCAGCGAACGCGGCTGCCGCACATAGGAGCAATCCATGTCGTCCGGATGCATGGCGCGCACGGCGCGCAGCAATTCATCCTTGTTCGAAGCCTCGAGTTCGCTCTCCAGCTCGTAGGCCGTGTCGAAGTGATCTTCGATGGCACGTTTGTTGCGGCCTGTCACGAAAATCATGTGCCGAATCCCGGCGGCGTAAGCCTCTTCCACGGCGTACTGGATGAGGGGCTTGTCGACGATCGGGAGCATTTCCTTGGGCTGCGCCTTGGTGGCCGGCAGAAAACGGGTTCCGAGTCCGGCCACGGGAAAAACGGCCTTGTTAATTTTTGTGACTTTGTTCATCGACTTGCTCAACAATTACCGCTAAAGTTTGCCCAATTCTGGGGCCACGAGCTCCGACTATCTGGCCAAAAGCCAGGGGCTTTTGTAAGACAAGGACGCAACCCCGGTGGACATCTTACTTCTCGAACGGCTGGTTCCCGAGGCCCTTTCGTGGCTCGAGGCACGTCATTCGGTCGAGTGCCGTCCGGAGTTGGCGGCAGAACCCGTCGCCCTGCGCAAGGCGGCCTACAAAGCTCAAGCCGTGGTGTTGCCGCGCAAGGTCGTGGTCACCCAGGAATTCCTCGATTTCGCGCCGATGCTCAAGGCTGTGGCCCGCATGCACGTCGGAACCGACAACACCGACCTGGAAGCCTGCCGCGAGCGCAAGGTCCGCGTGATCCAGGCCACCACCGCCAATGTGCGCTCCAATGCCGAATACCTGCTGGCAAGCTTGCTGCTGCTGTACCGCCGTGGAATCGGCTCTTCACTCATCGGCGACCGGCATGCGGACATCCGGCTCGGCCGCGAGCTCAACGGCAGTGTGGTCGGCATCTTCGGCCTCGCGCCCACGGCCCATACCCTGGCATTGATGCTGCACGCGCTGGGCGCCAAGCTGATCGGGTATGACCCCGCTGTCCACCACACGGCGCCGATCTGGAGCCGCCTGCAGGTTCAGCCCGTGAGCCTGCAGGAGCTCATGTCGCACGCGGACGCGATCTCCGTCCAGGTGATGTATGCGTCGCGCTACCAGGGCTTCATCAACGACAAGATGCTCGCGCATTGCAAGCAGGGGCAGCTCTGGGTGGGTATCAGCCGCTCCCACCTGTTCGACGCAGAAGCGCTCGCCAGCGCGCTGTCCGATGGCCGTATCGAGGCCTGCATGCTGGATGGTGCGGAGTCAGGCTTCGCCTCGAAAGGCTCGCCGTTGCACGAGCTGAGCAACCTCTTCCTCACGCCGCGGCTGGGCTCGCATACGCGCGAGTCGCGGTTACGTGCCAGTTGGTACGTCGCGCATCGCATCCATGAAACGCTGGCCGCGCCGCGCCTCAGCCAGCTCGATCAGCTGGCGAGCGGGCCTATGGAACTGGACGGCACGGGCGGAAACACGGGGCCAAAAACGCCCCAATTCATCATTAGATAGGTGCCCTGCGGGTATTAGCCCAGACGCTTCAACTGGTCCTGCAGCTTGCCCATGGTGGCCGTGAAATCGGCGATTCGCTTGCGCTCCTGATCGATCACCGCTGGCGGCGCCTTGGCTACGAAGGCTTCGTTGGACAGCTTACCCTGGGCCTTGGCCAGCTCGCCTTGCAAGCGGGCGACTTCCTTGCCGATGCGGGTCTTCTCGGCCGCCACGTCGATCTCCATGTACAGGCACATCCGCGCTTCACCCGCCACTGCCACCGGCGCAGCCTTTGAGGCGGCGGCCCACGAAGCCTCGTCCTCGAAGACCTTGACTTCGCTCAGCTTGGCGAGGGCCTGAAGAACAGGTGCCGCTTGGCGCATGAACGAGGCATCGCCCAGCACATAGGCCGGCAGCCGGGTACTGGGGGCGACATTCATCTCTCCACGCAAAGTGCGGCACGCAACGACCACGGATTTCAGGCGGGCAACATAAGCCTCGGCCTCTGTGTTGATCGCAGCGGCATTGGTGGCCGGGTAGGGCGCGACGCTGATCGAGTCCCCGGTCTTGCCGGCGATGGGCCCCACGGTTTGCCACAGCTCCTCGGTGATGAATGGGATCACCGGGTGCGCAAGACGCAAGATCGCTTCCAACACGCGGATCAGCGTACGGCGAGTGCCGCGCTGTTGCGCCGCATCGCCCGTCTGGATCTGCACCTTGGCGATCTCCAGGTACCAGTCGCAGAACTCGTCCCACACGAACTGGTAGAGGGTGTTGGCGACGTTGTCCAGGCGGTACTCGGCGAAGCCCTTCGCCACCTCGGCTTCCACCCGCTGCAGCGTGGAAACGATCCAATGGTCGGCATCGGTAAGCGTGCTGTCCTGCTCGACCAGGTCATGGCCCTCGCAGTTCATCAGCACGAAGCGCGTGGCGTTCCAGAGCTTGTTGCAGAAGTTGCGGTAGCCCTCGCAGCGCTTGGCGTCGAAGTTGATGCTGCGGCCCAGCGAGGCGAGGGACGCGAACGTGAAGCGCAATGCGTCGGCGCCGAAAGCCGGGATGCCTTCCGGGAATTCCTTCTCGGTGTTCTTGCGCACGGCCGGCGCCGTTTCCGGCCGGCGCAGACCGGTGGTGCGCTTGTCCAGCAGCGGGGCAAGGGAGATGCCGTCGATCAGGTCCACGGGGTCGAGCACGTTGCCTTCGGACTTGCTCATCTTCTTGCCGTGCGAGTCGCGCACCAGGCCGTGGATGTAGACATGGCGGAAGGGCACCTGGCCGGTGAAGTGCGTCGTCATCATGATCATCCGGGCGACCCAGAAAAAGATGATGTCGTAGCCGGTCACCAGCACCGAAGAAGGCAGGTACAGGTCCAGGTCCTTCGTCTTCTCGGGCCAGCCCAGTGTCGAGAAGGGTACGAGGGCCGACGAGTACCAGGTGTCCAGCACGTCCTCGTCGCGGCGCAGCTTCTTGCCGGGCGCCTGGGCCTGGGCTTGCGCCTCGTCCTTGGCGACGTAGACGTTGCCGTCTTCGTCATACCAGGCCGGGATCTGATGGCCCCACCACAGCTGGCGCGAGATGCACCAGTCCTGGATGTTGTTCATCCACTGGTTGTAGGTGTTGACCCAGTTCTCCGGCACGAAGCTCACCGCGCCCGACTGCACAGCGTCGATCGCCTTCTGCGCGATCGACTTGCCCGTCGGGTCCTTGTCGCTCACCTTGCTCATGGCGACGAACCACTGGTCCGTGAGCATGGGCTCGATGATCTGGCCGGTGCGCTCGCAACGCGGGACCGTGAGCTTGTGCTTCTTGGTTTCGACCAGCAGGCCGAGCGCGTCCAAGTCGGCGACGACCTGCTTGCGCGCAACGAAACGATCCAGGCCGCGGTACTTCGCGGGGGCGTTGTCGTTGATCTTTGCGTCGAGCGTCAGCACGCCGATGATGGGCAACTGGTGCCGTTGGCCGACGGCGTAGTCGTTCGCGTCGTGGGCGGGCGTGACCTTCACGACGCCGGTACCGAATTCCTTGTCGACGTACTCGTCAGCGATCACAGGGATGTCGCGATCGCACAGCGGCAACTTCACGAGCTTGCCGATCAGGTGCTTGTAGCGATCGTCCTCGGGATGGACCATCACCGCGACGTCGCCCAGCATGGTCTCGGGCCGCGTCGTCGCGACCACGAGGGCGCCGGATCCGTCCACCAGCGGGTAGCTGATGTGCCAGAGGAAGCCGTCTTCCTCCTCGCTCACCACTTCCAGGTCGCTCACGGCCGTCTTGAGTTCCGGATCCCAGTTCACCAGGCGCTTTCCGCGGTAGATCAGGCCCTGCTCGTACAACTGCACGAAGGTGAGCGTGACGATCTTCGACAGGCCTTCGTCCATCGTGAAGTACTCGCGCGACCAGTCCACGCTGTCGCCCATGCGGCGCATCTGCGTCGTGATGGTGACGCCGGACTTTTCCTTCCACTCCCAGACCTTCGAGACGAAGTTCTTGCGGCCGAGATCGTGGCGAGATTGGCCCTGCTCCTGCAACTGGCGTTCCACCACGATCTGGGTGGCGATGCCCGCATGGTCGGTGCCCGGGACCCACAGCGTATTGAAGCCGCGCATGCGGTGATAGCGCGCGAGGCTGTCCATGATCGTCTGGTTGAACGCATGGCCCATGTGCAGAGTGCCGGTCACGTTGGGCGGCGGCAGCTGGATGGCGAAGGCGGGTTCACCGGCCTGGGATTCACCCGTGCCGCGGTGGCCGGCACGGCCGTAGCCGCGCTCTTCCCACAACGGCCCCCACTTCGCCTCGATGGCGGCGGGTTCGAATGATTTGGACAGGCTGTTCAGGCCGGGTTGCTGGGGCGTTTCGCTCATGGGGATAGGCAGAATCAAAAAGCGGCATCGATCGATGCCGCCGACAGTCACGTCACTCATTTTATTCGCCCGACGCGCCCGGCGTCGCCTTGGGGCCTAGTCGAACAGCTCGCAAGCGTCCCAGGAGGGCGCCGCAGCGTCTTTGCCGGACAGGATCGGCTCGCGCGGGACGTCACCCAGCGGCCATCGGATGCCCACGCGCCGGTCGTTCCACGCAAGTGCCCGTTCATGCTCGGGCGCGTAGTAGTCGGTCGTTTTGTACAAAAGGTCGGCAAAGCGTGAAAGCACCAGGAAGCCATGGCCGAACCCCGGCGGAATCCAGAGCTGGTGCATGTTGTCGGAGGTCAGTTCGACGCCGGCCCAGTGGCCGAGAGTGGGAGATGAGCGGCGCAAGTCCACGGCCACGTCGAACACGCGGCCGGCCAACACCCGAACGAGCTTGCCCTGCGGCTGCCGGACCTGGTAGTGAATGCCGCGCAGCACGCCCCCGGCGGATCGCGATTGGTTGTCCTGGACGAACCGGGCGGTGACGCCCGTGGCCTCGTCGAAGCGCTGCTGGTTCCAGCTTTCGGTGAAGAACCCGCGCTCGTCGCCGAACACCTTGGGCTCGACGACGAGCACTTCCGGCAGGCGGGTGGGCGTGACCTTGATCATGAACGGTCCTCGTCGACCAGCGCGCGCAGGTACTCGCCGTAGCCGCTCTTGCCCAAAGGCTCGGCCAACTGCAGCAACTGCCCGGTGGTGATCCATTGGCTGCGCCAGGCGATTTCTTCGGGGCACGCAACCTTCAGGCCCTGGCGTTTTTCGAGGGTCTGGATGAAGTGCGACGCCTCCAGCAGGCTCTCGTGCGTCCCGGTGTCCAGCCAGGCGAAACCTCGTCCCATGGTCTGTACGCGCAACTGGCCGCGCGCCAGGTACTCCTGGTTGACGGTCGTGATTTCCAGTTCGCCGCGCGCCGACGGCTTGACGGCGGCCGCGATGTCGCAAACATGTTCGTCGTAAAAGTACAGGCCGGTGACCGCATAGTTGCTCTGCGGCTGGCTCGGTTTTTCCTCGATCGATGTCGCACCGCCGTGCGCGTCGAATGCCACGACGCCGTAGCGCTCCGGATCTTTGACGTGATAGGCAAAGACGGTCGCGCCGCTTTCCTGCGCATTCGCTTGCGCCAGCAGGCGAACGAGGTCGTGGCCGAAGAAGATGTTGTCGCCCAGCACCAGCGCGCTGGGCCCGCCGGCCAGGAAATCCCTGCCGATCAGGAAGGCCTGGGCCAGGCCTTCGGGTCGCGGCTGCACGGCATAGCTGATCTTCATGCCCCAGGAGCGCCCGTCGCCCAGCAATTGTTCGAAGCGCGGCGTGTCCTGCGGCGTGCTGATGATCAGCACTTCGCGGATGCCGGCGAGCATGAGCGTGGCCAGTGGGTAGTACACCATCGGCTTGTCGAACACGGGCAGCAACTGCTTGGATATGGCCAATGTGGCCGGGTGCAGCCGGGTGCCGGCGCCGCCTGCGAGAACGATGCCTTTGCGGGGTCGGGTCGTAGAACTCATGTGCATCCGGTCAGGCGCCGCGGGGCGTGGGGTATTGCTGTTCGATCCACTGGCGATAGCTGCCGCTGGTGACCGACTCGACCCAGGCCGCGTTGCCCAGATACCACTTCACCGTATCGCGGATTCCGGTGTCGAAGTGGGTCGCGGGGCCCCAGTCCAGCTGTGCCGCGATCTTGCGGTCGTCGATGGCGTAGCGGCGGTCGTGGCCGCGCCGGTCCTCCACGTGGGTGATCTGGCCTGCATAGCCGCGGCCGTCCGCGCGCGGCCGCAAGGTGTCAAGCGCCGAACAGATGGTGTTGACGACGGTGAGGTTGGTGCGCTCCGAGCGCCCGCCGATGTTGTACGTCTCGCCCGGCGCGCCTCGCTCCAGCACGGCGCGGATGGCCGAACAGTGGTCATTGACATGAAGCCAGTCGCGCACCTGCTGGCCATCGCCATAGACCGGCAGGGGCAGACCCTTGATGGCGTTGTGGATCACCAGGGGGATGAGCTTTTCGGGAAATTGGCGGGGGCCGTAATTGTTGGAGCAATGCGTCGTGAGGCCCGGCAGGCCGTAGGTGTGAAACCACGCCCTCACCATGTGGTCGGCCGCGGCCTTCGAGGCGGAGTAGGGGCTGTTCGGCTCGTACTGGCGCGTTTCCGCGAACGGCGCCTCGTCGGGCTCCAGCGATCCGTAGACCTCGTCGGTCGAAACGTTCAGGAAGCGGAAGGACCGGGCCTCGGGTTGCTGCAAGGACTCCCAATAGGCCAGGGTTGCCTGAAGCAGCCGCGCTGTCCCCAGCACATTGGTCTGGACGAAGGCCAGCGGGCCTGCGATGGAACGGTCCACGTGGCTTTCCGCCGCGAAATGCACGACGGCGCGGGGGCGGTGCTCGGCGAGCAGGCGGCCGACCAGGTCCGCGTCGGCGATGTCGCCCCGCACGAAGCGGTAGGCAGGATGCTCCGCAACCCCGGCCAGGTTGCCGAGGTGCCCCGCATAGGTGAGCAGGTCCAGGTTGACCAGCGGCTCGTCGCTATGGCGCAGCCATTCCAGGACGAACGCCGATCCGATGAAACCGCAACCGCCCGTGACCAGAAGCATGTATCGCCCACCGTGCAACAAAGGCTCAACGATAACAAAACCGCTGGCCGGCTCCCCCGATGCGGGCGCGTGAGCGGCTCGTTCGAGGCTACGGGGCGGCCTGCCGGGCGGCCTCCACGCACTCCTGCAGCACCTTGGCATCGCCGACCTGATTGGCCAGCAACAGGATCAAGCGAGCGTTCAGCAGTTCGGACTGCTCTTTCGACAGCCCCTGATGGGCGTCCAGCAACAGCTCGTAGAACCCATCGGCGTCCTGCAGGTGGAGCGTTGTTTTCATCATGCGTCTTTCTCCGATGCGCCTACGGCCTTGCCTATGGCGCGGACGAGATCCGCGTCGATGGACTCACCGGTCGCGACCACGTAGCTGTCGGGCCGCAGCAGGGCCCACGCATGGCCGAACACGTGGCAGGCGCCCTGCAGGTGGCCGTGTGGATCGCGCACATGCTCGTGCGCGGCAGCGGCGCCATCCGGGCCAACGACCTGTACGCAACGCAAGGGCGCGGCTTCGGCCAGTGCCCGCACGCGCTCGAGAGCCTCGCGGCCGGTGTTGCCGAACACCAGTAGGAGCAGCTGGCCATCAGCCCAGCGCAGGAGATCGTTCACCGTTCCGCGCGTGCCGTCGGTCCATTCGAAACCCACGTTCTGAACCGACAGCCCGCCCGTCGCCTCGCAGGCGCTCGAACGGGTGTAGGGGTTGGCAACGGCCATCCGGCCGGTGTTGACGAACTGGCGCGCGAACTCGTACTTCCGCGCAAGGCCCAGTGCCGCGTCGCGGAAAAGCCGTTCCACGCCGTCGGCGGGCCGCAGGAACCGCGCGGTGCGGTTGGTCACCAGCACGTTCTGGCGGGCGGCCTCATGCCTTTCCTCGTGATAGCTGCCCAGAAGGGCCGGCGCGGCCCGTCCCTGCACAACCGCGGCAAGTTTCCAGGCCAGGTTGTCGGCATCGGCCACGCCGGTGTTGCCGCCGCGCGCACCGAACGGACTCACGACCTTGGCGGCGTCGCCCATGAAAAAGACGCGGCCGTGGCGCATGTGATCGATGCATTCGCTGCGGTACGCGTACGGGCCCACCCAAACGATCTCGACCTCGCAGTCGGCGCCGAATTGCCGCGCCAGGCGCTCGCGCACCACGTCCTCGCGGCTCACGTATTCCGGGTCGGCGTCGGGCGGCATCTGGTAGTCGATGCGCCAGACGTCGTCGCCCATCAGGTGCTGCCAGACCGCGCGGTTCTCGTTGAAAGGCGCTTCGATCCAGGTATGGCGCTCGACGGGCGGGTGCTTGCTGAAGCGCACGTCGGCGATGCACCAGCGGTCGTCGCCCTTCTTGGCCGTGACGGAGGCGCCGACCCAGGTGCGAAACGGGCTGCGTGACCCGGTGGCATCGATGACGTGATCGGCACGCAGGCGATAGTCGCCGGCCGGTGTGGTGACGGTGAGCGTCGCGCCTTCGCTGTCCTGCTCGAATGCTGTCACACGGTTGTTCCAGCGCAACTGAACATGCCCCAGCTCGTTGATGCGATCGACCAGAAACCCTTCGATGTAGAACTGCTGGATGTTGATGAACGGTGGCTGGCTGGACAGGTGATAGGCGCTCTGCTGGCGCAGGTCAAATGAATAGACCTCGTCATGGCCTGCGAACGTTCGCCCCACGCTCCACTGGACGCCTTTGGCGGCGATGCGCTCATAGACGCCGAGCCGCTCGAAGATCTCAAGCGACTTCTGCGTGTAGCAGATGCCGCGCGAAGAGGCACCTTTGACGCCAACGGTGTTGTCTTCATCGAGCAGCACCGCGGCCACCCCGTACCGTGCCAGGGCGCAGGCCATGGTCAAGCCGGCAAGCCCGCCACCGACGATGACGATGGGGTGATGGCTGGTCTCGCCCGAGCGGATCTCCGGCGGTTCGACGAAAGGGTATTCGGGCAGCACGTAGCCGCTGCCCTGCGCGTATTCGTAGCTGTTCGTCAGCGCGCTCTGCTCATAGGCCATCGTGCTCACTTGCGTTCACTTGGAGGGGGCGAATTCCGGGCGGTCGTTCTGTTGCGGCTTGAGCGGCTCGGCCGCCTTGCCGGCGGCGCGGTCAGCGCGCCACCGTTCCTTGCGGGCCGTCCACTCGGCCAGGCGGGCATGGGCCGTCTTGCTCTCCTGCAGCATCTGGAATTCGTCGGCCAGCTGGGCCGTGAGTTCCAGCCGCACGCCGTTGGGGTCGAAGAAATAGATGCTGTGAAAGATGTGATGGTCGGTGACGCCGAGCACCTCGATGCCGTGGGCCTCGAGCCGAGCCTTCATGTCGAGCAGGGCCTGTTGCGAGTCGACCCGGAAGGAAATGTGGTTGACCCATGCCGGCGTGTTGGGCGAAGGCAGCGCGGCTTCGTCATTGCCGAGGTCGAAGAAGGCGATGAACGACCCATCTTGCAACCGGAAGAAAAAGTGCGTGTACGGGCAGTACTCGCCGGTGCTGGGGACGACGTCGCTCTGGATGATGTGATACAGAGGCAAGCCCAGGATGTCTTCATAGAAGTGCCGGGTTTCCTCGGCGTCCTTGGCCCGGTAGGCGAAGTGGTGCAACTGGTGGATGGGGGCGGGCGCCGGCAGGGCGCCGGCGTCCTTGAGAACGGCAGCCATGAGCTCTCCTTGGATTTACTAATGCGTAACGAGTTTACTATAACGTAATTCACGTGCGCCTCCAATTGACGAGACTGTGTATGCTGATCTATACTATCAATAAATCTATAGCGATAGTCTTAATCAATCGAATGCATTGACGCAGCCAATTAGACGGACATCTCCAACGGGTCTAATCTCCATCAGTCTTTGAGCTCCGTGTTCAAGGCGAAACGTTTCATCAACCCAACTAGGAGATTTCCAAAATGGCAGCACTCAAAGGCTCCAAGACGGAAGAAAACCTGAAGGCCGCCTTCGCAGGCGAATCGCAGGCCAATCGCCGTTACCTCTACTTCGCAAACAAGGCCGACGTGGAAGGCCAGAACGACGTGGCGGCCCTGTTCCGCTCGACGGCAGAAGGTGAAACCGGCCACGCGCACGGGCACCTGGAATGGCTCGAGCAGTGCGGCGACCCGGCCACCGGCCTGCCGATCGGCCCGACCCGCGACAACCTGAAGGCCGCCGTCGCCGGCGAAACCCACGAGTACACCGACATGTACCCGGGCATGGCCAAGACGGCACGCGAAGAAGGCCACGATGAAGTGGCCGACTGGTTCGAGACGCTGGCCAAGGCCGAGCGCTCCCACGCCAACCGCTACACCCGCGCGCTGAACGAACTGGTCGACTGATCGGTTTTATCCCCTCTCCCTTTGGGAGAGGGTTAGGGTGAGGGCGTAAGCGCGCCTTCACCCCAGCCCTGCAAGAAACCAGAGACAACCCATGTCCGCACCCCGCGAAGGCAACCTCGAAGCGCCCACCCGGCACCCGATCGACTGGAAGAGCCCCGAGTACTACGACGAAACGAAGACGTTCAACGAGCTGGAACGCATCTTCGACATCTGCCATGGCTGCCGCCGCTGCGTGAGCCTGTGCGGCTCGTTCCCCACACTGTTCGACCTGGTGGACGAAAGCAAGACGGGTGAGGTGGATGGCGTCGACCGCAGGGACTACTGGAAGGTCGTCGACCAGTGCTACCTGTGCGACCTGTGCTACATGACCAAGTGCCCCTACGTGCCGCCGCACGAGTGGAACGTGGACTTCCCGCACACCATGCTGCGCGCCAAGGCCATCAAGTTCAAGAAGGGCGACGTGAGCTTCGGCGAGAAATTCCTGTCGTCCACCGACGTGCACGGCCAGTTCGCCGGCATCCCCATCGTCGTGCAAGTGGCCAATGCGGTGAACCAGACCAAGCCGGCCCGCGCCGCGATGGAGAGCCTGCTGAACGTGGACCGCAACGCGTGGCTGCCGGCGTTGGCGACGAAGAAGTTCCGCTCCGGCGCGCCCAAGTCGAAGGACTTCGCCGTGAAGGAAGGCGCCAAGACGCCGGGCAAGGTCGCGATCTTTTCCACCTGCTACGTCAACTACAACGAGCCGGGCATCGGCCACGACCTGCTGAAGGTGCTGGAGCACAACGAGGTGCCCTACGTTCTGGTCAACAAGGAAAAGTGCTGCGGCATGCCCAAGCTGGAGCTGGGTGACCTGGAGTCTGTGAACAAGTCGAAGGAAGCCAACATCCCGGTGCTCGCGCAGTACGCCAAGGACGGTTACGCGATCATCACGGCCGTGCCCAGTTGCACGCTGATGTTCAAGCAGGAACTGCCCCTGATGTACCCCGGCGACGCGGACGTGCAGGCCGTGAAGGATGCGATGTGGGACCCGTTCGAATACCTCATGCAGCGAAAACGCGATGGCCTCCTGAAGACGGATTTCTCCAAGCCACTCGGCAAGATCAGCTACCAGATTCCGTGCCATAGCCGGGTGCAGAACATCGGCAAGAAAACCGAAGAGATGCTCAAGATGGTGCCCGGCACCTCTGTGCAGACCAACGAGCGCTGCTCCGGCCACGCCGGCACGTTCGGCGTGAAGAAGCCTTATCACGAGCAGGCCATGAAGATCGGCAAGCCTCTCTTCAAGCGCATGGCCGAACACCCGGACGGCGGATTGCCGGACTTCATCAGCTCCGACTGCCCCCTGGGCGGCCACCACATCGATCAGGGGTTTGATCGCAACTCGCTGGGCACACCGCGGCTCGAGCATCCCTTGTCATTGGTGCGTATGGCGTACGGTTTGGAGTAGAAGATGATGCAGTTGACAGGAAAGATCACCCGCGACAGCCTGATGACGCTCGAGGCGTACAGCAAGTACCGCAAGGCCCACAAGGGCGACGTCATCGCCCATCGCAAGCTGCGCAGTGTGCCGCTAGGCGATCACGTCACGCTTCAGTTCGAAAGCGAGATGACCATCCGCTACCAGATCCAGGAGATGCTGCGCATCGAGAAGATCTTCGAAGAGGAAGGCATCGAACAGGAGATAGAGGCCTACGTCCCGCTGATGCCCGAGGGCAGCAACTGGAAGGCCACGATGATGATCGAGTATCCCGACGAGAACGAGCGCAAGCGCGAGCTGGCTCGGCTGATCGGGGTCGAGGACAGGATGTTCGTCGAGGTCGAGGGTCACGATCGCGTGTACGCGATCGCGGACGAAGACCTCGATCGTGAAAACGACGAGAAGACGTCTGCCGTGCATTTCGTGCGCTTTGAGTTCACACCGGCAATGGTGTCGGCGGTGAAAGCGGGAGCGAACGTGAAGCTGGGCTGCGATCACCGCAACTACCCGGCCCACACGACCATCGCACCGGAAACTCTTGCCTCACTCGCCGGCGACCTTGCCTAGGGGTCAGGCTTGCCGCAGCGGCGCAACGACGCGCCACAGATCGCCCAGGACCAGCACCAGGGTTTCAACGGGCACGGGCGGGCTGTCGTCCAGTCCCGTGAGCAGGGGTTGGCCGCCGTCACGCGTCGCGCGCCATGCATCGGGTGTTCCGGATGCTCGCGCGGCGAGCGCATACAGTTCGCCAAAGGTGCCCTTGTCGCTGCTGACCGGTCGCCCGGCCCGCCGCCACCCGGCGGGAGCAAGCTCCGCGCCTTGCACGAATCCAGCAGCCCAGGCGAACAGGGCCGCCTCGGACGCCGCCAGCGCCAGCACATCCTGAGCGGGCGCCATCTGATCGGGAGGTGTTTCAAGGACCCGGGCGTTGATGCTGTTCAGCAGACCCATCAGCGCGTCCATGTCGGCATTCACGGCTTTGAGCGCCTTGCTTTCCGTCAACCCCGAAACCGGCTCGCCGCGCATGTCCATGACGATCTGCACCCACTTGCCGGGCATGATCAGGTCTGGCGACCAGCCGATAGCCGTCAGCAAGCCGTGCAATCGCGGATAGTCGGGGAAGGCTTTGCGCAGATGTGCTCCCTGCTTGCCGCCAAGCGGGTCTGACACGGCGGGAGACCGGCTGGTGCGCTTGCCCCCAGCTTGCGGCTTGCGGGTTTTCTTCGGCGCAGGTTGCGGCAGGTCCAGCGTCTTGCTCCACGCCAATGCGCCCGTGCCCGCCCAGGCCGCCCGAGTCTCGATGCGGTAGTAGAACGCGGCCAGGGCGCCGCCGATCGCAAGACCGGGACCCCCCTCGTCTTCGGGAAGGTCCAGGGTTTCGGGCCACAGGGCGGACAATATCGCCGGATACTCCGCATGCGCGCGCCGCAGCACCGCCTGCGCTTCGTCCCGGCGGCCCAAGCCAAACAAGGCGAGCGCCCTGCTGTGTTCCGCCGGGGGCATGTCGTCCGGATAACGCTCCAGCAGTGCGAGCGTTTCGTCGAACGCCTTGCGCGCGAGATAGAGCGGCGCGAGAAGGCCGCGCCAGCCGTGGTTGTCGTTCGGATTCAGTGCCAATCCCCAGCGCACCAGTCTTTCTTCCTCCTTGGCATCCTGCGTCAGGCGGGCCAGCTCGATGGCCTGCGCCAGCACGCGCAGCAGCGGCCGGGCTGCGGAATCGGCCCAGTGGAGTTCGGCCGACACGGAGCCCTCGGCCGGGCCTGCCAGTGCCTGCAGCACGGCCAGGGCATGCTGGGACAGCCGAAGCGCCGCGCGCACGATCGGCCCCGGCGCGTCCCGATCGCAGATCTCTGCAGCAGCGAGCAGCAAGTCGTCCAGCACGTCCGCGCTGAGCCAGGCTTGCGGGTTCTCGCGCAGGAATTGCGTCGCCGCGGGCAGATCGGCCAGCAACAGGTCCGCGTCGCCCGTCAGCTGGGTGAGCATGGGCTTGCTGACCGGGAAACGCCGTGACCAGCGCCGCTGGAGATCAACCAGAGCCTTCTGCGGCTTGATCGACAGGATCGGTGGCCGCCCTGCCTGTTCGGGGGGCGATTCAACGACGCGATACAGGGCGCGGCAGTCATGGGACGCAAATTCGCGGGGAGCCAGTTCGCACAAGGCGACCCACTCCAGATCCGCCGGATCGTCCATATCGCCGGCGTCGCCTTGTTGAAAGGCGGCCGCGAAGCCCCCTTCGGCCAGCTGCGGCAGCAGCGCCGCGAGGTCGTCCCAACCCGACTTGCGTGCCTTGGCGGCCAGCAAAGGAGCCCGAAGTTTCGCTTCTTCATTGCGACCCTGCGCGAGCAGCAGGGTCATTTCGAGGTGCAGGAGTTGCGGGTCGCCGGGACTCAACCGCTGTGCAGACTGGAACATGGCCCAGGCCGCGTCGAAATCACCCCGGTCAGCCAGCATGGAGGCCTGACGGCAGCGCGCGGCGGTGGCGAGCGCGGGGGCGCGGCTCTGGCCGACGCGCTGCACCAGTGCCCATCGCTGCGTTTCCTTTCCTTGCGCGTGCAGAGCATCCATCAAGGCATCGAAGGCCGCTTCATGACGTTCGTCCAGATCGTCGCGCTGCTGAAACAAGGGCACCAGGACGGCAACCGTGCGCTCCGGCTGGTCATCGTCGTTCCAGTCCATTGCGGCCATGCCCAGCGCTGCGGGAGGTACAAGGCGAATGTTGTCGGGGGTGAGCGTGGCGGGCTCGGCCTGTGCCAGCGCCAGCGCATAAAGGCTCTCGGGCTCGAACGGCAGCGACAAGCCCGCAAACTCGGCGCAGCAATGCTTGAACTTGCGCCCGGAGCCGCAGTGGCATGGGTCATTGCGCTCCACCTTGGGTAGGGCGCGCGGCCGCCAACGATTGAAGGGCACGGGCAGGGCGGCCCACAGGGTACGCGCGACCGAGCGCTGGTAACGCCGCGCGGCTTCTTCGTCTGCCGGTGCCACTGGGTGCTGCGACATCACAAGGTCGCCCATGTCACGGGCGAACCAGTCGCAAAACGGCTGCAACGGCTCGCCCAGCAGCACTCGGCGCACTGCTGTGGCCAGAATCGAATCGAAGGCAGGATCGGGGGGCAGGGAGCCGGGCATCACGTTCGTCTTGGAAATTCGTCGCGGCGATGGTAAACCACCCGCCGCGTCCGTTGGCTCAACCCGGTGCGAACAGGTCGACTCGATCCGTGATGATCCCGTCTGTCCCCAGCGCGATCAGCCGCTGCGCCGCCCACTCGTCGTTGACCGTGTAGCTCAGGCACTTGAACCCGGCGCTCTGCGCTTGCGTCACGGTGCTGGTGTCCCAGAGCGTGTGATTGCAGACGATGGCCGCGCATTCCAGCGCGAGTGCGGTTTCGAGCCAGCCTTTCCAGAGTGTGTCCAGCAACAGCCCGCGTGGCAGGTTGGCCGCGGTGGACATCGCACCTTCCAGCGCCTCCGGCTGAAACGATGTGAGCAGGGGCGGAACCGGCGCGTTGTTCCACAACCGGTCCGCATGGCGGGCAACGACTTCACCGGCGCGTCGCTCGGTGCCCGGCGTGGGCTTGATCTCGATGTTCAGGTGGTAGCCGTTCGCGAGGCAGAAGAGGGCGAGGTTTTCCAGCGTCGGCAGCGGCTCGCCTGCATAGGCGCGCGAGTGCCAGCCACCGGCGTCGAGTTTGGCCAGTTCGCTCCAGGAATGGTCGCCGCCGGTGTTGCTCGCCGCGGGGCCGAAAATGTCACGGGCATTGGTCGTACGAGCCAGCGTCGCGTCGTGCATCAAAAAGGGCACACCGTCGGCCGACAGCTTGGCGTCGCATTCGAACATCCGGTAGCCGTGCTGCGCACCCAGGCGAAACGCCGCCATCGTGTTCTCGGGCGCCAGCTTGCCGGCGCCGCGATGCGCTACCCAGCGTGGGTAGGGCCAATCCTTCATCACATCCTCTTGCGGGTCGCGGCGTCGAACCAGTGCACGCGATCCTCGCGCGGCTTCACGCGGATGATCGAGCCCGGCTCGGGCACGGCCTGGTTTTCTTCACTGCGCACGATCACCTGCTCGGTCCCCAGGCGCCCGTAGATGAGGCGCTCAGCGCCGAGCAGTTCGGTCGTTTCGACCTGCAGCGACCAGCCTTCGGTTCCGATGTCCAGGTGCTCGGGCCGCACGCCCATGACCGAACGGGGCCGCGCACCCGGCGCATTCATCAGCAGGTTCATGGGCGGCGAGCCGATGAAGCTGGCGACGAACGTCGTGGCGGGGCGGTGATAGACCTCTTCGGGCGTGCCGAATTGCTCCATCACGCCGGCGTTCATCACAATCATCCGCTGGGCCAGCGTCATGGCTTCCACCTGGTCGTGCGTCACGAACAGCGAGGTGATGCCCAGCTCGCGGTGGAGCTTCTGGATCTCCAGCCGGGTCTGGGCGCGCAGCTTGGCGTCCAGATTGGACAGCGGTTCGTCGAAAAGAAACACCTGCGGCTGGCGCACGATGGCGCGGCCCATGGCGACGCGTTGGCGCTGGCCGCCCGAGAGTTGGCGCGGCTTGCGATCCAGCAGGTGGCCCAGCTCCAGGATGCCGGCGGCCTTGTCGACCCGCTGCTTGATTTCCTCGATCGGCATCTTCTTGATCTTCAGGCCGTAAGCCATGTTGTCGAACACGCTCATGTGCGGATACAGCGCGTAGTTCTGGAACACCATGGCGATGTCCCGCTCGGCCGGCTCGAGCTTGTTGACGACGCGGTCTCCGATCCAGATCTCGCCGCCGGAGATTTCTTCCAGGCCGGCCACCATGCGCAGGAGCGTGGACTTGCCGCAGCCCGAGGGCCCGACGATGACGATGAACTCGCGGTCGGCGATGTCGGCATTCACGCCGTGGATCACCTGCAGTTCGTGCTTGCCTTTGCCGTACTTCTTGACGATGTTCTTGAGTTGTATGGATGCCATCTGATTCTTCTTACTTTTCGGTGTCCACGAGGCCCTTGACGAACCATTTCTGCATCAACATCACCACGACGGCCGGCGGAAGCATCGCCAGGATGGCGGTGGCCATGACCACGTTCCATTCGATATAGACCTCTCCGAAGATCAGGCGCTTGATGCCCATCACGATGGGATACATGGATTCATCGGTGGTCACCAGCAGCGGCCACAGGTATTGATTCCAGCCGTAGATGAACTGGATCACGAACAGCGCGGCCATCGAGGTCTTGGACAGCGGCAGCAGCACGTCCTTGAAAAAGCGCATCGGCCCGGCACCGTCGACACGCGCGGCCTCCACCAATTCGTCGGGCACCGTCATGAAGAACTGCCTGAACAGGAAGGTGGCCGTGGCCGATGCGACCAGCGGAATGGTCAAGCCCGACATGGTGTTGAGCATGCCCAGGTTGGAGACGACCTCGTAAGTCGGGCCGATGCGTACTTCCACCGGAAGCATCAGCGTGACGAAGATCATCCAGAACACGAGGTTCTTGAACGGGAAGCGGAAGTACACGATGGCAAATGCGGACAGCAAGGAGATCGCGATCTTGCCGATGGCGATGATCAGGGCACTGGCGAGGCTGATGCCCATCATCGGAAGGGCCGGTGCAACGGTGGCCCCCGCCTCCGTCTTGCCGCCGAACAGCGCGAAGCGGTAGCTTTCGACGATGTTGGTGCCGGGCAGCAGCGAGATCGGGTTGCTGCTCAAGATCTGCTCGGCGGTCTGGGTCGAACCGATGAACGTGACGTAGATCGGGAAGAACACGACGATCACCCCGAGGATGAGGATCGCGTGGGAGACGAAGTCGAGTACGGGGTGGCGTTCGATCATGCAAGCCTCCGCAGGGCCGCCCCAAGGCGGGCTTGGGCCCCCTCGGGGGGCAGCGAACTACACGTAGTGAGGAGCGTGGGGGTCATTTAGTAGTGGACTTTTTTCTCGACAAACTTGAACTGGATGACCGTGAGCGCCACGACGATCACCATCAGCACCACCGATTGCGCGGCCGAGCCGTTGATGTCCAGTGCCTTGAAGCCGTCGTAGTAGACCTTGTAGACCAGGATCGAGGTGTCCTTGCCCGGGCCGCCGCTGGTGGCGGCGTCGACGATTGCAAAGGTCTCGAAGAACGCATGCACGACGTTGATGACGAGCAGGAAGAAAGTGGTGGGCGACAGCAGCGGGAACACGATGCTCCAGAAGCGCTTCCAGGGCGTTGCGCCATCGATGGTGGCGGCCTCGATCAGCGAATGCGGGATCGACTGCAGCCCGGCCAGGAAGAACAGGAAGTTATAGGAGATGTACTTCCAGATGGACGCCATGACGATCAGCGCCATGGCGTGCTTGCCGTTGAGCACGTGGTTCCATTCAAAGCCCATCTCGATCAGGGCATAGCGGATCACGCCATAGGGCGAGGCGAACATCATCAGCCACAGCACGCCGGCCACCACAGGAGCCACGGCATAGGGCCAGATCAGCAGGGTCTTGTACACGCCCGCGGCACGCACCACGCGATTGGCCATGACGGCCAGCAGCAGTGCCAGCGAAAGGCCGCCGACGGCGACCAGCGCTGAAAAAATCGCCGTGACCCGGAACGAGTCCAGGTACGCCGGGTCCGCGAACAGCCGGCGGAAGTTGTCCAGGCCCACAAATTCTCGCGTGGCCCCAAAGGCATCCTCCTGCAGCACGCTCTGGTAGAGCGCCTGGCCCGCCGGCCAGAAGAAGAACACCAGGATGACCACCATCTGCGGCGCGATCAGCACCCAGGGCAGCCATGCCGACTTGAAAGTGACCCTCTTTTCCATGTCGTGATTATTGTTCGTGAAGAAAAAGCCCCCGCACCCGCTTGGCGGGGGAGGG
>NZ_RKMB01000079.1 GCF_003797765.1 Ramlibacter sp. WS9 | reverse complement strand
TCATTGGGCGCATAGCCCGCATCCACCGCCGCCCGGCTCGCGCCGATGGCCGCGCCCAGCTTGTCGGCCAGGGGCGTCATCACTTCATTGAACTTCTCCGAGCTGCCGAGTGCGCGGCCACCGGACACGATGATCTTGGCCGCGGTCAGTTCCGGACGGTCGTTCTTGGCGATCTCGTTGCCTTCGAACGTGCTCTTGCCGCTGTCGGCCACAGCCGTTGCGGTTTCAACTGCGGCCGAGCCGCCGGTGGCCGCCGCCGGATCGAACCCGGTGGTGCGCACGGTGATCACCTTCTTTTCGTCCAGGCTCTGCACCACGGCAATGGCGTTGCCCGCGTAGATCGGCCGCTCGAAGGTGTCCGGGCTATCGACCTTGGTCACGTCGCTGATCTGCCCGACGTCCAGCTTGGCGGCCACGCGCGGGGCGATGTTCTTGCCGCTGGCGGTGGCCGGGAAGAGGATGTGGCTGTAAGCACCCGCAATGGCCAGCACCTGAGCTGCCATGTTCTCGGCCAGGCCGTGCGCGAAGTGCTCGCCTTCGGCGTGGATCACCTTGGCCACGCCGACGATCTGCGCGGCAGCTTTGGCGGCCTCGCCGGCGTTGTGGCCGGCAACCAGCACATGCACGTCACCGCCGCATTGCGCCGCTGCCGTGACGGTATTCAAAGTGGCCCCTTTGATCGAGGCGTTGTCGTGTTCTGCAATGACGAGAGAGGTCATTTGGATTCCTTCAGATTCGGTCGAATTGACCGGCGCCTTGGCGTCCGGTTCGAATGAGGCGATTTACAGCCGGCGCTTGCGTCCGGCTTAAATCACTTTTGCTTCGTTCTTCAGTTTGGCCACCAGCGTGGCGACATCCGGCACCTTGATGCCCGCACTGCGCTTGGCCGGCTCGGTGACTTTCAGCGTCTTCAGGTGGTTCTTGATCTCCACGCCCAGGTCGGCCGGCTTGAAGACGTCCAACTGCTTCTTCTTGGCCTTCATGATGTTGGGCAAGGTCACGTAGCGCGGCTCATTGAGGCGCAGGTCGGTGGTGACGATGGCCGGCAGGCTGATGGAGACGGTTTCCAGGCCGCCGTCGACTTCGCGGGTGACGCGGGCCTTGCCGTCGGCGATCTCGACCTTGGAGGCGAAGGTGGCCTGCGGCAGGTCGCACAGGGCAGCGAGCATCTGGCCGGTCTGGTTGCAGTCGTCGTCGATGGCCTGTTTGCCCAGGATGACGAGGCCGGGCTGCTCTTTGTCGACGATGGCTTTGAGGAGCTTGGCGACCGACAGGGGTTGCAGTTCTTCGGTGGTTTCGACCAGGATGGCGCGGTCGGCGCCGATGGCCATGGCGGTGCGCAGGGTTTCCTGGCATTGGGCCACGCCGCAGGAGACGGCGATGACCTCGGTGACGACGCCTTTTTCTCTGAGGCGCACCGCCTCTTCGACGGCGATTTCGTCAAAGGGGTTCATGCTCATCTTGACGTTGGC
>NZ_RKMB01000078.1 GCF_003797765.1 Ramlibacter sp. WS9 | reverse complement strand
ATGCAGCTGGCAGGCGGAGTCTCGCCGCGCATCAGCGTCAGCAGCATGCCGGCCGCGGCGGTGCCGATCTCGGCGCGCGGCGTGCGCACCGTGGTCAGCGGCGGCAGCATCTGGTCGCTTCCGGTCAAGTCGTTGAACCCGGCCAGTGCCACGCGCTGCGGCACCGGGATGCCCAGGCGCAAGGCCGCCAGCAGTGCGCCCTGGGCAAGATCGTCATTGCAGAAGAAGATCGCATCCACCGGCGGGGACTGCGCCACGATCTGCTCGAACATGGTGCCGCCCAGGGCGATGGAGGAAGGGGCCGGATTCAGCCACTCGAGGGTGCTCGCATGCAGGCCGGCCGCCCGCATCTCGCGGCGCCAGCCTTCCAGCCGCTGCAGCGTGCGCGGATCGAGCTGGGCGGCCGCGAACGCAATCCGGCGATGGCCGCGTTCGAACAGGTGGCGCGTCATGTCGGCTGCGGCGTCGGCCTGCGACAAGCCGACGCAGTGCACGCCAGGCATGTCCGAGGTGTCCATCAGGTGCACGCAAGGCACGCCGCTGGCGCGGATCAGCGCACGGCTCGAATCACTGCGCTCCAGCCCGGTCACCAGCAGCCCGGCCGGGCGATGCAGCAGGAGTTCGCGCAGCAGTTGCTCTTCTTCGCCGAAGTCGTAGTGGCTCACACCGATCAGCGTTTGGTAACCCTCGCGCCGCAGCGTACGCTGCACGCCTTCCAGCAGGTCGACGAACAGCGCATTGGACAGCATCGGGATCACCAGCGCCACATGTGTGCTGTGGCGCGAGGCCAGCGCTCGCGCCGCCGGATCGGGCACGTAGCCCAGGCGATCGGCCGCTGCCTTGACCCGGGCCACCAGCTCGGGATCGACTGCACGCTCACCGCGCAAGGCCCGCGACACTGTGATCGGGCTGACGCCGGCCACCCCTGCCACGTCGGCCAGCGTGACGCGGCCGGTGGCGCGGGAACGGACGGAAGCAGGCATCGGGGGAGTGTACCGGACAGCGTTGTCCCGATCGGACGGTTCAGGCTACCGACCCCACCCCGCTCCACTTTGTCACCGTGTGTCAGTCACAATCTCTAGTTTAGGGTTTACCCCAATCCAATTCGGATAGCGCTGTCCTAAGATAGCGCTATCCAAACCTTTGAACCTCATCAGGAGACAGCATGAAGACGACTCCCTTCGCGGCCGCGCGCCGATCCACCCTGCTGGGCGCGACCGCACTGGCCCTTGCCGCGTTCGCTGCACCCGCGGCTTGGGCCCAGGCCAACTGGCCGACCAAACCGGTGACGCTCGTCGTCGGTTTCCCGCCCGGCGGTCAGACCGATTTCGCCGGCCGTGTGCTGCTGGCCGGCCTGCAGAAGGAACTGGGCCAACCCGTGGTCATCGACAACAAGGCCGGCGTCAACGGCAACATCGGCGCGCAGGAAGTCATGAAGGCACCGGCCGATGGCTACAAGCTGTACGTGGGCAACGGCTCCATGACCATCGC
>NZ_RKMB01000077.1 GCF_003797765.1 Ramlibacter sp. WS9 | reverse complement strand
GCGCTCGCCTATGGAAACTCGGTGGTGTTCAAGCCCGCCGACCTGGTGCCGGGGAGCGCCTGGGCCCTGTCCGAGATCATCGTGCGCGCCGGGCAACTGCCTGCAGGCGTGTTCAATCTCGTGATGGGTCCCGGTTCGAAGGTCGGCCAGACTCTCGTTGCGTCGTCCAAGGTCCGCGCGCTCACATTCACTGGCTCGGTCAGCACCGGGCGCCGCATCGGCATGGCGTGCATGGAGCGCGGCGCGAAGGTGCAGTTGGAGATGGGCGGGAAGAACCCTCTCGTCGTGCTCGACGACGCCGACCTCGAAGTCGCCGTCAGCGTTGCGACGAATGGGTCGTTCTTTTCCACGGGCCAGAGGTGCACGGGATCGAGCCGGTTGATCGTGCAGGCCGGAATCCATGATCGCTTTGTCGCGGCGTTGCGCGAGCGGCTGTCAACGTTGAAGGTGGACCATGCCTTGAAGGCCGGCACCGACATCGGGCCGGTCGCATCGCAGGACCAGCTCGACCAGGACCGGTTCTATATCGACCTGGCGCGTCAGGAGGGATGCACCGTGGCGTTCGGGGGCGAGCTGCTCGAACGCGAGGCGCCGGGCTACTACCTGTCGCCAGCCTTGATCACTGAGACCCACAACCAGATGCGCGTCAACCGCGAAGAGATCTTCGGACCGGTCGCCACGGTCATTCGCGTGGCCGACTACGAAGAGGCCTTGCACGTGGCCAACGACACGATCTTCGGCCTGTCGTCGGGGATCTGCACGACGTCGCTGAAATACGCCACCGACTTCAAGCGCCGATCGACCGCGGGAATGGTCATGGTCAATCTGCCGACGGCCGGGGTGGACTACCACGCGCCCTTCGGCGGCCGCAAAGGCTCCAGCCACGGGCCTCGGGAGCAGGGCGCCTACGCCCGCGAGTTCTACACCAGCGTCAAAACCGCCTACACCCTGGCTTGAGCAGCATGCATTCGATATCAGGAAACACGAGAATTTTCGGCATCCTGGCCGACCCGATCCACCACGTAAAAACACCGCAGGCCATCAACCGCTTGTTCGAATCCATGGGGTTCGACGGCGTCATGGTCCCTTTTCATGTGACGCCCGGCAGCCTCGGCGCAACCTTGCATGGGCTCCGCGACATCCAGAACCTGGATGGCTTTGTCGTCACGGTCCCGCACAAGACAGCTGTGGTCGACCTCTGCGATGAACTCACCGTTGGCGCCCAGCAGGTCGGTGCCGTCAACGTGATTCGGCGCACGCCCGAAGGACGCCTCATTGGCGGAATCCTGGATGGCGATGGTTTCGTCGAGGGGCTTCGCGCGGCCAACATCGCGTTGAGTGGCCAGTCGGCGTACCTGGCCGGGGCGGGTGGCGCCGCGAGCGCCATCGCGTTCGCGCTGGCCAAGGCGGGCGTCAGCCGCCTGACCATCGCCAATCGCTCCGCGGAGAAGGCGCGATCACTGCTCGCGCGGGTTGCGCAGGCGTATCCCGCCGTGCGGGTTGCCGTGGGCAACGAAGTTGCCTCCGGGCACGGCCTGGTGATCAACGGGACGTCGCTTGGGCTGCGACCCGGCGATGCACTGCCACTGAACACCGAGACCCTGGACGCGGCGCAGATCGTCGCGGAAATCATCATGGAGCCGGCACAGACGCCATTGCTGGCCGCGGCCGCCGCGCGTGGTTGCAGAAC
>NZ_RKMB01000076.1 GCF_003797765.1 Ramlibacter sp. WS9 | reverse complement strand
GTAGCCATGCTGGTTGATCCTCACGAGTTGCTGCAAAATCACCCCCATCGGGATTGAAGGGAGCGTCATGCAGTACAGATCGTGCCAGCGAGGAGAGGGATTCCTCCGCGTAGCGGCTTCGTCCAACTTGGCAATCGACGCGGACCCACAACAGCAGGCTGCGGCTTCGCCGCTCATGTTGGTGGTCCGGTCATTTTTACGTTATAGGGCGGGGTGAAGGCAGTGGCACGCGAAGCTGTCACGCGATCGGCTTCGCGATCTCACAAGCGGCGTCAATCGTTGCCATTCACTCGGGCCGTTGCGCTTTTCTGGGGGTTCCGCCCTGGTGCTCGGGCGAGTCGCGGCGCCGCCATCCAAGCCCTTGGCCTGCCGACATCTCCGGCCGAGTCTCTCCATTCGTTGGCCTTCGCGCCGCGGACTCCTCAAATTGGAGGAGGCGCAGTACTCGGGCGAGTTGGCTTGCCAGCGTCGGTGCGGCAAACTATGGGCATGGGTATTGCGAGGCAAAATATGAGCACGTGCAAAAAGGCCGTCCTGCCCCATAACTTATCAATCGACACGGACCCACAACAGCAGGAGGCGGCTTCGCCGCTGATGTTGGTGGTCCGGTCATCTCTACGTTATACGGCGGTGTGAAGACAGTGGTTCGCGAAGCTGTCGCGCGGTCGGCTTCGCAGTCTCCTGGGTCGTGCAGGTCGGTGCCGTTCGCTTGTGGCGCTTCGCTTCTCTGGGGGGGTTACCGCAGCGCACGGGCGAGTCGCGGCGCCCGCGTCCAGGCACAGGCCTGCCGACATCTCCGGCCAAGTTCTCCGTGTTCGATGGCTTTCGCGCCACGACCTCATCAAATTGGAGGAGCCACGGCACTCGGGCGAGTTGGTGTGCCAGCAACCGTGAGGCAAACTACGGTCCATGCGCTCATCGGCTCTCTCCTGTCCGCCCCATAACATGTCGGCCAACGCGGACGCCCAAGCGTATTCGGCCGCTCCGCGGCCATTGCTTGGGCGCCGGTTACCTCTACGTTAAATCTCTGTGCGCGCACCTACTCTGATTGCCACTCCAGTGCTGCTGAGCACTTCTCTAGCGTTTGCACACGGTGGCGAGTGGGTCAAGTTCGTCATGCTCCCCTATTGGGGCCTGCAACTCGCCATGTTCATTCATGTTCTGATCAGTCGGCGAATTCGGATTTTCGCAAAGCGATGGTGGGTATCAGCATTTGTCGCCGCATCGCTCTTTCCATTCTTACCGCTCCTCTTCGGCGCGCAGAATGGCATGCCGGTTCTACTCGCGGTCGCGCCGGCGGTGTGGCTGGCGTTCGTACTGGCGCCAAGCGCCACGCGCCATCGGGCTGCGGGCTCTGATCAGTTGGGCGACGGTGAAGACACACGTGAATAGCCAGGAGAGACTTAACATGTCAGTCAACACGGACCCGCAACTGCAGAAGGCGGCTTCGCCGCAGCGGGTTGCGGTCCGGTTACCTTCACGTTAGACAGCATGGCGTTCGATCATCTCAAGATAAGCGCTGAGCGGAGCTTTGCCGATGCCGAGGAGCGCGAGGCAACCAACCCAGAAGGAGCGCTTGCCGCTCGGGCACATGGTCACGAAGCGCTCGCCAGCTACTATTTCGCTAACGGAGATTCGAAGGGCGAGGAAGAGCTCCACAGCGCCATTCGGGCGGAGGTCCAACGGTACTTGGCTTTTGGAACGGCCGTACGGCCATTCCTTCAGTACCGGTACCTGCTGTTGGCGCTTGCGATCGGCGACGTTGTATTGGCACGCGAAATTGCGGGGTATCCTATTGACCGAAAGAACTGGTCTAGGTTCGACAGTGCCATTACTTTCCGAATCTGCAACGTACTTGGCATTGCGCAGGGTGTGAAGGAGCCGAAAGCGAGCTACACCGCAACAGAGCAGACTTTCTTGCGCGCACTGGATGCTGTGGCGAAAGGGGAAGCCTTTGAGGTGGATGATGTGCACGGGTTCTGGAAGGCGCTGCGAAAGAAGCGCTACGAACTCACCATCTTCGAGCACAAAGACTTGTTCACTCCGGCTCTAAAGACGTTGCGTGCTGTCTAACGAATAAGGTTAGATCGCGCTAGCCGCGATCTGAACCGGCTGTTGGACAAGCCCCGGTTCGAGCGCGATGGTGTTGGTTGCCTGGAAACATCTGCGCGAGCCTCACGCCGCATGGTGAGGCCGT
>NZ_RKMB01000075.1 GCF_003797765.1 Ramlibacter sp. WS9 | reverse complement strand
AAGGCCGTGCGCAGTCATCTGCACAGTCGCCAGAAGCAGCCCGCGATCATTCGCAATCTGTTCAAGGAAAAGCATGTCCGGTACGCCGCGTGATCCGTTACGCACTATTTATGGGCCGGCTCAGTAACATGTCAATCGACACGGACCCACAACAGCAGGCTGCGGCTTCGCCGCTCATGTTGGTGGTCCGGTCATCTTCACGTTAGGAAGCACTATGCGAGCACCTGGAATCGTCGCAACGGTAGTGGGGGCAGCGGGTGTCGCAGTCTTCACCGCCCTGCTGATTGCGGAGAAGATTGGTACTGCCGGATATGTTTCTCTACTAAGCCTGCTTGTGCTCACGTGTCTCGTGATCCCGGTATTGGAGCGCCTAAAGACGCTCGATGTAAAGAATCTGAAAGTCACCTTGGAAAAGATCGAAAGCGTCAAGAAGGAGATCTACGCGAAAGAATCCGATTTACGGAAGACATCTCTCTTGCTCGCCGAGCTCATCGCAGCGAACACGACGGTCACGGGTATTTGGGGAAACAGCGATACCAAGAAGTACAGCGATGCGCTTGTCCGAACCAAGATCATGCATCTGGCGAAGCAGTTGGGTTTAACGCCAAATGAGCTTGCTGAGATCTTCAAGTATGAAAAGGCTCTCTCGGAAGTTCATGCAGCCCCGAAAGAGGAACATGATCGCCGTTGGGGCGAATTCGTGCAGTTGCTCAAACGAGAGTCGGAGAGTTCTTCCTAACATGTCAATCGACGCGGACCCACAACAGCAGGCTGCGGCTTCGCCGCTGGTGTTGGTGGTCCGGTCATTTTTACGTTATAGCGCGGGGTGAAGGCAGTGGTGTGCGAAGCGTTCACGCGATTGACTTCGCACCGCATGGATAGCGTCGAGCGTTGCACATCGCTCGTAGCGGCTCCGCTTTTCTGGGGGTTGCACCCTGGCGCTCGGGTGAGTCACGGCGCCTGCATTCGAGCAGCTGGCTGCCGACATCTCCGGCCAGGTCTCGCCGTTTGTTGGCCTTCGCGCCCTGGCCTCATCAAATCGGAGGAGGCGCAGCACTCGGGCGAGTTGGCTTGCCAGCATGCGTGAGGCAAACTATGGCCATGCGTATCGCCCGGCAAACAATGAGCACATGCACAAAGGCCGGCCTGCGCCATAACATGTCAATCGACACGGACCCACAACAGCAGGCAGCGGCTTCGCCGCTCATGTTGGTGGTCCGGTCATCTTCACGTTAAAGCGCAAGAACGACTTGGTCACGATCGAACTCCTGGCGACGCACCAAGATTTGCTGCCTACGGTGCAGGCTTGGTTTGAATCTGAGTGGCCGGAGTACTACGGAAAGGGCGGCCGGGGAAGTGCCGCGGTCGATCTCCTCGCGTACTCTCATGCTTCGACTTTGCCCTTGGGTTTGATTGCGTTTCGCTCTGGTCAAGCTTGCGGCTTTGCGGCCCTGAAGTCCGAACCGTTTCCCAGTCATCCTCATCTGGGTCCATGGGCAGGAGCGGCGGTTGTGGTCCCGGACTTGCGTCGGCAGGGGATCGGCAGCCAACTCTTCGCAAGCCTTGAGGAGCGCGCCAGGGCCTTGGGCCACAATCGGCTGTATTGCGCCACTGGCACGTCAGCGTCACTGCTTGTTCGTAGCGGCTGGCGTCTACTTGAGCATGTGGCACACAAAGGCGAGGAGATCGGCGTCTATGACAAAGCGCTCTAACATTTCAATCGACACGGACCCACAACAGCAGACTGCGGCTTCGCCGCTCATGTTGGTGGTCCGGTCATCTCTACGTTAGAGCTCACGATGAAGCGTGCCGTTCTAGCGGTCTTCGGCTTTGGCCTGGCGTTGGGCTGTTGCGCGGAAACCTCGATCTGCGATTTGGAGCTACCCTCTCTCGCACCCGATGGCTCGGTTGAAGTGGCCTTTTCCTCGAGAGCTGATTGGAATTTCAACGACGTCGTCCGCTTCGAAGACATGTATGTGCGGGAAGGTGGCGTGATCTTTATCCCCTATGGCAGAAACTCTGTTGAGAAGCGCGGACCTCTTCGTCTAGCTGTAGGAGAGAGCATTCGGCTATCGAAGCCTCACGAAGGTTGTTCACTTGAGGCGGTCATTGATCAGGGTCGCGTCGGAGTGCTCGTGAAGTGGGCTCTGTCCCTTCCGGGTCTTAAGCCGACTGGGAAGCAAGAGTTTCTTCCGATAAAGGGTTCGCGATGAGCCCTAACTTGCCCGTCTGTCCGCGCCGGTTGAATATTGACCCACCCTGCCGATTGAATTCTGACCCGGGGTGAAGAGCCGACCGCTTGATGGTCGGCTGTGCATAAGTGTAGTTGTTTGCCCTGTTTGTTGACCTCCTCAATG
>NZ_RKMB01000074.1 GCF_003797765.1 Ramlibacter sp. WS9 | reverse complement strand
GCGAGGCAAATTATGAGCACGTGCAAAAAGGCCGTCCTGCCCCATAACATGTCAATCGACGCGGACCCACAACAGCAGGAGGCGGCTTCGCCGCTCGTGTTGGTGGTCCGGTCATCTGTACGTTAGGCAGCAAGAAAGATGATCTCTCGGCGCTGCTTGTACGTTGGCGCAAACGCCTTGGGGATTCTCCTGTTCTTGTACTTCGTCCGCGAAATTCAGAGCACCATTCAGCGCGAGGAGAGAAGCCACCCGGATTTCGGTGATAGCCTCTCGTTCATATTCACGGCGCTGCCTCTGGTAGGTGTCTTCGCCATGGTCAATCTGTTAGGGGCGGTCTCAGCGGCAGTGGCTTACTTCCAGAGGCGCGAGACTGCTCCAGCCGTGGTCTGCGCAGGTGTTGTCACGTGTTGGCTCGCGGCGGCGATCGTTGTGAGAGGACTCGCATGACTTGGGTGGCCGTGCTGCCTAACTTGTCAATCGACGCGGACCCACAACAGCAGGCTGCGGCTTCGCCGCTTGTGTTGGTGGTCCGGTCATTTTTACGTTATAGCGACTTGTGGAGGCGCCGTTGCAGTTGAAGTATTCCTTCTCTCTCACCCCACCGGTGACGCCCAAGCCGGCGGAAAAGCTCGTTGAGTACTCTTACAGCGAGTTCCTTCTCGACCTGCCTGAGCACTGGAAGCAGTATCCTACGCCGCAGGACAACACATTCAATTGGCACTCGGAGGTGGAGAACGCAGGAATCACCATAAGTGCGGACTTCTTTGAGGTGCCAGACGAAAAGGCATTTGAATGCGCTGAGGTATGCCTAAAGGGTAGGCACGATGCCATGGAAGCTCTCGCGCCGGGGCAGGTGACGCAACTCACTCGAACAATAAAGCCGCACTCGCAAGGTGTGGGCCTCGAAATCAGCTACTCCGCCCAGATTCCGGGTCATACCTACATTTATGTGGGCTACATCACTTCGCGGAAAATCTTCAACCTTGGCCTCACGTGTGGTCCCGACAAGTTCGCCGCTGCAGACCTCTTTAACAAGACAATGCGGGAGCGTGTACGTGTCAAGCTGCCATAACATGTCAATCGACGCGGAACCACAACAGCAGGCTGCGGCTTCGCCGCTCGTGTTGGTGGTCCGGTCATTTTCACGTTAGACCGCACGATGGCCTCCACGGAAGACCCCATCCCCGCTTCAGCACCCGTAAGGCTGGGGCGCTCAATTCTGGCCAACGCGCTAGCAATTTATGTGGCCCTCGCCTGTGCTGGGGTGGCTATCCTTCTAAGCTTTGTTCCTGATCTCTTCGATGGTGGTGACCTATCACTAGGCCGATTGCTGGCGCTGGTCGCGGTGGCGGCCTTTGTGGTGGGGCCTGTCATCGCCGTTGCCTACATATTTTTCGAAGCGCTGTTTGAGGCAGCAGTACGGGGAATTGGCTGGGTGTTCACGACCTGCTTTCACGCAGTAGTTCGCTCATTTAGGCGCATCTTCGGTGGAACTGAGGAGTAGCGGGCGTGGAGCGGTCTAACTTGTCAATCGACGCGGACCCACAACAGCAGGCTGCGGCTCCGCCGCTTATGTTGGTGGTCCGGTCATCTTCACGTTAGATCGCATGAAGTCAGTTGCCCTCCGGAGCATTCTCCTATTCATCGCGCTTGCGTCAAATGGAGCATATGCGGCGGAAGCGGAACACTTGACAGATGAAGCGTGGCCAACCTGGAGTTCCCGGGAACTCGACGCGTTTCGTGCCTCCAAGCAGCATTTTGCTTGCGCCGGAATCGGCGCACTGGATGCGAATTCCGCAATTGATGGGCCGCTCTACTTCTTCCGCGAGACGACGCGCGAGCCCGTGAGTGTGTGTGGCGGCGCCTGCATGATGATTACGCGGAAGGCCCAAAAGAAGATGTGCCAAGAACAGTGTCCCCCGCCAGCCTGGAAGGCCGCCAGCTGCGATGAAAAGTTTCGGGACTATCGCATTTCACTGCTGCCAGATATTGACGAGGAAAAGGCACGGAGAGAGGCTTTCACTGGCGCTGGATGCGTGGTTCGCGAACAGCAGTCGATGAAGTGTGACCTTCGGGTTGTCAATGTGGAGCGGGGCTGGTGGATTGAAGTCCTGTATGTGGGAGGGCAGGATTCATGGACGCGGAGCGTCTTTGGGCCGCGCAGTGGTGTGAGATTTCTATTCGGGAACAAAGGCCAGTATCTGGAGACTCATGCAATACCTTGACGGAAGAAGTCTGCGATCTAACGAATAAGGTTAGATCGCGCTAGCCGCGATCTGAACCGGCTGTTGGACAAGCCCCGGTTCGAGCGCGATGGTGTTGGTTGCCTGGAAACATCTGCGCGAGCCTCACGCCGCATGGTGAGGCCGT
>NZ_RKMB01000073.1 GCF_003797765.1 Ramlibacter sp. WS9 | reverse complement strand
GTTGGACGAAGCCGCTACGCGGAGGAATCCCTCTCCTCGCTGGCACGATCTGTACTGCATGACGCTCCCTTCAATCCCGATGGGGGTGATTTTGCAGCAACTCGTGAGGATCAACCAGCATGGCTACTACCGTCCGCGAAGATTTCGATCGACGCTACCAATCTCACCTCAAGCACCTGAAGCTCCAGGGCCTGCAGCCCAAGACCATCGATGCCTATGCGCGCGGCATCCGGCGCATGGGCGAGTACTTCGACCGGCGCATCGACGATCTGTCCGAGGCGCAGCTCACCGACTACTTCAGCGACCTGATCGCCTCGCACTCCTGGAGCGCCGTCAAGCTCGACTTGTACGGCTACAAGTTCTACGTCACCCACGTGCTGCGCAAGCCGTGGACCCTACCCAACCTGATCAAGCCGCCCAAGGCACAACGCCTGCCCGACATCGTCACCGTCGATGAGGCCCAGCGCCTGTTCGCGGCCACCCGCATCCTGAGCTACCGCGTCTTCTTCTTCACCCTCTACAGCCTGGGGCTGCGCCTGGGCGAGGGCCTGGCCCTGACGGTGGCCGACATCGACGCGCAGCGCTGGCGCGTCCATGTCCGTGACGCCAAAGGCAACAAGGACCGCTTCGTGCCGCTGCCCGAGGCGACCCTGTCGGTGCTGCGCCGCTTCTGGCGCACCCATCGCAACGCGCAGCTGCTGTTTCCCAGCCGGCTCGGTGGACTGCGCGCCGCTGGCGCGGCCACCTCCACGCTGGACCGCGGCACCATCCAGGCTGCCCTGCACCGGGTCGTCAGCGACATCGGCCTCAAAAAAACATCACCCCGCACAGCCTGCGCCACAGCTATGCAACCCACCTGATCGAAGCCGGGGTCGATCTGCTGCAGGTGCAGAAGATCCTGGGCCACTACTCGATCCGCACCACCGCCCGCTATACCCACCTGACCACCCAGACCCACGAGCAGGCCGACGCCCGCATCGAGGCCCTGATGGCGCGCTTCACCATCGGCTGGGGAGCAGTGAAGTGATCACGCTGGCTTCGCTCATCGAGCGCTTCGAGGCAGACTGCCTCGCCAAGTACCACCACGCCCTGCTGCCCAGCCACCGCCAAGCCCTGGCGGCGATGAAGCGCTGTCGCACCCACATGGCCCCGCGCATGCTGGCGCAGTGTTCCGGCTGCCACGAGCAGCTCACGGTGCCACACTCCTGCGGCCATCGAAGCTGCCCGCACTGCCAGCACTTCGAGAGCCAGCGCTGGCTCGAGCGGCAGACCCAGCGCCTGGTGGCGGGCAGCTACTTCCTGGTCACCTTCACGCTGCCGGCCCAACTCAGGCCGCTGGCCTGGCAGCACCAGCGCATCGTCTACGACCTGCTGATGGACTGCGCCTGGCAGACCTTGCGCACCTTCAGCCAGAACCACCGGCACCTGCAGGGCAGCCCCGGCGCCATCGCCGTGCTGCACACCCACGGGCGCGACCTGCGGTTTCATCCCCATGTCCACCTGGTCATCCCCGGCGCCGCTCTGGACGCGGACAAGCGCCTGTGGCGAGTCTTGCCGGCCAAGGCGAAGTACCTGTTCAATGAAAAGGCACTGGCCAAGGTGTTTCGCGCCAAGCTGTTGGCGGCGCTGCACGAGCAGGGCTTTGCCGTGCCGGCGGTGCCGATGAAGTGGGTGGCCGATTGCACCCGCGTGGGCGACGGCCGCAAGGCCCTGGTGTATCTGGGTCGCTATCTCTATCGCGGCGTCATTCAGGAGCACGACATCGTCGGCTGCGACGGCGTGAGCGTCACCTATCGCTGGCGTGATGGCAAGAGCGGCAAGACCATGCTGCGCACGCTCAACGGCGCCACCTTCCTGTGGCTGGTGCTGCAGCACGTGCTGCCCAAAGGCTTTCGGCGCGCGCGCAACCACGGCTTCCTGCACCCGAACTGCAAGCGCCTGATCGCGCTGCTGCGGCTGCTGGTGTTCAGGCCGACAGCGTGTCCCGCGCAACCCACCCAGCGCCCCACGCTGGTGTGTCGCTGCTGCGGTGCGCCGATGGTCATCTTGAAGCGGCGCATCCCGTCGACATTGGGTGAGCCGCCGGGCGCCGTGGCGCAAGGAGCAGACCTGAGCACATAGAGCTGCATCTGGACATCGCCGCGCCCGGCACTTGAGCGTGCTGCGGATGCGCTCGGCCGCGATGCGGCTACGATAGAACAAATCGCCCACAAATCGGGATCAGCCGAGGGCAGGGCCGTCGCAACGACGGCCTGAGAAGTGGGATTGACCGCAACGGTCGATCACGGCCTCACCATGCGGCGTGAGGCTCGCGCAGATGTTTCCAGGCAACCAACACCATCGCGCTCGAACCGGGGCTTGTCCAACAGCCGGTTCAGATCGCGGCTAGCGCGATCTAACCTTATTCGTTA
>NZ_RKMB01000072.1 GCF_003797765.1 Ramlibacter sp. WS9 | reverse complement strand
TGTCCGCGCCGGTTGAATATTGACCCACCCTGCCGATTGAATTCTGACCCGGGGTGAAGAGCCGACCGCTTGATGGTCGGCTGTGCATAAGTGTAGTTGTTTGCCCTGTTTGTTGACCTCCTCAATGCAGTGTGACCGCGCGGGGAATGCCGCGTAGGGCGTAGCCCGAAGCGGCTTTCCCCGCGCGCGCCGCTCAGAATGGCTGCGCGGTCGCCTTGTCGCCCTTGCGGGCCTGCTCGCGCGCCTTGATGCGCTTCTTGGCCTCCTTGGTGCTGTGCAGGAAGCGGTGCGACTCATTGCCCGTCTCCACGATGTGGCAGTGATGCGTGAGCCGGTCCAGCAGCGCGGTGGTCATCTTCGCGTCGCCGAACACGCTGGACCACTCGGCAAACGTCAGGTTGGTCGTGATCAGCACGCTGGTGTGCTCGTACAGCTTGGACAGCAGGTGAAACAGCAAGGCGCCGCCGGCCTGGCTGAAGGGCAGATAGCCCAGCTCGTCGAGGACGACCAAGTCCATGCGCAGCAAACTTGTCGCGATGCGCCCGGCCTTGCCTTGGCTCTTCTCCTGCTCCAGCGCGTTGACCAGATCGACGGTGGAGTAGAACCTCACCCGCATGCCGTGCCGCGTGATGCCCGACACGCCCAGGGCCGTGGCCAGATGCGTCTTGCCTGTGCCCGGCCCTCCGACCAGGACAGCGTTGTGCGCCTTCTGGGTGAACGACAGGTCGGCCAACTGATGCACCAGCTTGCGATCCACCGGTGAGGCCTCGAAGTCAAAGCCGGCCAGATCGCGGTGCGCCGGGAACTTGGCCGAGTGCATCTGGTGGCTCACCGAGCGCATTGCGCGATCCGTGCCTTCGGCGGCCAGCAGGTGTTCGAGCAACCAGCGCGAGCTGTCCAACCCGGCGTTGGCCCCTTGCTCGGCCAGATCGGCCCAGGCACCGGCCATGCCGTGCAGGCGCAGCTGTTTGAGTTCGAGCGTCAAGTCACGCGTCATGGCCGGCCTCCTCGGTGCTGTCCTGCGCGCGCAGGCTGTCGTAGCGCGCCGTGTTGGCCAGCGGCGGCTCCAGCACCCGCAGCGCCGTCTCGATGTTCTGCGGCATCGGGCGGGCATTGAGCCGTCCCAGCACGTTGACCACATGCTCGACGCTCACCCGCCCTGAGGGCGGCCCGCTCTCCAGCGCCAGCTCCACGGCCACCAACACCGCGTCCAGCCCGGCCGTGGGCACGAGGGCCAGCACCTGCGCCATGGCTTTGTCACCGCCGCTCTCGCGCAGCAGGCCGCGGCGCAATTGCTGCAGCACCTCGGGCAGGTCGGCGAACGGCGCCCCGTTGCGCAGCGCCCCGGGCTTCCTTTGCACCAGCGGGATGTAGTGCTGCCAGTCGTAGCGGGTCTGGCTCTCGTTGCCAAGGCGCTCGTGGCTGGCAACGATGGCATCGCCCGCCACGATGGCCACCCGGTGCGGATACAGCCGCGTGCTGACCATCTGACCGGCCAGCTCGCAGGGCACCGAGTAGCGGTTCCTGGCCACCGACACCAGGCAGGTACTGGAGACGCGCGCGGGCTTCTCGACATAGCCGTCGAACGGCTGCGGCATGGGCATCAGGTGAGTGCGTTCGTGTTCGAGCATCTCGGCCACGCTGAACTGCTTGTGCTCGGGGTGGCGAATCTCCTGCCACAGCGCACGGCACCTCTCGCCCAGCCAGGCGTTGAGTTCGACGAAGGAGCCAAAGCGCCTCTGGGCCGCATCGATCCAGATGCGCCGGCGGCTGTCCTGCACGTTCTTCTCGACCACCCCTTTCTCCCAGCCCGAGGCGACGTTGCAGAAGTCCGCGTCCACCAGGTAGTGCGCACACATGACGGCAAAGCGCGCGTTGACGACACGGCCCTTGCCCTTCAAGACCTTGTCCACGGCCGTCTTCATGTTGTCATAGATGCCCCGCCGGGCGATGCCGCCCAATGCCGCGAAGCTGCGGGTGTGCGCATCGAACAGCATCTCGTGGCCCTGGCTGGGGTAGGCGACCAGCCAGAACGCGCGGCTAGCGCACAGCTTCATGTGTGACACCTGCATGCGCCGGTACATGCCGCCCACGACCAGGCCCTCTTCGCTCCAGTCGAACTGGAACGCCTCGCCCAGCTCGAAAGCCAGCGGCACGAAGGCCTTGACAGCCACGCCCTGGCCCACGCTGTGCCGCCACTGCCGGATGAAGTCGGTGACCCGCGTGTAGCCGCCCTCGTAGCCCCTCGCCTTGATCTGCGCATGCAGCGCCCGTGCCGTGCGCCGCTCGCGCTTGGGTCGCAGCGCATCAGCCTTCAGGGCCTGCTCCAGCTCCTCGTGGTACGCGCTGAGCTTGGTCGCCCGCGCGCTGCGAATGTACTTGGGCTCAGCAGCCACCGCCGGCGCCCTGAGCCACTTGCGCACCGTGTTGCGCGACAGGCTGGTCAGCCGCGCAATCTCCCTCACTGACTTCTTCTGGCGCAACCGCAGCCGCCGAACTTTGCCAATCATGGCCATGGTGATCACTCCTTTGTCCCCTGCCTAATAAAGCAGCAGGGTAGGTTGAACACCCGGGTCAGTTTTGAAGCGGCAGATCCCTCAAAGGTGGGTCAGTTTTCGGCCGGCGCCAACAA
>NZ_RKMB01000071.1 GCF_003797765.1 Ramlibacter sp. WS9 | reverse complement strand
GGACGGGAGGGTTGCCCGTCGAATGCGTCAAGGACACGGCAGCGGCCTGCGTGGCCGAGCTGGTGGCCGGGCGTGGCCGCAGCATCCGCAGCTTCGTGTACATCTTCGTGGACACCTTCATCGGAGGCGGGCTGGTTCTGGACAGCCACCTCATCGGGGGTGTTACCGGAAACGCCGGCGCTGTGGGCTCGATGCCGATGGGCCTGCCGCGGCAGTTCGGGGCGCCGCCTGAACAACTGCTCAACATCGCCTCGCTGTGGAACCTTGAGGCCCGCTACGCCAAGGCCGGCCTGCACCGGGATGCCTGGGCCGACGCACGCGCCCTCTCCGCCCCGTGGCTGCCTGTCACACAAGCCTGGCTGGGCGCAGCCTGTCCGGCAATCGCCTTGGCCATCAACAGCGCGGCCTGCATGCTCGACCTGGAGGGCGTGATCATCGACGGGTCATTCGACCGTGAGTTGCTGGCCGCCCTGCTGCGCCAGGTCGAGGTGGCGCTGGACAGCTACAGTTGGGAAGGCGTGGCCAGGCCGCAAGTGCTGGCCGGCACGATCGGCAGCGACGCGCGGGCCATCGGCGGCGCGCTGCTGCCGCTGCACGCGAACTTCGCGCCGGACCGGGACTTGTTCCTCAAGTCGGCGGGGTGAAAGGTCAGGCCGCTTCCAGCTCCGACTGCGGCAACAGCCGCTGCTGCGCCTCGCGGTATTCGCGCTTGAGGCGCTCCACATAAGCGGCGGTGCTGGCGACTTCCGTCACCGCGCCGATGCCCTGGCCGCAGCCCCAGATGTCCTTCCAGGCTTTGGTCTTGCTACCGTCGCCGCCGGCGAAGTTCATGGTCTTCACGTCGCCTTCAGGCAGGTTGTCCGGGTCCATGCCCGCCGCGATGATGGAAGGCTTCAGGTAGTTGCCGTGCACGCCGGTGAAGAGGCTGGAGTACACGATATCGTCGGAATTGCCGTCGACGATGGCCTGCTTGTAGGCGTCGCTGGCCCGTGCCTCGTGTGTGGCGATGAAGGCGGAGCCGATGTACGCGAAGTCCGCGCCCATCGCTTGCGCGGCCAGCACCGCGCCGCCGGTGGAGATGGAACCACTGAGTGCCAGCGGACCGTCGAACCACTGGCGAATCTCCTGGATCAGCGCGAACGGGCTCTTCACGCCCGCGTGACCGCCGGCGCCGGCCGCGACGGCGATGAGGCCGTCGGCGCCCTTCTCGATCGCCTTCTTCGCGAAGAAGTTGTTGATGATGTCGTGCAGCACCACGCCGCCATAGCTGTGGATCGCGTCGTTGACGTCCGTGCGCGCGCCCAGCGACGTGATGATCACCGGCACCTTGTACTTCACGGCCATTTCCATGTCGTGCTCGAGCCGGTCATTGCTCTTGTGCACGATCTGGTTGATGGCGAAAGGCGCGGCCGGCCTGTCGGGGTTGGCCCTGTTGTAGGCCGCCAGCGTTTCCGTGATCTCGTGCAGCCACTCGTCCAGCTGCGCGGCGGGCCGCGCGTTGAGCGCGGGCATCGAGCCGATGATGCCGGCCTTGCACTGCTCGATCACCAGCTTGGGGTTGCTGATGATGAAGAGCGGCGAGCCGATCACCGGAAGAGCGAGGTTCTGCAGGGCGCGGGGCAGCTTGGACATGAGGTTCCCAGGGGAGTGAAGCTTGATTTTCGAAGAAAACGAACGACCGTGCTTGTCAATACGGAGACAGGCCGCAGGCGGTCAGAACGCTTCCAGCGGCAGCGCCGTCACGCTCTCCGCGCCCTCGACGATCGCGTCGCGGATACCGGGCGCCTTCGACAGGATGTGGTCGGCGTAGAAACGCGCCGTGGCAATCTTGGCTTGCATGAACTGCGCGTCTTCACCCTTGGCTGCCAGGTCTTCGGCCACCATCAGCGAGCGCGCGAGCTGCCAGCCCGCCATCACATTGCCGGCGAGCATCAGATAGGGCACGGACCCGGCGAACACGGCGTTGGGTGAAGCCTTCGTGTTGCCGGCGACGAACTCGACAGCGTCAACGAAGGCCTGGCGCGCGGCCGACAGGCGCTTCAACATCGCGCGTGCGGCAACACTGTCGCGCTTGGCCAGCTCGGCTTCGGTCTTGGCGATCTGCGCTGCGATGGCCTTCGCAGTCTGCCCGCCGTCGCGTGCCGTCTTACGGCCCACCAGGTCGTTGGCCTGGATCGCGGTCGTGCCTTCGTAGATCGTCAGGATTTTCGCGTCGCGGTAGTACTGCGCCGCGCCGGTTTCCTCGATGAAGCCCATGCCGCCGTGCACCTGCACGCCGAGCGACGTGACTTCCAGGCTCATCTCGGTGCTGTAACCCTTGACCAGCGGCACCATGAATTCATAGAACGCCTGGTTCTGCTTGCGCACTTCGGCGTCGGGATGGTGATGCGACGCGTCATAAGCCGCCGCCGCCACGGCCGCCATCGCGCGGCAGCCTTCGGTGTACGCGCGCATCGTCATCAGCATGCGCTTGACGTCCGGGTGATGGATGATGGCCGCGCTGGCGTTGATCGAGCCGTCGACCGGGCGTGACTGCACGCGGTCCTTGGCGTACGCGACGGCGTGCTGGTAGGAGCGCTCTGCGATTGCAATGCCTTGCACGCCCACCGCGTAGCGCGCCGCATTCATCATGATGAACATGTACTCGAGGCCGCGGTTCTCCTGGCCAACCAGGTAGCCCACAGCCCCACCGTGATCGCCGAACTGCAGCACAGCGGTCGGCGAGGCCTTGATGCCCAGCTTGTGTTCGATGCTCACGCAGTGCGCGTCGTTGCGCGCGCCGAGGGAGCCGTCCTTGTTCACCATGAACTTCGGCACCACGAACAGGCTGATGCCCTTCACGCCTTCCGGCGCACCCGTCACGCGGGCCAGCACCAGGTGCACGATGTTCTCCGCCATGTCGTGCTCGCCGTAGGTGATGAAGATCTTCGTGCCGAAGACCTTGTATGTCCCATCCGGCTGCGGTTCGGCGCGCGTACGCACCAGCGCCAGGTCCGAGCCGGCCTGCGGCTCGGTGAGGTTCATCGTGCCCGTCCACTTGCCGCTCACCAGGTTTTCCAGGTAGGTGGCTTTGAGGTCGTCGGAGCCGGCGGTGAGCAGCGCCTCGATCGCGCCGTCGGTGAGCAGCGGGCACAGCGCGAAGCTCATGTTCGCGGAGTTCAGCATCTCGCCGCACATCGCGCCGATGGTCTTGGGCAGGCCCTGGCCGCCGTAGTCCTGCGGGTGCTGCAGGCCCTGCCAGCCGCCTTCGGCGTATTGCTTGAACGCTTCCTTGAAGCCCGGCGTGGTGGTGACCTTGCCGTCTTTCCAGCTCGAGGGATTGCGGTCGCCTTCCACGTTCAGCGGCGCGACCACGCCCTCATTGAACTTCGCGCATTCTTCCAAGACGGCCTGCGCCGTTTCGAAACCGGCTTCCTCGAAGCCGGGCATCTTCGCGATCTCGTCGATCCCGGCGAGGTGCCGAATGTCGAAGAGCATGTCTTTGAGGGGGGCCGAATAACTCATGTCTTGTCTCCGTATCTTTGCGGGCATTGCTCCCTCTCCCTCTGGGAGAGGGCGGGGGTGAGGGCATGGGCCGCAGCGCCCTCACCCTAACCCTCTCCCAGAGGGAGAGGGAATAAGTCAGGTCACAGCGCGGCGATCAGCTCCGGAATCGCGGTGAACAGGTCGGCCTCCAGGCCGTAGTCGGCCACCGAGAAGATCGGCGCCTCCGGATCCTTGTTGATCGCCACGATCACCTTCGAATCCTTCATGCCCGCCAAATGCTGGATCGCACCCGAGATGCCTGCCGCGATGTACAGCTGCGGCGCGACGATCTTGCCGGTCTGGCCTACTTGCAGGTCATTGGGCGCATAGCCCGCATCCACCGCCGCCCGGCTCGCGCCGATGGCCGCGCCCAGCTTGTCGGCCAGGGGCGTCATCACTTCATTGAACTTCTCCGAGCTGCCGAGTGCGCGGCCACCGGACA
>NZ_RKMB01000070.1 GCF_003797765.1 Ramlibacter sp. WS9 | reverse complement strand
TGACCGGAAGCGACCAGATGCTGCCGCCGCTGACCACGGTGCGCACGCCGCGCGCCGAGATCGGCACCGCCGCGGCCGGCATGCTGCTGACGCTGATGCGCGGCGAGACTCCGCCTGCCAGCTGCATTGACCTGGGCTACGAGGTCGTGGTGCGGCAGAGCACCTGAGGAACGAGCCGCGCCAGCGAGAGCGCGCTCATTGACCCGTGAAGACCGGCGCCCGTTTGTGGAAGAACGCCTCCACGCCTTCCGCGAAATCCTTGGTATCTGCACACTCCAGGAATCCATCGTTCTCTGCGTCGAGCTGCGCGCCCAATTCGTTGTCGAAGGCCCCGCGCATCAGCTGCCTGATACGCCCATAGGCTCGTGTGGGGCCATTGGCGAGGCGCTCCACCAGCCGTCGTGTTTCGGCCTGCAGATCGGCCTCGGGCACGACGCGGTTGACGAGCCCGATTTGCAGTGCTTGCGCCGCGTCCAGGGTTGGCCCGAGCAAAGCTATCTCCAGCGCCTTGTTCAGGCCGACCGCCCGCGGCAATGCCCACGACGCCCCGCAGTCGCAACTGGCACCGATTCCCGGGTAGGCGAAGCTCAAGCGCGTGTTGTCCGCGGCGACCACCAAGTCCGCGGCAAGCATCACGCCCAGCCCACCTCCCGCCACCGCGCCATGAACACTCGCGACCACGGGCGCACGCAGGCCTGCCAGCAGCCGCAGCCCGCCGTGCATGCCTGCGATGAGCCGCTCAGCCACCGCCCTGGCGTTCCCGCGCATCGACGCCAGGTCCCCGCCCACCATGAATGCCCGGCCCTCGCCGGAGATCCATACGGCACGCACCTCGGGATCATCCGCAATGGCCTGGCAGGCTCGCGAGAAGGCCGCAGCGAATTGAACATCGATGGCATTGCGCTGTTCAGCGTGATTGAAGCGAAGATGCGCCACGGCGCCTTCGCGCCAATGCTGAACGATTGCGCGTTCGTCGTACGCGTGCTTGACCACGACAGTCTCCAGGTGATGTGAACTTGCTGAACTCGAGGGCTCAGCCGGCGTAGTGCCCATCGAGTTGCTGGCGCAGCTCGCGCTTGAGCAGCTTTCCGCTCGGGTTCTTGGGCAGGCTGTCGACGATCGCCACGCCCTTGGGCACCTTGAAAATCGCCAGGCAGCCGCGGCAGTGGGCAATGACTTCTTCCTCCGACACCGATTGCCCCGCCTTCGGGACGACGATGGCGGTCACCGCTTCGACCCAGTGCGGATGCGGCAGGCCGATCACCGCGACTTCGGAAACCCCCGGCATTCGGTAGATGGCTTCTTCCACCTCGCGGCTCGCCACGTTCTCGCCACCGGTCTTGATCATGTCCTTTTTGCGATCGACAATGCTGATGTAGCCCTCGTCGTCGATCGTGGCGAGGTCGCCGCTGTGAAACCAGCCGCCGGCGAACGCGGCGCGGGTGCGTTCCTCGTCTCGAAAGTAGCCGCTGAGCAGTTGCGGCGAGCGGTGAACGATCTCGCCGATCTCGCCTGGCGCCACGTCACGCATCTCTTCGTCGACGATGCGTGTCTCGACATTGAGGACCGGCTTGCCCGCCGAGCCGGGCTTGCGCTGCTGATCCTCGGGTTTGAGCACGGCCGCCAGCGGCGCTATCTCGGTCTGGCCGTAGAAGTTCCACAGCCGTACTGCCGGCAGCCGCTGCTGCAGCTCGCGCAGCACCTCGACCGGCATGATGGACGCGCCGTAGTAGCCCTTGCGCAGCGTCGACAAGTCCCAGTGGTCGAACGCCCGCGACCGCAGCATCGAGATCCACACCGTCGGCGGCGCGAAGAACGAAGTGATGCCGTGTCCCTCGATCAGCCGCAGCAGGTTCTCGGGTATCGGCCTGGCGGTGATCACGCTGGTGGCGCCGAGGTAGACGGCCGGACCCAGGAAGCAATCGAGCTGCGCGCAGTGGTACAGCGGCAGTGAGTGCAGCACGCGGTCGTCGGCGCTCATCTCGCCGTCGATGATGCAGCTCACGTATTGCCAGATCACCGCGTCGTGCGTCAGCATCGCGCCTTTGGGCAGCGATTCGGTGCCGCTGGTGTAGACGATCTGGGCCAGATCGGTGCCGCGCACGTAGACGGCCGGTGGTTCGCCGGTACTGGCGGCGAGCTCGTGGAAGCTGAGCATGCCGGGGGCTGCATCGCTCGGGCCTTCGCTGGGCAGCCAGAGGAAGCGCTCGATACGCGTATCGAGCGCCGCGGCCGCGCGTCCCAGTTCCGCCAGCTCGCTGTCGACCGCCAGCAGGCGCGCGCCGGCGTGGCGCAGGATGTAGGCGGCCTCGTCGGCCTTCAGCATGAAGTTGACCGGCACCAGCACGGCACCCAGCCGCGCCAGGGCGAATCGCAGAGCCGCGTAGGCGTGCGAGTTGCGCGCCAGCACCGCGACGGTATCGCCCGTCGCGACGCCTGCCGCTGACAGGCCGGCGGCCAGCTGATGACAGACCTGGTCGAACTCGGCATAGGTCCATCGCGTTTCGCCGCAAAGGATCGCGGGCTTGCCGCCGTGGCGGCGCGCGCTGCGTCGCAGCAGGTCGCCCAGGCTCTGGCCGCCTGCGGAAGACGAGGAGGTTTGCATGCCTGAGTCCTGCTCAGACCAAGGCCGGATTCGACCGGCTGCGCGTGACGCCTTCCAGCAGCATGGGGCCGAGGCGGCGCCGAATCAATGCGTCGGCCTCGGCCATGATCCTGTCGATCAGTTCCTTCACTGTTGGAATGTCGTGAATCAGGCCGGCGACCATGCCGCAGCTCCAGGCGCCGACTTCCATCATTCCCTCCACCATGACCTTGGGGTAAACGCCCGCGACCTGCTCGTAGATGTCGGAGATCTGCAGCGCGCTGCCCTTTTCTCGCTCGATCTCCAGCAGCCGTTCGACGCCGGCGTTTTTGAGCACTCGCTCGGTATTGCGCAGCGACCGCATCACCAGGCGCGTGTCAAGCTCCGACGCGGCGACCAGTGCGTCCTTGACGTTCTGGTGCACTGGCGCTTCCTTCGTCGCCAAAAAGCGGGTGCCCATGTTGATTCCCTCTGCCCCGAGGGCCAGTGCAGCGACCAGGCTGCGGGCATCCGCCATGCCGCCGGAAGCCACGAAGGGAATGCTCAGTTCATCGGCCGCTCGTGGCAGCAGGATCATGTTGGGAACATCGTCTTCGCCGGGGTGCCCACCGCACTCGAAGCCGTCGACACTGACCGCATCGCAGCCGATCTGCTGGGCCTTCAGTGCATGCCGTACTGAGGTGCATTTGTGAATGACCTTGATACCGGCGGCCTTGAACGCCGCCATGTACGGCTCCGGGCTTCGGCCGGCAGTCTCCACGATTCGAATGCCCCCTTCGGCAACGGCGGCGATGTACTCGGGGTAGGGGGGCGAGGAGAACGTCGGCAGGAACGTCAGGTTGACACCGAAGGGCTTGTCGGTCATTTGGCGGCACCGCGAAATCTCCTTGGCCAGGAGCTCGGGCGTCTTTTGGGTGAGGCCGGTGAGCATGCCGAGGCCCCCGGCCTGCGAAACCGCGGAGGCAAGCTCGGCAAGCCCGACAAAGTGCATGCCGCCCTGGATGATGGGGTGCTCGATCCCGAACAGTTCCGTGATTCGTGTCTTCATGCCATCACTCTATGCCGCGTCGCTTGGGACGATCCCACCCGGTACGGGTGGGTGAGACGCGGTCCGCGAGCAAGCGGATTGCCGGAAGGCCAGGCTTTGCGCGGACTGAGGCAATATCACGCACTCGCCTAGGGGTTAACCCCGAAATCGGCAAATCCATCTTGTTATTTGAAGCGCTTCAAATTACACTTTTGCTTGTGTAATGACAGCGAAATTGTCTAATACATTGTTTATTGTTTGAATCGCTTCAAATTTAACCCAACTCTGTAGGAGTTCTCAGTGCCACGTTTCATCAAACGCTTCGCTACAGCCTTCGCCAGTGCCTCGGTCCTGGCACTCGCAGCGGCTGGCCCTGCACACGCGCAGGAAATCAGGATCGGTGCCCTCTATCCCCTTAGTGGCGGGCTCGCGCTGCTCGGCGAGGAGAGCTTTCGCGGAACAGAGATCGCCATCGCGGAGCGCAACGCTGCCGGTGGCATCAACGGTCAGAAGATCACATTGGTGAAGGCCGATGCGGTCGACGCCAACCAGGCCGTGGGGGAGGCGCGGCGCCTGACTTCGGTCGAGAACGTGGTGGCCGTGTTCGGAAGCTATGCGTCCGGCGTCTCCTCCGCAGCGACGCAGGTCACCGAGCTGGCGGGCGTGCCTTACTTCGAACTGGGCGCTGTGGCTGACACGATCACGGGCCGCGGTTTCAAGTACGTCTTCCGTAGCAACTCGACGGCCAAGACCTTTGCCAGCCGCAGCGTCGAGTCCATCGTCCAGGTTGTTGCGCCTTCCCTCAAGGCCGATCCGAAGAGCCTGAAGATCGCCATCGTTTACGAAGACGGCCCTTACG
>NZ_RKMB01000006.1 GCF_003797765.1 Ramlibacter sp. WS9 | reverse complement strand
TGCGACCCGGCGATGCACTGCCACTGAACACCGAGACCCTGGACGCGGCGCAGATCGTCGCGGAAATCATCATGGAGCCGGCACAGACGCCATTGCTGGCCGCGGCCGCCGCGCGTGGTTGCAGAACCCATCCGGGCATGCCGATGCTGGAGGGCCAGGTCCGGCTCATGGCGGCATTCATGACGGGAATTACGAGCGACGAAGGAAGCCGGACATGAACACCGCAACTCTGGTTGCCGAGCTCAGAGCGCTGCTGGACGAGCGCGGCCTCCTCACGGAAGTGGCAGACATGGCGCCGTACGCCCACGACTGGCGAGGCTTGTTCAGCGGCACACCGTTGTGTGTGGCACTGCCGCGCAGCACGGAGGAGGTGAGTGCTGTCGTCCGCGCCTGCGCGGCCGCTGGTTGCGCCCTTGTGCCATACGGTGGCAACACGGGACTCTCCGGTGGTGCAACGCCGGACGGCAGTGGCCGCCAGGTGGTGCTGTCGCTGTCTCGCATGGCCGCGATCCGGAAGATCGATGTGTTCGGCGAAACGATCGAGCTCGAGGCGGGCTGCGTCTTGCAGACCGCCCAGGAGGCCGCGGCCGAGCATGGGCTTTTGCTGCCCGTCACGTTGGCGGCGGAAGGTTCGGCTCGCATCGGAGGCGTCGTGTCCACCAATGCGGGAGGCACTAATGTCCTGCGCTACGGGATGACACGCAGCCGGGTGCTGGGCCTCGAGGTCGTCACCGCTGACGGGCAGATCGTTGACGGCATGCGCCAACTGCGCAAAGACAACGCCGGCTACGACTGGAAGCAGTGGTTCATCGGCACCGAGGGCACGCTGGGGATCGTCACGCGCGCCGTGCTGCAGCTCGCGCCCATGCCGCGCTATCGCGTGACCGCCTTGTTGGCCGTGCCTGCCACTGCGGCGGCGCTCAACGTACTGCGTGCGGCCCGCCAGGCCATCGGGGACACGCTGACTGCGTTCGAGTTGATGTCGGGCGCGGCACTTGAGCTGGTCGCCCGCCATCAGCAACTTCGCTTGCCGATGGGCGACTCTTCCTGGTTCGTGCTCCTGGAGGCCAGCTCATCTCTTGCGGGCTTGCGCGATGCCGTCGAGGCATTTTTGGGGGAGGTCCTGGAGCGCGGGGAGGTGAGTGATGCGGTCGTGGCCGAATCAGAGCGCCAGGAGGCCGAACTGTGGGCGCTGCGTGAATCCATTACCGAAGCGGAGTCCAAAGAGGGGCCGTCCATCAAGCACGACGTGTCGGTGCCCATCTCCCAGATTCCCGCATTCCTGATGGCCGCCGATTCTGCCGTCGTCCGCGAGTTTCCGGGGACGCGTGTGAACGCCTTCGGGCACGCTGGCGACGGCAACATCCACTACAACCTGCTCGTGCCGCCGGGCACGGACAGCAGCGCTGTCAATGCATTGGTGCACGACGTGGTCGTCGCCCATGGCGGCAGCATCTCCGCCGAGCATGGCGTGGGGCAGTACCGGGTGGGCGAGCTGCTTCGCTGCAAGTCGCCCGCCGAGATCGCGCTGGCCCAACGAATCAAGAAGGCACTGGATCCCCGCAACTTGCTGAATCCCGGCAAGGTGCTGCCGATCCAGTGACTTCGCAGGGAGCATGAGAAATTGAGCATGGATTCATTTGACTACATCATCGTTGGCGGCGGCACCGCGGGCTGCGTCCTGGCGAACCGGCTGACTGCATCCGGAAAGCACCGTGTGCTCATGCTCGAAGCGGGCGGTGAGCCGAACGGCATGTGGATTCCGATACCGGCAGGCTTCAGCAAGCTGCTCACCAACCGCAAATACAACTGGCGATTCGAGACCACGCCCGAGGCCAACACGAACAATCGTGTCATCGCCGTGCCACGCGGCAAAGGCCTGGGCGGCTCTACGCTGATCAACGGCATGGTTTACGTGCGCGGCCAACCGCAAGACTACGACGCCTGGCGCGACGGCGGCGCCAGGGGCTGGGGCTACGCGGACGTCGAGCCCTACTTTCGCAGGCTGGAGCGCTATGCGCCAGGCGGAGCCTTCCGCGGCACCGACGGGCCGATGAATCTTGAGCAAGTGGGCGAGCGATTTCCGATCGCCGAGGGATTTCTGCATGCCGCAATGCAGGATGGCCATGCGCTGATCGATGACTACAACGGGTCCAACCAGGAAGGCTTCGGCTACTACCAGGTCTGCCAGCGCAATGGGCGGCGCTGGAGTGCTTACGACGCCTATCTGGCGCCGGCCAGGACGCGCGAAAACCTGGCGATCGCGACCCATGTCCAAGTGACTTCCCTTGAGCTGGAGGGCAGTCGCTGCGTCGGTGTCACTTACCGGGAGGGTGGGCGCGATGTGATGGTGCGGGCCAATGTCGAAGTGATCCTTGCGGCCGGCGCCATCCAGTCGCCGCAGCTCCTGGAGCTGTCGGGCATTGGCCAGCCCGAGCTGCTGCAATCTGTCGGCATTCCTGTGCGCCACGCGCTCAAGGGTGTGGGCGAGAACTACATCGACCACTTCGCCACGCGCATGAACTGGCGCGTGAAAAACACAGTCACGCTCAATGAGATGTCGCGGGGATGGCGACTCGTTCGGGAGGTGATGAACTACTACACGCGGCGCAAGGGCATCCTGACGCTGGGTACCGGGCTGGTTCACGGCTTCGTCAAGTCACAGCCGGACACGGCAACGCCGGATGCCCAGTACTTCTTTGTCCACGCGAGCTACGCCAACGCGGCCGAGCGCATCCTCGATCGCAAACCGGGCATGACCATCGGCGTCACGCAACTGCGTCCGGAGTCGCTGGGCAGCATTCACGTGCGTTCACGCGATCAGCTGATGGGCCCGGCCATCCGCCCAAACTTTCTCGACAGCCCGGTGGATCAGCTTTGCATGATCAGAAGCATGCAGTTGGCCCGGCGCATCGTCAATCAACCGGCGATGCGTCCGTACATCGACTTCGAGATGAACCCAGGCGAGGGCGTGAGCAGCGATGAGGACTGGCTGAGTTTCGCGCGCCAAAACGGCCAAAGCATCTATCACCCGATCGGTACCTGCCGGATGGGCGAAGATGATTCGGCCGTGGTCGACCTTCGCCTGAAGCTGCGTGGGTTGGCGGGCCTGCGCGTGGTCGATGCGTCTGTGATGCCCAAGATGGTCTCAGGCAACATTCAAGCCGCCGTGATGATGACAGCCGAGCGCGGAGCCGATCTCATCCTGGAAGACGCCAGGTGCTGAATGGCACCACAGCCATCAGCTACGGTGCGCCCCCAGAGACTTGTCAACGGCCAGCAATAGGCTTGCCGGTTGCAACAGAGGGCGGATAGACCGTGACTGGAAGGCCCCTTTGCCACTGCATCAGGTTTGCCGTAGCCAGCTGGTTCTGTCCGTTGTCGGCGAACTGGAAACCCCATCCGGTCGCTGTGGTGCCCGGCGCTTTCTTGTAAGCCAGCACAGCTTCTCGAATCTTTTCCTTGTCGGTGGATTTTGCGTTTGCCAGGATGTCCAGAAATGCCTTGGCGCCAACATAGTTCACAAGGCTATGTCCGGAGCGCGGGGCCATGAAGTACTGCCGCACATACGAGATCACGAAGCTGCGCAGGCCGGGGGCACCGGCCTCACCCATCGTCGCTTGGGGGAAGTCGACGTTGAACACGCCTTCCATGGCTGTACCCAGCGCACTCGCGGTGTCATTGAGCGAGTACCCGCCGCCGGCGCCGATGAAGGCCTTGGGTTTGAATCCAGCCGTGGCCGCCTGGCGAAAGAAAAGGATCGTGTCATTCTTGTACGACGTCTGCAAGACAATGTCTGCGCCGGCGCCCTTCAGCCGCTGGACGAGCGAGGCCAGATCCAGGCTTTTTGCGGAATACGACTGGCTCTCGACAACAGTGAGCCCCAGTCGCTTTGCCTCTTCTTTTTGGTAGCCGCCTACAAGGGTGCCATAGGGCCCATCTTCGTAGATGATGGCCAGTTTCAAGGTCTTCGGGTTAACTCGAAGACCCGGTGCGACCACTTTGACGACGGCCTCGATGGTGCGTTCGGCAAAGTTTTTGGCCGTGGCGTTGCTTCTGAAAACATTCCTGAATCCCCGGCCAGTGACGGTGTCGGCAACCGCGCCCAGCTCGAAGTAGGGCACGCCTGCCGGGTCGGTCACCTGCGTCGCCGCCAGCGAAATGCCGGACGCATAGCTGCCGAACACGGCAGTCACCTTTTCCGTGGAGATGAGGTGTTGAGCTCCGATCGCTGCCTGTTCGGCATCGGCAGCATCCGCCTTCACGAGCACGATCTTGTTGCCGTTGATGCCCCCTGCGGCATTCCTTTCTTCCACGGCAATCTGCAGGCCGCGGAAGCTCTCGTCACCGAGCTGCGCCAGGCCGCCGCTGAAGGGGTATAGCGCGCCGATCTTCACGTCCGCTGCATGCGCCGCCCCTAAACCAAGCGCTGCGGCGCCGAATGCGACAGCGGCAACCCGGAGAAGCCTGAGCATCTGGGTCTTCCTAACGCGTGGGCGTGTCACTTCGGCTTGAGTTTTTGTGAAGCGTTTCATAAATACTTTCCTTGGTGCTAAACTGAGAAAATTGGATTTAAAGAAATGAAGCGCTTCAATTGTGCGGGCGTCGCCCGTGCGTATGACGGGTATTTACCCTGAGATACGATGCCCCGGCGCTTTGCATGACCATCAACTGTTGCCAATGTCCGTAGATTCCCGCCCCACACTGGAAGATGTCGCTCGCCTCGCCGGTGTCTCGTTGGGGAGCGCCTCGCGCGCGCTTTCGATTCCGGACCAGGTCAAGCCCGTCACGTTGGAAAAGGTACAGCGCGCCGTGGAGCAATTGGGTTACGTGCGCAATGGCGCGGCCCAGGCGCTGGCTTCGCGTAGGACCCGAACCGTCGCGGCCGTGTACCCGACGCTGGACAACCCGATCTTCGCGGTCTCGATTCAATCCTTGCAGCGCACACTTTGGACCCTTGGCTACCAGCTGCTGGTGGCCAGCCACGAGTACAAGCCGGAACGCGAGGCCGAGGTTCTGAGGGCGATCCTCGAGCGCGGGGTCGATGGCATTGTGCTTGTCGGCACCGATCACGCCGACGCCGTGTTCGACCTGGCTCGACAGTACCGGTTGCCCTATGTGATGACCTGGTCGACCGACGAGCGTGGAACCCGGGACTGTATTGGGTTCTCTTACTACGACGCCGCCTACGAAATGGCCAGCCTGGTCGCGCAATACGGGCACTCACGCATAGCACTGTGCAGTGGCGTGGCCCAGGGCAACGAGCGGGTGCGGGCCCGTATCGCCGCCACTCGGGCAGCGCTCAAAGCCGCCGGTCTGGAACTGCGTCCTGAGTGGATGGAGGAGCAGCCCTTCACCTTCGATGGGGGCCGGCAGGCTGTGCGAAACCTCATGACTTTCAAGACACCACCGACCGCGCTTATCTGTGGCAACGATATCCAGGCCGTTGGTGCCATGGGCGAGTGTCGGGACCGCGGGCTGCGGGTTCCCGACGACCTGTCTGTGACGGGATCAGACGACGTCGAATTGGCTAATCTGGTGGAGCCTCGGCTTACGACCGTTCATGTTCCGACCGTCGAGATCGGGGTGCGTGCCGCAAGGCGCATCGTGGAGCTGATCGAAGATGTCGAATCGCCCGCTGAGTCCGATCTGGTAACGCGCCTCGTCGTGCGCGAAAGCTTGCGCAGGCTTTCTCCGGGCTAAGGCGACGTTGAACGCTGCGCTTCTGCTCACATAGGAAGTATCAACAATGAGCCGTCTCTTCGAGTCTTGGTCGTTGAACGATCTGCGCATGCCCAACCGGATCGTGATCGCTCCGATGTGCCAGTATTCGGCCACAGAAGGGTCCGCCACCGATTGGCACATGATCCACCTGGGCCACTTGGCACTCTCGGGCGCCGGACTGATGATTCTGGAAGCGACTTCGGTGTCGGCGCGTGGCCGCATTTCGTCGCAGGACCTGGGCCTGTACTCTCATGAGAACGAGGCAGCTCTGGCCCGCGTGCTCGGCGCTATCCGGGCCTATTCACCCATCGCACTGGCTATCCAGCTCTCGCATGCCGGTCGCAAGGCGTCCAGCCAGGCCCCGTGGAACGGTGGCGCCCAAATCGCAGCCGATGAACCGGGCGGCTGGACAACCGAAGCGCCCAGCGCTGTGCCGCACGCGGACGGCGAAGGCGCGCCGATGGCGCTGGATGCGGGAGGACTGCGCCGCGTGCGCGATGACTTCGTTGAGGCGACACACCGCGCCGCGCGCCTGGGATTCGACGGTATCGAAGTGCATGGCGCGCACGGCTATCTGCTGCATCAGTTCTTGTCGCCCATCGCCAACAAGCGCGACGACGCGTACGGCGGCAGCCTGGAGAACCGCATGCGCTTTCCGCTGGAGGTGTTCGACGCCGTGCGTGCGGCGTTCCCGGCCGAGAAGCCGGTCTGGATGCGCATCTCCGCCACCGACTGGGTGCCGGGCGGATGGGACATCGAGGGGACGGTAGCGCTGTCGCACGCCCTGAAGGCGCGCGGCTGCGCCGCCATTCACGTCACCACCGGCGGCGTTTCACCTGCGCAGGCCATCAAGCTCGGCCCGGGGTACCAGGTGCCGTACGCGCAGAAAGTCAAGGCCGAAGTAGGCCTGCCCACCATGGCCGTGGGCCTGATCACCGAGCCCGAGCAGGCCGAAGCGATCATCGCCAACGGCGAGGCGGACGCTGTGTCACTGGCCAGGGCGATGCTGTATGACCCGCGCTGGCCCTGGCACGCGGCCGCGAAGCTTGGCGCGCATGTCCTTGCCCCAAAGCAGTACTGGCGCTCGCAACCCCGCGAGCACAAGGAATTGTTCGACGGGGTGAACTTCGGGCAGCGCTAAGCGCGCGGCGCGGTCCTAAGGAGCTTGGATGATCGATCTTCGTCAGGTACTCGTTCACATGCGCGCGGGCCGGTGGATAGATGCCCACAACCTCGTGCAAAGCGACGATTCCGATTCTCAGCAGGCCGCATGGCTGCACGGCATCCTGCACATCCAAGAGGGTGACCTGGAAGATGCCGAATATTGGTACGGCAAGGCCAACCGTAATTTCCGCAGCCGTGGAACGCTTGATGAAGAGTTGCAGCGTTTCGAGGCGGAGTTGACTGTTTAGCTCATCACCGGTGATCAACGGTCGCGGTGCAGGCCCGCCACGGTCTGCCCGAGCCAAAGCAGGGTGCGGTCGAGTGATGCCGACCACGGGTGGCTGCAATTGAGGCGGATGAAGTTCCGGTAGTCGCGGCGGGCGGAAAAGATGGGCCCCGGGGCGATGCCGATATCGCGCGATGCCGCCTGGTCGAACAGGGCAAACGAATCGACGGATTCCGGCAATTGGACCCACAGGACGTAGCCGCCCTGCGGCCGCGTGAATCGCGTGCCCTCCGGGAAGTGCTGCGTGACGGCTTGGGACATCCGGTTCACTCCGTCCTGCAATCCTTGGCGAAGCCGCCGAAGGTGCCTCTCATACGCATGATGCCGCAGGTAGTGCGCGATGGCGGCCTGTGGCGGCACGGAGGTGCCCAACGTGGTCGCGAACTTGCGATTGACGATGGCTTCCCGAAAGCGCCCGGCAGCGACCCAGCCGATCTTGAAACCCGGTGCAAGGCATTTCGTGAATGATCCGCAATGCAGCACGATGCCTCGCTTGTCGAAAGCCTTCGCGGCCCGGTTGTGCCGAAAGTCGAACTGCAGCTCGGTGTACACGTCGTTCTCGACCATCGGTACGTCGTGGCGCTGGAGCAGCTTGACCAGGGCTCGCTTCTTTTCCTCCGGCATCGAGAATCCCAGGGGGTTCTGGCAATTCGTCATCAAGAGGCAGGCCGCGACCTTGTGGCGGTGCAGCGTCTTGTCCAGCACGCCGAGGTCCAGTCCATGTCCGGCGTCGGTGGGCATCTCGATCGCGCCCAGCCCGAGCTGTTCCATCAATTGCAATCCCGAAAAGAACATCGGAGAGTCGATCAGCACAAGGTCGCCGGGCTTGGTCACGGCCTGCAGCGACAAGCTGATGGCTTCCATGCCGCCGCATGTGATGACGATCTCCTCCATGGGAACCACGTAGCCGAGTTCAAGGTAGCGCTGGGCGATCGCACGGCGCAGTTCGGGCAGCCCCAATTGCAGGTCGGCCACGGTATTCGCGTAGCTGCTGTGCCGGCTGCTCGCTCCCAACGCTCGGTTGAGGGCTTGCAACGGAAACAGGGACGGGTCCGGAAACGACGAGCCCAGCGAGGTCACGCGCGAGCCCACAAGGTCGCCGAGGGTGTCGCGCACGCGTTCGCGAGCGCCGATGCGCACGACCTTTGGTCGCATCAAGCCCGCGCGCGGCAACGGTCCGACGGCGTCGGCACGCGCCCGGACGTAGAAGCCTGACTGTGGTCGTGCTTCGACCAGGCTGCGAGCTTCAAGCACCGAGTACGCCTGGATCACCGTGCCCTTGCTCACCTTGCACTGCGCCGCGGCAACGCGCACCGACGGAAGCGCATCGCCGGGGAGCAGTGACCCGCCGGCGATGAGGTCGGAAATGTCCTCTGCGATCTCGAGGTAACGGGTCATTGAGTTGCTGTTCGTTCGCGCCCAACTGTACCAGTCCGATACTCAACCAACTGTCACTGTACCGTTTCCGGCCCGTTTCCTACAGTTGCCTGGCATTGCCGAATCACCAGGAGACACCATGGAAGTTGCCCACCCTGTTCCCCGCCGCAGCCTGCTGTTCGTCCCTGGTCTGCGGCCCGACAGATACCTCAAGGCCATCGTTTCGGGCGCGGACGCCGTGTGCGTCGATCTGGAAGATGCCGTGGCCATCGACCGCAAGGACGAAGCCCGTGAACTCACGCTGCCGCTGTTCGCCGGCGCCAACCCCAATGGCTGCGAACGGGTCGTGCGCATCAATTCGCTGGACACCGCGCACGGCCTGCGCGACATCGAAGCACTTATCCGCCTCGCTCATGTGCCTGACGCCGTCATGGTGCCCAAGGTCCGCTCCGCGGCCGAGATCAAATTGCTGGACGAGCTGTTGCAAGGGGCGGCGGCATCCATCAGGTTCTACGCGATTGTCGAGACCAACCAGGGCCTGGAGAACGTCTTCGAGATCGCCGGTGCGAGCCGGCGCATGGTATGCCTGCTGTTCGGCGAGGTGGATCTTTCAGCCGATCTGCGCTGCCGGCGCACGTCCACGGCCCTGCTGTACGCGCGCTCGCGGACGGCGCATGCCGCGGCCGCTTTCGAACTCGATGTGATGGATGTCCCGCACATCCACCTCGAAGACAAACAGGGCCTGCACGTCGCGGCCGCGCATGCGGCCGAACTGGGGTTCACGGGAAAGGGTTGCATCCATCCCACCCAGGTTCCCGTCGTGCACGAGTACTTCACGCCCAGCGCCGCGGAAGTCGCCCGTGCCGAGCAGGCCGTGGCCGCGTTCAAGGAAAGCGGCGCTACGGGCCTGGCGATGCTTGACGGGCTGATGCTGCAAAAGCCCGTGCTGCGATCTTCGCAGCGCATCCTGGCCCTGGCGCGCCAGAGCGCCGCAATGGCTACACAATGAGCAGCGACATCATCCTCTACGAACTAGCGGCCGCGGACGATACCCGGTTCAGCCCGTTCTGCTGGCGTACGCGCTGGGGCTTGCGGCACAAAGGCTTGGCGTTCAAGTCGGTCCAGATCGGGTTTCCGGACATCGGCGAGCTCGGGGGCTCACGCCGCACGGTCCCGGCGATTCGCATCGGAGGCACGTTCGTCGAAGACAGCTGGGACATCGCAGAGTTCCTCGACGAGCGTTTCCCGGACCGGCCGCCGCTGTTTGGCTGTCCGCTGGGCAAGGGAACGGCGCGATTCGTGGAGTGTTTCACCGACAAGGTGATGCATCCGGCCATGTTGCGGCTCGTCTCGCGCGACGTGTTTGAGTTGATGAATTCCCATGATCAGGCGTACTTCCGCAAGACGCGCGAAGAGATGCTCGGCTGCACGCTGGAACAAGCGCCGATTGGGCGCGAGCAGCAGGTGCTGGCATTCAGGAAGGCGATCCATCCGATTCGCCTTACCCTGAACAGGCAGCCCTGGTTGGGGGGCAACGCACCAGGCCATGCCGACTACATCGTGCTCGCGGCCTTCCAGTGGGCTCGCCTCGCGAGCCCGTTCAAGGTGCTGGAAGACGGCGATCCAATCGCGCAGTGGTTCCGCCGCGGTCTGGATCTGCATGAGGGCTTTGGCCAGAAGGTCCACCCCGAGCACGGCGGCCCCGGCTTCGCGGGTACCGGCGTATGGAAGCCCGAGATGCTGCTCAGGGCGTGGGGCGGCTGACACAGCGCGGCCAACACGCCCACGACGCGGCTTCTCGCAGTTGTGAATTTCTAGCAGCGGCGCATCCCCGCGCCGCGCGAAAACCATGGAGACAGTCATGACCTCTCGCCATCGCATCTTCGCGCTGCTCGCGTTTTCCGCGGCACCGTTCCTGGTCCACGCGCAAGCCAAGGACTATCCGAACCGGCCCATCACACTTATCGTGCCCTGGACCGCCGGCGGCTCGACGGACGTCGTGATGCGCGCGGTAGCCACTGCCGCGGCCCGCAAGATCGGCCAGCCGTTCGTTGTGGAAAACAAGCCGGGGGTGGCCGGCACGCTGGGGCCCGCCACGATGGCCGCCACGGCCAAGCCGGATGGCTACACGATCGCGCAGGTCTCGATTCCGCTGTTTCGGCTGCCGCTGATCCAGAAGGTGACCTGGAACCCGGAAAAGGACTTCACCTACATCGTCAACCTGATGGGCTACACCTACGGCATCACGGCCGGAGCGCAGACACCGTTCACGACCTGGGGAGACGTCGTCGCCTATGCGAAGAAGAACCCCGGGCGGCTGTCTTACGGCTCGCCCGGCCAGAGCACGACGGCGCACCTCGGAATGGAACAGATCGCGGCCTTGGACGGCATCGAGTTCGTGCACGTTCCGTTCAAGAGCAGCCCCGAGAGCAACGTCGCTCTGGTCGGCGGACACACGGACCTCCAGGTGGACGGGGCCGGATGGAAGCCCATTGTGGAGAGCGGCAAGGCACGGCTGCTGGCGGTGTGGACCGACAAGCGCACCAAGCGGTGGCCGGATGTGCCCACGCTCAAGGAACTGGGTTACCCGCTGGTGATTGACGCACCGATCGGCGTGGCGGGCCCGAGGGGAATGGACCCCAAGATCGCGGCGAAGCTGCACGACGCGTTTCGCGCGGCATTGGACGACCCCGAGGTCCAGCGGGTCATGGCCGACTTCGAGATGGTCCCGAACTACCTGGGGCCTGTGGAATACCGCAAATATCTGCTCGAGCAACAGGCGCGGGAAAAGGTGCTGGTCAAGCGCCTGGGACTGGCGATCGAAAAGTGACGCAGCCCGCATTTCAAACCCACAGCGCGCACTGGGGTGCCTTTCTGGCGCAATGGCGAGATGGCAAGCTGGAGGTGCGGCCTCATCCTGGCGATCCGGATCCCAACCCGCTGATCGACAATTTCCCGGATGCCTTGCAGCATCGCGCAAGAGTCGCGATGCCTGCCGTCCGCCGCGGTTGGCTGGAACGCGGGCCCGGTCCGGATTCGAAGCGGGGCCGAGACGAGTTCGTGCCGATGGCCTGGCCGCAGGTGCTGGACCTGCTCGCCCGCGAACTTCAACGAGTGAAGAGCGAGCATGGTCCGGCCGCCGTTTTTGGCGGCTCCTACGGGTGGTCCAGCGCCGGCCGATTTCATCACACGCAAAGCCAGGTCCACCGTTTCCTCAACACGGTGCTGGGAGGGTATGTGCGTTCGGTGAACAGCTACAGCGCCGGCTGCGCCGAGGTTCTGTTGCCTTACGTGTTCGGCTCATACGAAAAGGTGGTGCGGCGCAACGTGACGTGGGAACAGGTCGTGGACCACACGGATGTCGTCCTGGCCTTCGGGGGCATGGCGCTGAAGAACTCGCGCGTGGCGGGCGGTGGCGTCAGCCGTCACATCGAGCGCGACTCGATGCGCCGCGCGGCCGAGCGCGGCTGCCGATTCGTGTGCGTCTCTCCCTTGCGCTCCGACCTGCCGCAAGAGGCCCGCGCCGAGTGGCTGCCCGTCACGCCCGGCACGGACGCGGCGATGATGCTGGGGCTGGCGCATACCCTCGCGGCCGAGGCGCTGCACGACCGCGATTTCCTGGCGAGCCATTGCGATGGCTGGGACGGGTTCGAGGCCTACCTGAGCGGTCGCAGCGACGGCGTCGCGAAGAGCGCTGACTGGGCGGCCGCGATCTGCGGCATTGCGCCCGACGTCCTGCGTTCCCTGGCGCGTTCGCTGCGCGGACGTCGTGTGCTCATCACGGTCGCGCACTCGCTGCAACGCGCCGAGCACGGCGAGCAGCCTGTGTGGATGGCAGCGGTACTGTCCGCGATGCTCGGCCAGATCGGGCTCCCGGGTGGCGGCTACAACTACGCGCTCGGGGCCCTGGCCCACTATGGCCGCCGTAACAACGCCGTTCCGTCTCCCGCCTTGCCCCAAGGCGCCAACAGCGTGAAGGAATTCATCCCGGTCGCACGCATCGCCGATATGCTGATGAACCCCGGCCAGCCGTTCGACTACAACGGCCAGCGACTGGTGTACCCAGACATCCGGCTTGCCTACTGGGCCGGCGGCAATCCGTTCCACCATCACCAGGACCTGCCGCGGCTGGCGCGAGCCTTCGCGCGGCTGGAAACCTTCGTCGTGCACGAGAGCGTCTGGACCGCGACGGCACGCCACGCCGATATCGTGCTGCCCGCAACCCTGACCCTGGAACGCGAGGACATCGGGACAACGCCCACCGATCCGCTCATGATCGCGATGCATCGGATCGCCGAGCCCCACGCGCAAGCGCGCGACGATTACGAGATCTTCTGCGAGCTCGCACGTCGTTTGGGTGGGCTGGATGCGTTCAGCGAAGGACGCACGGCCCGCGACTGGCTGCGGCATCTGTACGGCAAGACCCGCGATACGCTCGCCGCGCTGGGGCTGGATCCGCCAGATTTCGAGACCTTCTGGCAGCGCGGCGAATTGAAGCTGCCGCAGGCCAGTGACGACGGCGGTATGCTGCGCGCCTTCCGCGAGCAGCCGGAGTTGCACCCGCTGCAAACGCCCAGCGGCAAGATCCAGATCAGTTCGCCCGCCATCGCAAGCTTCGGCTATGCGGATTGCCCCGGGCACCCGGTATGGCTGCCATCGACTGAGGCGCCCGATGCAGACCATCCGCTTCGTCTTATCTCCAACCAGCCCGCGACCCGGCTGCACAGCCAGTTGGATTTCGGCGGCCACAGCCAGGCGCACAAACTGCAGGGGCGCGAGATTTGCACAATGCACCCGGCGACGGCGGCCGAGCGCGGCATCGCCGAGGGCGACGTAGCGCGCCTGTTCAATGCCCGGGGCGCTTGTCTGGCGGCGGTGAGGCTGTCTGGCGACATGCTGCCCGGTGTAGTGCAACTGGCCACCGGGGCCTGGTACGACGCGGTCGATGACGACCATGGCGGCGTCCTGTGCGTCCATGGCAATCCGAATGTCCTGACCCGCGACATTGGCACCTCCCGGTTGACACAGGGCTGCACCGGCCAGCTCACGGTGGTGCAGGTTGAACGTTTCCAGGGGGAATTGCCACCGGTGCGGGCTTATGAGCCGCCGGCCCCAAACAACTGATCCAGAGGTTTCAATGAAAGTCACAAAAATCGAAGTGCTGGAGGCGGACCTGTCGGGCCGCGACGGCACGGCTTCCTGGCGCCACGTGATGGCGCGCGTTCATACCGATGAAGGTGTCAGCGGCCTGGGCGAGGTAGGCATGTCCTACGGCACCGGCGCACCGGCTGCCGCGCCGATGATCCTCACATTGGGCGAACGCTTCATCCTCGGCGCGGACCCGTTCCATACCGAGACGGTGTGGGAGCACATGCTGCGGCGCACCTTCTGGGCCGAAGGTGGCGGAGGGCCCGTGATCTTCGGCGCGATGAGCGCCATCGATACCGCGCTGTGGGACATCAAGGGCCAGGTGCTCGGGCAGCCGATCCATCGGCTGCTGGGGTGTGCCACACCGCCGCCGCTGCGCTGCTATGCCAGCCAGCTGCAACTCGGTTGGGGGCAAGAGGCGGCTTGGCTGTCGGCGCCGGCGCAGTACCGCGAGGTGGCGATTCAGGCGCGCGAAGAGGGTTTCGACTGCATCAAGGTCGATCCGGTCATGCTCGATGCGCAGGGCAAGCGGGCCGTGGACTTGCGCGGCATCTTCACCCCGGCGCAGCGCAAGCTGATCCGCCAACGAATGGAGGCGACACGCGATGGCCTCGGCCCGGACGTCGACATCATCGTCGAGCTGCATTCGCTCACATCCACGGCGGGTGCCTTGCAGATCGCCGAACTGGTGCAGGACCTCGGCATCCTCTTCCTGGAGGAACCGACGCACAACAACAACGCGCACGCCCAATTGAAGATGGCGCGCAAATCGCCGATTCCCCTGGCCACAGGTGAGCGGCTCTATACGCGCTGGGGTTTCCTGCCCTACCTGGAAGCCGGCGCCATCGACATGATTCAGCCCGACGTGGGCTTGGTGGGCGGCATCAGCGAGGCCTGGAAAGTGGCCCAGCTGGCCCATGCCTACGACGTCGGGGTGCAGGCGCATGTGTGTGGCTCACCGCTGGCAACAGCCGTCGCCCTGCAATTCGAGGCGGCCATTCCCAACTTCGAGATCCACGAGCACCACGCCTATGCCCTCAGGCGCTGCAACCGGGAGTTGTTCGAACAGGACCTGCAGCCAAAGGATGGACATTTCGTGGTGCCGACCGCGCCTGGTCTGGGCATGACGCTGCGTCCGGAGGCCGAGCGGCAGATGATCAAGACGAGCGTGAGTCTCTCGAAATAGCAAGCAAGGACCCGAGCATGACAACAGTCACCCGCCAACGCCGCACGGCGCCCGCCGCCCTGATCCAGGACTTGAAGCTTCTCCTGGGCGAGCGTCTGTCCACCGCGGCTGCCGTACGCGAGCAGCATGGGCGCGACGAATCGGCTTTCGATGTGCCCGCCCCGGACGCGGTGGTGTTCTGTGAAACGGCAGAAGAGGTGACAAGGGTTGTCACGTGCGCCGCCGCGCACCGGGTGCCCGTCATCGCGTTCGGCGCGGGCTCGTCGCTCGAGGGGCATGTTCTGGCGACCGAAGGCGGCATCACGCTGGACCTCGCCCGCATGAATCGCATCCTGAAAATCTCGCAGGAGGACATGACGGCGACAGTGCAGGCCGGGGTCACGCGCGAGGAACTCAACCGCGCGCTGCGCGCCATGGGCCTGTTTTTTCCGATCGATCCGGGAGCGAACGCCACACTGGGCGGCATGGCTGCCACCCGTGCCAGCGGCACGAACGCGGTGCGCTACGGAACCATGAGGGAGAACGTGCTGGGGCTCACCGCAGTGCTGCCGGACGGCAGGGTGCTGCGCACCGGAACGCGCGCGCGCAAGTCCAGTGCCGGATACGACCTCACGCGCCTGTTCGTCGGCAGCGAGGGCACGCTGGGCATCGTGACCGAACTGACGGTGAGGCTCTATCCCCTGCCGGAAGCAGTCAGCGCGGCCATCTGCCACATGCCCAGTGTCGATGCCGCCGTGCGAACGACGATCCAGATCGTGCAGATGGGGATCCCGATCGCGCGCTGCGAGCTGCTCGACGAGCGGGCGGTGCGCGCTGTCAACAAGCACGAGCGCATGCAGCTGCGTGAGCAACCCATGCTGCTGATGGAGTTTCACGGCAGCGACACGGGCGTGCGCGAACAAGCGGAGCTGGTCCAGCAGATCGCGCAGGAGAACGGCGGGCAGGACTTCGAATGGGCCGACACCCCGGAAGAGCGCACGCGCTTGTGGACCGCGCGCCATCATGCGTATTTTGCGGGGTTGCAAACCCGGCCGGGTTGCCGATGTATCGTCACCGATGTCTGCGTTCCCATCTCACGCCTGGCGGATGCGATCGGCGAGGCCATAGCCGACGTGGAGGCCTCAGGCGTGCCCTACTATGTCGTCGGACATGTGGGGGACGGCAACTTCCACATGTGCTACCTCATCGATGGTGCTGACGCCCGCGAGCGCGCGGTAGTCGAAAGGCTTGCGACCCAACTCGCACAGCGCGCGATCACCTTGGAAGGGACCTGCACGGGAGAGCACGGCATCGGCTTGCACAAGCAGGACCTGCTCATCGAAGAGGCGGGAGCGACGGGGGTGTCCTTGATGCAGGCGATAAAGGCCGCGCTGGATCCATCGAACATCATGAATCCCGGCAAGATATTCCAGCTCGCGCCATGAAGACCCTTGTCCCCATCAAACGGTTGGCGATTCCAACCTGAACCTTCGCGAACGTCTGCGGGGGCGAGGTTGCGCGGACGACGCTGACTCAGCCAGGCCCCTCCCGCAGGACGTTGTGGACCCGAACGAAGTCCGCCCGGAAGATACCCGTTGACTCGTAGAGCACGACCTTGTCCAGATCCATGACGGTTCGTGACACGACCATCACCGGTGCGTGAATTGCCAGCTGCAGCAGCGTGGCGATCTCCGGGTCGGCGGTCGTCGCGGAGATCGTTTGCTCCGCGCGCCCGAGGCGGTCGCCTGCGTGCTTCTGGAGGACGCGCATCGGTGCCGGCGTATTGAATGGCTTCTTGCCGATCTTCTTGAAGAGCCTCTGCTCAAGGTAAGAGATGCCAAGAAAGTACGGAATCTGGTTGTGCCGCTGCAGCCGCCGGAAGTATTGGTAGCCGTGCGGGGAAAGCACGCCACCCGGATGAGATACAGGGATACCTTCCGCCACCGTCGCGGTCGCTATCCACTCGATGTCGATGTCCGGTATCTGTTCACTGAGCGTTTCCCAGTCTGTGGGGATGTTGTAGAACACCTCGCTGACCGGGCGCTTTAGCACGAACGTCCCCCGGCCGCGGTAGCGGCCGATCAGGCCTTCGCTCTCCAGGAAGCTCAACGCGTGCCTGACTGTTGCGCGGGCAGCGCCCGTTTCCTCGACCAGCGTCTCCAGCGACGGAATCTGCTTGTCGACGGGCCACTCGCCCGACTCGATCCGTCGCCGGAATCGCATGAGCAACTTCACATAGGTGGCCGTGCCGATGTCCAACGCGCTGGTCAGGGACCTCGAACTTATCGTGGGCACGTCATTCAGTGGCTTCATCAGGGTCCTTTGAAGTTCGGCAGGTACACCCGGTTCGGTTCCGCCTGCTTCGTGAGACGCTGATGGTACAGAAAATGCCAAAGTGGTTCGTTGGGATGAACGATCAGAAGTTGTGGATGACACCGATCGCGATGATTCGGGGATCGGCGCCTGGACTCAGACTGGGGACCGCGTTGAGCGCCATTCCGGTGTAATCCAGCGTCGCGTTGGCGCGGTTTTTCACCTGGTTAAGCGATGCATAGACAGCGGTGCGCTTGGAGAGCAGATAGCGCGCGGCGACCATGTAGGAGGTGGCCCCCGTGTTCTGGCATCCGCGGCCCGCAGCGCCGGCAACCACCGAAGTGCAGCCACGCGCGTCCTGGAGCACGCCCGCCGACGCCAGCGCCTGCACGTTCGGCGTGATCATGTGTTCCCAGGCGATCCCCCACCCGAACTGGCTCAGGTCGTCGCCGCGCCCGGCGAAACCTGCCATGGGGACGGCCAGGTCCTTCAATGCGACACGTACGCCGATGACGGAAACCTGTCCGCCGGGCGTGTAGCGCCACCCCGCCATGGCCTTCAGGCCACTACCGGTTGGGCGCAAGCCGGCGACCGCATCGGATGACGTGCGTTTGTACGCGTAGTCCACCTGCGCCGCGAACGGTGCGCCTTGCCAGCGAAAGGTCGCACCGTAAAGCCGCGCGTCGCGAGCCGCGCCGGGCGCGACTGTCTCGCTATCGACAAAACCCGGCCCGGGCGTCGTCGTGGGCGAGATCGTGAAGCTTGCATTCGCGCCCGCGATCGACGGTGTCGTGTACATGACGGAGTTGTTCACCCGCGAAATCAACAAGGGCAGGCGGCCGGTGCTCACGCCCGTGAAGAAAGGGACATCGGCATTGATGTAGAAGTTGCTCGCCGGCACGATGAAGCCGTTCTGCCAATAGACCGATTGGCGTCCCGCAGTGACGCGGCCGTATGGGCCTTCAAGGCCGACGAAGGTGTCGCGCAGGAAGAAGCCGACGTTCGGGTTGACCGTGCCGTCCTGGGCGCGATCGCCGCCAGTGTCAAAGTTCACGCCGGCCTCGAGCTGGAACAGGGCCTTGTAGCCGCCACCCAGGTCTTCCGTACCACGGAAGCCCAAGCGCGAAATCGCGTCATACACCCGCGTCTGGTGGATCGCCGGACCGGCCGTTGCGCCGGGAGCGTCATACCGGTCCAGGCCAACATTTGCGCGGCCATAGATCTGCACGCCTTCTTGCGACCACGCGCATGAAGCCGTGAGCACAAGCACGGCTCCTGCGGCCAGCCGCGGCATGTTGTGCCAATGACTCTTCCTAAGCATTCTGTTCTCCAGTTTGGGGCCAGCGGGTGTCCCGCGGGCTTGGGTTGTAGGGACCGACCTTTCGGAATGGGGAGTGTCGGTGGGCAGGTTGTTAAACGTACATAGGGATAAACGACTAGACGTTTGAGATTTCATCCATTAAGATGCGGCGCATCATCGGCAATCGCCCCAAGGAGACAGATTTCATGGATCGCAGAACAGCGCTCAGCGCTATTGGCGCTGCTTGCGCTTCCGGAATTTCGCCGCTCGTGCACGCACAGGCTTTTCCCGATCGGCCGGTCCGCATCATTGTCCCGTTCGCAGCCGGCAGCACGCCCGACGTGGTCGCGCGCATCCTCGCCGCCAAGCTCACGCCGAAGTGGGGCCATCAGGTCGTCGTCGATCCGAAGCCCGGGGGAAACGGCCTCATCGCCATCGCCGCCTTGAAGGCCGCCCCGTCCACTGGACATGACCTGTTGCTCGCCAGCAGCTCGCACCTCGCCGTGAATCCTCACCTGTTGCGCAACGTGACGTATTCGGTCGAGAGAGACTTCGTTCCAATCTCTTTCGTCTTCCATACGCCGTTCTTCGTTGTCACTTCCGCGGCTGGCCCACTGCAGTCGATGAAGAGCGTTATCGCCGCCGCCAAGGCGTCTCCCGGGAAATTGAATGTCGGCGTGCCCTATCTTGGCAGCCCACCGCATCTCGCGGTGGCAATGCTGGAGAAAGCCACGGGGACGCGGATGACGATCATCCCCTTCAAGGACGGCCAGCAGATCTATACGGCTATCGCCAGCGGCGAAGTGGACCTGTCGCTCGCGACGATCGGATCGACTCTCCCTCTCGTGCAGGCCGGCAAGCTCAAGTTGATCGCCATCGCCGCTCCGACCCGTCTCGCGCGGCAACCCGACGTCCCGACGGTTGGCGAAGACGGTGGGCCTGCTGGCTATGACGTGAATACCTGGGTCGGGCTTGTCGCACGAAGCGGCGCTCCGCAACATGCGATCCAGAAAATTTCCGACGACCTGGCAGAAGTCCTACGTGACCCTGAAGTTATCCAGCAGTTCACCAGGGTGGGAATCGAGCCCGAGTCGTCATCTCCCGCAGGCATGCGAGCGCGCATGACGAGCGACACCGCGAAGTACGCCGAGGTCATCAAGCGACTGGGCGTCTCGCTCGAATGAAGGAGCGTCTGCACACTGAAGTGGCGCAGGCCAACCGCATCCTCGCCCACCTCGGCATCCTCGATGGCTATGGCCACGTCAGTGCGCGGCTTCCGGGCCACGCGAGTCGGTTCCTGATCTCGCGTTCGCTGGCGCCCGCGCTTGTCACGGTCGACGATTTAATGGAGCTGGACCTCGACGGCAATCCGGTGGGCAATGACCTTCGCAAGCCCTACCTCGAGCGATTCATCCATGCAGAGATCTACCGTGCGCGGCCGGATGTGAGCGCCATCGTGCATAGCCACGCTCCCTCGGTCGTTCCATTCTCGGTGTCCAGTGTCAGGCTGCGGCCAGTCTGCCACATGAGCGGTTTCCTGGGGGCCGGGGCGCCAGTGTTCGACATCCGCCATCGTTTCGGGTGTACCGACATGCTCGTGCGAAACGGCGAACAGGGGGCCGAACTTGCTGGCCAGCTCGGAAAGAATGCCGCCGCACTGATGAGGGGACACGGCTTCGTCGTGGTGGGAAGTTCGGTGCCCGAGGCGGTCTTTCGGGCTGTCTACACGGAATGGAACGCCCGCTTGCAACGCGAGGCGATCCAGCTCGCGGGAGAAATTACGTATCTCACAGAAGAAGAAGCGTCGCTTGCGGAGGCGGCGAACGCCGCAACCGTCGAGCGGCCGTGGCAACTCTGGCTGCAGGAGTGCGGCCTCGACAACGAACAAGCACCAAGGAAATCACCATGATCCGACAAAACATCATCTCCGCAGCCGATGCGCTGCATCGCGCCCGCAAGGACCGCGCTCCCATTGCGCCTGTTTCGACGGCTTTCGATATCGCGAGCGCTGCCGACGCGTACGCCGTGGCATCCGTGAACACGCGGCGCCATCTGGACGCGGGTGCGCGCGTCGTCGGCATGAAAGTCGGCCTGACGTCGAAGGCAGTCCAGCAGCAACTCGGCGTCAACCAACCCGATTTCGGCGTGCTGCTGGATGACATGGCCTACCTGAATGGCGACACCATCCCGGCCGGCCGCTTGATGCAACCCAAGGTCGAGGCCGAAGTCGCTTTCGTGATGGGTCGCGAGCTGAACGCCGCTCGCCCTTCATGGGGTGAATTTCTTTGCGCCGTTGCTTACGCCTTGCCTGCGCTCGAAGTCGTGGACAGCGCCATTGCCGACTGGAAAATCACGTTCGCGGACACAGTGGCCGACAACGCATCTTGCGGCGTCTTCGTGCTGGGCGACCAGCCTGTCGCCATCGGCGGCATCGAGCTGCGCGAGGTCGGAATGCAGCTGTCGAAGAACGGTGAGATCGCTTCCGTCGGCACCGGCGCGGCCTGCCTGGGCCACCCGCTGCGGGCGGCCTACTGGCTTGCCTGCACCATGGCCGAGCGGGGAGAAAAGCTGGCTGCAGGCGCGATCGTCCTCTCGGGCGCCCTGGGGCCCATGGTCCCGGTGAGTCCCGGTGACCTCGTGCACGCGGACCTGGGCGCGCTGGGGTCGGTGTCCTGCAAATTCGAGCCCAAAGGCCAGCCATGACACGGAAGATGAAAGCCGCAATCATCGGCAGCGGGAACATCGGCACCGACCTCATGATCAAGATCCTGCGGCAGGGCAGGCAGGTCGAGATGGGCGCCATGGTCGGCATCGACCCTGTCTCGGATGGCCTGTCGCGCGCGCAGCGGATGGGGGTCGCCACGACGGCCGGTGGCGTTGAAGGTTTGGTCAAGCTCCCCGTCTTCGATGACGTCGATATCGTCTTCGATGCCACCAGTGCGGCCGCGCACGTGGCCAACGATGCTTTCCTGCGGGAGTGGAAGCCGAACATCCGGATGATCGACCTGACCCCTGCGGCCATCGGTCCCTATTGCATTCCCGTAGTGAACGGTGAACAGCATCTCACGGCAAGAAATGTGAACATGGTGACATGCGGCGGGCAGGCGACGATCCCGATGGTCGCGGCCGTGAGCCGGGTGGTGCCGGTGAGGTACGCCGAGATCGTGGCCAGCATCTCCAGCAAGAGCGCCGGGCCGGGCACGCGCGCCAACATCGATGAGTTCACGCAGACCACTGCGCGTGCGATCGAAATCCTCGGGGGTGCCAGCAAGGGCAAGGCCATCATCGTCATGAACCCGGCTGAGCCGCCACTGATCATGCGCGACACGGTCTACACCTTCAGTGCCGACGGCAGCGAAGAAGCTATTGCCGCATCGGTGCAGGAGATGGCGGCGGCGGTACAGCGCTATGTTCCGGGCTACCGGCTGAAGCAGGAAGTGCAGTTTGACAGGGTCGTGGACCTGAAGATCCCCGGCGTCGGGAGCGGCCTGTCCGGATTGAAGACATCGATCTTCCTGGAGGTTGAAGGCGCGGCACACTACCTGCCGGCTTATGCGGGCAACCTCGACATCATGACAAGCGCCGCGCTCGCCATCGCCGAACGCATGGCTGCGAACGAAAACACGGCCGCGTACGGTTGAAGGAGGGCGCGCAAATGAGCACCAGAAAAATCTACATCTCCGACGTGACGCTGCGCGACGGCAGCCACGCGATTCGCCACCAGTACAGCGTGGCGCAGGCGGCGCAGATCGCCGCGGCGCTGGACGGCGCGGGCGTCGACTCCATCGAGGTTTCGCATGGGGACGGCCTGCAGGGGGGCAGCTTCAACTATGGGTTCGGGGCGCACACCGATCTCGAGTGGATCGAAGCCGTCGCTGCCGTGGTGAAACACGCGAAAGTCGCCACACTGTTGTTGCCGGGCATCGGCACGGTGCACGACCTGAAGGCGGCCTACGATGCGGGCGCGCGGGTCGTCCGCATTGCGACTCACTGCACCGAAGCCGACGTGTCGAAGCAGCACATCGAGTTTGCCCAACGCCTGGGCATGGACACCGTCGGCTTCCTGATGATGAGCCACATGATCGACCCAGCCAGCCTCGCTCGCCAGGCGAAACTGATGGAGAGCTACGGCGCAGGGTGCGTGTACGTCGTGGATTCGGGGGGCGCGCTGAACATGAACGACGTGCGGGATCGATTCCGCGCCTTCAAGGACCTGCTTGACCCCGAAACGCTGACTGGCATCCACGCGCACCACAACTTGTCGCTCGGCGTCGCCAACAGCATCGTGGCGGTGGAGGAAGGTTGTGATCGCGTGGACGCCAGCCTTTCCGGCATGGGCGCCGGCGCGGGCAATGCGCCCCTGGAGGTGTTTGTTGCCGCCGCGGACCGCATGGGGTGGAACCACGGCTGCGACGTGTTCCAGCTGATGGATGCGGCCGACGACATCGTGCGTCCTCTGCAGGACCGACCCGTCCGCGTCGATCGCGAAACGCTGTCTCTGGGGTATGCAGGCGTGTACAGCAGCTTTCTTCGTCACGCCGAAGCTGCGGCGAAGAAGCACGGGCTGAAGACGGTCGACATCCTGGTCGAACTGGGACGCCGCCGCATGGTGGGCGGGCAGGAGGACATGATCGTCGACGTTGCGCTCGACTTGCTGCACAGCAAAGCCGCAACGGCCTGAGTCAGGCAATTCCGAACCCGCAAGGGGGCCGCAAGGCCCCCTTTTTTTGCTCTAACCGGCGCCCAGGGGAAAACCCTAACGAATAAACATCTAAACGTTCTATCGGCTATCCCTTTGATCTGTTCAAATACGAACTGCACTTCGATTCATTGCTCACCCAGCCCAGCCGCAGCGCGTGGGCACTACCTGGAGAAAACATTTCGTGAACTACATCGGGACCGACATCGGTGGCACCTTCACCGACCTTGTCTACCTTTCTGACGAAGGCGACGTCCGCATTTTCAAGGCACTGACGACCCCGGATGACCGGACCCAGGGCGTTATCGACGCGATGCGTCTCGCGGCGGAAGCCGATGGCATCAGCCTCGAGCAGCTCATAGCGCGGCTCGGCTATTTTGCCCACGGCACGACTGCCGCCACCAACGCGTTCATCGAGCGCAAGGGTGCGGTGACGGGTCTGCTGACGACCCGCGGCTTTGAAGACACTCTGCGCATCCAGCGCGCCATGGCGGGCTGGATCGGTCTTCCTTCCCATGAGATCTCTCACTTTTCCAAGCGGCACGTCCCCACGCCGATCATCCCGATCGATCTGACCGAGGGGATCGTCGAGCGCGTGGACTACAAGGGCGACGTCATCGTCGCTCTCGACGAGCACGCGGCACGCAAATCCATCCGCGCGTTGATTGAAAAGGGCGTTGAAGCGATCGCGATTTCCCTGCTGTGGTCCTTTCGCAATCCTTCCCACGAGCAGCGCCTGCTGGAACTCGTGAAGGAAGAGGCGCCGCAGATGTTCGTCACGGCGTCGTCGAGCCTGGTTCCCATCATCGGTGAATACGAACGCACTTCGACGACGGCCATCAACGCCTATCTCGGGCCGGTGATCCACCGTTACATCAACGGCCTCGAAGCTTCGATTCGCAAGTTCGGATTCAACGGACCGATCTCCATCATGGAGTCCGGCGGCGGTGTGCTTCCCGCATCGGAAGCGGCGTTCCAGGCCGCGAACCTGATGACCTCGGGCCCTGCAGGAGGCGTGCTCGCGTCGCAGAAGCTCGGCGAACTGCTCGGCTATCCGAACGTGCTGACCGCCGACATGGGCGGCACGAGTTTCGACGTCGGACTGATCGTGAACGGGCAGCCCCTGTTGGAATCCGTGCGCGAGGTCGGGCGGTTCCATATCGCGCTCCCTTCCATCAAGGTGACGGCCATTGGCGCCGGTGGTGGTTCGATCGCGCGCGTGCTCGATGGTCATCTGCATGTGGGGCCCGAGAGCGCGGGCTCCACGCCAGGCCCGGCGTGCTACGGCCGCGGCGGTGTCGAACCCACGATCACGGATGCGGATGTGGTGCTCGGCATCATCGATGCGAAGTACTTCCTCGGCGGACGTATGAAGCTCGACGTCGAGGCGGCTCATGAAGCGGTTCGCAAGTACGTGGCAGAGCCGCTGGGACTGACCATCGCGCAGGCAGCGGCAGGCATCCGCGAAGTTGCCAACAACCAGATGGCGGACCTGTTGCGCCGCGTGACTCTGCGCGCAGGCTACGACCCCCGTGACTTTGTGCTCATGGCCTACGGCGGCGCAGGCGCCACGCATGCCCACCAGTACGCGGAAGTCGCCGGAATCGGAAAGGTGGTCATCCCCAGCACCGGCCCGGCGCACTCGGCCTTCGGCGCCGTCACGGGCGACCGGCACCGCTCCTTCTCGCTGGCGATCGGGCAGCATGCGCCGGCCCGTTTCACCAGGGCTTCGGATCACGTGGACCCGGCAGTGCTGAACCGCGGCTTCGACCAGATCGAGGCGAGGGCAAAGGAGGCGCTCGCCGAGGACGTGACCATCCATCGCTTTATCGGCATGCGCTTCCGCCAGCAGGTGCACGAGATCGGCATCCCGGCACCTTCAGGCGTCCTGCAGGCCAAGGACGTCGACGCGCTGGTGGACACCTTTGAAGTCGAGTACGAGCGCATTTACGGGAAGAACACGGCGCTGCGCGTGTCGGGTGTCGAATTCACGGTGGTCCGCGTCGAAGCGACCTCGCCGGTGATCCGTCCGACTCCGCGCCATGTCGACGCAGCAGGTCGGTCCAACAAGCCGTGCGGCAAGCGCCAGGTCTACTTCTTCGGCTCCGACTTCGTGGACGCCGACATCTACCGCAGCGAAGACGTGGGACCGGGCCACGCCATCGTCGGACCCGCCATCGTCGAACGCCCGGACACCACCATCGTCGTCGGGCCCGGCCAGGTCGCCGAGATGGAGCCCTACGGCAATTTTCTCATTCGCATCCACAACAGCCACTGAACCCCGAGGTCCCATGAGCAACGTATTCGAATACCAGAAGAAAGACGTCGATGCAGTCACCTTTGAGGTGATCCGCCACCGGCTGATGTCGATCACCGACGAGCAGGCCAGCACGCTGGCTTCCGTGTCCGGCTCCGCACTTGTGAACGAAGCCACCGACTTCAATACAGGGCTTTATCGCGCGTTTGGCGAGGTGGTCACGATGGGCAAGACGGTGACGTTCCACGCCGCGTCGCTGTCCCTGATGGTCAAGCACGTCATCGCGGACTGCGAGCAGACGGTCGGCATCAACGAGGGCGACATGTTCATCGTGAACCATCCCCACAAGGGGGCGCTTCATTGCCCGGACATCGGCGTATTGGCCCCGATCTTCATGGATGGCCGCCGCATCGGCTGGACCGGCGCTTGCGCACACCAGCTGGACGTGGGCGGCATGGTCCCGGGCAGCTTCGCCTCCATGGCCAAGGACATCCGCCAGGAAGGCATGCTGATCCCGCCGGTGAAGCTGGTCGATCGAGGAGAGCTGCGCACAGACGTGCTGAACTTCATCACTGGCATGTCGCGCCTGCCAATCAACATCAGCCTCGACCTGAAGGGCTTGATGGCGGCCAACCACATCGGCGTCAAGAGCGTGCTCGACACCGTGCGCAAGTACGGTGTCGATACCGTGCTGACCGTCATGGACGGCATGATGGACCTGTCTGAAGCCAAGATGCGCAAGCGCCTGCTGGAACTGCCCGACGGCGTGTTCCGTGCGCAGGCCTTCCTGGACCACGACGGCTTCGAAAACAAGATCTACAAGATTCACGTCGAGCTGCGCAAGCAGGGCGAGAAGATCGTCTTCGACTACACGGGCTCTGACGCGCAGGCGCCCGGTTTCGTGAATGCCACGCGCACCGGACTGCTCGCCGGCATCTACGCGGGCATCCTGCCCATCATTGCCTACGACCTTCCCTGGAACGACGGCCTGCTGCGGCCCCTGGAAGTGCTCGCCACGGAGGGCTCGATCGTCTCGTGCAAGTTCCCGGCGCCGTGCAGCCAGGGCCCGCTCGGCGCCATGTGGCTGATCGAGGTCACGACCACCGAAGTGATGTCCAAGCTGATGGCCACCCACCCGGAATACCTGCGCGAAGCGCAGGCGGCGCCGGCGAGCGGACCTGACCTGTTCCACATCCACGGCCTGAACCAGTACGGGGAGCCGGCCACGGCGCCCATCCTCGAGGTCATGCTTTCCGGGGGCGGCGCATACGCCCATCGCGACGGCATTACAGTGTCGGGACAACGGAACATCACGGCCGGCAAGGCGCCCAACGTCGAGGCGACCGAGTTGAAACTGCCCGTGCTGTACCTGTACCGCCGGATCATCACCGACAGCTCTGGCGCGGGGGCCACCGTAGGCGGCCAGGCCGCGGGCGCGGCCTTCGTGCTACACGGCGTGGACGAAGTCGAGTCGCTTGTTGCATGCCACGGCTACGAGTCGCCCACCTCCCGCGGTCTTTTCGGTGGATACCCCAGCGGGTGCAATCACCGCCGGTTGCTGCGGAATTCCAACATCCGCTCGCTGATGCGGGATGGCATCTTCCCCGATCGCCTTGACGACGTGCTGGGCGACGACACGGTATTCACCGCCAAACCGCCAGAGTTTCCGTTCCACAGCGACGACGTCTACGAGTGCAACCCGACCGCCGGTGGAGGCTGGGGAGATCCGCTTCGCCGCGACCCCTCGCTGGTCACGCTCGACGTGGTGAACGGCGTTTTCTCCGAAGCCGTGGCCAAGACGATTTTCGGCGTGGTCGTCGCTAACGGGCGCCTGGACGAGCGCGCGACTGCAGAGCGCCGCCGCTTCATCCGCGAGTCGCGGCTCCAATGGAGTGCGCCACGTGCATTGCCGATGAAGCGGCAGTTCGACAAGAAGGAAGGGGTGAAGGCGATCGTGGGCGATGTGGCCCGGTTGCAGCGGGGCGTCGACGGCGCCTTCTTCGTCTGTGAATCCTGCGACACTGCGGTCGCTCCGGCGGACGAGAATTGGAAGGACTACGCACGCCAGCATGTCGCGCAGCCTTCCGACCTGGGCCCGCGCGTGAAGATTCACCACGACCTCGAGGTCGTTGAACATGCCTGCCCCCACTGCGCGCAGCTCCTCGACGTGGAAGTGCGACGCAAGGGCGAGGCGTCGCTGTTCGACATTCAGGTGGCCGTATGACGCCGCGCGAGACCACGGCCCGCTGGATCTCGTTTCCACGTGGAAGCGAACAGATTCGCGGTTATCTCGCGGAGCCAGTAGGGGCCGACATCGTCGGCGCCATCGTTTGTGCGCCGGAGAACCTGGGGGTGACGGAACACCGGCAGGCGGAGACGCGGCGCATGGCGGCAGAGGGATTCATCGTGCTGACCGTGGATCCTTACAGCCGCATCGGTGGCCGCCCGCCGCAGGACTACACGACCGCGGAAGAGCGGCGCAGCAAGGCGTTCATCGCCGCGAAGGACGAGACGGTTGTGCCCGATTGCCAGGCGGCACTGGAGTGGCTGCGGACCCAGCCGCGCGTTGATGCCCAGAGGATCGGCGCCGTGGGCTACTGCTTGGGTGGGGGGACGGTGCTCGCCTGGGCAGCGCAGACCAAAGACCTGGCTTGCTCAGTCGTTCTCTACGCGCTCCCCGTTATCCCCGCCGCCTATACGCCCGATGGACGGCCACGCTCACGGATCGACCTGGCGCCGAAGATCACCGCACCCATGCAGTTGCACTTCGGTGAGGCCGACGAAGCGATCCCGCTGGAACAGGCGCATGCGCTGAAGCACGCGCTGGAAGCAGATGCACCCGTTCCCGTTTCGTTCCACCTCTACCCCGGCGCACGCCATGCGTACATGGACAGTACGCTTGATCGCTACTCGCCGCTGGCAGCGCAGCTGACATACGAGCGAATGGTCGCCTTCTTCGGGACCCGTCTGGGGGCGGGCGCATGACAGCGTCGATCGTGTGGGGCGGAGTCTGCTCGCACACGGGCGCGATGATGCGCGCGCCGAAAGTGGGGGAGGGCGAAGGTGATCGTGTCGCCCGGGTCTTTTCTGCGTTCGATGAACTCGCAGCGTCGCTACACAAGTCGGGCGCCCAGGTGCTCGTGACGATTGCCACTGACCACTTTCTCACCTTCGACTACGCCAACCTTCCGGTGTTCTCCATCGGGACCGGAGCAAAGTTCCGCGGACACGGCGAGTTTGGAGTTCCACAGCGCGATTTCGACGGCGTCGAAGAGCTCGGCGAAGCCGTCCATGCGTCTCTCGTGCGCGGGGGCTTCGATGCCGCCAGTGCCCGGGCGATGCCTCTCGATCACTCGTTCTCCTGCCCGTTGCAGCTGATGTTCAAGACCCGGTCCATGCCCGTGCTTCCGATCTATGTGAACTGCACGGTGCCTCCGCTGCCGACGCTCGAGCGGTGCCTGGCATTCGGCAAGGCGCTAGGCCAGGCGCTTCGCGCGCAGAGCGTGGTAGACCGCGTTGCGGTCGTGGGGACCGGCGGTATCAGCCATTGGGTCGGAATGCCGCAGACGGGAACGATCAACGAGGAGTTCGACATGCGATTTCTCGACGACTTCACGCATGGCCGTTTCGAAGATGTCGCGAAGTACGACTCGGAAGACGTCATCCGGAAAGCCGGCAACGGCGCGGCGGAGATCCGTAATTGGCTTGTTGCCGCCGGCGCATGCAATTCGCGCGCTGCCCGGCAACTTGCGTATGAACCTGTGCACGCGTGGAGCACGGGCATTGGCGTGCTGGAGATGGTGCCGTGAACCGGCACGCACTCGAACGCTTCCTGTTCGATTTCGACAAGGACGCCCGGCTTCAGGAAGCGCTCCGTGACGACCCCGAGGCGGCTTTCCAGCACTACGAACTGAAGAGCGAAGAGAAGGCCGCGATCGCCGCGAAGGACGTGGCGACGCTCTACGAGTGGGGCGTCCATCCGCTCCTGATTCGAAATTTCTGCGGAACCGTGGGCATCCGCTATGTCGCCGAGTACGCCAAGCGCGGCTTGAACACCTGAACAAGAAAGGCTTTATCCATGACAGAAAACAAAGTGCGTTCCCGCTGGGTCCTCGCCAACGGAGTGCGGACCCACTATTCAGAGGCGGGCGACGGCGAGCGCAGGGTGCTCGCCCTCCACGGTGGTGGCGCCGGATCGTCAGGCGCCTCCGGTATGGGCCCTGTCCTCCCGCTCCTGGGCAGTGATTTTCACGTCCTGGCGCCGGACTCCATTGGCGGCTTCGGCCTGACCGACGTCAGTGCGCCCACACCCTACGGCTTGATCAGCCGGGCGAAGCACATGGCGGACTTCATCGACGCACTCGCGATCGACCGCTGCAGCATCATCGGCAACTCGCAAGGTGCATGGGCCGGTGTGTACTATGCGATGCTGCATCCCGATCGCGTCGAGAAGCTGGTGATCGTGTCTTCGCTCACCATCGCAGGCTCGATGGGGATCAAGCAGGCTCCGAATGCCGCGATGAAGGCGCTCATGGGTTACGACGGGACGCGCGAAGCCATGAAGGCGCTGCTCGAGGCGCTCATCATCGACAGGTCTCGCATCACCGACAAACTGGTCGATGACCGACAGGCGGCCGCGACCCGGCCGGGTGCCCTAGAAGCTTTCCGGCGCATGGCGGCAGGAATCGACTACGTTCGAAACGATCCCGTGCTGTCCCTGCAGACGCAATGGCAGCGCGCGCTTCCGATCCTCACGCAGAAGATTCCGACCTTGATCCTGTGGGGCAAGAAGGACACGTTCGCAGTCCCCGAAACCGGCCTGGCGCTGGCGGAGATGCTGCCGGCTGCGCGCATCGAATGGGTGGAGGGCGCGGGTCACCAGGTGCAGACCGACGCTCCGGATGCATCGGTGAAGATCATCAGGGACTTCCTTCATGAATAGGTCAACCATGCCCCAATCCGATGCCGCACCCGAGCGCATGCGCGGCATGGTGCCCGGTGTCCGCGCCGGAGGCTTCCTGTTCCTGTCCGTGATCCGCGGCCGGGAACCGGGGACGGGCCGCTTTCCGGAAGATCCACTAGAGCAGGCGCGCATGGCTCTCAAGAACCTTGCAGAGGTGCTCAAGGCTTCAGGTGGCACGTTGGCTGATGTCGTGAAGGTCACCCTCTACCTGGGGGATCTGCGCCACCGCGACGCGTTTCACCAGGCCTGGATGGAAACTTTCCCGACCGATCCCCCTGCGCGCACCGCAGTTGGAGTTGCGGATCCCAATGCATCTCCGGGTGGCGGAGCACTGTTTGCGCTGGATGTGATCGCACTGGCGCGTTGATGTGTGATCCGGTCCGCTGCTCCACGAGCGCTGGGCAGTTAGGCGGGTAAACGTCGTATTGCCATCCGCTTCCAAATGGCCGCCGCCACGGACGATTCGCCGCTCGTCTTCCAGGAGCCTGGCCGCCTTGATCCAAAGGAGACGCGCCTGAGAAACGTCGCCATGCCGCCGCGTGACAACTGCTTGAGCCATATGTCCCCTAGGTAAGCGGGAACATGGGACCAAACGGCTCGCGCCACGTCTCGAAATCCCATTGCGGGCCACCACTCCGTATTTTGGCGGACGGCCGCTACCAAAGTGCCGAGTCCCGCATTCCCTCGACCTTTCGCCTTTGACGCCTGCGTACCAGCAGAGCCAAGCGAGCCAGCGCCGCGACTATCAGCAGGGCGACAGCTGCGAACTCCGCGCCTGTCAGTACACGGCCCAGTGCATACGGTGCAATGACGGTGACCGCAGAAGCCGCTGCAAGAGACGCGAGGATAAAAAGAAGAAGACTCTTCAAGTTGATAGCCCCGGAGATGCTCTTGCCACTTTACACAGGGGTTGCACGGCGAAGCATTTTTTTTCGATGCAAACCGCTTACATGGCGATTACATGGACCCAATCGTGCAAAGGCCGGTTAGCTGTTGCTAACCGGCCGTGCAAGGCAGTGGGTGGTGGGCCCTGAGTGACTCGAACACTCGACCTACGGATTAAGAGTCCGCTGCTCTACCAACTGAGCTAAGAGCCCACTGAAATCGAAAAAAGAGGCTGTGGTGGAGAGGAGGAGGATCGAACTCCCGACCTTCGCATTGCGAACGCGACGCTCTCCCAGCTGAGCTACCCCCCCACAGCAGCGCGTATTTTACTCAAAAATACGAAGCCGGTTTGGGGCGAAGACGCAATTATGCCAAAACTCGCGAGGGGTTTTCTGGCGAGGCTTATTGCATGCCGTTTCGGCTCGCCAATTCGACGAAGAGTCCCGCATGATCGAGGTCGGCCAGGCCGTGCTCAACGCTGTCCGCGTAGAGCTTTTCGAACAGCGCGGTGACGGGTGCTTCGAAGCCCACTTCCTCGGCAGTGGCGAGCGCATTGCGCATGTCCTTCAACTGCACTGTCATGCGCGCGCGCGGTGTGAAGTCCCGCTCGACCATGCGCTGGCCATGCACTTGCAGAATACGGCTGTCGGCGAAGCCGCCGGTGATGGCCTGCTTGACCTTGCTCATGTCTGCGCCGCCTTTCTGGCAGAGCAGCAGTGCTTCCGCCACGGCACCGATGGTGATGCCGACGATCATCTGGTTCGCCAACTTCGTGAGCTGGCCTGTGCCGTGCGGGCCTACGTGAGTGGCGCGTCCGAAGACTTCGAACACCGGCAGCGCCCGCTCGAAGTCGGCGGCTTTGCCGCCCACCATGATGACGAGTGCGCCTGCCTCGGCGCCGCCCGTGCCGCCGGATACCGGCGCATCGAGATGGCTCACGCCGAAGTCGCCCAGACGCGCGGCGTGGTCGCGCGCTTCTCGCGGCTGGATGGATGCCATGTCAACGAACAGGGTGCCACTCGCCATCGCCTTCGCCGCGCCCTGATTGAACAGAACGTCTTCGACGACGGGGCCGGTCTCGAGCATGCTGACGACCACGTCGGCGACGCTGGTGGCGGACGCGGGATTCTCGTGCACGATGCCGCCGAAAGGAGCGACGCGCTCCGCCTTGTCGCGCGAACGATTCCAGACATGGACGATGTGCCCGGCTTCGCACAGTCGCCGCGCCATTGGAAACCCCATGGCACCGATACCCAGCACGGTGATGATCACAAGCGCCTCCCTTGGTTGATGGAACGAGCCATCATCGGACGGGGCGGCTGCGGATTGCTGTCAGGCGGCTTTCAACACCGGCGCGTTGAACATCGCTTCCATCTCCTTGCGGATCTTGTAAGCATGTGTTGACGTGTCCATGGCCACATCGGCCCAGCACAGGCTCTGGCCTTTCTTCACCGGCCGCACGACTTTCACGTCGTGTGCCAGGCCCAACGGCAAGCCGCCGATCTGCGTCGACTTCTTCGATGGCAGCAGTTTGCCCCACACCGTGTAACCGCCTTCGCCGTCCAGCATGTCGCCGGGCACCAGGTCGCGCTTGGCAGTTGTCACCACGTCCGCGTTCCAGCAGGTCGCAACGCCCGTTGCCTCGCCGCGCAGCGCGACGCTCGCCACCGATATGCCGACTTCCAGGCCGATCAGGTGCCAGCGCTTGTACAAGGTGAAGTAGCGCCCGGTCGGGTCGGTGTGCGCGTTGTATTCCTCGAAGCAGTTCTTGATGTATTCGGTCTCAGCTTCCACCGTCACCCACACGCCCATGCGGATGTCGTACGGAATCTGGCGGCCGTTCGCTTCCAGCGACGAGATCACCTCGACCATGCCCTTGCGTTCCAGCACACCGCCTTCGCTGATGGGTCGCGTGACGAACGGGATGTCTTCGACGCTGGCCGGCGGGTACAGAAGCCCGTTGGAAGGAACGGTGAGGCCGGTGGCGTTGGCGACGGCCGTGCTTTCGATCGAGGGCTTCGAACCGTCGAGGAAGCTGTTGAACATCTTCGGGTTGAGGCCGCCCCGCGTGGCCTGCTCGGGCGTGAGGCCGTAGTAGCCCCATACAGTTTCCGGTGTCGATTCGCAGAAATGCGGCAGCCACTTGTGGCCGCGCCCGGCCGCGACCACGGGAAAGCCGCAGGTTCGCGCCCAGTCCACCAGGTCGCAGATCAGCGCCGGCTGGTCACCGAATGCGAGCGAATACACGACACCTGCCTGCGCTGCTCTACGCGCCAACAAGGGCCCGCAAAACGCGTCGGCCTCCACGGTGACGTTCACCACGTGCTTGCCGTTGGCGAAAGCTTCCAGGCAGTGGTCCACGGCAGCGATCGGGTGGCCGGTGCATTCGACCACGACGTCGATAGCCGGGTGCCGCACGAGCGCCTGCCAGTCTTCGCCGATGTGTGTCGTACCGGACTGGATCGCCGCGTCCAGCGAGGCCGCCTGGGTCCGCGCGGCATCCCATCCCACGCGGGCCAGGTTGGCCCGCGCGCCGTCGGGCGAAAGATCGGCGATCCCCACCAGGTGGACGCCGGGTGTGCGCGGGACCTGCGCGAGGTACATCGAACCGAACTTGCCGGCGCCGATCAGCCCGATGCGGATCGGCTTGCCTTGCGCGGCGCGTTGCAGAAGTTTCGCGTGGAGACTCATAGGACTGTCATTGCGGGTTCGACTCGCGATCCATCGAACGGCACATCGGTGGTCTGCAGTGCACTGGCTGGAATGCCGTCTTTCCACGGCAGGTCCACCGGATAGTCCTTCAGCAGGCAATCGTCCGGCAGGCACTCGATGGGCGTGAAGTTGCGGTGCGCGATGTACTCCGGGCGCTTGAAGCGGCGGATGTGGTTGCTGACCGCGCACAGGCTCAGATAGACGCTCACGCGGTTCCACGGCGACAGGTTGCTGCTGGAGGCATGCACGAGGCAACTGTGGAAGAGGATCATCGAGCCGGCCGGGCCCTTGGGGCTGACGATGCCGCCGTTCTTGCCGCCCGCGCGATCCACCAGCGTCGCGATCAAATCGTTGTCCACGGTCCACAGCGGGTAGCTGGTGGTCGTGAGGTCGTGCCTGGCCTGGACCACGCCCTTCTTGTGGCTGCCCGGAATGAACATCAGCGGGCCGTTGTACTCGTTCACGTCGTCCAGGAAGATGGCAACGTTCATCGCCCGCTCGGTGGGCATCTGGTCGTCGTTGAGCCAGGTGCCGTAATCCTGGTGCCACTGCCACACATCGCCGTCGAAAGCCTGTTTGCCGTTGATCTTGAACTGGTGCATGTACACCTGCTCGTCGAACAGGTCCATCACCGGCTGCACCATGCGGGGATGGCGCGCCAGCTTGGCGAACGGCTTGCTGTACATATGCGCCGCAAAGTTGGTGCGCACCGCATCCTTGCCTTTTTCGCGGACGTTGCAGGCCTCGCGCCGGGCGTAGAGCTGCGGCACTTCATCGGTCAGCGCCCGCATCTCATCACGCGTGAACTGGGCGGGAAAGAACAGGTAGCCTTCGCGGTCGAACTGTTCGAGTTGTTCGGGGGTCAGTCTCATGATGCATTGTCTCCTTCACGGGTCTTCAACACATGGGACAGCCGCTCGGCCAGGTTCTCGCTGGCGCGCTGGCCGTGCTGCTCGATGAGGCGCGCGGCGCGGTCGGCGTCGCCCGCGGCAATGGCCTTGGCGATGGCCTCGTGCTCGTCCCATACCGTTTCACGCTGCTTCGATTGCTGCAGCGCGGCGCCCATCACCCGGCGCAGGTGGCGCCAATGCTGCATGGCGCTGCGTTCGATCAGCGGATTGTTCGAGGCTGCGTAGATGGCGCGGTGGAATGCCAGGTCGGCATCAATCATGGCCTTGACGTTGCGGCCCCGCGCTGCCTTGCGCCCTTGTTCGATCAGCCGCGGGTCGAGCCGGGCGCGATGGGCCGCGGCCAGCCGAGCCGCCAGTGCGTCCAGCGCCGCCCGCACCTGGTAGATGTGGGCGACGGCATCGGCGTCCAGTGGCGCCACCAGCACACCACGGCCCGGCGCGTCCAGCACGAAGCCGTCCTTCTTCAGCAGCCCCAGGGCCTGCAGCACCGGCTGGCGAGACACGGCCAGCTTCTCGGCGATGTCTTCCTGCGTGATGCGCCAGCCGGGCGCAAGCGAGCCATCGCTGATGGCGTCGAGCAGGCTGTGATAGACCTGCTCGACCAAGTCGGGTGCGGCTTCGAGTTTGACGAGATGAGCGGTCATGGCTGGATTCTGTATTCAGAATACGCCCAGCGGCACCGGTTGACAAGCGAAGGGGCAGGGCGGCCGGGAGCCCCGTCAGCCTTGTGACAAGATCGGCCACGATGAAAAAAGAATCCGCAAGCAAAACCTGGGACGGCGCCTGGCTGGACCGCATGTACAACAACCGCGAACTGGTGCCGGCGCACCCGGAGCATCTGCGCCGCTGGGCCGCAGCGTCCAACGATGCCATGCGCACGCTGCCGCGGGAACTCGACGTGCGTTATGGGGGCGGCCCCAACGAGCACCTGGACATTTTCCCCACATCTCAAGCCGACGCGCCGGTGCTGTTCTTCATCCACGGCGGCTACTGGCGCGCCCTGGACAAGCGCGACCATTCTTTCATCGCCTCCGCTTTTACGCGCGAAGGCGTGTGCGTTGTTGTCCCCAATTACGCGCTATGCCCGGCGGTGACGATTCCGCAGATCACGATGCAGATGGTGCAGGCGCTGGCCTGGACCTGGCGCAACATCGCCAAGCGCGGTGGTGACCCGGGGCGGATCACGGTGGCAGGCCATTCCGCGGGCGGGCACCTGGCGGCGATGATGATGGCGTGCCTGTGGCCGGTGTTCGGCCGCGACTTGCCGCCTAACCTCGTGCGCAACGCGCTTTCGATCTCCGGCCTGCACGATCTCGACCCCATCATGCACACGCCGTTTCTGCAGCCCTCGCTGCAGCTCACGCGCGGCCAGGTGCGCCAAGCCAGCCCCGCATTGCTGCCTTCGCCCGCGCAGGGTACCCTGTACGCGGTCAGCGGTGCTGACGAGAGCGAGGAATACTCGCGCCAGCGCCGCCTGATCCAGGCGGCCTGGGGCGAAGAGCGTGTTCCGGTGTGCGAAGCACTCCCGGGCTTGAACCATTTCAGCGTGCTCGAGTCACTGATCGAGCCCGGCCAACGCCTCAACACGCTGGCCAAACAGTTGCTGCATCCTTGAGGAATTCATTCATGAAATGGTTGCCACTGGCAGCACTCGTCCTGCTGCTGCAGGCTTGCGGCGGGGGATCCGGATCTTCACCTTCCGAACCGTTGCCGCCCCAGGCGTGCACCGCCCTGGAACAGCGCCAGTCGATGCGCACCTTCCTGAACGACCAGTACTACTGGTACGCCAACCTTGCCACCGCCGACAGCAAGGCGGAAACGCTCGACGGTTATTTCCAGTCGATGCTCTACAAGCCGCTGGATCGCTACAGCTACACGCAGTCGACCGCGGAGTACACGTCCACGTTCACCGAGGGCCGCCGCACCGGCTACGGCTACACCGTCGTGTGGCAGGATGACACGCACACGGCGGTGCGCGTGCGCAATGTGGAGCCGTTCGGCCCGGTCGCGCGCGCCGGCATCATGCGCGGCGACACGTTCCTCTCCATCGACGGCGTCGGCCCAGAGGGCATCATCGGCGGCAAGCTGCCCACTGTCACCACCGAGGGCGTGCTCCGCACCATCGTCGTCCGCGACGCGGCCGGCGTCACGCGCACCGTCCGGTTGATCTCGGAAGACTTCGCCTTGAGCCCGGTGGCGGCGAAGAGCACGTTCGACGTCTCGCGAGCGGGGGCGCCCGTGAAGGTCGGCTACCTCGCGTATCACCAGTTCGTCACCTACAGCAAGGGCGACGTGCGCCTGGCGTTCGAGGAGTTCGAGAGTGCCGGCATCAGCGAGCTGGTGCTGGACCTGCGCTACAACGGCGGCGGCAGCGTCACCATGTCGCGCGACGTCGCCAGCATGATCGGCGGCCCGCGCCTGGCCGACCAGATGTATGCGTACCTGCGTTTTAACGACAAGCAGGTCGGGCAGAACCAGCGCGTCCCGTTCAACAGCGCCGGCACGCCGCTGGCCTATCCGTTGCCTGAGGGCCTGTCGCGCGTCGTGGTCATCACGTCGCCGGGCACTGCATCGGCAAGCGAGCTCTTGATCAACGGCCTGAAGCCCTTCATCGACGTGGTCGTGGTGGGCGAGACAACGTACGGCAAGCCGTTCGGCTTCATCCCGCGCAGCGAGTGCGGAACGACGTACAACGCCGTGCAGTTCGAAACGCTGAACTCGCTGGGCTTCGGCAAGTACACGGCGGGGTTCACGCCCGACTGCGTGGTGCCGGACGACCTCGATCGGCCGCTCGGCGACCCCAACGAAAAACGGCTGAAAGTGGCGTTGGACTATGTCGCCACCGGTCGCTGCACGAGCGCGCAGGCGCCGATGAGCGCGAGGATCAGCCCGAAGGCGGCGGCCCGGGCCTATGGCGAGACGGTGCCCGCGCAGATGTTCCTCGACTAGGGCCGGTCAGGCCCCGGCAGGGCCTCACATCAGCAGGTGTTCACCCGCGTTGTCCCCGCCCAGGATCACGTAGTTCACCTTGCGGATGTCCATCAGCTTCTTGCCGCCGGCGTAGCTGATGGAACTCTGGACGTCTTCTTCCATTTCGCGCAGCGTGTCGGGCAGCTTGCCCTTCACCGGCTCGAGGATGCGCTTGCCTTCGACGTGCTTGTACTCGCCCTTGTTGAAGTCCGACGCACTGCCGTAGTACTCCTTGAAGAGCTTGCCGCCTTCGTCCACGGTCTGGCCCGGCGACTCCTCGTGGCCCGCCAGCATGGAGCCGATCATCACCATCGTCGCGCCGAAGCGCACGCTCTTGGCGATGTCGCCGTGCTCGCGGATGCCGCCGTCCGCGATGATCGGCTTGGTCGCCACACGGGCGCACCACTTGAGCGCCGACAGCTGCCAGCCGCCGGTGCCGAAGCCGGTCTTCATGCGGGTGATGCAGACCTTGCCCGGGCCGATGCCGACCTTGGTCGCATCCGCGCCCCAGTTCTCCAGGTCGATGATGGCCTCGGGCGTGCCCACGTTCCCTGCGATGACGAAGGTCGTGGGAAGTTTCGCCTTGAGGTGGGCGATCATGTCGCGCACGGTGTCGGCGTGCCCGTGCGCGATGTCGATCGTCACGTATTCCGGCACCAGGCCCTCGGCGGCCAGGCGGTCGATGGTTTCGTAGTCCGCGGGCTTCACGCCGACCGAGATTGACGCGTACGCGCCTTGCGCCTGCATGTCGCGCACGAACTTCACGTTGTCCAGGTCGAAGCGGTGCATCACGTAGAAGTAGCCGTGCTGCGCCAGCCAGAGGCAGATCTTTTCGTCCACCACGGTCTTCATGTTGGCCGGCACCACCGGGATGCGGAAGGTGCGTGCGCCCAGCTCCACGCCGGCGTCGCATTCCGAGCGGCTTTGCACCCGGCACTTGCGCGGCAGCAGCAGGACGTTGTCGTAGTCGAAGATTTCCATACCAAGCTCCAGAAAATTCGTTGAAGAACGAGAGAGCGCTTGGACTGTGGCCCGGTGGTTCCTGCACGGAGGCAAAAACGCAAACCGGGCCGCAAATGGCTTGGGCCCGGTGCTTGATTTTACCCGCCGCCGCCGCGAGCGCCATGGCTGCACGGCGATAGCCCTCATAACGCAATCGATCTGGTTGGGCTGGATTTCGAGAATATTGTCTAAAAATGCAATTTTGTCTAAAATGGCCCATGGACACGGTCGCTGCTTCGCACGTCAAACAGAACTTCGGGGAAGTGCTTGCCCGGGCCGCGCAAGGGCCGGTTGGTGTCGAGCGCCACCGGAAGCTGGTGGCCGCCATCGTGCCGCCCCACTGGTTGTCGCAGCACGGCGCAATGGACGAGCGCCGTGCGGCTCGCGCTGCCCAGCAGCAGGTCGAATTGAATCGCCTGATGGCCCACCAGCAACTGGGCATCGAGCTGCTTTGCGCCGAATCGGCCCAACTGCGCAAGTACATCGACGCCGCGCGCAGGGAAGTCGATCGCTGGCAGGACCGGCAGTTGTGCAGTGCCGACTACATCGAGCGCTGGCGCGCCTGGTTGGCGCTGCCGGTCAAGCAACTGGTCCAGCGGATGTGCTCGGAAGCCGAAGGGTGGGGCCGCGCCATGCGGCAGAACTCGCCATTCACGGCCGCCGGCCTCCAGGGCGGCAAGTGAACCTCGACGCGCTGTTCGATCTGCTGCGAGCGGCGCAGGGGTTGTGCGGCCACAAGGAATACGTCGTCGTCGGCAGCCTCTCGGTGCTCGGGCTGGCCGAGGTGGCCGCCATTCCTGTGGACATGACGGTGTCGATCGACGCCGATTGCTATACGAAATCGGACCCCGCGCGAATCTTCGACCTGCAGGACGCGCTCGGCGAGGGCAGCTCCTATCACCGCGAGCATGGCATCTACCTGGACCCGGTATCACCCAAGCTGCCGACACTGCCCGATGGCTGGGAGCAAAGGCTGATCCGGCTGCTGCGCGATGACGTGGTGGCGAGCTTTCTCGAGCCGAACGATGCCGCCGTGTCCAAGCTCGCGCGAGGCGAACCGCGCGATGTCCGTTGGGTTCGCGCGGGCCTCAAGGCGGGCATCGTTTCGCTGCCGGCGGTGCGCTTGCGAATGCGAAGCACGAACTTCCTGGACGCCGAAGAAGAGAAAACGGCGCTGCACTCACTGGAAAGCCTCGGCCAGCCCAAGGCACGCAAGAGCCGTTGAATCGACTTCGCGCACCGGCGGGCCCGGCCTGCGCTACTTCACTTCCACCTCGCCGACACGCACGGTCTCGCTGCCACGCGTGAGGCGCAGGGTCAGCCACTCGTCCCTGGCGGCCGCGGTGCCGAAGCCGGTGGTGACGCGCACCATGACCGTCGTTCCCGCCGACAGCACCTGCTGGCGGTGCCCGTAGAACTGGGCCTGGATGACGTACTTGCCCGCCACCGCGCGCTTGACCGCGTACTCCTCGGGCCCGTAGCCACCGGTGGCGTCCGGGCTCACGGCGCCGCCTTGCCGGGTGAGGCGGTTGCCGTAGTCGGCCTTTTCACCGCCGGGCTCGGTGACCCACAGGTCGATGTCGGTGTCGTCGGTGTCCCAGGCCATCACCACGCGCAGGCCCAGCGGCATGTTGCGCCGCAGCCGCGTGTCCACCCGGGCCAGGTCCAGCGGCGGTCCGTCGGCTTGGGCTTGAGCGGCGACCGCATTGAGCTCGGCCAGCGCGATCATTCCCACACCCTGGAAGCGGCCGTGCCAGGGGCGCGACACCACTTCCCACAGCGCATTCACGGCACGCTGGTGCTGGCCGGTCTCGGCCAGCGCGAGGCCCAGGTCGCGCCACGACTGCGGCTCGTTCGGCGCGAGCTCGCTGATGCGCTCGAACACCGGCACGGCCAGGTCGTTGCGGCGTGCCTGCACCAGTCGATAGCCGTAAAGGCGCAGCAGCTGGCGGCTTTCCAGGTTCATCTCGGCCAGGTTGGAGAGGATGCGAAGCGCGAGATCGGCCTGGCCGCGGTCGAAGAACAGGGCGGCCACGTCCATGTAGAACGCGCTGCTGTCCTTGTGCTGCGTGCGCTCGTCCAGGTACACGCGGTACAGGTGATCCTTGCTCGCGTCCTGCAGGCGGCGCAGGTAGGGCGCATCGGGCGTCCACGCCTGCAGGGCGATGGTGGCCTGCCCGCCGGCAGCCTGCTGCGCCAGTTTCGTGTCGGCGTCGGTCCGCTGGCGAGCCATTGCCGGAGCGGCCGGCGCTGCGGACGGGGCTACGACCGGGGCCGCCGATCGTGGTGGCCCCGCAGCCGCATCGCGCGCCCCGCCCGACTTCTGGCTGGCCACTTCGCCCAGCGCGCCGGCAATGGGCTGTTCCTCCTTGCGCTGCTGCGTCTTGCGCGCTTCTTGCGCGAAGTCGCGCTCCCACCAGCGCTGGCGCTCGTCGAACTGCCGCACCATGGCTTCCAGGTGGGCGTGGCGTTCCTGCTGCGTGCGTTGCTGTTGAAGGTGCGCCAGCCGCGAGACCTCGTCGGCGAGTTCGGGCGGCGCGGGCAAGCCGTACTGCGCGTAGTCTGTCGCCAATTCCAGCACGATCAGCGAGCTGTTCGGGCCAACCACGCCGTGGGCGGCCGCGATTTCCTGCAGTTCCGCGCGATGCAGTGCGGGGTTTTCCGCGAGCTCGGTGCCGCGCCATTGCGCCCACTGCTGCGCCGGCCAGCGGCCCGCATCGCTGCGGCTGTTCACGTCCAATGCGACGGTGCGCTTGCGTCCATCCGGATGTGCCAGTTGAACATCGATGCGTGCGGCGGCATCGGCCAGTTCGCCGGCCAGTGCGATCCGGCCGCCGTGCACGCGCAGGCTGGGCGTGACGAGCTTGTCGGCCGCAGGGCTCGCCAAGCGCTCGACGCGCCAGCCGTGGAGTTGCATGGCGCGCACCGCGCCTTCGACGCCGAGCAGGTTCACGTCCACCATCGCGCCACCGGTGCGCTCGGCCAGGCGCGTGAGGCGTGGCACGTCGGTCGCCGCAGCGCCGCTGATCGCAAAAACGGGCGCCTTGTGCTGGTATTGGATCAGGCGCTTGCCGTCGGTCGCCAGGCCATCGGTTACCAGCAGCGTCGCATCGGCATCGGCGGGGATCGGCAGTTGGTCGAAGTTGCTGGAACCGTCGAACGGCTCGGCGCGCAAGGCCTGCATCAGCTCGCCCCACTGGCCGCCTGCGACTTGAAATCGCCGAGTTGGCTCGACCTTGTTGCGCACCACGAGCAGGCTGACCTGCACCGGCCGGCGCAGGCTGCGAAAGTACGCGTCCAGCACCGCGAGCACGCGGCCCTGACCGGCGGCGGACGCGGACGCGTCCCAGACCAACGCGATGTGGGCCGGGTCCGCGCGGCGCACGGGCTCGTCGGCGAAGGGCAGTTGCCCCGCGAAGAAGCGCTTGCCGCCCGACTCGCCGACCATCACCTGCGGCGCGGCGGTGGTCCGCAGCGCCAGCTGCAGCCAGCCCGCCGGGCCGCTGCCGGCCACCCACTGTTCCTTCTCGAACCGCAGGCCGGTCCCGCCCTGGTCGGCCGTCAGTTCGGCCCCTTGAGGCGCTTGCACCAGCACGACGTCCTTGCGGGCCAGGCCATTGGCATGCACCTGCACCTGCAGTTGGCCGACCGGCGACGAAAACACCAGCGGGATCCGCAGCATGGCGCTGCCCCGTTGCACGGGCAGTGTTTCGGTCACGATCAACTGCACGCGCCGCTCGCCTCGTGCGGGAATCGGGTAAATGCGCAGCTTGTACTGGTTGCCGGCGGTTGCTTCCAGCAGCGCCGGGTCGACCCGGCGGCGGCGGATGTCCTCGAAGATCTCCTGGCCGCGCGCCTTGGGCACGGGCACGGCGTCGCGCAGCCGCCCGTTCACATCCAGCGCGAACCCGCTGACCACCTGGCCCTCGAGCAGCGGAAACTGCAGCTCGCCTTCCAGCATCCGCGCATTGGGGTTGAACACCCGCATCTCGATGCGCGAGCGCGCCTGCCCGGCGAAGACTTCGGTGGAGATGCTCACGGCGCGCAGCTGGATGGGCTGCGCCTGCGAACTGACCGCCACGATGGGCGGTCGCCAATCGGGCGGTGGCGCGAGTTTGGATGGCGGCGGCATGGGACTCAATGCCAGGGCCGGCGCCACCAGTGCGCCGGCGGCCAGCCAGGCCAGAATGCCCTTGTAGACGGATGCGATGCGCATAGCGGCTTCCTCTCGTTGTTGTTGCGGACAGGGCTTCTACGGGGCTGGTGGCGCGACGGGGTTAAGCCTGTGGCATTTTTTTCTTCGCCGAAGTCCCGGAGTGCGGTTTGTTGTTTCGCATTCCTGGACCTCGCGGCGAAGCTGTGCGTGGGCGGGCTGCGGCGCGATGGCTACGGCGTTCGGCTTCGGTGCTTCGCACCTCCAGCCGAATCCCCTGCGCCGGGCGACCCCGCGGCCCAGCGCGGCACAACTCACGGCGCAAGCGCCGTTCAGACAGGTGCCGCGAGCATGAGACGGTCGCATGGCTCGATCCGCGCGCTTTGCGCGCTCCTCGTAGCCATGCTGGGCCGCGGGGTCACCCGGCGCAGGCGCCTGGGCTTTATTCGCGCCGCAGCCCGCCCACGCACAGCTTTGCACCACCCTCTGAGCGCGCCACCGGCGGAGTGCCATTGCGCCGCCGTCTGCCCGGAGTTTCGGCGCGCCACCGCTGGCCTGCCACTCGCTCACTGCAACGCCGCACACGGCTGGGCCGCGGCGCGAGTAAAGCCCAGACGCCCGCGGTGAATGGTCTTGCGGCCCAGCGTCGCTGGCGACGCGACCGTCTCATGCTCGCGGCGCCTGTTTGAACCCCGCAAGGCGGGGTGAGTTGCGCCGCGCGGGCCGCAAGACCGTTCAGCGCGGGGATCCGGCAGGAGCTTGCGAAGCAAGCGATGCCGGACGTCGTAGCCATCGCGCCGCGGCCCAGCCGTGTGCGGCGTTGCCGCGAGGTCTCAGAGCGCAACTCCTCAGGCGCGGCTGAAATCAGCGAAGAAGCTCATCTCCCAGCGGCCGTACAACGCGAGACCGCAGCGGCAACAACGTGCCCCCGGGCGTCCTCCAGCACCCCAATAACGCGCAATCGCTGCGGGTTGGCGCCTTCAGGGATGCTCATGGGCCGGGACTCGAACAGCCGTAGTTGCTCCGGTTTCGATAGCGAACCCGCGCCATCCCAGGCCGTCTGCAAGACGTTTCGCACCAGATTGCGCTCGACCGGCGAGCCTTCCGTGCCCGCGGGTACGGTTTCCACCAACAGCAGCCACGCTCTCCAGGGGCCGCGGGCGCCGGGTTTCAACTCGATCGATGCGCCCACGTAGCCGTTGAAGGCGAGGCCGTGCGCCACCCGGAGTTGGCGGCCGTTTGCGGCGATCCGGTGCTTCGTGGCGTCGGCCTGTGCCGGCGCGGCGCGCTGGAGCGCTTCCAGCCGGGCCAGGCTGTCGCGGCTGGCTGCCGCCGACAAGGGCGCGTCATCGCCTTTGCCTCCCGGCACGATCCAGTCCACCGCCAGTTCACCGCGGCCGGCGCGCGGCGTCGCCGGATCGGCCCAGCAGGATTCGCAGTCGGCGCTGATGAATCGCTCGAGCAGCGCCACCGGCCGTGGCTGCTTGTCGCTGTCGCAGGACGACTGGGCGTGAGCGCCGGAAGCAGCCAGGACGAGCAGGCAGGCCGCGAAGCGCGAGAGTGGTGACAGTTTGTTCATCCGTGGGGGCCGGTTCGGTTCCTACAATGCCGTATGTTCCCAGAAGTCGACGCGGCGTCCCCGCTCTTACAGAATCTCAACCCGGAGCAGGCGGCCGCCGTCACTCTGCCCAATGAGCATGCGCTGATTTTGGCGGGCGCCGGGTCGGGCAAGACCCGCGTGCTGACCACGCGCATCGCCTGGCTGCTGTCCACCGGCCAGATTTCGCCCGGCGGCGTCATGGCCGTGACCTTCACCAACAAGGCGGCGAAGGAAATGATGACGCGGCTGCAGGCGATGCTGCCCGTCAACGTGCGCGGAATGTGGATCGGCACCTTCCACGGCCTGTGCAACCGCTTCCTGCGTGCGCACTACAAGCTGGCCAACCTGCCGTCGACGTTCCAGATCCTCGACACGCAGGACCAGCTGTCGGCGATCAAGCGGTTGATGAAGCAGCACAACGTGGACGATGAGCGCTTTCCCGCAAAGGAAACGCAGTGGTTCATCGCCGGCTGCAAGGAAGACGGCCTGCGACCCAATGTGGTCGAAGTGCGCGGCGAAGAAGACCGCAAGAAGGTCGAGATCTACCAGCTCTATGAAGAGCAATGCCAGCGCGAAGGCGTGGTCGACTTCGGCGAACTGATGCTGCGCAGCTACGAACTGCTGCGCGACAACGACCCGATCCGCGAGCACTACCAGCGACGCTTCCGGCACATCCTGATCGACGAGTTCCAGGACACCAACAAGCTGCAATACGCCTGGATCAAGATGCTCAGCGGGGAAGGCAGCAGCGTGCTGGCGGTGGGCGACGACGACCAGAGCATCTACGCATTCCGCGGCGCGCGGGTGGGCAACATGGCGGACTTCGTGCGCGAGTTCCAGGTGCGCCACCAGATCAAGCTGGAGCAGAACTACCGCAGCCACAGCAACATCCTGGATTCGGCCAATGAGCTGATCAGCCACAACAAGACGCGCCTGGGCAAAAACCTGCGCACCGACCAGGGGCCCGGCGAGCCGGTGCGCGTGTACGAGGCGCCGACAGACCTGGCCGAGGCGCAGTGGATGGTCGAGGAAATGCGGCACCTCATCCGCAACGACGGCCCCGACGGTGGGTTCGAGCGCAAGGAAATCGCCGTGCTCTACCGCAGCAATGCGCAGAGCCGGGTGATCGAAACGGCGCTGTTCAATGCCGCCATGCCCTACCGCGTCTACGGCGGGCTGCGCTTCTTCGAGCGCGCGGAAATCAAGCACGCGCTGGCCTACCTGCGCGTGCTGGAGAACCCGAACGACGACACAAGCTTCATCCGGATCGTCAACTTCCCGCCGCGCGGCATTGGCGCGCGAAGCATCGAGCAGTTGCAGGACATCGCCCGCGCGGGCGGCTGCTCGCTTCATGACGCGGTAAAGTCTGCGACCGGCAAGGCAGGCGCCAATCTCGCAGCTTTTGTGAGCAAGATCGACTCGCTGCGCGAGCGCACCATCGACCTGACACTGCGCGAGATCATCGAGCTGGTGCTGCAGGAGTCGGGCCTCGTCGACCACTACAAGACCGAGCGCGAAGGCGCCGACCGCATCGAGAACCTGGAGGAATTGGTCAACGCGGCAGAGAGCTTCGTCACGCAGGAAGGTTTCGGGCGTGACGCCGTCGCGCTACCCGTGGACGAACTCGGCCCCGGCACGCCCCGCCAGTCGCCCGCGAGCCAGGGGCTGGATCCGAGCCAGCCTGAAGTGAACGAGCCGGCGCCCGACTACGTGCCACCCGACGCAGAAACCGGCGAAACCTTGTCACCGCTCGCCGCGTTCCTCACGCATGCCGCGCTGGAGTCCGGCGACAACCAGGCACAGGTGGGGCAGGACGCCGTCCAGTTGATGACGGTGCACTCGGCCAAGGGGCTGGAGTTCGATTGCGTCTTCATCAGCGGCCTGGAAGAAGGCCTGTTCCCGAGCGAACGCTCCATGACCGAACGCGAGGGGCTGGAGGAAGAGCGCCGCCTGATGTACGTCGCGATCACGCGTGCACGCAAGCGCCTGTATCTCAGCTATTCGCAGACGCGCCTCCTGCATGGCCAGACCCGCTACAACGTCAAGAGCCGTTTCTTCGAGGAATTGCCAGAGAGCGCGCTCAAGTACCTCACGCCCAAGAACCAGAACTTCGGCGGCTCGGCTTTCGGCTATGGCTCCGGCTACCCGACGTCGCGCAGCAACTACTCGGGCGGCGGCTTCGCCAAGGAAACTTTCTCCAGCCCGCCAGTGCCGGTGCAAAAAGCGGAGCCTTCGCACGGGCTGCGCGCCGGCATGAAGGTGTTCCACACCAAGTTCGGCGAGGGCTCGGTGGTGTCGATCGAAGGGCAGGGCGCGGATGCGCGGGCCCAGGTCAACTTCCCCCGCCACGGGGTGAAGTGGCTGGCCCTGTCGGTGGCCAAATTGACGCCGGTGCCTTAGCGCCTCGCCTGTCATCTTTGACAGGTTGTGCGAGGGGGGCGTTCGGTGCAGACTCCGGGCGATAAACGCAGCGGAGGAAACCATGAGCATCACTTCGACCCCACCGGCCGACAGCACCATCGTGCGCGCGGCCATCCACCCCGGCATCGGCGTGGCGCGCGTCGGCAACAGCCCCGAGGGCTACTACATCGGCCCCGAGGTCATGGACCCGCCGCCGATGGCACCCGGCGAACTGCGCGACCCGCAGGGCGCGCTCAAGCGCGAAGCCGCGCGCTTTCGCATCTACGGCTACAACGCCGCCGGCGAAGTGGTGCGAGAGATCACCGCGCGCGAGGCCGAGATCGAATGGACGGTGGAGCTGGCCAACAAGAAGGCCGCCTGGTACCAGTTCCAGATCGCGCTGGACATCCCGGAAGCGCTCAACCCGAAGATGGCCGATCCCTCGTTGCTGCGCAACGCGAACGTCAAGGACCGTGCGAGCCTGGCCATCACGCCCGGCGCCCGCACGATCCGCGGCGCCGGGCAACGCGGCGCCGCCTACCAGTTCGACAGCGGAAAGTTCGTTGGCACACCGGTCTACCTGGGCGAGCTGCGCACCGACGAGGCCGGGCGCCTGCTCGTGCTGGGCGGCCACGGCAAGTCCGCCTCGGCCGATGGCAAGCCGGCAACCACTTTCGCCAACAATGACGGCTGGCACGACGACACGGCCGACGGGCCCGTGCGCGCGAGCGTCACGCTGGACGGCGCCGCCATCCCCGTCGACAGTGCCTGGGTGCTGGTCGCCCCGCCCAACTACGGGCCGCAGCTGCGCTCGGTGCGCACCATGGCCGCACTGATGGAGGACGTGTTCATCCAGGCCGGCATGATGCAGGTCCCGCCAGCTGTCTCTTTCTCGCGCGACATCCTGCCGATCCTGCAAAACCAGACCGGCCTGCAGTGGGCGAACAAGGGCTTCGCCGCGCAGTTCGGCTGGGGCGGCCCCTTCGACGCGCAAGACGCGGCGCTGGTCGCGAAGCTGGCCGATCCGTCGGACACCTGGCGCGAGCTGCGCCAGCAAGTGGCCAACGCCTTTCGCCAGTTCGAACGCGATGGCAAATCTCCGCTGCCCTGGCCCTGGAACTACGGCGACGCCATGGCCGTGCCCCCGGCCAACACGCCGCGCCAGAACGCGGCCGTCACCGATACGCAGTTGCTGATGCTCTCGCAGTGGGCCGAAGGCCGGTTCATCGCGGACTGGGACCCGGCCGCGCGGGGGCCCTCGCACATCGACCAGGTGCCGCTGCAGGCGCAGCCGGCCACGCTGGACCGCGCCGCCATGGACCACTGCCTGGCCGACGCCTTCCACCCCGGCTGCGAGATCACCTGGCCGATGCGCCACGCCAGCATGTACCGCGCGCCGTTCCGCCTGCGCGAGGCCGCGCCGGACGCGCCTGCGCTGCCCAACTACGGCACGCAGCTCACGCCGCAGGTCGCGCTCGCGGTCGGAGGCCCGCTGTATGCGCAGTCGGCTGGCGACCTCACGCGCTGGATGGCCGTGCCCTGGCAGACCGACACGGCCAGTTGCCGCAGCGGCTACTACGCCGGTTACGGCCCGCGCTACGACCCCTACGTGCCCAGCTTCTGGCCGGCGCGCGTGCCCAACCAGGTGCTGACCGAAGAGGACTACAGCATCGTGATGGACACCGAGAAGCCCCGCAGCGAAAGGCGCGCCGCTTTCAGCCGCCGCGCCTCGTGGTTCCGCACGCTGGGGCCGGGCGGCTACACCAGCCAGATCAACTACATGATCGACCACTTCGACCAGATGGGCGTGCTGGAGTTGCGGTCCGGGATTCCCGGCGATGCCGACTTTCCACCGCAGATGCAGGTGGAAAACCGCATTGCGCCCGTGCAGGCAGCGGTCGAGACGCTTCTGCGCCGCGAGGCCGCACCGGTCGATCCGGTCGACATGCCCGAGCCTTTCGACGCGCGCAACGAAGAGATGTTGTTGCTGCACGCGCGGCTTCGCCGGGCGGAATGAGCGCGCCGCTGTGAGCATGGAGCGGCAGCTCGACGTGCTCGTGGCCGGCGCCGGGCCGGCGGGCGCGGTGATCGCGGCGCAGCTGGCGGGCCACTGCACCGTGGCCCTTGCGGGCCGAACGCCTTCCGGCCGGCAGATCGGAGAATCGCTGCCGGGCGCCGCGTCCGTGCCGCTGCGCGATCTGGGCCTGTGGGACCGCTTCCTGGCACAAGGCCACCGGCCGGCGTGGTCGCATGCCTCGGCTTGGGGCCAAAGCGAGACGGTTCAACGCGACGCCTTGCTCGATCCGCAAGGCCACGGCTGGATCCTCGGCCGCACGGCATTCGACGGCCTGCTGCGCGATGCCGCGACCGAGCGCGGCGCCGAATGGCTGGCCGGCGCGATGTTGCGCGCGGCGCACCACGAGCCGGGCGCTCGCCATCCCTGGCTGTGCGAATTGCTCACCGCCGACGGCATACCCCTGCGGCTTCGCTGCCGCCTGCTGGTGGACGCCAGCGGCCGCAGCGCACGCGCAGCGCGCCTGGCAGGCGCGGCCGTCCACCGCACGGACAAGCTGGTGTGCCTGCATGCCTGGTTGCCGCCCGGCCGAGACACGGCGGCATGGGCCGGCGCCACGCTGATCGAGGCGGCCCCGCAGGGCTGGTGGTACAGCGTTCAGGTGCCTCATGGTGACACCGTGCTTGCGTTCCACACCGACGCGGACCAGCCGGCCGTGCGCGAGTGCAAAACGCAGGCTGGATTGCTCGCGTATGCGCGCGAGCAGACACTGCTGATCCGTGCGCGCTGCGAGGGCCTGGACGCCCGGGCCCAACCCGTGGGCATCGCGCCCGCATACAGCCAGTACTGCGCGGCCGCCGCGGGCGTGGACTGGATGGCCGTGGGCGACGCCGCATTGGCCTTCGACCCGCTGGCTTCGCAGGGCCTGTTCAACAGCCTGTGCACCGGCCTGCAGGGAGCGCAGCACGCCATCGCGCATCTGGACGGGAACGCGCAGGCGCTGCCTGCGTGGACGCATCATGTGGACGGTGTGCGCGCAGCTTATGCGCGCAACCTCGCCGCGTACTACGCCATGGAGCAGCGCTGGCCGCGGGAGCCGTTTTGGGGGCGTCGCTTGGAGTTGGCGAAGGCCGCTGCCGGCGCGCCGGCAATGGCGTACTCATAGGTCGGCGCCCGGGCAGCCGTTCCGGCTTTGTCACACCCCAACCGGGCCTGCGTGGCGGCGCGACCAAAACACACTATTCGGCCACCGTTGCTCAGCGCCGTACTGCCTGTGCAAGCCTTCGATATAGCGAATGAACGTGCGGTTGGCGCGCTCCGCGTAATGCCGGCTGGCGATGCTGTCGCCTGCCAACTGCCCCACGATCGCGGGAACCGCAGCCTCAGCGTCACTCAGCGCACCGGAGATGCCCGAGGACGTCAGAGGGTCGAAGGCCAGCAAGGCATCACCGACCGCAATCCAGCCCTGACCCGCAGCGCGGTCCAGGTAACTGCTGTGGGCGGCGAAAGTCTGGATGTTCGGCTGAAGCGTCTGGCCGTCCTGCTCTTGCGGCGGGCAGGGCGGGGCCAGTTCCGCGACTTTGGCCGTGGTGCGCCATGCCGACAGATAGTTGTGCCAATCCTGCAGGCACTGGCTACGCACGACATCGATGTCGCTCATCAACGTCACCACCGCCTGCCCATCGGGCAAGCAGGCGGCATACCACCAGCCGTGCTCAAAAGGCTCCACCAACGACATGCCGGCCAGTGCCGGGGTGGCCGTGGCCCGCGTCGCCAGCCCGACCAAACCGTCAAGCCGGCGCCGTTGCGCGCCCAGGCGCGTGGCCAAGGGCGCGCGCCTTCCGCCGGCGTCTACCAGCATGCGCGCCTGCACCCGCTTCTGCTTGCCGTCAGTGCTTGCCAGGTTTGCCTGCCAGACACCCTCCGACCGCGTGCACCATTTGACGCTGGTGGGGCACATCAGGCGCGCACCGCGATCCACCGCCTGCTGCAACAGCCAGGCATCGAACTCGGCGCGCTGCAGGTGCCATCCATGCCCGTGACCGCGTTGCAGAAAGTAGTCGGCCTGCGGTTTTGCATCGCCCCAGAGCGACAGGTTGCCGTGGTACGGCCGGTGCCCGAGCCGCCCCAGGTCGGTTTCCAGGCCCAGCCTGCCGAGCATTTGTGCAACATCGGGGGTGGCGGATTCACCGATCGCAAAGGGGCGCGCGCTGCCTCGGTCGACCAGCAGAACCTGCTCAACGCCCGCTGCCAACAGGCCCAGGGCTGTCGCGCTTCCGGCGGGCCCCGCTCCGACGATCAAGACATCGGCCACCTCTGCTGCGTCATGCGCCACCTTCAGCCCACGAACGGCCTCGGCAATGTGCGCTCGACCTCGACGAAGCGGTCTTCGCCGTCCACCTCTTTTTCCATGACAAAGCCGAGTTGCGCCCAATGCGTGACCATGTCGATGTCGGCCCCGAACTGGATGTACGAGCTGGCGTTCTGGTTGAAGTCGGTGCCGATCCACGGCACCTGCATCCCCGACTTGCGACTCGGCGCGGGTACAGCCGTCGCCGCCAGGACTGCCTGAGGCGGTTCGAGGTACACGTATTCGGGGCGCTGCGCGGGCCACCACCACAAGGTACGCCCATCGGTCGGTTGCGACGAGCATTCGTTGAAGTCCGCTTGCCACGGCAACGCCATGTAGCGAGAGATATCGCCCGGCTCCATGCCGCGTTGCGGGTTGAAATCAAGGCTGAGCGGGCCCACCTCCGCAAAGTGCGCCCGGATGCGGTACGGCTCGCTGTAGATCGCGGGATTTCTTGAGATCCAGCTCATTTCTATGCCTGGCGAAAAGGGACCGCCAACACAGTTTTCCAACACCCCGCGCGTCAGGGCCGAACCGGGTTGCTGCGGCCTTGACGCAGCGGCTTCGAACCAGCCGTCAGCCCATTGCTGCAGGCAGAAGAACTGCGTATCGGTCAGGCGCAGGTACTGGCTCATGGGCGCGTCGGGCAGCAGCGCGTTGTCGCCCGCCAAAAAAGGCATCATGGTGCTGCCCACCCCGCCCAACTGGCCAGAGCCTGTCTTGGTCTGGGTTTCGTAGCTCTTGACGATGACGTTCTCGCCACCGGGTGGGCGCACGAAATCGAACACGTACTGGCGCAAGCCCCTGCTGCTCGCCGCGCCCTGCAGCCGTCCGTCAATCGCTTCGACCGCGCCGAGCTTCTCGAAATCAAACTTGTGCGGCTTGGGCGGGATGGCCGCCACCCACGCATAAAGCAGCGGCCGTTCCAACAGGGGCCGGATCTCCGTGTCGAAATTGGGCCGGTAGCCATCCGGACCTTTCTTCCAGAATCCATCGGCATAGATTTCGGGATGGTGGCCGTTGCGCACCATCGTGTCGTGAATGGTGTCGTACAAGGTCACAAGGTTCGGCAGTTCCGGCGCAAAACTGGGCGGACCCACCAACACCCACGAGGGCGCAACGTCGATCACCGTGCCGTCGTCCAGCTCGATCCGCGCCTTGACCGGACCGTCCGATGTGTCGTCCCACCAGCCGTCGTTGTTGGCATATTGGCCGGCGGGGATATTCGGCTCCGCATACGCGGTGCCAGAGATACCCAGGCCGCCCAACACCAGCAGGCGCCCTTGGGCATCGGTGCGCAGTTCGCCCAGGGTGTCGATGGATTCCTCGGTCGGGTTCAACACGCCCGGGGGAAAGTGCGCGCCGCGGTAGCCTGGCGGGACGCTGGAGCGGTCGAACGCCACCCCCTGCTGGTTGGCGCCGCTGATCTGGCGCGGACCGGCGTCGATGACCAGTTCATGCCGGTTCGCGGCCGTGGGGTTGCGCAGCGGATGGTTGGGGGCATAGCCGTCTTCACCGAGCAGGCATTTGAAGTCATACCAGCTGGCCTTCTTGTTGGCCAGATGCGCGTGCCAGGTGATGGACTTGACGCCGGGCGTTGCCAACGTGACTTCCGTCTGCATGCCGTCTTCAACCTTGAAGACGTGAAACAGGGAGGCCTGCCGGCACAGGCGCTTCTGGCTGTCGCGGAAATCGGCTTGCGTGAACGGGCTGCCGTCGGGGTTGGTCGGCAAGCCACAGTATTTCTCGGGGCCGACATAGTATTTCTCTGGTGCGTTGCCGACACGTGCGACGCCAATGGCCGGGAAAATTTTGTATTCGATCATGGGTACTCCAAAGATGGCGGAACTGAGTCAGTACTGCGCGAGGGCGTCAAGCACGCTCTGCAGCGTTGCGCGTTCGTCCTTTTTCTGGTCCGAACTCAAGCCGGGGAGTTTCAGCAATGCGGCAATGCTTGCGTGCAAGCCACTGAGGCTGGCACCCGCTTGGTAGATCCAGGTCGGTGCGGCGTTGGGGCCCACCGAGTTGTCGCCGTTCTCATTGATTGGCGTGGTCATCAGCAAGCGCGCCAACACCGGCATGACGGTGTGCATCAGCGGCAGCACGACACCGAAAAAGCTGTCCTTGGCACCCGACTCGGGCTTGCGGAAGCTGGCCTGCAATTGGTCGAGCATGATGCTGTACGCCATGTCGAACGCCTCGGCCAAGCCTGCGGTCAATGGGTAGCAGAAATCGGAACGCTTGGGATTGGAAAGGATCGGGTAGGTCTGCGGAAAAGGGTCCGTTGCCAGGGCCACACCCAGGAACTTGGCGAAATGGGACATCTCGGTCGGACTGCCGATGATGGGCCCGTAGGTGCCATCGGAGCGGGGGCCATACTGGTTGTAGGTGCTCCAGGGTTCACTCGCCACCAGCGACTGGCCTGGCGGCACGCTGCCTTCGCCTTGTTGCGTGATTTCCCTGATGCCGTGCAGGGCGGTTTTCAGGTTGATCACTTCGACCGGCTTTCCGCCAAATTTTCCGATGTAGATGTCCAGGCGCTGCCTGCCACCGCTGGCTTGTTCGAACAGCGCCGCCTCGCCGTGTTCCTTCACGAACCGCTCCATGCCATGCTCCAACGCGTCATACAACTGGGCGATGGTGTCGTAGTTGTCGCCCTGCGCTGGCGCATGTGGCGGCGCAGGTTGCTCGATCGCGGCATACACGTTGTTGAAGACGTCCTGGGAGGCACGGAAGAGACCGACAAACGGGGTCGTGCTCTCGTTGGCGTGCGGCAAGTAGCATGGAAAGCGGGGAACCGCATCGCCCGTCAGATCGGGCAAGCCGCCAATCCCCACCAGCGTATTCGCGGCCTGGCTGAGGTGGAACATCTCTTCCATCACCACGCCGCGCAGTGCCTGGTACGCGGCAGTGTTGGGATCGATGATCGAGTACATCCCGCTCAGGTAGACCGGGATGGTCGTGAATTCGACCTGCAGGGCCAATTGCGCGGCTTTCTGCAGATGTCTGCGCTCAATCGTCTCGCCGTGGTAGATGTGGTGAAACAGGCCGGAGCCTGTTTCCTGGGTCTTTGCCAGCGTCATGTTATGCAACTTTCGTCAGCGTGTTGGCTGTGACATGCGGAAAGACGACGGTCTGGCCGCCGATCGGGATCTGCAAGGTGATGGTCTGGCTGTATTGCAGTTGAGTGAAGTTGTCGGTGCCGTCGAACGACTCCAGCCAGTAGTTGAAGTCGTACCGGCTGACGTTTGCGTGCTGCTGCTCGAAGCCGATGTTGGTGACCGCGCCCTTGCCGTTGGCGGAGCTGAGCGACAAGTTCAGAAAGTTGGTGCAGGGCCGCAGAGCGAGCGCATTGACAAGTACCTGGTTCGGATTGGCCGTCAGCGCCGGTTGCGGGTTGGTCACCGGGTCGTTCGCCGAGTACTGCTGCGTGTTCACGCCGGTTGGCAGCGGCGAGGCCGATGGAATAACCGGCTGGCCCTGGGTGCTGGTGCCGGCATAGTTGCCCAATGCAAGGATCGAATTGCCGTGCGGCACTGAGACTTGCTTGACCAGATTGAACTGCTGCGTGGGCGGCACGCTGTTCTGCACGACGAGGTTACCAAGCCCCGGCAGGTCGCCGTTGCCATAGGGGCCGAGCGGCTGGGTTTGGTCCAGCAGCAGAAGCAGCGAGCCGTTCTCGGCGTGGACGAGTGCGTCCTTGTTGGGCCCCTCGGCAAAATACACGCGCTGCGCATAGAACAGGGTGAAAGAAACTTGTTGGCCAACGCCCCCACGATTGGGCGCGGTGCCGTGGATCGCGGTGAAAGTGAGTTCCTCGTAATACGAGAAATTCTTCAGGATGTAGCCCGTGGGCGAGGAAGGGTCCACCTGCGGCAGCGGCATGACGTTGTAGGAAAACGGCGACTCGGGGCCGCCACTGGTGGTGCCCGGCAAATTCTGGTTCGTCCAGGTGCCGATGAGCGATTGCAAAAGACCCAGCTGCGCCAGCGGCACGCCAGGCGAAACCTGCGATGGCTCTTGCACCAGCGGGTTTGCGGTGTCTGGCGGCGTGTTGGTGCTGTAGATGAAGACAGTCAGGCTGCCGCTGTTGTCGGCAAGGCCCGCGCCATACTGCCCGGTGAGGTCGTCATTGATACACAGTTCCAGCGCGCCGCCGGTGGCTGACAGCACCGTGTAAGTGCTGTCGCCGATCAGGAACGGTGCACCGCCGGCTACTCTACCCACCAACGCACCCATCTGCACGCCGGTGATTGGATAGCTGGTCTGATTCACCGGCACGACCACGCCCGGGCAACCATTTGCATCGTAGGGCAGCCCCTCATTCGTGTGCGGATCGGCCGTCCACAGGCCTCCCTGCTGGTAGGCGATGGTCACGCTGACGCCGGACGGAATGGCCACCCCGGCGCTCTGCCATGACTGGTTGGCCTGAACAGTGGTGGTCTGCATGATGGCATTGGGTGCCGCGGTCATAGTCATATCGAATTCCCTCTCGTGTTAATTGAGTTGGTTACCTGAGCCTCTGTGGGCCGTGTCGGGCAAATCCGCGCGCCACTACTCCGTCCGCATCAAGAGATGCACTTCAATCGTCGGGTTGCCCATCAGCTTCTGCGGGAATCGATCGCCGACGAAGCTCTTGTTGACGGGCTCGACCCAGACGCTCAGGGTTCCGCCGAGAACTGCCGCCGCGGGTAGCTCGAAGTCGAAGTGAACGATGGCGTTGCCCACGCAGTTCGCGCACTTCTGCGCCTCGACCGGCTGGAACAGCGCGCTCGATGCGATGGTCTGCCCGTCCTTTTGCAGGTGAACGGAGAAGCTGCCGGGAATCTTCAGGCGATTCACGCCGCTCACGCGCACATTGACGACGCCCGCGTCGACCGAGAACCGCCGCGACGCGACGAGCGAGCGCTGCGTCTTGACGTTGAACTTCGTGCTCCTGGCCATGGGCGGATCCTGGTAGTCGACGTCGAGGCTGAGCGGGGAGTTGATGGTGCCGACGGCATCCAGCTTCAGCGGAGCCGCGCCGAACGGGTTCAGGATGCCGACCGCGGGGTTGGTGAACTCCTGGTAGCTGATCGGGTCGGTTTCTTCGTTGATGGTCGTGAGCAGGCCGTGCAGGTCGGTGGCCAGCATCTTCTTTTGCCACTCCCAGTACAGACGGTCCCAGTTGCAATGGAAGAACCAGAACACAGGGTCGAAGGCGGCCACGCCCTGGTCTTGCATCGTCGGGCCGATGGAGTTGTGGCCTTTGTCGTGCGCGGCAATGATCGTGTTGTAGGCGGCGCCGGACCAGAACCCGTGGAAGTCTTCCCAGTCGGTCTTCGACAGGGCCCGGTCGACGTCGGCGGTGACGCCGTATTTCAGCAGGTTCGCGGCGATCTGGTCGTAGGGAAACCGATTCGTGGCATAGCCTTTGGGATAGTCCGGGCTCGCCGCCTCTTGCAGAACGTAACGGTCGAAAGGGGCGCTCTTGAGCACGTCGGGGAAAGGCGTGGTGATATCCCAATAGGGCAGCGTGACGCTTTCGCAGCCCGGGACCGAGCGCAGCGCATTCTCGAAGCTGAGCACGTAAGCCCGGTGCCACGGGTTGTAGCCCGGCACGTGATGCATGCAGTAGGTTTCCGGGGCCGGGTACCAGTGGATTCCGGCCTGCGCGAAGTAGCTGTTCGGGTCGCTGGGATCCTTCGCGACGATCGCGGAGAACGCCTTCTTGAGCAGGTCGAGCTCACCTTTCGACAGCGCGGTGATCTCCTTGCGGAGCCTCGTCGCGCTGGGCGCGGCCGCGCGCAGGCTGGTTCGGGCAAGGAACGTCGGGACGGCCGGTGGCGTGCCCTTGGGGTAGCCGTTGGTCATCCAGTTGAGGAAGGTGCCCACCCAGTCGCTCGTCCAGGGAGAGCCCGGCGGCATGTTGCCCAGCGCCGTCTGCTGGTAGATGTCGCCCGCATGCTGGACGACCTGCGTGTAGCTCGCGAGGTCGAGGCCCTGCGCGCTCATGTGGGCCTGGTCGGTGGTCGTGAACATGTCGCGGATTTGCCCATACCAGGTGGGATTCGCAACGGGGGATGCGGTCGTGGTAGCCATGATGAAGTCCTTTGTGATGAATGAAGACAGGCGTTTCAGTGCCGATGGCCGGCCGGGCTGCCGTGCGCCACGCCGCTGCTTTCGTCGACGACTTCCACCACTTCCATCATTCCCAGGTCCTCGTGATCGAGGATGTGGCAATGCAGGACGAAGGAGCCGATGTAGTCGAGGTACTGCGTGTAGAGGTTGCGCGTCTGCCCGGAGGGGATCAGCAGCGTGTCCTTCCAAACCATCTGCGCCTTGCCGTCGGGGCCGGCGCGGCTGGTCTGGAACGGGTTCACGTGGATGTGGAAGACGTGCGGCAGGGGCGGGATGCCGTTGGGCACGCCGGGGGGATCGCCCACCGTGCTCACTGCCCACATGTCGGTGGCGTTCAGCTTGACCTGCCTCACGTGCTGCGGGTTGAACGCCTGGGCATTGACCTGGAAGTAGTTCTTCTTGCCCTGCATGTCCTGGCCGAGCTTGAAGTCCACCTGCTGCACGCCGTGGGCGGTCTTGGTCAAGTCCACGCCCGGGAAGGGAGCCAGCGCCGCCATCTCCTGCGACGTGGGCAACTTCATGTCGAGCATCGGGCCATCGACGACCACTTCCGCCAGAACATTCTCGGGCTCGGCCGCTCCGCGCACCGAAGTGGCGGCGGCGGAAGCGGCATCCAGCAGGCGGTACACGCCGGGCTTCAGGCTGGCCTTGACCAGGACATCGCTGCGATAGCCCGGTTGCAGTTCGACCGGCTGACCCGGTTGCCACGTGTCCACGCGGCCGAGGTACAGGCCATCGAGCGCGATCTCGTGCAGCTGATGCCCTTCGAGCACCACGTTGATCGTTTCGCGGAACCCCGTGTCGATCATGCGCCAGCGCTGCACTTCTCCGGGCCGCATGCGGATGCGCGGCACGATCTGGCCGTTGATCGTGGTGCGCCGCTTCGAACAGGTCCACGTCTTCTGGTTGCCCGGCTGGCTGCAATCGGCCGGGTTCGACGGCGACGGAAAGAGGGCGGTGATGTCGTCCAGCCGGCCTTGCGTGTCGTACAGGATGGTCTGGAAAACCATCACTTTTTCATTCCGGTTGGCCTCGCGCAGCGCAGCGGGGATCTTCGCTTCGTCGTCGTCGATGATCAGCGCGCCGCCCATGCCGCTGCCCACCTGGATGGAGGTCGAGCCATGGGTATGGGCGTGATACCAGAACGAGCCCGGCGGGTGGCTGCGCGGCACCTTCACCTCGTACCCGAAGCGGCTGCCCGGCGCGATCGCCAGCAGCACGTTGTCGCTGTTGCCCACCGGCGAAACATGCAGCCCGTGGGTGTGCAGGTTGGTCGTGTTGAACGAAGCCGGCCGCGTGGACAGGTGGGCGCTCTTGTTCTCCTGCTCGAACTGCTGCTGGATCTGGTCCGGCGTTTCCTTGGGCAGGCGGTTGTTCAGCATGACGTTCATCGTCTCGCCCGGACGCACCCTCAGAGTCGGGCCCACCAGCTGGCCGTTGTAGGTGCGCAGCATGACCGGGCAGCCCGCGATGCTGGTGGTCTTCGGGTCGGTGTACTGGACGTCCAGCGTGGTCGTCAGCGCGCCGCCCTGCGCCGAAATGTTGGGTGGATTGCGCAGCTCCTGTCGCCCGTACCTGGCAACGTCGATGTTCGTGTAGGCGCAAGGATTGGTCGCTTGCGACCAGGCAGACGTGCAGCCCAGCGCCACGGCCAGAGCCGCCATGGTGCGCGCGCTGCGCCTGCCGGTCAGGCCGGGAATTCTCGATAGGGGCATGCTTCATTCCTCCTCTGTGGTTGTAGGGGCAGCAGGTGCAACAGCAACATGCTGCAGATCATCGAAAAGACGAGAGCGTCGGCGGTCCAGGGCCACTGCATGCTGCGTGCGAGCCATGGCAAGGCCCCCATGGCGAACGACATCGCCGCGAGCATCGCGGCGACTGCAAGCGCCGCGCGAAAGAAGCTCGCGCGGCCTTGCCCGCCGGTGAACTCGAACAAGACCAGCCCCACCATCGCGGCGCCACTGACGGGACACGCCCCAAGGTGCTCGATCAGAGACGTGAACTGCGCGTCCCAGGAGGTGTCCGCGCTGCACACGCTGAGGAGGCGATCGGGAGCGCTGATGGAAAAGTCGATGGAAGCGGCTGCGCACAGGGCCAAAGCGCAACGCACCAATGAGGAAGAGGCCGGGCGCGCCGCGGGCCATCGCGCAGCGGCCAGCCGGAGGCCGCCAAGCACCACCGCGCCTGCGGCGCCCCAGAGCCAGTCACGAGAAGCACCCGATGTCGTGGAAGGCAGCCAGACGGCGCTCCACCCGAGCAGCGCATGCAACGCGACGCCCCCGAGCACGCGAAGTTTTCCAGGAGCAGCCCAGGCTGCCGCCCGCATCGACGCATCCGTCATGACCCCTCCCCTTTTTCTTTTGCCATGCAGTGCTGGCGCGGCGAAGGCTACACCGCAACGCGCGGCGCCACAACCTGTCAGGTCTGACAGTCCGCGTTGGGGCAACCTCGTTCGCTTAGCGGCTCGAAGCTCGCTATTTCGGGTGGAAGCACAATGAGCGGCGTGCAGCGTGATTTAGTGCCGCATCCAAAGGCCGCGGCGCGGCGTTTATCCAGTTCCACTACAGGAGAGATCGCAATGAATCCCAAATATCTTCTCGCGGCCCTGGCCGCCGCAGCCTTCATGGCCCACGCCGCCGACACGCCGGGCAGCAACCCGAGCCTGCCCGCGGGTCCGTCGGCGAAGGAGCGCCTGGCGGCCGCGCGCAAAGCCATCGGTGCCAAAGACTGGAGCCGCGCCATGTCGGAGCTGAACGCCGCCGCGCGCGAGGAGCCACGCAATGCCGATGTCCATAACCTGCTCGGCTACAGCTACCGCAAACGTGCCACGCCCGACCTCGCGAAGGCCTTCGAGCACTACGGCACGGCGCTCAGGCTCGATCCGCGCCACAAAGGCGCCCACGAGTACATCGGCGAGGCGTACCTGATGGACAAGAAGCCCGCCGAAGCGGAAAAGCACCTGGTGGAGCTGGAGAAGATCTGCGGCAACAAGACCTGCGAGGAATACGCCGACCTGGCGAAGTCGATCGCCGAGTACAAGGCGAAGAACTAGCGGCAGCTGTCATCCCGGCTGTCATTGCGGACTCTCGATCCGCAATCCATGAACCCGCATTCACTTTGGGCGCTCGTGGGCCGCGCGCAGCAACGCCGTGCATGGCCGGGCCGCGGCGCGATGGCTACGGCGTCCGGCATCGCTTGCTGTCGCAAGCTCCTGACGGAGTCCCCGCGCTGAACGGTCTTGCGGCCCCACGCAAAACAACTCACTCCGCCTTGCTCCGCTCAAACAAGTTTTGCGAGCATGAAACGGTCGCGTCGCAAGCGACGCTGGGCCGCAAGACCGCCCACCGCGGGCGCCTGGGCTTCATTCGCGCCGCAGCCCGTCCACGCACAGCTTTGCCGCGCGGCCTACGAACACCAAACTCGGGGTCATGGATTGCGGATCGAGTCCGCAATGACAGCCAAAAGAAAAAGCCCCGCATCGCGGGGCTTTGCTCATTTCGTCGGCTGCGCGCCTGCTGGCTTTTCTTCCCCGTAACCCGAGCCGTCCTTCTCGCCTTTCTTGCCCGAGATCTCCCAGGCCGTGCGCTGGTTGACCAGCTTGGCCAGGTATTCCAGCTCCTCGTCGGTGTGGTTGATGGCCTTGGCGGGCGTGAGGGAGCGGCCGTTCTTGGGCTCCGCCTCGCCCCAGAACGCCTGGTGGTAGTCCGATCGCGAGGTGGTCTTGTCAGGCCCCGCATTCATGTCCACCGTGCCGTAGCAGTTGCAGAAGTAGCTCCGGTAACTTTGCTGGGGAAACACTTCCGTGTACACGCCGGTGCCGCGGATGCCCGCCGTGAGCGTGGGCGTGACGATCTGCCGCGTGTTGCCCCGGCCCCAGACGCTCGCGACGGCGCCGGTCAGCAGCCGCAACACGCTCACCGCGTTGAGTGTGTTGCCGCGCTGCACCGCGAAGCGCGTGTTCTGGCGCACCAGGAAAGACGAGGTGCCGATCACGAAGACCAGTTGCGAGCCCGGCCCGGTCTCGAGGTTGTCGCCGGTCTGGATGGTCTGCTGCGGGTTGAGCCGTTGCCCGTTGATCAGCGCGTCGCCGCGCAGTTCGACGATGTTGCTGCGGTACTGCGCCTGGGCCGCCGTGAACCCGCCCAACCCGGTCCACGCAGCCGCGGCCTGCAGGAAGCTGCGGCGCTGGAACCACAGTACCTCTTGTTCAGTGCGGCCTTGCAGGAAGTGCTGTGTCATGTGGGCTCTCCGGGGGATGGTTGGGCGGGGTCCGAGGTGGCGACGAAGCTATCACGAAAGGTGAAATACAGCGAGGTGGAAAACATGGCCGAGATCATGAGCACCAGGGGCTGGAACGCGAAGGCGGCCACCAGCTGGCCCGTCACCAGCGATAGCACTGCCATGACCATCAACGCGGCGAACACCACGGCGGCCCAGGCCAGGCCGAACAGAAGCAGCGCTTTGCCGTTGCGCAGGCACGCCACGACGCTGAAGAAGAGGCTTTTGACCGGCGAGACGCCGTGCCAGTACACGAGGGCAGGGGCGTGCCAGAACATCAGCGAGATCGGCAGGTACAACAGAGCCGCGACCGACATGGCGGTCAGCACCTGCGCCGCGATTTCGGGCGTCATCGTCTCGGGCGTCACGGTCGTCCGAAGTTGCGACACGTCCACCATCAGCGGCACGAGCGCCATCAGGCCTATCATGACGCCCGCGAAGATGAGCCCCAGTAGCCCCAGGGCCAGCAGGCGCTTCCGGCCGGCGCGAAAGAGGGCGGCGACGGCGCGGGGCATGGGAAACCGCCCTTCCACGGCTTCGTGGCTCGCGATCATCATCCCCAGCGTCGAGATCGGCATGGTGGCCAGCGCCAGGATGGGCCCGACGAGCGGCAGCACCAGCAGCAGGAACGCTGCCGCCCAATAGAGAAAGAACAGGCCTGTGAGAGCCAAAGGCTGCTTCAGGAAGGTTCTGATACCGAGTTTGACCCATTGGATGCCGGTGCCCGCGGGAACGATGTTGAGTTTCATGGGAGATACGTTACGGCAGTCGCTTTGGAGGCGGGTTCATTGCGGCGCGGACGCCGCGGCGGGACGGGATGCGTGACAAATTTAACGCAAGCGCCGATGTTCGGCGGTGTGCTGGGACTGAAGTCAGGCGCTCACGGGCTGGCGCACCCGCTGGCGCAGCACCCGCTCGAAGTGGGCAGGGTCGTGCGCCTGCAGCATCGCGGCCTCGCGCGGCAGGTGAAAGTCCCACAGGCGCGAGATCCAGAAGCGCAATGCGCCGGCGCGCAGCATCGCGGGGAGCAGCTCGCGCTCCGCGCGTGCCAGGGGCCGCACGCCCGTATAGGCGTCCAGGAAGGCGCGGGCGCGCTCCTCGTCGTGCGCGCCCGTGGCCAGGTCGATGCACCAGTCGTTCAGGCACACCGCCAGGTCGAACAGCCAGCTATCGACGCCCGCGAAATAGAAGTCGAAGAAGCCCGTCAGCCGGCCCTCTTCGAACATGACGTTGTCACGGAAAAGGTCGGCGTGCACCGGGCCGCGCGGCAGGGCGGCGTAGGCGGACGTCGTCGCCACGTGGTTCTGGAAGGCCAGCTCGCTGCGCAGCAGGGCGGCCTGGCTCTCGTCCACGTGGGGCAGCACCACCGGCACGGTTTCATTCCACCAGGGCAGGCCGCGCAAGTTGGGCTGGTTGAGCGGAAAGTCGCGGCCTGCGAGATGCATGCGCGCCAGCATCTCGCCCACACCCGCGCAGTGGGCCGGTGTGGGCGCCAGTTCGCTCTTGCCGCACAGCTTGTCCACCACGGCGGCCGGCTTGCCGCAGACCTGGTGCAGCAGCTGGCCGTCCGGGTTGCCCGCTGAAGCGCTCGCAGGCAGTGCGTGCGGCTCCGGAACGGGGATGCCGCGCTGCGCCAGGTGCTTCATCAGGTGCAGGTAGAAGGGCAACTGCTCCTGCGTCAGCCGCTCGAACAGCGTCAAAACGTACTCGCCGAGCTCGGTTGTCAGGAAGTAATTTGTGTTCTCGATGCCGCCCTGGATGCCACGCAACTCGCGCAGCTCGCCGAGCTGCAGCGCGCGCGCGAGCTCGCTGGCCTCGCCCTCGGAGACTTCGGTAAAGACCGCCATCAGAAGCTGAAGACGTTCCAGACGCGCCGGCCGGTCGGCTGAATTTCATACGCGGGGGCACGCCCCTTGGGCTGGACCTTGATGCTTTCCGTCTGCCCCGCGTAGCGCACCTCGTCGATCACCACGGCGTCATCCTCGACGCGGATGAGTTCGACCTTCTGGTTCTTGCGGCCATCCGGCGTGGCTTGCTCCGCCACGAGCGGCGCGGGCGCCGGTGCCGGCGCGGGCTGGGCGGCCAATGCCGTACAGGCCACCAGCGGGAGGAGGAGCAGGAACTTCGGGTGCATGGGGGGGATTGTAAGAGCCTGACAAGAAGGGGCCGCCGCCAAGGGCACAATGCCTGCCATGAGCGAGTTGACCCCTAACGAAAAGCGACCGGTGCTGCTGCTGGTGGACGGTTCCAGCTACCTGTACCGCGCATTCCATGCCATGCCCGACCTGCGCGCGGTGCCGGGCGACCCGGCGAGCCCGGCGACCGGCGCCATCCGCGGCATGATCAACATGCTGCAAAAGCTGCGCAAGGACGTGCTGGCCGACTATGTGGTGTGCGTGTTCGACGCGCCGGGGCCGACCTTCCGCGACGAGCTGTACCCCGAGTACAAGGCCAATCGCTCGCCGATGCCGCCGGACCTGCGGCTGCAGATCGACCCGATCCACGAGGTCGTGCGTCTCCTGGGCTGGAAAGTGCTGAACATCCCCGGCGTGGAAGCCGACGATGTGATCGGCACGCTGGCCTGCATGGGCACCGAGCGCGGTCTCGACACCATCATCTCCAGCGGTGACAAGGACCTGAGCCAGCTGGTCAACGAGAACGTTACGGTGATCGACACCATGAACGACCGCAAACGCGACGTCGCCGGTGTGGAAGCCGAATTCGGCGTGCCCCCGCGGCTGATGGTCGACTACCAGACACTGGTGGGCGATTCGGTCGACAACGTGCCGGGCGTCGACAAGGTCGGCCCCAAGACGGCCGTGAAGCTTCTGCAGGAATACGGGTCGCTCGACGCTTTGGTGGAGCGAGCCGCCGAAGTGAAGGGCGCCGTTGGCGAAAACTTGCGCAAAGCCCTGGACTGGCTGCCCAAGGGCCGCGCGCTGCTGACGATCAAGAAGGATTGCGAGCTGACGGACTACATCCCCGGCCTGCCTTCGCTGGACGACATCAAGGTCACCGAGGGCCAGGACACCGAAGGCCTGAAGGCCTTCTACGACAAGTACGGCTTCAAGGGGCTGGTCAAGCAGCTCGAGACGCACGACGTGCCGCCGGAACTGGCGCAGGAGCACAAAAGCAAGAAGAAGGTCGGCCCCGGCGACACGGGTGGCCTGTTCGACGAGCCCGACCTCTCGGGCGCTTCGCAGGCCAGCAACCTGCAGTACGACACCATCTTCACCTGGGCGCAACTCGATGAGTGGTTGGCGAAGATCGAGGCGGCGGAGCTGGTGGCGGTGGACACGGAAACCAGTTCGCTCGACGAGATGATTGCCGAGATCGTGGGCGTGTCGTTCAGCGTGAAGCCCGGCGAGGCGGCGTACATCCCGCTGGCGCACAGCTACGGCGACGCGCCCGAGCAACTGCCGCGCGAAGAGGTGCTCGCGAAGCTCAAGCCCTGGCTGGAGAACCCGGCGAAGCTGAAGCTGGGCCAGCACGTCAAGTACGACCGCCACGTGTTCGCCAACCACGGCATCGAGGTGCAGGGCTATGCCCACGACACGATGCTGCAAAGCTATGTGCTCGAAGTGCACAAGCCGCACGGCCTGTCCAGCCTGGCCGAGCGCCACCTGGGCCGCAGCGGCATCGACTACGAATCCCTCACCGGCAAGGGCGCGCACCAGATCTCGTTTTCGCAGGTGGCGGTGGACAAGGCGGCCGAGTACTCGTGTGAGGACTCGGACCAGACGCTGGACGTGCATCTGGCCCTGTGGCCCCGCGTGCAGGCCGACAGCAAGCTGCGTTTCATCTACGAACTGGAGATCCGAAGCAGCGAGGCGCTGTACCGCGTCGAGCGCAACGGCGTGCTGATCGACGGGCCGATGCTCGCCAAGCAGAGCACTGAGCTGGGCCAGCGCATGATGCAGCTGGAACAGGAGGCGCATGACCTCGCGGGCCAGCCGTTCAACCTGGGCTCGCCCAAGCAGATCGGCGAGATCCTGTTCACCAAGCTGGGCCTCCCGGTCGTGAAAAAGACGCCCAGCGGCGTGCCCAGCACCGACGAGGAGGTGCTGGAAAAGCTCGCCGAGGACTACCCTTTGCCCGCGAAGCTGCTGGAGCATCGCGGCTTGTCCAAACTCAAGGGCACCTACACCGACAAGCTCGCGCAGATGGCGCATCCGAGAACCGGGCGCGTCCACACGCATTACGCGCAAGCCGTGGCGATCACCGGCCGGCTGTCCAGCAACGATCCCAACCTGCAGAACATCCCGGTCAAGACGGCTGAAGGCCGGCGCGTGCGCGAAGCCTTCGTCGCGGCGCCTGGCCACTTCATCGCCAGCGCCGACTACAGCCAGATCGAGCTGCGCATCATGGCGCACCTGTCCGAAGACGAAGCGCTGCTGCGTGCGTTCAAGGAAGGCATGGATGTGCACCGCGCCACGGCGGCGGAAGTGTTCGGCGTCGCCCCGGGCGACGTGTCGAGCGAGCAGCGCCGCTACGCCAAGGTCATCAACTTCGGTCTCATCTACGGCATGAGCAGCTTCGGCCTGGCGCGGAACCTGGGCATCGACAACACGGCGGCCAAGAACTACATCCAGCGCTATTTCGAGCGGTATCCCGGCGTCAAGAACTACATGGACGAGACGAAGATGACGGCCAAGAGCAAGGGCTACGTCGAAACGGTGTTCGGCCGTCGCCTGTACCTGCCCGAGATCAATTCACCCAACGGCCCGCGCCGCGGCGGCGCCGAGCGCCAGGCGATCAACGCGCCGATGCAGGGCACGGCGGCCGACCTGATCAAGCTGTCGATGGTCAAGGTGCAGGATGTGCTGGACGCCGAAAAGCGCCGCACCAAGATGATCATGCAGGTGCACGACGAACTGGTGTTCGAAGTGCCCGAGGACGAGGTCGAGTGGGTGCGTACCGAGGTCCCGCGCTTGATGGCAGGCGTCGCGGAGCTGCGCGCTCCGTTGCTGGCGGAAATCGGCGTTGGCGAGAATTGGGAAAAGGCGCACTGAGCTCTGGTCTGCGCGGGTTGCATTCGTGGCACCTCGCGTCGCGTCAGGCGGTACGCGGCAGGGCCTCACACTGTGGCGGTCGTCGCTTCGCGCCGACTCCGCTGAGATTCTTGGCCCGGGGCCGGCGCCGTACAACTCACAGAGCGCCTAAGGCCGCTCTGCTCGGACAGGTCCGGCGAGTCAGTCAACGAAGCGCGCCAAGGCGCGCCCGACCCCGGTCCAAGAATCTCAGCCGCCACAGAGATCGGCTCTGCCGCGTACCGCCTGACGCGACGCGAGGTGCTGGAACGCGACAGGTTTACCCGCAGCGGACGCTCGCGACCTTTCCACCGGCGTCGACCTCGATCGTCAGCCGGCTCGCATCGAACTCCATCGTGACCATCTGGCCGGGGCGGACCATGCGCACCCGCAGCGCACTGGCGCGCACCCGAGCCTCTTCGGCCAGCTTCGCGTCGGCAATCTTGCCCACCGCGAACTGCGCGGCGGCGTCGTTGCACTCATTGGGCGCGATCACGGGTGGACGCGGTGCGGCGGGCACCTGAGGGGGCTGCTGGGCGCAGGCGCTGAGCGTGGTGAAGAGGGCCAAGGGAAGGCAGAGGCGCAGGGGCTGGGGCATGGGGATGAACTCGCGGAAGCCATGGCCCATTATCACCGTGCACTTCGCATCGGCGCTTCATGCCCGAAGACGAACACGCGGCAGCCGATGAACGCAACGGCCGTGTAGACCGCCACCCCGAGCGCCTGAGCCAGGTAGGGGTTCATGTGCGCCTGCGAAATGACCCCGACCACAGTGGCCAGGTTCAAGAGATACGCTGCAGCGACAACGAGGAGAAATCTGGGCAGCACCCGGGCGACGGGCTGCCGGCTGGCGAAAGTCCACGAACGGTTCAGCGTGAAACTGCAGGCCATCCCGATGGCGTATCCGATGGCATTGGCAGTGATGGGGTCCGTGCCGAAGAGGTACATGGTCCCGTAGATGGCGAGCAAGCCGATGGCCGTATTGGCGGCCCCGACGGCGGCGAACCGGATGGCTTGGTCAATCAATGCTGTCACAGGGGTGCAGTCGCGATGAGGCGGTACTGCGCGCCGAGGCCGAGCCAGCCCAGTCGAGGCTCGAGCGGGCGGAGCACCTTGAGCATGGAGGGAAAGAAGACCTTGTAGTCGATGCGAACGTGCCTCCAACCGGCCCGCAACGCGCGCTGGCGCAGCGCCCGGGCGCCGACCAGACAGGCGTTCACATCGAGGGGACACGTCCTCACGGCATGGACGGTCAGCGGATTGAGCGGATTGTGCTCGTAGATGGCGAGCAGTCCGCCGGGCCGTGTGAGCCGCCGCAGTTCGGCGAGCCAGTGGTCGTGTTCCTCGTGCGGAATATGGTGGAAGACGCAGGCCGAAAACACGAGGTCGTTGCTTTGGTCGCGCAACGGGATGCTGCCTTCTTCGACCTGGAGGTAGCGCTCGCTGCCGGGAAACCGGGAGCGAGCAACGGCGATGCTGCGGCTCGAAACATCCGCGCAATTCAAGATACTTTCGCCGAAGTATTTGCGGAAGAAGGGCACTGAGTTGCCGATCCCGCTTCCGAAATCCAGGATCCGTGCCGCGGGGGCTCCGCTCCCACGCACGAAATCGGCGAGGTCGGCGACCTTGTACTCCGAAAAGTACTCCGGCCCCTCGCCCGTGATGGCGATGTTCGCACGATGCAGCTCGTGGTATTCGTCGGCCAGAAGGTCGAACTCGGCCTGGAGGCTCTTCGCGGTTCTGGATGGCATGTCGGTTGGCCTTGATACAGCGATTCAGGCGGCGCGGCCCTTCGCGGCACGCGTGGCGCCGAAGCCTCGCGGGGTGTGGGGCCGGTGCACGGCGGGTCGCACGCCCATGGAACGGGCGGCTGGCATGGCCTGCCCTGGGCTGGAAGCGCGATGGCGAGCCGGCTCGGCCGGGGCCGCCACGTCCCGGCCGGAGATTTCCTCGATCAGGAACCGCGGCCGCTGCTTGACTTCCATGTAGGTCTTTCCCACGTACTCGCCGATGACCCCGGCGCAGACGAGCTGGATGCCGCCGAGGAAATAGATGGGCAGCGTCGTCGACGCCCATCCTGGCAGGGCGTCCCCGCCGAACTTTGCCGTCAGCGCCCAGGCCGCGGCAAGGATGCAGCCGAAGGCGACGAGGAACCCCGTGGCCGTGATGGCGCGAAGCGGCGCGATCGAGAACGACGTGATGCCGTTCAACGCGAACTCCAGCATCTTGAGGATGGGGTACTTGGACTCACCGGCAAACCGCGAGCGGCGGTCATAGCGGACAACGACGCTTCGCAGCCCCAGCAGCGGCACGACACCGCGCAGGAAGAGGTTGACCTCCTTGAACCGGTGCAGGTGCCCGATGGCCCGCCGGCTGAGCAGGCGATAGTCCGCGTGGTCGTGAACGGTGCGCACACCCAGGCCTGCCATCAGCCGGTAGAAGGCCCGGGCACTCGAGCGCTTGAACCACGTGTCGGCGTCCCGTCGCGCGCGCACACCGTAGACGACTTCGGCGCCCTCGTGGAAGGCGTCCACCATGCTCTCTATCGCGGCTTCGTCGTCCTGCAGGTCGGCGTCGATGGTGACGGCCGCATCGCCGCGGGCCGCGGTCAGCCCGGCGAGCAGGGCGCTCTGGTGGCCGCAGTTGGCGGACAGCTTGACCCCCATCACGGGGCCGCCCTCACGCGCCCACCCGTCGATCATGTCCCAGGTCTGGTCACGGCTGCCGTCGTCCACGAAAACGACGGTGCTCCGCGGGGAGATCTTGTGCGCCGCGACCAGCCTTTCGCGCAGCGCGAGGAGCCGAGCACAGGTTTCCGCGAGCACCGCCTCCTCGTTGTAGCAGGGAACGACGATGGCGAGTTCGGCAGGTGTGCGGGCGGCACGGGCAATGGATGTCATGAGTTCACCTCCTTCACCTGTTCAGCGTTGACCGTCGGCCGCGTTCGGCGCGGGCGTTCGCACGTGGACCACCGCAACCTTGTCGGCATACAGCCGTTTCCAGCCCGGCAAGCGGTCCAGCACGGCGTTGGTGGAGTTTTCCGGCTCCAGCAAGGTCCAGCCGATGTCGTACTGCGCAAGGAGCTTTTCAAGGCCGCCGGGCGTGCGCTGTTCCATGGCGTAGACATAGGCCTTCATGAACTGCTCCCCGTACATGTCGGCCCGGCCGTCGATGAATACCGGGATGCCGCGGTAGATGAGGTAGCCGCCCGCGCTGTAGCTGTTGAGCACCCGCCCCTTGACACCGGCCTTCGCCACCGCGTCAAGGGCAGCCGCGGGCACGACCGTGTCCGGCAGTTCCAGAGGGCGCATGCGTGCGTTCAACGCGGACACGAGGACGAGGGCGAGGCAGCCCCCAAGCAGCGCGAATCTGCTGGCGGGCGCCGCCAGCCGCTGGAAGAAGCGGTCCAGTGCCGCGACTTCGCCCCGGCCCTTGCCCTCACGGTCTTGGCGGGCTGCCCACTGCGCGCCGAACGGGCCTGCGATGAAGAGCGGCGCCAGCAGCCCCACCAGTTCGACGTAACGCACATGCTTGAGTGCGAGGTGCAGCAGGCCCACGAGCAGCACGAGGCGCATCGGCGGAAGCCGCAGTCCCTGATGCATCACCAGCGCGATTCCTCCCAGCAACCAGAGCTCGAAAGTGTTGAACGTGCTGAAGCTCGGGGACCGCCATTCGCCGACCCGTTCGAGCACGAAGCCAAGATTCAGCACGTGCAAGGTAAACAGGATGCCCTGCGCGCCGTGCGGCGTGACAAGCGAACACGCCACCGCCAGAACCAGAAACATGCCCCAGGACTTGATGGTGGCCAGACGCCGCTCGGGGCCGGCATTGATCAGCGCTTCGAGCGCGACCGCGCCAGCCAGTGCGATTCCGAGCGTGAACCCGCCGTGCAGATTGGCCCAGACCGTCATCATGGGGAGCATCCACCAGGCCGGCGCGCGCCGCGCCTCGCTCGCGCGCACCAGCTCGATCGTCCACAGCATCAGGATCGGCAGCGCGATGATGTGCGGACGCGCGAGAAGGTGCCCGCTGGTCATTGCGAGCCCCAGCCCGGCGAACAGCAGGGCATAGATGGGTTCGAGCCACTTGAGAAGGGCCCGCGTCAGCAGCCCGATGGTGAGCGCGAACGCGATGCCCGTGACGGAGACGACAAGCGCCCAGCCACCCCAGTCGTGGGCGGCAGCCAGGACGACCTCCGACAGCCACTCGTGCGCGGTCCAGGCGGCACCCGGCATCGTGTGGGAGAACAGGTCGCCATCGGGAACCGACCGGTGGCGCAGGATCCACTGCCCCGTGGCGATATGCCAGTACGTATCGCCGTCGAGAAGCAGTTCCTTGCCTTGGTGGAGGGCGTACAGGTAGGCGAATGCGCCGGCCAGAAGGGGCCACGAAAACAACCAGCTCGTGCTCGCCCCGGTGGCCGGGCGCGTAAGCCCGCCGGCACTGAGTTCGTTGTCGATCGCCACGATTCACCCCCCGACGCTCAGCATGGGCATGATCGTGCGGATGATCTGGATCACCGCCGGCCCCAGGATCACCATGATCACCGCCGGGAAGATGCAGGTCACAAGCGGGATGAGCAGCTTTGTCGGCACCTTGGCGGCCATCTCTTCCGCGCGGATGCGCCGCTTGTGGCGAAGGTCATCCGAAAAGACGCGCAGCGACTCGCCGATGCTCGTGCCGAACTTGTCCGCCTGCGTCAGCATCGTCGCGAACGTGCCGACTTCTTCCACCCCCGTGCGCAGGGCGAGGTTGCGAAGCGCCTTCTCGCGGGCCCCGCCCGCGCGGATTTCGAGGTTCGTCAGGTGCAGTTCCTCGGCGAGCGCCACCGACTTGCGCTTCATCTCGTCGGCGACCTTCGTGAGTCCCGCGTCCAGGCCCATGCCCGCTTCGACGCAGACCAGCATGAGATCGGAGGCATCGGGAAAGTTCTCGAAGATTTCCCGCTGGCGCGAGCGGACGGCGAGGGCCACCGCCAGGTTGGGGATGTAGCAGCCGACCAGCGCCGCCGCCAGGACGTAGAAGGTCAGCGTGAGGGTCTCGCTTTCGTTCATGCGGCGCAGCATCACGTAGGTAAAGCCGGCCAGGAGGAGCGGCAAGATCGTCTTGGCGGCGAAGTACGTCAGCCTGGCGTCGGGATCGCGCACGCCCGCATGCATGAAGCGCAGGCGCAGCGGAGAGTTCTCCCAATCGCCCTCGGGCGTCGACAGTTTCGCGAGTGGGCCCGCGAGCTTCGAGATGGTCTCGGTCCAGTTGCTTTTTTCCTTCTGCGGGGCGAAGGTCTGCAAGCGCTGCTCGGCCCGCGTGGGCGCCAGCAGGAAGTAGGCACCGCCCACGATGCACATCAGGGTCAGGAAGATCAGGGAGCTGAGTAGCAGCATGGTGGGCTCCTAGTAGCGGATCTTGACGATCTTGCGCATGATCAGAATGCCGACGAGCATCATGCCCAGCGTCCACTTGATGATGGAATGCCCGATCGGGTCGGTCCACAACGGGCGCATGAAGTCGGGGTTGACGAGGTTCATCACGCCCGCCAGGAAGAACGGCATGATCGCAAGGATCCACGCGGAGAGCCGCCCCTCCGACGACAGCACGCGCACCTTGCCCAACAGCTTGAGGCGTTCGCGAATCAACTGGCTGAGATTCGTCAGGATCTCGGTCAGGTTGCCGCCCGATTCCCGCTGGAGCAGCACCGCCACGACGAAGTAGCGCAGGTCGGTGAGCGGCACGCGTTCGCTCAGGTGGGTGAGCGCCTGTTCGAGCGAGACGCCGAAGTTGACTTCGTCGTGAACCGTGGCCAGCTCGCTCGCGATCGGCTCGGCCATCTCTTCGCCCGCCATCTTCAGTGCCGCCGAAAAGGCATGGCCGGATCGCAAGGCCCGCGTGATCAGGTCGAGCGCCTCGGGCAATTGCCGCTCGAACTTGCGCAGCCGCTGGGTTCTCCTGTACTTCAAGTAGAGGAGCGGCAACGCACCCACCACAACCCCCGCCGCGGCGCCCATCAGCAAGGGTTGATGCAGGGGCGAGCTGACGATGAACCACGCGACAAGGAAGAAGCCGATGCAGGCGAGCAGCAGCGTGGAGACGGTCCAGTTCAGGCCCGATTGCAGGATGACGCGGTCCAGGGCCCGCATGCGCGGCATGCTCTCGAGCAGCCGCTGCATCGGCGGCAGCTCGCTCAGCATCCGCTGGCGCAGCAGCCCGGTCTCGGCCGAGTGGTCGTGAGTCGCCGAAAGCGCGTGCAGGCGCGTCTTGAGTTTCACGGCCTCCGGCCCCCGATGCGAGCGCCACACCGTGTACATGCCCTCGGTGAGAAGCAGGAAGGCGACGAACACCAACACGCTCAGCACGAGAAAAGAACTGCCAAGGAAGGAGGGAAGCATGGTGTGCCCCTTCAGTCGAAGTGCCGGGATGGGTCGAACATGGCGTCGGGCAAGACGTGGCCGAAGGCGCGCAGCCGGTCGGCGAACTTCGGCCGCACGCCCGTTGCCTGGAAGTGGCCCTGGACCTGCCCGTCCTGGCCCATGCCGGTGTGCCGGAAGGCGAACAGTTCCTGCATCGTGACGACCTCGCCCTCCATCCCGGTGATCTCCTGGATGCTGGTCACCTTGCGCCGGCCGTCGATCAGGCGCAGCACCTGGATCACCACCGAGATGGCGGACGCGATCTGCTGCCTCGCCGCCTTGTGGGGGAGGTTCAAGTTCGCCATGCCGATCATGTTCTCGAGGCGGGCGACAGCGTCGCGCGGCGTGTTGGCATGGATGGTCGTGAGCGAGCCTTCGTGGCCCGTGTTCATGGCCTGCAGCATGTCGAACGCCTCCGCGCCGCGCACCTCGCCGATCACGATGCGGTCGGGGCGCATGCGCAACGCATTGCGGACCAGGGCGCGCTGGGTGATTTCCCCTTTGCCCTCGATGTTCATCGGGCGTGTCTCCATGCGGACGACATGCGGCTGCTGCATCTGCAGTTCCGCGGCGTCCTCGATGGTCACGACGCGCTCCGCTTCGGGGATGTACCCCGAGAGGATGTTGAGAAGGGTCGTCTTGCCGGCGCCCGTGCCGCCGGAAATGAGGATGTTCACCTTCGACTTGATGAGGGCCTCGAGCATCTTCGCCATCTCCGGCGTGACGGTCTTGAGCCGGTCGCTCACGAGGTCTTCCATCTTCAGCGGGATGTGGGCGAAGCGCCGGATGGAGAGCATGGGCCCGTCGATCGCAACGGGTGGGATTACCGCGTTCACGCGCGAGCCGTCGGGCAGGCGCGCATCCACCATCGGGCTCGATTCGTCGATGCGGCGACCGACCAGCGACACGATCTTGTCGATGATGCGCAGCAGGTGTTTCTCGTCGGTGAACGTGACGCTCGTGAGCTCGAGGCGGCCGCGCCGTTCGACGAAGATCTGACGGTAGGAGTTGACCAGGATGTCCGACACGGTCGGATCCGCCATCAGCAGCTCGAGCGGGCCGAACCCCAGCATCTCATGCTGGATGTCCCGGATCAGCGACGCCCGTTCCAGGTCGTTGATCACGGCCTGCCGGTCTTGCAGGAGCCGCTCCACCATCAGCGCGATCTCGCGGCGCAGCGCGTCGGGCGCCAGCCCTTCGAGCACGGCCAGGTCGAACATCTCCAGCACCTGGAGGTGGATCTGGCTTTTCAGGAGCTTGTAGGCCTCGTCGTTCGATGCGGGGCGGCCGTCCTGCGTTTCGTCCCATGCGCCGGCACTGAGCTTCTCGCGCAGCGAAGTGACCCCCGCATCGCGCGAGAAGGAGTTGATCGTCTGGATGGTGCTCATGTTCATGCCCTCTTGAAAAGCCGGTCCAGCAAGCTCGCGCGGGCCTCATCGGGACGCGGATCGAGCGCGGCCGCGAGGTCCACGAGGTGGCGGGTCACGGTGTTCGCGCGCGCGCTTTTCGGCAGCGGGTCGCCATGGTTGATCGACGCGTTCACTTCGCGCCAGGAGTTCGGCACCGTGGTGAGTTGCACCGAGCCCAGCGACTTTTGCATCTGCTCGAAGCTGATGTCGCTGTTCTTTTCGAAGCGGTTGGCGATGAATTCGATCTTGTCCTGCGAATACCCCAGCGAGCGGAACGCCTCCAGCAGTTTTCCGGCATTGCGCAGGTCCGCGAGGTTGGACTGCAGCACCGGGAAGATGCGCGATGCACGGTCGAGGGCCTTGATCGCGATGGTGTCCAGCGAGCGCGGAACGTCCACGATCACGAAGTCGTACTGAGTCAGCGCGAGTGCGAGGATGGCGTCGACGTGCTCGGGCTTCACTTCCATGGCGTACGCAACGTCTTCCGGCGCTGCGAGGATGCTGTAGTTGGGCCCGACCTTGACGGCGCTGGCGGCAAGCAGCGAGGCGTCGAGCCGCCCGATGTCCTTGGCCACGACGGCGATGTTCGACGGCGCCCTGCCGTCGTGCAGAAACGCGAGCGCGCCGCCGAACTGGAGGTTCAGGTCGATCAGCAGGACGGAGCGCGTCTCGGCCAATTGCCAGCCCAGGTTGGTGGCCAGGAAGGTGGCGCCGGCGCCCCCCTTGCAGGGCATGAAAGCCAGGAGCTTGCCTTGGCGGCTGGCCGGGGCTTTCGCCATCTTCGCGGCGACGCGGTTCACCGCCGCCTCGAGCGCCGCGAGGCCGACGGGGGAAGGCAGGACTTCGCGCACGCCGGCGCGCATGGAATTGATCAGGAATTCCGGCGTGTGCGTCGAGCACAGGAGGATCACCGCGAGCGACGGGTAGTGCCCGGTCACGTATTCGACCTGTGCGAGTTCCGCGACGTCGCAGCACATCCCGTCCACCAGCATCAGGTCCGGGCCCTCGCGCTCCGCGACCTCGCGCATCCGGGTCTTTCCGCCTTCGTACAGGAACGTGGCGTGGCCGCGGGCCTGGAGGGCAGCCCCCACTTCGTCGAGATGGGTTCGGTTGGGTGAGATGACGGCGATTTTCATGGCGTGTCTTTCGTCACGGGCAGATGGTCGAGCTGTTGGGATCCTGTCCCATGATTTCTCGCGGCAAGTAGGTCTTGAAAGTGGGCATGGCCATCGGCGCGAGGGCTGCGAGCCCGGCAATCGGCGAGATCCAGCGGTACTGCAAGCCCACGATGGTCACGGTCACCCCCGCGCATGTGGCCGGGGTACAACTCGTGTTGCCCAGTTCGTCCTCCCAGAGGACGTTGATGGTGGTGATCTGCGGCAGGACGTTCTGCATGCGCGCCAGCACGGCGGCCTGGTTGAAAGTGTCGTCACACACCGCCGCGTAACGCGCGCCGGCACGCGTGGCTTCGCCCGCCGCGTTCCAGGTGTAGAGCATCCGGCTGAAATCGGTGACCGCCAGGACGAAGGTGAGGAATATGAGAAAGACCAGGGCGAACTCGACGGACGTCGCGCCCTTCTGCAATCTCCTGCGAGAGAGTTTCATAGGTAGCTCCTCATCGTCGCGGAGACGTCGGAGTAAGTCAGCGTCCCGAAAGGCATCCCGAAAGCATTCGCCAGCATGGGCGTGAAGGTGTAGCCGCTGATGGTGACCCGCACCGTATTGATTACCGGCGCACTGCCGGCGGTCTGCCAGGTGGGATTGGGCACGTGAGAGGTGCTGAGCCCCGGGGCCAGCGGGGTTCCCGTGCCGGAGAGATTTCCGTACACGGCCAGGTTGCGTGCCTGGGTCATTTTCGTTCCGGGGGTCTGGAGCGACAGGTAGCGGGCGGCGTCGCGCACGGACTTCGTGAGCGCGTTGTACTGCCAGACCGCCCGGCCCAGCTCGATCGCCGCGATCGAGAGCAGCAGCAGGAACGGCAGGATCAGCGCGAACTCGAGGAGTGCCACGCCTGCCTGCCTGTTCTTGGTTCTCATGGCGATCTCCTTATCTCACGAGGGCCGGGACGAGCGGGCCGGCGGCGCCGCCTGGCATGCCGCTGAAGCTGCAGGGACTGCTGGGCAGGCTCGCGTTGCCGAGGTATTCGAGCTGGACGTCCGTCATCGGAATGCTGAGGGGCTGCAGCATCAGCATGCACATGAAGTCGATGACCCTGTTCCCGCTGTCGGTCACGGGCACCGTCACGATGCGCCGGTTCGTTCCCCACTGTCCGTGACTGTTCGATCCGCTGCCCGACGCGGCCACGTCCTGGAAGCTGTTGAGGCTGACGCTGAGGACGGACTCGCAGTTGTTCACGCTGGTTCCGCAAGCCGCGAAGTTGCCGCGCTTGGTCGAGAAGTTCTGCGCCGTGCCGGTCGGATCCGCATACGGCGTGCCGTTCCAGGCGTTGCGGATGTTGGGGCTGGCCGGGTTGGGCGGCCAGTTGTTGTCCGTGTAGGCGTATCCCGACAAGTCCGGGCGCATGTAACTCGGATCCGTGGCGAAGTCGGGCAGCTTCTTGTAGATGCCGAACCGGTAGTTCCATTCCTCGGAGATCGTGGTCTTGGTGCCAGGCGTGCCCAAGATATCGTTCACGCGCGTGCCGCACTTTCCGTTCATCTCGGCTTGCGTTTCGGACGCGCTGGTGGAGCCGTCGAGGTTCGCCCAACCGATGTAGCCGCCCGGCGTGGTGCCCTGGCTCGTGATCACGGTGACCCATTCGCCGGGAACGAAGCCCCAGTCCGGTGCGACGCCGCCCGCCCTGGGCTTCGCGGCTACCGGGATCGGGCAGGTGGTCTGGCCGTGCGCGCGTGTGGCGACCGCGCTGGCCATCACGTTGCGCGTATTGGGGAAGTTCGCCGTATCGCCGGAAAACGCCCCCATGGCTCGCGTCAGCCACATCTGGACGCCGGGCTGGACGTGCTGGCACTGCACGTATTGCGCGGTGGCGGGATTCGAGGTCGAGACGTACGAAGTGTCCCTGAATGTGATGTCCGCGTTGACCAGCTGGCCCTGGCCGTTCCAGCTCGCGGACTGGAAATTGACGCGGTTGAGATTGCCGGCGGTGAGGCCCGCGCTGCGGGCGCGGTCGATGGCGCTGGGCTGCAGATCCAGTTCCTGGGCGGCGGCGAGCGCACAGCTGTCCATCGCGGTCTGCAATTCGCTCTTCACGATGAACAGGCGGCCGAAGTCCATGGCGAATCCGACGAATCCCAGCAGGAGCAACAGGAGAAGGGCCACCGTGACGATGACCGCTCCCTGCTGGCTGTAACGTGTGGCGCGGCGCATGATCATTCCTTCTGTCTCCATGTGCTTTCAGCTGCAGCTGGAAGTCGTCAGGCAGTTGTTCACACGGGCGATGAAGTCGGAGAGGTTGCCGTTGGCGACCCCTCGCAAGGCGACCACGAGAGCGATCGAAACGACGGCGATGATGAGCGCGTATTCGATCACTTGGGCGCCGTCGTCCTCGATGGCGAACGAGCGGATGAAACTGAGCTTCTTTTCCATGATGAGACTCCTTGAGGTGGACGCGGAACCCGACCGGTGGCCGGTCGGGCTTCGCAGTGGGTCAAGCGCACGTCGTCGTCGTCAGGCAGTTGTTCACCCGTGCGATGAACGTGGAGAAATTGCCGTTCGTGATGCCGCGCAGGGCGACCACGAGGGCGATCGAAACCACCGCGATGATCAGCGCGTATTCGATGACCTGGGCGCCGTCTTCTTCGAGGGCGAACGAGCGAATGGAGGAAAAGAGTTTGTCCATGATGTTTCCTTGGGTTGAGAAGAGAAGTCGCCAAACAGAAGGCGAAGCGGTGTGGGAATGTTGCTGGTTAGTCCATGCGTTGTCCCTCCTTCGCTAGTTCTTGCCGCCGCCGACGGCGCCACCGATGTTGATGACATTGGTGACGGGTGGCGGGGCCTTGAAGGAGTCGTGATAGCGGCCGTACGCTTCGTGCGCGGCGCGCCCGTCCATGCCGGCGATGGGATCGGGGTTGCGCCCGGCGTTCGGGTTCAGCGTCATGCGCAACCGCGCCTCGCGCACGGCATTGCCGAAGCGCGTGTCGTAGCTGGGCGTGGTGGAGGAAGTCGCGCAGCCGGCCAGGAGCACGGGCACGAGGAGGGCGAAAAGAAGTTTGTTCATGGTGTTCTCCGGGTCGGTGTTCACTGGCGCCCGGACACGGGCAGGAGCGGTGCGGCCTCGACGACCGAGGTGCTGACGGCCGACGTGCTGGCGGTCGGCACGAGATTCGCGGGAGGCTCGACCGGGGCTTGAACCGGCGTGGCCGACGCAGGCACGACGACGGTGACGGTCGGAACCGGCATGGTCTCGTTGGCCGCGCCCGCGGGCCGGGCCGGTGGCGTGGCGCCCTCCGAGCGACCCATGAACATCACGTCGCCGCGGCTGGGCACCGAGTGGTTGTCCGTCGGCAGCATCACGGCGGCCGTGAGGGGCTTCACCAGGCGGGGCGTGACCACGAACATCAACTCGGTCTGGTCCGTCTGGAATTCGGTCGAGCGGAACAGCGCACCCATCACAGGAACTTCACCCAGGCCGGGAACGCGCTTCAGCGCCTCGGTCACGTTGTTCTTGATCAGGCCGGCCACGACGAAGCTTTGCCCGTCGCCCAATTGGACGGTTGTGTCGATGCGGCGCGTCGACAGCGATGGCAGGATCGCCGTGACGCCGTTGATGGTGGAGAAGGGCGTGCCGGTCTGCGACAACTCGGACACTTCCGAGACCACCTTCAGGTTGATCCTTCCGTCCAGCACCGTGGGTGTGAACTTCAGGCCGACACCGAACTCCTTTTCCTCGAGCGTGATCGTGGTGCCGCCGCTGCCGAGGGCGTTGTTCGGGCTCTGCGCGACGGGAATGAAGATCTTTCCGCCCGACAGGAAGCTGGCCGACTGGCCGCTGATGGCCATGATGTTGGGCTCGGCCAGCACGCGGACCAGGCCGTCGTCCTTTTGCGCGTCTATTGTGATGCTTCCGGTGCCGATGCGCAGCGCCTGCAGCAGTCCTCCGCCACCGCTGAGGAAACTCGATATCAGCGAGTACGTGTTCAGCCCGCTGCTGGCGTTTCGCCTCGCATTGACGCTCGCGCCGAGCTTGTCGAGCAAAGTCTTGCTGACTTCCGCGATCTGGACTTCCAGCATGACCTGCTGCGGTGCCGTCACGCGCAGCAGGTTCACCAGCTTCTTGCTGTCGCCATAGGCCGCTGCCACGGTCAGGATCTGGTCGAGCTTCACGGCATCGCTGACGGTGCCGGTCAGCACCAAGGAGTTATCCGCCCCGCGAACCCTCACGCCGGATTCCTCCGGCATCAGGGCGGCGAGCTGGCCCTGCAGCGCCTCGGGGTCGATGGTGACCACGATGTCCTTCACCACGCAGCGCCCGTCGGAGCCCTGCAGCACCACGTTCATCGAACCAGGCTTCCGGCCGAGGAAGAACAACTCATTGGGCCCAAGAAGCGTGATCTCCGTGTCGGCCACCCCGTCGGTCGACGCGCCCCCCGACCCTGCGCCCGGCATGCCTTGCGGGGCGGCCTGACCAGGTTGGCCGGGCGTCGGCGTCAGGTTGACAGGCCTGCCGGCCCGGCTGCCCGAGCTGCCACCCACGACGATTCGCGTGGCGGGAAAGTCCAGGCGCACGACGCGCGACTTGCCCAGCGTGAGGTAGGTGGGCGGATCGACGGTGACGGTGCTGCATGGCCGTCCCGCCGGTGCGCTGGACGCGATGGGGGCGGAGCCGCTGCGTGCCGGCGGGGTCTGCTGTGCCTGCTGTGCCTGCTGTGCCTGCGCAAAGGCCGGAGCGGTTGCGATGACGAGGGCGGCAGCAAGCGCTGCCTTGGTGGTGGCGGAGTGCATATGCGTCTCTCCCTGGTGGTGTTGGTGTTGTTGATCGGGGTGTCCGACGATTCAGAAGCACTCGAGGGCGCGTGTGCCGCTTCGGATCACTTCCACGCACGTGCCGGGCGCCTTGACAACGGCGGCGGGGCGGGGCACGTAGCGCACGGGCTGCGCGGCCGGGGGCCCGCTGAGGACCTTGGTGGTGGGCACGACCTCGTTCTTCAGGCGCAGCAGATCGTCCTTGGTCACGCCTGCCGTCGTGATGGCTTGCTTGTCGAGCTGGTTGCGCAGCACGAGCGAAAGGGTGCCCACGCTTCGGGCGAGGTCCAGCTTCTCGGCCTGGCCCGGCGTGACTTCGAGCGTGACCGCGCTCACGACGCGCGGCTTCGTATCGTCCCGGCCCGCCTCCTGGGCGACCGCAAGGACCAGCACCTGCTCGAGGACGGTCATGCTGATCGGCTGCGCCTGCTGGCCGCCCGCGCGGTCCTGTTGCGCGTTGATCATCACGTCCACGTAGTTGCCGGGGAGCGCGAATCCGGCGACGCCGACGACGTCGTTGACGCGCACCGTCATCGCCCGCTTGCCTTCGGCAATCACGGCGGACAGTCCACCCTGCGTGCCGGCCGGCGCGAGCTTGCGGTCGAGCACGGCGTCACCGCGCATGAGCCCCACCTTGAGCACCCGGTCCTGCACGTCCTTGACGTCGTGGAAGGCGCCTTCGGGAACGGAGGTCTGCGGCCACTCGACCACAGTGAGCATCTGCGGGTTGACTTTGCTGCCCAGCTCGATGTCGACCGCGGCGACGACAACCTTCGTCGACGCGAGGTTGGCCCGCTGCGACACCCATCCGGCTGCATAGATCGCCGCGGCCAGCCCGACGAGGATCGCCAGGGCGAAAAAGGCGATGGCCTTGAGGTTTCTCATGAAGGGTCTCCTTGTGGGTCAGTTGAGATGGCGGTAGATGATCCAGGTGACGCAGCCCATGCAAATGCCGATCGCATAGGGAAGCTTGCCGATGGAAGGCATGGCTCCGAGCGAAGGCGCGTGGCCCGCGGCGATGGTGACCACGCTCGCAACCAAGGTCTCCTGCACGTTGCGAAGCATCTGCAAGCCCTTGCGCCGCGACAACGCAAAGCCCGCAGCCGCGATGCCGCCCGCGATCAGCGAGAAGGCCAATGCCACCAGGACGTCCGGCGCGCCGACGAAGGCGCCGACCATGGCCATCAGCTTCACGTCTCCCGCGCCGAGCACACGCAGCGCCCACAGCGGCAGCAGCAGGACCAGTCCCAGTCCGAGGCCGCCCAGCGACCTCAGCACGCCGACGTCGGTCACGAACGCGTTGAGCGCCAGGCCGACGAGAGCGCCGCCCATCGTGAGCCAGTTGGGAATGCGGTAGGTGCGCCAGTCGGACACGGCGGCAACCACCAGCAGTACGGCCAGCAGCAAGTCGGCGGGTGAAAGCAGGAGGCGCGTGGGCAGGTCTGGAAGGGTGATCATTTCGAACGTTTCGTCAGCCAGTGGGTTGAGACGAATATAGAAATCGTTCGACGGCCGCGAATGAGCGGACTCTCCCTATTTCGCTAGTACAGGTGTCCCTCGATTCGACTGGGACAAATGAACTAGCGAAAACTTCAGGAAATTTCAGCCGAGAGGTTCGAGCCGCTGGGTGTGCAGCTTGAGGGCAACACCCGTGCTGCCTTGGTGATGCTCGACGCGAACGATGGTGCCTTCGGCGATGAACTTCACCTGCGCTTGGCCAATCTTCATTTCGAAGACGACGGCGCCGCCGAGCTGGTGAAGTCCGGGGATCTCGAGGTACATCCCCGACGCGCTGATGTTGCGCGTGACCGCGGCGGTGCCATCGCCGAGCTGCACGGGCAGCGCGAGCGCTTCACGGGCTTCAAGGCGGTGTTCGGCCATGTCTTCAATGTAGGCGGCGAACGGTCGGTCGCAAATAGGCGATTTATCCCGATCGCACCAGGACAAGGAGCGCATGCCGCCTTGGATAGCGACCGCCGAGCAACCTCGATGGAACCGTCGAGCAGAGTAGCCCGGCCGTCGATAGTTTCCGCAAGGACTGCAACAAACTGCAACAAAGTGCATGGAAAATTTTTGCCCTGCCTACTATTACGCAACGTTGTAACTAAATTGAAGGTCCGCTATGACAAGTGTTTACACCAGCCCGATTCGGGTTTTTGTCATCGCCCCGCCCATGGTTTGCTGGGGCCTCGAGCGCCTGGTGCAAACCGCGTCTCGCATGGAGTTGGCGGGCAGTGCGAACTCGATTGCCTCATCGTTCGAATCACTGCAGCAAAGCGGGGCCGATCTGGTGGTCGCCGGCATCCACGGCGACGACGAGTTCGACGCGCTCGTGGACCTGGCCCACCGGACCTCGGCGCGCCTCCTCGTCGTGACGAATTCGAGCGACACGACGCTGTTGGACAACGCGATGCTTGCGGGTGTGCGCGGCGTGGTGCGCATGGACGACCCGCCCGCGCTGCTGCTCAAGGCCATCGAGAAGGTGCATGGCGGCGAGCTGTGGATCGACCGCGCCGCGACCGCACGCATCTTTCTCGAAATGGCACGCCAGAAAGCAGCCCCTAGCCACGATCCCGATCAATCGAAAATCGCCACCTTGACGAGCCGGGAGCGGCAGACCATCGCCGCGGTGACGAGCGACGCATCCGCGCCCGCCAAGGTGATCGCCAGGCGCCTGTGCATCAGCGAGCACACCTTGCGCAACCACCTGACGTCGATCTACAGCAAGCTGGAAGTGTCCAGCCGCCTTGACCTCTACGCCTATGCGTACCGCCATCACCTCGCGAGCGACGGGGTGAGCTTGCAGCGCTAGTGTTCGACGACCTCGCGGACTTCACGGCTTTTCAGACCAAAGCTGTCCGCCCGTAGCCCAATCGCTGCGCTTGATGTCGAACAGCAGCACGTCGACCGACTCCGGCTTGCCGCCCAGCGTGTCCACCACGGCCTGCGTCAGCGCGGCGACGAGGTTCTTCTTTTGTTCCGGCGTGCGGCCTTCCATCAATTCAACGCGGATCGTGGGCATCGGTTTTTCCTTTTGTGGGTTGCGAAACCTCCATTGTGGGCCCGGGCGCCTTCGGCATTTGGCTGAAGGCTGATTAAGCAATTCACCTATCGCCAGGCGCCGCCGCGGGCCAACAATGAGTCCGTGCTCCAGAGTCAAATAACCGAGTGAGGTCCCCCATGAGCAAGCTGTCCAGAACCGTCATCAAGAACGCTGTCGTCGCCGCCACGATCGGCCTGGCCGCCGTCGCATCGTGGGCGTTCACGGAATTCCGCGCGCCCATCATCGAAGTGGCCATTACGCAGTCCCAGCAAGGCTGAATCGCGCACTTCACCCCGCAGCCTCACCGCCGCCACGGCAACCCGTGCCGGCCAATTGTTAAGATGACCCCAGAGAAGGCCGGCGCCCAGCCGCCTTGAGAGGACTTTCTGGAGTCGTCCATGCCGGACGCGCACCGTTCAGCATGACATTGATCGCAATCCTGTTAGCCACCCTGGCCGCGGGCATCGGCAGCGTGTGGCTCGCCGCCGGCCTGATGGGCCTGGGTTTCATGGCCGGTCGGGGCAAAGATGGCCCCGCCCCCCTGGGGCCGCAGCACCTTCTCAGCCTGGCTGCCGGGGCCCTCATGGCCACCGCGTTCATGCACTTGTTGCCCGAAGCGTTCGAAAGCAGCGCCGGCGCCAAGGAGCTTTTCGCCACGCTCCTGATTGGCCTGGTGTTCTTCTTCCTCCTGGACAAGGCGGAACTGTGGCACCACGGCCATGAACATCACCATGAGCACGGCCACGAACAAGCCCATGGCCACGCCCACGACGATGGCGATGGCGATGGCGATGGCGATGGGCATCACCACCATCACCACCAGCCGCTGCCTTCAGGCGGCTGGGCGGTCTTGACGGGCGACAGCGTCCATTGTTTCGGCGACGGCATCCTGATCGCGTCGGCTTTCGTGGCTGACATGCGCCTCGGACTGGTTGCCGCCCTGGCCGTGCTGGCGCATGAAGTGCCCCACCACATCGGCGACCTGGCGGTGCTGCGCCTTTCCAGCCCCAACCGCCGCATCGCGCTGGTGAAGGTTTCCCTTGCCGGTGCCGTCACGATGTTGGGCGGGCTCACCGGATGGTGGCTGGTAGACCGCCTGCACGACTACCTGCCGTATTTCCTCGTCGTCGCCAGCAGCAGCTTCATCTACGTCGCACTTGCGGACCTGATTCCGCAATTGCAAAAGCGCCTCTCGGCGCGCGAAACGGCCGCCCAGGTCGCGTGGCTGATGCTGGGCATCGGCCTTGTCGCCGTGGTCAGCTATCTCGCGCACACGCACTGAAGCGCGACTGCGCAAGTTGCGGGGCGCGGCCTGTCCTACGCCGCCATGCGGCGGCATCCGACACGCGCCCTGCTGAGCCTTGCCCAAGATGAGGCATTGCCGCCGGCGGTTCTGGCGGGCCTACCGAGGGAATTTTCATGAAGTGCGCGAACTCTGGGGTTCTTGCCGTTGTCGCGTGGATCGCCGTTTCGAGCTTCGCGCCAGTGGCGCAGGCGCAGGGCGAGATCCAGGTCATCCCCAGGCCGCGCCCCGTCAACCCCGCCATATTCGCGCCGGCCGCTGCCGCCGCGAACAAATCGATGCCTGTCCAGCAGCGCGACGAGCGGCGCTTCCTGAAAGACGCAGCGGCCGAAGGCCGGTTCGAGAGCGAAGCGTCACGGCTCGCGCTGGCCAAGTCGAACAACGCCGGTGTGCGTTCGTTCGCCGCGACGCTGATCAACCACCATACGGCTGCATCCAACGAGTTGCAGTACATGCTGCACGTGCGTGGCATGGCAGCGCCCATGCTCGCCAACGACCAGCGCAAGGTTCTCAACCGCCTTGCGAAGCTGCAGGGCGCCAAATTCGATCGCGAGTTCATGGGAGAACTCGGGCTCAAGAGCCAGCAAGACAACGTGCACATGTTCGAGAGGGCCAGCCTGGCCACACGCGACCCGCAGCTCAAGGCCTGGATCGACAAGACGCTGCCCACGCTGCGGTATCACCTGACCACGGTGGAGCGGCTCGTGCCCGACGCCAGGATGGCCCGCACCGGGGCCGCGACCAACGCGGCGCCGCCGGCACGGCATGCCGCTGCGCCCGTGCCAGTCCAGCCCGCGGTTCAATCGCTGACGGCAGACCCGTTCGTTGCGCGCGCCAGCCTGGCCACGCGCTCGATGGGCGCGGGCGCCATGCCGCTGGGCCTGACGACTCCAGCGGGCAAGAAGCCTAGCGAGGCGAATACCCGGTGACGCGCCACTTGCCGTCGGACTCGCGCACGACGGTCACCACTTCCTGCAGTTCGCGTTTCTCGAACTTGGACAGGAAGATCGCGGTGACGTATTCGCCGTCGGGACGACCTTCCAACTTGGTCTTGTAGACCGATTCGGCCGGCGTGCGCTCGACGAAGGTACCGAAGCCTTCGCGCACCTTGGGGATGCCATCCATCCAGTTCGCCAGCGGCACCGCTGCGCGGAAGACGGCGCTCGAACCTTCCCAGGCGCGGCCCCAATCGCGGCGGTCCAGCAGCAGCAGCCAGCCGTGCGCGGCGAGCTTGCCGGCCGCTTCTTTTTCCTTCACTTCGGGCGAGACCGCAGCAGCCGGGGCTGCGGCTGCCGGCGCAGGCGCAGCGGGTGCCGCGGCGGGGGCTGGCGCCGCGTTGCGGGGCGCCTTCAGCTGCGCGCCGGCTGCTGCCGAAAACAAGGCAGCGCACAGCGCCAGTGGCAGGACGGGAGAAAACTTCATTCGGGCTCCGGCGTGGCAAAAAGTGTTCGATGAGTCTAGCCTGCCGGGGTTCCTCATCAGGAGCGCACGCATTCTTTTACCCCGGGTTTACCTCAGCAGGCTCATCAGCAGCTTGGCGTTGACCTGGCCCTGGTCTTCGTAGTTGGTGTTGAAGACGACGTGCAAAGCATCCGCGAGGCTTGCCATGCGGCGGATCTCCGGCACCATGGCCGCGAGTTCCGCCTGCGAATACCAGTAGTTGAAGCGGCTCGACGAAGCGCTGCTCTTGATGTTCCACGTGTCGTGGTTGCGCCCGTGCAGGCGCAGCAGCGCCAGGGCCGGGTGCGTGGCTTCCCACACGAGAGGCACGCAGTTGGCGAAGCCTTGCGGGCCGTCGACGATGGTGTGGGCTACGCCGAGCTCGCGCTCGAACGCAACCGTCTTGGCAAGATTGTCGCCGTCGAACCAGCTCTTGTTGCGAAATTCGACTGCGAGCAGGTGGCCTTGCATCTTCTCCACGCAGTGCGCCACGTGAGCCATGCCTTCGCGGTTGCGCAGCAGCCAGGGCGCGAACTGGAAGTGCAGTGCGCCTAGCTTGCCCGCCTGGCGCAGTGGCTCCACCGCTTCGGAAAATCGCCGCCACAACTCGTCGGCGATTTCTTTCGGCGTGTCCTTGTAGTACAGCACCTTGGGCGCGTCGGGGCCCAACGCCTGCTGCAAGTCCTTGTGCAAGACCGTCGGCGACGTCTGGTGGCCCGTGAAGAGGCGAAACGCCTTGATGTTGAAGGTGAAGTGTTCCGGCGTGCGCTCGGCCCACAGCTGCGCGTTGGCCGGCGTGGGCATGCCGTAGTAGCTCGAGTCGACTTCCACGATCGGGAATTGCGTGGCGTAGTGGCGCAGCCGCGCCTCCGCGCTCTTGCACTCCTTCGGGTAGAAGCGCCCGCATTCGATCAGCGTCTTGTCGGTCCAGGAAGCGGACCCTATGAGAATGTTGTTCACTGTATTAATATACAGGCGATAGGACCGTAATGCAGTACCCCCAGGCGACACCCGCTCCCATCGATCCACTCGCGCAGCTCAACGAGGAGCAGCGCGCCGCAGCAATGCACGGCACCGGCGAAACGGCAAGCGATACGCGGCCTTTGCTCGTCATCGCCGGCGCAGGCTCGGGCAAGACGAACACGCTAGCCCACCGCGTGGCCAACCTCATTCGCCATGGGACGGACCCGCAGCGCATGCTGCTGCTCACGTTCAGCCGCCGCGCGGCGCAAGAGATGGAGCGGCGCGTCGGCGGTGTGCTGCAAAAGGCGCTGGGGCTGCCGCCCACACAGGCGCTGCCCAACCTGCCGTGGTCGGGCACCTTCCACAGCATCGGCGCCCGGCTGCTGCGCGATTACGCGGGGCGCATCGGCCTGGAAGAAAGCTTCACCATCCATGACCGCGGCGACGCCGAAGACCTGATGGGCATGGTGCGCCATGACATCGGCCTGGCGGAAACCAAGAACCGGTTCCCGCTCAAGGGTACCTGCGTGGGCATCTACTCACGCGTGCTCAACACGCGAGACCCGCTCGAAAAAGTTCTGCAGGACACGTACCCGTGGTGCAGCCAGTGGGAAAGCCAGCTCAAGAAACTGTTCGGTGCGTATGTCGAAGCCAAGCAGCAGCAAAACGTGTTGGACTATGACGACCTCCTGCTCTTCTGGGCCGAGATGATGGCCGAGCCGCAGTTGGCCGAAGAGGTGGGTGGGCGCTTCGACCACGTGCTGGTCGACGAGTACCAAGACACCAACCGCCTGCAGTCCGAGATCATCCTGGCGATGAAGCCCACGGGGCAGGGCGTCACGGTGGTGGGCGACGACGCGCAGAGCATCTACTCGTTTCGCGGAGCGACGGTGCGAAACATCCTGGACTTTCCGCACCAGTTCACGCAACCGGCGCGCGTCGTCACGCTCGAGCGCAACTACCGCAGCACGCAGCCGATCCTGGACGCCAGCAACGCCGTGATCGGCGAAGCACGCGAGCGCCACGCCAAGAACCTCTGGACCGACAAGCCATCGAGCCACCGGGCGCAGCTGCTGCTGGTGCCCGATGAAGCCGAGCAGGCGCGCTGGGTGGCCGACCAGGTGCTGCGCCAGCGCGAGGCGGGCAGCACGCTCAAGAGCCAGGCCGTGTTGTTTCGCACCAGCACCCACAGCGCGCCGCTGGAGCTCGAACTCGCGCGCCGCAACATTCCCTTCGTGAAGTTCGGCGGCCTCAAATTCCTGGAGGCTGCCCACGTCAAGGACGTGCTCGCGGTGCTCAGGTTCGCGCAGAACCCGCGCGGGCGCATGGCGGGTTTCCGTGTCACGCAACTGATTCCGGGCATCGGCCCGGCCACGGCGGCGCGCCTGCTCGACGCGATGGGCGAGGCCGCGGAGCCGACGCAGGTGCTGCAGCAGTTCGCGCCGCCCGGCCAGGCGAAGGACGACTGGGCGCAGTTCGTGAAGCTCTACACCGAGCTGCGCAACCCGGAGGTTGCGTGGCCCGCCGATCTGGAACTGGCGAAGGCGTGGTACCTGCCGCAGCTCGAACGGATCCATGACGACGCGCCAACGCGCAAGCTCGACGTCGACCAGCTGGTGCGCCTCGCGGCGGGCTACGCAAGCCGCGAGCGCTTCCTGACCGAACTCACGCTCGATCCGCCCCAGTCCACCAGCGACCAGTCGGGCGTGCCGCACCTGGACGAGGACTACCTGATCCTTTCCACCATCCACAGCGCCAAGGGCCAGGAGTGGAAGGCCGTGCACGTGCTCAACGTGGTCGATGGCTGCATCCCCAGCGACATGGCCACCGGCACGCAGGACGAGCTCGAAGAAGAACGGCGCCTGCTCTACGTCGCGATGACGCGCGCGAAGGAGCACTTGCACCTGATCGTGCCGCACCGGTTCTACGTCACCCAGCAGGGGGGTGGCGGCGACAGGCACATGTACGCCGGCCGTACTCGCTTTATCACCGAAGCGATGGCGGAGAAGTTCGAGCGCATCACCTGGCCCGAGGCCGGTGCGCCGGGTACCGCGCCAGGCGCGAAGCCCGCCGCACCGCTGCTGCAGGTGAGGGATCGGGCGCGGGCGGCTTGGCGGTGATCGCGCCGTCATCCTGGCTGCACAAGACGGACTAGAATGTTCTCTTTATTGCTTCAATTGGAGCAATATTTGCTTCATGTCATCCATCGCCCACTTCCTTCTTGGCCAGACTCGCTCCGCGGTGTTGAGTGAGCTGCTGCTTCACCCGGAGGCAGCGCTCCACGTGCGCGAGTTGGCGCGGCTGACGGGTGCTTCGCCGGGATCGCTTCATCGTGATCTTCGGGCCATGACTGCGTTGGGGCTGTTGCTGCGCCAGGAGGTCGGGCGCCAGGTCCACTACCGCGCCAACACCCAAAGCCCGGTGTTCGATGAACTCTCGGGCCTGTTGCGCAAGACCGTTGGGCTGGTCGACGTACTGCATGAGGCGCTGAATCCGATGGTGGATCAGATCGACTACGCGTTTGTCTATGGCTCCATGGCCAGTGGCGCCGAACACGCTCACAGCGACGTTGACGTGATGATCGTGGGCTCAATCGGCTTCGGCGACGCGGTACAGGCGCTCTCTTCGGCGCAAGACAAACTTCGCCGGGAGGTGAATCCAACGGTGCTCACGACCGCTCAGGTTGCGCGCAAGCTCAAGGAAAAGGACGGGTTTGTCGCGCAAGTCTGGGCCAAGCCTCGTCTGTGGGTCATTGGCAGTGACGATGAGGAAAAACGATGAGCCTTGAAAATCTCGTCAAGATCAACAAGCTCAATCCGCATGTCACCGATGCGGCGGAAGTCGGCCGCCTACGACGACAACTTGGCTGCGCTCCAATCGGCCGGACCTGCTTGACCGGAGCGCGTAGCGCCAGAACCTCGTCTCTTGAAGGACAAGGCGGCACAAGGCATCTCCTACGCCCACGCGCAGGCAGTGCTGACAGATTCCCGTCGTGAGTCGACCGGCAGCAAGAGCAGCAAGTACATTGCGTTCATCCGTCGCGCGATAGACACTCGCGCGTGCATTTTTCCGGCCCGGCGGGGCAACCAGCCCAGCTGGCCTTCGTCCAGTGGGACAATCGACCCATGTCCCCACGGCTCCTGTCGATCAGCAATCCCTCGAACTTTCGCGATCTCGCGGCCCATGTGACGGTGCCGCACGGCCTCCGGCCCCACACGCTCTTCCGTTCCGACCACCTCGGCGCCCTCAACGAGGAAGACGCGCAGCAGATCAAGGCGCTGGGCATCCACCGCGTCCTGGATTTTCGCGGCGTCGACGAACGGACGTCGGCCGCGTGCATGCTGCCGGACGTCGCCGTTCATTCGCTCGCGATCGAACCGACCATCGTGCAGGTGCTGAGTGACCTGCTCACCGCCGGCCGCGAACTCACGCCCGACGAGGTCGTCTCGCACATGCAGGACACCTACCGGGGTTTCGTGCGGCACAACACGCATCGCTTCGCCGAGTTCTTCGCGCACTTGCTCGAGTCCAACCAGCCCACGGTCTTCCACTGCACGGCGGGCAAGGACCGCACCGGTTTCGCGGCGGCCCTGGTGCTGCACGCGCTGGGTGCGTCGAAGGAAGACGTGATGCGCGACTACCTGCTGACCAACGAGCGGCTGAAGCCGGGTTCCTTGCCGAGCGGTTGGCTGCCCCCGGCGGTGGCCGCGGTGCTGCATCGCGTGCAACCGGAGTTCCTTGCGGCTTCGTATGAGGCGGTGGAGCAGGACTATGGGGGGCTCGAAGGCTACTTCCGCGAGGGTTTGGGTCTGCGCGAAGCGGAGCGGGAAAGGCTGAGGGAGTTGTACCTCGTGTCCGGCGCGAAGTAGCGCGGGTCGAGCCCTTACTGACAGCATGCGTGACGGATTCGGATAGATTGGCGGCTTCACCCAGGAGCCACCGATGCCCATCAGCCAGCAAGACAAAGCCAACCGCTTTCGCGACCTGCACCAAGGTCCGAACGCCTTTCTCGTTGCCAATGCCTGGGACGCCGGTTCGGCGCGCATCCTGGCCGGCCTCGGCTTCACCGCCCTTGCGACGTCCAGCGGCGCTTCGGCCAACGTGCTGGGGCGGCGTGACGGCAAGGTCGCGCGTGAGGAAGCGCTGGCGCATTGCAAGGCAATCGCCGCCGCCACAGACCTGCCGCTGTCGGCCGATCTCGAGAAAGGCTTCGGCGACGCGCCGGCCGATGCGGCGCGCACCATCCTGATGGCCGCCGAGGTGGGCGTCGTGGGCGGGTCGATCGAGGACGCGACCGGCAACGCCGGCCAGCCGCTCTATTCGCTGTCCCAGGCCACGGAACGCGTGGCAGCCGCCGTGGAGGCCGCACGCTCGCTGCCGTTCGCCTTCACGCTCACCGCCCGCGCCGAGAATTACTTGCGCGGCAATCCGGACCTCGATGACACGATCGCGCGCCTGCAGGCTTTCGAGAAGGCGGGTGCGGACGTGCTGTTCGCGCCCGGCCTTCCCGATCTGGCGGCAGTGCGCGCCGTCTGCAGTGCGCTCGCGAAACCGGTGAATTTCATGGTGGGCATCAAGGGCAAGTCCTTCTCTGTCGCAGAACTTCAGGCGGCAGGCGTGCGCCGCATCAGCCTGGCGACTTCGCTGTACCGCGCTGCAATGGCGGGCCTGGCGGAAGCGGCGCGCGAAGTGACGGAGCAAGGCACGTTCAACTACCTGGACCGCAACACGCTGGACGTCAACAAGTTCATGGAATAGGTTCGCGCGGACTGCCGGGCAGGCCCGCGATCGCGCTCCTGCGTTGCTTACACCTTGTCGCTTGCGGCGCCTACGCTTCGCGCCGACCGATTCCTACACGGCTGAGGCAGGCGCGGCTGCACATTGGCTCACAGGCGGCAGCGCCAAGGAGCGTACAAATGGCCAATCAGAAGCAGTCGAAGGACAGTACGCCCCGCCACATGATGTACGGGTTGTTGTCTCTCGGCCTCATCGCGGTAGTGGGCGCGGCCTACACCGCGGCCATCGGCTGGCTCTGGTTCCGGCAGGAACGCCTGCTGTTCGAGCCCACGCCCTTGGCGGCCGACCACGTGCTGTCCAGCGATCCCGATGTCGAGGAACTGACCATCGACGTGCCTGGCGCGAAGCTCTCCGCCGCGCATCTGAAGCTGCCGAGCCCACGCGGCGTGGTCTTCTTCCTTCACGGCAACTCGGGCAACCTCACGGACTGCCTTGGCGACATCGATGCGTTCCGCGAAGTCAATTTCGATGTGGTGATGTTCGACTATCGCGGCTACGGCAAGAGCACCGCCTGCATCGAAAGCGAAGACCAGTTGCGCGGCGACGTGCGCTACGTCTGGGAGTATTTCGCCAGCCAGTACGAAGGCAAGCGGGTGGTCATCGCCGGCCAGTCGCTCGGCACGGCGCTGGCCGCCGGCCTGGCGGCCGAGCTTTCCGCCGCCGGGCGCACCCCCGACCTCACCATGCTCGTCTCACCGTACAGCAGCATGCGCGCGCTGGCCGAGGAACTCTATCCATGGGTGCCGCGCAAGGTGCTGCGCTATCCGCTGCACACGGCCGAACATGCCGGGCGTTTGAGCGGCCCGATCATGCTGTTGCATGGCGACAAGGACGAGCTGATCGGCATTCACCACAGCGAATCGCTCTGCACGGCAGCGCCGCATGCGCAGCTGTTCCGGGTCGAAGGTGCTGGCCACAGCGACGTTCACAAGTTCCCCAGCTTCCGAAAGGCGCTGGCGGGCGCGTTGGGCGTCCTCTAGGGCGAGCGGGCGCCAAGTCGAGGCATTTCCTCACACGGCCGTGACCGGCCGAGCCCAACAATAGGCCGCATGGAGTTCGCCGTCTGGTCGGTTGTCGTGGGGGTGCTGCTGATCGTCATGGCGCTCAGCGGCACCGTGCTGGGCCGGCTGCCGTTGTCGACCTCCATGCTCTACCTCGGGGCGGGTCTGGCGGTGAGCCCTTGGGGCTTGAACCTGCTTTCCGCCGACCCGCACGAGCACACCGTATTGCTGGAGCGGCTGACCGAAGTGGTCGTCCTCGTGTCGCTTTTCACGGCAGGGCTCAAGCTCAGTCCCGGCGTGCGCGACAGGCGTTGGCTGCCGCCGTTGCGGTTGGCCATCACGTCGATGATCGTGACGGTGCTGTGCATCGCCGCCGTCGCATATGCCTTCCTGGGGTGGCCCCCGGGCGCGTGCGTGCTGCTGGGGGCGATCCTCGCGCCCACCGATCCGGTGCTGGCCTCCGATGTGCAGGTTCAGCGGCCCGGCGACCGTGACCGGTTGCGCTTCGCCTTGACCGGCGAGGGCGGGTTGAACGACGGCACGGCGTTTCCATTCGTGCTGTTGGGTCTGGGCCTGATGGGCCTGCACGACATCGGCACATGGGGTTGGCGCTGGCTGGCCGTCGACACCCTGTGGGCGGCCACGGTGGGCCCATCGATCGGCGGCCTGTTGGGGCTGGGCGTGGGCCGCATCGTGCTGTACCTGCGTCGCGAACACAAGGAAGCGGTGGGCCTGGACGACTTCCTCGCAATGGGCTTGGTCGCGCTTTCCTACGGCATCTCGCAACTGGCTCATGCGAACGGTTTCCTTGCAGTGTTCGCCGCAGGCATTGCTCTGCGCTACCTGGAGCAATCCGAGACGGCCGGCGCCGCGAGCCGCCGTGCCGCCGCCGAAGCCCACGTCCACCCGGACAAGACCGTTGCCGAAGCCGCGGCGGTGGACCCGCGCCATGCACCGGCCTTCATGGCGCAGGCGGTGCTGGGCTTCAACGAGCAGGTGGAGCGCATCGGTGAAGTGGCCGTCGTCATCACCATCGGCGCCATGCTGTGGGCGGTGCAGTGGCACAGTGGCGCATGGTGGCTGGTGCCGATTCTGTTTCTGGTCGTGCGGCCGGTGGCCGTCGCGCTCGGCCTCGCAGGGTCATCGGTTTCGTCGGGGCAGCGATGGCTGATCGGCTGGTTCGGCATCCGCGGCGTCGGCTCGCTGTACTACCTGATGTATGCGCTCAACCACGGTGTGCCCAGCGACCTGCGCGATCCGCTGATTGCGCTCACGCTGTCGGTGGTGGTGACGTCCATTGTCCTGCACGGAATCTCCGTGACGCCGATGATGGCTGCGTATGAGAAGACGCTGCGGCGGCGGAAAAAAAGCTAAGCCATCACAGCGGGTTGAATGAACGCAATGGCCGCGCCCTGCGGATCCACCAGCGCGCCAAGGCGCCCGACGGTGGGCACGTCCTGCGGCGGTATCGTCAGCGAGCCGCCCAAAGGTGCCACACGCGCCGCCGTCGCGTCGGCTTCTTCCACGCGCACATATGGCAGCCACATCGGCGGCGTGTCTGCGTGCGGCGTTTTCATCAGGCCGGCCCGGGGCTTGCCGTCGGGGCTTTTGAGGATGTAGTAGGTTGCGCCGTCGCCAATCCTCATCTCGTCGTGGGTGTAGCCGAACAGTCCCTCGTAGAAGGCGAGCGACCGGTTCACGTCGGGCGTGAGCAGTTCATTCCAGATCCAGTCGCCTGCAGGGGTCGGGTCGCGGTCGGGGCGGTCGCCCTGCAGGCCCTTCCACAACGAGACGACAGCGCCGGTGGGGTCTGCAAAGGTGGCGCCGCGGCCGACGCCTGCGAAGTCCGACGGGGGCATCAGCGCTTTCGCGCCCGCGGCCAAGGCCGCGTCGAAGCTCGCGTCCACATCCGTGACTGAAAGATAGCTGGCCCAGTGCGTGGGCACGCCGGACGGAGCGCGCAGCAGGCCTGCGATGCCTTCGCCGCCGTTCTGAACCATGTCGTAGTCGCGCCCGGGTGCGGACAACGTTTCGACTTTCCATCCGAAGAGTTTTTCGTAGAACTCCCGGGCCTTGGCGGGGTCGGCGGAGAGATGTTCGAACCAGGTGAATTTGCCGGCGTGGTAGCTCATCGATTGCATCCTGTGGCGGTGTGACGGGGCAACGCGGGTTTAACACACGCACGCGCGCCGTCAAGCTTGCGTGGACTACAGGCTTGTCCTGCGATGGCCGACATCGCTGCGCGTGCGCGTGCCCGAAAGTGGGCTCATCGATCCAGCTTTTTAAAGGAGCTCGACATGAACCGACCAGACAAGCCATCGAACGTTGCCAAGGATGACCGCGACGCGAGCACCGATCAGACCCCCAGCACCGACATGCAGCCCGAAGACACGGGCACAGCCGACAGTGGCAATTCCGCACAAGCCGCCGAGAAGGCCGTGAAACAGACGACCAAGACGCCGGCGGAACAAGGCGGCAAGAGCTGAGTCGCCCGACGCCCCGATGAGCCGGGCTGGCTCTGCGTTTGTCCTACATCCTTCTGCGGCAGTCGCCGACAAGCGTAAACCCGTATGGCCCTCTAGAGTCGTGTCCCAGGGCGGCGCAGGCTGCCCTTCTCGATTCAACAATCCCCAAGGAGTTTCCCGATGAACGCATCCCTCACAACATGCGCCGCGCTGGCACTGGTCGCCGCCGTTTCCCTGGGTGCTTGCACCAAGCGCGACGAAGCCGCCACCACGCCATCCACCTCGACCAGTTCGTCGAGCACCAGCACGCCTGCAGGTGGCAGCACGGCCGGCGGCAGCACCAGCGGTTCCACCGCGGCTGGCAGCGACACGTCCGGCAGCACCAGCGCCAGCGGTTCCCCTTCCGGTAGCGGCAGCACAAGCTCGATGGGCGCTTCGGGTTCCACGTCCGGCTCCGGCAGCACGGCTGGCGGCAGCTCCAGCGACACGTCGGGCGTTGCGAACTCCACCAGCACGGCCACGACGACGACGAAGTAACGTCAGCCGCGAAGGCCCGGCCGGTCTAGCCTTTCTCGACCGGCCGCTTCGGGTCGCTGCACCATTCGCTCCAGCTGCCCGCGTAGAGGGCAGTGGGGCCGAATCCGGCCAACTCCATCGCAATCACGTTCGGTATGGCACTCGCGCCGCTACCGCAGTGATGGACGACGGTGGCCGGGGCCCGCCCGGCAAGTAGCTGGTCGAACTCCGCCTTGAGCTGCGTCGCCGGCTTGAACTTGCCGTCCGCGCCGATGTTCTGCGTAAAGGGCCGGTTCAAGGCACCGGGGATGTGGCCGGCCACCGGGTCCAACGGCTCCACCTCGCCCTTGTAGCGCGGCGTCCCCCGCGCGTCGATGATCGTCTGTTCACGCTTGCCCAGCGCCTTCACGACGTCGGTCGTGGTCACGAGCGATCGCAGCGCCGGGCCAAGCTCGAAGTTCGACTGGAAGTGGGACGGTTCGGCTTGGTCCGTGACCTGTCCGCCTGCGGCCAGCCACGCCTGCAAACCGCCATCGAGGACGGCCACGGCATCGTGGCCCGCCCATTTCAGCATCCACCACAGGCGCCCGCAGTAGTTGGCACCGTTGCGGTCATACACCACCGCCTGCATGTCGTTGGCAAATCCCACGCTGCACAGCCACATGGCGAATTTCTCGCGGCTGGGCAGCGGATGCCGCCCGCCCGAAGCGGCGTCGGGGTGGGGATGGTGCCTGCCGTCGGAATCGACCACGCCCTGGTCGCTCAGGTCCGTGTCCAGGTTGGCGTAAACCGCGCCCGGAATGTGCGTCTTGCGGTATTGCTCTTCACCGGCCGCGGGGTTCATGAGGTCGAAGCTGCAGTCGAAGATCATGAGCGGCTGGCCGCTGGTCTGTATTGCTTGAAGCTGCTGGGCTGAAATGAGGGTGGAATACATAGGTAAATTATGCGGCGATCCACCACGGATTGCGACGCAGCCTAGTGTTCTTCCGCCGGCGAATCGGGCGCGGCGCGTGCACGCAACACCGTCGCGGCAACGCCGCTTCCCACGATCAGCGCCATGCCGGCCCAACCCAGCAGCGGAATGCGGTCGCCGAACAGCGTGATGCTGTAGATCGCGCCGAAGACGATGCCGGAGTACTGCAGGCTGGCCACCACCAGCGTTGCGCCATGGCTGTAGGCGCGTGTCATGCACAGCTGGCCGAGCGAGGCGAGCACCCCGACGGGGATGAGCCACAACGCATGCATCCAGTCCCACGCCGAAAGCCCCGTGACGACCATGCCCAGCGCGCCCGCGACCGTGGAGCCGACGGCGAAGTAGAAGACCGTGCGCGTCTCCGGCTCGCCCAGCTTGCCCAGCGCCATCACCTGCATGTACGCGAAAGCCGCCGTCAGGCCCGACATCAGGCCGATGAGGCCGGCGAACACCTGGTTCTGCTCGATGGTGGGTCGCAGCATCATCACCACACCCGCGAACCCTGCCAGCACGGTGGCGACGAGCGCACCCTGCCGCAAAGGCGCAGCCGCGCCGCGGCGCGGGTTCCAGGCGAGCAGTGCCCCGCCCACCAGGAAGGTTGCAATCCAAACGCTGCTCATGTAGTTCAGCGTCATGGAGGTCGCCAGCGGCAACTCGGCCAGCGAGTAGAACCACGCGCCCAGCGAGATCACGCCGACCAGGCTGCGCCAGAAGTGCATGCCGCCATAGTTCGTGGCCAGCCTCACGCCTTGCCCGCGCGCCAGCAGCCACATGAAGAGCATGCCCAGCACGCCGCGGTAGAACACCAGCTCCGAGCTGCTGAACCAGGCGGACGCGTACTTCACGCACACCGCCATGGTGGCGAAGAAGAACGAGCCCAGGACCATCCAGAGGGCTTGCAATTTTCGGAGTCAGGTCGCGGCCGCCGCGGAACCGGCTTCGCCGGGCCGCTGGAGGCGCCCCCTTGAGGGGGAGAGGGCAACGCCCGAGGGGGCATCGCCGGAGGCGCTTCGGGGGGGGGCCAGTTTCTCGCGGTACCACTCGTGGAAGTGCTGCATGCCGTCTTCCATCGGACTCTGGTACGGGCCGACCTCGTTGTCGCCGCGCAGCATCAAGGCCTTGCGGCCGGCATCCATGCGCTCGGCGATCTCGTCGTCTTCCACACAGGTCTCCATGTAGGCGGCCTGCTGCGCTTCGACGAAGTCGCGCTCGAATGCCGCGATCTCTTCGGGGTAGTAGAACTCGACCATGTTCATGGTCTTTTCCGGGCCCATCGGGTGCAGCGTGGAGACGGTGAGCACGTGCGGGTACCACTCGACCATGATGTGCGGGTAGTAGGTGAGCCAGATCGCGCCGTACTTCGGCTGCTGGCCGTTGCCGTATTGCAGCAGCGCATTCTGCCAACGCTCGTACACCGGGCTGCCGGCCTTGCCCAGGCGGTTGGCCACGCCCACGGTCTGCACCGAGTAGTTGTCCTTGAACTCCCAGCGCAGGTCTTCGCAGTCGACCATGCTGCCCAACCCCGGATGGAACGGGCCGACGTGGTAGTCCTCGAGGTAGACCTCGATGAAGGTCTTCCAGTTGTAGTTGCACTCGTGCATTTCCACGCGATCGAGCACCATGCCGGTGAAGTCCAGGTCCGCGCGCGGGCCCAGGCCGGCCAGGTCGGCGGCGACATCGCGGCCTTGCGGTCCTTTCTCGAACAGCAGTCCGTTCCATTCCTGCAACGGGTAGTTGTTGAGGTTCAGGCACGGGTCCTCGGCGAAATGCGGCGCGCCCAACAGGGTGCCGGCCGGGCTGCCGTTGCCCCCGCTGTACGTCCAGCGATGCAGGGGGCAGACGATGTTGCCGCCGCCCTTGGCCTCCGCGGAGCCGCGGCCCTTGAGGATCACGGCTTGCCGGTGGCGGCACACGTTGGAGATGAGCTCCACGCCTTTGGGCGTGTGCAGCAAGGCGCGGCCGCCACCCTCCTGGGGCAGGGCGTAGTAGTCACCTTGGTTCGGGACGGAAAGCTGGTGCCCCACATAGCGGGGCCCCTGCTGAAAGATGGCGTCCATCTCGCGCTTGAACAGCGCCTCGTCGAAGTAACTGGAAACTGGTAGTTGGCTTGCGGCCTGCTGCAGTTGAAGACTTAAATCAGACATGGGTGACCTGACCTAGAGACTCCCCCTATTAAGGGGCAGGGAAGCGCTTGATCCGTAGAAAATGCGCGCGAGGGAAACTTCCACACAAAAAAACCGGGCTGCACCCGGGTTGAGGGAAGGGGATTGTACCCTCCGGGCTCTGCTCGGGCCGGCTCTGGGGACTCTAGAATCGCTGGTTTGAATCGCTCGATGAACATGCCCAAGGCCTCCCCTACAACCCCAGCCAGCTACGAAGCCGCGCTGGAAGAGCTCGAACAGCTCGTCGGCCTGATCGAATCCGGGCAATTGCCGCTGGAACAATTGCTCACCGGCTATCAGCGCGGGGCCGAATTACTGACGTTCTGCCGTGAAAAATTGCAGGCCGTGGAGAATCAGATCAAAGTGCTGGACGAAGGCACGCTCAAGCCGTGGACGCAAGAGTGAGGGTTTTCTTTGACCTGCGTGCCTGGAGCAACGAACGCCTGACGCGCGTCGAGCAGGCCCTGTCGGACTGGGTCATAGACGACGCGCCGGCGGGCCTGGGCGATGCGATGCGCTACGCCGTGCTCGACGGCGGCAAGCGTCTGCGTCCGTTGCTGGTGCTGGCTGCCAGTGAAGCGGTGCAAGGCAACGACGAGGCCGCCTTGCGCGCAGGCTGCGCGGTGGAACTGATTCATGCCTATTCGCTGGTCCATGACGACATGCCCTGCATGGACAACGACATCCTGCGCCGCGGCAAGCCCACGGTCCACGTGAAGTTCGGCCAGGCCCAGGCGCTGCTCGCGGGTGACGCGCTGCAGGCGCTGGCCTTCGAGCTGCTCGCGCCTGACGGCGAGGCCGTGCCGGCTGCCGTGCAGGCTGCGCTCTGCCGACTCCTGGCCCGGGCCGCGGGCCACTCCGGCATGGCCGGCGGGCAGGCGATCGACCTGGCGAGCGTGGGCCTGGCCTTGAATGAAACCCAGCTTCGCGAAATGCACCGCCTGAAGACGGGCGCGCTGCTGCAAGGCAGCGTGATGATGGGCGCGGCCTGCGGCACCTGCGACGACACTGCGCGTGGGGCGCTGATGCGCTATGGTGCCGCAATGGGCCTGGCATTCCAGGTGGTGGACGACATCCTGGACGTGACGGCCGATTCAGCGACGCTGGGCAAGACCGCGGGCAAGGACGCCGCGCAGGACAAGCCCACCTACGTGTCGTTGCTGGGGCTGGATCGCTCCCGCACTTACGCGCAGGAACTGCTGCAGGAATCGCTGCAGGCGCTGGAAGCGAGCGGCCTGGCGGACACTCAGGCTTTACAGGCATTGGCGATGATGGTGGTCGACCGCGACAGCTGATCCCACGGATACGACGGAAAAACATGGCGATGCTCGAAACGATCAACGACCCCGCGGACCTGCGCAAGCTGCCGCGCGCCCAGCTCAAACCGCTGGCCGATGAACTGCGCGCGTTCGTGCTGGACAGCGTGTCGCGCACGGGCGGGCACCTCAGCTCCAACCTGGGCACGGTGGAACTGACCATCGCGCTGCACTACGTCTTCAACACGCCGTACGACCGGTTGGTGTGGGACGTGGGCCACCAGACCTACCCGCACAAGATCCTCACCGGCCGGCGCGACCGCATGAACTCGCTGCGCCAGCTGGGCGGCCTGTCGGGCTTTCCGCAACGCAGCGAGAGCGAGTACGACGCCTTCGGCACCGCGCACTCGTCCACCAGCATTTCCGCGGCGCTCGGCATGGCGCTGGCGGCCAAGCAGAAGGGCGAGAACCGCAAGGCCGTGGCCATCATCGGCGACGGCGCGATGAGCGCCGGCATGGCCTTCGAAGCGTTGAACAACGGCGGCGTGGCCGAATGCGACCTGCTGGTCATCCTCAACGACAACGACATGTCGATCAGCCCGCCGGTGGGCGCGCTGAACCGCTACCTGGCGCAGCTCATGAGCGGGCAGTTCTACGCCGCGGCCAAGAGCGTCGGCAAGAACGTGCTGAAGGTGGCGCCGCCCCTGTTCGAATTCGCCAAGCGCCTGGAAGAGCACACCAAGGGCATGATCGTGCCAGCCACGCTGTTCGAGAAGTTCGGCTTCAACTACATCGGCCCGATCGACGGCCACGATCTCGATTCGCTCGTGCCCACGCTGGAGAACATCAAGCACCTGAAGGGCCCGCAGTTCCTGCACGTCGTTACCAAGAAGGGCCAGGGCTACAAGCTGGCCGAGGCCGACCCGGTGGCCTATCATGGGCCCGGCAAATTCGACCCTGCGGTGGGCATCCTCAACCCCACGGCGCCGCCCAAGCAGACCTTCACCCAGGTGTTCGGCCAGTGGCTGTGCGACATGGCCGCCAAGGATTCGCGCCTGGTCGGCATCACCCCCGCCATGCTGATCGGCTCGGGCATGGTGGACTTCCAGACGCAGTTTCCCACCCGCTGCTATGACGTCGGCATCGCCGAACAGCATTCGGTCACCTTCGCCGCCGGCCTGGCCTGCGAAGGGTTGAAGCCCGTGGTGGCGATTTATTCCACCTTCCTGCAGCGCGCGTATGACCAGCTGGTGCATGACGTGGCGTTGCAGAATCTGCCGGTGGTGTTCGCGCTGGACCGCGCGGGCCTGGTCGGCGCGGACGGCGCGACGCATGCGGGCGCGTACGACATACCTTTCCTGCGCTGCGTGCCCAACGTGAGCATCGCCTGCCCGGCCGACGAGCGCGAATGCCGCAAGCTGCTCTCGACGGCGTTCGAGCAAAGCCATCCGGTGGCCGTGCGTTATCCGCGTGGCGCGGGGGCGGGCGTGGCCACCGAGCCGGGCCTCGAAGCGTTGCCGTTCGGCAAAGGCGAGGTGCGGCGCGAAGGCAAGCGCGTCGCGATCCTCGCTTTCGGCACGCTGCTTTATCCGGCATTGGCGGCGGCGGAGCGACTGAACGCCACGGTGGTCAACATGCGCTGGGCCAAGCCGATCGATGTCGCGCTGCTGCTGGAAGTCGCGGGCGGTCACGAAGCGCTGGTCACGGTGGAAGAGGGCGCGGTGATCGGCGGCGCGGGCAGCGCGGTGGGTGAAGCGCTGCAGGCGGCCGGTGTGCTGAAGCCGCTGCTGCAACTGGGCTTGCGAGACGAATTCATCGAACACGGCGATCCGGGCAAGCTGCTCGCGCTCCAGGGGCTCGATGCGGCGGGCATCGAAGCATCGGTGCTCGCGCGCTTCGGCGACCTTGTGGAGCGCATGCCGCCCGCGTTGAAGGTCGTCGGTTAAAACGTTCTTTTGGTTCCTGTAGCTTTGCTGACAGGAGGCTGAGAACCAAAGGATTCCGGGTATTTCTCAAGGGAAAACCCCTGAGTACCTAAGTGGGCGCGTTCCTAGAATTGCGGGCAGATCAGGGCAGCAAATAGTTGTCTCGAATCTTTGAGTCTCCAGTTCAACTTCCACGCTAGAGGAGCGCATCCATGGATCGTCGATCAATCATCAAGAATGCCGGTATTGCCGGCGTACTGGCCGCGGGCATCGCCCCGGCAGTACATGCCCAGGCCGCCATTCGCTGGCGCCTCGCTTCCAGCTTCCCGAAGGCGCTGGACACCATCTTCGGCGGCGCCGTCACTTTCGCCGAGCGCGTCAAGGCGATGTCGGGCGGCAAGTTCGAAATCTCCGTTCACGCGGCCGGCGAGCTGATGCCCGCCTTCGGCGTGGTCGACGGCGTGCAGCAAGGCTCCGTCGAAATGGCCCACACGGCGCCGTACTACTTCTTCGGCAAGGACGAGTGCTTCGCCCTGGGCTGCGCCATCCCCTTCGGCCTGAACAGCCGCCAGATGACGGCCTGGATGCTCGAAGGCAACGGCATGAAGCTGATGCGCGAGTTCTACGCCAAGTACAACATCATTAATTTCCTCGGCGGCAACACCGGTGCCCAGATGGGCGGCTGGTATCGCAAGGAGATCAAGTCGGTCAAGGACATCAAGGGCCTGAAGATGCGCATCGGCGGCTTCGCCGGCAAGGTGCTCGAGCGCGTCGGTGGCGTGCCGCAGAACATCCCCGGCGGTGAAATCTACACCGCGCTCGAAAAGGGCACGATCGATTCCGCCGAGTGGGTGGGTCCGTACGACGACCAGAAGCTGGGCTTCAACAAGGTCGCCCCGTTCTACTACTACCCCGGCTGGTGGGAAGGCGGCCCCGAGCTCGACTTCTTCATCAACGACAAGGCGTTCAACGCGCTGTCGGCCGAGAACAAGGCCATCGTCCAGGCAGCGGCCGCCGAGGCCCACGTGACGATGCAGGCCAAGTACGACGGCCTCAACCCCAACGCGCTGAAGCAGCTCGTGGGTGCCGGCACCAAGCTGCGCCCCTTCCCTCAAGACGTCATGGCCGCAGCCTTCAAGGAGGCCCTGGGCCTGTACGAAGAGCTCAACGCCAAGAACGAGAACTGGAAGAAGATCTACGCCGACTACTCGAAGTTCCGCGCCGACCAGAACCTGTGGTTCCGCTTCACCGAAGCCACGTTCGACCGCTTCATGCAAGCGCAGAAGCTGTAAGACCCGTTTCCTTTTTCCTTTCCGGAATTTCTCGCCGCGCCTCGTGCGCGGCTTTTTTTTGCTTTTCAGAAACCTGACACAGCGCGGGCATACGTGGTTCTTCGTAAGTGGGTTGAAAGGCTTCGCGCCCGGCGCCATCGCATCATCGCGCCGCTGAATTCATCAACCCAGGAGAAAGAACAATGGATCGTCGTTCCCTCATCAAGCATGCCGGCATCGCGGGCGTTCTGGCCGCCGGCATCGCGCCGGCCGTGCACGCGCAAGCCGCCGTCCGCTGGCGCCTGGCCTCCAGCTTTCCCAAATCGCTCGACACCATTTTTGGCGCGGCCGAAGTGTTTTCGCAGAAGGTCAAGCAGCTGTCCGGTGGCAAGTTCGAAGTGTCCGTTCACGCGGCCGGCGAGCTGACGCCGGCGTTCGGCGTGGTCGACGCCGTGCAGCAAGGTTCCGTGGACGCAGCCCACACCGCACCGTACTACTTCTTCGGCAAGGACGAGACGTTCGCCATCGGGGGCGCCATCCCCTTCGGCCTGAACAGCCGGCAGATGAGCGCGTGGACCTACGAGGGCAACGGCCTGAAGCTCATGCGCGAGTTCTACGCCAGGTACAACATGATCAGCTTTCCCTGCGGCAACACCGGCGCGCAGATGGGCGGCTGGATGCGCAAGGAGATCAAGAGCGTGAAGGACCTGAAGGGCCTGAAGTTCCGCATCGGCGGTTTCGCGGGCAAGGTGCTCGAGCGCCTGGGCGGCGTGCCGCAGAACATCCCCGGCGGTGAGATCTACACGGCTCTGGAAAAAGGCACCATCGACGCCGCTGAATGGATCGGCCCGTACGACGACCAGAAGCTGGGCTTCAACAAGGTCGCGCCGTTCTACTACTACCCCGGCTGGTGGGAAGGCGGCTTGCAGCTGGACCTGTACGTCAACCAGAAGGCCTACGACGCGCTGAACGCAGAGCAGAAGGCCATCGTCGAGATGGCCAGCACCTTCGCGCACGTGGAAACGCAGGCCAAGTACGACGTGAAGAACCCCACCGCGCTCAAGCAGTTGGTGGGCGCCGGCGCGAAACTGCGCCCGTTCCCCGCCGACGTGATGGCCGAGGCGTTCAAGCAGGCGATGGGCCTGTACGAAGAGCTGAGCGCGAAGAACGAGAACTGGAAGAAAGTCTACGCCGACTACAACAAGTTCCGTTCCGACCAGAACCTGTGGTTCCGCTTCACCGAAGCCACGTTCGACCGCTTCATGCAGTCGCAGAAGCTGTAACGCGCGTCATGCCGGACTCGAGCCGGCATCCATCTTCGCGCGCCTTCAGATTCGCCGAACGCGAACCACCGCGATCGGCGCTTTCAAAAACTGCTCCGGCTTGCCCTGCGCGTGCAGGCGCCGGACCACGTCCATCCCCTCCACGACTTGCCCGAAGGCCGCGAAGCCCTGGCCGTCCGGGTTGCGCCCGCCGCCGAAGTCCAACGCCGGCTGGTCGCCGATGCAAATGAAAAACTCTGCCGAGGCCGAGCCCGGCGTGCTGCGCGCCATGGAAACGGTGCCGTCGCGGTGGCGCAGGCCCGTCTGCTGTGTGGTTTCGTGCGCGATGGGAGGGAAGGGCGGCGTTTTGCCTTCCGGCTCGTTGCGGCCCCACTGCACGACCTCGATCTTGTGTGTGGTGGCGGCAGCCTGATTGGCCAAGGTGACGATGCGATAGACAGAGCCGCTATCCAGAAACCCGCCATCGACGTGGGCGAGGTAGTTGGCCACCGTGATCGGCGCAACCGCTGGGTTGACCTCAACCACGAAAGCGCCGAGGGCCGTCTCCACGCGGGTGCGTACCGGCCCGCGCGAAGGCTGGGCGGACGCAGGCAAGGCGGTAACGGCGGCAAGGTAGCCGGCGGCCAGCAGAACTCGGCGGCGGATGGGAGATCGACCTGTCATGCTGAGCCTCCGGGATGGGTCCTCATTGCATTCTGCCGTAGGAGTCGGCCGACGCGAGTGTGGCGCCGCTGCTGGCGCCTCGATTTCGCCGCGACAGCAACATGGAGGATCGCCTTAAAAAGGAGTATTCCATGCGAACCTCAAGCAAAACGCTGATCGACCTCGAAACCAAGTTCTGGCAATCGATAGTGGACCAGGACCCTGACACCGCCACGTCGATGCTCGCCGAGCCGGCGCTCATGGTGAGTTCCCACGGCGCGATGAAATTCGACCACGACGGCTACCGCAAGATGGCGGAGCAGGGCGACTCAGTGCTCAAGTCGTTCGAACTGAGCGATGTGGAAGTAGTCTTCCCCAACGACTCCACCGCGATCCTCACGTATGAAGTCAAGCAAAGCATGGCCGACCGCGGCAAGTCGGGCGGCGTCACGCAGCAGATGGCCGATTCTTCAACCTGGATACTGACCGACGATGGCTGGCGCTGCGTGATGCACACCGAGACGCCGGTCGGCGGCGCGAAGAAGCACTGAAGGCCCGTCTAAGCCTGTTGCCGGGGCGCCCGGCGCGACGGCTCTGTCTGATGCAGGAACTTCGTGTACAGGTCGCGGGGCGGCGCGACAGAGATCGACTTGAGTACCTGGCCGACGTTGCCCCGGTGATAGGCGCCGTGCGTGATGACGTGCAGAAGAATTTCTTCGAGCGACATCCGACCGGCGTCACCATCGGCGAAGGTGAAGTCCATCACCTCAGAAGCCTTTTCATCGGTCAGTGAAGCGACATAGGTTTGGTACCACGCGTCAGTAGCCGCTGCGTCGTCGCGTAGCTGATCGAGGGTGGGTGTGGCCTTGGTATTGGTGGCCTCGAACGGCGCGGGCTCGCCGGCCAGTCGCGCACGAAACAACCTGTCGACCACGTAGATGTGGTTGAGCGTGCGGATGCAGGTGGTGAGCTGTTCCGCGTGCTCAGCGGGCAACGTGGCCAAAGCGGCGAACAGTTCGCGATTGGCCCAGGCTTTGTGGCCGAACAGGGAGATCAAGGTTGTGGACATGGAGGTTCCTGACTTTGGCGGGGCCGGCGAATGCCGGACTTCCGGCGGCTTGGCGCTCTCCAGACTATAAGATGAAGCATGCTGCGCCCGCTGTTCCCTTGTTCATGTCACGCAATCAACTCCCCACCGGCCACGATCCCCTTGAAGGGATAGGCCCAAACGGCGCGATCACCACCGGTGCGGGGCGCAGCAACATATCGCAGGAGTTCCGGTCCCTCCTCGACAAGGCGATCGAGCACGTGAACGCCGCCAATGTTGCCCATTCGCTCTACGTCTACGGATCCGTCGCGACCGGAACGGCGCGCGTCGGCAGCTCTGACGTGGACCTTGTGACGATCGGGCTAGACGCCGAGTCCGCGCGGGCCGTGGCCGCGACGCTGACCGCCGCGTTTCCCGGGCTTTGCCGGGGCGCAGAGATTGGCCCGGCCCAAATGTCCGACTACGAAGGGCCGAGCGATGAGGCCTATGGCAACCGCGTCTTTCTGCGGCACTACTGCGTGCACCTCACGGGCCCGGATGTCGCGGCCGGTCTGCCGGCTTTCCCGGCGGACACAAATGCGGCTCGCGGATTCAATGGGGATATTGGCCTGCGTGCGGAACGTTGGCGCAAAGAGCTTCTCGATACAACCAATCCGGCATCGCTCGCACGCCGCATCGCCCGGAAGACGCTCTTTGCCGTATCAGGGCTGGTGAGCATCCACGACGTCACCTGGACGACGGACAGGATCGCCGCCGCTCACCGGTGGGGAGGAGTGCGGCCCCACCTCGCAGCCTCTCTGCACACGCTGATTGAGTGGGGTGGTGGACAGGCGACGCCGTCACGAACAGAGATCCAATCGGCACTCGACGGCGTCGTTACCGATGTCGTCGGCGACTTCAAGACCCGGATCGGACTGTGGCATCAAACGCGCAGCAACCCGCGGAAACCCCGCGCCGCGTAATACGACTGCGCGCCGTTGTGATACACGAACACCCGTCCATAGCGCCGATCGCAGAAGAGGGCGCCGCCGAGTGAGCGGACGTCCTTGGGCGTGGCGATCCAGCTGGATGTCTTCACGTCGAACTCGCCGAGCTGTTGCAGCGCGCGGTACTGCTCTTCCGACAGCAACTCGACGCCCACCTCGGCAGCCATCTCGACAGCGCTGCCCTGTGGCTTGTTTTCCTTGCGCTCGTTCAATGCCTTGTCGTCGTAGCAAAGGCTTCGGCGCCCGGCCGGCGTTTCGGCAGAGCAGTCGCAAAAGATGACCTGGCCGTTTGCTTGCTCGCGGGCGATGACGTCCGGTTCACCCCCTGAAGCCTCCATCCGGGCGAGCGCCTGCAGCGCGGCGGGAGCCGCTTCGAGCCGAGCCAGCACATCCTTCCACGTCACGCCCTTGTGGCGCTGCATGTTGGCGTCGAAGCGGGCCTTCAAGGTCTGGAGCAATTCCTGGCGTTCTTGTGCTTTCATGGTCATCCGGCATATGCTAGCAGCCGCCCGCCGACGGGCAAGTGTGGACCCTTGTGCAAGTGTGACCGGACCGAGCGAAAGGACTGCATATGCTGGCCAATGCCTCCGTGACGACGATGCTTCCAGTGATCGAGATGGAGCGCGCGCGAGCCTTCTACGAGCGGTGCCTCGGCCTCGTGCCGGTTGGGCTGAACGCCGACGGCAAGTTCATCTACAAGGTGGGCGGCGCCACGCTCGCGCTTTTCCCCAAGCCGGAAGGGACGAAGGCCGAGCACACGGCGATCAGCTTCCAGGTTTCAGACATTGTCGCCAGCATCCGCGACCTGAAAAAGGCCGGCGTGGTGTTCGAGGACTATGACTTTCCGGGGTTCAAGACGGTGGACCACATCTGCGTGCTGGGTGCCGAGAAAGCGGCATGGTTCAAGGACACCGAGGGCAACTACCTCTGCATCCACGAGGACTTGGCCTAGGGCGTTTCTGTGCCGTCCGGGCCGCGGAGGACATACAGCAGTCCGTCGACAGAGCCGGCGTCGGACTGGTCGAAATCCGGTATGACGGCCTCGAACCGAAAGCCTGCCTTTTCAAGAAGGCGCCTCGAGGCCATGTTCGACTGGAGAAGCTCGGCGCGGATCTCGGCGAGGTTGAGTGCGTCGACTGCATAGCGCGCGACCAACTGGGCAGCGGCGGTGCCCAGCCCCTTGCCCCACCAGGCGCGGCCAATGACGACGCCCAGTTCAGCGATGCGCTCGTCCTTGGATGTGATCGCCAACCCAATCGACCCCACACTTTCGGCCGAACCATTGGGAACGATCGACCACCGGATGCCCGTTTGCTGGCGGAACCGCTCGCGATTGCGGGCGAGCCACACAAACCCCGCTTCGATCGACTCTGGAATCGGGTCGCCCGCCAACGCGGCCGATTCGGCGTCCGTCGCGCGCGCGAACCAGGCGGGCACATCGGCCTCTGTGAGTTCGCGCAGGTGGACCCGGTCTCCGCGGAGCTCGGGCACCATTGCTGGAAATTTGAGCGTGTGCAATCAGAGGCCCATTTGTGTGCCGCGATCAATTTCGCTTTGTCGCGCACCAGCCGCGCGGCGCTGCCTGACTCGCATCGAGAATTTCTTCAACTGCGCTGGCTGCACAAACGCCTGGACGATCGTGCTCGCCGGCGCGCGAAACAACATCTCGGAACGGGCGATGGTTGGCATGCGGCCTCCTTCAGGGATCGTCAGCGTCGTGACGTTCGAACACTCTCAGCGGGGCTGGTATGCGAGGACGATCGTGACCAGGGCCGAAGAATCCTGAACCGCGACGACGCCATGCACGACACCGCCCGACAGGAACAGCATCTCCCCGGCGCGCAGCAAATGACTCCTGCCTTCGGCCGTGACGTCCATCTCGCCTTCGATGCACTGTACGGTGATCTCGCCCGGGACGCTGTGCGGAGGGAACGACCTTCCCGCCTGAAGCACGAGTCGAATGACTTCAAGTTGCTCTGACTTGAATAGCGCGGTGGTCTTCTCGCTCAGCAAACGCGGTCCCAGTGGCTGGACATTGATGAGTTGACCGGAGCTCGCGTGCGGAATGGCCATGCGAGAGAGTATGCGCCTCTGTCCGGAGCTACGAGGGTCGACCGCTATGCAAACGTTGCGCCAAGAAGATCGCCAGTGCGGCCATGGTGAAGAACGTGCCGCTGGAGACGAGATACAAGAACAGGTCTTGATCGGTCGCCGGCTCGAATTGCCATGGCGGGATGCGGTGAAGACCGGGCATGAGAAGCGCCGAGAGAACCGCCAAGCCCACCACGGTTGCCAACGCCAGCTTCGGCGTGAGAGCCCGTGACGCCCAGCGCGCGGCGAAGTACGCGGGAACCAGAAGAAAAGCCGTGGCGAGCGTGAGCAGCATTCGAGTGGCCTGACGTTTGAGGGATGAGAGACGATCTGCGCGTGGTAGTTGAAGTGCAGACGGAGCGTTCCGTCTCTCCAACCCAGTTCTTTCGAATCCTCTGTCAAATTCAAGAGCATTCTAGGTTGAGCCCATTGCTGCGCGACAACGGCGACCGGACGTGTACATCTGCAATCTTGACAAGCTATGCGTCACGGCCACCCAAAAAATCGCAAGCACGAAACCTGCGCTCCGTTGTCTCAGTGGGAGTTGCAGGAGCGGTCTAACGTCGCCTCACGGCACCCAGACGTACCGGTACTTGATGGACAGGGCCAGCGGCACCCGGAAGCCGTTGATCAGGATTTCGAACTCGTCTCGGGGTCCCAGGTAGGGTCCATTGGGAGAAACCAGGCGGTCGCCGCCGACGTGGTCGGTGGGACCGGAGAACGTGTAAAAGCGATGCCGCGAATCCGAGGTGCGCAGGGTGCGCTGCGGCGCGCCGATCGTCATGATCGGGTTCTGCTGCATGCAGGCATTGACCGAACCCTGCGCCGAGTAGGTGACGGCGACCCGGTCGTTCACCCGCATGGCGCCCGCGTCGGGGTTGAAAGTCCAGCGGAACGTGAACGACTGGGACGTGCCGGGGTTGACCATGCCGGCGCCCGGTACGCACTCGCCCGGGCGGGCGAAGGTGGTGACGCTGATCTGGCCGCCGCGGCTGTTCGCCTCGTAACTGTCGATGTGATAGGACGGCGGCTGGGTCTCCGGATACGTGTTCCTGCGTTCAGGCTGGCCTTCCAGTCGCCAGTGGCCACCCGCGGTCTGAGGTGGGGGCGGGGGTGGAACGACAGGCCCGGCACCGGGCTTGACACCGGAGACGCAGCACCCGCTGCCCGCCACCGCCGGTGGCACCGTGTTCTTCAGCCAGCACTTCGCGTTGGGCCCCTGCACGCCGGGCTGGACATAGGTGTACGACTTGCAGGTGCTGTCGGCGGCGCAGGCGGCGCTGCACAGGCCCGGGATGGCCTGCGGCAGGTCGAAGCTCCGGTAGTCGCCGCCCGGCCGGTTGACACCGTCTTCGACCGTGACGCTACCGGCCGGCGGTGCCACGGCCGCCTTGACGCCCGAGACGCAGCACCCATTGGCGGTAGCCGCCGGCACGCTGCTCTTGAGCCAACACTTCGCGTTGGGCCCCTGCACGCCGGGTTTGACATACGTGTAGGCCACGCACGCGCTCTCGCCGGCGCATGCGTTGCTGCACATCTGCGGGCTGGCCTGGGGCAAATCGAAGCTGCGGTAGTCGGACCCGCCGCGGTTGACGTTGTTCTCGAACGTGAGACCCTGCGCGAAGACGCTGGAACAAGCCAGCATCAAGAAGGCCATAGCCAGATGAAGTGCACGCATCGGTGTCTCCTTGCGCGGTGACCTGCGGGGTCTGCTGAGGGAATCCGGGCTTACTGGCCGGCGACCTGCCGAGTCTAGGGTCGTTCACGACGCAAAACAAGCCGTTGATGGACTTTGCAGTGAGCGACCGTCGATGCCGAATCGCCGAATGAGGGAGGCTACGCGTCATCGTCTGCTCCGGCAATACGGACCAGAGTTGCGGGTGGTGCCAGCAAAGCTCATGACCCGTGGAGTCGCGGTGCGATCGAATGGCATCACGAAGCTTCTCCGTTAGGTCAGAGTGTCAACTAAAAGGAGGCAAGCTCCCAGGCAGGGGCGTAGGTCAGGGTGATTCTGAGTCAAATCGGCTCTGGTTTCTTGGCAATTCATCACAGGAAAAGAAACCCGGCAAAAACCAAACCTCGGTCATAGTTCACGCCCTCGGGGGACGAATTCCGTCATCCCAATGGTTTTCAGGGGGGTCTTGTGGCAAAGCCACTTCGCTTGTTCGTGCCGGCGCTGCCGTGCACGACGTTGAACCTGCTCGTCACCTCGATGGGCAGCGAGCCTCGCGGCACCCGCTCAATCCCAATCTGTATTCGGCCTGCCCCAGGCCGTGCGGCAAATTCTTGCTGCGTTCTCCCGATGCACTGACTGTCGATACTTCAACCAAGGAAACCTGATGACTTCTCCCCTTAGCCTGTACATGCCCGTGCTGGCCAACACCAAGCCGCTTGCCATCATCGAAGCCCTGGCGAGCAGCCAGCCCGCCATCGATGCGGCGCTCAAGTCGATCGGCACCGTCCACTTCGCGCGGTTCCAGCTGCTCGACACCTCCAAGCCCAACCTGCAACCCAGCATGCTCGCCTTGAACGAGCCGTCTAGCACCCTCGTGCTGGCCGTCATCACCGAATACGACGGCGACTTCGACGCCTACATTCGAGACTTCGTGTCGCAGCTGGGTGCGGTGTTCGACACGCTTCTGAGCTTTGTGGTGGGCGGCGCCGCGGTTTCACCCGTGGCCAACAATGTGCCCGCGTTCGAGGCGTTCATCACCCTCAACGATGCGTCGCAGCACCAGCCCAATGAGTCCCTGTACACGGCGTACCCGCAGACGGTGCAACTGATCCTGGCTGCGTTTTCCTGATGGCCGCCCCAGCCGCGGCCGGGCTGCCCACGCCCACGATCGATCACAGCGATGTGCAGGGCACCATCCTGCGCGGCTACCGGGTCGACTTTGCGCGCCACTTCATTCTGACCATTGACAACGCCGCGGCGACGGGGCAGCTGATACAGGCGCTGGTCAGCGGCAGCAATGGCCTGCCCAAGGTGACCACGGCGCAGCGCCCCCCGACCAAGCCCGCGTGCTTCCTGAACTTGAGCTTCACCTGCCCGGGCCTGGCGGCCATGGGGGTCAGCGCCACCGACCTCCTCAGTTTCGATGGGTCGTTCCAGTTGGGTGCCACCAACCTCAAGGTGGCCAACAACGTTGGCGATGTGGGCAGCAGCGCACCGGCAAACTGGGTGGGCGGCCTGAACAACGGCGGGCAAGTGCACATGCTGCTCAGCGTGTGGGTGACCGATTCGCTGGACGTGCTTGAATCCGTGTCCGCCCAGCTGCGCGCCGCCTTCACCGGCGCCGTCACCGAGTTGTCGACGCAGGATGCCACCGCGCTGCCCGACAACATGGTTCACTTTGGCTACCGCGACAGCATTGCGCAGCCCAACATCATCGGCGCGCCGGCCACCAAGCAGCCCTCTGACGATCAACCGGCAGTATTGACCGGAGAGTTTCTGCTGGGGTACGCCAACGAAAGCGGCGGCACCTACAGCGTGACGCCGGCACAGCTGTCCACCAACAGCAGCTACGCGGCGTTCCGCATTCTCGAACAGGACGTTGCGGGGTTCGAGGCCTTGCTGGAATCCTATTCGACGAAAGCCGGCATGAGCAGCGAAATGCTGGCCGCCAAGATCTGTGGACGCTGGCGCAACGGCAACCCGCTGGAACTGGCGCCGACCACGCAGGGCCCGGTGCTGCCGACGTCCGAGCTGAACAACTTCAACTATGTGACCGGCCAGGCGCCAACCGACGACACGCTGGGCCTGAAATGCCCCGTGGGCTCGCACATCCGGCGCAACAATCCGCGCGATGAAGCCGTCGTGGGCACCGACAGCACGCACCATCGCATCGTGCGCCGCGCCATGCCCTACGGCCCGCCCTACGACCCGCGGCTGCCAGACGCAGGCGCCACGCGCGGCCTGGTGGGGTATTTCATCAACGCCAGCGTGCAGAACCAGTTCGAATTCCTGTCCAGCCAGTGGAACCTGGTGTCCAGCTTTGTGAAATCGGCCACCGGTCCGGGCGGATCGAACGACGGCAACGCGGTCTTCAACATCAGCGGCCAGGACGTGTTTCTCGGCGTGAACGATCCGGCGAGCAGTTCCTTCACGCTGCCGGGCCTGGGAAAGAACGGCACCGCCAACACCACGCTGACCGGTTTTGGCCGCACCGTGACCACGCGTGGCGGCGTGTACGTTTTCTTCCCCAGCATCAGCGGGCTGACTTATCTGGCCGGATTGCCGCAGGCGTAGCTCACGAGAACGCCCGGCAATCTGCGCCAGTGTCTCGCGCACCAGCCGCACATGTTCGGGCCGCGCGAGGCCCTTGGTGCGGTAGCCCGCGCGCCGCCGCTTCGCTACGGTTTGGATCACGGATGGTGTAAACGACCGAGTAGATCCTCCAACCCCGCTCGGTCCGGCCGGAGGCTTACGAACATGTTGCCAATGCTCTCTTTCCCAATTTGTCGCCCTGCCATCGGAGAGGCAGACGTAGTCAAACGACGCTGAAGCCACTGCGGCGAAGCCGCCTCCTGCTGTAGTGTTTCCGTGTCGATTGACTTGTTGGCCTCATGCTGCAGGCGAGGATACAAGCGGCTGACGAGCCAACACATGGCGACTATGCGCGCCGGGCAGGCAGCATTCGCGTTAGAAGTTTGCCTGCGCAATAGCCTCCACTCCACTAACGATCTGGTCTGCCTTGGCCTTCGGAACGTTCTTTAAGCCATGCACAACTTCGTTGCGAACTCGCAGCCAGTCTTGAACCACTTTAATCGGCGTGTCTCGCAGGAGCCCCTGCTTCTCGGCATGAAGCAGTAGATCACGCAGTGTGACAGCTCTAGGTGACGATACGGCAGGCATGTCAACGCGTCTTCTGAGCACGCTTTCCAAAAGCGAAATTGCCGAGATGACTGCCGCGCGATTCTCTCCTGCGGCAAGTAGCCGAGAAGGTTCTGCAAGTAGCGTTGGGCGAAGCTCCTCTGCAGCAGTTCTGAGCCACTCGTGAACTGCCTCAAGGAAGGTGTCAGGGTCCTCCAGATTTACATCAGGTCTTTGAATGTATAGGTAACCGGCAAGGTCACTGGGGAGTCGCGTGCCTTGCTGCCCAATCAGCAAGATCCTTCCGGCCGGCAGCCTTCGGATGCCGAACCGAAACTCAGCGAGCGTGAACTCCGATGACGCATCGACAATCATTAGGAGAGCCCTGCCGATTAGAGCGTCAACCTTTGGCAGTATCGTGTCGCCGGGAGTTACAACGTCGTCAGCTGTAACTGGGACGAATCCATGTTGCCTCACAAGCGGAAACACTCGCTCGCGATAGAACGAGTGCAACGAAAGTGGAACCGCAACAAAGCAAAGGCGCGTCTGTGCGTCTACCGGCAAAGACAGTTCACGGAGCGATTGCTCCTCCTTGACTTGGCTCGACGGAATGACAGCAGCTTGCCAATAGTCGCGAAGTTCTCCAAACGCGTCGGCCAAGACTTCGCCGTACTTAGATTTACCCAACGGTAGGTTGATGATCTTGACGCCCCGCCGATCAAACCTAGAGACGTCAGTTGGTTTGGAGCCAACGGCGATTGCGTATGCCATTCGTCGGGACCTGCCGAGACGTTCCCCGACAACTTGCCAAACTTGACGAAAATCTGGATCGTCAAGGCTGTACCCGACCAGCACTGCCGTTCTTGTGATTAGTAGATTGGCCAAGTAGGTCGCGAGCATCGGGTACTTGTCGAGAAATCGATCGTAGTCAGTTTCTGTCGCGATCAACCTGGCTGGATGACGCAGGTCGCCGTGCAGCTTCAGTAGCGACACTCCCGAGTCCCGGACGTTTATCGAAAGTTGCTCTTCGTCTACAAGCGGAGTGCAATTCCTTGGGATGCTCTCGTACTGGCGCTCAAGCAGGAAATCGAAGTTTGTGGTGCATACGAGGTCAAAGGGTACCGAGCAGAAGGCTTGGTGAGCGTTGCCAGGCCTCGACTCGGATATCAGCAGCGCCTCGGACAAGCGCTCGATTAGTTTGGGCCTTCCGAACTCGTGCTCGAATGCAGATATTGCATCGAGCGCTCCTGTTGGCGAGTAGTCGCCGAGCTCTGCTGCCAGTCCAGTGCCCAAGTCGGCCCAAAGTGGCATCTGCTTGCCATCTGGCAGTACAGCGTTCTTCGAGAATCCGGCACCAATGATCGGTAGCCAACGTCCCGCAACCAGGTCGTCCAGAAGCGGCTTTGGGAAGTGTTGGAGGTATTTTGTCGCCATGTGCCGTCCAAAGGTGCTTGCTGTGCTGTCTAACGAATGAAAGGGACTTCCCCGTCCCGAGCGAGCCGCGCGTCGTGAGAGTTGCGGTTTACGGCAACGAAGTGCCACGATGGGAAGTGCGACCTTTTCATCAACTCACTCGGCGCAGCTTCTCGTTGTGTGACTGCGTCGAGCGACTCGTTAGATGGCACTGTCCGCATTCAGGGGTTCGCCACGATGAAGTTCGTGAGTGCGCGTGCTCGCACAGGAGCCTGATGTTGCCCGCTGAACACGCTGACCTTCCCGAAGCCTCGAAGGAATGCGAGCTCGGCGGGAGAGATCTGACCTGTGCCGCGAAATTTATCCTTCATCACCCAGAAGTAGAGGTCGTAGGCACGCGCAAGGCGACGGAGCACTGGCGCAGCGGGGGCAGTCGGGCAAAGCGCTAGCAAGAGGTGCGCATGCCCCGCGCTCTGGAGCGCGGCGATGCGTGCGGCCCATGGCGCGGTGTCGATATCGTCGTTCGACCGACGACGAATCGCGAAACCACGCCCACCTATCGACATGTGACGCACGTAGACACTGTTGCCTGTCACCGCCTTCAAGGTCCTTGACTTCCCCCAGTTGGAGTGACCAACCACAAAGAAGGCCTGCTGCTTTGGTTTCGTTGCCATTTGATCTCCCTAAGCCATCTAACGCAATGTATACCGCAGCCCTGCGATATAGCTGCCGAATATTCATTGAAGCGGCTCCCCGCTTTTTGTTCTAAGTACCTGATTTATATCAGGGAGGGGGCGAGCGGACTAATGAATCTTGTTGGTATTCGGCTGGCAAACCGTGCACGGTTCGACTGGTCCGCGTCACTGCGGGGCGCGCCGTGGATACTGTCGATTGGCCTGAACGTTGGCGCGCTGAGATGGATGCCGGATCGAGTCCGGCATGACAGCCTGCGCAGAACAGCGGGCACCAACGCCGGCCCCACACCACGCCCTACTTAAATCCCCGAAACTCTTTCAGTTCCACGATCATCCGCTCGAACTCCGCCAGCATCGCTGCGTCGGCCGCATAGAACACCGCGAACTTGCCCAGCAGGGTGCGCACATACAACCGCGGCGCGATCAGCCAGTCGAAGCCGCGCACGCGGATCAACTTGCCGTAGGCCAGCTCGCCCAGTTCCATCTTCTTGTCCCAGATCCAGCTCTGGTGCAAGGTCTTGGCTGTGAGGGTGGTGCGGCTGGTGACGATGTGCCACCAGGTGTAGAGCATCACGGCGAGCGCTGCCAGGGGCCAGCCCAGGGCGGCTGCCGCCGACATGCCGGCCGGCGAGAGCTGCCCGGCTTGCCACAACAGATACATCCACAGCTCGATGCCGAAGACCATCACCGTGGCCAGCAGGCGAAACGGCAGCGAGAAGGCCCGCACCCGCATCGGGTCGACCGTCGGCGCGAACCGGAACGGGGGCGGCCCGAAGGGTTGGATCGCTTCGTTCACTTATTTCTTGAAAAGGTCGTCGATCTTCTTCTGCTCGTCGGCTTCGGCCGCGCCGGGTTCGGCGGGCTTGAGCGGGTCTGCCTCGGCAGCGCCGGAGGCGGGCACGGCCGGTGCCTCCACCGGAATCTCGATCTTGACCTTGTCGACGTCGACGATGATTTCCTTGTCGAGGAACACCGTCACGGTTTGCGGGATGAAGATCACCACCGCCACCAGAATCAGCTGCAGGATCACCCACGGGATCGCGCCCATATAGATGTCGTTCGACAGCACCGGTTTGGGAATGCGCTTTTCCTTGTACAGCGTGTCCGCGATGCCGCGCAGGTAGAACAGCGCGAAGCCGAACGGCGGGTGCATGAAGCTGGTCTGCAGGTTCACGCACAGGATCACGCCGAACCACACCAGGTCGATGCCCAGCTTGGCCGCCACAGGCGCGAGCATGGGCACCACGATGAAGGCGATCTCGAAGAAGTCGAGGAAGAACGCCAGGAAGAAGACGAAGATGTTCACGACGATCAGGAAGCCGACCTGGCCGCCCGGCAGGCCGGTGAGCAGGTGCTCGACCCACACCGAGCCGTCCACGCCCTGGAACACCTGGCTGAACACGCGCGAGCCGATCAGGATGAACACCACCATGGCCGTCAGGCGCATGGTGCCGTGCATGGCCTGCCAGGTCAGCGACCAGCTCAGGCGGCGGTTCATCGCGGCCAGCAGCAGGGCGCCCATGGCGCCCATGGCGCCGGCTTCCGTCGGCGTGGCGATGGCGCTTTTTTGCAGCGGCAGGCCACCCATGGAACCCAGCACCACGAAGATCAGCAACGCCGAAGGCACGATGCCGCGCAGTGCCTTCTTCCAGAGCGCCCAGCCGTTCAAGGTGCGCGCTTCCTTGGGGACGCCGGGCACGTAGTGCGGCTTGAACGTTGCGATGGCGAACGTGAAAGCGGCGAACAGCAGGATCTGCAGGATGGAGGGGCCCCAGGCGCCCTTGTACATGTCGCCCACCGGCTTGCCCAGCTGGTCGGCCAGCACCACCAGCACCAGCGACGGTGGCACCAGCTGCGTGATGGTGCCCGAAGCGGCCAGCACGCCGGTGGCGTAGCGCATGTTGTAGTTGTAGCGCATCATCACCGGCAGCGAGATCAGCGCCATCGCGATCACCTGGCCGGCCACGGTGCCGGTGATGGCGCCGAGGATGAAGCCCACGATGATGACCGAGTAGCCCAGGCCGCCCTTGATGGGCCCGAACAGCTGGCCCATGGAGTCGAGCATGTCTTCGGCCAGGCCGCACTTCTCGAGGATGGTCCCCATGAAGGTGAAGAACGGGATGGCCAGCAGCAGCTCGTTGTTGAGGATCGAGAAGATGGAGATGGGCAGGTTGCCCATGAAGGCCACCGGGAACCAGCCCATGTGGATGGCGTAGAAGGCGCTGCCCAGGCCCAGTGCCGCCAGCGAGAACGCCACCGGGAAGCCGACCAGCATCACCACGACGAGTCCCGCGAACATCACGGGAGCGAAGTCTTGCATTTGCATTTTGTTGTGTCCGTCTTGTAGTTGGCGTGCGTGCTTACTGGATCGGCTTTTCGTAATGCGTGTCCATGGCGAACTTGCCTTGCAGGTACGCCACGCGCTTGATCACTTCAGCCCAGCCCTGTAGCCACAACAGCGCAAAGCCCAGCGGCATGGTCAGCACCACGGGCCAGCGGATCAGGCCGCCGGCGTTGTTGGACATCTCGTTGGTGGAGTAGACCTTGTAGAAATACGGCCACGACAGCCAGGCCAGCAGGCCGATCACCGGCAGCAGGAAGATCAGCAGGCCGAACAGGTCGACGTAGACCGGGCCGTTGCCCTTGAGCTTGCCGTAGATCAGGTCGACGCGGACGTGCTCGTTCTTTTCCAGCACGTAGGGCGCGCCCAGCATCACGATCACGGCGAACAGGTACCACTGGATCTCGAGCCAGCCGTTGGAGCCCATGTTCAGTCCGTAGCGCACGAAGGCCGTGCCCGCGCAGATCACGGCGGCGAGCAGGACGCACCAGGCGGCGAGCTTGCCGATGCGGTCGTTGAGCCAGTCGATGCCCAATGCAAGTTTCAGTAGTAATGACACGGCGAGTCTCCGGGAAGTCTGTTAATTCGAAAGTGCCGAGGCGCCTGAGGGCCACCGCGATATTACGTCTATAGTTTTGGGCGGCGCTGAGAGAAGCCTGACGATGTTAAACCCGTTGCTCATCCAAGCCTAGGGCCTGTTGACGCCATTTCCAGGGGCGCGTTGCGACTCCAAGGGGCCAGGCGCAAGGCGTGAGGCCGCGGCTGGGGTCAACCCCAGCAAGGACTTGCAACGCCGCGGATGGCCCCTTGGAGTCGCAACCCGAAGGGAAGGGGCCGCATCGGGCGCCACTCGGCGTTGCCCGGCTGGCCCGCACGCGAGTGCGGGCTGCACCGTGCGCCTTGATTGGCGCCCGATGCGACCCCTTCGCGCCCCTGGAAATGGCGTTAACAGGCCCTAGAGGGCCTGCTGGGTGAATAATGGGCCCATGCCCTCGCTCACCCCGGTCTCGGTTCCCGCCTCCATCGACGATCCGGTCATGGGGCGCCGGGGCGGGCGGGAACTGCTGTCGCTGGCCTTGATGGACGCGCGAAACCACAGCCTGCACCTGCTGTCGCACTTCGAACAGGGCGGCGGCGCCGGGTCTCGGCCCGGGCTGGATTCGCCTCTGTGGCTGGCCGGCCACATCGGCTGGCTGGCCGAATACTGGATCGGCCGCAACCCGCAGCGGGCCCTGGGTCCGGCCTGCCCCGCCGACGGGGTGCGGCTGGCGTCGATCGAGCCCATGGCCGACCGCTGGTTCAATCCTGCGCTGGCCGCGCCCGAAATGCGCCAGGGACGGGGCTTGCCCAACGGCGAGGCCATTCGCGCCTACCTTCTGGAGACGCTTGAGAGCACCTTGGAGATGCTGGAAAAAGCGCCGGACGAGGACGAGGCGTTGCATTTTTTCCGCGTGGCGCTGTTCCACGAAGACTTGCGCTGCGAACAGTTCGTGATGCTGGCGCAGGCGCTGGGCGTGCCGCTCAAGCTCGCACTGCCCGTGGGCGTTGCCGCACGCGACCCGATCCTCGTGCCCGCGGCGCGCTGGATGCTTGGGTCGCAGCCGGGCGGCTTCGTCTTCGACGTCGAGAAGTGGGCGCATGAAGTCGAGGTGCCCGAATTCGAGATCGACGCGCAGCCGGTCAACTGGGCCCAGTACGTGGAGTTCGTTGACGACGGCGGCTACGACCGGCCCGAACTGTGGTTACCGCAGGGATGGGCCTGGCTCGAGAAGGAGGCGGCGCAGGAAGGCCGCCGCGGGCCGCGCTATGTGGAGCAGATCGGCGTGGCCAGCGGCGCCGTCATGCAGACGCACTTCGGCAAGGGCGCGCGCATGTCTGGCACCCAGAGTGCGATGCATGTGAGCTGGTGGGAAGCGGATGCCTGGGCGCGCTGGGCCGGCCGGCGCCTGGCGACCGAGGTGGAATGGGACATGGCCGTTCAAACGGCGGGCCGCCGGGGCTTTCGCTGGGGAGACGTGCGCGAGTGGACGGCCAGCACGCTGCGGCCGTGGCTGGGCTTCGCACCCGATGCCTGGGCCTTGCACACCGACCTGGAAGCGCAAACGTATTTCGGCCGCGCCCGCGTCCAGCGCGGCGCTTCGTTCGCGGCGCGCTCGCGGATGAAGCACCCGAAGTTTCGGAGCTTCGCGCTGCCGGACAACGACAGTGGGTTCTCGGGCTTCCGGACCTGCGCGTTATGAAAAGTCCCACCAAGGCAGCCGTGCTTTCAGGCTGAGGACTTCTCCGCTGCATTCGGGCACGTAGCCGGGCAGGGCGGCCAGTTGCTGCTGCCATGCGGCGCTGCGCAACACCTCGAGCAGTGCCTGGACGGAAGGCTGGTTCAGCGCCGCCTTCAAGCAGACCAGGTAGTAGTCTTCGTCCAGCAGCGGCACGAAGCCCAGCCCGCGTGAGCGCGCCGCGGCTTCGATGCCCAGGCCGGCATCGGCGGCGCCCGAAGCGACGGCCTGCGCGACGGCGGCATGCGACGGCTCGGTGTTCTCGTATCCGTTGATTGCCGACGCGGCGATGCCGCCTTGGCCCAGCAACTCCTGCAGCAGCACGCGCGTGCCGGTGCCCAGGGCACGATTGACGAAGCGTGCGCCCGTGCGCTGCAGGTCCGCGAGCGACCGCAGGCCATGCGGGTTGCCCGCCGCGACGATCAGCCCTTGCGTGCGCTGCGCGAAACCGATGATCTTGTGCCGGCCCGGCTGTAGCAGCGGGCGGTAGGTCTGGCGTGCGAACGCGCCGCAGCCGGGGAGCCGCGGCACATGGAAGCCGGCCACCTCGCAGCGGCCCTCGTTGAGCGCGCTGATCGCGTCGACGCTGCCGCAAAAGCGCACGTCCAGGTGCAGCCGCGCGCTGGCCGCAGCATGTTCACGCAACGCGGCGAGCGCGTCGTCGTGGCTGGCAAACAGTTCCAGCACGTGGGCCCCATCGTCGAAGGCCACCGCGAACACGCGTTCCAGGTCGGCATGCAGGGCCTCGATTTGCGGCGCGAGGCGCGCCTGCGCCTGGCGCTCCGCCCAGAGCAGCTTGTCGCCGAACTCCGAGAGGCGCGCCGGCTGGCCCTTCTCCCAAATGATGAGGGCGTGGCCCAGCTCGGTTTCCCAACGCTTGAGCTCGCCCCACACGTGGCGGTACGAGAGGCCCAGCCCTTTGGCGGCGGCTGAGATCGAGCCATGTTCGCGGACCGCGTGCAGCAAGTCCATCAGCGGATTGCGGATGGCGCCATCGCGGTCGCGGCGGGCGGCCAGGGAATAGGACAGCTCGATCTTGTGCATGGTCAGCGCCGGCGCTTGGCGGTAACGGCACCGCGCAGCGCCGGAAAGACATCGGCGAGGTCGGCCACGCGGCCGCAGTCGTCGGCCTCGTAACCCGGCAGCTTGTCCACGGCCTGCTTGAACGCGTCGCCGCGCAGCAGCTCCAGCATCTGCTGCACCACGGGCGCGGCCAGCGAGCGGTCGTCGCACAGCAGGAAGTAGCGTTCCGTCGGGCCGGGGATGAAGCCCAGCTTGAAGCGGCGCGCCGGGGTCTCCACGCCGTAGCCCGCATCGGCCATGCCGCTGGCAACGAAGGCGGCCACCGCCGCGTGGGTGAACTCGCACTGCTCGTAGCCCTTGATGTCGGCTGGTGCGATGCGCTCCTTTTGCAGCAGCATGTCCAGCAGGAAGCGAGTGCCAGAGCCGGCCTGCCGGTTGATGAAGCGCACGCCGGGCCGCTTGAGGTCGCGTAGCGAGTAGATCTTCTTGGGGTTGCCCGGCGCCACCATCAGGCCCTGGTGGCGCGATGCCACGTGGATGATCTTCTGCGAGCGCGCGTCCAGCCAGGGCCGGTAGTGGGCGATGGCCTGCGCCTCGAATTCGCCGAGCGGCACATGGAAGCCGGCCACGTCGCAGCCCGCGTTGCGCAGCGACTCCAGCGCCTCCAAGCTGCCGCAGTACTTCAGGTCGTTGGGCACGCTCGCGGCGCCCAGGAAGCCGTGCAGCGTCTCGATCGCGAAGCCGTGGCTGGCATGGATGCGCAGCAGCTCGGGCATGGGCGACAGCAGTTTGCCGATCTCGGCGCCGAGTTCGGAGGCCAGCGAATCCAGCAGCGGCGACAGGCGCGCTGTCACGCGGCGGTCGGCCCAGACCAGCTTTTCTCCGAGGGAGGTGAGGGTCGAGCCCTTGCCGCGTTCCATCAGCACCAACGGCTTCCCGAACAGGGCTTCGCCCTGGCGGACCAGCTCCCAGGCGTGGCGGTATGAAACGCCCAGCACCTGGCAGGCGCTGGCCAGGCTGCCTTGCTCATGCACCCCGACCAGCAACTCGATGACGCGCGGCGCCAGCGTAGGGCCGCCGGCCTGCCGGATCGTCCATTGGGGCTTGATGGCGACTTCGTGCATCGGATCTATATAGGAGATTGAAAGCCTATTAAGCAGGCCAATCGGATCATATTGCGGCGGATTCTATCGGTCAATACACTGGCCGCAACCCCGCCGAGGCCTTATGCCATTGAAAGCCTATTCGCCATGAACATTGCCATAGCAACCGCACGCGGCATCGCCGCCGCCCACAAGGACGTGCCGGGCGGCCTGCTGCCCGCGCTGCACGGCATCCAGGACGCGCTGGGCCATGTGCCGGCCGATGCGGTGCCGGCCATCGCCGATGAATTCAACCTGTCGCGCGCCGAAGTGCATGGCGTCATCAGCTACTACCACCACTTCCGCGCCACGCCGGCGGCGCGGCACGTCATCCACATCTGCCGTGCCGAGGCCTGCCAGGCGATGGGCGCGGATGCGCTGGTCGCCCATGCTCGCAAGCACCTGGGGTGCGAACTGCACGGGCATTCGCGCGACGGCGAATTCACGCTGGAGCCGGCCTATTGCCTGGGCCTGTGCGCCTCTTCGCCGGCGCTGCTGATGGACGATGAGTTGCATGCGCGGGTGACGCCGCAGGCTTTCGACGAACTGGTTGCCGTTGCGAGGAGCGCGGCATGAGCGACACCATCGCCGTTTACGTGCCGCGTGATTCGGCCGCGCTGGCTGCCGGCGCGGACCGCGTCGCGCGCAAAATCGCGTCGCAGGCCGCGCAGCGTGGCATCGCCGTCGATCTCGTGCGCAATGGCACGCGCGGCATGTTCTGGCTGGAGCCGCTGGTGGAAGTCGCCACGCCGCGTGGCCGCGTGGCCTACGGGCCGGTGACGCCGGATGACGTGGCGGGTCTGTTCGATGCGGGGTTCCTGCAGGGCGGCGCGCATGCGCTGCACCTGGGCTTGACCGAAGAAATCCCCTACCTGAAGAAGCAGGAGCGGCTGACCTTCGCGCGCATGGGCGTCACCGATCCGCTGTCGCTGGCCGACTACGAGGCGCACGAAGGTTTCGCCGGTCTGCGCCGCGCGCTGACGCTCGCGCCGGCCGACATCGTGCAGCAGGTGTTCGACGCGGGCCTGCGCGGCCGGGGCGGCGCTGCCTTCCCGGCGGCGATCAAATGGAAGACCGTGCTGAACACGCCGGCATCACAGAAGTACATCGTTTGCAACGCCGACGAGGGCGACTCCGGCACCTTCTCCGACCGCATGACGATGGAGGGCGACCCCTTCATGCTGATCGAGGGCCTGACCATCGCGGCCATCGCCACTGGCGCGACGCAGGGCTACATCTACGTGCGCTCCGAATATCCGCATGCGATCGCGGTGTTGAACGATGCGATCGCGCGGGCCGAAGCGGCGGGCTTCCTGGGCGCGAACATCCTCGGATCGGGCCACCGCTTCTCGCTGGAAGTGCGCAAGGGCGCCGGCTCTTATGTCTGCGGCGAAGAGACGGCGCTGCTGGAAAGCCTGGAAGGCCGGCGCGGCATCGTGCGCGCCAAGCCGCCGGTGCCGGCCATCGAGGGCCTGTTCGGCCAGCCAACGGTCGTCAACAACGTGATCACGCTGGCGACCGTGCCGATCATCCTTTCGCGCGGCGCCGACTTCTACAAGAACTACGGCATGGGCCGCTCGCGCGGCACGCTGCCTTTCCAGCTGGCCGGCAACATCAAGCAGGGCGGGCTGGTGGAGAAAGCCTTCGGTTTGACGCTGCGCGAACTGCTGTACGACTTCGGTGGCGGCTCCGCCACCGGCCGGCCGATCAAGACGGTGCAGGTCGGTGGGCCGCTGGGCGCCTATCTGCCCGAATCGCAGTGGGACATTCCGCTGGACTACGAAGCTTATGCGGCCGTCGGCGCGGTGGTGGGCCACGGCGGGCTGGTGGTGCATGACGACACGGCCGACCTGTCGAAGCTGGCGCGCTATGCCATGGAGTTCTGCGCGATCGAATCCTGCGGCAAGTGCACGCCCTGCCGCATTGGCTCCACGCGTGGCGTCGAGGTCATCGACAAGATCAGCGCCAACAAGAACCGGCACGAGCAGGTGATCCTGCTGCGCGACCTGTGCGACACGATGTTGAACGGGTCCCTCTGCGCCATGGGCGGCATGACGCCTTACCCGGTGCTCTCCGCGCTGAACCACTACCCGCAGGACTTCGGCCTGGCCCAACCCGATCGCGAAGCGGCATAAGAAGGAAACCCCATGCTCGAACATTCCCACGACATCGACTACGGCACGCCCCGCCGCGAGAACGAAGAAGAGGTCACCCTCGACATCGACGGCATGCAGGTCACGGTGCCCAAGGGCACGTCGCTCATGCGCGCGGCGGTGGATGCCGGCGTGCAGGTGCCGAAGCTCTGCGCGACCGACAGCCTGGAGCCCTTCGGCTCCTGCCGCCTGTGCCTGGTCGAGATCGACGGCCGCCGCGGCTACCCGGCCTCCTGCACCACGCCCGCCGAAGCCGGCATGAAGGTGCGCACGCAAAGCCCGAAGCTGCAGGAGCTGCGCAAGGGCATGATGGAGCTGTACATCTCCGACCACCCGCTGGACTGCCTGACCTGCGCGGCCAACGGCGACTGCGAGCTGCAGGACATGGCGGGAGTGACGGGCCTGCGCAACGTGCGCTACGGCTACGACGGCGCCAACCACCTTCATGCCAAGAAGGACGAGTCCAACCCGTACTTCACCTACGACCCGAGCAAGTGCATCGTCTGCAATCGCTGCGTGCGGGCTTGCGAGGAGACGCAGGGCACCTTCGCGCTGACGATCAGCGGACGCGGCTTCGACTCGCGCGTGTCGCCGGGCCAGGACCAGCCGTTCATGGAGTCAGAGTGCGTGAGCTGCGGTGCCTGCGTGCAGGCCTGTCCCACGGCCACACTGCAGGAGAAATCGGTGATCTGGCTGGGCCAAGCCGAGCACAGCGTCATCACCACCTGCGCCTACTGCGGCGTGGGCTGCGGCTTCAAGGCGGAGATGAAAGGCAATGAAGTGGTGCGCATGGTGCCGTGGAAAGACGGCAAGGCCAACGAGGGCCACTCCTGCGTGAAGGGCCGCTTTGCCTGGGGCTATGCGACGCACAAGGACCGCATGGTGAAGCCCATGATCCGCAAGAAGATCACCGATCCGTGGCAGGAAGTGAGCTGGGACGAGGCGGTGAACTACGCCGCATCGGAGTTCCGCCGCATCCAGGCCAAGTACGGCCAGGATTCGATCGGCGGCCTGGTGTCGTCGCGCTGCACGAATGAAGAGGGCTACCTGGTGCAAAAGCTGGTGCGCGCGGCCTTCGGCAACAACAACGTCGACACCTGCGCCCGTGTGTGCCACTCACCCACCGGCTACGGCCTGAAGCAGACGCTGGGCGAGTCGGCTGGCACGCAGACCTTCAAGTCGGTCGAGAAGTCCGACGTGATCATGGTGATCGGCGCCAACCCGTCGGACGGCCATCCGGTGTTTGCCTCGCGCATGAAGCGGCGCCTGCGCGCCGGTGCCAAGCTGATCGTGGTGGACCCGCGCACCATCGACCTGGTGAAGTCGCCGCACATCCGCGCCGAGCACCACCTCAAGCTCAAGCCCGGCACCAATGTGGCGGTGATCAGCGCGATGGCGCACGTCATCGTGACGGAAGGCCTGGTCGATGAAGCCTTCGTGGCCGAGCGCTGCGAGGCCAAGTCGTTCAACGAGTGGCGCGAGTTCGTATCCCGTCCGGAGAACTCGCCCGAAGCGATGGAAGCGGTGACGGGCGTTCCCGCTGCAGATCTGCGCGCCGCCGCACGCCTGTTCGCCACCGGCCACGACGGCAAGAAGAACGGCGCCATCTACTACGGCCTGGGCGTCACAGAGCACAGCCAGGGCTCGACCATGGTCATGGGCATCGCCAACCTGGCCATGGCCACCGGCAACGTCGGCCGCGAAGGCGTGGGCGTGAACCCTCTGCGCGGCCAGAACAACGTGCAGGGCAGCTGCGACATGGGCTCGTTCCCGCACGAGTTGCCGGGCTACCGTCACGTGTCGGACACGACGGCGCGCTCCGCCTTCGAAGCCGCCTGGAACGTGGCGCTGCGCGCCGAGCCCGGCCTGCGCATCCCCAACATGTTCGACGCCGCCATCACCGGCAGCTTCAAGGGCTTGTACTGCGAAGGCGAGGACGTCGTCCAGTCCGACCCGAACACGCAGCATGTGGCCGAGGCCATGATGGCGATGGAATGCATCGTGGTGCAGGACCTGTTCCTGAACGAGACCGCCAAGTACGCCCACGTGTTCCTGCCCGGCTCATCCTTCCTGGAGAAGGACGGCACCTTCACCAACGCCGAGCGCCGCATCTCGCGCGTGACCAAGGTGATGCCGCCCAAGGCCGGCTACGCCGACTGGGAAGTGACGCAGCTGCTATCCAACGCGCTGGGCTACCCGATGAACTACCGCAGCGCCGAGGAGATCATGGACGAGATCGCGGCGCTGACGCCCACATTCAAGGGCGTGAGCTACGCCAAGCTGGCCAAGCTGGGCAGCATCCAGTGGCCCTGCAACGACGAGGCGCCGGACGGCACGCCCACCATGCACATCGGCGAGTTCGTGCGCGGCAAGGGCCGGTTCATCATCACCCAATACGTGCCGACCGACGAGAAGGTCACGCGCATGTTCCCGCTGATCTTGACGACGGGCCGCATCCTGTCGCAGTACAACGTGGGCGCGCAGACCCGCCGCACCGAGAACAACCAGTGGCACAGCGAAGACCGGCTGGAGATTCACCCGAGCGACGCCGAAGACCGCGGCGTGGAGGAGGGTGACTGGGTCGGCATCAAGAGCCGCGCCGGCGAGACGGTGCTGCGCGCGATCATCACCGACCGGGTGCAGCCGGGCGTGGTCTACACCACCTTCCACTTCCCCGAGTCGGGCGCCAACGTGATCACCACCGACAACTCCGACTGGGCCACCAACTGCCCCGAGTTCAAGGTGACGGCGGTGCAGGTGATGAAGGTGATGCAGCCTTCGGCCTGGCAGCAGGAGTACAGCCGCTTCAACCGCATCCAGGAAGGTCTGCTCGAAGCGCGGATCGAAGAAGCCCAATGAAGCCCGACGACGCTTTTCTCGGGCGGGGCGGCGCGCAACAGCTGCGGGTCAGCCGCACGCGCGGCGGGCTGCGTGCCGACGCGCAGGATTGGGTCGCCGACGAAGTGCCGGTGGCACTGGAGTTCAACGGCATCTCGCACGCCGTGATGCTGGCCACGCCGCTGGACCTGGAGGACTTCGCGCTGGGCTTCTCCCTTGGCGAAGGCATTCTGCGCGGACCGCACGAGCTGTACGGCGTGGAGGAAGAGCAGTGCGCCGAAGGCATCACGCTGAAACTGGACGTAGCCAGCTCGGCCTTCGCCCGGCTTAAGGAGCGGCGCCGCACCATGGCCGGCCGCACCGGCTGCGGGCTGTGCGGAACCGAGACGCTGTCGCAGGTGGCGCGGCCTTTGCCCGCGCTGCCCCTGGGCGGCGTGTACGCCAGCGAAGCGGTCGCACGCGCGATGAACGAACTGCGCGCGCTGCAGGTCTTGCAGCACGCCACCGGGGCGGTGCACGCCGCCGCCTGGTGCACGGCGCAAGGCGAAGTGGTGCTGCTGCGTGAAGACGTGGGCCGCCACAACGCGCTCGACAAGCTGATCGGCGCGTTGGCCGCCGAGGGCCGGTTCGCCAGTGACGGTTTCATCGCCGTCACCAGCCGCGCCAGTTTCGAGATGGTGCAAAAAGCGGTGACCGCGGGCGCGCCGCTGCTGGCCGCCGTTTCCGCCGCCACCTCATTCGCCGCCGCGACGGCGCTGGATGCCGGCTTGACGCTGGTGGGCTTCGCGCGCGGCGACGACCTGGTCATCTACACCCACCCCGAACGGATTTCCCCATGCACGTCGAACAGCTGATCAAGATGGCCAACCAGATCGGCAGCTTCTTCGAAGCCATGCCCGACCGCGCGCAGGCGCTGGAAGACGCGGCGCAGCACATCAAGAAGTTCTGGGAGCCGCGCATGCGGCGTGAACTGCTGGCCCACCTCGACAGCGTGGGCAACGGCGAACTCAACGAGACGATGGCGCAGGCGCTGTCGCGGCATCGCGCGATGCTGTCCTGAGTTGAGGCATTTGCGGCTATGAATCCGATTGCATAGCTCGACACTCCCGATGCGCGGGCATGCAGCCCGCACTAGTATCCAACCCCGTCATGAACACCTTTTCCGAGAGCGCTGCCACCGCGTTGCAGCTGATTGCCGGTGCCGATCCGGTCCTGGTGTCCATCGTGGCCCGCTCGCTGGCCGTGAGCGCCGCCGCGTGCGCACTGGCCTGCGTTGCCGGCCTGTTGCTGGGCGCGTGGTTGGGGGTGGCGCGTTTCGCCGGACGCGGTGCGCTGTTGACGGTACTGAATACCTTGCTGGCGCTGCCTTCCGTGGTGGTGGGGCTGGTCGTTTACCTGTTGCTGTCACGCGCCGGCCCACTGGGATTCCTGGGCTGGCTTTTTTCTTTCAAGGCCATGGTGCTGGCCCAGGCGATCCTGGTGTTGCCCGTGGTCGCGGCGCTCACGCGCCAGGTCGTGGAGGACGTGGACCGCGCCAACGGGGAGCAGTTGCGCTCCCTCGGCGCGGGGCCCATGCTTCGCAGCCTGCTGCTGGCATGGGACGAACGCTATGCCCTGCTCATGGTCGTGATCGCGTCATTTGGCCGAGCGATCTCCGAAGTGGGCGCGGTGATGATCGTCGGCGGCAATATCGACGGCTTCACGCGCGTGATGACCACCGCGATCGCGCTGGAAACCAGCAAGGGCGACCTGCCGCTGGCGCTGGCGCTGGGCATCGTGCTTCTTGCCGTGGTGCTGGCGCTCAACGCCGTGATCGCGCTGGTGCGGCGCTGGCGCGTCGGGCGCGATGACAGGCCCCTGCTGCTGCAGGGCGCGCCTTCATGAGCGGCCTCATCAAATTGAAGGGCGTGGACGTGCGCTTCGGCGCCGTGCAGGCGCTGTCCGGCATCGACCTGCGCGTGGCCGCTGGCGAGCGGTTGGCGCTGATCGGCAGCAACGGTAGCGGCAAGAGCACATTGCTGCGCGTGCTGCACGGCCTGGTGAAGCCGGTGGCAGGCTCGGTGCTGCGCGACAGTGCGGCGCGGCAGGCCATGGTGTTCCAGCGGCCGCACATGCTGCGCACCAGCGCGCTCAACAACGTGGCGCTGGGCCTGTGGATTGCCGGTGAGCGCTGGCGGCGGGCTCGCGAGAGGGCCTTGCTGGCCCTCGGGCGGGTGGGCCTGGGCGAGGTGGCGCTGCGCAGCGCGCGGGCGCTGTCGGGTGGGCAACAGCAGCGCCTGGCGCTCGCGCGTGCCTGGAGCCTCAAGCCCGATGTGCTGTTCCTGGACGAGCCGACGTCCAGCCTGGACCCTCACGCCAAGCGTGAGGTCGAGTCGCTGATGGCGGAGTTCGCGGAAGGCGGCATGACGCTGGTCTTCGCCAGCCACAACCTGGGGCAGGTCAAGCGGCTGGCCACGCGTGTGGTGTACCTGGAGCACGGCCGTGTGCTGGCCGACTTGCCGGTGAATGAGTTTTTCAACGGCCCGCGTCTGGTGCAAACCTCGCGCGAGGCTGACCTGTTTGTCAAAGGAGAGCTTGCTTGAAACGTACGTTGGCGTTGTGCCTTTTGTTCCTGGCAGCGGTTGCGCATGCCCAATCCATCACCATGGCATCGACCACATCCACCGAGCAGTCGGGCCTGTTCGGCCACCTGCTGCCGGAATTCAAGAAGGCCAGCGGGCTGGACGTGAAAGTCGTCGCCGTCGGCACGGGCCAGGCGATCGACATGGCGCGCCGGGGTGATGCAGACGTGCTGTTCGTGCATGACCAGGCGGCGGAAGAGAAGTTCGTCGCCGAGGGCGGCGGCGTGAAGCGCTTTGCGGTGATGTACAACGACTTCGTGCTGGTCGGCCCCAAGGCCGATCCGGCGGGTACCAAGGGCCGCGACATCGTGGAGGCGCTGAAGAAGATATCGGCCACCAATGCGCCCTTCATCTCGCGCGGCGACAAGAGCGGCACGCACGCGGCCGAGCTTCGCTACTGGACGCAGGCGGGCTTGGCCGACAAGAGGGGCTCGGGCTACAAGGAATGCGGCTGCGGCATGGGCCCGGCGCTGAACATCGGCAGCTCGTCCAACGGCTATGTGCTGACGGACCGCGGGACCTGGCTGAGCTTCAAGAACCGCGGTGACCTCGCGGTGCTGGTCGAGGGCGACACAAAGCTGTTCAACCAGTACGGCGTGATGGTGGTGAACCCCGCGAAGTTCCCGCACGTCAAGGCGGCGGATGCGCAGAAGTTCGTCGACTGGATCATCTCGCCGCCGGGCCAGTCCGCCATCGCGTCGTACAAGATCGGCGGAGAGCAGTTGTTCTTCCCGAACGCGGTGAAGTGACGCATCGCCGGCACCTCTTGCTTGCGGCGACAGGCGCCTTGCTGTCGGGATGCGGGTCCCCCGCCACGGCTTCGGCGCGTCGTGAAGAGTTAGCCGAATTTTCACTACGGGCTCGCGTACGGGGGCCATGGATGCCGGGTAGCCGATGCAGCGAATGTCCCCGGTCGGCCTACGGCCTTCCTCCTCCTTTATTTCGCCGCCCCGATCCCGCCCTCGCCCTGCTCCGGCATGACATGGGTTGTCATTCCACCAGCGCCACTGATTTCACCTGCGCCCACACCGGGGTACCGGCAACAAGGTCCAGCGCATCCGCCGCGCGTGCGGTGATGCGCGCCAGCAGCATCGACTCGCCGCACGCGAGCCGCACCAGCACCTGCGAAGGGTGGCTGTCCGGCGCGATGCTATCCACCACGCACGGCAGCAGGTTCTGGATGCTGGTGGCACGCGGCTCTTCGGTCGCCAGGCTCACGTCGCGCGCCAGCACGCGCAGGCGCACGCGCCGTCCCGTCGCCACGCCTGTGTCGCGCAACCACAGGCTGCCGCCCGCGAAGTCGACGCGGGCCAGGTGCCATCGCTCATCGCGTTCGCCTACCGTGGCGTCGAGCAAGGCGCCCGCATCCTCGCCGAGGATCACCGGCGCGTCGATGCGCGCGAGCACTTGTGCGGTCGGTCCGGCGGCCGTCACGCGGCCGTGGTCCAGCACGATCAGCGTTTCGGCCAGCCGTGCCACTTCGTCGGCCGAGTGCGTGACGTACAGCATGGGGATGTGCAACTCATCGCGCAGACGCTCCAGCCAGGGCAGGATCTCCTGGCGCCTCGCATGGTCGAGCGATGCCAGGGGTTCGTCCAGCAGCAACAGGCGCGGCTGCGTGGCCAGCGCGCGGGCGATCGCCACCCGCTGGCGCTCGCCGCCGGAAAGCGCGTGCGTGCGGCGCTCGAGCAGGCCGCCGATGCCCAGCAGGTCGATGACGTCGTCCAACGCGATGGCACCGCCTACGGAGCCGGAGCGGCGCTGGCCGTATTGAAGGTTGCCGCGCACGTCGAGGTGGTCGAACAGGCTGGCCTCCTGGAACACATAGCCCAGGGGCCGGCGCCATGGCGGCAGGAAGACGCCGTTGCCCTCGTCCTGCCACACCTCGCCCGCGATTCGCACCAGGGCGCCGGGCGCGCGCTCCAGGCCCGCGACGCAGCGCAGCAGCGTGGTCTTGCCGGAACCCGAGGGGCCGAACAGGGCGGTGATGCCGCGTGCCGGCAGCTCGATGTCCGCCTCCAGCGAGAAGGCGGCACGGGCCAGCGAGAGCCGGACGCGGCTGGTGGGTTCCGCACTCATGGCATCACCCGCGCGCTGCGCCGGTTCAGCAGCGCCAGCGACAGCAGCACCGCGAACGAGAACACCACCATGCCGCCGGCCAACCAGTGGGCCTGTGTGTATTCGAGCGCTTCGACATGGCCGTAGATCTGCGTGGAGACCACCCGTGTCTGCTGCGGGATGTTGCCGCCGATCATCAGCACGACGCCGAACTCGCCGACGGTGTGGGCGAAGCTGAGAATGGCGGCAGTAACGAAGCCGGGCCGCGCGAGTGGCAGTGCCACCGAAAAGAACGCATCCAGCGGACGGGCACGCAACGTGGCGGCCACCTCCATCGGGCGGGTTCCTATCGATTCGAAGGCGTGTTGCAGCGGCTGCACCGCGAACGGCAGTGAATAAATCATCGACCCGAGCAGCAGGCCCGCGAAGGTGAAGGGCAGCGTCCCCAGCCCCAGGGCCTGCGTGAACTGGCCGCCCGGCCCGTGGGGGCCGAGCGCGACCAGCAGGTAGAAGCCCAGCACCGTGGGCGGCAGCACCAGCGGCAGCGTGACCACGGCCGACACCGGTGCGCGCCAGCTCGAACCCGTTCGTGACAGCCACCAGGCCAACGGCGTGGCGAGCAGCAGGAGCAGGACGGTGGTGAGGCTGGCCAGCTTCAGCGTCAGCCAGATCGCATCGAGGTCACCGGCGCTGAAATCGGGCATGAGGAAGTTCAGAGTTCGTAGCCGTAGGAGCGGATGATGGCGCGCGCCTTCTCGCCCTTGAGGTAGGCCGCAAGCGCCGCCGCCGCCGGGTTGTCCTTGCCGCCGCCCAGCGTCACTGCGTCCTGCCGGATCGGCTCGTGCATCGCGCCCGGCACCACCCAGGCCGACCCCTTGGCAATGGCGCCGTCCACCATCACCTGCGACAGGGCGACAAAGCCCAGCGCCGCATTGCCGGTCGAAACGAACTGGTAGGTCTGGGCGATGTTCTCGCCCTGCACAAAGCGCGGGCGCAGGCGCTCCAGCACGTTCATCTTCGCCATGGTTTCCATCGCAGCCGCACCATACGGCGCGAGCTTGGGGTTGGCGAACGCGATGCGCTCGAAGCTGCCCTTGGCCAGCACTTCGCCCTTGCCGTCAACCACGCCGGGCTGCGCGCTCCACAGCACCAGCCTGCCGATGGCGTAGGTGAAGCGTGTGCCGGCAACTCCCAGGCCTTCTTTCTCCAGCCGAGCGGGCGTTTCGTCGTCCGCCGCCAGCAGCATCTGGAACGGGGCGCCATTGCGGATCTGTGCGTAGAAGGCGCCGGTGGCGCCGAAGGCCAGGACAGCCTTGTGCCCGGTGTCAGCCTCGAACGCCGCAGCGATCTTCTGCATCGGCGCCGTGAAGTTGGCCGCGACGGCAACGCTCACTTCCGCGGCGTGCGCACCGGACGCGCATGCCAGCACGCAGGCGGCTTCAACGATGAATCGGCGCATGGCCCCTCGCTATTCAAAAAAGGAATAGCGAGAAGTATACGAGCGGTCCCACCGGGCAAGCACAATCCCCCCATGGCAACCAAGCTCAAACTCGAAGGCGCGCTGGGCCACGCGGCCGCGGACAAGCGCCTGGAAATCCTGCGCCAGGTGGGGCAGGGCGGATCGATCTCGCAGGCGGCACGCGTGGCCGGCGTGAGCTACAAGGCGGCGTGGCAGGCGCTCGACACGCTGAGCAACCTGGCCGGCGCGGCGCTGGTGGAACGTGCTGTGGGCGGCGCCGGCGGCGGTGGCGCCCGGCTCACGCCCGCGGGCGAGCAGTTGCTTTCGGCGGCGCGCGAGCTGGAGCAGACGCGAGCACAGGTGCTGACGCGCATCGCCGGCCGTGGCGGTGCGCTGGTGCCCGCACCGGGCCTGGCGGCGCTGGGTCTGCGCACCAGCATGCGCAACCAGCTGCCGTGCGTGGTGAAGTCACTGCGCGCGCAGGCGGGCGCGATGCGCGTGGAGCTGTCGTTGGCGGACGGCACATCGCTCTTTTCGCGCATCACGCGGGAGAGCGCGCAGTTGCTCGGGCTGGTGCCACGGCAGGACGTGCTGGCGCTGTGCAAGGCAACGGCAGTGGGCGTCGCCCTCACGGCGCCAGCCGTGCCAGGGCGCAACCTCCTGCCCGGGATCGTGAGCCGCGCCTCCCGCGCCGCCAGCGGCGGTGAAGTGGCGCTGGCGCTGGCCGGGGGCCTGCAACTGATCGGCTTCGCCGGCCCGGCGAGCGGGCTCAAGGTTCGCGCAAGCGCCGTGGCGTGGATCGAGGAATCGGCGGTCGCGATCGCGCTGCCGGGATGAGTCTGCTGGGATGAGTCTGCCGGAGGCCCGCACCCGGCGTCGCGTGAAGTTGCTACTTCTGGCCGAGCTTGCGGTACACCGTCGCCCGGCTGATGCCCAGCGCCAGCGCGGCCTGCTGCACATTGCCGCGCGCATCGGCCACGGCTTTTCGGATCAGTGCGATTTCGACATCGCGCAGGGGCACGCGCGGTGCGGCGGTGGCGGCCGTCTGTCCAGGCCGTTGTGGCAGGGCCAGCAGGCGCAGGCCGGACCACAGGGCGACTTCCAGCGGCGACTGCGGCAACTCATGCCGCACGAAGTCGAATAACGGCTCCCAAGGCTGCGCGAACAGGTCGCTGCAGTGCGCGGGCCCGCCCGCCAACGCCAACTGCGGCAGCATCCGGCGCGCGGCCTCGTTGCTGCCCAGCACGGTGCCGTCGCCGTCCAGGCTTACCAGCCCGTCGTCTTCGCTCCCCAGCGAGCGGCCCGGCCAATTCAGGCGCAGCAGCAGGCTGTGGGGCAAGTCGGCCACCAGCGAGTTCTCGATACTGCGCACCGACTGCGCGGCCAGGTGCTTCAGCTCCGGCCGCTCCGCGGCGTTGATGCCTGTGAGGTCCAGCATGCCGATGCAACGGCCGTCGGGGCCGAACAAAGGCGCACCGGCGCAGCTGTAGACGGAGGTGTCGTCGAAGAAGTGCTCGCCCCGATGCAGCCACACCGGTTGCAGCTCGACCAAAGCGGCCCCGATGGCCGTGGTGCCCACGCTGCGCTCGGACAGGTCGACGCCCACGCGCGTGATCAGGTCGGCGCGCCGGTCGCTGCGGTCGATGGGGCCATGCGCATCGATGACCACGCCGTCGCCGTCGGTGAGGATCGCGAAATACCGTGTGCTGGCGAGTGTGCGCGAGAGCCTGTCCAGCACCGGTCGTGCCGCACGCACCAGCGGCTGGCTGGCGTCCAGCACGCGCTTGCGCGCCTGGGCGGGAACCATGTCGAAACCCAGCCGCTGTTCGGGCCGCCGGCCGGCAGCGAGGCAGCGTCGCCAGGACCTTTCGATCCAGGTCTCGACGCCTCGCCCCGCGACGGGCGCGGCGCCCGAAAGCACGGCGCGGCGCGCGCCATCGATCAGCGCGAGCCTGTCGTGGGAAAGGGGTGACGCCTGCGAGCCCGGCACGGATGCTTCGCCTTATTTGGTCTTGCGATAGTTCGCGACCACGGCCTGGCCGTCGGGGCCGGCACGCTTCTCCCAGTCGGTCAGCATGATGGTGCCCACCTGCCGCATGTCGGCCATCAGCTTGGGCGAAGGCGTCATGATCTTCATGCCCTTTTCGGCCAGCGCCTTCTTGTACCACTCGTTCTTTTCCTGGCTGATCTTCCAGCCGCGGGTCTCTGCCTCAGCCGCGGCCTTGGTCACGGTCGCCTGCGTTGCCGGGTCCAGCGCGTCCCAGGCTTTCTTGTTGACGATGACGGCGTTCTTGGGCAACCAGGCCTGGGTGTCGTACCACAGCTTGATGTGCTCGTAGGTCTTGGTGTCGTAGCCCGTGGAGCCGGAGCTCATGTACGACTGCACGACGCCGGTGGCCAGCGCCTGCGACAGCTCCGCGGCTTGCACGGTGACGGGCTGCGCGCCGATCAACTCGGCCACCTTGGCAGTGGCCGGCGAATACGCGCGCCACTTGATGCCGCGCATGTCGGCGACGGAGCTGATTTCCTTGTTCACGTAGATGCCCTGCGGCGGCCATGGCACGGCAAAGAGAATCTGCATGCCCTGGTTGGCCAGGTACTTGTCCAGGGCGGGCTTTTGCGCGGTGTACAGGCGGCGGCTCTCGGCATAGCTGGCGGCCAGGAAGGGCAGGCCGTCCAGGCCGAACAGCGCGTTTTCGTTGTCGAAGTTGGCCAGCAGGATCTCGCCGATCGCCGCCTGGCCGCCTTGCACCGCGCGCTTGATTTCCGGCGCCTTGAACAGGGAGGCGTTGGCATGCACCTGGATCTTCAGCTTGCCGCCGGTGGCCTTGTCGACGTCGTTGGCGAACTGGACCAGGTTTTCCGTGTGGAAGTTGGTGGCCGGGTAGGCTGCGGGAAGATCCCACTTGGTCTGGGCCGTGACCTGTGTGGCCAGGCCCAGCGCCAGCACGGAAAATGCGAACTTGAGTTTCATGGTGACTCCGGGACAATGGTGTGATGAATAGTGGGCCAAGAATAAATGCAATCCCCGCGCCAGCGGACCCGGTTTTACCCCCGGTGAACGGGCCGGCGCGCGGAGGCTTCCTCGGGGTGCTGATGCTGGACACGCGCTTCCCCCGGCCGCTCGGGGACATCGGCCATCCCCAGAGTTTCGGCTTCCCGGTGCGCCAGCGCGTGATCGCCGGCGCCTGGCCGTCGTCTGTCGTCACCAGTGCGGACAAGCTGCGGGGCAGTGGATTGGTGGCCGCTTTCTGCACCGAGGCACAAGCCCTGGAGCGGGAAGGCGCCTCGGCCCTCACCACCAGTTGCGGCTTCCTGGTGCTGGCGCAGCGCGAGATGCAGGGCGCCGTGTCCATACCCGTGGTCACGTCGAGCCTGCTCCAGTTGCCGGGTCTGCTGGCCCGCGAGGCGCAGGTGGGCGTGCTCACCATCAGCGCGGAACATCTGGGCCACGAACACCTGCTGTCGGCGGGCGTGCCGCAGGAACGACTGGGCGACGTCATCGTGCAGGGCATCGCACCCGGCAGCGAGTTCGTGCGCGCCATCCTTGGCAATCGCGACACCATGGACTTTGAACAGGCTCGGGCCGATGTGGTCGCGGCGGCGCAGGCCCTCAAAGACCGCGCACCGCATCTGCGCAGCGTGGTGCTGGAGTGCACCAACATGCCGCCCTATGCACAAGCCGTGCACGATGCGTGCGGCTTCCAGCTCCATTCATTACTGGACTCGCCCGAGTTGCATCTGCGGGACTGATTGCTGCCAAGCGCGTGTCGCGCAGCCGGGGCATACTCTTCGGTTTTCCCCGATTCCCACAAGGAATGCAATGGCAGTGTCGCGACCATCCCCTGCGTCCATCTTTCCCATTTTTACTGTTGTGCTGGCGGCCGCGTTGCTGGCGGCGTGCGGCCAGGGCGGCAACGCGCAGCCGGCCGGCGGTGGCGGCATGCCGCCACCCGAAGTCGGCGTTGTCACCGTGGCGCCAGGCGAGGTCGGGCTCATCACCGAGCTGCCCGGACGGCTCGAGCCGTCACGCGTGGCGCAGGTCCGCGCGCGGGCCGCGGGCATCGTGCAGAAGCGCCTGTTCAACGAAGGCTCCGACGTGCGCAGCGGCCAGCCACTGTTCACCATCGACCCTGGGCCCTACGCCGCCGCGGCCGCGAGCGCGCAGGCCACACTGGCGCGCGCACAAGCCAACCTTGGCCAGGCTAGCGCTCTCGCCGAACGCTACAAGCCACTGGTGGAAGCCAACGCCATCAGCAAGCAGGAATACGCCAATGCCGTCGCCGCGCAGAAGCAGGCTGAAGCGGAAGTGGCCGTCGGCCGGGCCGCGGTGCAGACCGCGCAGATCAACCTCGGCTACGCATCGGTTACGGCACCGATCTCCGGGCGTATCGGCCGCGCGTTGGTGACCGAAGGCGCGCTGGTGGGGCAGGGCGAGGCGACGCCCCTCGCGATGATCCAGCAGGTCAATCCGATGTACGTGAACTTCACGCAATCGGCGTCCGAAGTCATGAAGCTGCGCCGTGCGATGGAGCAAGGCCGACTGACACGCGCTGCCGGCCGCGAAGGCGCATTGGTGCGTGTGGTGCTCGAAGACGGCACCGAGTATCCGCAGCCGGGCCGCCTGCTGTTCTCGGATCTGACGGTCGACGCGACCAGCGGGCAGATCACCTTGCGCGCCGAGATTCCCAATGCCAACGGCGTGCTGCTGCCGGGTCTGTATGTGCGCGTGCGCCTCGAGCAGGCCAAGGCCGGCGACGCCGTGCTGCTGCCGCAACAAGCGGTCACACGATCTGGCCAGGGCGACACCGTGATGGTGGTCGACAAGGACGGAAAGGTTTCACCGCGCAACATCAAGGTGGGCAATGAGCAGAACGGCCAATGGGTCGTGCTGGACGGGCTGAAGGCGGGCGAACAGGTGGTGGTCGACGGGTTCCAGAAGATGCGGCCCAACGCGCCCGTCAAGCCGGTGCCCTGGTCGCCCGGCGGCGCGCCCGCCAAGCCGGCATCAGCCCCTGCGTCGGCGGCCAAGTCTTAAGGCGAAGCGATGGCCAAGTTTTTCATCGACCGGCCGGTCTTCGCGTGGGTGATCGCACTGTTCGTCCTGGTGCTGGGCAGCGTGGCCGTGGTCAAGCTTCCGGTGGCGCAGTATCCGACCGTGGCGCCGCCGTCGATCACGGTTTCCGCGGTCTACCCCGGCGCTTCGGCGCAGACGCTGGAAGACAGCGTGCTGTCCATCATCGAGCAGGAGATGAACGGCTCGCCGGGCCTCATCTACATGGAGTCGGTGGCGCAGGCCAACGGCAGTGGGTCGATCAACCTCAGCTTCGAATCGGGAACGAACCCCGATCTCGCGCAGGTGGACGTGCAGAACCGCCTGGGCCGGGCCGCTCCGCGCCTGCCGGCGGCAGTGACGCAGCAGGGCGTGCGTGTCGACAAGGCGCGCTCGAACTTCCTGCTGTTCACCATCCTCTCTTCCGAGAACGCGGAGTTCGATCCGGTGGCGCTGGGCGACTACGCCTCGCGCGCCGTGCTGCCGGAAATCCAGCGGATCCCGGGTGTCGGCCAGGCGCAGTTGTTCGGCACCGAGCGGGCCATGCGCATCTGGATCGATCCGGCCAAGCTGGTGAGCTTCAATCTGTCGGTGGGCGACGTGAATGCAGCCATCCGCGCGCAGAACGCGCAGGTGTCGGCAGGCGCCATCGGCGACTTGCCCAACGTCGCCGGACAAGGCATTGCCGCCACGGTGGTGGTCAATGGGCAGCTGACGTCGGTGGAGCAATTCGGCAGGATCATCTTGCGCGCCAACACCGACGGCTCGGCCGTGCGCTTGCGCGACGTGGCGCGACTCGAGCTCGGCGCGCAGGGCTACGCGATCTCCGCGCGCCTGAACGGCAAGCCCTCGACCGGCATCGGCGTCCAGCTGTCGCCCACCGGCAATGCGCTGGCCACCGCCAAGGCGGTGCGCACGCGCATGGAAGAGCTGTCGAAATTCTTTCCCAAGGGCATGACCTGGTCGATCCCGTACGACAGCTCGCGCTTCGTCAGCATCTCGATTTCGCAAGTGGTCGAGACGCTCGCCGAAGCGATGATCCTGGTGTTCCTGGTGATGTACCTGTTCCTGCAGAACTGGCGCTATACCGCGATCCCGGCGATCGTGGTGCCGATCTCGTTGCTGGGCACTTTCGCCGTGCTGCTGTCGCTCGGATTCTCGATCAACGTGCTCACGATGTTCGGCATGGTGCTGGTGATCGGCATCGTGGTCGACGACGCCATCGTGGTGGTGGAGAACGTCGAGCGGATCATGAGCGAGGAGGGATTGCCGCCGCGCGAGGCAACGGTCAAAGCCATGAAGCAGATCCAGGGCGCCATCGTCGGTGTGACAGTGGTTCTGATCTCGGTGTTCGTGCCGCTCGCTTTCTTCGGCGGCGCCGTGGGCAACATCTACAAGCAGTTCTCGGCGGTGATGGTGGCGTCGATTGCGTTCTCGGCCTTCCTGGCGCTGTCGCTGACGCCGGCTTTGTGCGCCACGCTGCTGAAGCCGATGGAGGCCGGGCATCACCTGGAGAAGCGCGGCTTCTTCGGACGCTTCAACCGTGCCTTCGCGCGCACAGCCAAGGGATACGAAAGCTTCGTCGCGCGCATCCTTCGACGCGTGGGGCGCGCGCTCGTGGTCTACGTGGCGGTGCTTGCCGCCGTGGCCGTGCTGTTCATGCGCCTGCCCACGTCGTTCCTGCCGAGCGAGGACCAGGGCTACATGCTGGTGAACGTGCAATTGCCGCCGGGCGCCACCATCGAGCGCACGACGCGCGTGATGGAGCAGGTCGAAAACTTCATCCTCAAGCAACCCGAGGTGCAGAGCATGGTGGGCGTGCTGGGCTTCTCCTTCTCCGGGCAAGGGCAGAACGCGGGCCTGGCCTTCGTCACGCTCAAGGACTGGAGCGAGCGCAAGGGCAAGGAACACACCGCGCAGTCGATCGCGGGCCGCGCTTTCGGCGCTCTGTCGGGCATCCGCGATGCCTTCATCTTTGCCTTGAGCCCGCCGGCCATTCCCGAGCTGGGCACGGCCACGGGCTTCAACTTCCGCTTGCAGGACCGCGGGGGCAATGGGCATGAGGCGCTGGTGGCGGCGCGCAACCAGCTGCTGGGGATGGCAGGGCAAAGCAAGGTGCTCGCGGGTGTGCGGCCCGATGGCCTGGAAGACGCACCGCAATTGCAGGTGGACATCGACCGCGGCAAGGCCAACGCGCTAGGCGTGAGCTTCGACGCGATCAACGCCGCGCTGTCGACCGCATTGGGTTCCAGCTACGTCAACGACTTCCCGAACCGCGGCCGGCTCCAGCGCGTGGTGGTGCAGGCCGATGCGCCCAGCCGTATGCAGCCCGACGACCTGTTGCGCCTCTCCGCGTTGAACAACAAGGGTGCGGCCGTGCCGCTCTCGGCCTTCGCGAGCACTCGCTGGGTGAACGGTGCCATGCAGACGATCCGCTACAACGGCTACCCTGCCATGCGCATTTCCGGCGATGCGGCCCCCGGCCGCAGCACCGGCGAGGCCATGGACGAAATGGAACGGCTCGCCGCGCAGTTGCCGGCGGGTTTCGGCTACGAGTGGACGGGCCAATCGCGCGAGGAGAAGCTCTCGGGCGCGCAGGCCGCCATCTTGCTGGGCTTCTCGCTGCTGGCGGTGTTCCTCTGCCTGGCGGCCCTGTACGAGAGCTGGTCGATCCCGATGTCGGTGGTCCTGGTGGTGCCCCTGGGCATCGTCGGCGCGCTGCTGGGCGCGACGTTGCGGGACTTCCCGAACGACGTGTACTTCAAGGTGGGCCTGATCACCATCATCGGCCTGTCGGCGAAGAACGCCGTGCTGATCATCGAGTACGCGAAGGACTTGCACGCGCAGGGCATGAGCCTGGTCGACGCGGCTCTCGCCGCCTGCCATCTGCGGTTCCGGCCGATCATCATGACGTCGATGGCCTTCATTCTCGGCGTGCTGCCGCTGGTGGTGGCCTCGGGCGCCGGCTCGGCCAGCCAGCGCGCCATCGGCACCGGCGTGATGGGCGGCATGCTCACGGCCACCAGCCTGCTGGTGCTGTTCGTGCCGGTGTTCTTCGTGGTGGTGACCCGCTTCTTCAAGCCCAGCGAGCGGCAGCGGCGCATGTATGCGCATGAGGCGGACCAGGAGTTACCGCCGGGCGCGCGCGCGGGGGACCAGGTATGAACGGCCGCGCGCTCTTTCGGTTTGCGCCGCTGGCAGCCGCCCTGTGGCTCGCCGGTTGCTCGATGATGCCGGTCTATGAACGCCCGGCCGCGCCGGTCGCGGGCAATTGGCCTTATGCATCCGCGCCGTCAGGCACACAAGCGGCCGATCTCGACTGGCAGAACTTCTTCGCCGACGCGCGGTTGAAGCAGCTCATCGCGACCGCGCTGCGCAACAACCGCGACTTGCGTGTGGCGGTGCTCAACATCGAGCAGGCCCGTGCGCAATACGACATCCGCAAGGCCGATCGCTTTCCGACCTTCAACGCCGCGGTGGCAGGCTCGCGTACGCCCGCGGCCGGCGGCGCGACGACAAGCACCTACACCGTGGGCCTCGTCGTCACGGCGTGGGAAATCGACTTCTTCGGCCGGGTCGCCAGCTTGAGCGAAGCGGCATTGGCCCAGTACCTGGGCACCGAAGAAGGCCGAAAGGCCGCGCAGATCAGCCTGGTGTCGACAGTTGCCACCACGTGGCTCAGCCTGGTGGCCGATGAAGAACTGCTGGCGCTGACGCGCCAGACGCTGGCAACGCGCGAAGATTCATTGCGCCTGACGAAGCTGCGCTTCGACAATGGCGTGGCCTCGGAGCTGGATTTCCGCCAGGCGCAATCGCTCTTCGAAGGCGCGCGGGTGGCCTTCGCGCAGCAGCAACGCCAGCGCGCGCAGGATCTCAATTCGCTGGCACTGCTGCTGGGCGAGCCGGTACCCGCGGACTTGCAGGTCGCGGTGAGCACGGAGTCGGTCTCGCTGCCCGATTTGCCGGCGGGCACGCCTTCGGAAGTGCTGGTGCGCCGTCCCGACGTGCGCCAGGCCGAGCAGCAGCTGATCGCGGCCAACGCGAACATCGGCGCGGCGCGCGCTGCATTCTTCCCGCGCATCTCGCTGACTGCCGGAGTCGGTACCGCCAGCAGCCACTTGTCCGACCTGTTCAAGGGCGGTTCCTGGGGCTGGACCGCAGCGCCGCAGTTGCTGCTGCCGATCTTCGACGCGGGCCGCAACGCGGCCGGACTGCGCTCGGCAAACGTGCAGCGCGACATCGCGATCGCGCAGTACGAGAAAGCGATCCAGTCGGCTTTCCGCGAGGTTGCCGATGCACTGGCAGGCCGCGCCACGCTGGGCGAGCAACTGCAGGCGCAGCGCAACGTTGTCGAGGCGGAGTCGGTGCGGTTCCGCTTGTCCGAGCTGCGCTATACCAATGGCGTGGCGAGCTATCTGGACCTGCTGGACGCACAGCGGTCGTTGTTCACGGCGCGGCAGGCGTTGATACAGACACGTCTCGCGCAATTGCAGAACCAGGTGCTGCTGTATCGCGCGCTCGGCGGTGGCTGGAGCGAACCCGCCAGATAGAACTGCCGGGTCAAGCCCGCAATGACAGGCTTGCCGTACCATCGCCCCCATGCGAATACTCCTCGTCGAGGACGACAAGATTCTCGCCGATGCCCTTTGCCGGGCACTGGTGCAGTCCGCGTACGCCGTGGACGTGGTGGGCGACGGGCAGCAGGCCGACAACGCGCTGGCGCTCGAGATCTATGACCTCGCGATCCTCGACATCGGCTTGCCGGGCCCCAGCGGGCTGGAGGTGCTGCAGCGCCTGCGGGCTCGCAAGTCACGCGTTCCGGTGCTGATGCTCACGGCGATGGACGCGCTTGCCGACCGCGTGCGGGGCCTGGATCTGGGCGCCGACGACTACCTGGCGAAGCCATTCGACCTGCCGGAACTGGAAGCGCGGGTACGGGCGCTGCTGCGGCGTGGCAGCACGAACGCGTCGCCGTCGCTGGTCCACGGCCGGCTGCGGCTGGACACGGCCGGGCGGCGCGTCTTCTACGACGACCAGCCCGTGGAACTGTCGGCGCGCGAGCTCGCGGTGCTGGAGCTACTGCTCATGAGGGAAGGCCGTGTCGTCAGCAAGGAGCACATGGTCAACCACCTCTATGGCTGGGGCGACGAAGTCGGGGCCAATGCGATCGAAGTCTACGTCTCGCGCATCCGCAAGAAGCTCGAGCCCCTGGGCTGCGAGATCCGCACCGTGCGCGGCATGGGCTACCTGATGGAGCGCGTTGGTGGAGCGGGCTGAACCGCGGCTGCAGTACAAGCTCCTGGCCTGGCTGCTGGGGCCGCTGATGGTCCTGCTGGTGCTGGACACGGTGTTCACCTACTGGACGTCGGTCAACATCTCGAATCTGGCGCACGACCGCTCGCTGCACGAAATCGCCCGCGAAGTGGTACTGCACGTGCGGCCAAGCCGCGGCACGCCGAAGCTCGAGATGTCGAATGCCGCGGAGAGAATTCTGCTCGTCGACCAGCAGGACCGCCTGTTCTACCGCGTGAATGCGCGGGACGGCACGCTCATCGGCGGCGACCCGGCGCTGCAGGGGCCGCAGGCAGCCGGCCCGGACGCGGGCAAGCCGCGGTTCTATGACGCCGTCGTGCACGGTGTGCCCGTGCGGATGATCTCTGCATGGATGCCGTACGACGGCGACGGCGCATCCGGCACAGTGCTGGTCCACGTGGCGGAAACGCTGAACAAGCGCAACCGCCTGGCGCTGGAGATCCTGGCCAATGTCGTCGTGCCCCAGCTCCTGCTGATCGTCATGGCGGCGCAGGTGGTCTACTTCGGCATCTCGCGCGGCCTGCGGCCGCTCCTGCGGTTGCAGGCCGCCGTGTCCAACCGCTCCCATCTCGACCTGAGCCCCGTCGACACGCGCAATGTGCCGGGCGAGGTCATGCCCCTGGTCACCGAGGTCAACGAGCTGATGCTGCGGCTGGGCAAGACCCTCAACTTCCAGAATCGATTCATTGCCGACGCCGCGCACCAGCTCAAGACGCCCGTCAGCGGGCTGAAGGCGCAGATCGAGCTGGCGCTGCGCGAAGACGATCCGGCCAGGGTTCGCCATTCGCTGGCGCAGCTCTATGTGAGCGCCGACCGGCTGTCGCGGCTGGTGCGCCAGTTGCTGTCGCTGGCGCGCAATGAGCCGGGCGCCGTGGAGTCGGTCGAACTCCAGGCGATCGACCTCAACGCGTTGGCGGTCGAGGTCGCGATGGACTGGGTGCCGGTCGCGCTCAAACGCGACATCGACCTGGGCTTCGAGGCATGGCCCGAGCCGGTCGTCATCGATGCCGATGCGGACCGGTTGCGTGAGTTGATCAACAACCTGGTCGACAACGCCGTGCGTTACAGCCAGGAAGGCGGGCGCGTGACGGTGGCGGTGGGGTTGACCGCCGAAGGGCAGGGCCGCCTTTCGGTGAGCGACGACGGGCCGCACATCCCCGTGGATGAAAGGACGCGGATCTTCGAACGCTTCCACCGGCTGCTGGGAAGCCACGCCGACGGCAGCGGACTGGGCCTGGCGATCGTCAGCGAGATCGCCGCGCTGCACGACGCGCGCATCACGCTGGAAGAAGACCGCGACGGCATCGGCAACACCTTCAGCGTCGTCTTCCCGGCGCCCGCACCCGAGATGGATGATCCGCCGGCTGCGTAAGGTTGGCGACAGGAAAGCGACAACTTCACGACAGCCTGCAGACATGTACGGGACAGGCAGGCGGCAGGGCTGCGACAGCCCACGTCCCTATTCTCGGTCGAGCAGGAACCGATCCCCGGTTCCGCCCACCCCTGCTCGAGGAGACCCCAAGAATGTCCGCATTCACGACCCCAGAATTCTGGATCGCGCTTTCCCAGATCATCATGATCAACATCGTGCTCAGCGGCGACAACGCCGTGGTGATCGCGCTGGCTTCGCGGTCGCTGCCCCCGGCGCAGCAGAAGAAGGCCATCATGTTCGGCAGCGTCGGCGCGATCGTGCTGCGCATCGTGCTGACCTTCTTCGCGGTCTACCTGCTCTCGCTGCCCTACCTGAAGCTCATTGGCGCGGCCTTGCTGCTGTGGATCGGCATCGGCCTGCTGAAGGGCGATGACGAGGAAGAACACATGGAGAGCCATTCGAACCTGGCTGCCGCCATCAAGACGATCATCGTCGCCGACCTCGTGATGAGCCTGGACAACGTGCTGGGCGTCGCCGCGGCGGCCAAGGGCAATGTGGTCTTGCTGGTCGTCGGTCTCGTCATCAGCATTCCGCTGATCATCTACGGCAGCACGCTGATCCTGAAGCTGATGGCCCGCTTCCCCGCGATCATCACCATCGGTGCCGGTCTGCTGGGCTGGGTGGCCGGCGAGATGGCGGTCTCCGATCCGTCTGTCCACGCGTGGGTCGAAAACGGCCGCCAAAGCCTGCACACCATTGCCCCGGTGGCCGGCGCGTTGCTGGTGGTCGGTCTGGGCAAGTGGCTGGCATCCCGCCCGCAGGCCCTGCCCGGCAAGCTCAGCGAAGCCGCGGAGTAAGCATGCGAAACCTGCTGATTCACATCAATGCCGACAACGAGGCGGCCATGAAGTCGGCGGTGGCGCAAGCCATTGCCCTGTACCGCCAGGAGCCGGTTGCCATTCACTTGCTGAATGTGCAGCCCCAGCTTTCCGGACACGTCGCGATGTGCTTCGACAGCCGCGAGCTGAGCGGCATCCAGCACCAGGCCGGCGCCGAAGACCTTGCGGGTGCGCGGGCGCTGCTGGATGCGGCGGCGGTCCCGTATACCGCGCTGGTGGTGGTGGGGCGCCGCGCGGAGACGATCGCCCGGGTCGCGCGCGAACTGGCCTGCGACAGGATCCTCATGGGCAATGAAGGCCATGCGGGGTTTGCGGGCCGGGTCTTCGGCAGCCTTGCCGGCCAGGTCCGGCAGATCGTCGGCGGCGCCGGCGACTGCCAGGTCATCAGCCCATAACAGCCGCGGGCTACTTTTCCACGCCCATCACATAGTTGGGCAGCCAGGTCACGATCTGCGGGAAGACGGTCACCAGTGCGATGCAAAGCACGAGGCAACCGAAGAACGGGATCGCGGCCCTGGCAATGGTGTTGCTGTCCTTGCCGGTCATGTTCTGCAGCACGAAGAGGTTGAAGCCGACCGGCGGTGTGACCTCGGCGATCTCGACCAGCAGCACGATGAAGATGCCGAACCAGACGAGGTCGAAGCCGGCCTTCTGGATCATCGGCAGCACCACCGCGGCGGTGAGGACGATCATGCTGATGCCGTCCAGCGCGGTGCCCAGCACCAGGTAGACGACCACCAGGCACGCGATCAACGCATAGGGCGACAGGTTCATGGCGTTGACCCACTCGGCCAGTTCGCGCGGCACGCCGGTGAACGCCATGGTCTTGGTGAGGAACGCCGCGCCGGCCAGGATGAACATGATCATGCAGCTGGTGCGCGTGGCGCCCATCAGGCCGTCCCAGAAGTTCTTCCATGTCAGCGACCGGCCCCACGCCGCGATGGCGAGTGAGCCCGTCACGCCGTAGGCCGCGCATTCCGTGGCCGTGGCATAGCCCGCGACCAGCACCCAGACGATGAACACGATCAGCGCGGCGCAGGGGATGAGGTTGCCGCTCTTGCGGATCTTCTCGCCCCAACTGCTGGGCGGGTCGGCTGCCGGCACCTTGGACGGGTTGCGGATCGACCACCACGCGATGTAGCCCATGAACAGGCCCATCAGCAGAAAGCCGGGCAGGAAGCCCGCGAGGAAGATGCGGATGATGGAGGCATCGGCCGCCACTGCGTACACCACCATCGTGATCGACGGCGGGATCAGGATGCCCAGCGTGCCGGCCGTGGCCAGCGCGCCCAGGGCAAGCTTCTCGTCGTAGCCGCGCTTCTTCAGTTCCGGCAGCGCCACTTTGGAGATCGTCGCGCAAGTCGCGGCCGAAGACCCGCTGACCGAACCGAAAATGCCGCAGCCGAGGATGGTGGTGTGCATGAGCCGGCCCGGGATGCGGTTCAGCCACGGCCTCAGCCCTTCGAACATCTCTTCGCTCAGCTTGGTTCGAAAGAGGATCTCACCCATCCAGATGAAGAGCGGAAGCGCCGCCAACTCCCACGACGCATTGCTTTCCCAGAAAGCAGAGAACAGGTTCTTGCCGGGCTGCGTGTTGACGAAGAAGGCTTGGCCGATCCATCCACAGATGGCCAGCGTCATCGCGATCCAGACACCGCCCGTCAGCAGCAGCAGCATGATCACCAGCAGAAAGAGGCCGATTCCGAGCGTGGTCATCGTGTGTCTTTTCCTGGAGTTTTTGTTCAGACGTCGGATGAGAAGTCGCCGTGCGCGTGCCGCTCTTCCACCGCGGTCACGTAGGTGGGCCGGGCCCCCCGCGCCACCAGCACCATCTCGTCGAGAACCGCGATGAAGAACAGCCAGGCGCCGACCACGAAGCTGGTCTGCGGAATCCACAGCGGGATGGCGAGCAGGCCGTTGGCCATGTCGTTGAACTCGTAGCTCTCCCAGGCGAAACGCGTGGCCCAGAAAGCAAGGTAGCCGATCGCGAAGCAGGCAATCGCCAACGAGATGATCTCCAGCACCCGCCGCGGGCCAGCCGGGAGTTTTTCCAGGAGCAGCGTGACGCGCACGAAGTCGCCGTGCTTGAAGGCATGCGCCATTGCCAGGAACGCGGCTGCGGCGCACAGCCAGGCCACAATGTCGTTGGTGGCGCCGGTGCGGATGCCGAATTCGCGGGCGATGCTCTGGCCGACCATCAGCACGCAGATGGCCAGGACGCAGAGTGCGGCGAGGCCGGCGGCCCCGAGGTAGAGCCGGTCGAGGAATTTGCGCATCAGGCATTATTGCTCTGCTGAACCACGCTCCCGCCGCCATTTCCGCCATGAATCTCCGGAACGCACCATGAACCTCCGGTTCGTCGAAGCCTTCTACTGGGTCGCGACCCTTCAATCGGTGTCGCGCGCGGCCGAAAAGCTGTTCATCACGCAATCGGCGATGTCCGCGCGCATCGCGGCGCTGGAGGATGAACTGGGCACGGTGCTGCTGGACCGGCGCAACAAGCAGTTCCGCATGACTTTCGCCGGCCAGCGCTTCCTCAAGCACGCCACGCGCCTCCTGGAGCTGCAGCGCGAGATCAAGCAGGAGATGGGCGGCGAGGCGCCGCTGGAGTTGCAGATGCGCATCGGCGCCATCGAGTCGGTGCTGCATTCCTGGCTGATCCCTTGGGTGGAATACCTGCGTGCCCAATACCCCGAGCTGGAGTTGGAACTGTCGGTGGAAACCACGCCGGTGCTCATCGAGCTGGTGCGGCGCGGTGCGCTCGACATCGTGTTCACGGCGGCGCCGGCCAACGTCGAAGGCGTGCGCAGCAAGGCGCTGCCGCCGATGGAGATGGCCTTCCTGGGCAACGCGGGCGTGCACCGCAAGCGGCTCTACCGGATGAGCGATTTTGCTGACATGGAGCTGATGACTTTCCAGCGCGGCTCCTATCCGCACCTGGCGCTGCTCGACCAGCTCAAGGCGGCGCAGGTGCAACCCAGGAAGGTGCACGCCATCTCATCGATCTCCGCGATGGTGCAGCTGGTGCAGGCGGGCTTCGGCGTGGCGGCACTGCCGCTGGCCGCGGCGCGCAGGCTGCCGGACACCTCGGGGCTGAAGATCCTGCGCTGCGACACCCAGCTCGCGCCGCTGCCCATCCACGCCAACTACCGGTTCGATCCTTCCTCGGGAAGCGCCGAATTGGTGCTCAAGTCCGCACTCGAATTCATCGCCGGTTTCTGATGGGTTGCGCCCTAGGGTGAAACCCTGATATCGCTTCGCATCATCGAAAAATGTGATGAGCTGATCGAAATATTTTGCGTTTGCCGCGAAGCGCCGGCACTTCCAGAATCCGGCTCATCGCAACACGAGTCGAAAACACGAGTCGATTCTTTCCGGAGCCCATCGTCTTGAACGCAGCCAACCCTTCTTCCGCCGCCGTCACCGCCCGCCGCGCCATCCGCACCGGCGAGTGGGCGTCGCACACCAGCGGCCTGGCCGACAACCACGTGCAGGGCAACGTGGTGATCCTGCCCGCGGATCTGGCCGGCGACTTCCTGCGCTACTGCCAGCGCAATCCCAAGCCGTGCCCCGTGCTCGCCGTTTCCGAGCCCGGCGATCCGTTCCTGCCCACGCTGGGTAAGGACATCGACATCCGCACCGACGTGCCGCGTTATCGGGTGTGGCGCAAGGGCGAGCTGGCCGCCGAGCCGGGCGACATCACCCACCTCTGGCGCGATGACCTGGTGACTTTCGTGATCGGCTGCTCGTTCTCGTTCGAGCAGGCGCTCATCGAAGCCGGCCTGCCGCTGCGGCACATCGAACAGAACCGCAACGTAGCGATGTTCCGCACCAATGTGGCCACCGCGCCGGCCGGCCCCTTCAGCGGGCCGCTGGTCGTGACGATGCGCCCGATGCGGCCCGCCGACGCCATCCGCGCCGTGCAGATCACCTCGCGCTTCCCGAACGTGCATGGCGCGCCGGTGCACATCGGTGACCCGGCGCAGATCGGCATCGTCGACCTTTCGCGCCCCGACTACGGCGACGCCGTCGAGGTGCTGCCGGGCGAGCTGCCGGTGTTCTGGGCCTGCGGTGTCACCCCGCAGGCGGCCATCGAGCAGGCACGCCCCGATTTCTGCATCACGCACGCGCCCGGCGCGATGCTGATCACCGATCTTTTCAACCACGAACTGGCCAGCTTTTAAGGAGCTTTGCGATCATGAAAAAAGTACTCTCGTCCCTCACGTGCATTGCCGCACTGGCGATGTCCACCGGCGCGCACGCCGATGCCAAGTGGGACCTCCCGTCCGGCTATGGCGTCAACACCTTCCAGGTGCAGAACCTGCAGCAGTTCGCCGAGGGCGTGGACAAGGCCACCGCCGGCAAGCTGAAGATCACCGTGCACGCGAACGCCTCCCTGTTCAAGGCCAACGAGATCAAGCGCGCGGTGCAATCGGCCCAGGTGCCGGCCGGCGAATTCATCCTCTCGGGCGCGGCCAACGAGTCGCCGATCTTCGGCGTCGATTCCATCCCCTTCCTGGCCACGAGCTACGCCGACTCCAAGCGGCTGGACGAGGCTTCGCGCGCGGTCCTCGCCAAGACACTGGCGGCCCAGGGCATCAAGCTGCTCTACACCGTGCCGTGGCCGCCGCAGAGCCTGTACTCGGTCAAGCCGGTGGCAGCCTTGAAGGATCTCAAGGGCACCAAGATGCGCGCGTACAACCCGGCCACTTCGTTTATCGCCAATGCGGTGGGCGCGCAGCCCGTGACCATCCAGCTGGCGGAGCTGCCGGCGGCCCTCGCCACCGGCGGGGTCGACAACTTCCTCACCTCCAGCGCCAGCGGCGTCGACAGCAAGCTGTACGAGAGCGTGAAGTACTTCTACGCGGTCGCGGCGTGGCTTCCCCGCAATGCGGTGGTGGTCAACCAGAAGGCCTTCGACGCGCTCGACAAGCCGGCGCAGGAAGCGGTGCTGCAGCAGGCCGCGGCGGCCGAGCAGCGCGGCTGGAAGGCCAGCGAGCAGAAAGATGCCGAGTACCTCAAGGAACTCGCGGCCAAGGGCATGAAGATCGACCCCGCGGCCGACGGCCTGAAGAAAGAACTGAAGTCCATCGGCGACCAGATGACCGCCGACTGGGTCAAGACGGCCGGTGCCGACGGCAAGGCCGTCATCGACGCCTTCAGCAAGAAGTAAGGCGCTGCGGCGAACGCTCCATGTCTACAGCCATCCATCCCATGCCGGTGACGCCCGCCGCCACGGCCGCCGAGACGCCACGCCCGCACGCGCTGCGGCGCTGGCTGGACCTGAGCTACCAGGGCGCCGGCGTGCTGGGCGCGGCGTGCATTGCCGCCATCTGCGTGCTGATGGTGGCGCAGACCCTGGGGCGGCAGTTCGGCTTTCCCACGGGCGCCATCAACGACCTCGTTTCGTGGCTCTGCGCGGCGGCCGCGTTCCTCACCATGGCCCATGCCTTCAAGCACGGTGACTTCGTTCGCGTCACGCTGCTGCTGGAGAAGGCAGCGCCACCGCTGCGGCGCCGCTTGGAACTGGTGTGCCTCGCGATTGCGGTCGTCGCGATCGGTTACCTGGCGTTCTGGGCCTGCCGCTTCACCTACCAGAGCTGGCAGTTCAATGAAGTGGCGCAAGGGCTGTGGATCGTGCCGATCTGGATCCCGCAACTGAGTTTTGCCGCCGGTTCGCTGCTGTTCCTGGTGGCGGTGATCGATGAATTCATCCTCGTGCTGCGCGGCGAGCTGCCCACCTTCGTGCGGCTGGTGCAGGAGCGGCACGCCAAGGGCGATTTCTCGTCCGACCTCTGACCCACGTTCCTGAAAGACATCCATGGACACCCTCGCCGCCGGCGCCTTCCTGCTGATCCTCATGCTGCTGATGCTGTCCGGCGGAGTCTGGATCGCGATGACACTGGCCATCGTCGGCTGGGCGGGGCAGGCCTTCCTGACCACCAGCCAGCCGGGCCTGAACCTCTTCTCGGCCTTCTGGGAAAGCAACGCTTCCTGGGAACTGGCGGCACTGCCGCTCTTCATCTGGATGGGCGAAATTCTTTTTCGCACCAAGCTCAGCGAGGAGATGTTTTCCGGTCTGGCGCCATGGCTCAACCGGGTGCCGGGGCGGCTGTTCCACACCACCATCCTGGGCTGCGGCATCTTCGGTTCGGTCTCGGGCTCATCGGCCGCCACCTGCGCCACTATCGCCAAGGTGTCCCTGCCGGAACTGAAGAAGCGCGGCTACGACGAGAACATCGCCATCGGTTCGCTGGCCACGGCCGGCACCCTGGGCATCCTCATTCCGCCGTCGATCACCATGGTGGTCTATGCGGTGGCGGCGGACGCTTCCATCATCCGCATCTTCCTGGCGGGCTTCCTGCCGGGGCTGGTGCTGATGGCCCTGTTCTCCGGCTACATCGCCTGGTGGGCGCTGCGCAACAAGGGCAAGATGCCGCCGCGCGAGGCCGCCACCACGTTGCGCGAGAAGCTGCGCCTGTCGCGCAACCTGGTGCCATGCGCGCTGCTGATCGTGTTCATCTGCTGGTCCCTCGTGGCCGGCTGGGCGACCGCCACCGAATGCGCGGCCTATGGTGTGGTGGGCGCACTGGCGCTGGCCGCATGGAGCCGCTCGCTGACCTGGGCCAACTTCACCGAAAGCCTGGGCGGCGCGGCGCGCACCAGCTGCATGATCATGTTCATCCTGGCGGGGGCGGCCTTCCTCACCAAGACGATGGCCTTCACCGGCATCCCGCGCGAGCTGGCCGAGTGGGTCAACGGCATGCACCTGTCACCGTACGCACTGATCACCGCGCTGGTGGTGGTGTACCTCGTGCTGGGCACGGCCCTGGACGGCATCAGCATGATCGTGCTGACAGCCGCGGTGGTGATGCCGATGATCCAGAAGGCCGGGTTCGACCTCATCTGGTTCGGCATCTTCGTGATCCTGCTGGTGGAGATCGCCGAGGTAACGCCGCCGGTGGGATTCAACCTCTTCGTGCTGCAGAACATGACCGGCAAGGACAGCAATGTGATTGCCCGCGCCGCCATTCCGTTCTTCCTTTGCCTGGTGGTGTGCATCGTGCTCATCACCGTGTTTCCGCAGATCGTCACTGTCGTGCCGGACGCTCTGATGGGGAAGGCGAAATGACGGCACGACAGCCCCTCCTTTAAGGAACTCTCATGAAAAACGTCGTTGCGGCGGCCTTGCTGGCCGCCTGGGGATCGCTTTGCCTGGCGCAAGCCGCTACCTCTGCCATCACGCCGGCCGCCACCACGTGGAAGCTGGCCACCGGCTACCGGGCCGAGTCCTTCCACACGCAGAACCTCGAGGAATTCGCCCGAGAGGTGGCAGCCGCCACCCAGGGTCAACTGAAGATCGAGGTGGCTGCCAACAACAGCCTGGTCAAGCTGGCGGAGATTCCGGCGGCGGTTTCCAGCGGCAAGGTGGAAGCGGGAGAGGCCATCATGTCCGGCATGGGCAAAGAGGTGCCGTTGGCAGGCGCGGACGGCGTGCCCTTCGTCGTCGGCTCCTACGAGGCCGTGCAGCGCATGTGGGCGCTCCAGCGACCCGGCATCGAGCGCGAATTCGCGCGGCGGGGCCTGAAGCCCCTGTACGCCGTGCCGTGGCCGCCGCAGGGCCTGTACACGAACAAGCCGATCCGCGATGTCAAGGACCTGCAGGGCATGAAGATGCGCACGTACAACCCGACCACGGTGCGCATTGCCGAGCTGCTGAGCGCCACGCCGGTGGACGTGCCCATGGTCCAGGTGGGCCAAGCGCTGGCCGAAGGCAAGATGGACGCGATGATCACCTCAGCCGTGACCGGGGTGGAGAACAAGGTGTGGGGCGGGCTGAAGCATTACTATGAGCTCAACGCCTGGTTTCCCAAGAACATCGTGTTCGTCAATGCCAAAGCCTTTGCCGCCCTGCCGCCAGCGACGCAGCAGGCTGTCGTCCGCAGCGCCGCGCTGGCGGAGATTCGCGGGTTCGCGCTCAGCCGGTCGGCGGCGGTGAGCGCCACGGAAGACCTGCGCAAGAATGGCATCAAGGTCGACCCGGTGCCTTTCGAACTCAGCCGCGACTTGAAGCGCATGGGCGAAAAATTTTCCAGGGAATGGGTGGCGTCGGTGGGCAATTCCGCCAACGAAATCTTCATTCCGTTCTACTCTCTGCGTTGATTACCCGAAGACCACGATGACCGTCACCCGTTCCCCCGCATCCGCACCCCGCTGGCAGTTCTGGATCGACCGCGGCGGCACATTTACCGATATCGTGGCCAAGCGGCCGGATGGCTCGCTGCTCACGCACAAGCTGCTGTCGGAGAACCCGGAGCAGTACAAGGACGCCGCCGTCGCCGGCATCCGCCATTTGCTGGGCCTGAAGCCCGGGCAGCCGGTGACGCCCGACGTGGTCGAGTGCGTGAAGATGGGCACCACCGTCGCCACCAACGCGCTGCTGGAGCGCAAGGGTGAGCCGACGCTGCTGGTAACGACGAAGGGGTTTCGCGACGCGCTGCGCATCGCCTACCAGAATCGCCCGCGCCTGTTCGACCGGAACATCGTGCTGCCTGAGTTGCTCTACAGCTCAGTCATCGAGGCGCAAGAGCGCGTAGCTGCGCAGGGTGAAGTACTGCAGCCACTGGACGAAACGCTGCTGAGGAAGGAACTGCAGGCGGCATACGAACAGGGCCTGCGCAGCATGGCCATCGTGTTCATGCACGGCTACCGCTTCACCGACCATGAACAGGCGGCCAAGCGGATCGCGAAGGAGGTCGGCTTCACGCAGATCAGCACATCGCATGAAACCAGCCCGATGATGAAGTTCGTCAGCCGTGGCGACACGACGGTGGTCGACGCGTATCTCTCGCCCATCCTGCGCCGCTACGTCGAGCAGGTGGCCGGCGAGATGCCGGGCGTCAAGCTCTTCTTCATGCAGTCGTCGGGCGGCCTCACGGATGCGCACGCCTTCCAGGGCAAGGACGCGATTCTGTCCGGACCGGCCGGCGGCATCGTCGGCATGGCACGCACGGCCCTGCTGGGTGGGCATGAGAAGGTGATCGGCTTCGACATGGGCGGCACGTCGACCGACGTGTCGCACTATGCCGGCGAGTTCGAGCGCGAGTTCGAGACGCAAGTGGCCGGTGTGCGCATGCGCGCGCCGATGATGAGCATTCACACCGTGGCGGCCGGCGGCGGCTCGATCCTCGAATTCGACGGTTCGCGCTTCCGCGTCGGCCCGCAAAGCGCGGGCGCCAACCCCGGCCCGGCCAGCTACCGCCGGGGCGGGCCGCTCGCCGTGACCGACGCGAACGTGATGGTCGGCAAGATCCAGCCGCGCTACTTTCCCAAGGTGTTCGGCCCCAAGGCCAACGAAGCGCTGAGCTACGAGGCCGTGGAAGCGAAGTTCAACGAACTCGCGGGCAAGACCGGGCGCAGCGCCGAAGTGGTGGCCGAGGGCTTCATCAACATCGCCGTACAGCAGATGGCCAACGCCATCAAGAAGATCTCGGTGGCCCGCGGCTACGACGTGACGCGCTACACCTTGCAGTGCTTCGGTGGCGCGGGTGGCCAGCATGCCTGCCTGGTGGCCGACGCGCTCGCCATGAGCCGCGTGTTCGTGCACCCGCTCGCTGGCGTGCTGTCGGCCTACGGCATGGGCCTGGCCGACCAGAACGTGATCCGCGAGCAGGCGATCGAGCTGCCGCTGGCGCAAGCATCGCTGCCCCTCGTGGCCGAACGGCTGGATACGCTCGGTGCGGCCGCGCACGCCGACCTGGAGCGACAGCAGGTCAACGCTGGCACCGTCACCATGCATCACCGCGTGCACGTGCGGTACGAGGGCAGCGATTCGGCGCTGGTCGTGCCGTTCGGCGACCTGCCGACCATCGTCGCGGGCTTCGAGGCCGCCTATCGCCAGCGCTTCGCCTTCCTGATGAAGGGCAAGGGCATGATGGTGGAAGCCGTGTCGGTGGAAGCGGTGGTGGCGGGCGACGCCCCGGCCGAGCCACAGCACGAGGTCCACGCGCCACGCGAAGTACCGCGCCGCGAGACGGTGCGCATGTACTCGGGTGGCCAATGGCAGGAAGCGGCACTCGTCGTCCGCGAAGACCTGCGCGCCGGCGACGTGATCCCCGGCCCGGCCATCATCGCCGAGAAGAACGCCACCACGGTGGTCGAGCCCGGGTGGGAAGCCCAGCTCACGGCGCTGGACCACCTGGTGCTGGACCGCCGAGTGCCACGCTCGATGAAATTCGCCGCCGGCACGACGGTGGACCCGGTACTGCTGGAGGTGTTCAACAACCTGTTCATGAACATCGCCGAGCAGATGGGCCTGCAACTGCAGAACACCGCCTACTCCGTCAACATCAAGGAGCGCCTGGATTTCTCCTGCGCGTTGTTCGACTCGCAAGGCAACCTGATCGCCAACGCGCCGCACATGCCGGTGCACCTGGGTTCGATGGGCGAGAGCATCAAGACGGTGATCAACGAGAACGCGGGCCGCATGTCGCCCGGCGACGTTTACGTTCTCAATGACCCGTACCACGGCGGGACGCATTTGCCGGACATCACGGTGATCACGCCGGTGTACATGGGCGCCGCGCGGGACGACAAGCCGATGTTCTACGTCGGCTCGCGTGGGCACCACGCGGACATCGGTGGCATCACGCCCGGTTCCATGCCGCCGTTCTCGACGCTGATCGAGGAAGAGGGCGTGCAGATCAACAACGTCAAGCTGGTCGATCGCGGTCAGCTGCTCGAGGCCGAGATGCTGGCGCTGCTGCGCAGCGGGAAGTACCCGAGCCGTAACCCCGAGCAGAACATGGCGGACCTGAAGGCGCAGATCGCCGCGAACGAAAAGGGCGTCCAGGAACTGCGCAAGATGGTGGAGCAGTTCGGGCTGGATGTAGTGCAGGCGTATATGCGCCACGTTCAGGACAACGCCGAGGAATCGGTGCGCCGCGTCATCACCAAACTCAAGGACGGCGCGTTCACGCTGCCGCTGGACAACGGCGCGCAGATCAAGGTGGCGATTCGTGTCGACGCGAAGAACCGCAGCGCGGAGATCGATTTCACAGGGACGTCGGAACAGCAGACCAACAACTTCAACGCACCGACGGCGGTGTGCATGGCGGCGGTGTTGTACGTCTTCCGCACGCTGGTGGACGACGACATCCCGCTCAACGCGGGCTGCCTGAAGCCGCTGAAGGTGATCATCCCGCCGGGCTCCATGCTCAACCCGAACCCACCGGCCTCGGTGGTCGCGGGCAACGTCGAGACTTCCACCTGCATCACCAACACGCTCTACGGCGCGCTGGGCGTGATGGCGGCGGGCCAATGCACGATGAACAACTTCACTTTCGGCAACGATCGTCACCAGTATTACGAGACCATCTCGGGCGGCAGCGGTGCGGGGCAGGGCTTCAATGGCACGAGCGTGGTGCAAACCCACATGACCAACTCGCGTTTGACGGATCCTGAAGTTCTGGAGTTCCGCTTCCCTGTCCGCCTGGACAGCTACGAGATTCGCGAAGGCTCGGGTGGCAACGGTGAGTGGAAGGGCGGCAGCGGCGGCGTGCGGCGCGTGCGCTTCCTGGAAGACATGACGGCCAGCATCCTGTCGAACGGGCGCAAGCACGGCGCGTTCGGCATGGCGGGCGGCCAGCCGGGCCTCGTGGGCATCAACCGCGTGGTTCGCAGCGATGGTGTGGTCGAGGAACTGGACCACATCGGCCAGGCAGAAATGAAACCGGGCGACGTATTCGAGATCCACACACCCGGCGGCGGTGGCTACGGCCAAGGCTGATGCCAGTCATGCGAAGTGGAGTCTGTCCTTAATCTTGTGTTTGAGGCATAACATGACCAACGGGACCGTCAATTCCAAGCAACACGAATTGAAGGTGCGGTCATCGTGGCCAAGAGCGGCGCTGCCGAAGATGCCAAACTGCTTGACCAGTTCGTCACCGGGCTCCTGACCGGGGAGACCATCAACGCGCCCTCCATGGCCTTCAAAAAGGCCCTTATTTGAACGCGTCATGGGCGCCAGCCGAGCTGGGGCACACATGAGCTACCCGCCGGCGAGGCCAAATTCAAACCGGCGGCCAACCACGGCCGACTCGGGCCGTGCGGCCAGGACTGGAACGAGACGATGAATCAATTTTCGGTCCTCTACGAAAGTCGCTTTTACTAAATTTGAAGCTTAAGACGCCGCACTGACTTGCTCACGGCGTCGGTCGCTCGTCGCAAGCGACGCCCGCTGCTGTGTACGAGTCTTTGACCGCCTCAATCACAAAACTTCAGCATGCCACCAGGTGGCAGATTCAGAGTCTTCCGTAGGCGACGCCACCAATTACTAGCAACTCACCCAGTGCGAAAACTTGTCTGTAGGTGCTGCCGGCACCCTGAAATGATTCACGCCGATGGCGCGCAGTTCGGACGGCTTCAGCGGATTTGAAGCGTACCAGTTGTGATAGACATCGAGACGAAGTTCGAGATCCGCCTGGAGGAGAATGGCAACAGCACTTAGGCTAGTGTTGTGGCTTTCCGTGAGCTTTCTCCGCCCTCCGTGCCAGCGCGCGAGAACTGTCGCTCCGCCCTCAGGCGCTGGTTCGGCTGACACCAATATGGTTTCAATGCCGTACATGGCGACACTTATCGCTTGCGCGTCAAGGAGTTCAGGCCAAAACCGGATCGGATCATGTAGGACCAATAGGGTCGGGAGTGCAGTGCCCGCCAACGCCTTGAGCTGCGGAACTGCATTGGCGATTTTCTTCCGCACACGCTCGCCCGGAATACCCCAGTGATACGCGTACACAGGGTCAAATTCCTCTGGATCGCAAGCAATGAGTGCCTTCTCTTCTTCCGAAGGTTCAAGTTCCTTGACCTCGACAATCAGGTCGCGGCTTGCCAACCTAAATCGGTAGTCCGGTCGCCGATCCGACGCTTCGGGAACACGGAAGTGTGATATCCCAGCGCGAACGCAAAACTGCTCAAGAAGCTTTTCTGACTTGGTAAACGTCATGCTGAGATCACCTTCGCGCTGGAGAGCTGCAGTCGCTCTCCGGCTTTCTCAAAGTGCAATGGCTTAGCTGGGCGCCGACTGCCCATTGCATCCAAGTTGACCACCACGCCAGCCGCAATGAGGCGTGTCAAGGAAGATTGAAGCTCTTTAGGTAGCCAGTTCGTCGATTCCAAGATGTCTGCGAACGCCGCGGTGTCTACACGCCTCTCTCCCTGCACGAGATAGCGGCGCCAGAACGCATCAACTTCATCAGGGCTGCTTCGCCCTTCGCTGGGTACCGTTGCCGCTTCGTCTTCAAACAGGTCCGGCACGCCGGATCTTCTCGCGTGTTCGTCAAGCCGCCTCACGGCTCGGACCCGGGCTTGCACGATGTCCACCTTCTCCGATGCATTCATGAACTTAACAATGCCCAGAGGATGGCTGCTCAAATAGACGAGGTGGTACTTTGTGCGTTGATGCAGTGGGTGAAGGACGCTGACATAAGCGGTCCTCGGACGGTAGTCGTCGCGGCCCGGCGGTACGCACTCCTTCAGGCTCTCGCGATAGGCGCCAAGCAGTGAGTCCTCTCGTTGGGTCGGGGACATGCCATTCAGATCAACGGAGCGACCCAAGAGTTGCCGCATCTCGTCCTGCCAACCGGTCATGGATGCGGTGCGATTGATGAAGTCGTAGATGAAGTTGATCAGAAACTCCGACCTTCTCCGCTGAAGCAGTGGCTTCAACACATCGATGATCACAGGCGACCAACCTTTGGGATCGATAAAGAAAAATGTGAAGCTAGTGTTCCCGCACCATTCGAGGATTTCGGCCCTCAGGTCAACGAAGTCGCCGGACATGCACTCGCACTCGACGTTCTTGTCCGCGCTGCGCGCAAGGAAATTGGTTAGCCGGCCAAATGCCACCTTGTCTTTCTCGACAAAGAGGGCTCGCATGCGAGCATTGACACCCAGAGACACAAGTTTCGCGTGGCAAGCAGCGAGCGTCTTGAGAGACAGCGCAATTGAAGTGCCATTGAGGTTCTCGTCCTCAGAGCCCCACGGTCCGGCGAAACAGTCAACATAGCAAATCTCGGGTCGGGCCTCGCGCTTTGCGCCCAGGCCGATGGTCAAGACGAGCGTCTCTAGATAGCCCTCAAGGAGGGTATGTTTGATAAGCGCTGGTTCGCGCCCCTCGTAGATTTCTGGCACCGTTGATGTCACCGGGTCAATACTCCTTGCGGCACGAAGACACCCGTCATCGAGCTTCCAGTCAGCTAGGGAGAAGGAATAACGCCTTCTGCTGTGGCGGCATGATCTGATCGCTCGCCTTGATCCGCGCTGCCGATTTGCGCCGCGTGCCGTCAGCGCCGACGATCTCGACGGCCTTCTCATTGAGCAGCTTGCCTATGGACTCTCGGTAAATTTGGGCTGACGCCGGCGAGCTGTTGCACGTTGTGGCGAATAGCTCGCCAAAGCTGATGCCTTCGTCGTTGGCGTAGACGCGGCGAGGGATGTGCTCATTCAGTGCGGCAATACTGGATCTTCTGGCCACGTCGTCGAATTCGAATCCGAGCGATGACTGGCCTCGGTGCGCAGCGTCATGCTCAGGGTCGTAGCCGACCATGTGAAACATGTCGAGGCCAGCTCCGCCGTAGTGGATGAAGTAATTGTTGTTTGCCCAGTGGACCTCAGTCATCACGTCGCGCGCGCGGTGGTGCTGAGAAAGGTGGATCAACCAGTAGTCGCCATGCCCGTTACGGTTTCGGATGAAGAACGGCGTGTAGTGTCTTGCGCCGCAGTTCTCGACTAAGGATCGGTACAGGGCGCTCTGGATAAACAACCGCCAGTCGCGCTCAGACTCTTTGATTTCGTCGATTGTTCGTCCCTGGAGCGCCCCCGGGAGGCCGATGCCGTCCAGCAAGGCCCGGGTCAACTTCCCGTCGCTGGCGAAGTTTAGGAAAGAGTCAACCCCAAAGGTCAGGATCACTTCGGCGCTAGGCAGTCTCGTGAAAATCTTGCGAATCAATTCAGTCGGCACATCCTTGTAGCCATACTGGTCAAGCGAGAAGATCGACCGACCGTTGCGCGGGCTCTTCTTCTTGATGAATTCGATGATCGAGTTCGCTTCGTCTTGAAACTTCGCGTGACGAAGGAAAATGCTGTTGCCGATTCTATTTCCGTAACCTGCTTCACGTAGGACTTTGTCGAGATGCTGATGCGCATCCTTGTCGGATTCGACAAAATAGTAGTCCACGCGCAAATCAATCTTCTTTCGCCGGTCCTTGTTTATCAGGTACTCCGCCTCGCGCGTCGCTTCCAAGAAGATGAACGGAGACCCCTTTACCGACTCACCGGTGTCGCTGTGAACGTAGAGACCGCCTCCGGAAAAGCCATCGACCAGTGTCAGACGAAGTTCTTCCTGGGTATGCGAACTGACGAGCGTCTTGAAGTAGGCCGCCAGGTACGCCTGCAAGATTCGGTGTTTCGCTACGCTGTGCTGCTGAATGAGGTCAGGACCATCCTTCCAACTGTACTGTTTCAGCGCCATGCGATCCTTTAGGCGTGGGCGGAGAGTTCTGGCATGTCATCCCATGTGCGCCCGGCCAATAGCCGGCCATTCGCCTTCTTTGAGCGGCGCTTGCCGTCGGCGCCCCACCCACCCCACTGCTTGAAGAAGAATTGCACGCCTTGCTCCTCGCATTGTTGCTGGATTCTCTCGACCCAATCAAGCTTCATTGGTCGGGCCTTAGGGCCGGATTCTCCTCCAACGATGACCCAATGTATATCGGTTAGGTCTAGCTCGCCAACGTCCTCCAATAAAGGTTCGACCGACAGGAAGCGAATTCGAGCATCAACCAGACGAAGAGCAGCAATGCGCGGCACACCGTACTTTCGATCTTCCACTGATACGCCGAGCCATGCGTTCGTTGGCACATCGCGATTGCGAAAAAAAGCCGCCAACCTATCGGCCCGCTTCGTCAGAACCTGGAACGTGTGGTGCGGGCAGCGCCGGATCACGTCGAAAACCTGGGCGATGTAGTTGTCGTCCACCCCCTTGTGGAAGAGGTCCGACATCGAATTGACGAAGTAAACGGTTGGCTTCTTCCTGGTCAGTGGCTCGGCCAAACGATCAGGCAAGATGGTTAGCTTGAAACCGTTCTCATAGCCGGGGGTGCCCATGGCCTTCAACCGTTTTGCCATCGATTCCGCATAGCAGTGTTTACATCCCGGCGAAATCTTGGTGCATCCGACAGTCGGATTCCAGGTTGCTTCAGTCCATTCGATTCGGCTGGCTTGGGACATGTAGGCTCCAGGTTAGTTCGGGTTGTAGTGCTTGTCAGAGCTTACGGACCAAGCGGGTCACTACGCCCCAGATATGCAGTTCGTTCCTATCCGTGACAACAATATCGTGAAAATCGGGATTGGCTGCCTGCAGCAACCAGCCGGTAGCGGCACGCTGGAGGCGCTTCACGGTTAGTTCACCGTCCACCTCTGCGACAACGATGCGACCAGCTTGTGCATCGATCGAGCGGTCCACTATGAGTTCGTCGCCGTCGGCGATGCCTGCGTCGCGCATGGACCAACCGGTGACCTGCACGACGAAAGTGGCCAACGGGTCGCGGACGAGGTGTCGCCCAATGTCCGCGGTTCCTTCTTGATAGTCATCGCCTGAAGTTGGCTTGCCGGCGCGGACGCGGCGGCCAAGTATCGGTACCGACGTGACGGATCGTTTGATTGCGATGGGGCGAGCCTTGGATGCGTCGACATCAACACGTTGAACGGGTCTGCACTTGTGTGCTTCGAGATATCCGACGACCACAGGTACTAGACTCTGCGGCACTCGCACCGTCTTTGTCGGTTCGCCATAGGCAGGCTTTCGCCCTGCCCCCGGCCGGGGGCCGCCGTGTTGAGTTTTTCCTTGTTGCATGATATTGTGACGCAATCAAGAGTACCATACATCGGTCATCGCTGAAAGGCATTCGAGCGCGAAGAACCGCATGACTGCTCGCACCGCGATCCGCCGGACGCCAGTGCTGAATATCTGAGAGAACTGGGTGTTGCCCTTCGCCCATCGCGGAAGCGTCTTGGGCGTGTTGCTGCGTAAGTTGGCCCTAACCGCGCTGCCATAATCGCGCTTTCTATGTCTGGAGCGTTCATTGTCCACCGGCCTGCTAGACCTTAACGCACTCGCACGAAGACTCGCCGACCGAGACCATGCGCGGACCGAAGCAAACGTTCAGAGCGACCTGCATGCCTTCCTCCTGGCGGCTCCTTTAGAACTCGACGAAGACGACCTTCGCGACTTAGACGTTGTCCTTGAGCAGCAAGCGGGCGCTAGGCGGCGCATCGACGTAGAGGCTGGTCTGTGCGTCTTTGAGGTCAAACGCGATCTTCGCAAGGGCAACGTCCGAAGTGACGCCGTTGACCAGCTTACGGGCTATGTGTCCTCGCGAACGGCGGATATGGGTCAACGTTATGTTGGGGTATTAACCGACGGCGCTGAGTGGCATCTCTATTACTTGCTGAATGACAGTTTGGAGCTGGTATCGACCTTCTTGCTCGATCCCGCGAAACCAAATGTGGATGCACTCTGTGTATGGATGGAGGGAGTGCTGGCCACCGCTGAGAAGATCAAGCCGACCCCTCATGAGATCAATCGCCGCCTTGGTTCAACAAGCCCAGGTTATTCGCTGGATGCTACGGAAATCAAGTCTCTATACGACAAGAACAAGGGACTGCCAGGAGTGAAGCTCAAGCGTGAGTTATGGGCGCGACTGCTCACGACGGCGTTTGGAACAAGCTTTGCCGACACTGATGATCTGTTCATCAATCACACGTTTTTGGTGGTGACGGCCGAGGTTGTCGCACATGCTGTTATGGGTTTGGACCCGACAGCAAATGATGTCTCCGCCGCAACAATCTTGTACGGACATCTTTTCAGCGCCGCCCAGGTCGAGGGCGTCATCGACGCCGACTTCTTCGACTGGCTAATCGAGGTGGAAGGAGGTCCCAGCTTCGTTAAGTCCTTGGCTCGGAGACTCTCGCGATTTGCTTGGAAAGACGTAGAGCATGATGTACTGAAGACACTCTATGAAAGCGTGATTTCGGCGGCCCAGAGAAAGAAGCTTGGCGAGTACTACACGCCGGACTGGCTGGCAAGCCAAGTTGTTGATGCTACGGTCGGCGATCCCTTAAATCAGAGAGTTCTCGATCCGTCATGCGGCTCAGGAACCTTTTTGTTTCACGCGATCCGAAAGTACCTGAAGGCCGCGTCTGATGTTGGGATTGATGACAATGTTGCGCTTGTGGGTCTTACTGGGCATGTCATCGGAATGGACATCCATCCTGTTGCAGTTACGTTCGCCCGCGTAACCTACCTGCTGGCAATTGGAACAGCGCGACTGAGTGCCCTTGACCGCCCGCCCTTGTCCATCCCTGTGTACCTAGGCGATAGCATTGAGTGGGGTCAAAAGCAAACTCTTTTCACGGCTGACGCAATTGTTATCCCTACCACCGGCTCGGGAGAGCTTTGGGGAACAGACCTGCGCTTTCCAAAGAGCATCGTCCGCAATGCATCGCAGTTCGATGGCTTAGTGCGCGAGTTGTCTGACTTGTCTGCCGATCGGGAAAGGGGAAGCGCAGTGCCGTCGCTGACGGCCGTTTTTCGCCGGCACGCCATTGCTGCGGATGATCTCCCAGTAATCGCAGAGACATTCAGAACGATGTGCCAGTTGCATGACAACGGGGCCAATCACATTTGGGGTTACTACGCCCGAAACCTCGCGAGACCATTTTGGTTGGCGCTCGACCAGAATCAAGTGGATGTTCTCGTGGGTAACCCTCCGTGGTTGTCGTTCCGCTTCATGACACAAAAGATGCAAGAGGAGTTCAAAACGTTGAGCACAGAGCGAGGTCTCTGGGCTGGCTCCGCAGTCGCTACCAATCAGGATTTGTCAGGACTTTTTGTCCTAAGAGCAATTGAACGTTACCTACCAGTCGGCGGCCGCTTTGGTTTTGTCATGCCATGGGCGACGCTTCGTGGCCGGCAATTCGCCGGATTCCGCAAGGGCCGATATCCGCTGGGCGAAGGATTGCCACTTGCGTTGTCCCTTGAAAACGCATGGGACTTGCACAAGATCAAGCCGACGTTTTTCCCCGTGCCGGCCAGCGTCATATCAGGACAAAGAGCCGAGAGCAACAACCCTAGTGCGCTCCCCACAGAAGTGGATGTCTGGGAAGGACGCCTCCCGCAGGTGAACCTTAGTTGGGAGCTGGCCGGCCCCCATCTTACGCAAAGCGCTGGAACTGTCATACGTGCAGCGAACTCGGTTGCGGGTGAAGGATCGCCGTACCATCCCAGGTTTTCGGAGGGCGCCACTGTGTCGCCTCGCGTCCTGCTCATGGTTGAGGAGAGGCCAGCCGGGCCGATGGGAGCAGGTGCCGGAAGATTGGCCATTAGGAGTCTCCGAAGCGCAAATGAGAAGAAGCCTTGGAAGCTTCTGCCAACGCTCGAAGGAAACGTGGATCGTCAGTTTGTCCGGCAGATGCACGCAGGCGACACCGTCATGCCATTCCGCGTGCTTACACCTCGCCGCGCGATCATTCCCTGGGATGGTGATCAGTGCCTGAACTCGTCCGACCGATTGGCGCACTACCCAGGCCTTGCCGACTGGTGGAGCCGAGCTGAAGCGTTGTGGACCGAAAACCAGTCAAGCGACAAGCTGACTCTGCTTGAGCGTCTCGACTTTCAGCGTGGAATCTCCAATCAGATGCCCATTCATGCGGATGCGCTGCGGATCGTCTACACGAAGAGCGGAATGTACCTGGCTGCCGCCCTCATCAGGGATCAAGCGGTCATTGCTAACAGCCTCTACTGGGCGTCGGTCGGCAGTATTCAGGAGGGGCGCTACCTTGAAGCAATATTGAACAGCGATGAGTTAACGAAGCGAGTGAGGCCGCTTCAATCAAAGGGCGAGCACAACCCCCGGCACTTCGACAAATATGTCTGGCAGGTTCCCATTCCCCTTTTCGATACCAAAGAGGCGATTCACAATCGAATCGCTGACCTGGGCGAGCAAGCTGCATTGGCCGTCGCCAAGATGGAACTGAGAACTGATATTCGCTTTGAATCAGTGCGGCGGGCCATCCGTCAGGAAATCGCGGCGTCCGTATTTGGCAAAGAGATCGAGGTTCAAGTCGCGCTGTTGCTCGGCAAGGTCTCGTGAGACCGCTGGAGTTAGTTGATCGCACCCCGGTGCGGAAATGTAGCATCGGATTAGCTTGCGCATATCGAGTCTGTCCTGTTTTGTATTTGAGGCATAAACATGACCCACGGGACCATTTATGCCAAGCAAGACGAAGTTGACGAGTGCGGCCATCGCGGCCAAGAGTGCGGCGCTGCCGAAGATATCCAAGGACTGGAAGGACGCGATGAGCCAATTTGCGATCCTTTACGAAGATCGCTTCACCAAAGTTGCCGCTTAAGATGTGGCACCGACTTGCCCACCACGTCGGTCGTTCGTCGCAAGCGACGCCCGCCGCCGTGGACAAGTCTCTCAGCGCCTCGAACAAGAATTCGGACGCGCCCGCGGAGTGCCATAGAGGCGCTCCTCGCCGCTTGGACGCACAATGACGCCGATGGACGCGGCCTTCACTGACAACTACCGGTTCCTCGCGAAATACAACCGCTGGTTCAACCAGCGGTTGTTCGCCGCCTGCGAGCAACTCTCCGATGAAGAGCGCAAGCGTGACCGCGGCGCGTTCTTCGGCTCCATCCACGCGACGTTCAATCACCTGATGTGGGGCGACCGCGTTTGGCTGCGGCGCTTTGGCGAGCAGGGCGTCCAGTTTTCGTCGTTGACGCCGCAGGTGCTGCAGTTGCCCGACGGCGCGATGCATGGCGTGCTCCTCTACGAGGAATGGGGCGCATTGCGAGCGGCCCGCGACGAGCTGGACGCCGCTATCGAGGCTTGGGCGCAAGACATGCCGCCTGACTATCCCATGCGAACCATGCGCTACGGAAACACCAAGGGCGTCGCGCGTGAACACCCTGCCTGGCAAGCGGTCACGCATTTCTTCAACCACCAGACCCATCACCGTGGTCAGGTCACGACGCTGCTTGCCCAAGCGGGCATCGACCCCGGCACGACGGACCTGATCGCCCTGGTGTAGCCCCAACAAAAAGACCCGCCGAAGCGGGCCTTTTTTCAAGCGCGGGAGCTTACTTCTTGGCGCTGGCTGCGGGCTTGGCTGCGGAGGCCGCGCTCGCGGCCGGCTTGGCGGGCTCGGACTTCGCCTTCTTGGCGTCTTCCTTGGCCTTCTTCGCAGCTTCCTTCTTCGCCTTGGCTTCTTCGGCCTTCTTGGCCTTTTCCTCGGCCTTGGCCTTCTTTTCGGCTTCCTTCTTGGCCTTGGCTTCAGCCTTGGCATCCTTCTTCTCTTCCTTCACGGCCGGCGCCGAAGCGGCAACCTTCGCCGGAGCCGAAGCGGCTACCTTCGCCGGGGCCGCCTTGTCGTCCTTCTTTTCGGCCTTGGCAGCGGCCTTTTCCTCTTTCTTCTCTTCTTTCTTGGCCGCCGCGACGCCCTTGAAGCCGGCGCCGTTGACGGTCATGCCTTCAGCGGAGAACTTGGCTGCATTGCCCTCGCCCACGCCTTTGACACGTTCGATGAAGTCGCTCCAGTCCTTGAAGGCGCCTTTCTTGCGCTCGTCGAGGATCTTCGTGGAAATGCCGGGGCCGATGCCCTTGATGCCGTCAAGTTCGGCGGCGGTGGCCTTGTTCACGTCCACGGCGGCGAATGCGGCAACGGCGTACAGCATGGCCAGAACGGCCAGGATTTTCTTCAACATGCTTGGCTCCTGAAAAGGAATCGGATGGGGAGGGTGCGCGCCGCCGGCTTGCCGTGGCTCGTTTGTAACGCGCCCCGTGCGCAGCGGTTGACAGGGCCTGCCGCCCGCCCCGTGGCGTCAGGCCGGTTTCGCCAGTTCCGCCATGTAGCGGGATACGCCCGAATGCACGTCGGCGAACACGTGCTCGCAGCCGGCCGCGCGCAGCGCGCCCAGGTCGGCCTGTGTGTAGCACTGGTATTTGCCGCGCAGCGCATCGGGGAAGGGCACGTATTCGATCAGGCCCTGGGCCGCCGCGGAGGCAGCATCCATCAGGGGCTGGCCCGCCTGCCCCTGGAGCGCGTTGACGACGGCCACCGCCACGTCGTTGAACGGTTGCGCCCGGCCCGTGCCGAGGTTGAAGATGCCTGACTTGTCCGCATGATCGAAGAACCAGAGGTTCACCGCGACCACGTCGTCGATGAAGACGAAATCCCGCTGCTGCTCGCCGGCGCCATACCCGCCGTATTCGCCGAACAGCTTGACCTTGCCTTCGGCCTTGAACTGCTCGAATTGGTGGAAGGCGACGCTCGCCATGCGGCCCTTGTGCTGCTCGCGCGGGCCGTAGACGTTGAAGTAGCGAAAGCCCGCGACCTGGCGCTTCGTCTTCTTGAAGTCCTTGCCGCATTCGCGCCGCATGCGCTGGTCGAACAGCAGCTTCGAGTAGCCGTAGACGTTGAGCGGGCGTTCGAATTCGGGCGATTCGCGAAAAGTGTCGGAACCGCCGTACGTGGCCGCGGAGGACGCGTAGAGCAACCGGGTGCCGCGCTCCTGGCAGGCGTTGAACAGGCCACACGAGAGCGTGTAGTTGTTGTCCATCACGTACTTGCCGTCGGTCTCCATCGTGTCGCTGCATGCGCCTTCGTGGAAGACCGCTTCGACCTTGCCGAAGTAGCCTTCCGCGAAGAGGTCGTAGAACATGTCGACGTCGACATAGTCCGCGATCTTGAGATCGGCGAGGTTGCGGAATTTGTCGCCTTGCGTGAGGTCGTCCACGGCGATGACATCGTCGATGCCGCGCGCGTTGAGGCCCTTGACCAGGTTGCTGCCGATGAAACCCGCGGCACCGGTGACCACAACGCGTGTCATGAAAAGAGCTCCTCGTATGAAACAGTGGCGGTGCCGAATTTGCCCACGACGATCCCGCCGGCCTTGTTGGCCAGCGGCATGGCGTCGCGCAGGCCGACTCCGGCGCCCACCAGCGCGGCGAGCGTCGCGATGACGGTGTCGCCCGCACCTGTCACGTCGAACACTTCGCGCGCCTGTGCGTCCACGTGCGTGTCGCCCTGGGCGTCGAACAGGGTCATGCCGTCCTCTCCCAACGTGACCAGGAGGGCGTCGAGTTCGAGCGTCTCGCGCAGGGCCTGCGCCTTGGTGCGCAGTTCGGCCGTGTCCTTCCAGGTGCCGACGACCTGCTGCAATTCGGCACGGTTCGGCGTGATGACCGTGGCGCCCTTGTAGCGCGAGTAGTCGGAACCTTTGGGATCGATCAGCACGGCACGGCGCCCGGCGCGGGCGGCGGCGATCATCGTGGGGATGTGGGCGAGGCCGCCCTTGCCGTAGTCGGAGAACAGGATGGCGTCGTGCTGGGGCGCGAGGCGGGCGAAGGTCTCGTTTTGCAGCGCTAGCGCCTCATGGTCAGGCTCGTTCTCGAAGTCCATGCGCAGCAGTTGCTGCTGCCGCCCGATCACACGCAGCTTGACGGTGGTCTTCAAGCCCTTGTCGCGCTTGAGGTGCGTGGTGATGCCGGTTTCGCGCAACAGCACTTCCAGGCGGTGCCCCGGTTCGTCGTCGCCGACGACGCCCAGGAAGCCGGCCTGTGCGCCCAGCGTCACCACGTTGTAGGCGACGTTGGCGGCACCGCCGATGCGCTCTTCCTCGCGGTTGACCTTGACGACGGGGACGGGCGCCTCGGGCGAAATGCGGTCCACCGCGCCGTGCCAGTAGCGGTCGAGCATCGCGTCGCCGACGACGAGCACCCGGGCCTTGGCCAGTTGTTGTTTGGTTGGGTTCATAACTCTTCTACTCGCCGGGCAGGGTAGCTGTCCCAAGCCTGGCAGCCGGGGCATTGCCAGAAATGCTGCTTGGCCTCGAATCCGCAGGCGGCGCAGCGGTACCGGGTCAGCGGCTTGACGGCGTGGTCCAGCGCGCTTTGCACGAAGGGATGGAACTGCTCGTGTTCCAGCTTCTCGCCGGCCAGCCACTTGGTCGCGGCCACCAGGGAAGGCTCGCGCTCGAGGTGCTTCACGTACCACTCGCGCGCCGCGGTGGCGTCCGGCTCGAGCGCGACGATGCCTTCCAGCACATCAAGCGAGGGCGCGAGCTCGTAGCTGCCATGCAGGATCTTCAATGCCTCGGCTTGCTCGCCGCTCGCCATGGCCGCCTCGGTCAGCGGCTTGGCCATCAACGGAATGGCGGCCGGCGCCGAATGTGCGATGGTGGACAAAGTCCTGAACGCCGTGCCCGCGTCGCCCGCGCGCCGCTGCAGCGCCGCGAGGTCGATGCCGGGCCTTGCCGCGCCCCGCGCCAGTTCCATGGCCTGGCGCAACAACTGCTCGGCTTGGGCGGGCGGCGCGCTCGTGGCCTGCTCACACAGGTAATGGGCTTGGCGGCCACCGAAGCTGCCCTGGCCCGATGCCTCCAGTTTCTGTGCAATCTCCGAGGCCTGCGGCCAGTCGCGCGATCGCTCGTAGATCGCAAGCAACGCCAGCAGGGCCTGGCCTTCGAAGGCCGTTCCTTCGAGCTTGCGCAGCGCTTCCTCGGCACGGTCCAGCAGCCCGGCCTTCAGGAAATCCAGTGCCAGCGCATGCTGCGCGCGATGACGGTCGGCACGGCTCAGGTCGCCGCGCGAGAGCAGGTGTTCGTGCACGCGCACTGCACGCTCGTATTCACCACGGCGGCGAAACAGGTTGCCCAGCGCGAAGTGCAGCTCGGACGTGTCGGGATCGTTTTGCACGGCCTCGATGAAGGCGTCGATCGCCTGGTCCTGCTGCTCATTGAGCAGGAAATTGAGGCCGCGGAAGTACGCCTTGGGCGCCTGGCGATTCTCGATGCGCATCTGCCGCAGGTCGAGCCGCGAGGCGAGCCACCCCAGCACGAAAGCGATGGGCAGGCCCCACAAAACCCAGCTGAGGTCAAAGTCCATGGTGTGCCGTGTTGATCGGCTCTGTTCCCGGCGCTTCCGTCGCCTGGTGCGCGCGGCGCGCGGCGGCGCGGTGCTTCCACCAGCGCGGCACCATTCCCAGCGCACCGATCGCCAGCCCGAGGGCGAAGGCCGCCAGCACCACGAGCACCAGCGGCGCGCGCCACAGCGTGCCGAAGAAGAAATGCACGTCAACTGTGTGCTGGTTGTTCAGCGCGAAAGCGAACAGGGTAAAAAAAATGGCTGCCTTGAGCAGCCACATGAGGTATTTCAATCGAGTTCCTCAGTGGGAAGCCCGATTCTAGCGAGCCGCTAGGGCTTGCCTTCCGCCTCGATCTCCGCGGTGCGCTGGTCCACCGCTTCGCGCAGGGCCTTGCCCGGCTTGAAGTGGGGGACGCGTTTTTCCGGGATGTGCACGCTCTCGCCGGACCGCGGGTTGCGGCCCATGCGGGGCGGGCGGCGATTGATCGAGAAACTGCCGAACCCGCGGATTTCGATCCGGTGCCCGCGCACCAACGCTTCGCCCATCGCGTCAAGAATGGTCTTGACGGCGTATTCGGCGTCGCGGTGCGTGAGCTGGCTGAATCGCGCGGCCAGTTCTTCGACCAAATCTGAACGAGTCATAGAAATCCACAAGGACGCGAGTAGGACGGCAGTCCTACCGCGTTCTCTCCTTGTTTACTCTTTCGAGTTGTCCAGCTTCGCGCGCAGCAGTGCGCCCAGGCTGGTCGTGCCGGCGTTTTCGCGCGACGACTGCTGGCTCAGGTTCTGCATGGCGCCTTGCTCGTCGGCCATGTCCTTGGCCTTCACGGACAGCTGGATGTTGCGGGTCTTGCGGTCGATGTTCACGATGACTGCGGAAACTTCGTCGCCTTCCTTGAGCACGTTGCGGGCATCTTCCACGCGGTCGCGGGAGATTTCCGAAGCACGCAGGTAGCCGATGATGTCTTCGCCCAGGTCGATCTCGGCGCCCTTGGGGTCGACGGTCTTGACCTTGCCCGACACGATCGAGCCCTTGTCGTGCACCGAGGTGAACGTCGCGAACGGGTCGCCGTCCAGCTGCTTGATGCCCAGGGAGATGCGCTCGCGGTCCACGTCCACGGCCAGCACGATCGCGTCGACTTCCTGGCCCTTCTTGTAGTTGCGAACGGCCGCTTCGCCGGCTTCGTTCCAGGACAGGTCGGACAGGTGAACCAGGCCGTCGATGCCGGCGGCAAGACCCACGAAAACGCCGAAGTCGGTGATCGACTTGATCGGGCCCTTGACGCGGTCGCCGCGCTTGGTGTTCTGCGCGAACTCTTGCCAGGGGTTGGCCTTGCACTGCTTCATGCCCAGGCTGATGCGGCGCTTGTCTTCGTCGATCTCGAGGACCATGACTTCGACTTCGTCACCCAGCGAGACGATCTTGGAAGGCGCAACGTTCTTGTTGGTCCAGTCCATTTCGGAGACGTGCACCAGGCCTTCGATGCCGGGCTCGAGTTCCACGAACGCGCCGTAGTCGGCGATGTTGGTGATCTTGCCGAACATGCGCGTGCCTTGCGGGTAGCGGCGGTTGACGCCCATCCACGGGTCGTCGCCCATTTGCTTGAGGCCCAGCGAGACGCGGTTCTTTTCCGTGTCGAACTTGAGGATCTTGGCGGTGATTTCCTGGCCGGCCTGAACGACTTCACTCGGGTGGCGGACGCGGCGCCAGGCCATGTCGGTGATGTGCAGCAGGCCGTCGATGCCGCCGAGGTCCACGAACGCACCGTATTCGGTGATGTTCTTGACGACGCCGCGAACCACGGAGCCTTCCTTCAGCGTTTCCATCAGCTTGGCGCGCTCTTCGCCCATCGAGGCTTCGACCACGGCACGGCGCGACAACACGACGTTGTTGCGCTTGCGGTCCAGCTTGATGACCTTGAACTCCATCGTCTTGTTTTCGTACGGCGTCAGGTCCTTGATCGGACGCGTGTCGATCAACGAGCCCGGCAGGAAGGCGCGGATGCCGTTGACCAGGACCGTGAGGCCGCCCTTGACCTTGCCGCTGGTGGTGCCGGTGACGAATTCGCCGGATTCCAGGGCCTTCTCGAGACTCATCCACGATGCGAGGCGCTTGGCCTTGTCGCGCGACAGGATGGTGTCGCCGTAGCCGTTTTCGATGGCGTCGATGGCCACCGAGACGAAATCGCCCACCTGGACTTCGATTTCGCCCTTGTCATTCTTGAACTCGTCGATCGGCACGTACGCTTCGGACTTGAGGCCGGCGTTCACGACGACAAAGCTGTGCTCAATACGGACCACTTCGGAAGTGATCACTTCGCCGGTGCGCATTTCAGAGCGCTGCAGCGATTCCTCGAACATCGAGGCAAAAGATTCCATGGATTCAGACATTCGGTTTCCTTGCACGTCGCACAGGTTTCCAGACGCAAAAGCAAAATCGCTTCAACGCGGCTGTTTTTAAGGCTGGGACGGCGGTTTTTGCGGCTTGGCGCCGCGGGTTATGTTAACGAACCACACTGCCTGGGCGCTGTCGCGCGAGAGGGGCGGTGTGGGCCTTTTCAGTTCTTCCGACCGGGGCCGAAAGGCTGCTTCTCTTCCCACCACTGAAGCACTTGCGCCACCGATTCTTCAACCGATTGGCTCGAGTTATCCAGCAGGAGGGCATCTTCGGCGGGCTTCAGCGGTGCGACCGCACGGGACGAATCCCGGAGGTCACGCGCTTCCAGGTCTGCGCGAAGACTGGCGATTGTAGTGGAAATTCCCTTTGAAATCAACTGCTTATGGCGCCGTTCGGCGCGCTGGGTGGCGCTGGCCGTGAGGTAGACCTTCATCGGGGCGTCGGGGAAGATCACGGTGCCCATGTCGCGGCCATCCGCCACCAGCCCCGGCAGCCGCCGGAAGCTCTGCTGCAACGCGACCAGGGCCGTGCGTACGGCGGGCAATGCGGAGACCTGGGAAGCGTTCATTCCGGCCTCTTCGGTGCGGATGGCATCCGTGACATCCTGCTCGCCGAGCAACACCTTGCCGGCCACGAAGCGTACCGGCAGGGTCTCGGCCATCTTGCCGATGCTGTGCTCATGGGCCATGTCCAGGGACAAGCCGGCCTGGACGGCGGCGAAGGCGGTGATGCGGTAGAGCGCGCCGGAATCGAGGTAGTGATAGCCCAGCTCGTGCGCGACCTGCGACGCGAGCGTGCCCTTGCCCGAGGCCGTTGGGCCATCGACGCAGATCACGGGGATGTGGGGCGCGGACGTTTGGACGACGGAGAACAGCGCCTCGAAGTAATCCGGAAAGGTCTTGGCGACGCACTTCGGGTCTTCGATGCGGACGGGAACGCCTTGCGCGTTGAATGCGGCCAGTGAAAAGCACATGGCGACTCGGTGATCGTCGTAGGTGTGGATGCTGGCGGCTTTCCAGTCGGCGAGCGGCGCGACCTTGATGAAATCGGCGCCTTCGATCACTTCCGCGCCGAGCTTGCGCAGTTCGGTGGCCATGGCGGCCAGGCGATCGGTTTCCTTGACTCGCCAGCTGGCGATGTTGCGCAAGGTGCTGGGCCCGTCGGCGAAGAGTGCCATCACGGCAAGCGTCATCGCCGCGTCCGGGATGTGGTTGCAGTCCAGGTCGATGGCCTTCAGCGGCCAGGCGCCACGGCAGACCTGCAGTGCGTTGGGGCTGCCTGTGACTTGCGCGCCCATCAGCCGCGCGGCGTCGATGAAGCGGATGTCGCCCTGAATCGAGTCCTCGCCGACACCGGAGATCTGGACCGGCGTGCCGGGTTGCGCCGCGATGGCGCCCAGCGCGATGAAGTAGCTGGCCGACGACGCATCGGCTTCTACGTGGATACTGCCGGGCGAGCGGTAGGTGCTGCCCGCGGGAATGACGAAGCGCTGCCAGCCGTCCCGCCGCACGGCAATGCCGAAGCGCGCGAGCAGGTTGAGCGTGATTTCGATGTAGGGCCTGGAGATCAGTTCGCCGACGACTTCGATGACAACTTCCTTGGCTGCGACCAGGGGCAGGGCCATCAGCAGGGCGGTGAGGAACTGGCTGGACACATCGCCCCGCACCTGGATCGGCGCGTCGAGCTTCAGCTGCGGGCGGCCGATGCGCAGCGGTGGGTAGCCTTCCACGCCCAGGTATTGCACGTCGCATCCCAGTTGGCGCAACGCATCCACCAGGTCGCCAATCGGGCGCTCGTGCATGCGCGCAACGCCGCTCAATTCGAAATCGCCGCCGATCACGGCCAACGCCGCGGTGAGCGGCCGCATCGCGGTGCCGGCGTTGCCCAGGAACAAGCGCGCGTGGGCGGCCGGGGTCCGGCCGCCGAGGCCGGTGATTTCAACATCGGCTCCGCTGTGCTTCACGCCACAGCCGAGCGCGCGCAAGGCATCGAGCATGACGCGCGTGTCGTCGGAGTCGAGCAGGTCTCGCACGGTCGTCGTGCCTGCGCTCATGGCGGCCAGCAGCAGGACGCGATTGGAGATGCTTTTGGATCCCGGCAGCAGCACTGTGCCGCCCGCGGTGTCCAGCGGCGGAAGGTCGAGGAATTCAGTGGCGAACATCAGAGGCCTGCCCCCGGCGTGGACGACGCCGTCATTTCTTCGACGTGCCCATGCGCCAGTTCGTACGGGTCTGGCTGGCCTGCGCGATCACGCCTTCCAAAGCCTCGGCGTTGCCGGTTTCGATCATCACCTCCATCGCCTGCAGCGTGCGCTGGAAGAACTGGGACTGGGCCAGTAACTCGTGCCGGTTCGCCAGCAGGATGTCGCGCCACATCTTGGGTTCACTGGCGGCGATCCGCGTGAAGTCGCGAAACCCCGGGCCGGCGAGCGAAAGATAGTCCTTGCCGTGATCCTGCGAGGTGATTCCGTTGATGAGGGCAAAAGCGATGAGGTGCGGCAAATGGCTCACCGCGGCGAAGGCGGCGTCGTGCGCGTCCGGCGTCATCTTCAGAACTTTGCAGCCCAGGCCCTCCCAAACCCGCACGGCCTTTTCGGACTGGACGGCATTCGTCTTATCGATGGGCGTGAGGATGATCTGCTTGCCGGTGTAGAGGTCCGGGTCGGCGTGTTCGACGCCCGACACTTCCTTGCCGGTGATCGGGTGGCAAGGCACGAACACTCCGATGTGGTCGCGCAGCACCCGGCGAGCGGCGTCGATCACGTCGCGCTTGGTCGAGCCCACGTCCATGATCAGCATGTCCTTGGTGACCAGGTGCTTGATGGCCTTGAGCGTGGCCTCGGTCGCGGCAACCGGCACGGCCAGCAGCACGATGTCGGCGCCCGAAACGGCAAGCAGCGCGGAGGGCGCTTCGACGTCGATCACGCCCATGGACAGCGCGCGCTGCGTCGTCGAGGGGGACTTGCTGTAGCCCACCACGCGTTTGACCAGCCCCGCCCGCTTGAGTGCGAGCGCGAATGAGCCTCCCATCAGGCCGCATCCGATCAGTCCCAGTTGTTCGAACATGTTGTTGTCTTATTCAGTCCGTGACGGGATAGGTGCCCAGTACCTTGTAGAAGGCGCAGAGCGATTGCAGGTCGGCCAGTGCCGCTGCCACGTGGGGCTGCGAGGGGTGGCCCTGCACGTCGATGTAGAAGAAGTACTCCCACTGGCCGGAGCGGGCAGGGCGCGACTCGAAGCGCGTCATCGATACGCCGTGTTCCTTGAGCGGCACCAGGATATCGTGCACGGCGCCCGGCTTGTTGGCCACCGACACCACCACGCTCACGCAGTCGCGGCCCGAAGCCTGCGGCGCCCCCAGCACTTGCGGCAGACAGACGATGGCGAAGCGGGTACGGTTGAACGCGTCGTCCTGGATGGCGTGCGCCGCCACATGCAGGCCGAACTCGCTGCCCGCGCGCTCGCTGGCGATGCCTGCCCAGGCAGGGTTGGTTGCGGCGAGCCGCGCGCCCTCGGCATTGCTCGACACAGCGCGGCGCTCGGCCTTCGGCATGTGCTTGTTCAGCCAGCCCTGGCATTGGGCCAGCGCCTGGGGATGCGCCAGGACGACCTCGACCCCTTCAAGCGAGTTGGAGAGGCGAAGCAGGTGATGCCGCACAAGCAGGCTGATTTCGCCGACGATGTGCAGTGGCGAGTGCAGGAGCAGGTCGAGCGAGCGTGTGACAACGCCTTCGCTGTTGTTCTCAACCGGCACCACGCCGAAGTCCGCGGTGCCAGCCGTCGCGGCATGGAACACCTCGTCGAAGTTGACGCAGGGGATGTGCTCGATGCTGGAGCCGAAGAACTGCATCGCGGCCTGTTCGCTGAACGTGCCTGTCGGGCCCAGGTAAGCCACGCGCTGCGGCGCCTCCAGCGCGCGGCAGGCCGACATGATCTCGCGCCAGATCGTCGCAACGTTGCCGGCTTTGAGGGGGCCCGGGTTGACGGACTGCAGGCCGTTGATGACCTGCGCCTCCCGCTCGGGGCGGAAGACCGTCGAGCCCTCGGCCCGCTTGATCTCACCGACTTCGTTGGCCAGCGCCGCGCGGCGATTGAGGATCTGCAGCAGTTCGCGATCGACAGCGTCGATCTCGGTGCGGAGCTGGCCCAGGTCGCGTGCCATCAGGCTTCGCCCTCCGGGCCTGCGTTCGTGGCTTCGTCCTCGGTGTCGCCGGCAGCGGCGTCATTCTCGACGATGCGCTGCAGGCCGGAGAGCTTGGAACCTTCGTCCAGGCCGATCAGTGTCACGCCCTGCGTGGCGCGGCCGAGTTCGCGGATCTCGCTGACACGGGTGCGCACCAGCACGCCCTTGTCGGTGATCAGCATGATCTCGTCGTCGGTGTGCACCAGCGTCGCCGCCACGACCTTGCCGTTGCGCTCGCTCTGCTGGATCGCGATCATGCCCTTGGTGCCGCGGCCGTGGCGCGTGTATTCGCCGATGGGGGTGCGCTTGCCGTAGCCGTTCACGGTGGCGGTCAGCACGCTTTGCTGCTCGTCCTCGGCCACCAGCATGGCGATGACCGACTGGCCTTCCGGCAGGTCCATGCCGCGCACCCCGCGCGTGTTGCGGCCCAGCGCACGCACGTCGTTCTCGTCGAAGCGCACTGCCTTGCCGCCATCGGAGAACAGCATCACGTCGTGTTCGCCGTCGGTCAGCGCCGCGCCGATCAGGTAGTCACCCTCGTCGAGGTTGACGGCGATGATGCCGCCCTTGCGTGGATTGTTGAACTCGTCCAGCGCGGTCTTCTTCACCGTGCCCATGGACGTCGCCATGAAGATGTAGTGGTTGGCCGGGAAGCTGCGGTTGTCGCCGGTGAGCGGCAGCACCACGTTGATCTTCTCGCCGTCCTGCAACGGGAACATATTGACGATCGGCCGTCCTCGCGAGCCGCGCGAACCCGCCGGCACTTCCCAGACCTTCAGCCAGTACATCCGGCCGCGGTTGGAGAAGCACAGGATCCAGTCGTGCGTATTGGCGATGAAGAGCTGGTCGACCCAGTCGTCTTCCTTGGTCGCCGTCGCCTGCTTGCCGCGGCCACCGCGTTTTTGCGCGCGGTATTCGGACAGCGGCTGACTCTTGATGTAGCCCGAATGCGAGAGCGTCACGACCATGTCGGTCGGCGTGATCAGGTCTTCGGTAGCCAGGTCTTGCGCGTTGTGCTCGACCACGCTGCGGCGCGCGCCCAGCTTGGTCTGGCCGAACTCCTGCTTCAGCGTCGTCAGCTCTTCGCTGATGATGGTGGAGACGCGCTCCGGCCGGGCCAGGATGTCCAGCAGGTCGTCGATCTCGGCCATCACTTCCTTGTACTCGGCGACGATCTTGTCCTGCTCCAGGCCCGTGAGGCGCTGCAGGCGCATCTGCAGGATTTCTTGCGCCTGCGTATCGGAAAGGCGGTAGAGGCCGTCATTGCCCATGCCGAATTCGCGCTCCAGGCCATCGGGGCGGTAGTCGTCCGCGTTGATGACACCGCCGTCGGCGCGGCTGCGGGTGAGCATCTCGCGCACCAGCTTGCTGTCCCAGGAGCGGCTCATCAGCTCGGACTTGGCGACCGGCGGCGTGGGTGCGTTGCGGATGATGGCGATGAATTCGTCGATGTTGGCCAGCGCGACGGCCAGGCCTTCCAGCACGTGACCGCGCTCGCGGGCCTTGCGCAGGTTGAACACCGTGCGGCGCGTGACCACTTCGCGGCGGTGCTGCAGGAAGACCTTGATCAGGTCCTTCAGGTTGCACAGGCGCGGCTGGCCGTCGATCAGCGCCACCATGTTGATGCCGAAGGTGTCCTGCAGCTGCGTCTGCTTGTAGAGGTTGTTCAGCACGACCTCGGGGACTTCGCCGCGTTTGAGCTCGATGACGAGGCGCATGCCGGACTTGTCGCTCTCGTCCTGGATGTGGCTGATGCCCTCGATCTTCTTTTCGTTGACCAGCTCGGCCATCCGCTCTTGCAGGGTCTTCTTGTTCACCTGGTAGGGCAGCTCGTCGACGATGATCGACTGGCGCTGGCCCTTGTCGATGTCCTCGAAGTGGACCTTGGCCCGCATCACCACCTTGCCGCGGCCGGTGCGATAGCCTTCTTTCACGCCGTTGATGCCGTAGATGATGCCGGCGGTGGGGAAGTCAGGCGCCGGGATGATCTCCATCAGCTCGTCGATGGTCGCTTCCGGGTTGCGCAGCAGGTGCAGGCAGCCATCGACCACCTCGTTCAGGTTGTGCGGCGGAATGTTGGTGGCCATGCCCACGGCGATGCCGCCAGAGCCGTTGACCAGCAGGTTGGGCAGCTTGCTGGGCAGGACCAGTGGCTCTTTCTCGCTGCCGTCGTAGTTGGGGCCGAAGTCGACGGTTTCCTTGTCGATGTCCGCGAGCATCTCGTGGGCGATCTTGGCCAGGCGGATTTCGGTGTACCGCATGGCCGCGGCGTTGTCGCCGTCGACCGAGCCGAAGTTGCCCTGGCCGTCCACCAGCATGTGGCGCATGGAGAAGTCTTGCGCGAGCCGCACGATGGTGTCGTAGACCGACTGGTCGCCGTGGGGGTGGTACTTGCCGATGACGTCGCCGACGATACGGGCGGACTTCTTGTAAGGCCGGTTCCAGTCGTTGTTGAGCTCGTGCATCGCGAAGAGCACACGCCTGTGGACGGGCTTGAGCCCGTCGCGCGCATCGGGCAATGCCCGCCCCACGATCACGCTCATCGCGTAGTCGAGGTAGCTGCGCCTCATTTCCTCTTCAAGACTGATGGGCAGGGTTTCTTTTGCGAATTGGGTCATGAGGAGGGCAAAGAGGCCGGGGCGAAACCTTTGATTTTACGGTCAAGGGGCCTGTCGCGAACCAGCAACAGAAGCCCGGGAATCAGCTTTTGTCCTACGTGGTACGGACGGGTTAGCGATTGCTTGTGTAAGGACGTGTGGCACAATGATTTCACGCTTTTGGTGATGGTCACCTTAAACGTCTCTATTCACGCAGCGCGGCTGCGGCTTTTTCCCCAAGAGGAGAACCATGAAGAAACTGAACAAAGTGGCGCTGATGTTTGCAGTCGCTGCGCTGGCAACGGCCGCCGGGGCGCAAACACGGGTGACCGCTGCCGATGGCGGCAACCGGATCGACAACTGGGTCAATGGATCCGGCGAGATCGTCTGGAAGAACGGCACCAATGAGCTCTGCTGGCGTGATGCCTTCTGGACGCCCGCCACTGCCGCCAAGGGCTGCGACGGCGCCCTGGTCGCAGCCGCTCCGGTCGCACCCCCGGCCGCTGGCGTTACCCCGGCTGCACCGCCCGCCGCCAAGCCGCCGGCACCGCCCGCGCGCCCGGCCCCGCCCGCAGCCACCAAGGTGACCTACGCCGCTGACGCTTTCTTCGACTTCGACAAGGCTGTCCTGAAGCCCGAAGGCAAGGCCAAGCTCGACGATCTGGTCGGCAAGGTCAAGGGCATCAACCTCGAAGTGATCATCGCCGTCGGCCACACCGACTCGGTGGGCTCCGATGCCTACAACCAGAAGCTGTCGGTCCGCCGCGCTGAAGCCGTGAAGGCCTATCTGGTCTCCAAGGGCATCGAAAAGAACCGCGTCTACACCGAAGGCAAGGGCGAGAAGCAACCCGTCGCCGACAACAAGACCGCCGAAGGCCGCGCCAAGAACCGTCGCGTCGAAATCGAAGTAGTCGGTACCCGCGCCAACAAGTAAGCCCACGGCCTTCCGGCCTTGGCATCGAAAAAGCCCCGCCTTGCGGGGCTTTTTTACATGGACGCGCCCTTAGTGGCGCGTTTCTTTTGACAGACAATCGAGCCCCATGACCGAAACCGTCGTCAACGCCGATCCGGCCGAACTGGCCAAGTTCTCCGACCTGGCCCACCGCTGGTGGGACCCTGAAAGCGAGTTCCGGCCGCTGCACCAGATCAACCCTTTGCGGCTCGACTGGATCCAGTCGCACGTGCCCCTTGGCGGAAAGCGCGTTCTGGATGTGGGCTGCGGCGGCGGCATCCTCTCGGATTCGATGGCGCGCAAAGGCGCGCAGGTGCTGGGCGTCGACCTGGCCGCCAAGGCGCTGAAGGTTGCGCAACTCCACGCCCTGGAGGCCGGCACGGCCAACGTGGAGTACCGTGAAGTCAGCGCCGAGGCGCTGGCGGCCGAGCAACCAGGCTCTTTCGACGTCGTCACCTGCATGGAAATGCTGGAACACGTCCCCGACCCTGCCTCCATCGTGCGGGCCTGCAAAGCCTTGGTCAAGCCCGGTGGCTGGGTGTTCTTTTCCACGATCAACCGCAACCCCAAGGCCTTCCTGTTCGCCATCGTCGGCGCGGAGTACGTGCTCAACCTGCTGCCTCGCGGCACGCACGAATTCCTCAAGTTCATCCGCCCCAGCGAACTCGCCGGCCACTGCCGCGCCGCCGGCCTGCACCTGCAGGACACCCGGGGCATGGAATACAACCCGTTGACCCGGCGCTACTGGCTGTCGGGCGACACCAGCGTGAACTACATGCTGGCAACCCAGGCAATCTGATGTTCAACGATGTAGCCGCGGTGCTGTTCGACCTGGACGGCACTTTGATCGACAGCGCGCCCGACCTCGGCGCCGCCGCGGACAAGATGCGGCTGGACCGCGGGTTGCCTTCGCTGCCCTACGAGCTTTATCGCCCGATGGCCGGCGCGGGCGCGCGCGGCATGCTCGGCGTGGCGTTCAGCATCACGCCCGACCACGCGGGCTACCCTGCGCTGCGCGACGAATTCTTCGCCAACTATGAGCACTGCATGACGCAGCGCACCTATGCCTTCAAAGGTATCGCCGAGCTGATCGCCGAATTGCTGGATCGCGGCCTGGCCTGGGGCGTGGTGACGAACAAGTCCATGCGATTCGCGCGGCCGCTGACGCAGGGAATGAGCCTTTTCGCGACGGCAGGCGCCGTCGTCGGCGGCGACACGACGCCGCACGCCAAGCCGCATCCGGCCCCGCTGCTCGAGGCAGCGCGGCTGCTGAGCCTGGAGCCGTGCCGCTGTATCTATGTGGGCGACGACGAGCGCGACGTTGCCGCCGGCAAGGCGGCCGGCATGGGCACCGTCGCTGCCACTTACGGCTACCTCGGCAGCAAGAACGACACCGAGCTGTGGGGCGCCGATGCCCACATCAATGCCCCGCTTGATTTGCTTTCCCTCTTGCAAATCGCGCAGAAGGCCTAAAATACGACTTCCTGGGGCTGCACTGGTTTCGACGTGGGTTCGGACGCGTGGCAGGGCATGTCGAGCTGAATGCGCTCGTAAAACAGATTCAAACAAACTAACTGCAAACGACGAACGTTTCGCACTCGCCGCTTAATTGCCGGTGAGCTTTGCAACAGCAGGCCTATGGGCTGGGCAAGGGTCCCTTCGGGGGTCCAGGCTGCAAAGATAATTTCATAGGCTGGTCTCTCGCCGGGTCACTTGGCGGGGGACGAGAAAATAGGTGACTGGCGTTCTGGATTGCGTGTCGCTGCGCGGTCCAGGAGGCGAGACTTGATCAGACGACTACACATGTAGAACTGTACGAAGAAGGCTTGCGGACGCGGGTTCAATTCCCGCCAGCTCCACCATCAACAACGGTCAACGCCAATCAAAGACAACGTTGGCGTTGATTCCAAAAGATCGACACCCATGGAAAACATTCCGGTCATTTCGAACGTCAATTGGCTCGGCCTTTCGCCGGACGGAAGCGCCGTGGCCTTCGAGGTCCAGGCTGGCGGCACATCCACGAAGCTGGGAATCCGCGTTTCGGACGTCCCCAGGATGATTGCCGGCCTTCTGAAGCTGTCGCAAGAGGCCGCCACTGTCGCGGCGAAGGGTCCGGCAGTGCAGTTACCGCCCGAGGTGAAGGTGACACCCATCCAGGCCAGGTCTGTGCACCGCGGCAACCATCAAGGGCAGGACCTGGTGGTTGTGGACGTCGGTGTGATGCAGCTCGGGTTTCAAGTGTCCGCCGGCAAGGGCGGCACGGTCCAGTAACGCAGGGAACCGGCTGACGCTAACATGGCAGCCACTCATCGAGAGGCTGCCATGCGCATTGCAATCCCCTGCGTCCTTTTGGCCTTGCTCGGCGGCTGCGCCGTCGTCCCTCATTCCGCCTGGACCTTCGACCCCACTCGACCGCAACCCAAGCCGGCCCTTGCCGTCGCTGACGCCGCGGGGCTGACCGACCGCATGGCGCAACTGCAACTGGAGCGCAACGAGATTCGCGCGCGGATCGCGTCCGAGCCCAGCGCCGTGGCGCGCCTACGGCTGTACGAGGATCTGCATGGGGTCGGCATGCAGTTGTCGCCGCTGGAACGCCGGCTGGCTACATTTGCTTCCAGTCGCTAGGCCTTGTCCTACGCGCATGCGCTGTCGTCCTACAGCACATGAAATGAGTGCGTCCTAGATTGCGGAGGCGCCGGCAGCCCCGCCGGCGCTCCCCTCTCATTCTATGACCAGCTCGAGGACCCTTCCCATGCACCGCTCGCCGCAAAAGCAATCCGCAGCCCAACGCGACAGATACGCAGATTTCGACATGGCCGATACGCAGGCCGACCGCAGGGCGCAGCGCGGCAACCAGCCCAAGGCGCACAAATTCCCGCTGCGCGAGGAGGACGCGCGGGAAGCGCGCAGGGACAAGCAGTTCGACAAGGAGTAGGCGCCGCCGGCCCGGCGCCGATCGCTCCGCGGCGCACCGAGCCTCCGGGCTTGAGATACTCGGCGCCATGCAATTGCAGGATCTTCTTTATTCCCAGGGCTTCGGGACGCGCCGCGTCTGCGCGGGCCTGGTCCAGCAGGGACACGTCGAGATCGGCGGCGAGACCGTCACCGACGCCACGGCTGAAGTGCAGGACGAGGGCCTCCGGTTTCGCGTCGACGGCGCGGAATGGCAGTACCACCGGCTCGCCTACGTGATGCTGCACAAGCCCGCCGGGACGGAGTGCTCGCAAAAGCCTTCGACCTATCCCAGTATCTACACCCTGCTGCCCGGGCCGCTGCGCCAGCGGCCGCAAAAAGGCGCGGTACAGGGCGTGCAGGCCGTGGGCCGTTTGGACCAGGACACGACCGGGCTGCTCCTGCTCACGGACGATGGCCAGTTCATCCATCGCATGAATTCGCCGCGCCATCACGTGCCCAAGGTCTACGAGGTGACGGTGAAGCATCCGCTCGACCAGCGCCAGGTCGACCGTTTGCTGGAAGGTGTGGTGCTGGACGACGATCCGAAGCCCGTGCGCGCCGCCGCGTGTGAGATGGTGGGCGAACACCACTTGCGCCTGACACTGACTGAAGGCAAGTACCACCAGGTCAAGCGCATGCTGGCGGCGGTGAGCAATCGCGTCGAGGGCTTGCATCGCTCGCGTATCGGCGGGCTGGCGCTTCCGGCGGATTTGCTGCCGGGCCAATGGCGCTGGCTGACCGCGGAAGACCTGACGGCGCTGCGCGGCTGACGAATCAGGACAGGGCGGCGAGAAACTCGGCTACGAGGCGCCGCGTTTCTTCCGGCCGGTCGCGCTGCGGCGAATGGCCGCACTGCGGCAGCGCGCGCCGCTCGAACGCGCCAAGCGTCGGGGCAATCTCGTCGATCTGGCGCAAGGTGCCGTACGGGTCGTCTTCGCCCTGGATCGCCAGCACCGGCGCCGTGGTGCGATGGCATTGCGGGCGGATGTCGAAACCGCGGAACGCCGGGTCGAGCCAGATGTCGTTCCATTGCCAGAAGGCGCCGTCGACATCCGCGTGATAGCGCGCGAGCCGCTCGCGCAGGCCACCGGCTTCGAATGCGCGGCGTGCTTCCTCGATCGAGCGGATCGACACATCTTCGACGATGACGTGGGGCGCCATCACGACGCATGCCGCGACCGGGAATTGCGCGGCATGCAGCAGCGCGATGCTCCCGCCGTCGGAGTGGCCGAGCAGCACGGGCCGTTCGATATGCAACTGTTCCAACAGCCGCGGCAGCACTTCAACCGCCTCGCGATGCATGTAGTCCGGCCGCAGCCGGCCCTGGCCGCGCACGTCGGGCACCGCATCGGATTCGCCATAACCGCGCCGCGAATAAACGATGCCGCCGCGGCCGGTGGCGGCGCAAACCTGCGCCGGCCAGTCGCGCCACATGGCGACGGAACCCAGGCCTTCATGCAGGAAGACGATGGGGGCTCGCGATTCCCCTGTCGGCGGCGACAGACGCTGCACTTCGAGATGCACCCCGTCGACCTGGATCTTTTCCATTCGGCGATGGTAAGTGAAGGGCCGCCGGGCCGCGCTATCCTTGCGCCCATGAACCCCTTCTTCGATTCGTTCTGGCGCGCCGTGGCCTATTGCCTGCATCCGCGCGTCATCGCGCTGTCGTTCCTGCCGCTCATCATCATGGTGGCGCTCGCCCTGGGTCTCGGCTATTTCTTCTGGGAGCCGGCCATCGATTCGGTTCGCGTCTGGCTCGAGTCGTCACAGCTCATGACGAGCATGTTCAACTGGCTGCAAGGGGCAGGCGCGGGTGGGTTGAAGGCGATGGTCGCGCCGCTGTTGGTGATCTTCGCGTTGACGCCCGTCATCGTGCTGTTTTCATTGCTGCTGGTGGCGACGCTCATGGGGCCCGCGCTGTCGGCGCTGGTGGCGCAAAGGCGCTTCCCCGCGCTCGAGCGCAAGCACGGCGGCTCGCTGCCTCGAAGCATCGCCTGGTCGGTGGGTTCTACCTTGCTCGCCCTGGCGGCGTTGATCGTGTCGCTCCCCTTGTGGCTGGTCCCGCCTCTGATCCTCATCTTGCCGCCGCTGATCTGGGGCTGGCTTACCTACCGGGTGATGGCCTACGACGCGTTGTCGGAGCACGCCAGCCGCGAAGAGCGTCGGGAGATCTTCAGGCGGCACCGCCCCTGGCTGCTGGGCATCGGCGTGCTGGCCGGCTTCCTGGGCGCCGCGCCGAGCATTGTCTGGGCCTCCGGCGCGCTGTTTGCCGCCGTGTTCTTCGTCTTCCTGGTGCCGGTTGCGATCTGGATCTACACGCTGGTGTTCGCGTTCGCCTCCCTCTGGTTTGCGCACTACTGCCTGTCGGCGCTGCAGGCGCTGCGCGCCGAGCCGCTGGTCGAGGCGCCCGGAACGCCCGCACCCACGCCGAGCCCACCGCCGTTAGGATTGCCGGATGACGCGAGCATCACCCCAGTCCCCTGAGCCGCGCGAAATCGGCCTGATCATCGTCGGCGACGAAATCCTTTCCGGCAAGCGCGCCGACAAGCACATGCCCAAAGTGATCGAGCTGCTCGCCGCGCGCGGCCTGCAGCTGGCCTGGGCGGAATATGTGGGTGACTCGCCCGACCGCATCACCGCCACGCTCAAGCGGGCCTTTGCGTCGGGAGACCTCGTGTTCTCTTGCGGAGGCATCGGTGCCACGCCGGACGACCACACACGCCAGTGCGCGGCCCGTGCACTGGGGCTCGAGCTCGAACTGCATCCGCAGGCCGAGGCACTGATCCGAGAGCGCATGCAGGACACCGCGCGCGAGCAGGGCACGGCCTACGAGCCGGACCGCCCCGACAACATCCATCGGCTGAACATGGGAGTCTTTCCGAAAGGCGCGCGCATCATCCCCAACCCGTTCAACAAGATCGCCGGCTTCAGCGTCGCCGACGTGCATTTCGTGCCCGGCTTTCCCGTCATGGCATGGCCGATGATCGAGTGGGTGCTCGACAACCAGTATCAGGCCCTGTTCCGCGAGAAAGCCTATGTGGAGAAATCGGTGATCGTGTTCGGCGCCATGGAGGCCACGCTCACCCCCCTGATGGAAGAGATCGAGCGCGACCATCCGGGCATCAAGGTGTTCAGCCTGCCTAGCGTCGACCATCCGCAATACGGGCGCCACATCGACCTGGGCGTCAAGGGCGATCCGTCGCGGATCGATCCCGCCTACGCGCAGTTGCTCGCCGGGCTGAAGGGGCACGGTGCCAAGTTGGGCCCTGAATTGGTGCGTTAGGTCGATTGCACCAAGACGGTGCTTTGTCGGTCAAGCACCAGATTTGGGCGTTACTCATCCAAAAGGGCAGGGCTTCCGTAGGGAAAACGGTCAAAGATCAGGGACAATCGCCGAGCTTTGCAGCCCGCGCCATGCACCAGCTTTGGCACAGAAACTGCATTCTCACCCCGTCAATTCTTAACAACCAACCATCCACTAGGAGAACCCGATGGCCAAGAGCGTCGCAGACGTGATGAAGATGGTGAAGGAAAACGAAGTCAAGTTCGTCGACTTCCGTTTCACCGACACCCGCGGAAAAGAACAACACGTCACTGTGCCCGTTTCGCACTTCGATGAAGACAAGTTCAGCGCGGGCCACGCGTTCGACGGTTCGTCCATCGCCGGCTGGAAGGGCATCGAAGCCTCCGACATGCTGCTCATGCCGGACGCGAACACGGCCAACATCGACCCGTTCTACGAAGAAACCACGCTGTTCCTGTCGTGCGACGTGCTCGAGCCGGGCGACGGCAAGGCCTATGACCGCGACCCGCGTTCCATCGCCAAGCGCGGCGAGGCGTACCTCAAGGCATCCGGCCTGGGCGACACCGCCTTCTTCGGCCCGGAGCCTGAATTCTTCATCTTCGACGACGTGCGCTGGGGCAACGACATGTCCGGCTCGTTCTTCCACATCGACGAGTACGAAGCGCCGTGGAACACCGGCAAGCAGCTCGAAGGCGGCAACAAGGGCCATCGTCCCACCGTCAAGGGCGGCTACTTCCCCGTGCCCCCGGTCGATAGCACGCAAGACCTGCGCGCCGAGATCTCGCTGATCCTCGAATCCCTGGGCATCCCGGTCGAAGTGTTCCACCATGAAGTGGCGGGCGCCGGCCAGAACGAGATCGGTACCAAGTTCAGCACGCTGGTTCAGCGCGCCGACTGGACGATCCTGCTCAAGTACGTCGTGCACAACGTCGCCAACGCCTACGGCAAGACGGCCACCTTCATGCCCAAGCCCATCGTCGGCGACAACGGCTCCGGCATGCACGTGCACCAGTCGATCTGGAAGGACGGCAAGAACCTGTTCGCCGGTGACGGCTACGCCGGCCTGTCGGACTTCGCGCTGTACTACATCGGCGGCATCATCAAGCACGCCCGCGCGCTGAACGCCATCACGAACCCTGGCACCAACAGCTACAAGCGCCTGGTGCCTGGCTTCGAGGCGCCGGTCAAGCTGGCTTACTCGGCCAAGAACCGCTCGGCTTCCATCCGCATCCCGTACGTGGCCAGCCCGAAGGGCCGCCGCATCGAAGCGCGGTTCCCGGATCCACTGTGCAACCCGTACCTCGGCTTTACGGCCCTGATGATGGCGGGCCTCGACGGCGTCGAGAACAAGATCCACCCGGGCGAAGCCGCCACGAAGGACCTGTACCACCTGCCGCCGGAAGAAGACGCGAAGATCCCGACCGTCTGCCACAGCCTCGACCAGGCGCTGGACTACCTGGACAAGGGCCGCGGCTTCCTGACCAAAGGCGGCGTGTTCACTGACACCATGATCGACGCTTATATCGAGCTGAAGATGCAGGAAGTGACGCGTTTCCGCATGGCGACCCATCCGGTCGAGTACGACATGTACTACAGCCTGTAAAGCCAGCGTGCTGTAGATTTACACAGCCCAGTTGCGTGAAAAGGACCCGAAAGGGTCCTTTTCTTTTTGGAATCAACGGGTTAATTGGCTTTTCTGAAGAGTTGCGCGATACTGGCAGGCCGTCCTATGCATTACGGTGCGGAGGAGCAATCTCCATGAACTTCGCCTTCCTGATCCCCCTGGCCGCTGCGGCAATCGCAACCAGCAGCTTCGCGCAGACCACCATCTACCGTTGCGGTAGCACCTACACCAACAACGCCGCCGAGGCCAAGGCCAAGGGCTGCAAGACCATGGACGGTGGCCACATCACCGTGATCGAGGGAACGCGCCCGAACGGCAGCACTGCGGCACCTGTGCGCGTCGCCACCGCCCCGCAAGCGTCCGGTGGCCAGCGCATCGATGCCGACGGCCAGCGCGCGCGCGATTCCGATGCGCGGGTGATTCTGGAAGCCGAGCTGAAGAAGGCCGAGACGCGCCAAGCCGAGCTGGTCAAGGAATACAACAACGGTGAACCCGAGAAACTCGGCCCCGAACACCGCAATCACCAGAAGTACATCGACCGCGTTGCCGAGCTGAAAGCCAGCATTGCGCGGACCGAAAGCGACATTGCCGGCATCAAGCGCGAGCTCAGCCGGGCAAAATGAGGGCTTGAGCCCTCCACCCGCACCCCCCTCCAGCCGATTCCAGTCGCTCGACCTGCTTGCCACTTTGGTGGCGGTGGTTCGCGGCGACGGCGCCGTGCTGTTCGCCAACTCGGCCCTCGAAGACGCGCTCGGCATTTCGCGCCGAACGATCGAGGGATCGAGCTTGCCCCAATGCTTCACCGAGCCGCACATCCTGCAGAACGCGCTGGAAGGCGCGGGCAGCAACGAGTTCGCGGCCCTGCGCTACGACGCGTGGCTGCTGCGCCAGAGCAATGCCGAACCCTTGCCCGTGCACGTCGTCGTCGCCCAGACCGACAAGGCCGGCGAGATCATCGTGGAGTTGCTGCCGCTGGAAGCGCAGGCCAAGCAGGACCGTGAAGAGCGCCTGCTGGACCAGGCCCAGGCCAACAAGGAACTGATCCGCAACCTCGCGCACGAGATCAAGAATCCACTGGGCGGTATCCGCGGGGCGGCCCAGCTGCTCGAGATGGAGATCGATTCCAAGGAACTCAAGGAGTACACCAAGGTCATCATTCACGAGGCGGACCGGCTGCAGACGCTGGTGGACAGGCTGCTCGCGCCGCACCGCCGGCCGCACGTGGTGGGCGACGTCAACATCCATGAGGTGTGCGAGCGCGTGCGTTCGCTCATATTGGCGGAATTCCCGCGCGGGCTGAAGGTCGTGCGCGAGTACGACATCTCGATCCCCGAGTTCCGAGGTGACCGTGAACAGCTGATTCAAGCCGTGCTGAACATCGCACACAACGCGTGCCAGGCACTCGCGGACCGCATTTCCGTCGGCGATGCGCAGCTGGTTTTTCGCACGCGCGTGAGCCGGCAAGTGACTTTCGGCAAGCAGCGCTATCGACTGGCATTGGAATTGCATGTCATCGACAACGGGCCCGGCGTGCCGGACTCGATCAGGGATCGGATCTTCTTTCCGCTCGTATCGGGAAGAGAAGGCGGTTCCGGCCTGGGGCTGACGCTGGCGCAAACATTTGTCCAGCAGCATCATGGCCTGATCGAGTGCGACAGCGTGCCGGGAAGGACGGACTTCAAGATATTGATTCCGTTGCCATGAAGTAGATAACGCGTTCGACCTGAGGTGACAACAAGACATGAAGCCGATCTGGATAGTTGACGATGACCAATCCATCCGCTTCGTGCTGGAGAAGGCGCTGCTGCGTGAAGACCTTCCCACCCGCAGCTTCACCAATCCGCGAGAGGTGCTGGCCGCGCTGGAGTCGGGAGACGACGAGAACGGCCCGCAGATCCTGGTCAGCGACATCCGCATGCCCGGTGGTTCGGGCCTGGACCTGCTGACGAAGGTCAAAGAAAAGCATCCGGGCCTGCCCGTGATCATCATGACGGCGTTCTCGGACCTGGACAGCGCCGTGTCGGCCTTCCAGGGCGGCGCCTTCGAATACCTGCCCAAGCCCTTCGATCTTCCCAAGGCGATCGAGCTCATTCGCCGCGCCGTCGAAGAAAGCCAGCGCGAGGAAGTGGCCGAAGAGCGCATGACCGCCGCGCCCGAGATGCTGGGCCAGGCCCCTGCGATGCAGGACGTGTTCCGCGCCATCGGCCGGCTGTCGCAAAGCAACGTCACGGTCATGATCACCGGCGAATCGGGCTCGGGCAAAGAGCTGGTGGCGCGCGCGCTGCACAAGCACTCGCCCCGTGCCGGCGGGCCGTTCGTCGCGATCAACACCGCGGCGATCCCGAAGGATCTGCTCGAGTCCGAACTGTTCGGCCATGAGCGCGGCGCCTTCACCGGCGCGCAGACCATGCGCCGCGGCCGCTTCGAGCAGGCCGAGGGCGGCACGCTGTTCCTCGACGAGATCGGGGACATGCCGTTCGACTTGCAGACGCGGCTGTTGCGCGTGCTGTCCGACGGCCACTTCTACCGCGTGGGCGGGCACAACGCCGTCAAGGCCAATGTGCGCGTCATCGCCGCCACCCACCAGGATCTGGAGCAGCGCGTCAAGGAAGGTGTCTTCCGCGAAGACCTGTTTCACCGCCTGAACGTGATCCGCCTGCGGCTGCCGGCACTGCGCGAGCGCCTGGACGATATCCCGATGCTCGCGCGGCATTTCCTGCAGCAAAGCGCCAAGCAACTGGGCGTGGAGCCCAAGCGCATCTCGGATGCGGCGCTGGCTCGGCTGTCGCTGTTCGGCTTCCCGGGCAATGTGCGCCAGTTGGAGAACATCTGCCATTGGCTCACGGTGATGGCGCCGGCACAGCTGATCGAGCCTAAGGACCTGCCGCCGGAGATGGCGCCGTCGGGCTCGGACGCGGGGGTGATCAGGACCGCACCGGTCGAATCGGCGAGGCCTGCAGTGGCCGAGGATGCGACGCCTGGCGTGCCGGCCATGGCACCCGTTGCCGGTGTGGCCGTCGGATCACCCAGCTGGGAAACGGGCTTGGAAGCCGAAGCGCTGGAATTGCTCGCCAGCGGCCGTCATGACGTATGGGATGCGCTGACGAAACGCTTCGAGTCGAAGCTGATCCTCACCGCGCTGGCCAACACCCGCGGCCGCCGCATCGAAGCCGCGCAGAAACTCGGCATCGGGCGGAACACGATCACACGGAAGATTCAGGAACTCGGGTTGGAGTAACTCAGATCTCCACCGTCACCGGCGCGTGATCGCTCGGCTTTTCCCATTTGCGCGGCACCCGGTCGATCGCGCAACCCTTGACTTGCGGCTTGAGCGCCTCAGTCACCAGGATGTGGTCGATGCGCAGCCCCCGGTTCTTCTGGTAGCCCAGCATCCGGTAGTCCCACCAGCTGAAACTTTTCTCCGGCTGCTCGAACATCCGGAAGCTGTCGCACAGGCCCAGCTCCACGAGCTTCTGAAAGTGATCCCGTTCTTCCACGGTATGGTGGATTGTGTCTTTCAGGCCCACCGGGTCGAAGGAATCCCGGTCTTCCGGCGCGATGTTGAAGTCACCCAGCAGCACCAGTTGCGGATGCTTCGCGACTTCTTCGCGCAGGTAGTCGCGCAAGCCGCGCAGCCAGCTCATCTTGTATTCGAACTTCTCGCTACCCGGCGCCTGGCCGTTGACGAAGTAGCCGTTGACGAGGCGCAACTCGCCGGTCGGTGAATCCAGCGTTGCCGTGATCACGCGCGAATGTTCATCGGCGAAGCCCACGATGTTCTTCACGACGTCGCGCAGCGGATGGCGGCTCATGATGGCGACGCCGTTGTACGTCTTTTGCCCGAACACCGCGCAGTGCTCGTAGCCGGCCTCGTGCAGCGCGTCGAGCGGGAACTTGTCGTCGGTGAGCTTGAGCTCTTGCAGGCACAACACGTCAACGGGGTTTGCCGCCGTCCAATCCAGCACGTGCTGCAGCCGCGCCGTGAGGGAGTTGACGTTCCAGGTCGTAATCTTCATATTCGCTATCCATCGGTTTGCATGCCAAGGGCAATACTCTGCCACATAGGGTTGAACTTCATGTCCATTTTCGACTACGCGATCAAAGTGATGGTGGTTACCTTTGTCGTATTGGGCCTCATGCTCGCCGTGATCGGGCTATCCGGTGTGGACATGGGCAATCTGGACGAGCACGAAGTCTTTCGATACCGACTGGTGGCCGCGCCTGTGGCCATCGTCGGCTACCTGCTGATGGACTACCTGGTGAGCCGTCGTCGCGCGCGTCTTGCAGCCATTGCGGCGAGCACGGGCAGCCAGGACCGTCCCCGGCGCGGTTACGCTGCGGAGTTCATTTCTCTCGCCGCGCTCGCAGCGGGTGGTGCGGCGTTCTGGCACGACCACGTCACGCACGAGATCCCCAATGCCGTGGCCGTGGCCGGGACGTTCGTCAGCGCCAAGTGCGTTGCAAGCGGAAAGCGCACCGGGCCGCACATGGGGATCAGCTACGAGTTTCCAAGCCAATCGACCAGCGCGCGCGCACCACAGACCCAGTGCCTGTTGACCGAGTGCGAGCCGGAAAAAATGACGCCTCAGTTCATGGACACCGCGTACAGAACAGTCTTCTACGCGACCTTGCAAGAATGCACGGCCGCGCTGCCGGCCGTGCTCGCTTCCAAAGCGCCCACCACCGTATGGACGGGTGATAAGGACTTTAACGCGGCGGTGCGCGCACGATTCACACCCGAGCGCGACACGCCGCCGTATTTCCTGATCTGGGTTCCGCTAGCTGTCGCCGCGCTGGTACTGCTGGTTTCGATCGTTCAAAGAACGCGCCGCCCGCGCGAGGACTGAGTGGAGTTCAGTCTGCAATCAAATGTGCAACACCGCCAGCGCGCCGATGGCCACACCGATGGCGCCAACACCGAACATGCCGTATTCGAGCCATTTCTTTTTCGTCAAGAGGGCGATGGCGGCGAGCGCGATCGACACCTGCAGTGCCGTGGTGGCCTGGGCCCAGCGGTGGTGCTGGTGCATTTGCTCGTCGCTCTTCTTGTCCCAATCCTTGGATTCGGCTTCGACCGATTCCGCCTTGGCCTGGATTTCCTTCTTTTCCTTTTCGTAGCGGTCGATCTTGGCCTGGTACTTTTCCTTGTCGCCCGCCACGGGCGCCAGGTCGCGCGAGATCTCGGCGAGCGACTGCTTCGTGCTCTTCGCCTGGAAGTAGTTCCACTGGTTGGACGCTTCGGTCTTCTTGATCGCGGCGTTGTTCTTGTAGAGGCCCGCGTTGGCCTGCGTGGCACCGCCCATGTACGCGAAGATCGCGCCCACCGTCGCGATGACGGCGGTGAACATCGCGATCTGGTTGATCATGGTGCCCGCGCTGTCGCCGTGGGCGGCGTGCTGGGTGGCGTGCTCCAGCTCGTGATCGTGCGGTCCATGCACATGGAATCCTGCTCCGGACATTTAAACTCCTCGTTGGGTATTCGTGTAGGTGACGAAACTGTAGTTCACGCCGGTGGCGGAAACGTGACGCTCACGCGCTGTTTCCTTCCATGCAGCATCGAAAGTCGGCGCGAATGCATCGCCCTCGAAATCGGTTTCGAGTTCGGTCACCTCAGCAGTGTCCGCCAGCGGAACGGCTTGCGCATAGATCTCCGCGCCGCCCATCACCCACACCTGGGGCTGGCCGTCACACAGCGAAATGGCTTGGGAGAGCGATGAGGCGCGGGTCGCGCCCTCGGCGCACCACTCGCCCTGCCTTGTCACGACGATGTTGATGCGGCCCGGCAGCGGCCGGAACCGCGGCGGCAAGGAATCCCAGGTCTTGCGCCCCATGATGACCGGGCAGCCCAGAGTAACGCGCTTGAAGTGCGCGAGGTCCTCCGGCAGGTGCCAGGGCATGACGCCGCCCTTGCCAATGACGCCGTTGCGCGCGCGCGCGAAGATCATTCCGATTTTCATGGGTCGATTGTCTGGATCACACCGCCACCGGCGCCTTGATCGGTGGGTGCGGGTCGTAGCCCTGCACCTCGAAATCCTCGAACTCGTAGTCGAAGATCGATGCCGGCTTGCGCTTGATGTTCAGCGTAGGGTAGGGGCGAGTCTCGCGGCTCAGCTGCAGCTCGACCTGCTCATGGTGGTTGCTGTAGATGTGGCAGTCTCCGCCCGTCCAGATGAAGTCGCCCACGGCCAGGTCGCATTGCTGCGCCATCATGTGGGTGAGCAGGGCATAGCTCGCGATGTTGAACGGCACGCCCAGGAAGATGTCTGCGCTGCGCTGGTACAGCTGGCACGACAGCTTGCCCGGCTCACCAGCCACCTGCGATGGCGCCACGTAGAACTGGAAGAACGCGTGGCAAGGCGCGAGCGCCATCTTCGGGATGTCGGCCACGTTCCACGCGCTCACGATGATGCGGCGCGAATCAGGGTTGGTCTTGATCGTCTTGATGGCTTCGGCGATCTGGTCGACGTGCCCGCCATCGGGTGTGGGCCAGCTGCGCCATTGCACGCCATACACAGGACCGAGGTCGCCATTTTCACGCGCCCACTCGTCCCAGATGGAAACGCCACGCTCCTTCAGCCAGTTGTTGTCGCTGGAACCCTGGAGGAACCACAGCAGTTCGTAGACGATGGACTTGAGATGGACCTTCTTGGTGGTCACCAGCGGAAAGCCTTCGCCCAGGTCGAAGCGCATCTGATGGCCGAAGACGCTGCGCGTACCGGTGCCGGTGCGGTCGGTCTTGGGCGTGCCATGCGTGTAAACATGGCGCATGAAGTCCTCGTACTGGGAGCGAACGGGGCGGGACGGATTCATATCAATACGATCCAAAAAGGGTGTCCAATGCCGCCAGGATTTCACCGGCGTTGGGCTTGAGCGTGGCGACAGGCGCGCGCAGTTCGGCAAACGGAAATGCGGCAAGTGCCGCGGTATCCGCGACGACCTCCTTGCCCGCAATCGTAAAGGCCGGATTCAAGTCGCGCATGCGCAAGGAAAACGAACTGGCCACGCGCAAGGGCAACATCACGCGCGTGGCAATGCGATCGATGTGGGGGTTCTGGACATCCAGCAAGTACGGCGTGACCTTGCGCAGCGCCGTGTCCGGATGGGAATAGACATCGAAGCGGGCCATCGCGAGTCAGAAGGAGCGGTATTTGGCCAGCGGCAGGCCTTCGCGGGCGATGCGCGCGTTGTAGGCATCGATCGCGTCCTTGTTGTCCTCGTTCCACCGTTCCCAATAGCGGCGCTTCACTTCGGCGGCCAGCAGAACGTCCACCGTTTGCGAGATATTCATCCCGAGCTCTTTGGCTATTTCCAGGACCTTGGAATTCAGGGACAGATTGGTTGCCTTCTTCGGGGCATCGTCGAATCTCAGCATCTGCAGCTCCTATCAAGGATGCGCATATTATATGCGCACAACCCGCCCTGGGTTCATCGTATTGGCCGGATCCAGCGCCCGCTTGACCGCCCGCATCAGCCCTAGCGCCACCGGCGACTTGTGGTCCTCTAGCTTTTCCACTTTCAGGCTGCCCACGCCGTGCTCGGCCGAGATGGAGCCGCCGAAATTGCGCACCGAGTCGTACACCACCGTGTTGACGTTGTCTTCCTGTTCCGCGAGGAACTGCGCCGCATCGATGCCTTCGGGTGCCTGCACGTTGTAATGCAGGTTGCCGTCGCCCAGATGGCCGAAGTTGACCAGCCGCACGCCCGGAATCGCCTTCGCCAAAAGCGCGTCCGTCGCTTCACAAAACTGGGGGATCGCCGACACCGGGATGGAGATGTCGTGCTTGATGTTGGCGCCTTCTTCCACTTGCGCGAGCGGAATGCTTTCGCGGATGTGCCAGAGCTGGTGGGCCTGCGCCAGATTCTCGGCGACCACGGCGTCGGTAACGCAGCCTTCTTCCATCGCCGTTTCCAACAATCGCTCGAACTGCACGCGGGCGTGAGCTTCCGACTCATGGTCGGAGGTTTCCAGCAGCACACAGAAAGGCGCCTGCTGATACAGCGGTACGCGCAACTGCTTGAAATGCTTTGCCACCAGGCTGAGTGCGAACTGGCCCATCACTTCGAAGCCGGTCAGCCCTGCGCCGAGGTGGCGGTGCGCCAGGCCCAGCAGGCGCACCGCGTCTTCCATCGATGGCACCGCGGCCCATGCGGTGAGCGCGGCCGCGGGTAGCGGGTAGAGCTTCATCGTGGCCGCCGTGATGATGCCCAACGTGCCTTCGCTGCCGATGTAAAGGTCGCGCAGGTCGTACCCCGTGTTGTCCTTGCGCAGGCCCGTGAGGCCGTCCCAGATTTCGCCCTGCGCGGTGACCACTTCGAGGCCCAGGCACAGCTCGCGGGCATTGCCGTAGCGCACGACTTGCGTTCCGCCGGCATTGGTGGACAGGTTGCCGCCGATGGTGCAGCTGCCCTCCGCGGCAAGGCTCAGCGGGAACAGGAAGCCGGCTCTTTCCGCCGCATCCTGCAGCGTTTGCAGGATGCACCCCGATTCCACCGTCATGGTCAGGTTGTCGCCGTCGATCTCGCGCACCGCGTTCATGCGCTGCAGGCTCAGCACCACCTGGCGCCCGGAGTCGTCGGGGATGGAGCCGACCACGAGCCCGGTGTTGCCGCCCTGGGGCACGATGGAAGTACCGGCGGCAGCGCACGCCTTCACGACCTGGGCCACTTCACCGGCATTGGCGGGGCGGACCACGGCCAACGCCTTGCCCTGCGAACGCTTGCGCCAATCCTGTTCCCAGGCGCTCAGGTCGCCTTCGGTCAGCACATTCGCGGCGCCGACCGCGGCTTTCAGCTGGTTGATCAATTCAGTCATGGCTGGCCTTTCCAAGCCGGATCCGCACGTGCAGGACGCAGGCGGCAAACAACACAAGGCACAGCGCCACTTCGGCCAGGGCGAACTGGGTGCTCAGGCCCCGGTCGCTGTACGCGCGGACGGCGCCTTCGGTGAAATAGACCCACACCAGCAGGCTGAGCCAACGGTAGGTGTACATGCGGTTTCGCAGCAGCCCCGCCAGCGGAATGCACAGCGGCAGCACCTTGAGCGCCAGCCACGAACCGCCCGGCCGCAGCGGCGCCAGCCAGAGCTCCCACGCCAACCCGAGCACGATCAGCCCCAGTACGCTGCCGACGGCGAGCCAGCGCGTATAAGCGACTCGGTCGCGATGCGTGTCGGTGGAAGATTCAGAGGCGTGCATGGGCGATGGCATCATAGCGGGCGATGGACCTCCGACCCCTGCTCACCGAACTCTCGCGCTTCCCCTGGAAGTCGACCGCGCTCACGCTGCGCGAACGCTTCCGCGAGGACCGCCTGGGTGTGACGGCCAGCAGCCTCACCTTCACGACGACGATGGCCCTGGTGCCGTTCTTCACCGTGGCACTCGCCGTGTTCACGGCGTTCCCGATGTTCAGCAAGCTGCAGGAGGCTTTGCAAGCCTGGCTGGTGCAGGCCCTGATCCCCGATTCGATCGCGCGCCAGGTGCTGGGGTACCTCAACCAGTTCGCCGGCAAGGCGAGCCGGCTTGGCGCCGTGGGCCTGGCCGTGCTGTTCGTCACCGCGCTCGCGTTGGTACTGACCATTGACCGCACGCTCAATGGCATCTGGCGCGTCAAGCGGCCGCGGCCTCTCGGCCAGCGAGTGCTCGTCTATTGGGCGGTGATGACGCTCGGGCCGTTGCTGCTGGGTGCATCGCTCAGCATCAGCTCGTATGTGCTGTCGGCGTCGCGTGGATTGGTCGGTTCGATGCCGGGCACCTTGACCTTCCTGCTCGACGTCATCGAGTTCTTCCTGCTCGCAGCGGGGCTGACAGCGTTGTATCGCTACGTGCCCAACACGCCGGTGCGCCGCGATCATGCTTGGGCGGGCGGACTGTTTGCGGCTGTGGGCATCGAACTCGCCAAGAAGCTGCTGGCGCTCTACATCGGCAAGGTGCCGACCTATTCGGCGGTGTACGGGGCCTTTGCCACGCTGCCCATCCTGCTGGTCTGGATCTACCTGGTGTGGGTAATGGCGCTGCTGGGCGCCGTGATCGCCGCCTATCTTCCGAGCCTGCGTGCCGGCACATGGCGCCGCGGCAGCGCGCACGGCTGGCAGTTCCAGCTGGCGCTGGAGGTGCTCCAGCACTTGCACGGCGCGCGTCCCACGGCCCGCCGCGGCATGAGCGCAGTCGAACTCGGGCAATCGCTGCAGGTGGATTCGCTTCAGCTCGAGCCGGTACTCGAAACGCTGGTGTCGCTGGACTGGATCGGCCGCCTGAACGAAACCCAGGACGAAGCGACGACGCGCTACATCCTCCTGGCCGATGTGCAATCCACGGCGCTGGAGCCGCTGATGCGCCATTTGCTGCTGCCCCAGTCGGAGGCAACCGCCAAGTTGTGGAAAAGCGGGCAGCTTTCGACGCTGTATTTGAGGGACGTGATGTAGGGCGCGGGTTGTGGATTAACTCCGCACTGACACATCCGCGATGCGGCGCGTGTGCGCCTGCGCGTCCTGGCCGGCGAGCGCGGCATCCAGCAGCAGGTTGGAAAACGCAGCGGCAAGCGGCGCGGAGGGCGAGTTCTCGATCGTCGCGATGCCCAGCTGGTAGCTGATGCGCGGCCGGAAGGGTCGGGTGGTGAACGCCATGCCGGTGCAGTAGCTCGCCAGCAACGCATTGACGATCGACACGCCGAGGCCTTGCGCCACGAGGCTGCAGGCCACGCCGACCGAATGCACCTCGATCGCGATGCGCGGCGGCACGCGGGCCTGGCGGAACGCCATGTCGATCTCGTGCCGGATGGCGCGCTGGCGCCCCAGCAGAACCAGGGGCACGTCATCCAGGTCCAGCGGTTCCACGACTTCTTTGTTTTCCAGCGCGTGGCCGCGAGGCATGATGCAAACCGCGTCGGACTCCAGGCAAGCGTTGGCCTGCAGGCCGGGCATTTCCATCGGCAAGCGCACCAGGCCGACGTCGGCTTCGCGGCTGAGGATGGCGCGTTCGGTTTCGGCGTAGGAGCCGGACAGCACTTCGAGCACCACGTCCGGATGCTCGCGCATGAAGCGCTCCGCAATCGCGGGCATGAGGTACGTGGCTAGCGTGGAGGGCAGCCCCACCTTGAGCAGGCGGCGCTTGAAGCCGCCCAGGCGCAGCTGTTCGGAATGGCGGCGAAAGCACTGCACTGAATCGACGAGTCCTTGCGCGTCCTGCAACAGCGTCTGCGCTTCGCGCGTGGGAATGAGGCGGCCCTTTTCTCGCACGAACAGGCGCAGGCCCAGGTCTTCCTCGAGTTGCGCCAGCAGGCGGCTCACCGCCGATTGCGACAAGCCCATGCGCTCGCCCGCGGCGATGGTCGAACCGCCGGCCATGATGGCCTGGAATGCGTCGAGCTGCTTGAAGTTCATGGGCCTCGCGAAGGGTGCGCCCGCATCTTTGCAGGTCCGCCGTGTCGCGGCAAGTCCCGCGCGATCCGCATAGGGCAATGCGCTTCCGTCATAGCGTTGTGGGCCGCACAGCCGCGCCAGAGAATCCGCCCGCCTGCAGATTTTTCAACCACGACGAGGAGAGAGATTCATGAACAAGCGCATGTGTGCAACCGCCCTGGGCGGTCTGCTTGCGGCGGCTACAGCGCCCCAGGCCCTGGCCCAGACGGCGCAGGTGTACGGGCAGGTGCGGCTCACGGTCAACAGCATCAAGGCCGGCAGCGCCAGCGACACGAAGGAATTGCGCGACAACGCATCGCGCCTGGGTTTTCGCGGGACGGAAGATCTCGGCGGCGGCCTCACGGCGGCCTTCGGGCTGGAGATGGGTGCGGAAGCCGACACCGGCGCCAGCACGGTGCCGGCCTTTCGCAACAGCTATGCGGCGCTGAAAGGCTCGTTCGGCACCGTCGCCTTGGGTCGGTTGGATTCCGCCAACCCGACCGGCTCGCCGCTGTATTCGCAGGTCACCGCCATCACCTCCTTCGCACCGAACGACGCGGGCGCCACGGCGATCGGGACGGCGATCCTGAATTCGCGCAACCGGACCTCGAATGCGATCGGCTATGCCAGCCCCGACTGGGGCGGCTTCACCGTCCGCACGCGCTACTACCTGCGTGGCGCGCCGGCCACGCCCGACGTGGAGAACGGCGCTAAGTCGCTGGACCTTGGCCTGAGCTACGCAGGCGGCCCCGTGCGCGCCGGTGTCGGGTTCGCCAAGGACACGCGGCCCGGCGGATTGGGGAACAACGAGTTCGACCACAAGTGGCAGGCTGGCCTGCGCTACGACTTCGGCGCGTTCGAGCCCTACGCGCTCTTCGGCCGCGACAGCTACAAGAACACCGCTACCAGCCGGCGCGACGTCGACTACTGGATCGTCGGCGCCAGATACAGCCAGAATGTGCATGCAGTGACGCTCAACCTCATGAAACGCGACGTGCAGGCCTCGCTCACCGGCGAACGCAAACGCTGGCAGCTGGCGTACATCTATGCGTTGTCCAAGCGCACCGAGCTGCAGGCGTTCATCGATCGCGACGGTATCGACTCGAGCAGGAGCAACGTCGCGGTGCGCGCCATCGGCGCCGGCATCCGGCACGACTTCTGATCTGAGCGAACAGCATGCAACCCCAATGAGCAAACCGAAGTATTTCCTCACAGCAGGCTTGGCCGCACTGGCTTTGCAAGGCGCCTGGGCCGGTGAATTCCCGGAACGCACGGTGCGCGTGATCATCCCGTTCCCCGCGGGGGCGGCCGCCGACAACGCCATGCGCGTGGTGGCGCGCAAGATGTCGGATCAATGGAAGCAGCCGGTGATTATCGAGAACCGTCCCAGCGTGCCGGGCATCCAGGCAGCAGCCATGGCGCCGGCGGACGGATACACCTTGCTGCTGGGAGCCGGCTCCAGCATGGTGACGACGCCGCTCCTCATCAGCAAGCTCGTCTACAACCCGACGCGAGACTTCGCACCGGTAGGCCGGGTGCTGGTCAACATACCCATCCTGACCACGCACCCATCCCTGGGCGTGCGCTCGGTCAAGGACCTGATCACGCTGGCCAAGAGCAAGCCCGGGCGCCTCGACTACAGCTCCAGCGGGTCCGGCAGCCCGGGACATTTGGCGATGGAGATGTTCCAGTCGATGACGGGCACGCACATGGTCCACATCCCGTACAAGGGCGGCGCACCGGCCGTGACGGAGCTGGTGGGCGGGCATGTGCACCTGGGCGTCAATGCCGTGCCGAGCGTCATGGCTCACCTGAAGCAGGGCAAGCTCACGCCGCTGGCCGTGGGGAGCCGCAAGCGTTCGCCCGCCTTGCCGGACGTGCCCACCTTCGCGGAGGCCGGGGTGCCCGGCTTTCAATACGACATCTGGTATGCCCTCTTCGCGCCGGCGCGAACACCTCCCGACGTGGTCTCTAAAGTCAGCACAGCGTTGATGAACGCGCTGACCGACCCGGAAGTGTCGATGCAGCTCGTGGCGCAGGGCGCCGAGCCCGCGCCCACCACACCGCAGGAACTCGCGCGCTTCATGAAGGACGACACGGCGCGCTGGGCCAAGATCATCAAGGACCGCAACCTTAAGATCGATTGATTGACGGATGAACAGTACAAACGACGTGGTCAAGACGACCGTGATGGTTGCCGTGCGCGACGGGGTAAGGCTCGCGACGGACATCTATTTGCCGGCAGACCCAGGTCCATTCCCCACTCTGCTGGAACGCACCCCCTATGGCCGCAACGCCACGGCGCGGCGCGAGCGTACGGTGGCCGATCCTCAACCGCCCCTGCGGGGTGACGTTGCGGCCCGGTTCGCGCGGCAAGGCTATGCGGTCGTGGTCCAGGATTGCCGCGGGCGTTTCGACTCCGAGGGCCGCTTTACGAAGTACCTGGGCGAAGCGAACGACGGCGCCGACACGATGGCCTGGCTGCTGGTCCAGCCCTGGTGCAATGGCCGTGTCGGCACCTATGGGTTGTCATACGCCGCCCATACGCAGACCGCATTGGCCAGCCAGCGGCCGGCCGGCCTGGCAGCGATGTTCATGGAGTGCGGCGGTTTCGCCAACGCGTTTCGCGGCGGCATCCGCCATGGCGGCGCCTTCGAGCTGAAGCAGGCCACGTGGGCCTTCAAGAACGCGCAGCAGGCGGGTGCGTCGGACCAGGTCAGCGATGCCGTTCGTGCCATGGCCGCAGAAGACATCGGCAGCTGGTTCAAGGCACTGCCGTGGCGGCGCGGCGACTCGCCGTTGCGCGCCGTGCCCGAATACGAGAACTACCTGTTCGAGCAATGGGAGCGCGGCAGCTTCGACGACTACTGGCGCCAGCCCGAGCTGTACGCGGCCGGCCACTACGAAGTGTTCGACAGCATCCCGGTGATGCTGATGTGCGGCTGGTGGGACCCGTATGCGCAGACCACCACGGACAACTACCTCGGCATCTCGCGCTCGCCCAAGGGCCGTGCGCAACTGGTATTGGGGCCATGGACCCACGGCGAGCGCAGCGTGACCTTCGCCGGGGACGTGGAGTTCGGTCCGCGCGCGCTGCTCGACGGCGTGCTGGCCGACGATTACCTGGCGATGCGCCTGGCCTGGTTCGACCGCTGGCTGAAGGGGCGAGAAGCGACCGCCGACGCGTGCGTGCGCTACTTCCGCATGGGAGGCGGTTCGGGGCGACGCAACGCCGAAGGACGGCTGGAGCATGGCGGCGAGTGGTTCGCCGCGCGCGACTGGCCGGTGCCGGGTACGAGTCTTGTGCCCTGGTACCTGCACGCGGACGGCTCCCTCGCGCTCCAGGCGGCCCCTTCGGCGGCTTCGCTCGAGTACGAGTTCGATCCGGCCCACCCGGTGCCCACGATCGGCGGTTCGGTCACGTCGGGCGAGCCTTTGATGGTGGCAGGCGCCTATGACCAGCGCACTCACGCCGGTGTGTTCGGCGCCGCGCCGCCCTACGGGCCGTTGGCCGATCGCGCCGACGTGCTGGTGTTCGAGTCGCCGGTGCTGCAAGAAGACGTGGACGTGACCGGCCCCGTGCTGATCAAGCTCTGGATTTCTTCGGATGCACCCGACACGGACTTCACGGCCAAGCTGATCGACGTGTACCCGCCCAGCGAGGACTGGCCGCAAGGCTTTGCGATGAATATCACGGACGGCATCCTGCGTTGCCGCTACCGCCGCTCGTGGGAACACCCCGAGCCGCTGGCGCCGGGAGAGGTGGCCGAGATCACCATCGAGCCCATGCCCACGTCCAACCTGTTCCGCAAGGGGCACCGCATTCGCCTGGACATTTCCAGCAGCAACTTTCCGCGCTTCGACGTGAACCCGAACACCGGCGCGCCCGAGGGCAGCGCCGGGCCGCGGCGCAGGGCGCGCAATAGCATCCATCTATCGCCAGTGCACCGTTCGCAGCTTTTGCTTCCGGTCCTGCCTGCATCCACCCCGGGCCGGCCCACGTAATGCAGTCGAGGGCGAACGGCCCTCGCTTCAACCGATGGAGGCCAACATGGCTGTGCTGATGATCATGGAGTGGAACCAGGTGACGCGCGAGCAATACGACGAGGTCTGCGAGATCGTCGATTTCGAGGGCAAGCCGCCGCCGGGCGGGCTGTTCCACGTTGCCGCGTTCGACGACAAGGGCGGGCTGCGCGTTGCCGACCTGTGGGAGCGCGCCGAGGACTTCCAGGCCTTCGCCCTGCAGCGGCTCATGCCAGGCGTGCAGAAGGCGGGCATCCAGGGCGAGCCCAAGGTCGCGGTCTATCCCGCGCACAACGTCTTCACGCCGGGCTACGCCCCGCGCTGAACGCGGCGCTAGATGCGGACCTTGCCTGTCCAGATGTCCTTGTACATCACCCAGTCGCCCATGAAGCTGTAGAGCGGGCGCTTGAAGCTGGCGGGCTTGTTCTTCTCGAAGCCGAAGTGGCCGATCCACGCGAAGCCGTAACCGCAGAGCAAGCCCGCCAGCAGCCACCACGGACTGCGCGTGACGATCAGCAGCGCCAGGCAGACGAGCGAGAGGGTGGAGCCGGCGAAGTGCAGGCGTCGGCAAGTGATGTTGCTGTGTTCCGTGAGGTAGAACGGGTAGAACTGAGCAAAAGTCTTGAAAGCGGTTGGGTCGACCGGTGGGGCAGTGCTCGTAGTCGTGTTCATGGCGTTTCTCCGTGGCTCCGGGCTGCTGGCCATGTTGCCATTGAGTGGCGTTGCCTGCCACCGGGTTTCCATCGTGTAACCTCAGCGCCCATGCTTGAGCAGCCCTTTGAGAATATCGTTGCGCATACACCATGAAAATTATGCCAACCGAGTTCGATGGCCAGTCCATTCGCCGCGTGTATGACGAGGCGACGGAGACTTGGTGGTTTTCGGTCGTTGACGTCGTGCAGGTGTTGACCCAGCAGCCTGACGATCTGACTGCCCGCAAGTACTGGAACCAGCTCAAGCGCCGGCTGGACAAGGAAGGCAGTCAACTGGTGACAAGCTGTCACCAGTTGAAGATGCTCGCTGCTGACGGCAAGCAACGGCTTACCGACGCGGCCACCGCCGAAACCCTGCTGCGCCTGGTGCAGTCCGTGCCCAGTCCCAAGGCCGAGCCCATCAAGCTGTGGTTGGCCAAAGCGGGCTACGAGCGTATGCAGGAAATGTCCGATCCGGCCCTGTCGTTGGACCGCGCGCGCCAGACCTGGCAGCAGCATGGCCGCAGCGACAAGTGGATCCAGCAGCGCATGACGGGGCAAGAAACGCGTAATAAGCTGACTGACTACTGGCGCGAGCACGAAGTCCAGCCGGGCGACGAGTTCGCTGTCCTCACCAACATCATTCATCAGGAGTGGTCAGGGGTGAGCGTCAAGGACCACAAGAAACTCAAGGGTCTGAAATCCCACAACCTGCGCGACCACATGACGGAGGCCGAGTTGATCTTCACCGCGCTGGCCGAACTGTCCACCCGGCAGATTGCCGAGAACACGGATGCCACCGGCATGGGCGAAAACAAGGGTGCCGCACAGGCCGGCGGGCGAATCGCCCGGCAGGCCCGCACGCAGCTCGAAAGTCAGACCGGAAAGTCGGTCGTTTCTGGCCAAAACTATCTCGCACCGCCGGCCAAAAAGGCCGTGAAGAGGACGCTGCCCAAGGCGTGACTTCAATAGGCAATCTGACCGTTTCGACCGTTCCCGTTGAAACGCTTGCTCTGGAACAGGCGGGCACAGATGCCGAACGCAACGGCCTGACACCGCAGTCGCTCAACGCACTGCCGGCCGATGAAAGCTGAACCCTACGGGGCGGGACGCTACACGCCGAACGGTGCGTGCAAGAACCCCCGGAACCGCGCCCGCCCACCGCGCACTGGGGCGGCGGTGAGGCGGTAGCTGGGGAAGCGCCGCAAGAAGCGCCCGATCGCGATGCGGCCTTCCAGCCGCGCCAGGCTCAGGCCCGCGCACTGGTGGATGCCGAAACCAAAGGCCAGGTGGCGGTTGTTCTCGCGCGTCAGCTGGAGCACGTCTGCATTGGCGAATTGCGCTGAGTCGCGGTTGGCGGCGCCTATGCAGAGCGTCACCAGCGCACCTTCCTCGAGTGGAACGCCGCCGACCTCGCACGCGCGCAGCGCCCGCCGATTGCCGAGCTGGTTGGACGATTCGAAGCGCAGGAACTCATCGACGGCGGTGCTCATGGCTGCCTCCAGGGCGGCGGCGTCGGACGACAGGCTCTCCATCTTCGCCAGCAGCGCGGCCTTCTCTTCGGGCCATTCCTGCAAGGCGACCAGCGCGTTGCCAATCAGGTTGGTGGTGGTCTCGTGCCCGGCATTGAGGATGAACACGCAGTTTTGCAGCAGTTCGCTTTCGCTCAGACGCTCGCCCGCGCCGAGCCCTCCGGGCGAGTCTTTGTTTTCGCCCTGGATCAGCCGCGTCAGCACATCGTGCTCGGGGTCGCCGGGGTGCTGGCGGCGATGCGCCACCAGTGTCTTCAGATAGGCCGTGAACTCGCTCACGCTGCTGTTGCCTAGCGCCTCCTGCTCAGGCGTGAGCTTGGGTTCGAGCGCGCCCAGGATCGCCAGCGACCAGCCGCGCAGCGGCGCGCGATCTTCGTGCGGAACGCCCAGCAGGTTCCCGATGATCTCCACGGGAATGGCGCTGGCGAAATCCTCGATCAGGTCGCCGTCGCCTTCTTGTTCGATGCCGTCCAGCAGGCCGTCGACCAGCGCGACCAGCCCCGGCTCCATCTCCGCGATGGCGCGCCGCGTGAGCGCGCCCATGATCAGCTTGCGCACGCGCGTGTGCAGCGGCGGGTCGTTGAAGACCAGGCTGGTGGTGTGATGCTCCAGCAGCGCCGAGCCGGCGCCGTACTTTGGGGTGAACTCCACCTTCTTGTCGGAGCTGAAATTCTGTGCATCGCGGTAGACGTTCACCAGGTCGGCGTAGCGCGTGAGGAAGTACGACCCGTCCGGCATGCGCTTGACGGGTTCCGTCTCGCGCAGCAGCGCATAGACCGGATAGGGATTGGCGTAGAAGTCCGCGGGCAGGGCGCGCAGGTCGAAGGAGGCGGCGATCTCGCGCACGCGCTCGGGCGGCATCGGCGGCGTGATCGAGATGCCCGGGCTCATGTCTTCAGGAAATCGCGGATCGCGAAGAGCGTCTCGTCCGGCGTCTCGGTCATCTGGTGATGGCCGACCGCGAGCTGTGTGACCTGTACCGTTTTGCCGCTGTCTTTCGCCCTGTCGATCAGCAGTTGCGCCGACTTCGCAAACGTCATCTGGTCTTGCGCGCCGAGCAGGAACAGCACGGGGCAGGTGACGGCCGCCATCGCCGCTTCGCCGTTGGCATAGCTGTCGCACGCCTTGAAGCCGCGATGGAACACGTTGACGTGCGGATTGGACGCCAGCACCCGCCGGCCCAGCGCCAGGCTCGCTCCGTAGACCCAGGTGCCAGGCCCGAGCGCCGAAGGCGGCGGCGCGAGCGTGCTGCGCATGAACACGTTGATCATCTGCAACGCTTTCATGGGTTCGTTCAGCGACCCCTCCAGCAGGGCCGCCGACACCTTCATCGGGTAGGCCGTGCCGACCAGGACCAGGTGCGTGACCCGGTCCTTGAGCCGCGAAGCGGCGTCCAGTGCGATCAGGGAGCCCCAGCTATGGCCCACCAGCGCGGCCTTCGCCACACCTGCGGCATCGAGGAGGCTGGCGATGAACGCGGCCCCGTCTTCGACGCTGGCCGGTGCCTCGCCTTCGCTCTTGCAATGCCCTGGCAGGTCCACCGCCAGCACGTTCCATCCATGGTTTGCCAGGTAGCGGGTCTGCAGGGCCCAGACGCTGTGGTCGTTGACCACGCCGTGGATGAAGACGACCGTGGGCTTGGCGGCGTCGAAGGGCTTGCCGCCGGTGTAGCAGTAGGTGTTGTGGCCGTTGACGTTCAGGTACATGGCTCGGCCCTCACACTTTCTCGGCAGTCTTCAGGGCGCGCTTCAGGTCGTCGAGCAGGTCATCCGGGTCTTCCAGGCCGATCGACAGGCGGATCGTGCCTTGCGTGATGCCGCCGGCCACCAGCGCCTCGTCGCTCATGCGGAAGTGCGTGGTGCTGGCCGGATGGATCACCAGCGAGCGGCAATCGCCGACGTTGGCCAGGTGGCTGAATACCTTGAGCGTCTCGATGAACTTCTTGCCCTGCTCGCGGTTGCCCTTCATGTCGAAGCTGAACACCGAGCCCGCGCCCTTGGGCAGCAGCTTCTGCGCCAGTGCATGGCTCGGGTGCGACTCGAGCATCGGGTGGCCGACGCGCGCAACGAATGGATGAGCAGCCAGGAACTCGACCACCTTGCGGGTGTTGCTCATGTGCCGCTCCATCCGCAGCGGCAGCGTTTCGATGCCTTGCAGGATCAGCCACGCCGTGTGCGGGCTCATGCAGGCGCCGAAGTCGCGCAGGCCCTCGCGGCGCGCGCGGAGCAGGAAGGCGCCGATGGTCGACTCCTCCGTGAACACCATGTTGTGGAAGCCATCGTAGGGCGCGGCCAGCTCGGCGAACTTGCCCGACCTTTCCCAGTCGAAACTGCCACCGTCCACCACCACGCCGCCGATGACCGTGCCATGGCCCGAGAGGAATTTGGTCGCGGAGTGATAGACCAGGTCGGCACCCAACTCCAGCGGCTTCATCAGGTAAGGCGAGGTAAGAGTGGAATCGACGAGCAGGGGCACACCGGCCTCATGCGCGATGGCCGCGACCTGGGGGATGTCCAGCACGTCCAGCCCTGGGTTGCCCACCGTTTCGCCGAACAGCAGTTTTGTGTTCGGCCGGACAGCCGCGCGCCAGCCGTCGATATCGCCGGGCTTGACGAACGTCGTTTCAATGCCGAAGCGCCGCATCGTGTAGTGCAACAGGTTCTGCGAACCGCCGTACAACGCCGTGCTGGCCACGATATGGGAGCCCGCGCCCATGATGGTGGCGATGGCCAGGTGCAGGGCCGCCTGCCCGCTGGCGGTGGCAATGGCGCCAATGCCGCCTTCGAGCGCCGCCACCCGCTGCTCGAACACCGCGTTGGTCGGGTTGCTGATGCGCGAATAGACGTGGCCGGGCCGCTCCAGGTTGAACAGGGCCGCGGCGTGGTCGCTGGACTCGAAAACGAAGGACGTGGTCAGGTGGATGGGGACGGCCCGGGCACCGGTGGCCGGGTCGGGGGCCGCGCCGGCGTGCAGGGCCAGGGTGTCGAAGCCAGGGTCGGAATAGCCGGGCATGAAGTGTCTCCTCGCGAACAGCTCTATGGAACTGCCCTGGATTGTGGGCTATATTGTTCCCACGGGTGGTCACCGGGACCACCGAGGAGACGGCATGAAAGTCAGCGATATCCTGCGGGTCAAGGGCAACACCCTGTATACGGTCACGCCCGACGAGCCCCTGGCCCACGCGATCAACGTGATGGCCGAGAAGGACATCGGCTCGCTGGTGGTGATGGACCACGGCGACTTGACGGGCATGCTCACCTTCCGCGAAGTGATCCTGTGCATTGTCAAGAGCGGCGGCGTCGTCGGGCAGACGCTGGTGCGCACCGCCATGGATGATCATCCGCTGACCTGCACCTCCGAAACCGAACTGGACGAAGTTCGCCGCATGATGCTCGAGCGCCATGCCCGCTACATGCCGGTGATGGACCGCCGCATGCTGATGGGCGTGATCAGCTTCTACGACGTGGCCAAGGCCGTGGTGGACAGCCAGAACTTCGAGAACCGCATGCTCAAGGCCTACATCCGCGACTGGCCGGGCGGCGAGGAACATCCGGCTGCCTGAGCAGGCTTTCGCGCGGTCAACCGGCCGCGGAGTGGATCAGTTCGCGCACCCGAGGATAGATCTGCGCCTGCCAGCGCCGGCCGCTGAACACGCCGTAGTGGCCCACCCCAGTCTGGATGTAATGGCTCTTCATGTAAGGCCGGATGCCGCTGCACAGGTCTTGCGCGGCGACGGTCTGGCCCACGGCGCAGATGTCGTCCCGCTCGCCCTCCACGGTCAATAGCCAGGTGCGGCGGATGGTGGCCGGGTTCACGAGGCGGCCGCGCCATGTGAGCGTACCTGCGGCCAGGTCATAGGTCTGGAAGACCTTCTCCACCGTTTCCAGGTAGAACTCCGCCGGCAAGTCGTTCACGGCCAGGTATTCGTCGTAAAACCGGCGGATCACGTCGGCTTTTTCCTCGTCGCCTTCCACCAGGTGCTCATAGAGGTTGCGGAACTGCTGCTTGTGCCGCTCCAGGTTCATGCTCATGAAGGCCGTGAGCTGCACGAAGCCGGGGTACACGCGCCGCATGTGCCCGGCGTGGGGCAGCGGCACATGGCTGATCAGGTTGCGCTCGAACCACTCGATCGGCTGGCTGGTGGCCAGCTGGTTGACGCCGGTCGGGTTGACGCGGCAGTCGACCGGGCCTGCCATCAGCGTCAAGCTGCGCGGCTGGGCCGGATCATCGTCCTCGGCCATGATCGCCGTGGCCGCCAATGCCGCGACGCAGGGCTGGCAGACCGCCACCATGTGCACTCCGGGGCCGATGGCCCGCGTGTAGCGCATCATGTAGTCGATGTAGTCGTCCAGCGCGAAGGGCCCGTGCCGCAGCGAAACATCACGCGCGTTGTGCCAGTCGGTGATGTAGACGTCGTGGTCCTGCAACAAGGTCTTCGCGGTCTCGCGCAGCAAGGTCGCGAAATGGCCGGAGAGCGGCGCGACCAGCAGCACCTTGGGCTGCTGGGGCGCATGTTCCTTGCGAAAGCGCAGCAACGTGCCGAAGGGCAGCGCGAGCACTTTCTCCTCGGTGATGGGGATGTCGGTTCCCTGGACCTGGACCGATGCGATCCCGTAGTCGGGCCGGCTGTGCGTCAACCGCAGGCGCGAGAACACATCGAGGGCGGCCGAGACCTTGCGCTGGATCGAGCCTTCGGTGTGCCGCAGCCAGAGCAGCGCGCTCTGGTGCTGCGCGATCAGGCGCAGCGGCGACGTGAGGTTCGACTGGGTCTGGTAGGCCTGGTAGAGCATGTCTCCGTCTTTGGCGGGCAAGATGCCCGCATGCACCGTAGAGGCAAGTTGCGCGCCAACCCGTGCACCGATGTGGCACAAGGCTTGCTCGATCCCCGGCATTGGGCAGGAGGCAGCCCGCTAAGGAACCCCATGGCCAAGGCCGTTCTCACGATCAGCAGCAAGAACTACGGTGCCTGGGCGCTGCGCGGCTGGCTCATGGCCAAGCTGGCCGGCCTGGAGTTCACGGAGAAGGTGATCCCGCCTGACGACCCCGCGATGAAGGCGGAGATGCTGCTGCTGTCATCGTCGATGTTGGTGCCTTCACTGCAGCACAACGGCGTGAAGGTCTGGGACACCCTCGCCATCGGCGAATACATCCACGAGATCAAGCCCAAGGCCGGCCTCTTGCCGGCCGACGCCAAGGCGCGAGCACATTGCCGCGCGATTTGCGGCGAAATGCATTCGGGGTTCTCGGCCATGCGCGGGGCGCTGCCGATGAACATCAAGGCCCGTTTCCCCAACTTCAAGGTGTGGTCGCGCGCGCAGCAGGACATTGACCGTGTGCTCGCCATCTGGAAGGAGTGCCTTGCCAGCTATGGCGGGCCGTTCCTCTTCGGCAAGCAGCCCTGCATCGCCGACGCCATGTACGCGCCGGTGGTCACGCGCTTTTCGACCTACGACATCCCGCTGGACAAGGCCAGCATCGCCTATTGCAAGCGGGTGATGGAGCTGCCCGCCATGAAGGAGTGGGTGGCGGCAGCGAAGAAAGAGCCGGACGAGATCGACGAGCTCGACGCCGAGTTCTAGCCGGTCACTTCCAGGGCGTCGGGTCCGGGATGGCGCACACCGGCTCGACGTCGATCGTCTTGAAGTCTGCCGGTGAGACGATCTCCAGGTACTCCATGTCCGGCGAATAGTCGAACAGGAAATGCCGGATGCCGGGCCGCTGGTGGACACAGTCGCCGGCGGAAACCAGGGTCACCTGGTCTTCGTACATGAAGCGCGCCCAGCCCTTGAGCATGATGACGATCTGGAAATCCGCCTCATGGCGGTGCCAGCCGGTGCCCTTTTCGGGTGCCTGGTGGGCCTTGACGAGGTGCGCGATCACCTTGCCGTTCGTCGCCTCGGCCACGCCCAGGTCGCGGTAGCGGAAGAAATCGCGAAGCCCGCCGGAGACGTATTCGGTGTCCCCGGGCTTGACGTGGGAGAAACGGGTGGTGGTGCGATCCAGCATGCTCTCTCCTTTTTGACGACGGGCCGCCCCTAGGCAAAAACGGCCCCCTCGGGGGGCAGCGAAGCGTGGGGGCTAACAGTGCGGACAACGGGTCCTGAAGCGCTGTAGCACGAAGCATTCCTGCCCTCTGGGATAATCGGGCCCCATGAGCGGCAATACTTTCGGCACCCTTTTCGCGGTCACCAACTTCGGCGAATCCCACGGCCCGGCCATCGGCTGCGTGATCGACGGCTGCCCTCCGGGCATGACCCTGTCGGCCGAGGACATCCAGCCTGACCTGGACCGGCGCCGCCCCGGCACGAGCCGCCATGTGACGCAGCGTCAGGAAGAAGACAAGGTCGAAATTCTCTCCGGCGTGTACGAGGGCAAGACGACGGGCACGCCCATCGGCTTGTTGATCCGCAACACCGACCAGCGCAGCAAGGATTATTCGGAGATCGCGCAGGCCTTCCGCCCGGGGCATGCCGATTACACGTACCTGCAGAAATACGGCCTGCGCGATCCGCGCGGTGGCGGCCGGGCGTCGGCGCGCCTCACTGCGCCCATGGTCGCGGCGGGCGCGGTCGCGAAGAAGTGGCTGGCCGCCAAGTACGGCACCGTATTTCGCGGTTGCATGCAGCAGATCGGCGACCTGCCCATCGCTTTCGAGAGCTGGGACCATGTCCACCACAATCCCTTCTTCGCGCCGGTCGCGGACGTCGCCAATCTCGAGGCCTACATGGACATCCTGCGCAAGGCCGGCGACTCCTGCGGCGCGCGCATCCGCGTCACCGCGACGAACATGCCGGTCGGCTTGGGCGAGCCATTATTCGACAAGCTCGACGCCGACATCGCCTTCGCGATGATGGGCATCAACGCGGTGAAGGGCGTCGAGATCGGCGCCGGGTTCGGCAGCGTCACGCAGCGCGGCACCACGCACGGCGACTCGCTGACGCCGCAGGGCTTTCGCACCAACAATGCGGGCGGTGTGCTCGGCGGTATCAGCACCGGCCAGGACCTCGAAGTTTCGATCGCCATCAAGCCGACCAGCTCGATCATCAGCCCGCGCGAAACGATCAACCTGCAAGGCGAAGCCACCGAGGTCATCACCAAGGGTCGGCACGACCCCTGCGTCGGCATCCGGGCCACGCCCATTGCCGAGGCGATGCTGGCGTTGGTCGTGATGGAGCATGCATTGCGGCATCGCGCGCAGAACGGCGATGTGGTTTCGCCTGTAGCGCAGATACCCGCGGCTCGGCGCTAAGCAGCAGCTCGGCGCTAGTCTCACTGCCGGGCTCGGGCAGCCCGGCCTTTGCGAGTTCACCCAAAAAGGCTCAATCGAGATACCCTTGAGCCATGGTGTGAATGCCATGCAAGCCCAGAAGTCCCGCCCCGCGAACGCGTCCGCCGAACACTATCGGCAGGTCGTGGAGAGCGCTGTTGACTATGCGATCGTGGGCACCGACCTTGAAGGGCACATCACCATCTGGAACGAAGGCGCGTGCCGCGTGCTGGGATGGGGCCGCGAGGAAATGCTGGGCGAGGCGGTGCACCGCTTCTTCACACCCGAAGACGTCGCGGCTGGACGCGTCGAATACGAAATGGAAACGGCGCGCCTCGAGGGCCGCGCGTCCGACGAGCGCTGGCATGTGCGCAAGAGCGGCGAACGATTCTGGGCGTCCGGCGAGCTTATGCCGGTATGCGATGGTCCGGGCGAGGTCACGGGCTTCGTCAAGATCATCCGGGACCGTACCGAGCAGCGGATGCACGAGGCCCACCTGCAGGAACTCAATGCCGTGCTCGCGGCCGGCGAAGTGCAATTGCAGCTCGCCATGGAAACCGGCGGGATGGCGGTGTGGCAGTCCAACCTCAAGACCCACGAGATGACGTGGTGGCCCGGCATGCACGCCCTCCATGGCCTCGAACCCGGAACGCCTCCGCTGTCGATGGGCGACTACTACCAGGTGATCATCCCCGAGGACCGGGACGAGGTGGCCCAAGTGCTGCGCGGCACACCCAAGCGCGAGGGTGAGCAGGGCGTCGAGTACCGCGTCCTGTGGCCCGACGGCACCGTGCATTGGCTGGAAGGGCGGGGGCGTGCCCTGCTCGACGCCAAAGGCGAGCCATGGGCCGTCGCAGGCGTCTGCATGGACGTGACGGCCCGCAAGAACACGGAAGCAGACCTCAAGTTCCTGGCGGACGCCAGCGCCGAGCTGGCGGGCCTTGCCGACTACCAGGCCACGCTGGACAAGGTCGCGCACCTCGCCGTGCCGCATTTCGCCGATTGGTGCGCCGTGGACATGCTCGACGAGACCGGTGCGATGCAGCGGGTCGCGGTGGCGCACGTCGATCCGGAGAGGGAGCAGTTGGCGCGTGAGCTGCATCGGCACTTTCCGCACGACCCGGCCAAAATCGCGGGGGTCGGGCCCTGGAACGTCGTGCACACGGGCGAGCCGGAGCGGCTGGCCGAGATTCCGGACGAGATGCTGGCCGCCTCGGTCACCAACCCCGACTACCTGGCCGCGCTGCGCGCGCTAGGACTGCATTCGTACATGGGCCTGCCGCTCACCGTGCGCGGAAAGACGCTGGGTGTGATCTGTTTCGCCACCGCCGAATCGCCCCGCCGCTACACGGCGCAGGACCAGGCGCTGGCAGCGGACCTGGCCCGGCGTGCGGCGGTCGCGATAGAGAACGCCACGCTGCTGCGCACCTTGAGGGAGTCGGACCGGGCCAAGGACGTGTTCCTCGCGACGCTCGCGCACGAACTGCGCAATCCGCTGGCGCCTGTCTGGAACGGCCTGTCGATCATCAGGCGCATCCCCACGGACGCGCCGCGGGTGGTGCAGATCGCCGACATGATCGAGCGGCAGGTGGCGCAGCTCACCCGGCTGGTGGACGACCTGCTCGACGTCTCGCGCATCAGCACGGGCAAGATCGAGCTGCGGCGGCAGCCGACCAACCTGGTGAGCATCATCAGCAGCGCCATCGAGACGAGCCGTCCGCACATCGAGGCGTGCCAGCACAGGCTTTCCGTCAGTTTCCCGGACGAGCCGACAGACCTGGAGGCCGATCCCCTGCGCCTGGCCCAGGTGTTTTCCAATCTGCTGAACAACGCTGCCCGCTATACAAGGCCGGGGGGCAACATCGACGTGATCATGCAAGCCGCGCCGGATCACTTCACGGTGCGCGTGCGCGACAACGGCGCGGGCATTCCGCGCGACATGCTCGTCAAGATATTCGCGCTCTTCACGCAGGTCACCCATCCGGCGCAGCGCCACCACGGCGGGCTGGGCATCGGCCTGTCGCTGGTGGAGGGCTTGGTGCGGCTGCACGGCGGGCGGGTCGAGGCCCACAGCGAAGGATTGGGCAAAGGCAGCGAGTTCGTGGTCTGGCTGCCGCGCACACCCCAGGCGGCAAGCGATGCGAAACCCGAGGACGACACAACGTGGCCCGTTCCGGCCGGACAGTCCGCGCGCCGCATCCTCGTCGTCGACGACAACCGGGACGCGGCTGAAACGCTGGCCGAGCTGCTGCGCATGCTGGGCAACGAGGTGGCCTTGTCGCGCGACGGGCTGGGCGCGCTCGCGCGCGTGCCAGTCTTCCGGCCCGACGTTGTGCTGCTGGACATCGGCCTGCCGGACATCAGCGGATACGAGGTAGCCCGGCGCGTGCGGGGCCTGACAGGGGTGCGGCAGCCGTGGCTGGTGGCGCTCACGGGCTGGGGCCAGCACGAGGACAAGCAGCGCGCCGCCGAAGCGGGCTTCGACGATCACTGGACCAAGCCGGTCGATCCGGCCCGGCTGCAGGAACTGTCGAGGAACTTGCGCAGGTGATCCGCGATCAGAAACAGGCAACCCAACAGGAGCCCTCCATGGAAGAAACTTCCTCAACCGCGACCGCCCAATTCATCGACCTGACGCAGCAGATGGACGTGGCGTATTGGTGCCGGATCTTCGGCGTGGACCCGGCCCAACTGCGCGAAGCCGTGCATCACGCGGGCCACCAGGTGCAGGAAGTGCGGAGATACCTGAGCCAGCTGCCGAACGCCGGTTGACCCCCGGCGCGCACAGGTTCCCCGAAGGCCGTAAAGTGCCTGCTGGTCTTCGAGGAGAACGAACTTGCGATACACCCGACTGGGCAGCACCGGCCTGAAAGTTTCCCGCATCTGCCTGGGCATGATGACGTATGGCACGCCGCAATGGCGGCCGTGGGTCATGGATGAGGAAGCGTCCCGCCCGGTCGTGAAGCACGCGGTCGAGCTGGGCATCAACTTCTTCGACACGGCCGACATGTACTCCGGCGGCGAATGCGAAGTGCTCACCGGCAAGTTCCTGCGCGAATTCTGCAAACGCGAAGAGGTGGTGCTCGCGACCAAGGTTTACTACCCCGTCGACCTGGGGTTCAAGGGCGGCGCGAGCGCCGCTGCCAAACCCGACCGGCGGCCCAACATGGATGGGCTGTCCCGAAAGCGCATCTTCCATGCCGTCGACGCCAGCCTGAAGCGCCTGGGCACCGACTACATCGACCTGTACCAGATCCACCGCCTCGACCAGGAGACGTCGATGGAGGAGATCATGGAAGCGCTGCACGACGTGGTGAAGGCCGGCAAGGTGCGCTACCTCGGCGCGAGCAGCATGTATGCGTGGCAGTTCGCCAAGATGCAGCAGATCGCCCGCAGCAACGGATGGACGCCGTTCGCGAGCATGCAGAACCACTACAACCTCGCTTACCGCGAGGAGGAGCGCGAGATGATCCCGCTGTGCCGGGACCAGGGCGTTGCGCTCATCCCATGGAGCCCGCTGGCGCGGGGCTTCCTGGCCGGCAACCGCAAGGCAGGTGACAAGGATGCGGGCGAGACCAGCCGCGCCAAGACCGACGACATCGCCCAGAACTACTACTACCGCGATAGTGATTTCAAGGTGGTCGAGGCCCTCTCGGCGCTGGCCGCGCAGAAGGGCGTGAGCAATGCCACCCTCGCGTATGCCTGGCTGATGCACAAAGGCGTCACAGCGCCCATCGTCGGCGCCAGCAAGACCTACCAGCTTGACCAGGCCGCGGCAGCCATCGACGTGCAGCTCAGCCAGGATGAAGTCGCGAAGCTGGAAGCACCCTACGAGCCGCACCCGGTTCTGGGTCACGTCTGACAGTTTGGTCGCCATGTCGCTGGCCGGCAACCTGATCGAGATTCGCGAGAAGGGCCTGCTGCCGCCAAAGGTGGCCTGAGAACCTCCAGGGAGAAAAAGACGATGCCAAAGCTGAACTTCATCCAACAGGGGCGCGGGCCCACGATCGTCCTCAGCCATGCGCTGGGCTGCGACCTGACGATGTGGGACGAGACCGCCGCGCAGCTCGCACCCGGCTACACCGTGCTTTGCTACGACCACCGCGGACACGGCACATCCGAAATCGTGCCCGGTCCCTGCAGCATCGAAGACATGGCCGACGACGCGGCAGCCCTTATCGCGGAGCAAGTGGATGGGCCGGTGCATTTCGTCGGCCTGTCGATGGGCGGGATGGTGGCCCAGCAGATCGCGGTGCGGCACCCGGAGATGATCGCCAGCATCGTCGTGGTCAACTCATCGAGCTATTACGACGATGCCGCCCGCGGCATGTGGCGCGCGCGGATCGACACCGTGCTGAGCCAGGGGATGGCCGCCATCGCCGATGGCGCCATCCAGCGCTGGTTCACGCCGGAGTTCCGGAATGATCCCGAGGGCGCGAAGCGTGTGGCGCAGTTGCGTGGCGTGCTGCAAGCGACGGACCCGAAGGCCTATGCCTCGGCATGCGACGCCGTGTCGCGCATCGAGTTCACCGGCACCAACCCTCGCATCGCGTGCCCGGCGCTGGTGATCGGCGGCCTGCGAGACGAGGCGACGCCGATGGCGATGTCCGAGGCGATTTGCCGGGCCATCTCGGGCGCCGAACTCGCAACCATCGACGCCTCGCACTTGAGCGCCGTGGAAAAGTCGGCCGAGTTCGCCGCGCTGGTGGCCGGATTCATCCGCAGCGTGTAGACCCGATCCATCGACGCCTGCAAGGGCAATGAAAAGCCACTAGCATGGCTTTCATGAAACCCCTGAAGATCGATTTCGTTTCCGACGTCTCGTGCCCTTGGTGCGCGATCGGCCTGGCTTCGCTGGAGCGGGCCATCGAACGCCTCGATGGCGAAGTGAAACCTGAGCTGCATTTCCAGCCGTTCGAGTTGAACCCGGCCATGCCGGCGGGCGGCCAGGACATCACGGAACACCTCACGCAAAAGTACCGCTCGACGCCCGAGCAGCAGCAAGCCGCGCGTGACGCGATTCGTGAGCGCGGCGCTGCGGTGGGCTTCGACTTCCGCCGGGAAGGACGCGGCCGCATCTACAACACCTTTGATGCGCACCGGCTGCTGCACTGGGCGGGGTTGCAGGACGCCGATCGCCAGCGCGCGCTGAAGAAGGCGCTTTTGGGCGCGTACTTCACGCAGGGCCGCAGCCCCGCGGATCACGACGTACTGGTTCAGGCGACCGCCGATGCCGGCTTGGACGCTGCGCGGGCCAAGGAGATTCTGGCGGGCGACGAGTATGCGCAAGAGGTGCGCGAGCGCGAGCAGTTCTACCAGCAGAGCGGCATCCACGCCGTGCCGGCGGTGATCATCAACGACCGTCATCTGATCCAGGGCGGCCAGCCGCCCGAGGTGTTCGAACAGGCGTTGCGGCAGATCGCGGCGGAAGCCTGAACCGCCTGGCGCCTAGCCGCCCGGAGGGCGGTACCGCTCGTTGACCGTCATCCAGAAGTCGTGCACCTGCCGCATCTTGCGGCGCAGCTCGTCGTAGTCGGTCGCCTTGCGAACGTAGCTGTTGGCGCCGTTGGCGTAGCAGGCGGCAATGTCGCCTTTTTCCGTGGACGAGGAGTGCATCACCACCGGGACGGTCGCGGTGCGCGGGTCGACCCGCACGGCCTTGAGAACGTCGAGCCCATGCAGGCGCACGAGTTTCATGTCCAGGATGATCAAACGGGGCTGCTGGCTCGTGTCGCGGGCGGCGTAGGCGCCGCGGCCGAACAGGTAGTCGAGCGCCTCCACGCCGTCGGTTGCCGTGGCAATGTCCTTGGGATCGCAACAGTCGCCAAGCGCCATCACGGTCAGTTCAAGGTGGTCGGGATTGTCATCCACCACAAGGATGGCGGCGTGATTCATCATCGGGCCTAAACGAAAGCGCGTTGCCTCCGGCGCATTGTCCGGACTCTCCCTGTACGAGCACAACTCCGCCGGGCCCATCGAGGGGCCACGGCGTTAGGCCTATTTTCGCACATCCTGCGCGAGCCGCAGGCAGTAGTCCATCAGTGCATCGGTCTCGATGGATTTGTCGAACACGCCGTCACCGCCGAGTGCTTCGCACTGGCGGCGCACATTGGGATTGGCGGTGCCGGTGAGCACCACCATCTTCTGATGGGGCTTGCGGTTCTTCAGCGCGTTGAGTACACCGAAGCCGCTTCCGCCCGGCTCGAGGACCAGATCGACGATCGCGACGTCCCACTCGTTGTCGGGGTTGGTCAACCACGCGACCGCTGCCTTCTCGTTGCCCGCGACGCCGCTGGTGACGATGCCGGCGAGTTCCGCCAATGCCTCCACCAGGCTTTCGCGAATCGAGACGTTGTCTTCGACGACATACGCTTTGAGGGCCAACTCCAGTCTCCTTGCGCCGGCGCAGCGGCAGGCGGCCATGATCGCACGACTTTACCTCGGCGCGGCCCGGCCGGGGGCGGATCGGCGCGTTTTTCATACCGGGCACAACGGCCGCCCCGCCGGGCTGAAGACTGGCGCGGCGCGTGTCAGAGTCTGTTGATGAGCACCGGTGCGACTGCCGCCAGCATCGCGACGCCGGAGAGGGTGAGCAGGCCCAGCACGACCTTGCGGAACGTGATGTCGCTGATGCCCACATAAAGGCGGGCGCCCAGCAGCGAAGGGATGAGCATCGCCGGGGCGACGATGGCGAAGAGGGGCAGCATCTCTCGCGTCGCGATGCCGGTGATAAGGTACGTCGCGAAAGTGATGGTCAGCATCGACAGGTTGAAGTTCTGGATGACCGCGCGCGCCACGTCCTTGTCGAAACCGCGAAGCGTGCACCAGAGCGTGGGGACGACGCCGGTGAAGCCGCCGAGGCCGCCCATCACGCCGCCGGCCATCCCTGCCGCGCCATCGGCGAAGCGGCCGCCATGCGTGATGCGAGGCAGCCGCGCCGCGAAGAACATTAGCGGGCAGATCACGACCAGCAGCACGCCCAGCAAACCCTTGAACAGCGGCACGTCCAGCCGCGGCAGAATGTAGATGCCCAACGGCAAGCCGCACAGCCCGCCCGCGACGAACGGCAGGAGGCGCGGCAGGTTGAATCCGCGCCGCACCGTGACGGCCTGGATCACTTGGCCCGTCAGCCCGCCGAACACCGACAGTGCCGCCGCGAGTTGCGGCTCCAGGGTCCAGGCCCACAGCGACATGGCGGTGAGCCCGAAGCCGAAACCCGAAAGGCCCTGGACGAAGCCGGCGAGGGCGGCGCCGGCGATGACGATGACAACGAGTTCCAAATCGCTGGCGGACTATTCATAAGCCGACATCGGCACGCACGCGCAAAAGAGGTTGCGATCGCCGTACACGTTGTCGACACGCCCCACAGGCGGCCAGTACTTCGCGTGCCGGCGCTCGTCCAGCACGGCCGCGCCGACGTCCCGCGGATACGCATGGTTCCACTCGCCCTTGAGCAAGGCTGCGGCCGTGTGCGGCGCGTGCTTCAGCGGGTTGTCGTCCTGCGGCCACTCGCCGCGCTCAACGCGCCGGATCTCTTCGCGGATGGCGATCATCGCGCCGATGAAGCGGTCGAGCTCATCGAGCGTTTCGCTTTCCGTCGGCTCCACCATCAACGTGCCGGCGACCGGGAAGCTCAGTGTCGGCGCATGGAAACCGTAGTCGATCAGCCGCTTGGCCACGTCCTCGGCCGTCACGCCGCTGGTTTCCTTCAGCGGCCGCAGGTCCAGGATGCATTCGTGCGCGACGTGCCCGTTTTCGCTGGCATACAGGGTGGGGTAGTGATCCTTCAGCCGCGTGCTGATGTAGTTGGCCGACAGGATCGCGATCTCGGTTGCCTGCTTCAGGCCCTCGGCGCCCATCATCCGGCAATACATCCAGCTGATCGGTAGCACGGCCGCATTGCCCAACGGCGCGGCGGACACGGCGCCCACGCCATGGTCCGGCACGCCGCCCGACTTGTGGCCGGGCAGGAAGGGCACGAGGTCTTCGACCACGCACACCGGCCCGACGCCCGGGCCACCACCGCCGTGCGGAATGCAGAAGGTCTTGTGCAGGTTCAGGTGGCTGACGTCGCCGCCGAACTCGCCCGGCGCCGCCACGCCCACCAATGCGTTCATGTTGGCGCCGTCGACGTAGACGCGGCCGCCATGCTTGTGCACCAGCGCGCACAGCTCCTTGACCTGCATCTCGAACACGCCATGCGTGCTGGGGTAGGTGATCATCACGCACGCCAGGTTGGCGCTGTGCTCCTCGCACTTGGCCCGCAGGTCGGCGAGGTCGACGTTGCCGTTGGTATCGCAGGCTGTCACGACGACGCGCATGCCCACCATCTGCGCGCTGGCCGGGTTGGTGCCGTGGGCGGAGGAGGGGATCAGGCAGACATTGCGATGGCCATTGCCCTTGCTCTCATGGAAGGCCTTGATCGCCAGCAGGCCGGCGTACTCGCCTTGCGAACCGGCATTGGGTTGGAGGCTGATGCCGGCGTAACCCGTCGCTTCGCACAGCCAGGCACGCAACTGCGAATCCAGCTCGGCGTAGCCTTGCAACTGGTCGCGCGGCGCGAACGGGTGCACGAACGCGAACTCGCGCCAGGTGATGGGGATCATCTCGCTGGTCGCGTTTAGCTTCATGGTGCAGCTGCCCAGCGGAATCATGCTGCGGTCCAGTGCCAAGTCCTTGTCGGACAGCGCGCGGATGTAGCGCAGCATGCCGGTCTCGGAATGGTGCGTGTTGAAGACAGGGTGCGTCAGAAAATCAGTCGTGCGGCGCAGCTCGGTGGGGATCAGCGGCTCGATGCCCTTTTCGAATTCCGCGAAGTCCGGCAGTGCCTGGCCGGGCTTGGCGAAGAACGACCACACGAGCTTGATGTCGTCGCGCGTCGTCGTTTCATCCAGAGTGATGCACAGGTATTCGCCGTAGTACACACGCAGGTTGGCATGCTCGGAGCGGGCGCGCGCGGCGATCTGCTCCGTCTCTTCGCCGGTGTGCAGGCTCAGCGTGTCGAAAGCGCCGCCGGGGCGTGGCGTATAGCCCAGGCGCTCCAGGCCCTTGGCCAGGATGGCGGTGTAGCTGGCCACGCGCTGCGCGATGCGCTTCAGGCCCTGTGGGCCGTGATAGACCGCGTACATGCTGGCAATCACCGCAGGCAAGACCTGCGCGGTGCAGATGTTGGACGTCGCCTTTTCGCGGCGGATGTGCTGCTCGCGCGTCTGCAGCGCGAGCCGGTAGGCGGGGTTGCCGTGTGTGTCGATGCTCACACCCACGAGCCGGCCCGGAAGCGAGCGCTTGAACTCGTCCCGACAGGCCATGTAGGCCGCGTGCGGGCCGCCTGCGCCCATCGGCATGCCGAATCGCTGGGTGGTACCCACGGCGATGTCGGCGCCGAATTCACCGGGTGGTATCAGCAGCGTCATGGCCAGCAGGTCGGCCGCGACGATGAACGCGGCTTGCTTCGCGTGCACCTTCTCGACGTCGGCGCGCAGGTCGTCGATGCGGCCGCTGGTGGAAGGATACTGCGCCAGCACCGCGAAGTAGTCGCCGCCCAGCGCGGCGTCCCACTCCTGCGCCGAATTGGCGAGCACGACTTCGATGCCCAGTGGCTTGGCGCGCGTCTGCACCACCTCGATCGTCTGCGGGTGGCAGTCGCCGGCCACGACGAACACGTTGCTCTTGGCCTTCACGCTGCGCTTGGCGAGTGTCATCGCCTCGGCCGCCGCCGTGGCCTCGTCCAGCATCGACGCATTGGCAATAGGCAGGCCCGTGAGGTCGCAGACCATGGTCTGAAAATTCACCAGCGCTTCCATGCGGCCCTGGCTGATCTCGGCCTGGTAGGGCGTGTAGGCCGTGTACCAGGCGGGGTTCTCCAGCACATTGCGCAGGATGACGCCGGGCGTGTGCGTGCCGTGGTAGCCCTGGCCGATGAAGCTCTTGAACACCTGGTTGCGCGAGGCGATGGCCTTCAGCTCGGCCAGCGCCGCTGCCTCCGTCACGGCGGCCGGCAGCTTCATCGCGTGCGAGCGCGCGATCGACCGCGGCACGATGCTGTCGATGAGCGCGCGGCGCGACGACTCGCCGATGACGGACAGCATCAGCTTCTCGTCGGCTTCGTCGACGCCGATGTGGCGCGGGATGAATTCGGAGGCGTTTTCGAGCTCGCCCAGGGGGCGGGCGGATTGCATCAGCATGGGGGTACTCTCGCATGGATCCCGGATCAAGTCCGGGATGACAGAAAAATCAAATGCTCTTCAAAAACTTGGCATAGGACGGCTCGTCCATCAGCACGTCGAACTGGGCCATGTCGGCGATCAGGATCTTGAAGAACCAGCCGTTGCCCATCGGGTCGCTGTTCGCGAGCGCGGGGTTGGCGCGCAGCTCTTCGTTCACTTCCACCACTTCGCCATTGATCGGCATGTAGATGTCGGCGGCGGCTTTGACCGACTCCACCACCCCCGCGACCTCGCCCTGGCTGTACACACGGCCGACTTCCGGCAGCTCGACGAACACCACGTCGCCCAGCGCGTCCTGCGCGTGCAGCGTGATGCCGACGACCGCGGCCTCGTGGTCCTCGAGCTGGATCCACTCGTGTTCATTCGTGTATTTGACGGTCATTTGCTTCTCCTAAAAATCGGGGTCAGATTCCAATTAACCGCGCCAGTAGCGGTTGGGCACGAAGGGCATGGCGCTCACTTCCATGGGCACCGCTTTGCCGCGCACGATGGCCTGCATGCGCGTGCCAAGCGCTGCGAATTCAGGCGCCACGTAGCCCATGGCCACGGGCTTGTCGGCGCTCGGGCCCAGCAAACCGCTGGTGACTTCGCCGATGCGCTGGCCGTTCCCGTCCTGCAGCTCGGTGTGGTCGCGAACCGGAACGCGCTCCAGTGCCACCAAGCCGACGCGCTTGCGGACAAGCGGCACAGTGGTGCCGTCCAGCTGGCCCAGCACCTTGCCTGAACCCGGGAAGCCGCCCGCGCGTTCGCCGCCGGTACGGCGCACCTTCTGCATGGCCCAGTTGAGGCCTGCCTCCACCGGCGTGGTCGTGGTGTCGATGTCGTTGCCGTACAAACACAGGCCCGCTTCCAGGCGCAGAGAGTTGCGCGCGCCGAGGCCGATGGGCTTGACTTCGGGTTCGGCCAGAAGGGCTCGGGCCAATGCGTCGGCCCGCGATTCGTGCACCGAGATTTCGAAGCCGTCTTCGCCGGTGTAGCCGCTGCGGGTGATGAAGAGTTCCACGCCTTGCCATTCGAATCGGCTGCCGGTCATGAACACCAGTTTTTCCACGCCCGGCACCAGCCGCTTCAACGCCTCGACCGCCTTGGGGCCTTGCAGCGCCAGCAACCCACGCTCAGGCATTGGGGTCACAACACAGCGCGAACCGATGCGCTGCTGGATGTGCGCGATGTCTCCGGCCTTGCACGCACCGTTGACGATGACGAAAATGTTGTCGCCCCGGTTGACGAACATCAGGTCGTCGATGATCGTGCCTTCGTCGGTGAGCAGCAGGCCGTAGCGCTGCTTGTTCACGGCCAGGCCGATCACGTCAACGGGCATCAGGGTTTCGAACGCGGCGGCGGCGTCAGGCCCCGACAGGCTCAGCTGCCCCATGTGAGAGACGTCGAACAGGCCGGCAGATTGCCGTGTGTGGTGATGTTCGGCCATGAGGCCGGCGGGATACTGGACCGGCATCGAGTAGCCGGCGAAAGGCACCATGCGGGCGCCCAGCTCGAGGTGCAGCGCGTGCAGCGGCGTGTGGAGGAGTTGCTGTTCTTCGGTGGTGGACAAATCGGCTCTCCAGGGGCGGCTTTTCAAGGCTCGCCGCGGCGAGCCGGGAACCATGGTACACACCATGGGCGGCCCCTGCTGTCCGCTTTACCTGAGAGATTCACCCGTTACGCGGGTTTGCTCCTTCGGTGGGCTTCAAACTGCCTGAAGCCTCTCTCCAGCAAGGAAGCGCCCCGCGATGGAGACGCTGTGTCAGTCCTTTGTGCCTGAGCGTTCGGCTGCTGCCTGCGCCTTCGGCGGTTCCGCTGGGGAACTCTCTCCTGACCCGGCGGATTGTAACGTCAGCGCGCGCGCAGCTTCAGCAGCCGCTCGCGCGCCGCTGCCAGGTGCTCGCGCAGGGTGTACCAGCGGTCCGCGAATCGGTCCGGCAGATCCAGCGACGTGACCTCGTGCTCCATCTGGTCCAGCTTGCCCAGCAGGTTCTTCATGCGGATCGGATTTTCCGTGGCGACCGCCTCGAGGTCGTTCTCGAGGAAGTTGAGCTCGCCGTAGTAGTGCGACAGCACCGCGTCCACGCGCAGGCTGAAGAGGCGCGGGATCCACAGCAATGCGGCGCCGGCCAGCAGCATGATCGGCAGCACCCCGTACAGCAGCAGTTCGGCCAGCTGCGCCCACCAGTAGGGCAGCAGCCACTCGATCCATGGCCGCTGGCCCAGCGCATAGCGCTGCGCCACGGGCGACAGCGGAAAGTCGGCCTGCCAGTCCGGGTATTCGTTCTGGCGCTGCAGGAACGTGGGCACCGCGTGGATCTCGGTCGCCGAATCCAGGAAGGCGCGCTGCAGCGCGGGGTGCATGCCGTCCCGCGCCAGCAGGTGCGTCCCGGTGTAGAGCAAGGTGAGGTCTCGAGCCGGCACGTCGCCGCGCAGCTCGATCGCACCCTGCGGGAGCACGAAAGGGCGCAGGCGCGGTTCGCGCGCCGCGAGGGCGTCGGCACGCTCGATGCCGAGCATGGAGATGCCGGCCGAGCGGCTGAGCAAACGCACGCTGGGCGCGTCGCCGCTGCCGATGGTGATCATCGCGTCGGCGCGGCGTTCCAGCAGTTCCGTGGCTGCCGCCAGGCCCTGGTGCTGCAAGTCCCACGTGACGTCGCTCTCGCGCACCTGCGCTTGCGCGAGCAGCATCAGGGCCACTTCGCGCGTCGCGCTGCCCGGCGGGCCGGCGGCGATTTTCATGCCCCGCAGCATGGACAGGCTGGTCACGCCCGCGTGGTGCGTGAACACCCAGACCGGCTGCTTGCCGATGACGGCCAGCGCATGGACGGGCGCTTCGGGCCCGCGTTCGGCGAGCAGCCCGTGGGCGAAGCCCGCTTGCGAAAGATCACCGGCCGTGGCCAGGCGCTGCAGCGGCCCCGACGCGCCGGCCGACGATGTGGCGATGTCCACACGGATGCCGCGACGCTCGAGCTCGTCGCGGTAGCGCTCGGCCATTTGCGCGAAGCCGCCCTGGAACACTCCCGCGGCGATGACCACATTGCGCGGCGGCAGCGGAAGCACCCAACGCGCCGCGGCGAGAATGGCAAACGCCGTGAGCGCCAGTATCGGCAGGTAGCACAGGCCCCAGCGCTGGCGGTAGAGCAGCAGCATCTAGCGTCCTCGCATGCGCACGAGGCGCGAACGCACGAAGCCGATGTGCTGGCGCAGCGTGAACCAGCGCGGCATCAGGTAGCCGGGCGCGGCGAAAGCCGCCATGCGTTGTTCGATGTCGCCCAGCCGCCGCAGGTACTTGCTCACGTCCAGCCCCGTCATGCTTTCGCGCGAGAGGTCGTGTTCGATGAATTTCAGCTCGCCATACCAGCGGGCCACGCGGCTTTCCACCAGCCAGCGCAGATAAGCGGGGATGGCCCGCGCCAGCCAGTAGGCTGCCAGCGCGACCGGCAGGCAGATCACCAGCAGGCGTATCGCGATCTGCGCCGCCCAGAACGGTAGTTGTTGCTCCAGCCACGGCCGCCCATGGATCAGCGTTTGGCGCGCTTCTTCCGCGGCAGGAAACTCGATGCGCCTCAGGTTCGGGAACTCGCCGGCGCGGTGGAACGGGCCCGCGGCGCCGTGGACGTCGCGCGCCACCTCCGCCGCCAGCCGCTGCAGCGCGGGGTGCAGATCGGCCCGCGCGACCAGGCTCGATGTCGTGACCAGCAGCGCGGAGTCGCGCGCCGGCAATCGTGCCGTGGGGTCGAGTCCGCCTTGCGGCAGCAACCGCAGCTGGAGGTACGGCAGGCGCTCGGTCAACGCGGCGCTGCGGCGCAACTGCACCAGGCTCACGCCCGGCGTCTGCATCATGGCCTTCACGGCGGCCGACCGCGGGCTCGACACCACAATCACGGCGTCGAGGTTTCCCTGGGCAAGTGCGCGCACGCTCGCCATCCCCGTCAGCTGCGAGTCCACCAAATCCTTGGGTGAGAGGCGCACCTGTTCGAGCAGCAGCGTTGCGAGTTTGCGCGTGCCGCTGGCTTGCGGACCGAGCGAGACGCGCAGGCCCTGCAGCTGCTCCAGCGAATCCAGGCCCGGCACGCGGGAGAAGATCCACAGCGGTTCGGTGTCGACACGCGCCAGCGTTTCCAAGCGGGCCGCGCGATCCACTGCGGCAGAGCCCATGCCGCCCTGTACGAAGGCCAGGTCCGCTTGCGGCGCCGCGGACCCGCGCAGGCGCTGCAGGTTCATCTCCGCGCCGTCCGACGGGACCACGCGCAAGGCCACGCCGTGCTGCTCGAACGCTTGCGCATAGCGCTGCGCATATGCGTGGTAGACGCCTTCGGGCTGGCCGGAACTGATGGTGATGTCGGAAGGCGGCAGCGGCAGCCAGGTCACCCACAGCGAAGCCATGGCGGCCACCGCGAGGCAGGCCAGCGGCAGCTTGACCAGCAGCCATTTGCGCTGATAGATGCGGGCGGCAGGCACGCGGGCGGACCTCTCCTCTTGGAAGAGCCCGTTATAGCGCAATCGCGCGGCGCGGCAAAGGCGTCTGCGCGGAAGAAGGGCTGTCGTGCTGGACTTGGTCCGGCGCCCATGTCTTTCGTTGCACCTCGCGTCGCGGCAGGCGGTGCCCGGCAAGGGCTCACGGTGTGGCGGTCGTCGCTGTCGCGCCGACTTCGCTGGGATTTCCGGCCTGAGGCCGGCGCCGTACAACTCGCAGATCGCCTAGGGCCGATCTGCTCAAACAGGTCCGGCGAGTCAGTTGACGAGGCGCGCCAAGGCGCGCTCCGGCCCCAGGCCGGAAATCCCAGCCGTTCACACAGATCGCCCTTGCCGGGCACCGCCTGCCGCTCTGGGAGATTGTTGGCGCGCGATGATCACGCGCCGACGAGTCTCGATCGAGTGAGGGTTTCCAATGCAACGCCCGCCCACACGTTGGATGTCGCGTCAGGCGGTGCCCGGCAGGGCCGATCTTTGTGGTGGCTGAGATTCTTGGACCGGGGCCGGGCGCGCTTGCGCGCTTCGTTGACTGACTCGCCGGACTTGTCCGAACAGATCGGCCTTAGGCGATCTGTGAGTTGTACGGCGCCGGCTCCGGGCCAAGAATCTCAGCGAAGTCGGCGCGAAGCGTCGACCGCCACAGTGTGAGGCCCTGCCGGGTACCGCCTGACGCGACGCGAGGAAGATCGAAAGTCATGGATGCTCGGATCAAGTCCGGCATGACACTCGCCGACGCTACATGTTCACGTAGTTCGGCCCGCCGCCGCCTTCGGGCGTGACCCATACGATGTTCTGCGTCGGGTCCTTGATGTCGCAGGTCTTGCAGTGCACGCAGTTCTGCGCGTTGATCTGCAGGCGGTCGGTGTTGTCCTCGTTCTTGACGAACTCGTAGACGCCGGCCGGGCAGTAGCGGCTCTCCGGCCCGGCGAATTTTGCGAGGTTGACCTGCACCGGGATCGAGTTATCTTTCAACGTGAGGTGCGCGGGCTGGTCTTCGGCGTGGTTGGTGTTGGAGATGAACACCGACGACAGGCGATCGAACGTGAGCTTGCCGTCCGGCTTGGGATAGACGATGGGCTTGCACTCCGCGGCGGGCTTGAGATAGGCGTGATCGGGCTTGTCGCGGCGCAAGGTCCAGGGCATGCGGCCGCCCAGCGCGAACTGCTCGATGCCGTTCATCAGCGTCGCCGTCCACAGGCCCTTCTTGAACCAGGCCTTGAAATTGCGCGACTTGTTCAGCTCTTCGTGCAGCCACGACTTCTCGAACGCGGCCGGGTAGGCGGAGAGTTCGTCATGCTGGCGGCCGTGGGTGATAGCGTCATACGCGGCCTGCGCCGCCAGCATGCCGGTCTTGATCGCGGCGTGGCTGCCCTTGATGCGGCTCACGTTGAGGTAGCCGGCGTCGCAACCCACCAGTGCGCCACCCGGGAACACCGTCTTGGGCAGGCTCAGCAGGCCGCCGGCGGTGATCGCACGTGCGCCGTAGGAAACGCGCTTCGCCGGCTTGATGCCCTGGCTCTCGTCGCCTTCCAGGTACCAGCGGATGTTGGGATGCGTCTTCCAGCGCTGGAATTCCTCGAACGGGCTGAGGTACGGATTGGAGTAGTCCAGGCCGGTGATGAAGCCCAGCACCACCTGGTTGTTTTCCATGTGGTACAGGAAGGCGCCGCCGTAGGTGTCGTTGTCCATCGGCCAGCCGGCGGTGTGCATCACGAAGCCGGGCTGGTGGCGCTTCGGGTCGATCTCCCACAGTTCCTTCACGCCCAGGCCGTAGGTCTGCGGATCCTTGCCTTCGTCGAGCTTGAACCTGCTGATGAGCTGCTTGCCCAGGTGCCCGCGCGAGCCTTCGGCGAAGATGGTGTACTTCGCGTGCAGCTCCATGCCGAGCTGGAAGCTCTCCGTCGGCTCGCCGTCCTTGCCCACGCCCATGTTGCCGGTGGCCACGCCCTTGACCGAACCGTTGTCGTTGTAGAGAACTTCCGCGGCGGCAAAGCCCGGGAAGATCTCAACGCCCAGGCCCTCGGCCTGCTGCGCCAGCCAGCGCGTCACGTTGCCCAGGCTGACGATGTAGTTGCCGTGATTCTGGAAGCACTGCGGCAGGAGGAAGTTGGGTGTGCGGAAGGCCGACCGCTCGCCCAGGAACATCATCGCGTCGTCCGTCACCGGCTGGTTCAGCGGTGCGCCCAGCTCTTTCCAATTGGGGATGAGTTCGGACAGCGCGCGCGGGTCCATGATGGCACCCGACAGGATGTGCGCGCCGGGCTCCGAACCCTTTTCGAGAACGACGACCGAGACATCCTTGCCGTGCTCAGCTGCCAGCTGTTTGAGCCGGATGGCCGTGGCCAGGCCGCCGGGGCCGCCGCCTACGACGACCACGTCGTATTCCATCGCTTCGCGCGGCCCGTACTGCGCCAGTATTTCTTCGTGGGTCATGGGAGGTTCCGTGATAATGGTTTTGACGAACGGCGTGCGACCGGACGGCGTCGCAGATGGGACTTGATTCTATTGCGCGCTGGAACAGAATCGAACGGCCGTGCTTATTTCTGAAGCCACTATTTTAGGCAGGAGACTCTCGTGAGTTACAGCATCGACCTATCGGGCCGCGTCGCCTTCGTGACGGGCGCTTCGAGCGGGCTGGGCGCCCAGTTCGCAAAAACGCTGGCGCGCGCGGGCGCGGCCGTCGTGCTGGCCAGCCGCCGCGTGGAGAAACTGAAGGACCTGCGCGCGCAGATCGAGGCCGAAGGCGGCGACGCGCACGTGACGCCGCTGGACGTCACGTCCCTGGCCAGCATCAAGTCGGCGGTTGCGCACGCGGAGACCGAGGTGGGCTCCATCGACATCCTGGTCAACAACTCGGGCGTGAGCACCACGCAGCGCCTGCAGGACGTGACCGAGGAAGACTACGACTTCATCTTCGACACCAACGTCAAGGGCGCCTTCTTCGTCGCGCAGGAAGTGGGCAAGCGCATGCTGGCACGCGCGCGCGGCGCGGCGCCGGGCACCTACACGGGCGGCCGCATCATCAACATCGCTTCCATGGCGGGGCTGAAGGTGCTGCCGCAGATCGGCGCCTACTGCATGAGCAAGGCGGCGGTGGTGCAGATGACGAAGGCGATGGCGCTGGAGTGGGGCCGCTTCGAGATCAACACCAACGCCATCTGCCCGGGCTACATCGACACCGAGATCAACCATCATCACTGGTCGACCGAGCAGGGGCAAAAGCTCATGCAGATGCTGCCGCGAAAGCGTGTGGGTTCGCCCGAAGACCTGGATGCGCTGATCGTGCTGCTCGCGTCGAGCCAGAGCCACTTCATCAACGGCGCCGTCATCGCGGCCGACGACGGCTTCGGGGCCTGACGCGCATGCGCATCGAGTTGCCGGAGAAAAAGAAGCTGGTCTACGAGATGAGCATCCCCATCCGTTGGGGTGACATGGACGCGATGGGCCACGTCAACAACACGACGTACTTCCGCTACCTCGAAACAGGCCGCATCGACTGGCTTGGCTCGATTGGCTGCCAGCCTTCGCCGGAGGGCGAAGGCATGGTGATTGTCAATGCCTTCTGCAGTTTCTACCGTCAGCTCGAATACCCCGGCGACGTGCTGCTGAAGATGTACGCGAGCGACCCCAAGGGCAGCAGCTTCGAGAGCTGGGCCACGATGGAGCGCCCGGACAACCCCGGTGTCATCTACGCGGCGGGAGGTGCCACCACGGTGTGGGTGGACTTCAAGGCGCAGAAGTCGCGGCCGCTGCCCGATTGGCTTCGGCCGCACCTGGAATAGCGCTACCCCGAAGTCGACGGCACCGCGGCCTGCTGCGGATAGAAGATCGGCTGCTCTGGATCGCGATGCCAGTCGTATTCCGCCGCCAGCGCGGCCTGCTCCGCCACGGCGCGGCCGGCGAGCCGCGACACGAGATGCCACGCCATGTCGGTGCCGGCGGACACACCGGCCGAAGTGACGTAGCGCCCTGCGTCCACCCAGCGAGAGACGTTGTCCCACAGCACGCCAGGGCCGAAGCCGGCGACCCAGCCGAACGCCTGGTGATTCGTCGCGGCCGGGCGCCCGTCGAGCACGCCCGACTTCGCGAGGATGGCCGCGCCGGTGCACACGGACGTCATCAGGGCGGCGTGCTTGTCCATTGCGAGCACCCAGGCCATCAGCGCGTCGAGCGACGCCGCGTCTCCCAGCAAGTCGCCCACGCCCTCGCCGCCGGGGATCATCAATACGTCGAGCGGCTGGCTCAACGCTTCATCGCGAAAGAGGTCCGGCGCCACGCGCGGGCCGTTCATGCTCTTCACCGGCGCCGGCTGCGCGCCGGAGGACGAGCCCTTGACTTCGTTGGAGATGAGCACCGTCTCGAAAGGGAAGGGCGGCGGGCTGCCGTAGCCGGTGCCGATGAAACGCGAGATGGAAAAGGCCTCGACGAAGCCCCAAACGTCCAGCGGCTCGAAGTCGTTGAAGACGAGGATGCCGATGCGCAGTGTGCGCGGGAATTGCGGAGTTGCGGTCATGGGTTTTTCTTCCGGCTGACTTTGACGAAGCGGCCTGGCTCAGTGGTGATGCCCCTTGCTCGTGCCGCCGGTCCCGTCGGGCAGCGACACGCGGATCAGCTGCATCATTCCCTGGTCTTCATGGTCCAGGATGTGGCAGTGCAGGACGTAGTCGCCGATGTAGCGCTGGTAGCGCGTGCGCACGACCACGGTGTAGCGGCCGCCCGGCGCGCCAGCCGGCGTCGCGATGTTCTTGACCCAGAGCGTGTCTTTCCACACGCCTTTCAGGCCGCGGTATTGCGTGTCGATGGTTCCGTCGGCATCGTCGATGGCGTCCGGCCCGCTCACGTCCTTGCCTTTCGGGTCGAGGATCTTTACCACCTGGAAGGGATTGACGTGGATGTGGAACGGGTGGCTCACGAAGTCGGAAGTGAGCGTCCATTCGTCGACGCCGTGGAGCTTGAGCACGCGATCCACGCGATTCGGCTGGAATGATTTGCCGTCCACCTGGAACTGCGCGGGCGTAGTGGGGTTGCTGGGCACGATGTTGAACGCCAGCGTTTGCGTGCCGGTGACCTCGCTCTGCGCGATGGTCGGGTGGGGCACGAAGCCGCTGAGCTTCAGGCCGCTACGCAAGTCGCTCACCACCGCGTCGCGAACGTTGCCCGGCATGTTGACGGCGGCCGCGGCGGCCAGTTGCGCGGTGAGGTAGCCGGTGACGTTGGCCGGCACCGGACGGCCCGGCGCCACCTCGACCAGGCCGAGCAACTGGCGCGACGGCGCGGCCTGGTCCACGTTGGCGGAGGCCGGCGCGTCGGCGTCGATCACGCAGTACTTACCGGCCTGCGGGAACACCATCAGCGCGTCCCAGCGGTAGGCGGGCTGGAACACGGTTTCGGTGGTCTTCATGGCGGCGGCCAATGTCAGGCCGTCGGCCGCGACCAGGTGTTGAGGCAGCGGTTCGCCGGTGCAGTTGTCCGCGATGAAGGCCGTGTTGTCGGCGGCGCGCAGGCCGTCGAGCGAGCGCGCATTGGGCTTGAGTTTGCGGAACTGCAGGTTGATCGAATCGCGCACCCCGCCGTGGATGACGCGCCAGCGCTCAACCTGCCCGGTGCTCACGCCCTTGAACGTGGGCAGCACACGGCCGTTGATGCTGGTGTAGCGCCCCGACGCCGCCCAGTCGCCAGGCCCGAAGAGGTCGTAGCCGGTGGTGCCGCCGTTGGTGCCCTCGATGGCGCCGACGTCGCCCGGGTCGCAGCGGTAAGTCTTGTCCGGGTTGGTCTTGATGGCACCCTTGGCGTCGCGGCAGGCGTATTGGATCTGCTGCATCACCACCACGCGTTCCTTGAACGGCTGGGCGCGCGTGGGCTTGAGCAGGGTGTCGATGTCGCCGCCCGCGATCTTGCCGTCGGCGCCCTTCACCGGCGGCCGCTTGCCGCGGATGATGAGCGCGCCGGCCATGCCGCTGGACACCTGCAGCGCGGTGGAGCCGTGCAGGTGGGTGTGGTACCAGAAGGTGCCCGACGGGTGGTCGGACGGCACGTTGTACTCGTACTCGAAGCTCACGCCCGGGTTGATCGAGATCAGCACGTTGTCGCCGTTGCCGGCGGGGTTGACCCACAGGCCGTGCGTGTGCAGGTTGGTGCCGTTGAAGCAGTGCGGCACATTCACGTTGCCGCCCGTGGCGGTGCAGGTGGGGTCGGCCGGCAGCTTGTTGTTCAGCGCGACGCGGATGGTGTCGCCGGGCTTGATGTCGAGCATCGGCGAGATGAAGGGCGTCTTCGGGTTGATGCTCGTGCCCTGGTAGCTGCGCAGCTTCACGGCGTCGAACCGGCGCTCGGCCGGGTTCCACAGCTGGCCGCTGGTGTAGACCACGTTCAGGTCGAGCGAGGCTTCGCGGGATTCAGGTGCCGGCGTCCCCGGGGGCGCCGCCTTGAGCAGGGCTTGCGGCGCCTTGCGCTTGAGTTGCAGGAGCGGCGGGTTGTCCACCACCTGCTGCGTTTCGGATTGCGCCAGGGCGGCGTTGCCGCCGAATGCCACCAGCAGGGAAAGCGCCGCAGGCATGCCCGCACGCGCACCACGAGATGCGATCTTCATCTTTCCTCCTCCCTGATGGAACGGGCGGCTGATGCCGTCTGCGTCCCGGAATGCGCGGCCCACGAAGAGGACCGAGCGGGGGCAGTATGGTCCAGCTGCTCGAGGCGGTCAAACGCTGCCGGTGTCCAGGCCAGCGGACGCCTGTATTTTCAGACAGTGTTTTTTTGCAACTCTTATCGTCCGCGCGAGTACGCAGGTAACTTTTTTCGGGGCGATTTGCATCCCCGGATTGACGAGCGGCGGTGCTCAACTGGGGCGAAGACGGGGTGTGCGGACGGCGCCCGCATCACCGATGAAGCCGAAGTCTAGAAACAACTCCCTACCAGCTCGCGGTTATAGTCGCCGCAGGTAGTGTGATTCAGGCGTGTCCGCTTCATGCTGAGACCGGCGATTGCGCCCGTGGGGGGTTGCGGCCAGGCATGTTGAGGTATTGATGCGGCGTCGAGAGTTTTCCAAAGTAGCAGTTTCGGCTGCGGCAGCAGCCATGACCGCGTGTGGTGGGGGTGGCGGGGGCGGCGACAGTGCCACGGGCGTTACGCCCGCACCAGCACCAGCACCAGCACCAGCACCAGCACCGGGGTCGGCCCCAGCGCCGACTCCTCCGACGGATCCCAATTCCGGTCCCACGCCTGCGCCCACGCCATCGCCTGCACCAACGCCCGCGCCGCCGGTCGTCGCGCCGCTCGCCATCGGCACCAATCTCCTCAGCCTGGAGTATCCGGGTGTGAGTGTTCGCCTGGATGGGCGCGCGCAGTCCAACATCGAATACACCTTGCCCCGTCGTGCCGACGTTGCGTGGCTGGCCGCCAATGGCTATACGAAGTCTCGCCTGCCGATCCGTTGGGAGCGGTTGCAGCCGATGCTGCACGATACGGCGGCAAACACGGCGACCAGCACCGCCCTCGGCAATCCCGGCAACTTCCATGAGGGCTACGCTTCATACATCACGGGCGTGCTCGACGCACATGCCGCTGCCGGCATCAAGTGCATCATCGATGTGCACAACAGCTGCCGTTACGACGATTTCGTCTTCCAGGCGGATGGTTCGGTGATCGGGCTGGCGAAGTTCACCAACCCTGTGTTCCACCCCTACACCGACGACAGCCGCCAAGTGCGCACGCGCATCTTTGCGCTGGCGGCGGGGGCGACACTGACGCGGGCCAATTACAGCGACTTCATGTCGAGGATCGCGGCGCGATGGAAGGCCCACCCCGGTTTCGGTGGTTATGGCCTGATGAATGAGCCGTTCAACATGCCCAGGCCCGGGCAGGTCGTGGAATCGATCGACGGACGCGGCCAGGACTTGACGATATGGCCTGCGTTCGCGCGCGCTGCGGTCGATGCGATCCGCGGCATCGATCCCGTCAACCCGATCTACGTTGGCGGCAACGACCGGTCGTCAGCCTGGACGCTCGGGACCCACAATCCTGGGTTTCCGCTCCCCGGCGTCAACATCATTTATGAAGTTCGTGCCTATCTCGATGCCTTCAACAACGGCGACGGGCTCGACTTCGACCTCGAAGCGGCGCGCAACTCCAGCGCAGGCGTGGGCACCGTGCCGATCAACCTGGACACAGGCGTCGACCGGCTTCGTCCCGCGGTCGATTGGGCCAAGGCCCATGGTGGGAGCAAACTCGCGCTGACCGAAACCGGCATGCCGCTGGACGACCCCCGCTGGGAAGAGGCCTTCAAGCGGCTGGTCGACTATGCGGGCCGCAATGGCGTCGAAATCTACAGCTGGGGCGGCGGCAACCATTGGACATACCGCAACAAGGGCATCCACCACATGCCCGGCTGGCACCAGAACAAGACGCTGGAGCCCGCAATGTCGGGCCCGATGAAGTGGTCGGCTGCGCGTTCGCAGGCAACGATCTTCGACGATGGCCCGGGCTGGGCCGGGGGCGGCGGCGACGGGTCGGTCACGATCACCGTCTATGCGCGAGGCAACCTCGGCGCGCCAGTCACGCTGAACGTCAGCTCCAGCAATGGCGGCATCTTGAGCAAGACAGCGTTGGTGATTCCCGCAGGGCCGAATGGACAGGACACGTTCACGTTCACGCCGGGCCGCAATCGCGTGGCCACCCTGACGTACACCGGCGACGGGCCGAACGTCCCGCCGCCGCGCAAGGTCTTCTCGCTGTCCGACCCGGTGGCCTACGCGGCGACCAGCGTCACGGACGCCGCCATGGCGATCATGGCGAAGTATTCGGCTTGCAAGTGGGAGTTGGCCGACGGGCATACCGATTACATGCTGGGTGTTCCGGCTGCCGACGGCCAGGTCGTGCGTGCGATTTCGGACTCCGGTTACGGCTCCAGTCCCGGCAACGCGATGGAGATGGTGAACTGGACGAATGCCGAGAGCAGCTCCATGGGCACGATGGTCCCTCCCGTCATGCGCACGGGCGGCGGAAGAAAGCGCTCTGACCACAGTGCAGCCAATACGCACGGGTTCTGGTGCCGCAAGACCGTCCCCTCCGCAGGCGTGCAGCCCAAACCACGCAACCGCGTCTTGTACGAAGTCAACGATCCGCACTTCGCCATCGCGGCGGTGAGCGTGCCGGGCTCCGCCAACAGCGGCATCGTGTTCCAGGCCTCGAACGCGAACGCCGCCGTCATCTCGGAACTGGCTTTCGTGAACAGCCGGCCACAGGCGAAGTGGATCGATTCAGCCAGTACCACGGTCGTGTTGACGGGCACAAGCCCCCTGGTCGCCAACACCCCCGCGGTGTTCTCCATGGTCTCGACCGGCACTGCGCAGCAGCTGCGGATCAATGCGCAAATCTCGGGGCGTACGGCGGCGACGTTTGCCACCTCCCCGTCACCCAATGACCAGATGCTGCTGGGCTGGGGCTTTCTGAACGGTCAGCCGCGTGCCGGCTTCGGCGGCAGCATCTATTCGACCATCACCGGCCGAGGTGCGCCGTCTGCCGATGAAATGGCAGTGCTGGAGCGCTACCTGGCCTTGAAGATCGGCATCACGATCTGAGCACCACCGGACGTTCTACCGCTGCTTGGGCACACGGCCCATCAGGTAGAACTCCCGGTTGGGCTGCATGTTGGAGAAGCTCGCCAGCCGGTTCGACATGCCGAAGAACGCGGTGATGGCGGCGATGTCCCAGATGTCCTCGTCGGTGAAGCCGAACGGGTGGAGCGCCTCGAAGTCCGCATCGTCGACTTCGTGCGAGCGCAGGCAGACCTTCATCGCGAAGTCGAGCATGGCCCGCTGGCGCGGCGTGATGTCGGCCTTGCGGTAGTTCACCGCCACCTGGTCGGCGACCAGCGGCTTTTTCTCATAGATGCGCAAGATTGCGCCGTGTGCCACCACGCAGTAGAGGCAGTTGTTCGCCGCGCTCGTTGCGGTGACGATCATCTCGCGGTCACCCTTGGTGAGAGAGCCTTCTTCCTTCAGCATCAGCGCGTCGTGGTATGCGAAAAACGCGCGCCATTCGGCCGGGCGGCGAGCCAGGCCCAGGAACACGTTGGGCACGAAGCCGGCCTTGTCCTGCACTTCGAGGATGCGAGCCTGGATGTCCTCGGGCAGGTCCTTGATCTCGGGGGCGGGGTAGCGGTCCATGCGCGGTCTCCTTGTGTTGGCGATTATGCTGCGCGTATTCAAGGAGAACACGCATGCAACTTCCGCAGGACCCCGAACTGCAGGCCGGCTTGGCCACCCGCCGCGCCGTACTCGGCGACGACTACGTTCAAGGCGCACTCGACCGCGCGACCGAATTCACCGCGCCGCTGCAAGAGCTTGTCACGCGCCATGCGTGGGGCAACACCTGGCAGCGCGATGGCATCGATTTGCGCACGCGCAGCATCGTCACGGTGAGCATGCTGGTCGCACTGGGCCGCATGCATGAATTGAAGATTCACGTGCGCGGCGCCCTCAACAACGGCGTGACGCGCGAGGAACTGCAGGAGATCTTCCTGCATGCCAGTGTGTACTGCGGGTTCCCGGCGGCGGTGGATGCGTTCCGGTCTGCGGCGGAAGTGATCGAGGCGGCTTGAGTTGCGTTCGATGCGCCTCGCGGCAGCGCCGCAGCCCGCCCATGCACAGCTTTGCCGCGAGGCAGAGGAAGGCAATCGTCAGTCGTCCAATCCGCTCATGCCTTTGCGGTGTGCAAGGTGCTTGGGCCCCGCGATGCGGAACACCACGGCGCCGGGCCAGGCCAGGCGCCCGTTCTGTTTGCCAGAAAACAGGATCCCGTCGGTGCGCGCGACGATCTGCTTGCGTGCCTTTGCGCCGCGCGCATCGGACGGGTCGATCACTTCGCACACGGCCGTGCCCTTCTTGACCCACGCGCCCTTGGGCACGTGGTACACGAGGATGCCGGTGGCCGGGGAGTAGCCGACGTCCATGCCTCCGATCGGCATGGGTTCGGCTTTCAATGCGGGCAATTTGCCCGCGCGGCCGCCGACGATGCCGCGGCGGACCAGGAAGCGATACAGGTTGGCCGCGTCCGACTCGCCCAGCTCATGGCTCACGTCGTGCTGGCCCCGGTATTCCACCGTGGCCGACAGACACGCCTGCGGGATCGAGGCTTGCGGGTAGCGGTCGGCCAGGCGCGCCCACAGGGCGCCATTGACGCCGGAGAACGTCAGCGCCTCCGGGTAAGGCTCGTTGTACATCGTGGCCGCGGCGCGCAGGTCGCCGGCCAGCGCTTCCATCGGGCCGCCGAGGTCGCGCACGGACGTGAAGAGATGCAGCACCGCGTCCTGGTCGCAGTGCAGGTCGAGCACCACGTCCGCGTCCACCGACAGCTTCATGATCTCGACCCGCAGGGTCTGCAGTTCGTTCTGCGGCTTCATCGCCGCCAGCGCTTTGAGCGCCGCGCCCCGCACCAACGACACGTTGGCTTGCGCATCCCCGCCCAGCTCTGCGCCGACACTTTCCGCGACCGCGCCCGACAGATCGAGCCAGTTGCGGTTGAAGTTGCCCAGGCCCAGGAAATCGTAGCGACCCAAATGGTTGTTGCCTGAGAGCTGCGAGAGCCCGATGGGATTGACCGTGGGCACGACGATGACCTCGCCCTTGATCAGCCCGCGCTTGTCGGCATCCGCCAGCATCGGCATGAGGTGGTGCAGCGCCATCGCGCCGGGCAATTCGTTGGCGTGGATTGCCGCCTGGAGATACGCCTTGGGCCTCGCGCCTGCCTTGCCGAAGCGATGCACCGTGATGTGCCGTGCGCTGCCGGGCGTCATCGAAGGCAGGTTGATGGTGGACTTCTTATGGGCCATGCAGGTCTTTCCTCGATTGTTGTGTTGAGCGATCAGGCTCCGGCCATCAGCTTGTGGACGAGGTCGGCCGTGGTGCTGGCTTTGTACTTGCGCATCAACCGCGCGCGGTAGATCTCGACCGTGCGGTGGCTGATCAGGAGCGCCTTGCCGATTTCCTTGGATGTCATGCCGTCGAGCAGGCGCGCGGCCACCTCGCGCTCGCGCGCCGTCAGCTCGGCCTTGACCGGGCGCTGCGAGCTCAGGTCTTCGAACGCCCAGATGCCCGACTCGTGCGGCGCGTCCCGGTTCAATGCGCGCCCGGTGACGTGGCACCAGAACACCTCGCCGCTGGCGCGCTTCATGATGCGGTCGTCGGCGTAGTGGCCCTTGGCATTGAGGATGGGCGCCATGCGTGCGCCCAGCCGCTCGTATTCGTCGGCACTGGGGTACAGCACCTGGAACGACTGGCCGATCAGCAGCTCGCGCGACGAGCCGAACATGTCGCACAGCTGCTGGTTGCAGTCCACAATGGCACGGTTGCGCGACAGGCACAGGCCCACCGGCGCCATGTTGAAGGCAAGGCGGTAGTCAACGTCCATCGGGGTAACCTTTACGAAGAACTACGTAACTCATTAGGTAGTATCGTAGCGGCAATCCCCGGTGTGCCACTTCGGGTTTCTATCAGGAGACTTTTCGTGAACAAGCTCTTTCCTTCCGCCGCCGCCGCGCTCCAGGGCGTGGTCCAGGACGGCCAATTGCTGGCCGTCGGCGGCTTCGGCCTCTGCGGCATCCCCGAGGCGCTGATCGAGGCGCTGAAGGCCAGCGGCACCAAGAACCTCACCGTCATTTCCAACAATGCGGGCGTCGACGGCTTCGGCCTGGGCAAGCTGCTGGAGACGCGCCAGATCAAGAAGATGATCTCGTCGTACGTCGGCGAGAACAAGGAGTTCGAGCGCCAGTACTTGGCCAACGAGCTGGAACTGGAATTCACGCCGCAAGGCACGCTGGCCGAGAAGCTGCGCGCCGGCGGCGCCGGCATCCCCGCGTTCTTTACCAAGACGGGTGTGGGCACCATCGTTGCCGAAGGCAAGGAACTGCGTGAGTTCGATGGTGAGACCTACGTGATGGAGCGCTCGCTGGTGCCCGACGTCTCGCTGGTCAAGGCAGCCGTCGCCGACAAGTCCGGCAACCTTCGATTCAACCTTACGGCACGCAACTTCAACCCCGCCGCCGCGATGGCGGGCAAGGTCTGCATCGTCGAAGTGGAGAAGATCGTCGAAGTGGGCGAACTGGCCCCCGACGACATCCACCTGCCGGGCATCTACGTGCACCGCATCGTGCTCAACGCGAACCCCGAGAAGCGCATTGAGAAAAGAACGATCACCGAGAAAGCAGGAGCCTGACATGCCTTGGACCCAAGACCAGATGGCCGCGCGCGCGGCGCAAGAACTCGAAGACGGCTTCTACGTGAACCTCGGCATCGGCATCCCCACGCTCGTCGCCAACTTCACCGGCGACAAGGAAGTGTGGCTGCAGTCCGAGAACGGCATGCTGGGCATCGGCCCGTTCCCGACCGAGGACCAGGTCGACGCCGACCTGATCAACGCCGGCAAGCAGACCGTCACCACCATCAAGGGCTCGTCGATCTTCGGCAGCCACGACAGCTTTGCGATGATCCGCGGCGGCAAGATCAACCTGTCGATCCTGGGCGCGATGCAGGTGAGCGAGCACGGCGACCTGGCCAACTGGATGATCCCCGGCAAGATGGTCAAGGGCATGGGCGGCGCGATGGACCTGGTGGCCGGCGTCAAGCGCGTGATCGTGCTGATGGAGCACGTTGCGAAGAAGAAGGACGGAACCGAGGACCTGAAGATCCTCGAGAAGTGCACGCTGCCGCTGACGGGCGTGGGCGTCGTCGATCGCATCATCACCGACCTGGCCGTGATGGACGTGACGCCGCAGGGCCTGAAGGTCGTCGAGCTCGCGCCTGGCGTGACGCAAGAGTTCCTGCAGTCGAAGACGGGCGCCAAGTTGAATTGAACCCAGCCGATGCGCTCGCCGGCCTCTGGCAGCTTGCCGGGCTGCCGGGCGAGGCATTGGGTTTCGCCAAACTGACCGGGCATGACCCGGTCTTTCCTTCTTCCTTCGCCGTAGGCACGGCCGCGCAGGCGTCCATCGCCGCCGCGGCGCTGGCGGCTTGCGAGCTCGGTCACCTGCGCGGCGTACCGCGACAGCGGGTCTGCGTCGACATGACGCATGCCGCTCTCGAATGCACGGCCTGGTTCAGCATCGACGCGCATACCCCCGAAGCGTGGGACAAATTCTCCGGGCTGTACCGTTGCGCCGACGGCTGGGTGCGCATCCATACCAACTTTGCGCACCACCGCGATGGCGCATTGCGCCTGCTGGGCCTGGACCCGACCCAGGCAGATCGCGCCGACGCCGAAAGGGCCATGCTGGCATGGCGTGCCGTCGAGTTCGAAACTGCGGCGGCCGAAGCCGGCCTCGTCGCGACCGCGTTGCGCACCTTCAAACAATGGGATGCGACTGAGCAAGGGCTAGCGGTCGCCGGGCAGCCTTTGCTCGCGATCGAGCGCATCGGAGACGCGGCTCCGCTCCAGTTGCCGAAGCTCGAGCTGTGGCAGCGTCCGCTCGAAGGCGTCAAGGTAGTGGAGCTCACGCGCATCCTCGCCGGCCCGGTGGGTGGCAGGGCGCTGGCTGCGTATGGCGCCGACGTGATGCTGGTCAACGCGCCGCATCTGCCGAATATCGAAGCGGTTGCCGACACAAGCCGGGGCAAGCGCTCTGCACACGCCGACCTCCGCACGCCCGAGGGCCAAGCGGCGATGGATGGCTTGCTGGATCAGGCCCATGTGTTCGTCCAGGGGTACCGGCCCGGCGGACTGAATGCGCTTGGTTACGGCCCGCTGGACGTCGCGGCGCGCCGCCCGGGCATTGTCTATGTGTCTCTGTCGGCCTATGGCAGTGCCGGCCCGTGGGCCGACCGGCGCGGGTTCGATTCGCTGGTGCAGACGGCCATGGGGTTCAACCACGCCGAGGGAGTAGGCGCGGGGGATGGGCAGCCCCGCGCGCTGCCCATGCAGATCCTGGACGAGGCCACTGGCTACCTGATCGCGATGGGCGCGGCGGCGGCGCTGCATCGGCAGCAACGCGAAGGTGGCAGTTGGCACGTGCAGGTGGCGCTCGCGCAAACCGGCCAATGGCTGCGCGGGCTGGGCCCCGTGGACGGCGGGCCGGCGGCAGTCAAACCTGATCGCTCGCCCTATGTGGAGAAGTCTCCGTCGGGCTGGGGCGAACTGGCGGGGTTTCGCCACAGTGCCCAACTGGCGCGCACCCCGGCGCGTTGGGAACGCGCATCGATGCCGCCGGGCAGCCACCCGCCTCGCTGGGACGAATAGTCCCCGGGGGACATCCGCTGACAGGCGAAAGGTGCGCGGGCCTTCAAACGCGGCCGGGCTGTGGGCCCAGCATTCGAACATCAGCGCGCACCCCTGCGCGCACGCTTTCGGAGGCTCATCGTGAAACACCTCAGCCGCATCCTGTTCTGTTCGCTGCTGGCGACGGCATCCCTGCAGGCCATGGCCTGCTATACGGTCTATGACCAGTCCAATCGTGTCGTCTATCAGGGCGAAAACCCGCCCGTCGACATGAGCCTGCCGCTTCACCAGGCACTGGCACCGCGCTTTCCGGGCGCCAGCATGGTTTTCGAAGCGGGCGCCGCTTGCGAATCGTTCGTGGCACCGAAGGCGCCGGCGGTGGCGGGCGGAACGCCGCTGTTGACCAATGTCCAGACCGCCAAGGCCATGCGCATGCCGCACACGCAACTCGCCGGTGGCATCGCGCTGGTGCAACCCGCCAACGTACGGATGGCGCCCGGCGTGACCGTGTTGCCGGCCGAAGCCACGGCGCTGGCGCAAGGGCCGACGGGCCGCGACACGGTGATCACCGAATATCGGGCACCCGATGGCGCGATTGTCGAGTTGGTGGACCGGGGCGCGGACCCTGCGGCAGCCACGCGGATGATGGGCGCAGGCCCGGCGCCGCGCCGCTGAGGACGCAGCTCACGCAGCTCAGTTGAGGGCGCCCGGAACCGTGACCGGATCGCCGACGATGTCGGCGATCTCCTGCCGAGCCTTCTTTTCCGCGGCGACCAGCGCCTCCTGCTCGTCGCGATAGCCCGTGGCGCTGGCGAGCTTCTCGTCCGTCTGCGCGTTCCAGACGTTCTCGGGTTCATGGGCGCAGATCTTGGCGTAGCCCACGAAGTTCGGGCCGCTACCCACTGTGTACGCGGCGATGTAGTAGCCCTTGTAAGGTCCGCTGATTCTTTCCATCCGCAAGATGCTACGCCGCGACTGTGGAAGTGGTTCATCGGTACGCAAACCGAAACATGAAATACATCTTGGTGCGAATCGGCGTATCCGGAAGCGCTTCTTCAGCTGCCTGCCTCGCTGCGCAGCCGGCGCACCTGCCGGTTCATGCGGATCGACATGATGCGGTTGCGCGCGAGCATCGTGATCCATCGCAGCAGCGACATCCGCTTCAGCTGCAAGGCGAATTCCTGCGGGTCGTCGTAGACGCCGGGGAACTGCTGGGCGATGCTGCCGAGCGCGGGATCCGGCGCGATCATGATCAGCGCGTCGTCGGTGCCGTTCCAGCGATCCTGTCCTTCCAGGTGGATGCCGAAGCCCGACCGCCATCCGCGCCGCTCCAGTGCTTCGCGCGCGGCGGCCAGGTAACGCGGATCGTAGACGTAGTTGTCCGTCACGACCCATTTGCCGTGCGTCCACACCTCGACCACGGGCAGCACGAACACCTGCCGCGTTGTGGCCAGGCCCCGGAACATGTCGTTGCCCACCCGGATCATCCGCACGCGCGCCGGAAGGCCTGCCGCGCGAAGCATGGCCTGGAACAGCGCCGCTTTGCTGTACCAGCCAACCGCATGGCGGTGCGCAAGCGTCACCCGCGTCACCCGGCTGGCTGCGAAAGCGGGGACGTTGAACGGGATGGATGCGACGTAGGCACAGATGCTTCGCAGCTTGTCCGCCTCGGTCCGGCTGAACTGGGTGACGGTCGTGACTCGCAGCCGCAGCTTGTCGTCGCGCAGGTTGAGCATCGGCGCGTCACCGAGCCAGCGGCTGGGGTCGGATCGTTCGCGCTCGGCGGGCGGCATCAACATGGGGTCGAGCAGGGTTGGCCCATGCTAGTGCGAAAGCCCGGCCGCGCCAATGAGGTTTGCGCTCGGGTCGGGTTTGCGCGGCAGCGCAGCAAATTTGCGCGCGATGCGGCGCGGCGCTAGGATGACCGCGATGAACCCACGCGAGCCGTTGCGCCTGCATGTTCCCGAACCGTCCGGCCGGCCTGGGCGCGAAACCGATTTCTCCTATTTGCACACTTCGCCCGCCGGCGAAGTAAGACGGCCGCCGGTCGATGCCTCGCCGGCCGACACCAGCGACCTGGCGTATGGCCTCGTTCGGGTGCTCGACGACGAGGGCCGCGCGGTCGGGCCCTGGGCGATGGAGGTCGACAAGGAAATTCTGCGCAAGGGCCTGCGCGCCATGCTGAAGACGCGCGCATACGACGCCCGCATGCTGATCGCGCAGCGCCAGAAGAAGATCTCGTTCTACATGCAGTGCCTGGGCGAAGAGGCCATCGCGATCGCGCACGCGTTGGCGCTGGAACCCGGCGACATGTGCTTCCCGACGTACCGCCAGCAGGGCCTGCTGCTGGTACGCGACGACATCCCGATGGTGGAAATGATCTGCCAACTCATGTCCAACGAACGTGACCCGCTCAAGGGCCGGCAGTTGCCCGTGATGTACTCGTACAAGCGTGCGGGCTTCTTCACGATCTCCGGCAATCTGGCGACGCAGTTCATCCAGGCGGTGGGTTGGGGCATGGCTTCAGCGATCAAGGGCGATACGAAAATCGCGTCGGCGTGGATCGGCGACGGCGCCACGGCGGAGGCGGACTTCCACACCGCTTTGACGTTCGCGCATGTCTATCGCGCGCCTGTGATCCTCAACGTGGTCAACAACCAGTGGGCCATCTCGACCTTCCAAGCCATCGCGGGCGGCGAGGCGACGACGTTTGCGGCGCGCGGTGTGGGCTGCGGCATCGCTTCTTTGCGCGTCGACGGCAATGACTTCCTCGCGGTGTACGCTGCGTCGCGCTGGGCGGCGGAACGCGCGCGCAGCAACCTGGGGCCGACGTTGATCGAATGGATCACCTACCGCGGCGGGCCGCATTCGACATCGGACGACCCATCGCGCTATCGCCCGGCCGATGACTGGTCGCACTTCCCGCTCGGCGATCCTGTCACGCGGTTGAAGCAGCACCTGATCAGCCTCGGTGCGTGGTCGGAGGAAGAGCATGTTGCGGCGCAGAAGGAATTCGAAACGCAAGTGGGCGCGGCGCTGAAGGAAGCCGAGCGCTACGGCTCGCTGGCCGACGGCCACATGGCCACGGCCGCATCGATGTTCGAGGACGTCTACAAGGAGATGCCCGAGCACCTGAAGCGCCAGCGCGACCAGCTGCTGGGCGAATCCACATGAACGCGCGCGACGAAGCCCAACCGGCCACCGCCGCCTCCGTCACGCGCCGCATGACGATGATCCAGGCGCTGCGCTCGGCGATGGACGTGATGCTGGAGCGCGACCCGAATGTCGTGGTGTTCGGGCAGGACGTGGGTTACTTCGGCGGCGTGTTCCGCTGCACCGAAGGCCTGCAGGTCAAGTACGGCAGTTCGCGCGTGTTCGACGCGCCGATTTCCGAAGGCGGCATCGTCGGCTGCGCCATCGGCATGGCGGCGTACGGTTTGCGGCCGGTGGTGGAGGTGCAGTTCGCCGATTACTTCTATCCGGCGTCCGACCAGATCGTCTCCGAGGCGGCACGCCTGCGCTACCGGTCGGCGGGCGACTTCACCGCACCGCTCACGATCCGCATGCCCTGCGGTGGCGGCATCTACGGCGGCCAGACACACAGCCAGAGCCCGGAGGCGCTGTTCACGCACGTGTGCGGCATCCGCACGGTGATGCCGAGCAATCCCTATGACGCCAAGGGCCTGCTGATCACGTGCATCGAGAACGATGACCCTGTCATCTTCCTGGAGCCCAAGCGCATCTACAACGGGCCTTTCGACGGATACCCGGACCGGCCGCTGGTTCCGTGGTCCGCGCACCCCATGGGCGAAGTGCCGGAGGGCTATTACACGGTACCGCTGGAACAGGCGAAGGTGTTTCGCCCCGGCAAGGACCTGACCGTCATCACGTATGGAACGATGGTCTACGTGTCGGAGGCCGCGGCGAACGAGGCCGGCATCGACGCCGAGATCATCGACCTGCGCAGCCTGTGGCCGATGGACCTGCCGACGGTGATCGAGTCGGTGAAGAAGACCGGCCGCTGCGTGGTCGTGCATGAAGCGACGAAGACCAGCGGCTTCGGCGCGGAGCTGGTGTCGCTGGTGCAGGAGCATTGCTTCTACCACCTGGAGGCGCCGATCGAGCGCGTGGCCGGCTGGGACACGCCGTATCCGCACGCCCAGGAGTGGGCTTACTTTCCAGGCCCGGCGCGAGTGGCCGCCGCGATGAAACGCGCGATGGAGAACTGATTTGGGCATTCACGTCATCAAGATCCCCGACATCGGCGAAGGCATCGCGGAGGTCGAACTCGTAGCCTGGCACGTGGAGCCCGGCGACGACATTGTCGAAGACCAGGGCCTGGCCGACGTGATGACCGACAAGGCCACGGTGGAGATCCCGTCGCCGGTGCGCGGCAAGGTGCTGGCGCTGGGGGGCGAGATCGGGCAATTGATGGCGGTGGGCTCGGAGTTGATACGGATCGAGGTGGAAGGGGCGGGCAAGGCGAGCGAGGCTGCCAAGCCTGCGCCCGTGGCGGTTGCGCCATCGCCATCGCGCTCATCGGTGTCCCCATCCCAACCTTCCCCCGCAGGGGGAAGGAGCGAAGCCCCGCGCGCCCCCGAAGACAAGCCCATCGCATCGCCGTCGGTGCGCCGCCGCGCGTGGGAACTCGGCGTCGACCTGGCGCAGGTCCCTGGCAGCGGCACGGCCGGCCGCATCACGCACGCCGACCTGGATGGCGCAGCCGCCGGCGCGGCGCGAATCCCGCAGCCCAAGCGCGCCAGCGCCATGAAGAGCCTGGGCCCGGGTGACATCGAGAACATCCCCGTCATCGGCATGCGTCGCAAGATCGCGCAGAAGATGCAGGAGTCCAAGCGCCACATCCCCCACTTCACCTATGTCGAGGAAGTGGACGTGACCGAAGTCGAAGCCCTGCGCGCGCGCCTGAACGCGAAGAAGGACCGGCAGCGCCTGACGCTGCTGCCCTTCCTGATGCGCGCCGTGGTGGTGGCGCTGCGCGACTTCCCGCAGCTCAACGCGCATTTCGACGACACGGCCGGTGTGCTCAAGCGCCATGGCGCGGTGCATCTGGGCATCGCCACACAGACCGAGGCCGGGCTGCTGGTGCCCGTGGTCCACCACGCGCAGGACCTCGATCTGTGGGAAAGCGCCACCGAGCTGGCCCGCGTGGCCGAGGGCGCGCGCAGCGGCAAGGCGACGCGCGAAGACCTGTCCGGTTCGACCATCACCATCACCAGCCTGGGCGCGCTGGGCGGCATCGTCTCCACGCCCATCATCAATCACCCGGAAGTGGCGATCGTGGGCGTCAATCGCATGGTGTTGCGCCCGGTGATGCGCGGCGGCGCCGTGGTGGCGCGCCAGATGATGAACCTGTCGTCGTCGTTCGACCACCGGGTGGTGGACGGCCAGGTGGCGGCCGAGTTCGTGCAGGCGCTACGGGGCTTGCTGGAATATCCGGCCACGCTGTTCATCGACGCGGGCTGAGTTCCTAGCAGAATCTGCGGCTGACGAAGCGCGAGCCGGCGAGTCCGAAGCGCCACGGCACGTGCATCGCCTTGGTGATGCCGATGCGCGGGCCCGTCACCACAGGCACCGCTTCGGGCGCCGCCAGCACCTGGAAGGGCTTGCGGTCGAGCCGGCAGCCGTTGAGCTCGCGCGTGATGCCCAGCGCCTGGCCGACCCGGCCGGGCCCCGAGCACAGGAGTCGCACATCATCCAGGCCGCGGCGCGCGCGCATCAGGTCGATGCCGTGCGTGGGCTCGATCGCGCGGATCAGCACCCCGGCGCCATGGCCTTCGTCGTTGCAGACGAAATTCAGGCACCAGTGAATGCCGTAGGAGCGATACACATAGGCCCGGCCCGGCGGGCCGAACATCACCTCGTTGCGCGGCGTGGGGCCGGAGAAGCTGTGCGAGGCCGCGTCCTCGCGGTCGTAGGCCTCGGTTTCGACGATGCGGCCGCCGACGCCGTCGATGAGCAAGGTGGCACCGATGAGCGTGGAGGCGACTTCGTGGGAATCGCCGCGGAAGTCGTTGGGTGTCAATTTCCTGCCCATCGATGATCAGGTTTCGGCAACCAGCACTTCGGCCGGGATACCCAAGCCGCGATGAAGGCGGCGAATCATGGCCAGCGTCAGCGGGCGCTTTTTGTTGAGCACTTCATAGACGCGATTGGGCCGGCCGATCATGGGTTCGAGATCCTTTATCGCCAGGCCCGACTGTTCCATCCGGAATTTGATCGCTTCGATCGGGTCGGGCATTTCCAGCGGGAAGTGTTTGCTTTCCCAGGCCTGGATCAGAGTGATCAGTATTTCGAAGCGGTCCGCGTCTTCAGTGCCCGGCTCGGGCTCGTTGTCGAAATAGGCGGAGGCGGCCTTGAGCGCCGCCCGGTAATCGGCGTCGGTGTGGATGGGGCGGATGTCCATGCGGTCACTCCATTTCGATGGTTTCCGCATCCACGGCGTCGTATTGCGCGTGGGTGCCGATGAATTTGATGTAGACCGCTTCGAACCGATAGGCCACGGCGACGATGAGGCGGTACTCATTGCCCTTGATGTTGAACACCACGCGATTGCCGCGCAGGAAGCTGGCGCTGCTGTAGCGATTCTTGATGTCTTGCGGGGTTTTCCATGACGCAGTGCGCGCTTCCTCGGTCCAAGCCTTCAATGCTTCAGATGCCGGGGGATGGCGCTCACAGAAGTCGCGGATGTTTTTCAAGGCGATCACACGCATGGATTTTAGTCCCAAATTGGGACTCTCGGTTTTGGACGGCGTTTAAACCAAACGACGGCTTCCGGGGAGCTGGAAAAGACTGTATAAAGAAACAGCATCCTAGCCCAAATTTCCCCGTGACTGCCCGCCTGCGCCTCATAGAACCCGCTTCCCTCCCCAATGTGTGGCGGGTGCCCGAGCTGGCGCGAGCCGAAGAAGTGGTTGTGCCCACGGGCCATGCCACTCTCGATGCGCAATTGCCCGGCGGCGGCTGGCCGGTGGGCAGCATGGTGGAAGTGCTGCAAGAGCGCGCCGGCCCGCATGTCTGGCAACTGCTGTTGCCGGGCTTGGCCCAAGCCATCGTCAAGCAAGTCGGGCCGGTGGTGCTGGTGAGCGCACCGTTTGAACCGTTCGGCCCCAGCCTCGCGGCCCAGGGCTTGCCGGGCGAGCGCCTGCTGTGCGTCAAGGCCGACAAGCCCGCACCGCGGTTGTGGGCCACCGAGCAGGCCTTGCGCTGCGCCGACGTGGCGGCCGTGCTGGCGTGGCTGCCGCAGGCCAAGAGCGCCGAGCTGCGGCGCCTGCACATGGCGGCGCAGCAGCACGACAAGCTGCTGTTCGTCTTTCGCGGGGTGGATGCGCGCCACGACGCATCGCCGGCGCGGCTGCGGTTGCTGGCCGAGGGCATCGACGCGCTGCAGCTGCACATCCTGAAGCGCCGCGGCCCGCCGCTGGAGATGCCGCTGTCATTGCCGGCCCATGCCGCGCGCGTGGCAGCGCTTCTGGATGCGCGCAAGGGACGCGCCGCACCTGCGCCCGCGCCGGCCGTTTCGCCGGTCGTTACTTTGCCCAGGAGATCGCATGTACTGGATCGCGCTGCTGCCCTCGAATGAAGACGAGCGTACCGCCTGGGGCTGGCGCGCGTTGCAGTTCACGCCGCGCGTGGCGCCGGTGGATGAGGCACTGCTGCTCGAAGTGTCCGCATCGGAAAAGCTCTGGGGCGGACGCAAGCGCCTGCTGCGCCTGCTGCTCAAGGAATGTGAGCCGCTGACTGCCCCGCAGTGGGCGCAGGGCGCCACCTCGCTCACGGCCCTGGCCCTGCTGCGCCAGAAGCTGCGCGGTGAGACGGCGCCGGCCCGGCCGCCGCAAGACCTGCCGTTGGAACTGCTCACCGCCGCCCGCGAGCACGTGCCCACGCTGGAACGCACCGGCTGCCGCACCTGGGGTGAGCTGCGGGCCTTGCCGCGTGCCGGCGTGGCGCGGCGCTTCGGCGCCGCCTTACTGGACGCCCTCGACGCGGCTTATGGCGAGCGGCCCGAGCGCTACCCGTGGCTGCAATTGCCCGAGGAGTTCGACATGAAGTTCGAACTGGTGTCGCTGGCCACCACCGCACCCGAGCTGATGTGGAGCGCGCAGCGTCTGCTCACACAATTGCAGGTGTGGCTGCAGGCGCGTCATCGCGGCGTGCTGGCGCTGGAGCTGGAGTGGACGCTGGACCTGCGGCGCCTGAACGGCGTGCGCCTGCCCAGCCACGAGCAGTTGACGGTGCGCACCGCGCAGCCCACGCAGGACATCTCGCATTTGAGGCGACTGGTCGGCGAACACCTGTCGCGTGCAACGCTGTCGGCACCGGCCAATCACCTGCGCCTGCGCTCGATCGAAACCATGCCCTGGGGCGGCGCCGACAAGAGCCTGCTGCCGGAAGACAACGTCAAGGGCGAGAGGCTGCATCAATTGGTGGAGCGGCTCAGTGTGCGGCTGGGGGAGGGGAATGTGGTGGTGGCGCAGGCGTGCGCGGATCATCGGCCGGAGCGGATGCAGTGTTGGGTGCCGGCGCGTGGAGATGGATTGCGGGTCAAGCCCGCAATGACAGACTCTCTCTATCCCCCTTGGCTCCTGCCTCGGCCTTTGCCACTCGAAGTCCACAACAGCGTTCCCCATTACTGCGGCCCCTTGCGCCGCCTGACGCGGCTGTACCGCGTCGAAACCGGCTGGTGGGAAGGCGGCAAGCCGGCGCTGCGCGACTACTTCATCGCGCGCAGCGAAGAAGCGGGGCTGGTGTGGATCTATCGCGAGCGGCCGGCGCAACTGGCGCGGGGGCTGGAGCGGGCCCAGGAGTTCCGCTGGTATCTGCAGGGCCTGTATGCCTGAATACCATGTCAAATCCGGCCCGTTCCTCAACGAGGAGCGCGACGTGCCTCCCGTGCTGGGGGAAGGCCCTGACTTGCTGCCCGGTTATGCGGAGCTGCATTGCCTCAGCAATTTCAGCTTCCAGCGCGGGGCTTCGCATGTGCAGGAATTGGTGCGCCGCGCCTACGACCTGGGCTATGCCGCCCTGGCCATCACCGACGAATGTTCGGTCGCCGGGGTGGTGCGGGCCTGGTCGGGGCTGAAGGAGTACAAGGCATTTATCGAGAGGCTCGAAGCGCAGCATCCCAGCCAGCAGCGTTTGCGTGATTTCAAGCTGTTATTTGGCAGCGAATTCGACATGGGCGATTGCCGCCTGGTCGCCATCGCGCGCGACATGGAAGGCTGGGGTGGCCTGTGCGAGTTCATCACCGCCGCGCGGATGACGGCGCCCAAGGGCGAATACCGCGTGGGCTGGGATGCCAGCGATTTCAGCCAGCTGGCCGGCTGCGAAATCCTTTACGTGCCCAAGCGCAACGCCGCTGCCGGCCCGGAAGAGATTTGCACCAGCCTCGCGAAGGCGGTGGGACTTCTCGGCTCCCGTGTGTGGCTGGCGGTGGAGCTGCTGCACCAGCTCGACGACGATCTCTGGCTGGCTACGCTGCAGAAGGCCGGCGAGCGATGCGGCGTCTCCCTGGTGGCCGCCGGCGATGTGCACATGCACGTGCGCTCGCGCAAACGCCTGCATGACGTGATCACGGCCGTGCGCGTGGGCAAGCCGGTAGCGCAATGCGGGTTCGAGCTGCAGGCCAATGCCGAGCGGCACCTGCGCCAGCGCAAGCGCCTGGCCGAAATCTATCCGCCCGAACTGCTGGCCGCCACGGTGGAAGTGGCGGCGCGCTGCAATTTCGACCTGACCTCCATCCAATACGACTACCCGCAGGAAACCGTGCCCGCGGGCATGACGCCGACGCAGGGGTTGCGGGATCTTGTCCTGCAAGGCATGCGCCGGCGCTATGCGGGAAAGGCCACGCCGTTCAAGATCAAACGCTACCTGGCCAAGGAACTGGCCCTGATCCGCCAGTGCAACTATGAAATGTTCTTCCTCACGGTGCACGACATCGTGCGGTTCGCCGAGAGCAAGGAAATTCTCTGCCAGGGCCGCGGTTCGGCGGCCAACTCGGTCGTGTGCTATTGCCTGGGCATCACGGCGGCCGACCCCGAACATTCCAACCCGCTGCTCGAGCGCTTCATCAGCATCGACCGCCGCAACGAGCCACCCGACATCGATGTGGACTTCGAGCACGAGCGGCGTGAAGAGGTCATCCAGTACATCTACGACAAGTACGGGCGCGAGCGTGCCGCGATTGCCGCGGTGGTCATCTGCTACCGAACCCGCAGCGCTATCCGCGATGTGGGCAAGGCCCTGGACGTCGCCGAACCGCTGATCGACGCCTTCGCCAAGGACCATCATTGGTTCGACGATGAGCTGGCCACCGGCCGCCTGGGTGAACTGGCGCAGGCCACGGGCGTTGAAATCAGCGAGCAAAACGCCCGCTTGTGGCTGGAGCTCACCGAGGACCTCATGGGGTTTCCGCGCCACCTGAGCCAGCACGTGGGCGGCTTCGTGCTCACGCAGACCCGGCTCACGAGCCTGGTGCCGGTGGAAAACGCGTCCATGAAGGACCGTTCCGTCATCCAGTGGGACAAGGACGACCTGGAGGACATGGGGCTGATGAAGGTCGACGTGCTGGCGCTGGGCATGCTCACTGCCATCCGGCGCTGCCTGGACTTCGTGAGCCAGCGGCGCGGCGTGCCGTTCACCCGTTACGACATCCCCTCGGAAGATCCGGCAACCTACGAAATGATCCGCAAAGCCGACACCGTGGGCGTGTTCCAGATCGAAAGCCGGGCCCAGATGTCGATGCTGCCGCGCCTGAAGCCCAAGGTGTTCTACGACCTGGTGGTGGAAGTGGCCATCGTGCGGCCCGGGCCGATCTCGGGCGGCATGGTGCACCCGTACCTGAAGGCGCGCGAGCGCGTGGCGCAGAAAAAGACGATCGAGTACGAGCGCTCTTCCCAGGAGCTTCCCGGCCAGGAGCCGCGCCTCAAGAAGGCATTGGAGCGCACGCTGGGCATCCCCATCTTCCAGGAGCAGGTGATGGAGATTTCGATGATCGCCGCCGGCTTCAGCGCCTCGGAGGCCGATGGGCTGCGCCGCGCCATGGCCGCGTGGAAGCGCAAAGGCGGCGTCGACAAATACCAGCGCAGGCTGGTCGGCGGCATGCTGGGCAAGGGCTACTCCGAGGAATTCGCCCATCGCATCTTCAAGCAGATCGAAGGCTTCGGCGACTACGGCTTCCCCGAAAGCCACGCCTACAGCTTCGCGCTGCTGGCCTATTCGAGCAGCTGGCTCAAATGCCACGAACCCGAATGCTTCCTGGCTGCCATGCTCAACTCCCAGCCCATGGGTTTCTACTCGCCCTCGCAGCTGATCCAGGATGCGGACCGCCATGGCGTGCAAGTACTTCCGCCCGACGTTTCCCACAGCGACTGGGACTGCAAATTGGGGTCAGATTCCAATTCTTCCCGCCCCGCCGTCCGCCTCGGCCTGCGCATGATCGGCAGCCTGAGCGAAGCAGGGGGCCAGCGCGTCGTCGCGGCTCGCGAGCAAGCTGCTTTCACCAGCACCGAAGACATGGCGATACGAGCCGAGCTGGACATGAAAGACATCAACGCCCTGGCGGCGGGAGACGCGCTGATGTCACTTTCGGGCCATCGCCGCCAGCAGGTGTGGGACGCGGCCGCCCAGCGGCGCGCGCCGGCCCTGCTGCAAGGCGCGCCTGTCAACGAAGAGGCGTTGAGCCTGCCTCCCGCGGCCGAAGGCGAGGAGATCGTCTTCGACTACGCCTCCATGGGCCTGACCTTGCGCCGCCATCCGCTGGCGCTATTGCGGCCGCGCCTTTCGCGCATGAAACTGCTCAATGCAAAAGAGTTGCACCACTTGCCCAGCGGACAGCGCGTCGCGGCCTGCGGCATCGTCACCGTGCGCCAGCAGCCGCAGACGGCCAACGGTACGATCTTCGTCACCCTGGAAGACGAGACAGGCCCGGTGAACGTGATCGTGTGGCGGCATGTGCGCGAGAAGCAGCGCGAAGCGCTGTTGCGCTCGCGCCTGCTCGCCGTGTGGGGCAAATGGCAGCGCGATGAGGACAGCGGCGGCGAGGTGCGGCACCTGGTCGCCGAGCGGATGAAAGACCTGACCCCGCTGCTCGGCCGCCTGGGCCAGCAGAGCAGCAAAAGCCGGGACTTTCATTGATGGCCACGAGCGCGATCCCCACGCCGCACCGCCTCTTCATCGGCCTCATGCCCGATCGCCAACTGCAGGCTGCCATCCAGCGCCACTGCCGCCAATGGGAATGGCCCGAACAGGCAAAGCCCACACGATTCGGGTGCTATCACCTCACGCTCTGTTTCCTCGGTGAGGTTGGTTTGGCGCCCGAGCAGCGCTTGCGCAAGGCGTTGCGCGAAGTCGTTGTCACGCCGCTGGAGCTGGAGTTGCGCGTCCCGGAAGTCTGGCGTAACCACGTCGCGGTGTTGAGGCCCGCGGACCACGATGGGTTGCAGGCGCTGCAAGGGCGCGTGGCGGAAGCCGTGTCGCAGGCTGGACTGCCCGTTGTGCACAACACTTTCAAAGCCCACGTGACCCTGGCGCGCAACGCGGCCCAGGCCAGACCGCCCGAGGCGGTGCAGCCTATCCGCTGGCGGGTCGACGAGGTCGTGCTGGTCTGGTCGGTGCTGTATCCGCAGGCCAAGCCGGCACGCTACGAAGTCGTGGAGCGCTTCGGCGTCACGCCGGGAAGGGAGCTCGGGCCGCCGGCGCCGAGCGGGCAGGGTGGCGAACAGCTCGGTTTATGGGAGTGAGTTCGATCTATAATGTACAGACTGTACAGATCGGAAATTCATGGCAACTCGCACTATCGGTTTGGAACAGGCTCGCAAGCAACTGCCTCAACTTGCGGAATCGGCGCACAGCGGCATGGGCAGCCTGCTGACCAAGCACGGCAAGCCGTACGCGGCCATCGTGGGGCCGGAATTGCTGCTCAAGTCGCGTCGCAAGCAGTCGTTCCTGGCATTGCGGGGTACTGGCAAGGGACTGTGGGGCAAGTCTCCCGCACAGAAAATCGCAGACCTGCGCGAGGAATGGACGAAGTAGCGGGTCATGGCCTCGCGAAAATCCTCAGCCCTGTGGGCAGGCCTCGACGATGGCGATTTGGTCGTTGTCGATACAGCGCCGTTGATCTACATCCTCGAAGACCACCCGACCTTCGCTCCTCTCTTCGACGGTTTGTTCGAGGCGGCCGAAAGCGGCCGGCTTCAGATCGCTGTTTCCACGATCAGCCTCGCCGAAGTCCTTGTCGGTCCGCTGAAACAAGGATTGGACGCGCTGGCCAAGCGCTACGAGAGGGCGCTCGGTTCGTTCGACCTCATGCCTGTGACGGCAGAAATTTCGGTCACCGCCGCGCGCTTGAGGGCTTCCACCGGCCTGCGCCTTCCGGATGCTCTCCTGGCCGCCACTGCGCTCGAGATAGGGGCCGTCGCATTGGTGACGCATGATCGTGACTTCTCCAAATTGAGCGGGTTGAAAGTCTTGACCGGTGAGCGCCGTCCCACATGACGGCTATCTCAGCCGGGGCGCCCGCCGATGCCGCGTCCCCTGCTCATACGCATACGCCAGCCGCAACAGCTTGCCCTCGGACCACGCCGTCCCCACGAACGACATGCCGACTGGCAGCCCCATCGCCAACCCCATCGGCACGGTGATGCTGGGATAGCCGGCCACCGCCGCAGGCGACGAACTCGAGCCCTGGAACGAGTCGCCGTTCACGTGATCGGTGAGCCACGCCGGTGAGCCGGTGGGCGCAACGATCGCGTCGAGCCGGTGCTGTGCCAGTACGTCGTCGATGCCTGCACGCGCCAGCCGCCGCGACTTCTCGGCCGCCTTCAGGTAAGCCTCTTCCGTGAGCGGCCCCTTGGCCTGCGCCTTCTCGAACAAGTCCTGCCCGAACCACGGCATCTCGCGGCCCTTGTGCTTTTCGTTGAAGGCAATGACGTCGGCGAGCGTCCGCACGGGCACACCGGTGCGCTTCGCCAGGTAAGCATTCAAGTCCGCCTTCAATTCGTACAGCAGCACTTCCAACTCGTCGTCGTCGTAGTCGCCCAAGCTGCCGAAATCCGCCGGGTCGACGATCTCGGCGCCCAGGCGTTTCAAGTCGGCGATGGCCTGTTCGAACAGCCTGTCGGTTTGGACGCTGTAGCCCGTCACCTTCTTGCGCGCGACGCCGATGCGCGCGCCCTTCAACCCATCCGCCTTGAGAAACGCGCGGTAGTCCGCTTCGACGTGTCCTTGCGCGGCCCGGGTGGCCGGGTCCTCAGGGTCGGTGCCCGCGATCGCGGTGAGCACTGCGGCGGCGTCGGCCACGCTCCGAGTCATCGGCCCGGCGGTGTCCTGCGAACGCGAGATGGGGATGATGCCGCTGCGGCTCACCAGGCCCACGGTGGGCTTCAGGCCCACCAGCCCGGCCGCACTGCTGGGGCACACGATGGAACCGTCTGTTTCCGTGCCGATCCCGACCACCGCGAAGCTGGCGGCGATGGCCGCACCCGTTCCCGAACTCGAACCGCAGGGATTGCGCGCCAATGCGTACGGGTTCCTGGTCTGGCCACCGCGGGCGCTCCAGCCGCTGCTCGACTTGCTCGAGCGGATGTTCGCCCACTCCGAAAGGTTGGTCTTGCCGATGATCACCGCGCCGGCTGCACGCAGCCGCTTGACGATGAACGCATCCCGCGGTGCTGGCGCTCCGGTGAGAGCGAGTGAGCCGGCCGAGGTCTGCATGCGGTCGCCGGTGTCGATGTTGTCCTTCAAGAGAACCGGGATCCCGTGCAGCGGGCCGCGCACGCGCCCGGATCTGCGCTCGGCGTCCAGCTGGCGCGCGATCGGCAACGCGTCGGGATTCGTCTCCAACACGGCGTGCAGGGCCGGGCCCGAGCGATCGAGATGCCGGATGCGCGCAAGGCTGGTTTGTGTCAGCGACTGCGCCGTCGCTTTGCCCGCAGCCATCGCACGCTGCGATTGTTCGACCGACGACTCGACGACAGTGGCCGGTGCCGGCAACGTCTGGGCCTGGGCCACGCTTGCCGCGAGCAGCAGGGCGGTGGCCAGCGGATGCAGGATGCCGCGGTGAAGTGGGGCAATGACGTTCATGGTCTGGGTTGCGAATATATGCTCTGTCTTCCCATCCGACGACGGCCGTGCCCGGTTTGCAGCGTCCATGTTCCCTGATAGGATCGCGAATCCGCTTTCAAGACAAAGACTTACCATGCCGTTCATCCAGCTCGACCTGTCCCGTCTTTATGGCTTCAAGATCCTCGCGGACAAGCGCGTCGAGACGCCCGTGGCCCGTATCTCCGGCACGAAGGCCGGCCCCAAGGTGGGCGGCAAGGTTGCCGGAAAGGTCGGTACCAAACTGGGCACCAAATCCGGCGTGAAGTCCGGCTGAGCCCTGGTCGCTTTTTCTTTCGCGCCCGACGGCGCCCGGGCCCGCACGCTCGATGCGCGCATGCGGCTGTCGCTGGCCGACAGTCTTGTCCACATCGGCGACCAGGTCCGCGGGCAGATTCCCTTCGACGATGCATCGCTCGCCGCCATGGCGGCGCGCATGCGTGCCGGCGCCCGGTATCCAGCCTCGACGTTCGGCATCTACAGTGAGCTCGTGCTTGCCCTGGTCGAGGGTGACGACGCCGGGCTGGCACAGGCGAAGCTCGAAGAGCTCCTGCGGGAAGTGCCGCTGGCCGGCCGCTGGCGTGTGCTGCCGCTCGACGCGTCCGCGCACGTGCGCCACCTGGCGCTCTATGCCCGCCAGCTCGACTCCGACCCGAACATCAGCTTCCTCATCGCGCCGCCCTCGCCCGATTTGGCGTCGGCCTATGGTGAGCGACTGCTGCGCAGCTTCGCACTGATGGAACGGGCTGTACCGGGCCTGGCCGCCGAATTCGACGCGCTGGTCAGCGACGTCATCCTGGTCGTTGGCGACCCGAAAGCAAAATACCAGTTCGACGGCGGCTCGGGCTACATGCTTTGGGGCGGGCTGTTCCTGAACGCGACCTCCCACCCCGACGAAGTGACGATGGTCGAGGTCATGGCGCACGAGAGCGCGCACCTCCTTCTCTATGCCTGCGCGGCAGACGAGGCGCTGGTGGAGAACGAGGACGACGAGCTGTACCGCTCGCCCCTTCGTGTCGACGAGCGGCCCATGGATGGCATTTTCCACGCGACGTTCGTCTCGGCGCGCATGCACTGGGCGATGTCGCACCTGCTGGAAAGCGGGCAGCTGGACGATGAGGCGCAGCGCAGGGCCGAAGCGGCGCGCAAGAGCGATGCGGTCAACTTCTGGTCTGGGCACGGCGTGGTCGCCGAGCATGGCCGCCTCACGCCGACGGGTGCATCGGTCATGCGGGCCGCGGCCAGCTACATGGCTTCGGTGCGATAGCGCCCAATCAATTCGCGCATTCCGCCCAGCCACGGAGCCCCCGCAGCGTCCGCGGTTTCCACGACGCGGTTGATGCGGTCTACCGGCAACCCGGTGCGCAGCAACTCGTCCGTCTGCACGACGAGCACCAGCGCGTCCACGTCCGGGTCGAGCAGCAATGCCAGCGTGCGCCCGAACAGGCCCTGTGCCGCGACCGGCATTTCCTTGCCATCGGCCGCGACCACGCGTTCATGGCCGGCCATGCAGCAGCGCAGCCCCGCTTCGGCGTGGGCGGCCCGCAGCCGCAGCCCCTCCGCCGCCGCTTCGGGGCCGCCCATCACGAGGTCGACCGGAATACGGCCGTCTGCCGCAAAAAACTTGCGCAGAAGGATCGGCAGCACGTGGGCCGACAACCGGCTGGGCAGCAGCGACGAATAGTTCACCTCGTTCAGGACGGCCCCGTTCTCGTGCCATGGGCGGCTGATGTCCTGCGAAATGATGTCGATGCCGGCGATGGCAAAGCCGAACAGGCGGGCGGCCTTCAGTGCGATCTCGACGTTGTCCGGATGGATGCGGTCGGTCCAATCCTCGACCACGCCGCCTTCGGCTGACGATTGGATGCGGCGCAGCGGCGCGGGGTGGCCCTCCGGCGGGACCGACGAGGGCGAGAGGCCCGACTGGGCCAGGCAGGCCAGCGCGACTTCATCCAGGGGAAAGGGCTTCAGGCGCGTCCATGGCGGTTTCGCCATTTCCTCTTCGTTGGCGCGGGCCACCAGCTGCGCGACCGAATGCACGCCATCGCCCCGGACCAGCTTGGGAAGGCGCTTGGACACCAGCAGCACTTCGTTCGCGGCGACCACGACGCGGTGGCACACACCCGTCACCTGGCGCTCCATCAGCACGCGGCGCGAAAACTTCGACGCTTGCGCGATCGCGCTGGCCAGCCTGGCGTCATTCACGATGTCCACCGTGACGCCTTCACCGCGGTCGCGGTCGGCCGGCTTGACCACGACGGGCCAGCCCAGGCGCCGAGCGGCTTGCGTTCCGTCATCGCCCGGCGGCACGCGCTCCTGCGCCGGCACCGGCAGGCCCGCATCGCGCATCAAGGCCACGGAGACGGCCTTGTCCTGACCCATGCGCGCGCCGATCGCCGAGTCGAACTGGATGGCGCCGCGATCGACACGCCGCGCCGCGCTGCCCCATCCCAGCTGGAAGACGCCTGCGCTCAGGTGGCGGAAGGGGATGTCCAGGCTGAACGCTGCCTGCAGCAGCGGTACCGTCGACCCACCACCTTGAACCATCGCATCCAAGGTCTTGACGAAGGACTGCTGCAGCTCGTCGTGCGCGTGTGCGGTGGCCTGGGGCGCCTCCTCGAGGGCACACATTCCGTGGAGCGTCCGCACGGCATTGCCGAATGCGAATTCGTGGGCCTTGTGCTCTGCCGCCTCGCGGCCCGGCACTTCGGGGCTCAACCGGTCGATGCGGGGGGCCGCGAACCGGACTTCGAAGATGTTCGGCCCACCCGCGATGGCGAGGATGCGGCAAGGCGCAAGCGCGGGAATCTTCACCGCACGCAGCAGTGCGGTGCCCAGGTGGAGGGCACGCCAGGTAAATGCACGCATGAGGGCGTGCGCCTCATCGTCTTCCGGGGCAATGGGGACAGGCCCGGGTTCGACGCCGAACGAACGGGCGAGCCAGCCATCGAGCTTGGCGGCGTCCCATCGGGCGGGACGCGCAATGCGCAGCACCAGCGTGAGGTCAGGTTGCGCAAGGCCGTGCAGGTAGCCTGCGCGCTGCGGGACGGGAGTGTTCTTGATGTGGGGCCCCGGTGTTGTCGCCGGGCTGTGATTTCCCCACCATCTCCTTGAGGATCTCGCCCAAAGCTTATTTGGAGCGGGTGATGGGAATCGAACCCACGTCTAAAGCTTGGGAAGCTGCCGTTCTACCATTGAACTACACCCGCGTCAGGCCCGATTCTAGCCGGACCGGCTCGCCTCTCGAACCGCTACTTGAGCACGTCGCCCAGGCACATGTACTTCATCTCGAGGTACTCGTCCATGCCGTGGCGCGAGCCTTCGCGCCCCAGGCCCGACTGCTTCACGCCGCCGAATGGCACGTGCTCGATGGAGATGAGGCCGGTGTTGATGCCGACCATGCCGTACTCCAGTGCCTCGCCCACGCGGAAGATGCGGCCGACGTCGCGGCTGTAGAAGTAGCTGGCCAGGCCGAACTCGGTGTTGTTCGCGGCGTCAATCGCTTCCTGCTCGGTCTTGAACTTGAAGACGGGCGCCAGCGGGCCGAAGGTTTCTTCCCGCGCGCAGAGCATGTCGCCCGTCGCATCGGCGATTACCGTCGGCTCGAAGAACCGGCCCTGCAGCTTCTTGCCGCCCACCACCACCTTGCCGCCCTTGGCCAGGGCGTCGTCGACGTGGCGTTGGACCTTGTCCACGGCTGCGTCCTCGATCAAGGGACCTTGCACGACGCCGTCTTCGAATCCGTTGCCCACCTTGAACGCCTGGACCTTGGCCGCAAGCTTCTGCACGAACTGCTCGTACACCGCTTCCTGCACATAGAAGCGATTGGTGCAGACGCAGGTCTGGCCGGCGTTGCGGTACTTGCTGGCGATGGCGCCTTCGACGGCGGAGTCGATGTCCGCGTCCTCGAACACGATGAAGGGCGCGTTGCCGCCCAGCTCCAGGCTGAGCTTCTTGACAGTGGGCGCGCTCTGCGCCATCAGGATGCGGCCGACCTCGGTGGAGCCGGTGAAGCTGATGTGGCGCACGACGTCGCTGGCGCAGAACACCTTGCCGACGGCAATGCTGTTGGCGCCGTCGGCGGTGAGCACATTGAGCACGCCGGCCGGAATGCCGGCACGGATCGCCAGCTCGGCGGCGGCCAGTGCGGTCAGCGGCGTCAGCTCGGCGGGCTTGATCACGACGGGGCAGCCGGCCGCGAGCGCGGGCGCCACCTTGCGCGTGATCATCGCCAGCGGGAAGTTCCACGGCGTGATGGCCGCGCACACGCCGATCGGCTGGCGGATCACCATCAGCCTGCGGTTGTTGTCGACGGGAGGCAGCGTTTCGCCATTGACGCGCTTGGCCTCTTCGGCAAACCACTCGACGAAGCTCGCGCCGTAGGCCACCTCACCCTTCGCTTCGGCGAAAGGCTTGCCTTGCTCGGCGGTCATGATGCGGCCCAGGTCTTCCTGGTTGGCCATCAGCAGGTCGAACCACTTGCGCAGGATGATGCTGCGCTCCTTGCCGGTCTTGTTGCGCCAGGCCGGCCAGGCGGCGTTGGCGGCGGCGATGGCCGCTTGCGCGTCCGGTGAACCCAGGTTGGCGACGTCGGCAAGTTTCGTCCCGCTGCTGGGGTCGTGCACGTCGAACCGTGTTGCGCCACTGAGCCACTCGCCATTGATCAGCGCGTCTGTCTTGAAAAGGGTGGGGTCCTTGAGCAGGGCAAGGGGCGAAGTTTTCATGTTCACGGGTACATCTCCAGGGTGCAAAGCGACGCCAGGTCGCGGTCAATTCATCCGTTGGGCGAAGCGGCTTTCCAGCGCGGTGCCGTGCGTCGTCCAGAAGCCGGCATTGAAGGCCAGTGCGCGCCGCATGTTGCCCGGCGCTGAGGGCAGGTCGCTGCTGGCCATGGACAGGTCGGCCACGTGCGCGCCCACGGCCGGCCGGGCACGTCCGGTGTCGTAGCGCATGATTGCGTTCATGTGCGTGGGGCCGTAGGGGATTTCGCGGGAGAAGGCCAGTTGCGCTTCCTCGGACGTCGCGAAGTTGATGAACGCCCTGGCCTGTTCGCGCCGCGGCGAGCCCTTGACGATGGCCCAATAGTCCAGTTCATAGATTGCGTCGCTCCACGCGATGCCCAGCGGCACGACGCCATCGCGGTTGGCCGCCGCGATGCGGCCGTTGAATGCAGTGGACATGCTGGTTTCGCCTGCGGCAAGGCGTTTTGGCGGCTGCGAGCCGGACTCCCACCACACGATGTGCGGCTTGAGCGCTTCGAGCTTGGTCAGCGCGCGCTTGATGCCGGCTTCGGTGGCGAGCGCGGCGTAGACCTCGTAGCGGGGCACGCCATCGGCCATCAGCGCGATCTCCAGGTTGTAGCGCGCGCCCTTGCGCAGGCCTCGCTTGCCCGGGAAGCGCTGCACGTCCCAGAAGTCTTTCCAGTTGCGCGGCGGCTCCTTGAAGCGGGTGGTGTCATAGGCCATGACGGTCGACCAGACGAAGGCGCCGACGCCGCATTCCTGGACGGTCCCCGGCAGCAGCATGCCGGCCTGCGACAAGCTGGAGCGCTCGACGCGCTCGAACAGCCCCGCATCGCAGCCGGGCTTGAGGTCGGCCGACTCCACCTCGACCACATCCCATTCGATCTTGCGCTCCTTCACCATGGCGCGCAGCGCCGCCATGTCGCCCGTGTATTCGACGCCGCGCGCGGGGATGCCGGTGGAGCGGGTGAAAGGCGCCAGGAACGCCACTTCCTGCGCCTTGCCGTTGGCGCCCCCGAAGTTGGCGACGGTGAGCGGCTGCTGGGCCGCGGCCGACAGTGCGGCGGCGGCGGCCGCGACGACGAACACGTGATTCAACTTCATGCTTGTCTCCTGCTTGTTGGGGTCAACGGCGCCGCCCGCGCAGCCATTCCAGCACCAGCATCAAGGCCGTGGTGAACAGGATCAGCAGCGTGGCCGCGGCGGCGATGGTCGGGTTGATGTTCTCGCGGATCCCGGTGAACATCTGGCGCGGCAACGTGGACTGCTCGGGTCCGGCGATGAACAGCGTCACCACCACCTCGTCGAACGAAGTGGCGAACGCGAACAGCGCGCCCGAGATGACACCGGGTGCGATCACCGGCAGTGTGACCTTGAAGAAGGTTCGCAGCGGCCCCGCGCCCAGGCTGAGCGAGGCGCGGACCAGGTTGTGGTTGAAGCCTTGCAGCGTCGCCAGCACGGTGGTGACGACGAAAGGCGCACCGAGAGCGGCGTGCACGACGATCAGGCCGGTGTAGCTGTCGGCGAGGCCCAGGCGTGCGAAGAAGAGGTAGCAGGCTACGGCGACCACCACCACCGGCACCACCATGGGCGCGATCAACAGCGCCATCACCAGGCCCTTGCCGGGAAAGTTGCCGCGCGCCAGGCCCACGGCGGCGGCCGTTCCCAGCACGGTCGCGATTAGCGTCGCGGCGGGTGCGACGATGAAGCTGTTCTTCGCCGCGCGCATCCACTCGGCCGACGTGAACAGGTTGTGGTACCACTGCAGCGACCAGCCGGGCATGGGGTAGGCCAGGAAGGAACTGCTGGAGAACGACAGCGGAATGATCGCAAGGATGGGTACCAGCAGGTAGATCAGCACGAACACGCACAGCGCGCGCACCGCCCACCAGCCCAGCTTGTCCCAGGCGGTGGCGTAGGCGGGGAAGGCGGGTTTGATGGTCGAGAGGAAGTTCATGCGGTTCAACCCAGGCTCAGTTCGGTCTTGGCCATGCGGCGGTACACCGCGTACAGCACCAGCGTTGCGGCGAGCAGAAGCGCACCCAGCGCGCAGGCCATGCCCCAGTTCACGTCGACGTTGGTGTACTGCGCGATGTAGTAGCTCAGCATCTGGTCGCCGGCCCCACCCAGCAAGGCCGGCGTGACGTAGTAGCCGATGGACAGGATGAACACCAGCAGCCCGCCCGCGCCGACGCCGGGCAGCGTCTGCGGCACGTAGATGCGGAAGAACGCCGCGATGGGCGAGCTGCCCAAGGACACCGCGGCGCGCAGGTAGGTGGGCGGTACCGACTTCATCACGCTGTACAGCGGCAGGATCATGAAAGGCAGCAGGATGTGGACCATGGCGATGACGACACCTGTGCGGTTGAACAGGAGCGCGAGCGGCTCGCCCACGAGGTTCAGCGACAGCAACGCCTTGTTGACCAGGCCTTCACGCTGCAGCAGCACGACCCAGGCCGCGACGCGCACCAGGATCGATGTCCAGAACGGCACCAGCACCAGGATCATCAACACATTGGCGCGGCGCGCGGACAGGGTGGACAGCCACCAGGCCAGCGGATAGGCGAGCAACAGGCAGATCAGCGTCACCACGGCGCTGATGCCGAAGGTGCGCGCCAGGATGCGGCCGAAGACCCGTTCATCGGGTGGCATGGCCTCCACCGCGCCGTTGGCTCCGCGCCGCAGGTCGACCGCGGCCAGCAGGTAGTTAGGCGTCCAGCGCGAGCTGTTGTTGGCGATGGCGTGCCAGTACGGCAGCTCGCCCCAGCGCGGGTCCAGGGCCAGCATCTTGCGCTGCACCTCATCGGGCGAAAGATCCGTTCCCAGCGGCAGCGCGCGGAACGTCGCCATGACCAGCGAGCGCGCACCCGGTGCGTCGCGGTTCAGACGGCGCGACACGGCGCCGGCGTCCGCGCTGTCGGCCAGTGAGCCGAGGTCGGTGGCCAACGCGGCGAAAGCCGCAGGCTGCGGCAGGGCACGGCCGTCCCAGCTATCCAACACCTGGGCTGTGCGCGGCAACGCATTGACCACCTCGGGGTTCTGCACCGCGCGCACCAGCAGTGCGCCGATGGGAACGAGCAGAGTGAAGAGAAGGAACAGGAGCAGCGGCAGTGTCAGGGCGGCAGCCTTGAGCTGGAGCGCCCGGCTTCGTGCCGCCAGGGCAGCGGCCAGGGCGGATGGCGCCATCGCGGGCTGGTTGATTGTTGCGGTGGTCATCTGGAGGACATGGGCAATGGGTGGTCGGTAGAACGCCGTGCGGTCACTTGAGTTCGATTTCCACGAACCGGAACTCGCTGTGCGTGGGGTTGGTGACGTTGTGGGCGACGCCGGCCGGCCGGGCGCAGGCCGCACCGGCGCAAAGCGGCACGTCGGTGGCACCTTGCCCGTCGTGCATGCGCAAGGTGCCGTCCGTCAAAGGCACAACGACATAGTCGCGGGAATGGACGTGATGCCCGGTCTCGGCGCCCGGGGGAAGGCGCCATTCCGTGACGATCACCCGCGCACTTTCGAAGTGAGAGATCGAATCGGCCGTCGTGCTCATGCCGCCTCCTGCTCCAGATGAAACGTCTTTGAAGTGATGCGCCAGCAGCCTTCCACCCGCAAGAAGCAGAGGTGATCGACGAACAGCTTCTCGTTGATGCGGACGCGCACCTTTGCCAGCGCCTGGTCTTCGCCGACGGTATCCAGCAGGAGAACCTCCTCCTGGCGGCGCGCCTGGAGCTCCTTGGGGGAGCGGCGCTGGGCCAGGATTTCACGGTAGGCCGCGGCCGGCCACACGGTCAGTGCGCCCGCCATGACGCCGTGGAGTTGCGCGGTCGGATGAAAGACCTCGTCGAATCTGCCGACTTCGCAGTCGTACATCAGATCGAAGTAGCGCTGGATCGCCGATTCAACGGTGGCGGTGGTGTCGGTGCGCATCGGTTGGCGGCCTTGTGCTTATTGAGCGGCCCAGGAGGCGAAGCGCTTTTCGAGGGCTTCGCCTTGGTCGGCCCAGAACTTGATGTCCAGCTGCACGGCGTCCTTCGCGTTGGCCGTGGATGTCGGAAGCTGCGACAACACCGTGGGCGAGAGCTTGGCCAGGGCCTTGTTGTTGACGGGCCCGTAGGAGATGTGGCGCGCATACTCGGCCTGCGCGTCGGGCGAGGAAGCCAGCGCGATGAAGCGGGTCGCCAGGTCCTTGTTCGGCGTGCCCTTCGGGATGACCCAGTAGTCGAGGTCATAGATGCCGCCGCCCCAGCTGATCTTCAGGTTACGGCCTTCGCGCTGCGCGGCATCGATGCGGCCGTTGTACGCGGTGGTCATCACCACGTCGCCGGCCACCAGGAACTGCGGCGGCTGCGCGCCGGCTTCCCACCACTGGATGTGTGGGCGCAGCTCGGTCAGTTTGCGGAAAGCCCGGTCAGCGCCTTCTTTCGTCGCCAGCACCTTGTACACGTCGGCGGTCTTCACGCCATCGGCCATCAGTGCGAATTCCAGGTTGTAGTGCGCACCCTTGCGCATGCCGCGCTTGCCCGGGAAGCGCTTCACGTCCCAGAAGTCGGCCCATCCGTTGGGCGCATCCTTGAGCTTGTCGGCGTTGTAGGCCAGCACCGTGGACCACACGAACACGCCGATGCCGCACTCGTGCACGGCGGCCGGCTGGAAGTCGGCCTTGGCGCCGACCTTGGACCAGTCCAGCTTCTCGAACAGGCCTTCGTCGCAGCCGCGGGCGATGTCCGGGCTTTCGACTTCGACCACGTCCCACACCACCTTGCGCGACTCGACCATCGCCTTGATCTTGGCCTGCTCGCCGTTGTATTCGACGCTGACGATCTTGGCCGCGCCGGACTTCTCGAAAGGCTCGACGAAGGCCTTCTTCTGCGCCGCGCCGTTGGCGCCGCCGAAGTTCACGACCGTGAGCTGCGTCTGCGCGGCTGCGGGCAGCACGATGGCCGCGAAGGCGGCGAGGGCGAGGGGTTTGAAGTTCATGGTTTTCTCCGGGGTTGAAAGGGGACTACAGATAGACGCGAAGGTGCTCTTCGGCCGCATAGATGAAGATGGCGTCGCCGCGCGAGGGGACTTCATGGCTGCCCAGCGGCAGCTTCACGGTGGCATCAGGTTGGCCCGGCACCGCGCAGCGCAGCCTCAGGTGGTCGCCGAAGTAAATGACGTCGGCGACCGTGGCCTCGAAGGTGTTGGCCTGGTTCAGCACGCCCGTCAGCTCCAGCCGCTCGGGCCGGATGCAGCAGCGCACGTGGTCGCCGGAGCGCGCGCCGTTGACGTTGACGCCGGTCACGCGAGCGCCGTTGGCCAGACTCACCACGCAGGACGAGCCCGAACTGCCGTACACCACGCCGTCCAGCACCGTCGTATCCCCGACGAAGCCCGCGACGAAGCGGTTGGCCGGCGTTTCGTACAGGCGGTCGACGCGGTCGACCTGCTGCACCGTGCCGTCGTTGAACACGGCGACGCGGTCCGACATGGTCAGCGCTTCGGATTGGTCATGCGTCACGTAGACGAAGCTCACGCCCAGGCGCCGGTGCAGCTCCTTCAGCTCGATCTGCATGTGCTCGCGCAACTGCTTGTCGAGCGCGCCTAGCGGCTCGTCCATCAGCACCAGCTGCGGTTCGAACACCAGCGCGCGCGCCAGGGCCACGCGCTGCTGCTGGCCGCCGGAGAGCTGGGATGGGTAACGCGAGCCGAGTGCGCCCAACTGCACCATGTCCAGCGCGGTGGCGACCTTGATCCGCTGGTCCGCGCGCTTCATGCCGCGCACGCTCAAGGGGTAGGCCACGTTCTCTTCCACCGTCATGTGCGGGAAGAGCGCGTAGTTCTGGAACACCATGCCGAAGTTGCGCTTGTGCGGCGGCGTGCGGGTGATGGGCGTGCCGGCCAGGCTGATCTCGCCGGTAGTGGGCGTTTCGAAGCCGGCCAGCATCATCAGCGTCGTCGTCTTGCCCGAGCCCGAGGGGCCGAGCAGCGTGAGGAATTCGCCGCGCCGGATGTCGAGGTTGAGGTCGCGCACGACCAGCGTCTCGCCGTCGTAGGTCTTGTTGACGTCGCTGAAGCTCACCAGCGGCGGCTGAAGGAGTTTCAAAGAGGGGCTGCGCGAGGCGTGTTCGCGCGGCGCCGTCTCTCGCGGAGCCGATTCGGCCGAAGCCAGGGTTGCTTCCTGCATGGCGGGCCTCAGGCGGTGCAGGCGTTGAGCGATTCGGCGAGGATGCCCAGGCCCTCGTCCACCAGCGCGTCGCTGGCCGTGAGCGGCACCAGGATGCGGATCACGTTGCCCCAGGTGCCGCAGGTCAGCAGGATGAGGCCGCGCCGGGCCGCCTCCGCAGCCACGCGCTTGGCCAGGTCCGCGTCGGGCTTGTGCAGGTCACCGCCGTGCGACAACTCGAAGGCCACCATCGCACCCAGCCCGCGCACCGTGGCGATGCAGGTGTGGCGCTGGGCCAGCGTCGCCAGGCCGGACCCCAGGCGTTCACCGATCTGGCGCGCGCGCTGCAGCAGGTTTTCTTTCTCGAACACTTCCAGCACCGCGAGTCCCGCCGCGCAACCCACCGGGCTGCCCGCGTACGTGCCGCCCAACCCGCCTGGGCCGGGCGCATCCATCACCTCGGCGCGGCCGATCACCGCGGAGATGGGAAAGCCGCCGGCCATGGACTTGGCGATGGTCGTGAGGTCCGCCGCTACACCCATTTGCTCCATCGCGAACCAGGTGCCGGTGCGGCCTGCGCCGCTCTGGATTTCGTCGGCGATGAGCAGGATGCCGTGCGTGTCGCACAGCTCACGCAGCTTGCGCATCAGCTCGGGCGGCGCGACGTTGAAGCCGCCTTCGCCTTGCACCGGTTCCAGGATGATGGCGGCGACGCGCTCGGCCTCGATGTCGTTGCGGAAGATCGCGGCGATCGACGCCATCGCGTCGTTCACGCTGACGCCGCGCGCGGCATCCGGAAACACGGCGTGGAAGATGTCGGCGGGGAAGGGGCCGAAGCCGGTCTTGTACGGCGCCACCTTGCCCGTCAGGCCCAGCGTCAGCAGCGTGCGGCCGTGGTAGCCGCCGCCGAAGGCGATCACGCCCGGCCGGCCCGTGTAGGCGCGCGCGATCTTGATCGCGTTCTCGATCGCTTCGGCACCGGTGGTGAGGAACACGGTCTTCTTCGCAAAGTCGCCGGGCGCCATCGCGTTCAGCTTCTCGGCCAGTTCCACATAGGGCTCGTAGGGCAGGACCTGGAAGGCCGTGTGCGTGTAGCGGTCCAGCTGGTCCTTCACGGCCGCGATCACGGCCGGGTGGCGGTGGCCGGTGTTGACCACGGCGATGCCGCCGGCGAAGTCGATGTAGCGGCGACCCTCGACGTCGAACACCTCGGCGTTCTCCGCCCGGGCGGCGAAGATCGCATGGGCGTGGCCGACGCCGCGCGGCACGGCGGCCTGGCGGCGCGCCAGCAGGGCGGCGTTGGTCAGATGAATCTCTCGTTGCATGGCATTCCTCTTGCTTTTCCGGTCAGGCCTTTCCTGTCCGGGTTGCCAGCACTGTAGGAACGAAGGTGCGCGGCTAACATATACAGATGGGCCGCTACAGCCGATGCACTGTGCAGGCGATGCAACCAGTACACACAAACCCTTAAGAGCCCGCACCGATGTTTGCCCTCGACAGCCAATTGCCGACACCGCTGGTGTCGCAGATCGTCGACGGCTTCCGCCGGATGATCGAAGAGGGGCAGTTGCGTGCGGGAACCAAGCTGCCTTCGATCCGGCAGTTCGCGCATTCGCACGAAGTCAGCGTGTACACGGTGGTCGACGCGTATGACCGCCTGGTCGCGCTCGGTTTCTTCGCCTCGCGTCCGCATTCCGGTTTCTTCGTGCGCAGCCGCGCCACCGGCGCGCTGGCGCAGACCAGCACGCGCGGTAACTACACCTTCGATTCGATGTGGTACATGCGGCGCATCTTCGAGAACCGCGCGCTGCGCAGCAAGCCGGGCTGCGGCTGGCTGCCCAACGAGTGGCTCTTCGCGGAGGGCTTGAAAAAGAGCCTGCGCACCCTGGCCGCCGAAGAGATCGACCTGGGCGGTTACGGCGAGCCCAAGGGCTACCCGCCACTGCGCCAGCTGGTGCGCGACCTGCTGGCGGAGCAGGAGGTCGTCACCACCGCCGAGCAAGTCCTGCTGACGCAGGGCTCCAGCCAGGCGCTGGACCTGGCGGCACGGCGCCTGGTGCGCGCGGGCGATGCCGTTCTGGTGGACGAGCCGGGCTACGCGAACCTGCTGTCGTCGCTGCGCTTCCTGCGCGCGCGGCTGATCGGCGCGCCGCGCACGCCGCAGGGCTGGGACCTGGACGTGCTCGAAGCGCGCATCAAGGAGCACCGGCCCAAGGTGTTCTTCACGCATCCCCGGCTGCAAAGCCCCACGGCATCCACCGCGCAACTGTCGCACCTGCATCGCGTGCTGCAGTTGGCCGAGAAATACGACTTCGTGATCGTCGAGAACGACATCTATGTGGACCTGGACCCGGAGCCGCGGCCCTCGCTGGCCAGCCTGGACCAGCTGCAGCGGGTGGTCTACATCAGCAGCTTTTCGAAGACCATCTCACCCAACATCCGCGTGGGCTACATGGCGGCCCAGGCCGACCTGCTGGAAGACCTGGCGCAGATGAAGATGCTGTCGGGCCTCACTTCATCCGAGTTCACCGAGCGCCTCGCCTATGGCGCGCTGATCGACGGCCGCTGGCGCAAACACATCAAGAGCGTGCGGGAGCGGCTGGCGCAGGCGCATCAATCGACCGCACACGGGCTGCTGGAGCTGGGTTTCGAGCTGTTTTGCGAGCCCAAGGCCGGGATGTTCCTGTGGGCCAAACACCCGGCCGTGCCCAGCGCCGCGGAGCTTTCGTACAAGGCGGCTGAGCACGACATCATGATGGGGCCGGGCCACCTGTTCTCAACCGACCTGGCGCCCGGGCCCTGGCTGCGCTTCAACGTCGCGTACTGCACGGACGGGGCGGTGTTCTCGTTCCTGCAGGGTGAATCGCTCAATCGCGCTGGGCCTGGCACGTGCTGATTCAGCCGGCGGCCGCCGCCTGCTGAACGGGGGCTTCCACGGGCGGCGTCCCCTGCTTGATGGCAGAGGCGATCTGGCTGCGGAACTCGGGTGTGTCGGTGTGGCCGTGTACCGCCACCGCGTGCTGGACAGCGGCATTCACCAGCTCGCGCTCGTTGTCGGCGGCGATAGCGACGCTGCAGTTCGTTTCGCTCGGGAATTCGCGGCAATCAATGTATTGGCGTGCCATGACAGCTCCTTGTGAGTCCGCGCGGGGATGTGCGTGAGGATGGGCGGCGCGGACGCTGCCCATTCCCATTCATTTGTAGGCAATGAGGGCGGATATTTCAACAATCGCAGCCGGATGTTGCAGCGATCAGCTGGCGGCTGCGGCTGGGGCCGCCGAACCAGCGCAGGGCAGGGTATGGCCCCAAACTTATAATCGAAGGTTCAGCTGAATCAGGCATTTACGTGCGCCGCGCCATTCGGGTCGCGCGCGTTCCACAAAGCACAAGATGAGCACCCCCAAATTCACCGTCGCCGACATCCGCAAGACCTTCCTGGACTTCTTCGCCTCCAAGGGCCACACGGTGGTGGCCTCCAGCCCGCTGGTGCCAGGTAACGACCCGACGCTGATGTTCACCAACTCCGGGATGGTTCAGTTCAAGGACGTGTTCCTGGGCACCGACAAGCGCCCCTACGTGCGTGCGGCCTCGGTGCAGGCCTGCCTGCGCGCCGGCGGCAAGCACAACGACCTGGAGAACGTGGGCTACACGGCGCGGCACCACACCTTTTTCGAGATGCTGGGCAACTGGAGCTTCGGCGACTACTTCAAGCGCGATTCGCTGAAGTGGGGCTGGGAGCTGCTGACGCAGGTCTACAAGCTGCCGGCCGACAAGCTCTGGGCCACGGTCTACATCGACGACGACGAGGCCTACGACATCTGGACGAAAGAGATCGGCCTGCCGCCCGAGCGCGTGGTGCGCATCGGCGACAACAAGGGCGCGAAGTACGCCTCAGACAACTTCTGGATGATGGCCGACACCGGCCCGTGCGGCCCGTGCTCGGAAATCTTCTATGACCATGGCCCGCACATCGCCGGCGGCCCGCCCGGCTCGCCCGAGCAGGACGGCGACCGCTACATCGAGATCTGGAACCACGTGTTCATGCAGTTCGACATGCAGCCCGACGGCAGCGTGAAGAACCTGCCCGCACCGTGCGTGGACACCGGCATGGGCCTGGAGCGTCTCGCCGCCATCCTGCAGCACGTGCACAGCAACTACGAGATCGACATTTTCGACGCGCTGATCAAGGCCGCCGCACGCGAGACCGGCGAGAAGGACCTGTTGAACCCGTCGCTGCGCGTGATTGCCGACCACGTGCGAGCCACCTCGTTCCTGGTGAGCGACGGCGTGATCCCGAGCAACGAAGGCCGCGGCTACGTGCAGCGCCGCATCATCCGCCGCGGCATCCGCCACGGCTACAAGCTGGGCAAGAAGACGCCGTTCTTCCATAAGCTGGTGCCCGACCTGGTGCGCCTGATGGGCGATGCGTATCCCAGCCTCAAGGCGAGCGAGAAGAAGATCGTCGACACGCTGAAGGCCGAGGAAGAGCGCTTCTTCGAGACGCTGGAAAACGGGATGGAAATCCTCGACGCCGCATTGGCCGGCGGCAAGACCGTGCTGCCGGGCGACGTCGCCTTCAAGCTGCACGACACCTACGGCTTCCCGCTGGACCTGTCGGCCGACGTCTGCCGCGAGCGCGGCGTGACGGTGGACGAAGCGGGGTTCAACGCCGCGATGGAAAAGCAGAAGGCCGCGGGCCGCGCGGCCGGCAAGTTCAAGATGGATCGCGCGCTGGAATACGCGGGCATCAGCAACATCTTCACCGGCTACGAGAAGCTGGAAGAGCCGGCCAAGGTCGTGGCCCTATACGCCGAAGGCGTGGCGGTGAATGAACTGAAGGCCGGGCAGGCCGGCATCGTGGTGCTGGACACCACGCCGTTCTACGCCGAGTCGGGCGGCCAGGTCGGCGACCAGGGCGTGGTCGAGAGCCCCTCACCCCAGCCCTCTCCCCAGAGGGGCGAGGGAGCAAGATTTGTTGTCGACGACACGCAGAAGATCAAGGGCGACGTGTTCGGTCACCACGGCACGCTGGCCTCGGGCTCGCTCAAGGTCGGCGACGCCGTCACCGCCAAGGTCAACATGGACGTGCGCCACGCCACCATGCGCAACCACAGCGTCACCCACCTGATGCACAAGGCATTGCGCGAAGTGCTGGGCGACCACGTGCAGCAGAAGGGCTCGCTGGTCGACGCCGACAAGACGCGCTTCGACTTCACGCACAACCACGCCGTGAGCGACGCCGAGATCCGCGAGATCGAAAAACGCGTGAACGCGGAAATCCTGGCCAACCAGCAGACCTTGGCGCGCGTGATGGAGATCGAGGCGGCCAAGGCGACCGGCGCCATGATGCTGTTCGGCGAGAAGTACGGCGACAGCGTGCGGGTGCTGGACATCGGCTCTTCGCGCGAGCTGTGCGGCGGCACGCATGTGCAGCGCACGGGTGACATCGGGCTTTTCAAGGTCGTGAGCGAAGGCGGCGTGGCCGCCGGCATCCGCCGTATCGAGGCGGTGACGGGGGCCAACGCGCTTGCGTATCTGCAGCAGCTGGAGTCCACCGTGAATGGCGTCGCCGGCACGCTCAAGGCGCCGCCTGCCGAAGTGCAAGGCCGCCTGACGCAGGTGCTGGACCAGGTGCGCGCGCTGGAGAAGGAAGTCGCCGCGCTCAAGGGCAAGCTGGCTTCGTCGCAGGGCGATGAGCTCATGTCGCAGGCCGTGGATGTCAAGGGTATCAAGGTGCTGGCAGCGCGCCTCGACGGCGCCGACGCCAAGACCTTGCGCGACACCATGGACAAGCTCAAGGACAAGCTCAAGACGGCGGCCATCGTGCTGGCGGCGGTCGAAGGCGGCAAGGTGCAGATCGCAGCCGGCGTCACCGCCGACAGCATGGGCAAGGTCAAGGCCGGCGACCTGGTGAACTTCGTCGCCCAGCAGGTGGGCGGCAAGGGCGGCGGCAAGCCCGACATGGCCATGGCCGGCGGCACCGATCCGAGCAAGCTGGCTGGCGCGCTGCAATCTGTGCAGGGCTGGGTGGCGGAACGCGCTTAGCGCGCCCAAGGACGGCGCCCAAGGACGCGAGTAGGACGAAGTCCTACCGCGTTTTCTCCTTGTCTACCGAACGATCTTCCCGTCCGGCGTGATCGTCACCAGGTCGATCGCGCGGACGGAGTCGCGGATGCCGGCACGCAGGTTGATGCGGAAACCGCCGACGTCGTAGTCGGTCATCGACGTCATGGCTTTTTGCAGGCCGGCCTTGTCGGTGCCTTTGCCGGCACGGCGAATGGCCTCTGCCAGGGTCTTGGCAGCGATGAAGCCCTCCAGGCTCTCATAGGAAGGCGTCTGGTCAGAATTGTCGATGGCGGCCAGGTATTCCTTGACGATGGGCGTGGCCGAGCTGCGCGGGGAGGGCACCACCTGCGACACCACCACGCCACCGATCTCCTTGCCCAGTGCGGTGAACAACGGGTCGATCCCGACCACTGAAAAGTTGAGGAACGACCCGGCATAACCGGTCTTGCGCATCTTGCGGATGAAGGCGGCGGTGGAATTGAACAGCGAGACCTGGATGATGGCTTGGGGGTTGCCCTTGGAGAGCGCGGCGACGGCGGCATCGACCTTGTCGCTGTTGACCGGCACGAAGGCCGAACCCACGAGCGGCGCCAGCTTCTGCTCGGCGAGCGCCTGCGTCACCGCAGCCAGCCCGGCACGGCCCATCGCGTCGTCTTCGGCCAGCACGGCGATGCGGGTCTGGCCCAGCGTCGCGCAATGGCGCACCATCTTGAAGGCCTCATCCGCCATGCTGGGGCGCACGTGGAAGACGTTGGTGTGCTTGGCATCGCGCAGCGTGTCGGAGGCGGCGAAGGGCGCGAAGAACAACGCGCCGTCTTTCTCCGCCACGCCCGCGCCCGCGTCGCTGCTGGCCGTGCCCACGAAGCCGAACAGCACATCGGCGCCGTCCGCCAGCAGCTTGGTAGCGTTGGCCGCGGCCTTGGCCGGGGTATAGCCGTCATCGAGTTGCCGCAACTCGAGGCTGTAGCCGGGGCTGTTCTTGCGCGCGTTGAAGGCGTCGACGTAGAGCTTGGCGCCGGCGGCGAAGGCCAGGCCGATCTCGCTGGCCGCGCCCGTCAGCGGCACGGACTGGCCCAGGACGAACTTGCGCACGCCGGGCTTGGCCTGGCCCCAGGCATTACCCGCCAGGCCCGATCCGGCCAGGCCGAACGCGATGGCCGAGCCCAGGATTGTTCTTCGTTGGGTGTTCATGACTGCTCCTCTCCGCAACGTTGCAAATGCTGTGCCTGACGATACCCCACGCGGCGCACCCCCACAATTGGGGGATGGAGCGACATGAAGCGAAAGGTATGCAAGTTGGGCATGGGCGCAGGACATACTTACGCCTCGCGGCGGTCTGGTGCGCTTCGCATGCCCTTCCGGCGTTCGCCGGTCAAGTGCAGGCCTGGTCCGCCAAAAAGCCGGCGCCCCCTCTGGAAGCGCCCGACCTGAATGGACGGGCATGGAGCCTGCCGGCGTTGAAAGGCCGTGCTGTCGTGCTCAATTTCTGGGCGAGCTGGTGCGAACCCTGCCGGGCCGAGATGCCCACGCTGCAGCAACTGGCCGACTTCTACGGGGACGACCGGCTGGTGGTGCTGGCCGTGAACTTCAAGGAAGCGCCGGGGCCTGCAGGGCGATTCGCAGCCCGGACGGGGCTGAAGCTGCCGGTGCTGCTCGACCCGGCAGGCGATATCGCCCGTCGCTGGGAGGTCAAGATATTCCCCACCACGGTGCTAGTGGGCGCCGACGGCCGGCCGCGCTGGCGCGTCACCGGAGAAATGGACTGGACCGGCCAGGAGGCCGGCCGACTGGTCGAGGGTCTTTGGTCCTAGCGCGATAATCGAAAGCTTTTCGCCCCTTGCGCCCATTCCGATGACCTCACGACGCCATTTCCTCCAGACCTCCGCCGCGGCCGCCACGGCCCTGGCCTGGCCGCTCTCCGGCCAGGCCCAGCAACGCAGTTTCGAGCCCCGGCCGGGCGCGTGGCGCACGTTCGAGGTGACGACGCGCGTCGAAGTGCTGGAGCCGCGCGGCGCCACGCGCTTGTGGCTGCCCATCCCTTCGGTCAACAGCGAGTGGCAGCGCTCCCTGGAAAGCGGCTACACCAGCAACGGCCGCGCGCAGCTGGCCAGTGATACGCATGATGGCGCCCGCATGCTCTTCGTGGAGTTCGCGGGCACGGAAGCCAGGCCGGTGGTGGAACTCACCAGCCGGGTGCAGACGCGCAGCCGCGTCGCCGACTGGACGCAGCGCAGCCAGGCAAGCGAAGACGCCGACTCCTTGAAATACTGGACCCGCCCGACGAAGCTGTTGCCCACCGACGGCATCGTCCGCACCACGGCGCTGGCGGCCACCCGCGGGGCGAAGAGCGACGAAGAGAAGGCTCGGCGCCTGTACGACTGGGTGGTTGCCAACACGTATCGCGAACCCAAGGTGCGCGGCTGCGGTGAAGGCGACATCAAGACCATGCTCGAGACCGGCAACCTGGGTGGCAAGTGCGCGGACCTCAACGCGCTGTTCGTGGGCCTGTGCCGTTCGGTCGGCATCCCGGCGCGCGACGTCTACGGCCTGCGCCTGGCGCCGTCCGCGTTCGGCTACAAGGAACTGAGCGGCAACCCGGCCAGCCTGAAGGGCGCGCAGCACTGCCGCGCCGAAGTCTTCCTGCAGGCCCATGGCTGGGTGGCGATGGACCCGGCCGACGTGGCCAAGGTGATGCGGCTGGAAACGTCCGAGTGGCTCAAGACCACGCAGCACCCGGTGGTGGCGCCGGTGAACCGCGCGCTGTTCGGCGGCTGGGAGGGCAACTGGGTGGCGTGGAACACCGCGCACGATGTGGCGCTGCCGCATTCCAAGGGACCGAAGCTCGGGTTCTTCATGTACCCCGCCGGCGAGAACGCCGAGGGCCGCTTCGACTCCTACGCGCCGGACGACTTCAAATACCAGATCACGGCCCGCGAAGTCACTTCTTCCTGAACACCAGGTCCCAGACACCGTGGCCCAGCTTGAGGCCACGGTTTTCGAACTTGGTCAGCGGCCGGTAGTGCGGCCGTTCGGCATACGCCTCGGCGGTATTCGCCAAGCTGGTTTCCGCTGACAGCACTTCCAGCATCTGCTGCGCGTACGGCTCCCAATCGGTGGCGCAATGGATGTAGCCGCCCGTCTGCAGCCGCGAGGCGAGACGCGCGACCAGCGGCGGCTGGATCAGCCGGCGCTTGTTGTGCCGCAGCTTGTGCCACGGGTCGGGGAAGAACACGTGGACGCCCGCCAGGCTGCCTTCGGGCAGCATGTGCTCCAGCACTTCCACCGCGTCGTGCGCGACGATGCGGATGTTGGTCAGGCCGTTCTCGCCGATGCGCTTGAGCAGTGCGCCCACGCCGGGCTCATGCACTTCGCAGCAGAGGAAGTTCACCTCCGGCATCACGCCCGCGATGTGCGCTGTGGCCTCGCCCATGCCGAAGCCGATCTCCAGGATGGTGGGCGCCTGCCGACCGAAAGCCTGCGCGAAGTCCAGTGGCTGCGGCTGGTAGGGCAGCAGGAACTGCGGGCCGAGTTCGGTGAACGCCTTGGCCTGGCCGGTCGTCGTTCGGCCCGCGCGCCGCACGAAGCTGCGGATGGTGCGGGGATGGGCCACGCCTTCGGGGGCCGTGG
>NZ_RKMB01000069.1 GCF_003797765.1 Ramlibacter sp. WS9 | reverse complement strand
CCGCTCACGCCGATCTGGCCGGCGCCCACGCCGTCGTTGCTGATGGCCAGCTGGTCGGACGCCGTGCCGTTGGCGGTGAGGCTCACCGTGAGGGTGCCGGTGTCGAAGTTGGCGGAGTCGGGGTCCGCGACCGTCATGGCCGGCGAGATGGCGGCGGCAGCACCGTTCTCCGTGTAGCCCAACGTGCCGCCGCCGGCGAGCACCGGCGCGTCGTTGGTGGCGGCCACCGTCACGTCGCGATAGACGACCTGGCTCAGGCTGAACACGCCCTGGCCATCGTCCACCTGGAACGCGAAGGTGCGCGTCGCCGTGTTGGGCGTGTCGCTCGTGTTGTTGTAGCGCACCGAGCGCAGCGCGGCTTCATAGTTGGCGAGAGTGTCGACGCCGGTGAGCGTGAGCTGGCCGAAGTTGTAGACGCCGGTGATGTTGGCCGTGTTGACGAAGACCAGCTGGTCTTCGGCGTTCGTGAAGTTGGTGAAGATCGTCACGCTGGCCCCCGACAGCGTCGTGGTGTCGGGGTCGGTGATAGTCAGGCCCGGATCGATCTGGACCGCCGCTGCGTTCTCGATGAAGTCACCGGTGCCGGCGCTCATCGTGATGACCGGGCGCGAATTGACTTCGGTGATCGCGATGTTCTTGGTGACCACCGTGCTCAGGTTGGCCCCGCCATCGCCGTCGTCCAGCTGGAAGGAGATCTCGCGTGTGGCGCCGGGACTGGTGCTGGTGGAGTCGAAGGTCACCAGGCGCAGCGCGGCCTGCCATTCGCCCATGGTGGCCGTGCCGCCGGCCGAAGTCAGCGTGAGGGTGCCGGTGGCCGCAGTGAAGGCACCCAGGATGTTGCCGGTGGCACCCGTGCCGGTAAAGGCCAGCGTGTCGAAGCCGTTCAGGTAGCCGCCGGTGACCTGCACCGTGGCGTTGGTCATGGTCGTGCTGTCGATGTCGGCGACGGTGATGGCACCGTCGATGGCGACGGCCGCGCCGGCTTCGGTGAAGGCCGTGTTGCCGCCGCTGGGCGTCAAGACCGGCGCATCGTTGGCGGCCGCGACATTGATGGTGGCCGTGGTCGCGCCGTCCTGGTCGCCCCCATTGGCCACGCCGTCGCCGTCGACCACCGTGAAGGTGACCGTGCGCGCGAGCGTGGACGGATCTTCGGACGTGTTGGCGAACGTGATGTTGCGCGAGAGCGCCTGCACGGCCGCGGGTGTGGCCGCCGCGCTGGTGAAGGTGATCACCAGGGCAGCGCCGTTCACGCCACCGGCAAAGGTGCCGATGAGGACACCGCCGTAGCTGACGTTGGCGCCGCTCACGCCGATCTGGCCGGCGCCATTGCCTTCGTTGCGGATGGCCAGCTGGTCGGCGGCCGTGCCGTTGGCGGTGAAGGCGGCAGTGAGCGAGCCACCATTGAAGTCGGTCGAGTCGGGATCAGACACCGTCGTGGCCGAGGCAATCACCGTGGCCGCGTCGTTCTCCGTGTAGCCCAGCGCGGCGGCTTGCGCATCGATCACCGGCGCCGAATTGGTTTCCGTGATCGCGATGTTCTTGACCTGCGGCGTGCTCAGATTGCTGCCGCCGTCGCCGTCGTCCAGCTGGAACGTGACTTGCCGGCTCGGGCCGGGGCCGGGGCTGGTGGAATCGAACTCCACCAGGCGCAGGGCGGCCTGCCATTGCGCAGCGGTGGCCGTGCCGCCGGCCGAAGTCAGGGTGAGGGTGCCGGTGCCAGCATTGAAGCCACCCACGGCGATGTTGCCGGTGGCGCCCGTGCCCGTAAAGGCCAGCGTGTCGAACCCGTTCAGGTAGCTGTCGGTGATCTGCACCGTCGCGCCGGACATGGTCGTGCTGTCGACGTCCGTCACGGTGATCGAGGCGTCGATCACGACGGCCGGACCGGATTCGGTGTAGGCCGCGTCGCCGCCACTGGGCGTCACGACGGGCGCGTCATTGACTGCGGTGAAGTTCACGGTGGCGGTGGTGGTGCCGTCCTGGTCGCCGCCATTGGCCGTGCCGTCGCCATCGACCACGGTGAAGGTGACGGTGCGCGCGAGCGTAGACGGGTCTTCGGACGTGTTGGCGAACGTGATGTTGCGCGCCAGTGCCTGCACGGCCGGTTGCGAGGCCGCGGGGGTGGTGAAGGTGATCACGAGGTCGGCGCCATTGACGCCGCCGGCAAAGGTGCCGATCACGAACCCGCCGTAGCTGACGTTGGCGCCGCTCACGCCGATCTGGCCGGCGCCGGTGCCTTCATTGCGAATGGCCAGCTGGTCGGCGGCGGTGCCGTTGGCGGTGAAGGCCGCGGTGAGCGAGCCGCCCATGAAGTCGACCGAATCGGGATCGGCCACCGTCGTCGCCGCAGCGATCACCGTGGCCGCATCGTTCTCCGTATAGCCGAGCACGGCGGCTTGCGCATCGATCACCGGGGCGTCGTTGACGGGGGTGATGGTGATGTTGCGCGTGGCCGCGGGGCCATCGCTGGTGCCGTCGTTGGCGACATAGGACACGGTCCTGCTGGTGCCCGGGTCGTCGTTGGTGGTGGTGCGGAAGGTGATGGATTGCAGCGCCGCCTGGTAGGCCGCTTCGGTGTCGGTGCCGCTGAGCGTGAGCACGCCGGTGGCCGCGTTGTACGAGCCGGTGATGTTGGCCGTGTTGACGAAGGCGAGCTCGTCGCCGACCTGGAAGCCCGCTGTGATGCTCGCCGTCGCGCTCTCCAGGTTGGTGTCGTCGGCATCCGCAACGGTGAGCGTCGCGTCGATCGCGACCGCGGCGGCGCCTTCGATGTAGGCCGTGGTGCCCGCGGTGGCCGTCACCACCGGCGCGTCGTCGGCGGCGGTGACGTTGACCGTGGCGGTGGTCGCGCCGTCCTGGTCGCCGCCATGCCACGTGCCGTCGCCGTCGACCACAGTGAAGGTGACGGTGCGCGCACCGATGGCGGGATCTTCCGAGGTGTTGGCGAACGTGATGTTGCGCGAGAGGGCCTGCACGGCCGCTTGCGTGGCCGCGGCGGTGGTGAAGGTGATGACCAGGTCGGCGCCATTGGCCCCGCCGGCAAAGGTTGCGATGACGGACCCGCCGTAGCTGACGTTGGCCCCGCTCACGCCGATCTGCCCGGCGCCCGTGCCTTCGTTGCGGATGGCCAGCTGGTCGTCTGAAGTTCCGTTGGCCGTGAAGGCCGCGGTGAGCGAGCCGCCCATGAAGTCGGCCGAATCGGGATCGGCCACCGTGGTGGCGGGGGCGATCACGGTGGCCGCATCGTTCTCGGTGTAGCCGAGCACGGCCGCTTGCGCATCGATGACCGGTGCATCGTTGACGGGCGTGAGGGCAATGCCGCGGGTGGCCGCGGCGCTGTCGCCGACCCCGTCGTTCACCACCCACGACACGGTCCTGCTGGTGCCCGGGTCGTCGTTGGTGGTGGTGCGGAAGGTGATGGATTGCAGCGCCGCCTGGTAGGCCGCGACGGTGTCGGTGCCGCTGAGCGTGAGCACGCCCGTGGCCGGGTTGTACGAGCCGGTGATATTGGCCGTGTTGACGAACGCGAGCTCGTCGCCGACCTGGAAGCCCGCGGAGAGGCTGACGGTGGCGCCGACCAGGTTGGCGTCGTCCACGACGCTGATGGTGACGGTGCCATCCACGATGGTGGCGGCAGCCCCTTCGATGTAGGCCGCGGTGCCCGCGGTGGTGGTGACGACGGCCAGGTCGTTGGTGGCGCCGACGGTCACGGTGGCGGTGGTGGTGCCGTCCTGGTCGCCGCCATTGGCCACGCCGTCGCCGTCGACCACGGTGAAGGTGACGGTGCGCGCGCTGGTGGACGGGTCTTCGGAGGTGTTGGCGAAGGTGATGTTGCGCGAGAGCGCCTGCACGGCCGCTTGGGTGGCCGCGGTGGTGGTGAAGGTGATGACCAGGTCGGCGCCGTTGACGCCGCCGGCAAAGGTGCCGATGACAGCGCCACCGTAGCTGACGTTGGCCCCGCTCACGCCGATCTGGCCGGCGCCGGTGCCTTCGTTGCGGATGGCCAGCTGGTCGGCGGCGGTGCCGTTGGCGGTGAAGGCGGCGGTGAGGGAGCCGCCGTTGAAGTTGGCCGAGTCGGGGTCGGCAATCGTGGTGGCCGGTGCGATGACCGTGGCGACGTCGTTCTCGATATAGGCCAGCACGGCGGCTTGCGCATCGATCACCGGGGCGTCGTTGACGGGGGTGATGGCGATGTTGCGGGTGGCCGGAATGCTGGTGTATTCGCCATCGGTCGCGGTCCAGGACACGGTCTTGGTGACCGGCGGGTCGTCGTGGGTGGTCTCGAAGGTGATGGTGCGAAGCGCCGTCTGCCAGGCCGCCAGGGTGTCGGTGCCGGTGAGGGTGAGCACGCCGGTGGCCGGGTTGTACGAGCCGGTGATGTTGGCGGTGTCGACGAACGCGAGCAAGTCGCCCACCTGGAAGCCCACGGAGATGCTGATGGTGGCGCCCGCCAGGGTGGGGGTATCCAGGTCCGT
>NZ_RKMB01000068.1 GCF_003797765.1 Ramlibacter sp. WS9 | reverse complement strand
TGCCCGCGGTTCTGCTGTTGTGCGCCGTCGGCGCGCTCACGCAGCGCTTCGTGATCCAGCCACTGCTGTCGGCCGACGCGCACATCCAGATCTTCGCGACCGTGGGCGTTTCGACAGCCCTGCTGAATCTGGCGTTGATGATCTTCGGCGCCGACGTGCGAAAGGTCGAACCGTCGTTTGGTACAGAAGGACTCCAGGCAGGGGCGATCACGCTGGTCAGCGGCCAGCTGGTCACGTTCGTGCTCGCCATCGCGGTGGCCGGCGCGATGCACGCTTTCCTTCATCACACCTTCACCGGCCGCGCATTTCGAGCCATCGCCCAAAACCGTGTAGCCGCGTCGTTGATGGGCGTGAACGTCAAGTTGATGTACGTGCTCGCGTTCGCCATCGGCGCCGGCCTGGTCGGTCTGGCGGCAAGCCTGCTGGCGGTGCAGTACCCGGTGTTCCCGACAGTGGGGCAGTACTTCGTGTTGACGGCCTTCGTGATCGTCGTGTTGGGCGGCATGGGAAGCCTGGCCGGCGCCGTCATCGGCTCCATCTTCATCGGCCTGATCGACAGCATCGCGGGCTTCTACGCCGGCCCCGAACTGAAGGAAGTCGTGTACTTCATCGTCTTCCTGGTCATCCTCATCGTGCGACCGACGGGCCTGTTCGGCCTGGGCCGCGGATCCGAATGAGCGGCGCTCAGCAAATCGGTTGAACGGGCACCCATGTTTCCAAATCTTCTCCACCCTCGTGGCTACGTCGGCGCGCTTGCGCTGCTGGCACTCGTCGCCATTCCGCTCGCCGCGCAGTCGCCGTTCGTCTACCACCTGGCGATCCAGGTCTGCGTCTTCGCGGCGCTCGCAGTCGCATGGAACATCGTCGGCGGATACGCGGGCCAGCTATCGCTGGGCCACGCTGTCTTCTACGGTATCGGCGGTTACACAGCCGGTCTGATGGTCGCGCAACTGGGCGTCTCGCCCTGGCTCGGCATGCTCGCCGGCGCTGCCATCTCCATGGCGGCGGCGGTCGTCATCGCCTATCCCACCCTGCGCCTGCGCGGGCCGTTCTTCTCGCTGGCCACCATCGCCTTCCTGGAAGTCACCCGGCTCCTGGTCATTCACGGGGAAAAACTGACTGGCGGATCCGCGGGCCTGAACGTGCCGCTGCAGGTCGGCCTGCCCTGGATGATCTTCCGCGAGAAGTTGCCCTACCTGCTGATTGCTTTCGGCTTCCTGCTGCTCGCGGTGTGGGTCGCGTGGCTGGTTCGCCGTTCGCGCTTCGGCTTCTATCTGATCGCCGTGCGCGAGCGGGAAGACGCTGCGCGGGCCGTGGGCGTGAATGCGGTGCGGGTGAAGATCGCGGCGGCCGTGATGTCGGCTGCGCTGACAAGCCTGATCGGCGCTTTCCACGCGATGTATCTGACGTTCCTTGAGCCGTCCGCCGCTTTCTCGCTGGAACTGTCCATCCAGATCGCGATGTTCGCCTTGATCGGCGGGTTGGGCAGCGTGGCGGGTCCCATCATCGGCACCGTCGTCGTTCTGCCGGTGGCCGAGCTCGCGCGGGGCTGGCTCAGCGCGTTCGGCAACGGCACTCACGGCTTCGTCTACGGCGTGTTGCTCATCATCGTCGTGCTGTTCTTTCCGCGCGGGCTGGTCGGGCACCTGGGTGCAGGCGTCACCCGCGCGATCGACCGCCTGCCTGACTTCAGCAAGCGCAGAAAACCAAGGGCTTTCGAAACAAGGCGTGTGCCTCAGCGAAGCCCGGGCAGGCAGCCGATCCTGAAGGCCGAGGCTATCCACAAGCGCTTCGGTGGGTTGAAAGCCACCGACAACGTGTCACTCACCTTGCACGAAGGCGAAATCCTGGGGGTGATCGGTCCCAACGGCGCGGGCAAGACAACGGTGTTCAACCAGCTCTCCGGCTTCATCCGGCCGGATCAAGGGAAGGTCACCGTTCTCAATGACCGGGGCCAATGGGTCGAACCCCACAGTCCTGAGACGTTCGCCCACGCGGGCGTCGGCCGCACCTTCCAGATCGTGCAGCCGTTCTCGGGCCTCACGGTGCTGGAGAACATCATGCTTGGCGCGTTCATGCACACCGTCCACCGCGACCAGGCGGAGCAGATTGCCCGCGAAGTCGCTGAGCTCACCGACCTCACTTCACTGCTGGACGCCGAGGCGCGAGGCCTGACGGTAGGCGGAATGAAACGACTGGAGGTGGCGCGTGCTTTGGCGACACGGCCGCGCATATTGCTGCTCGACGAGGTGCTTGCGGGTCTCAACCCCTCGGACGTCGCGCGGGCCATTGCCATGATCCGCCGCATTCGCGACGCCGGTGTCTCAGTGCTCATGATCGAACACCTGATGCAGGCCACGATGGCCCTCTCGGACCGGATCGTGGTGATCAATCTCGGACAGGTTCTATGTGAAGGCTTGCCGGCGGACGTGGTGAACGATCCCTTGGTGATCGAAGCCTATTTGGGAAAGGGGTACGCAGATGCTCAAGCTTCGTGATGTGACCGCGGGCTACGGCAAGAGCGAAGTCCTCAAGGGCATTTCGTTCGACGTGAACGCTGGTGAGATCGTCACCATCGTGGGTGCCAACGGTGCGGGCAAGACCACGACGTTGAAGACCTTGTGCGGCATCGTCCCGGCGACCGGTGGCCATGTCGAGTTCGACGGGCAGCCGATCACCAACAAGGCGGCCCATGAGATCGTCGATCTCGGGATCACCATGGTGCCGGAAGGGCGGCAGCTGTTTCCCTTCCTGACGGTGGAAGATAACTTGCTGATGGGTGCGTACAAGCGCTCGGCTCGCGCGAAGCGTGGCCAGCGCCTGGATGAAGTCTTGCAGATATTCCCGCGTGTCAAGGAGCGGTTGGCGCAACTCGCGGGATCGCTCTCGGGCGGTGAGCAGCAGATGGTCGCCATCGCGCGGGGAATGATGGCCGGGCCGCGCCTCCTCATTTTGGACGAGCCGTCGTTGGGCTTGTCACCGTTGCTGGTGACTCAGATGTTCGACGTGGTCAAGCTCGTGGCCGGCACCGGCACGACCGTGCTGCTGGTCGAGCAGAACATCTTCAACACCTTGAAGCTGGCGGACCGGGGCTATGTGCTGGAAGATGGCGCCGTGGCATTGACCGGTACCGGTGAAGAGCTTCTGCGCAATCCTCATGTGCGCAAAGCCTACCTCGGCCACTGACATGACTCACAGCAACCGGGTTGTCCTCGTGACGGGCGGGGCGAGCGGCATCGGCGCCGTCCTCGTCCGCAGCTATGCGGCCGCCGGCGCGGCGGTCGGCATCGTCGATCGCGACGCGCAAGCCGGGAATGCGCTGGCCGAGGAACTGAAAGGCCAAGGCCGGCAGGTTTACTTTTCCGGCGCGGATGTCGCGGACTTCAATGCATGCCGGCAGGCCTGCCTGCTGATCGAAGATGCTCTGGGTCCCGTGGACACACTGGTTAACAACGCGGGGATATCACCCAAGCACGACGGCCAGCCGCAGCCGATCTGGCGGATGGACCCGGCCGAGTGGCATCGCGTCGTCGACGTCAACCTTCACAGTGCGTTCAACTTCTGCCGCATCCTCGCACCCGGCATGGTGGAACGCCGGTTCGGCCGCATCGTGTCGATGTCTTCGGTGGCGGGCAAGGCTTACCTCGACATTGTCGCCGCCCACTACAGCACCACCAAAGCCGCAATCATCGGGCTGACCCGCCATCTGGCCGGCGAGCTCGGACCCTATGGCATCACCGTGAACGCCCTTGCGCCCGGCCGGATCGATACGCCGATGGTGGCCGGCGCGCCGCCTGCAGCGAATGAGGCGGTCATCGCGACGACACCGTTGCGCCGCCTGGGCAAGCCGGCGGAAGTGGCGGACGCGTGCCTCTTCCTCAGTTCGGAGCAAGCCGGCTTCATCACCGGGCAGGTGATCGACGTGGCGGGCGGATGGCTGATGACCTGATCACCGGATCGCACTTCTCCATGACTTCCAACATACACAAGAATTTCATTGCCGGCGAATGGGTCGAGGGCACGGGCGCGGCGCTCGACATCAACCCGTCGGACACGCGAGATGTCGTCGGCCACTACGCACACGCGGATGCGGCCCAGACCGAACTGGCGATCGATGCCGCATTCGATGCGCAGCCGGGTTGGGCTCGTGCGACGGCCGAGTCGCGTTCGGATGCACTCGATCGGATCGGCTCGGAGCTGCTGGCTCGCGGCGTTGAACTGGGCCGGCTCCTGTCGCGCGAAGAAGGCAAGACGCTGCCGGAGGGGATCGGCGAGGTCATGCGCGCCGGGCGGGTCTTCAAGTTCTTTGCCGGTGAGGCCCTGCGATTGGGCGGCGAAAGGCTGGCGTCGATTCGCGCGGGGGTCGATGTCGAAGTGACGCGCGAGCCCGAGGGCGTGGTGGGCATCATCACCCCCTGGAATTTCCCGATCGCGATACCGGCCTGGAAGATTGCTCCGGCGCTCGCCTATGGAAACTCGGTGGTGTTCAAGCCCGCCGACCTGGTGCCGGGGAGCGCCTGGGCCCTGTCCGAGATCATCGTGCGCGCCGGGCAACTGCCTGCAGGCGTGTTCAATCTCGTGATGG
>NZ_RKMB01000067.1 GCF_003797765.1 Ramlibacter sp. WS9 | reverse complement strand
TGCCCGCGGTTCTGCTGTTGTGCGCCGTCGGCGCGCTCACGCAGCGCTTCGTGATCCAGCCACTGCTGTCGGCCGACGCGCACATCCAGATCTTCGCGACCGTGGGCGTTTCGACAGCCCTGCTGAACCTGGCCTTGATGATCTTCGGCGCCGACGTCCGGAAGGTCGAACCGTCGTTCGGTACGGAAGGACTCCAGGCAGGGCCGCTCACGCTGGTCAGCGGCCAGCTGGTCACGTTCGTGCTCGCCATCGCGGTGGCCGGCGCGATGCACGCTTTCCTTCATCACACCTTCACGGGCCGCGCATTTCGAGCCATCGCCCAAAACCGCGTGGCTGCGGCGTTGATGGGCGTGAACGTGAAGTCGATGTACGTGCTGGCGTTCGCCATCGGCGCCGGCCTGGTCGGTTTGGCGGCAAGCCTGCTGGCGGTGCAGTACCCGGTGTTCCCGACAGTGGGGCAGTACTTCGTGCTGACGGCCTTCGTGATCGTCGTGTTGGGCGGCATGGGAAGCCTGGCCGGCGCCGTTATCGGCTCCATCTTCATCGGCCTGATCGACAGCATCGCGGGCTTCTACGCCGGCCCCGAACTGAAGGAAGTCGTGTACTTCATCGTCTTCCTGGTCATCCTCATCGTGCGACCGACCGGCCTGTTCGGCCTGGGCCGCGGATCCGAATGAGCGGCGCTCAGCAAATCGGTTGAACGGGCACCCCATGTTTCCAAATCTCCTTCACCCTCGCGGCTACGTCGGCGCACTGGCGCTGCTGGCACTCGTCGCCATTCCGCTCGCCGCGCAGTCGCCGTTCGTCTACCACCTGGCGATCCAGGTCTGCGTCTTCGCGGCGCTTGCAGTCGCATGGAACATCGTCGGCGGATACGCGGGTCAGCTATCGCTGGGCCACGCTGTCTTCTACGGTATCGGCGGCTACACAGCCGGCCTGATGGTCGCGCAACTGGGCGTCTCGCCCTGGCTCGGCATGCTCGCCGGCGCCGCCATCTCCATGGCGGCGGCGGTCGTCATCGCCTATCCCACCCTGCGCCTGCGCGGGCCGTTCTTCTCGCTGGCCACCATCGCCTTCCTGGAAGTCACCCGGCTCCTGGTCATTCACGGGGAGAAACTGACTGGCGGATCCGCGGGCCTGAACGTGCCGCTGCAGGTCGGCCTGCCCTGGATGATCTTCCGCGAGAAGTTGCCCTACCTGCTGATTGCTTTCGGCTTCCTGCTGCTCGCGGTGTGGGTCGCGTGGCTGGTTCGCCGTTCGCGCTTCGGCTTCTATCTGATCGCCGTGCGCGAGCGGGAAGACGCTGCGCGGGCCGTGGGCGTGAATGCGGTGCGGGTGAAGATCGCGGCGGCCGTGATGTCGGCTGCGCTGACAAGCCTGATCGGCGCTTTCCACGCGATGTATCTGACGTTCCTTGAGCCGTCCGCCGCTTTCTCGCTGGAACTGTCCATCCAGATCGCGATGTTCGCCTTGATCGGCGGGTTGGGCAGCGTGGCGGGTCCCATCATCGGCACCGTCGTCGTTCTGCCGGTGGCCGAGCTCGCGCGGGGCTGGCTCAGCGCGTTCGGCAACGGCACTCACGGCTTCGTCTACGGCGTGTTGCTCATCATCGTCGTGCTGTTCTTTCCGCGCGGGCTGGTCGGGCACCTGGGTGCAGGCGTCACCCGCGCGATCGACCGCCTGCCTGACTTCAGCAAGCGCAGAAAACCAAGGGCTTTCGAAACAAGGCGTGTGCCTCAGCGAAGCCCGGGCAGGCAGCCGATCCTGAAGGCCGAGGCTATCCACAAGCGCTTCGGTGGGTTGAAAGCCACCGACAACGTGTCACTCACCTTGCACGAAGGCGAAATCCTGGGGGTGATCGGTCCCAACGGCGCGGGCAAGACAACGGTGTTCAACCAGCTCTCCGGCTTCATCCGGCCGGATCAAGGGAAGGTCACCGTTCTCAATGACCGGGGTCAATGGGTCGAGCCCCACAGCCCTGAGACGTTCGCCCACGCGGGCGTCGGCCGCACCTTCCAGATCGTGCAGCCGTTCTCGGGCCTCACGGTGCTGGAGAACATCATGCTTGGCGCGTTCATGCACACCGTCCACCGCGACCAGGCCGAGCAGATTGCCCGCGAAGTCGCTGAGCTCACCGACCTCACTTCGCTGCTGGACGCCGAGGCGCGAGGCCTGACAGTGGGCGGCATGAAACGACTGGAGGTGGCGCGTGCGTTGGCGACACGGCCGCGGATATTGCTGCTCGACGAGGTGCTTGCGGGCCTCAACCCCTCGGATGTTGCGCGCGCCATCGCCATGATCCGCCGCATACGCGACGCCGGTGTGTCGGTCCTCATGATCGAACACCTGATGCAGGCCACGATGGCCCTCTCGGATCGGATCGTGGTGATCAATCTCGGCCAGGTTCTATGTGAAGGCTTGCCGGCGGACGTGGTGAACGATCCCCTGGTGATCGAAGCCTATTTGGGAAAGGGGTACGCAGATGCTCAAGCTTCGTGATGTGACCGCGGGCTACGGCAAGAGCGAAGTGCTCAAGGGCATTTCGTTCGACGTGCAAGCCGGCGAGGTCGTCACCATCGTGGGTGCCAACGGCGCGGGCAAGACCACGACTTTGAAGACCTTGTGCGGCATCGTCCCGGCGACGGGTGGCAATGTCGAGTTCGACGGGCAGCCGATCACCAACAAGGCGGCCCATGAGATCGTCGATCTTGGGATCACCATGGTGCCGGAAGGGCGCCAGCTCTTTCCGTTCCTCACGGTGGAAGACAATTTGCTGATGGGTGCGTACAAGCGCTCGGCCCGTGCGAAGCGCGCGCAGCGCCTGGAGGAAGTCTTGCAGATCTTTCCGCGCGTCAAGGAGCGGTTGGCGCAACTCGCGGGATCGCTTTCGGGCGGTGAGCAACAGATGGTTGCTATCGCGCGGGGAATGATGGCCGGGCCGCGCCTGCTGATCCTGGACGAACCGTCGCTGGGCTTGTCGCCGTTGCTCGTGACCCAGATGTTCGACGTGGTCAAGCTGGTTGCCGGCACCGGCACAACCGTGCTGCTGGTGGAGCAGAACATCTTCAACACCTTGAAGCTGGCGGACCGGGGCTATGTGCTGGAAGATGGCGCGGTGGCATTGACCGGCACGGGGGAAGAGCTTCTGCGCAACCCCCATGTGCGCAAAGCCTACCTCGGCCACTGACCCAAGCGCGCCCAATCAAGTGGAGACAGCTGACATGACTCACAGCAACCGGGTGGTCCTGGTGACCGGCGGGGCGAGCGGCATTGGCGCCGTTCTCGTTCGCAGCTACGCGGCCGACGGCGCGGCGGTCGGCATCGTGGATCGCGACACGCAAGCAGGCAACGCGCTGGCCGAGGAACTGAGAAGCCAAGGCCGGCAGGTTTACTTTTCTGGCGCGGATGTCGCGGACTTCAATGCATGCAGGCAGGCCTGCCTGCTGATCGAAGATGCGCTGGGTCCCGTGGACACACTGGTCAACAACGCCGGGATCTCACCCAAGCACGACGGCCAGCCGCAGCCGATTTGGCGCATGGACCCGGCTGAGTGGCACCGCGTAGTAGACGTCAACCTTCACAGTGCGTTCAACTTCTGCCGCATCCTCGCACCCGGCATGGTGGAACGCCGGTTCGGCCGCATCGTGTCGATGTCCTCCGTTGCGGGCAAGGCCTACCTCGACATCGTCGCCGCGCACTACAGCACTACCAAAGCCGCAATCATCGGGCTGACCCGCCATCTGGCCGGCGAGCTCGGACCCTATGGCATCACAGTGAACGCTTTGGCGCCCGGCCGGATCGATACGCCGATGGTGGCCGGCGCACCGCCTGCAGCGAATGAGGCGGTCATCGCGACAACACCGCTGCGCCGCCTCGGCAAGCCGGCAGAAGTGGCGGACGCGTGCCTCTTTCTCAGTTCGGAGCAGGCCAGCTTCATCACCGGGCAGGTGATCGACGTGGCGGGCGGATGGCTGATGACCTGAACAACCGGATCGCACTTCTCCATGACTTCCAACATGCATAAGAATTTCATCGCCGGTGAATGGATCGAGGGCGCGAACGTCGCGCTCAACATCAACCCGTCGGACACGAGAGATGTCGTCGGCCACTACGCACACGCGGACGCGACCCAGACCGAACTGGCGATCGATGCCGCATTCGATGCGCAGCCGGGGTGGGCTCGTGCGACGGCCGAGTCGCGTTCGGATGCACTCGATCGGATCGGCTCGGAGCTGCTGGCCCGCAGCGAGGAACTGGGCAGACTCCTGTCGCGCGAAGAAGGCAAGACGCTGCCCGAGGGCATCGGCGAGGTCATGCGCGCCGGGCGGGTCTTCAAGTTCTTTGCTGGCGAAGCCCTGCGATTGGGCGGCGAGCGGCTGGCTTCGATTCGCGCGGGCGTCGATGTCGAGGTGACGCGCGAGCCCGAGGGTGTTGTGGGCATCATCACTCCCTGGAATTTCCCGATCGCGATTCCGGCGTGGAAGATCGCTCCAGCGCTCGCCTATGGAAACTCGGTGGTGTTCAAGCCCGCCGACCTGGTGCCGGGGAGCGCCTGGGCCCTGTCCGAGATCATCGTGCGCGCCGGGCAACTGCCTGCAGGCGTGTTCAATCTCGTGATGG
>NZ_RKMB01000066.1 GCF_003797765.1 Ramlibacter sp. WS9 | reverse complement strand
AATCGCAGGCTCTGCTGAAGACGACGCGAAAGCGGCGGGTGCGGCGGAAAAAAAGAAAATCGAGTTTGACTGGTGATCAAAAACTGGTATAGAATTCAAGGCTCAGCTGATCGCAGCTAAGCGGCAAAAGCGAAGACGACAAGTCGAGTGATTGCTTAAGAGGTTCGTTAAAAATATACAGCCGATAAGCGTGGGCGTTTGAAGGCGATTGCCAAGTTCTTCGGAACTAGGTCGCAAGACCTTTAAACGCTCATAAGTAAGAGACAGGAAATTGAGAAATCAAGATCCTGTCAATTCCAAATGAGTGGCCCCGCAAGGGGCAAAAAAATCAAGATCGAACTGTAGAGTTTGATCCTGGCTCAGATTGAACGCTGGCGGAATGCTTTACACATGCAAGTCGAACGGCAGCACGGGGGCAACCCTGGTGGCGAGTGGCGAACGGGTGAGTAATACATCGGAACGTGCCCAGTCGTGGGGGATAACGCAGCGAAAGCTGTGCTAATACCGCATACGATCTACGGATGAAAGCGGGGGACCGTAAGGCCTCGCGCGATTGGAGCGGCCGATGGCAGATTAGGTAGTTGGTGGGGTAAAGGCTCACCAAGCCGACGATCTGTAGCTGGTCTGAGAGGACGACCAGCCACACTGGGACTGAGACACGGCCCAGACTCCTACGGGAGGCAGCAGTGGGGAATTTTGGACAATGGGCGCAAGCCTGATCCAGCCATTCCGCGTGCAGGATGAAGGCCCTCGGGTTGTAAACTGCTTTTGTACGGAACGAAAAGCCTTCTTCTAATACAGGAGGGTCATGACGGTACCGTAAGAATAAGCACCGGCTAACTACGTGCCAGCAGCCGCGGTAATACGTAGGGTGCAAGCGTTAATCGGAATTACTGGGCGTAAAGCGTGCGCAGGCGGTTATGTAAGACAGTTGTGAAATCCCCGGGCTCAACCTGGGAACTGCATCTGTGACTGCATAGCTAGAGTACGGTAGAGGGGGATGGAATTCCGCGTGTAGCAGTGAAATGCGTAGATATGCGGAGGAACACCGATGGCGAAGGCAATCCCCTGGACCTGTACTGACGCTCATGCACGAAAGCGTGGGGAGCAAACAGGATTAGATACCCTGGTAGTCCACGCCCTAAACGATGTCAACTGGTTGTTGGGTCTTCACTGACTCAGTAACGAAGCTAACGCGTGAAGTTGACCGCCTGGGGAGTACGGCCGCAAGGTTGAAACTCAAAGGAATTGACGGGGACCCGCACAAGCGGTGGATGATGTGGTTTAATTCGATGCAACGCGAAAAACCTTACCCACCTTTGACATGTACGGAATTTGCCAGAGATGGCTTAGTGCTCGAAAGAGAACCGTAACACAGGTGCTGCATGGCTGTCGTCAGCTCGTGTCGTGAGATGTTGGGTTAAGTCCCGCAACGAGCGCAACCCTTGTCATTAGTTGCTACATTTAGTTGGGCACTCTAATGAGACTGCCGGTGACAAACCGGAGGAAGGTGGGGATGACGTCAAGTCCTCATGGCCCTTATAGGTGGGGCTACACACGTCATACAATGGCCGGTACAAAGGGCTGCCAACCCGCGAGGGGGAGCTAATCCCATAAAACCGGTCGTAGTCCGGATCGCAGTCTGCAACTCGACTGCGTGAAGTCGGAATCGCTAGTAATCGTGGATCAGAATGTCACGGTGAATACGTTCCCGGGTCTTGTACACACCGCCCGTCACACCATGGGAGCGGGTTCTGCCAGAAGTAGTTAGCCTAACCGCAAGGAGGGCGATTACCACGGCAGGGTTCGTGACTGGGGTGAAGTCGTAACAAGGTAGCCGTATCGGAAGGTGCGGCTGGATCACCTCCTTTCTGGAAACTGCAATCAAATTTGAACGCTCACACTTATCGGTTGTTGGAAGAAGGTCGAGAAATCGACTTTGGGTCTGTAGCTCAGCTGGTTAGAGCACCGTCTTGATAAGGCGGGGGTCGTTGGTTCGAGCCCAACTAGACCCACCAATTCTTCTGATGCTCAATACTTGAGGATTCGGGGGATTAGCTCAGCTGGGAGAGCACCTGCTTTGCAAGCAGGGGGTCGTCGGTTCGATCCCGTCATCCTCCACCAACAACTTATCTTGTCTTTGGTTCAACACCAAAGCGGCTTCTTCGAAAGATGAGGCTTCTTTGTTGTTGATCGATATCTATCGATCAATCGGCTGTTCTTTAACAATTCATAGAGTCGAATCAGCGTTGTTAGCGGAAACTGCTTTCATGGCAGACCGTGCCGCTAACAACATAATTGAATTTTTGATTGCGTCAAAAATAGACTTTTAATTTCGAGTCAAATCGATTTTTGAAAGTACGGCATAACGCGCCAGGTGAAAGACCTGGCCATTCCTTGATTAATTTTGCTTCTCGTGAGAGGCGTCAAAGTTATAGGGTCAAGTGAATAAGAGCATATGGTGGATGCCTTGGCGATTACAGGCGACGAAGGACGTGATAGCCTGCGATAAGCTTCGGGGAGCTGGCAAATAAGCTTTGATCCGGAGATTTCCGAATGGGGAAACCCACCCTTAGGGGTATCGCATGATGAATACATAGTCATGCGAGGCGAACCGGGTGAACTGAAACATCTCAGTAGCTCGAGGAAAAGACATCAACCGAGATTCCGAAAGTAGTGGCGAGCGAAATCGGAACAGCCTGCAAGTGATAGCACAAGACATAACGGAACAGCTTGGAAAGGCTGGCCATAGCGGGTGATAGCCCCGTACGTGAAATGACCTGTGTGGTACTGAGCTTGCGACAAGTAGGGCGGGACACGTGTAATCCTGTCTGAATATGGGGGGACCATCCTCCAAGGCTAAATACTCGTAATCGACCGATAGTGAACTAGTACCGTGAGGGAAAGGCGAAAAGAACCCCGGGAGGGGAGTGAAATAGATCCTGAAACCGTATGCTTACAAAAAGTAGGAGCCCGCAAGGGTGACTGCGTACCTTTTGTATAATGGGTCAGCGACTTACATTCAGTGGCAAGGTTAACCGAATAGGGTAGCCGCAGGGAAACCGAGTCCGAATAGGGCGTCCAGTCGCTGGGTGTAGACCCGAAACCAAGTGATCTATCCATGGCCAGGATGAAGGTGCCGTAACAGGTACTGGAGGTCCGAACCGACTAGTGTTGCAAAACTAGCGGATGAGCTGTGGATAGGGGTGAAAGGCTAAACAAACTTGGAAATAGCTGGTTCTCTCCGAAAACTATTTAGGTAGTGCCTCAAGTATTACCATCGGGGGTAGAGCACTGTTTAGGCTAGGGGGTCATGGCGACTTACCAAACCTATGCAAACTCCGAATACCGATGAGTACAGCTTGGGAGACAGAGCACCGGGTGCTAACGTCCGGACTCAAGAGGGAAACAACCCAGACCGCCAGCTAAGGTCCCTAAAATTGGCTAAGTGGGAAACGAAGTGGGAAGGCTAAAACAGTCAGGATGTTGGCTTAGAAGCAGCCATCATTTAAAGAAAGCGTAATAGCTCACTGATCGAGTCGTCCTGCGCGGAAGATGTAACGGGGCTAAGCCAGTTACCGAAGCTGCGGATTTGCACGCAAGTGCAAGTGGTAGGAGAGCGTTCTGTAAGCCTGTGAAGGTGCGTTGTAAAGCGCGCTGGAGGTATCAGAAGTGCGAATGCTGACATGAGTAGCGTTAAAGGGGGTGAAAAGCCCCCTCGCCGTAAGCGCAAGGTTTTCTACGCAACGTTCATCGGCGTAGAGTGAGTCGGCCCCTAAGGCGAGGCAGAGATGCGTAGCTGATGGGAAACAGGTCAATATTCCTGTACCGATGTGTAGTGCGATGTGGGGACGGAGAAGGTTAGCTCAGCCGGCAGTTGGCATCCGCAAGGTGATGCCGGTTCAAGCCTGTAGTCGTGCCTGGTAGGTAAATCCGCCGGGCTTAGATGAGGGGTGATAACGAGGGTGCTTGCACCCGAAGTGAGTGATACCCTGCTTCCAGGAAAAGCCACTAAGCTTCAGCTACACACGACCGTACCGCAAACCGACACTGGTGCGCGAGATGAGTATTCTAAGGCGCTTGAGAGAACTCAGGAGAAGGAACTCGGCAAATTGACACCGTAACTTCGGAAGAAGGTGTGCCTTTAGTAGGTGAAGGGATTTACTCCTGGAGCCCAATGAGGTTGCAAAAAATCGGTGGCTGCGACTGTTTAATAAAAACACAGCACTCTGCAAACACGAAAGTGGACGTATAGGGTGTGACGCCTGCCCGGTGCTGGAAGATTAAATGATGGGGTGCAAGCTCTTGATTGAAGTCCCAGTAAACGGCGGCCGTAACTATAACGGTCCTAAGGTAGCGAAATTCCTTGTCGGGTAAGTTCCGACCTGCACGAATGGCGTAACGATGGCCACACTGTCTCCTCCTGAGACTCAGCGAAGTTGAAATGTTTGTGATGATGCAATCTCCCCGCGGAAAGACGGAAAGACCCCATGAACCTTTACTGTAGCTTTGTATTGGACTTTGAACGGATCTGTGTAGGATAGGTGGGAGGCTTTGAAGCAGGGTCGCTAGATCTTGTGGAGCCAACGTTGAAATACCACCCTGGTGCGTTTGAGGTTCTAACCTAGGTCCATTATCTGGATCGGGGACAGTGCATGGTAGGCAGTTTGACTGGGGCGGTCTCCTCCCAAAGCGTAACGGAGGAGTTCGAAGGTACGCTAGTTACGGTCGGACATCGTGACGATAGTGCAATGGCATAAGCGTGCTTAACTGCGAGACTGACAAGTCGAGCAGATGCGAAAGCAGGACATAGTGATCCGGTGGTTCTGTATGGAAGGGCCATCGCTCAACGGATAAAAGGTACTCTGGGGATAACAGGCTGATACCGCCCAAGAGTTCATATCGACGGCGGTGTTTGGCACCTCGATGTCGGCTCATCTCATCCTGGGGCTGTAGCCGGTCCCAAGGGTATGGCTGTTCGCCATTTAAAGAGGTACGTGAGCTGGGTTTAAAACGTCGTGAGACAGTTTGGTCCCTATCTTCCGTGGGCGCTGCAGATTTGAAGAAGCCTGCTCCTAGTACGAGAGGACCGGAGTGGACGCACCTCTGGTGTATCGGTTGTCACGCCAGTGGCATTGCCGAGTAGCTAAGTGCGGAAGAGATAACCGCTGAAAGCATCTAAGCGGGAAACTCGTTCTAAGATGAGATCTGCCGGGGCCTTGAGCCCCCTGAAGAGTCGTTCAAGACCAGGACGTTGATAGGTCAGGTGTGGAAGCGCAGTAATGCGTTAAGCTAACTGATACTAATTGCTCGTGCGGCTTGACCCTATAACTTTGATCAAGAGATCAAGGTGTTATGCCAAGTTGACGCAACCAGAAATTGAAGCTGATTTGCTCTATGAATTGGTCGTCTTGACTGAAGTCAAGGCGGCAAAAAGTTATGCCTGATGACCATAGCGAGTTGGTACCACTCCTTCCCATCCCGAACAGGACAGTGAAACGACTCAGCGCCGATGATAGTGCGGGTTCCCGTGTGAAAGTAGGACATCGTCAGGCTATTAAAACCGGCATACGCCCAGCAGAAATGCTGGGCGTTTTGCTTTGCGC
>NZ_RKMB01000065.1 GCF_003797765.1 Ramlibacter sp. WS9 | reverse complement strand
CTCCCCACCTGCACCACCCTCGCCTCCCCCTGCCCTCGCCTGAACAACCGCATCGTCGGATACCAAGGCGAATCGCCGCGCTCAAGCAACCAGCGCCAGTCCGCATTCGGCCCCAGCATGACCCACACCGGCTTGCCCATCGCACCCGCCAAATGGGCGACTGCGGTGTCGACGGTGATGACCAGGTCGAGGTTCTCGATCATCGCCGCGCTGTCGGTGAAGTCGCGCCACTCGCCGGTCAAGTCCACCAGTCGATCCGCGCCTGGCGCGATGTCCGTGAACGGTCCGGCATCACCTTTCTGCAGGCTGAAGCACTGCACACCCGGCGCGTCGAGCAAGGGCTGCAGGTCCGACAGGCGCATGGCGCGGTTGTTGTTGTTCACCTGCGCGCGCGAGCCGGACCACGCGACGCCCACCTTGAATTTGTCGTGCCATGGTGCCAGCCGCTCGCGCCAGTGCTCCACCTTGTCTTGCGGCGCACGCAGGTAGGGCACGTCGGTGGGGATGTTCTCCAGCGTCGTCCCGCAATGCTTCGGCAAATCCAGCAATGCAACGTGGTAGTCGACGTTGAGTTGCCGCTGTCCCACCGGGCAATCGACGCCCTGCATGCTGAGTTCCACCAAAGGCGCCAGCTCGGGGTGGACCACCGCGAGAACCTTGCAGCCCTGTTGCTGCAGCAGCGGCGCGTAGCGGATGAACTGGATCACGTCTCCCAGGCCCTGCTCGGCATACACGGCGATGCGTTTGCCCTCCAGCGGTTGCAGTGCGGGGCCTTGCCATTCCTGCTCCGGCCGCCAGAACGGCGGGCGCTTCATGCGGTCGGTGTCGCGCCAGCGCCGCCCGTACATCTCCCAGCCCTCCTTCAACTTGCCGGCCAGCAGCAGGGTGAAGGCCAGATCCACTTCGGCCAGCGAGAAATCCGGCATCAGTTCCAGCGCGCGGTGCAACTGCGCCTCGGCCTCGCCGACTCTGTTCATGTGCAGCAACGCGGTGCCCAGGATGCGCACGGCATAGGGATGCTCGGGCGCGAGTTGCGCGGCCTTGCGCGCATGCGCCAGCGCGCCATCGAAATCCTCCACACGCCACAGCACGCCGGCCAGGTCGACGTGCGCCTCCAGAAAGTCCGCATCGAGCGCGATGGCTTCGCGGTAGCGCAGCACCGATTGCTCCACTTCGCCCACCTGCTCGAGGCAGAAACCGTAGTGAAGGGCCGCCGCTCGATCATGCGGCTGCACGGCGTATAGGCGCTCGTACACCGGCAGTGCCTGCGCGTACAGCCGGCTGCGCAAGTACAGCTCGGCCTGTGCGTGCAATAGCTGCGGGTTCCTGGGATGCAGCGCCAGCGCCGTGCGCAGCAACGGTTCGAGCTCGGGTTCGCGCTGCTGCTGCGCGAGCAGCTTCCCCAGCTCCATCCACAACTCGGCGCGCTCCGGCGCGACGCGGCATGCGTCGCTGAGCCAAGCTGTTGCGGCCCAGCCGTCGCCCATGCCCTCGCAAGCTTGCGCAAGGCCGATGCGCGGCTCCACGGCCAGCGGCTGCTGCCGCATTGCAATACCGAATTGCTGGAACGCCTCGTGGAACCGGCCGCCGTTCAACAGGGCGATGCCGTGTTCCGTGGGCGTCATCGCACGGGCATCGGGCTCAGGCGTGCGCCGGGACCAGGAAGTCGCGGCTGATGCGCACACCCAGTTCGTTCACCCGGTCGAGGAACTGCGTGAGGTAGGCGTGCAGCCCCGTGGCCAGGATCTCGTCGATGTCGCCGTATTGCAGGTCCGCACGCAGCTTGCCCGCGCGGCGCTGCGTTTCGGACGACTGGTCGTTGGCAACCGAGGCGAGGTTTTGCACCACTTCATTCAGGCTCGCGTGCAGTGATCGCGGCATGTCCGGCCGCAGGATCAGCAGGTCGGCGACGCGCTCGGGCTTGATCACGTCGCGGTACACCTTGCGGTAGATCTCGAAGGCCGAGACGCTGCGCAGGATGGCGCTCCAGTGGTAGAAGTCGTATTCCTGGTCTTTCTCGCTGGCGGCACCGAAAAAATCGCTCTGCACGGCGTGGAACTTCACGTCGACCAAGCGGGCTGTGTTGTCCGCGCGCTCCAGGAAGGTGCCCAACCGCATGAAGTGCAGGGCCTCGTCCATCAGCATGGTGCCCACGGTGACGCCGCGCGAAAGGTGCGAGCGGAATTTCACCCACTCGAAGAATTGGCCCGGGTCACGCTCGAACTCGCGCGCCTTGATCATGCGGTTGACTTCCAGCCATGTCTGGTTCTGCGTTTCCCAGGCCTCGGTGGTGAGCGAGCCGCGCACGGCCCGCGCGTTCTCGCGCGCGGCTTTCAGGCACGACACGATGGACGACGGGTTGCTCTCGTCCTTGACCATGAACTCCATCACGCGTTGCTGCTCGATGTCGCCGTGCTTGGCCGCGTAGGCGGGCAGCAGCTCGCTGATCGACAAGAGGCCCTGCCAGCCGACCTGCGCGACGGCGGCCGATTGGGGCAGCAGCGACGTCTGGTAATTGACGTCGAGCATGCGTGCGGTGTTCTCGGCCCGCTCGGTGTAGCGAGACATCCAGTAGAGGTGGTCGGCGGTTCTTGACAGCATCTTTAGACCTCCAAAATCCACGTGTCCTTGGTGCCGCCACCCTGGGACGAATTCACCACCAGCGAGCCCTCCTTCAGCGCCACGCGCGTCAGGCCGCCCGGCACCATCTGCACGTCCTTGCCGGACAGCACGAAGGGCCGCAGATCGATGTGGCGCGGGGCAACACCGCTTTCCACGAACGTCGGGCAGCTCGAAAGCGACAGCGTGGGCTGCGCGATGTAGCCTGAGGGATTGGCCTCGATCGCCTTGCGGAAATCCTCGATCTCCTCCTTGGTCGCGGCCGGGCCGACCAGCATGCCGTAGCCGCCGGCGCCATGCACTTCCTTCACGACCAGGTCTTTCAGGTTGGCCAGGGTGTAGCCCAGGTCTTCCTTATTGCGGCACATGTAGGTGGGCACGTTGTTGAGGATCGGTTTTTCGCCCAGGTAGAACTCGATCATCTTGGGCACGTAGGGGTAGATCGACTTGTCGTCGGCCACGCCGGTACCGATGGCATTGCAGATGCTCACGTTGCCGGCGCGGTAGGCATCGACCAGGCCTTCGCAGCCCAGCGTCGAGGTGGGCCGGAACACCGACGGGTCGAGGAAGTCGTCGTCCACCCGGCGGTAGATCACGTCCACCCGCTTGGGCCCGCGCGTGGTGCGCATGTAGACGTACTTTTCCTTGACGAACAAGTCCTGGCCCTCGACCAGCTCGATGCCCATCTGCTGCGCCAGGAAGGCGTGCTCGAAGTAGGCGCTGTTGTACATGCCGGGCGTGAGCACCACCACCGTCGGGTCGGGCGCGCCGGGCTGGGCCGAGGCGCGCAGCGTCTCCAGCAACAAATCCGGGTAGTGCATGACCGGCGCCACGCGGTGCGCGCTAAACAGGTCGGGGAAGAGCCGCATCATCATCTTGCGGTCTTCCAGCATGTACGACACGCCGCTGGGCACCCGCAGGTTGTCTTCCAGCACGTAGTACTCGCCCTCGCCCTGGGCGTTGGGCGCGCGCACGATGTCGACGCCGGCGATGTGCGAATACACGTGGTGCGGCGCGTAGACGCCCATCATCTCCTTGCGGAACTGGGCGTTATTCAATATCTGCTCGGCCGGGATGATGCCCGCCTTGATGATGTCCTGCTGGTGGTAGACGTCGTGCAGGAAGCGGTTGAGCGCCGTGACGCGCTGGACGAGCCCCTTCTCCATGCTGGCCCATTCGTGCGCCGGGATGATGCGCGGGATCAGGTCGAAGGGGATCAGGCGTTCGGTGCCGGCGCCGTCTTCGTCCTTGGCGCCGTACACGGCGAAGGTGATGCCGACCCGGCGAAAGATCATTTCCGCCTCTTCGCGGCGGGCGCGCATGGTTTCCTGTGGCTGGCGTGCGAGCCAAAGCGCGTAGTTGCGGTAATGCTCCCGGACGCCCTGAACCTGCACCTGGCTTTGTCCCCCTTGAGACTGGCCCTGGAACTGGAACTGGCCGCTACCCGGCAGCTGCGAGAACATCTCGTCGAATTTATGCATAAAGGCGAATCTCCAGCCCACAGGATAGCAATATCCGGGCCGCAAAACGCCGCGCCGGGCTACTCCGGGCCTAGGGAAAGCGATGGTGCCAGTAGCGTGGCGCGGTTTCGCGCTGGCAATCGATGCGTGCCGGCTGGTCGGAGCGCCAATGCGCCGCGCCGCAATGCGGGGAGTCGATTACGCGCACGCCCAGTAGACGGTACCGCTCCAGGACAGGCGCAGCCGGGTGGCCGAACCGGTTGCGATAGCCCGCCTGCACGATCGCCATGGAGGGCGTCGCGGCGTTCAGGAAAACATCGGTCGATGATGTCTTGCTGCCGTGGTGCGGCACCAGCAGCACGTCGGTTTTGAGCGACATTCCCGCTGGCTCCGTGGACTGCGCGACCAACCGGGCTTCCTGCGCCTGCTCGATGTCGCCCGCCAGCAGGGCAGTTTGTGTACCGTTGGAAATGCGCAGCACGCAGCTCATCGCGTTGGACTTCACGCCGGCCCCGTAATCGGCCGCCGCCGGGTGCAGGACTTCGAACTCGACGCCGTCCCACCGCCAGCGCTGGCCGGCGGCGCACCGCTGCGACTTGCGCAAGGCCTGCAATTCGTGACCCTCTTCGATCGAGCTGAGGAGCGTTGCCTGCGGCTGCATCGCGAGCACCGCCGCCGCGCCGCCCGTGTGGTCGCTGTCCCGATGGCTGAGGACTACGGTGTCCACCTTCTCGTCGAAGGCGCGCAGCAGCGGCACCAGCACGCGATGGCCCGCGTCGCTTTCTGCGCTGTAGCGGGGGCCGGCGTCGTAGACCAGCGTGTGGGTTGCGGTGCGAACCACGACGGCATTGCCCTGCCCGATGTCCGCAGCCAGCAATTCGAAGTGCCCTGGCGCGGGCCGCGCGACCTGCCACAGCAGCACCGGCAACAGCAAAGGCACGCCCAACAGCCGCATATGCCAGGGCAGCCGCATCGCGAGCAAGACACCACCGACAACGCCGACAGCGCCCGCCCAGAGCGCCGGTGCGGGCGCGGAGACGGTCGCGAACGGCAATGCCGCCAGCGCGCTGAGATAGACGGTCAAGCCCTGCACGGCCCAGGCGGCGGCGTCCCACAAAGCGGGCACGGCCACGCCTGCCAATGCCAGCGGTGTGATCACCAGAGTCACCCAGGGAATGGCCAGCGCATTGGCGAGCAGGCCGACGACCGAGACCTGGCCGAACAGCAGCAGCGTCAACGGCGCGAGCGCGAGTGTGATCACCCATTGCTCGCGCAGGGCGGCGAGCAGCCTCGACGCGGCCTGGGCCCATCGACCGGTCTTGGATTCGGAAGGCTCACCCGCGTCGGTGGCAAACAAGACCCCGACGGCCACGAAGCTCAGCCAGAATCCGGCCTGCAACAGCGCCCAGGGGTCCAGCGTCACAACGACCGCACACGCCAGCAGCCAGACCTGCGGCCAGGGCCAGCGCCGGCCCGACAGGCGCAATAGCCCCACCGTGGCGAGCATCCACACGGTGCGCTGGGCCGGAACGCCCCAGCCGCTGAAAAGCGCATAGCCGGTCGCCAGCAACACGCCGCCCACCAATGCAGCGCTTTGCGCAGGCCAAGCCAGGCACAGGCGCGAGCTGCGTCGCCAGAGCGCGCCTGTCAACAAGGCTGCGGCCCAGGCGAACATGGTGATGTGCAACCCCGAAATGCTCATCAAATGGGCGACGCCGGTGGCGCGGAACACGTCCCAATCGGCGCGGTCGATGGCGTTCTGGTCGCCGACGACGAGCGCGGCCAGCAGGCCCGCGGTCTTGCGATCCGCAACGTGCGCGAAGATCGCGTCCCGCACCGATTGGCGCGCCCGCTCCACAGGGTGCGCCCAGGTGACGCCGATGCGCTGCGGCGGCCGGTCGCGCGGGCCGGAGCGCACGTAGCCCGTGGCTTGCACGCCTTGTTCCCACAGCCACAGCTCGTAGTCGAAACCATGCGGGTTGCTGTTGCCGTGCGGCGCCTTGAGCCGCACCGTCATCTGCCAGCGCTCGCCGGCGTGCAGTTCGGGCGCCTGCCGCAGCAGTTCCATCGCGCCGGCGGCATCGGGCATCGCGCCGCCGTACCAACCGAGGTGGATGCGCGGCGGCACGCTGACGGGGGCGCCGCCTGATGTGGCCGATTCGATGTCGAGGCGGAAGCGCACGCCCGTTTCGTTGCGCTGGGGCATGGCGGCGACGACGCCCACGACGGAGATGTCGCGGCCTTCGAGTTGGGGGGCTAGGGCTGTGGAGGAGAAAAGGATGGCTCGCAGGCCGCAGAGGGAGAAGGTAAGGAGAGATGCGGCCAGCAGCACGGCCAGCACCCTCACCCCAACCCTCTCCCGCAAGCGGGAGAGGGGGCTTCTTGCTCCCTCTCCCTTTGGGAGAGGGCGGGGGTGAGGGCGTGTCGCGGCAGCCAACAGTCCCAGCGCCACCGCAAACGTCCCCGCGTACGCCTCCCACCCC
>NZ_RKMB01000064.1 GCF_003797765.1 Ramlibacter sp. WS9 | reverse complement strand
CCCGCCCTGGGCTTCTCCCCCCCCCCCGGGGGGGGGGGGGGGGGGGGGGGGCACTTTGTCGCCGCATGTCCTGCGCGCCGCCGGCTTCATGCTCTTCACCGAACTCGAGCCGTCCATCCTCTGCCCGATCTCCATGACCTATGCGGTTACGCCGGCGCTGCGCAGCAACGCGGCCGTCTATGCGGATTGGGGACCCAAGCTCACTGCTCGCGAATACGACCCGGCGCTCACGACCTGGCGCAACAAGGCCGGCCTGACCATGGGCATGGGCATGACCGAGAAGCAGGGCGGCTCGGACGTGCGCGCCAACACCACGCAAGCCGTCGCCGACGGGCAGGACGATTGGGGCGAGCGCTACCGCATCACGGGGCACAAGTGGTTCTTCTCGGCGCCGATGTGCGACGCGTTCCTGGTCCTGGCGCAGGCGCCCGCCGGCCTCTCGTGCTTTTTCCTGCCGCGCGTGCTGCCAGGCACGGAAGGCCCCTCCGGTAGCGGCTCCCTCAACGCGATCCACATCCAGCGCCTGAAGGACAAGCTGGGCAACAAGGCCAATGCCAGCTCGGAAGTCGAATTCCATGGCGCGACGGCGTGGCTGGTGGGCGAAGAGGGCCGCGGCGTGCCGCAGATCCTCGAGATGGGAACGATGACGCGGCTGGATTGCGCGCTCGGCACCAGCGGCCTCATGCGGCAAGCACTGTCGATTACCCTCAACCATGCCTCGCAGCGCCAAGCCTTCGGCAAGCGCCTGATCGAACAGCCGCTGATGCGCAATGTGCTGGCCGACCTGGCGTTGGAGTCCGAGGCCGCGACATCCCTGGCCATCCGCCTCGCACGCGCTTTCGACAAACCTGGCGATGCGCACGAAGCGGCAATGGCGCGCCTGCTGACGCCGATCGCGAAGTTCTGGATCTGCAAGCGCGGCTCGCATTTCGCGCAGGAAGCCATGGAATGCCTCGGCGGCAACGGCTATGTGGAAGAGGGCGGCGAAGGCACGATGGCCCGCATCTACCGCGAGATGCCGCTCAACTCGATCTGGGAAGGCGCGGGCAACATCATGGCGCTGGACCTGCTGCGCGCGCTGCGCAAGGCCGACGCCGGTGCCGCGCTGGCGCATGAACTGGCGCCCGCGAAAGGCGCGCATGCGGCGCTGGACCGGCTGGTCGCCGCGTTGCCTACGCGCGTCGAGCAGATGGCGACCGAAGTGGAGGCGCGGCGGCTCGCGCAGGACGTGGCGCTGGCCGTGCAGGCCGCGCTGCTGTACCAGACCGCACCGGCAGCGGTGTTCGGCGCATTCTGCGACTCTCGCGTTGCTGGCAATTGGGGCCAAGCCTTCGGCACGCTGGGTGCCGCTACCGATTTCGACGCGATCATCGCCCGCGCCATGCCGTATTGACGACGAACAACGAAGAAGGAGCAACCATGCCCGACCTGATCCTGCACCATTACCCCAGCTCGCCCTTCTCGGAAAAGATCCGCTTGGTGCTGGGCTACAAGAAACTGGCCTGGAAGTCGGTGGTCATCCCGGCCATCATGCCCAAGCCCGACGTGCTGGCACTCACCGGCGGTTACCGCAAGACGCCGTTCATGCAGGTCGGCGCCGACATCTACTGCGACAGCGCGCTGATCTGCGACGTGCTGGAGCATGTGCACGCCGAACCCACGCTGTTCCCACCGCACCTCAAAGGCGTGTCGCGCGTCTTCGCCCAGTGGGCCGACACGGCACTGTTCTGGGCCGCGATGGCCTACAACCTGCAGCCCAAGGGCGCGGCGCACGTGTTCGCGAAAGCGCCGCCTGAAGCGGCCAAGGCATTCGGCGAAGACCGCAAGGCCATGGCCTCCAACATGATCCGTCTGCGCCCAGGCGACGCGACGTCCGCCTACCGCTCTTACCTGCGCCGCATCGCGCACATGGTGGAGGAGCACGACTTCCTGTTCGGCACCGAGCCCTGCGTGGCCGACTTCGCGACGTACCACTCGCTTTGGTACACGCGCATCCAGGTGCCCGTGATGGCCGAGATCCTGAACACCACGCCCGCGGTCGGCGAATGGATGGACCGCATGGCGGCCATCGGCCACGGCGGCATGGACAAGTTCAGTTCGGGCGATGCCGTCACCGTGGCCCAGGGTGCCGAGCCGATGCCCCCGGGGCAGAACCTGCTGATCGACAGCGCCTTCCAGGACGACCATGGCATTCCGTTGGGCACGCCGGTGAGCATCACGGCCGAAACATTCGGCCCGGAGCCGACGCAGGGTGTGCTCATCGCCGCGACCCGCACGCACTACACGCTGCGCCGCGAAGACCCGCGCGTGGGCGTCGTGCACGTGCACTTTCCGCGCATCGGCTACGTGCTGCGCCAGGCGGAAGCTGGCTGAGTGCTGAGATGAACGCCGCCGCCGGATTCTGCGTCTTCGACACCGAGATCGGGGCATGCGGGCTGGCCTGGGGTGATCACGGCATCGTCGGCGTGCAGTTGCCGCAGGCCCACGCAGAGGCGACACGTGCCCGCATGCGTCAGCGGTTCCCCGGAACGCAGGAAGTGCCGGCTCCGCCGGCGATGCAGTCGGTGGTGACGCGCATCACCGCACTCTTGGCGGGCCACGCGGACCCGTTGCTGGATGTCGCCCTCGACATGACGGATGTGACGGCATTCCATCAGCGCGTCTACGCCATCGCGCGCGCCATTCCGCCCGGCCGCACGCTGACCTATGGTGAAGTGGCCGAACAACTCGGTGAACCGGGCGCGGCGCGAGCGGTGGGGCAAGCGCTGGGGCACAACCCCTTTGCGCCGGTCGTGCCCTGCCATCGTGTGCTCGCGGCGCGCAACGCGGGCGGTGGATTCTCAGCCGCGGGTGGGGTGGCTACCAAGCTGCGGATGCTGCAGATCGAGAAGGCGCAGCTGGGCCCGGAGCCGGGCCTCTTCGACTGAACCTCAGTCTTTTCCAGCTGCCAGTCCGTTGCGTTTGCGAAATGCAGCCCAGCGCTCGCGCACATCGCGCTTCCACTGACTCACGGTGATCCACATCCGGGACGCGCGCACCTGCGCGATGACGCCGTCCTTCCACGCCTTCCAGCGCGGGTACCAGCGCGCAAACCAGGCGAGCTTCATGAGCGCGGGCTGGGTCAGCGTGAACAGGCGCGCCAGCAGGGCGGTGCCCAACAGCTTGGCGCCGACCAGCACGCCTACGCCCATCAGAGCGTGGCCTTTGCCGATCAGGAACAGCGCCATCAGCTTGACGGGCAGCAGCGCCAGCGCGGGCAGGGCGAAAGTCGCCATCGCGGCCCAAGGCGGCAGCGCCGCAATGCGCCGCTCGAGCCAGGCGAACAACGGCAGGCGCGCCAGCCGCGCGAGCAGCGCCGCCAGTGGCACCCATCCCCATTCTTCGAAGAGCAGGACCACGGCCACCAGGGCCGTGAAGGTGTGCCGAAGCAGGCGCCTGAAAAATTCCATCCGGCCAGTGTAGGCCGAACGGCTTCAAGCGGCTGCGGGAGACAGGCCGAAGCTCACTCGTGTCGGTGCCGCCGCGCGCTTGCGCCGCGCGTCCGGTTGTGCCGCGGCTTGCAACGTGATGGTGGCTGTGCCGAGGGCGTAAACCAGCGCATGCCGATGCTCGGCGGTGGTGAACACTTCACCCGCCTCGAGCACGAAGTCGCGCGGGTCGTTGTCGAGCGTGAGCCACACGCTGCCCTCGTCGCAGCGCACCGTGACACCGGCGGCGTCGGCGATGTCGAACAGGCCCTGGTGGCCGAGCGAGACCTGGTATTGCTGGGATCCGGTGTTCATGGCGCTTCCTTTCGCATTCCTGGTGCAAATGAATATACTGGCCCGGTCTCCTGTGTTCAAACGGTCATTGGGAATACGTCGCATGCATCCAGGGAATGTCAAACCGCCCGCCGCAACCTTCGGCACGCCCCGTTCGGCCCAGCTGCGGCTGGAACTGCTGCCGGCGTTCGAAGCCGCGGCCCGCACGCTGAGCTTCACGCTCGCGGCACAAGAGTTGTCACTGACCCAGTCAGCCATCAGCCGGCAGATCCAGCTGCTGGAGGCGAGTTTGAACACACCGCTGTTCGAGCGGCGCCATCGCGCGCTGGCACTGACCGAAGCGGGGCGCGTGATGCAGCGCGCTGTCGAAGACAGCCTCGAACGCCTGCGCGACGCGGCCGCCCGCGTGCGCGGGGCTTCGGGCCCGCGCCAAGTCGCCATCACGTGCACTCCGGGTTTCGCGTCGCTGTGGCTGATCCCGCGGCTGGCCCGATTCACCGCCGTTCATCCCGGCGTCGACGTGCGCATTTCGGCCACGCTGGAAGTCGTCGACTTGGCTCGCAGCAACATCGACGTGGCGGTGCGCTTCGTTCCCAGCAGCTCGGGGCAGGGGCCGGCGTTGTTCGAAGAGGAAGTGCAGCCGCTGTGCGCCCCTGCCTTGGCGAATGATCCGGCGCGGCCGCTGAACAAGCCGGCCGATCTGGCCCAGCACACCTTATTGGCGATGGACATGCCCCAGGGCTCGGCGCTCACCGTCGACTGGGAGCCCTGGTTCGAGGTCATGGGCCTGCAGGGCGTGCAGATGGCCAGCACCATGCGGTTCACGCAGTACGCGGATGCGGTCGCCGCGGCCGTCGCGGGCCAGGGCCTGGTGATCGGCCGGCTGCCGCTCTTGGCCGAACTGATCCGCGCCGGAAAACTGGTTGCCCCGTTTGGTGGGCGCGCCGCAACCCGCCGCGGCTACTACGTCGCGGTGTCCCCGCATGCGGCCGGCAACGCGGACGCGAACGACTTCGTTGCCTGGCTGCGTACGGAAGCGGAACAGGCCCGTGAACTCGTGCGCGGTGAAGTCAACAGCCCAGACTCAGCGCCTGCAACGTCCGCCCGGACTTCGGCTCGAAAACCACGAGGTTGACCTGGCGCGGGTGGCCGGGCACCGCGGGTACCGTGCGTAGCGTGAGCTTGGCCGCCGCGCGGTAGTCGCCGGCCGGCACGTATTGGCGCACGACGAAATCATGCTGCAGCAGCTCGCCCGCGTTCTCGCCGGCCTTGACCTTGCTGCTGTGGCCGTGTTCGGTCACTGTCCAATACGCCGACCAACCCGCCACGCCTTCGGCGGGCGTTACCACCGCCTCGAAAACATCGGCTGCGTTTTTCTGGAGGGCGATGCGGGCGCGGGCAGGCTCGCGAGCTTCAAGCGCCTTGCCCCAGTCACGCCAGTCCTGGCCGTCGCGAACGACCTGCGGCGTGTAGATATTGGACAAGCCGCTGCGTCCCGCGATCTGCCGTTGGCGTGTGGTGTGGGCGGGTGCGGCGAAGCGGTCGACCCAACCGATGTAGTCCCAGTAGCCCACGTGGAAAGCCTGGACCACGGCGCGGCCCGATGCCGCGCTGGACTTCAGCGTCGAGAGCCAGCGGTCGGCCGGAGGGCACGAGCTGCAGCCCTCGGAGGTGTAGAGCTCGATGACCGGCACCAGGGTTGCGGCTGACTCCGCCTTGCACTGCGGGAACGACGCGAAAGCGCCGCCCGAAACGAGAGTGATCGAAGCGGCGGTGAGGAAATGCGAGAGGGTAGACATGGCGCTTCCAGAGGCAATGCCCCTTTGTCGGGGTGATCGTCCTTTTCTTGCAAATTGGTGCGCTTTGGCGGCTTTGATCCCCTTCCCAGCATCGTGAATTGGCAACCACTGCTGGCTCACGAGGGGTTGCCAGAGGCATACAAAATATTGTATATTTCCGGCATGCCCGATCAAAAGCCGGTTGAGTTCCGGGGAAGTGCTCAAGATGATCTGCGTGCATTCCCGACGGCTGCAAGGCGCGAGGCCGGGTACCAGCTGGACCAGGTGCAGCACGGGCTGGAGCCCGACGACTGGAAGCCAATGCCGACCATCGGGCGAGGCGTTCGGGAAATTAGGATTCAGGATGCCGCGGGCGCTTTTCGTGTCATCTATGTGGCGAAGTTCGCCGACGCAGTCTACGTTCTGCACTGCTTCCAGAAGAAGTCGCAGAAGACCAGCAAGATGGATCTGGAATTGGCCGCAAGGCGCTACCGGGATTTGATGAAGGAGCTAGGCCAATGAGCAATGATCGATTCGCCAGTGTGTGGGATGCCATCGAGGACACGCCCGAGGAAGCCGAAAACATGAAGCTTCGCTCGGCCCTGATGATGGCGCTCAAGGGACACTTGGCCCGTGCGGGCCTGAGCCAGGCGCAAGCAGCCAAGCTGTTCGGCGTCACGCAGCCGCGGGTGTCCGACCTCATGCGTGGAAAGATCAACTTGTTCGGCCTGGACGCATTGGTCAACATGGCGGCTGCGGCTGGATTGCGCATTGAAATGCGTGTAACGGAACCGGCGTAAGAAACACACGTTGTAGGGGTGATCTTCGCAGGAGCGATCCGCTCCGTAAAACGGCATCTGGCTGTGCTGTGATCACCATAAGGCAATCGACTCCACCGATCCGGAGTTCACCGTCGAGCGACTGCGCGAATGGAAGAAGCAGGCGGAAAATGAGTCGTGGCGGCGCGTGCTGCGCAACGTCGTGGTTCGCGTCCAGCGTACAGGTGGCCTTGGGCGTACGAAACACGCCGCGCGAGCCGTTGACCTCATCGGGCACGCGCAGCCTTTCCCAGGGCATCACGTCATCCTGGGCACCGATGGGCACCAGCGCGCGGGCTTGCTGCGTGAGGCGCGGGTGCGCGGCGCGCGCGTTCTCGCCGGCCCTGACCTTGCTGCCGTGACCGTGTTCGGTTACCGTCCAATACGCCGACCACGTGGTCACGCCCTCAGCGGGCGTTACCACCCCCTCGAAAGCATCGTCCGCGTTTTCTGAAGGGCGATGCGGGCGCGGGCGGGGTCGCGCCCCTTCACCCGTTCTTACAGCTTGACGCGCTCGCGCGGCGGCACGTTGTCCACCACCGGTTGCTCCACCACGGTGTGGGTTCGCTCTACGCGGGGCCCGAGGCGGTTGTCGAATTCGCCGAGGCGGCTGTCGAGGATCCGGGTCATCTGATCGAGCTGGGTGCGCAGTTCACGCTGGCTCTGAACCATGGCCTTTTCGAACTCCGTTGCCGCGATGGCTTCGCGCTGGCGGTTTTCACGCAGGTGCATGTCGATGTGCTGGCGCAGGTCGGTGAAGCGCGACGCTTCCGCCTTGTCGGCCAGGTCGCGCTGTACCTGCAGTGCCTTGCCGTGGCGATGCGACTCCAGCATGTAGCGCGACTCGTGCATTGCGCTGCTGATCAGCCAGGCCAGCAGCGTGGCACCCAAAGCAAACAGCAGCACCATGCCCAAGGCGGCATCGGTCACCAGGATGCCGAAACTCAGGGGTGTGGTGCGATTGAACTCGGACCAGTTCAGCCCCGCAAACCCGGCCAGCAAAGCCAGGGCCACCACAATGAAAATCAGTCGGGCGCGCATGTTTGTCTCCCAAAAGCGAATAAGGCCCATTCTGTGAACCGCAGGGCTTGCCGGGCTGTCAGCAAAGATGCCGTTTTGCCGTGTGGCAAACTCTATAAACTGACCCACCCCCGAAGCGGCCTCTAGCCGATGCCCCCTCGGGCGTCGCCCTCTCC
>NZ_RKMB01000063.1 GCF_003797765.1 Ramlibacter sp. WS9 | reverse complement strand
CGACCCCCGCGCCCGAGCGCCCCGATCTGCCCGACCACCTTTCCGTCGATCCGCGCAGCCCGCATCACAAGCCCTTCGTCTTCGAACACGAGATCGGCATCCGCCTCAACGGCAAGGACCGCCATGACGTGGAGGAGTACTGCATCTCCGAAGGGTGGGTGAAGGTGCCGGCCGGCAAGACGCTGGACCGCAAGGGCCGGCCGCTGCTGATCACGCTGAAGGGGAAGGTGGAAGCGTTTTATCGCTGAAGCGCAAATCCGGCATTTACGCTTCACCATTGAAGCGTAAATGGTCGATCTTGAGGAACTGCAGCTCTCGGGCTGGGCCCAGGAAGCCGTCGCCACGGCGCAGATCGAAGGGGAGGTGCTGCAGATCAATTCGGTGCGTGCATCGGCCGCACGCCGCCTGGGCTTGGCCCACGCATCAGCCGCCGCGCGCGACGCACGCTCCGAGGCAACCTTGGACGTACTGCAAGCCGCCGTCAGCCAATGGCAACGGGGCCTGACCGAAGAGGACCTGTTCGGCTGGCACGCCGCGTTGTTTCCCACCGGACGCAGCGGGCTCACCCGCATTGCCGTTGGCACCTGGCGCGCGCATGCGGAACCCATGCAGATCGTCACACCGCGCCTGGGCAAGCCCGACGTGGTTCACTACGAAGCGCCGCCATCGGCCGACGTGGCCGGGCACATGCGGCAGCTGCTCGAATGGTTCAACGTAGTCAGCGTGCAGCACGGCATCGACGGGCTGGTGCGCGCGGCGATCGCGCACCTGTGGTTCGAGGCTGTGCACCCCTTCGAAGACGGCAACGGCCGCATCGGCCGTGCCATGGCTGAACTGGCCCTGGCCCAGGACATGCGCAGCAGCCAGCGCCTCTTCAGCCTTTCAGCTCAGATCGCGCAGCAGCGTACCGGCTACTACGCCCAACTGCAGGCCGCCACCGGCCAGGAAAAGCTGGACATCACGGCGTGGGTGCAATGGTTCATCGGCCGAATTCAGGGGGCCTTCGAAGCAGCGACTGAGCAGATGCAAACCGCGCTGGCGCGCAACCGCTACTGGACCGAAGTCAATGCGCACCACCCTGGCTTGACTCCCGCGCAGCGCAAGGCGCTGACCCGCTTGCTGGAAGCGCAGCCCGAAGGGTTTGCGGGCGGGATGAGCACCGAGAAATACGTCAACCTGACGGGCGTGTCGCGGGCCACCGCGTATCGGGAGTTGACGCAGCTCGCAGAGATCGGCCTGCTGGAGAGATCGGGACAGGGCAGGGGCACGCAATATGCGTTGGTTGCCTAGCTGTGAAGGTTCAATAGTTATTGCGGGCGACGGCACCGGCAACATCCTCGGCAACAACCAAGACACTAACGTCGTCCAAGCTGCTGCGCCTGCTGACCCCCCGCAACAAAGGTGCACGACATCAGCGAAGGATCCCTTTCCGCTTAGAAGAAAGCAGCCATCTGCGAGTTGAAGCTGAGCTGGCCGAGATCGATCATTCCCGTGAACTTGATGATTTCGTCCGAGGCCGGCACAAAGGTGGGCGCCACACTGTTGTTGACCACCATGTATGCGTCCCCACCAAACCGAAACCAGCTGATGGTGGCGTAGGGATTGGGTTGCAGCGATGCAGCAGCGTTGAGATAGGCTTCGAAAGTGGCGCCAGTTCCCAGGTCCAGCCGATCGGGAAGCCACGTGCCGTAGTCATCAGGGACAGGGTTGCTCGGGCTGGGGTGGCTGTGGTTGAACACGACGGAGCGAATCACCAGCGTATCGCTCCCCTTCGTGAAGTCCTCGATCGTGACGTATTCGATCTCGACACTTGGCCCATTCACCTTGAATTGATCCTTGCCGAGTCCACCAACGAGGGTGATCTGCTTGCCGCCGCTCAGCAAATCGTCGCCAGCGCGGCCTTCCAGCCTGCCGCTGCCGCCCGCCGCAAGCGTGTCCGCTCCCGATGACCCGACGACTGTGGTTCCTGAAGACGTGCTGACGCCCATGCCGAGTCCCGAATAGGCAGAGACATCGACCCGATCCGCGTGGGTCGAGAGCAGATAGTCGCTTGCCGAGCCAAGCACTGATACAAGCTCGAGTTCGGAGTCTCCCAGGTCGACGTTTTCGGAGAACTGTGTCCTTGACGACGACGAATTCAACTGCAGCCGTTCAAACCCCTCCAATTGAAGGTGGGTGAAGTTGAACATCGCCGAACCTGGCAGATAGACGCGCAAGTCATCCTGCGTGGTGGCGGAGTCCTGCGACTGCACGGTGATGCCGTAGGCCTGGGAGCCCGTGTAGAGGCGCAGCGCTGTATCGTCCCCGACGTTGGTGAGCGTGACATCGCCCGACAGCGAACCGAAAATGATCTCGGCGTAGCCGCCCGCGTCGATCGCGCCGATGGCCTGCTGCTTCTGAAGCAGCCTGGCCTGCGCAACCGAAGCGTCTTCTTTGGAAACTCCAGCGAGTACCTCCGTGGCATTTGCCAGCGAGCCGCCGTGTTCACCAAAAAACTGCGCTGCCTCTGCCCGGTTGTTGAACAGCGCAGCGCTGGCAATCCCGGCGGCGTTGGTGCCTGCGTAGTGCGCGATCACGTCGATCATTTCCGTGATGACGGAACCGGCCGTGGCTCCGGCGACGTTCAGCTTGCCGGTCCAGAATGCCAGGCCTTCCGCGTCGGCGGTGCGCCCCAGAACATTGACGTAGAACGACGCGATGATCTGCTCGTTACTCAGTCCTGTCGGAAAATAGTTGCGGGCAGGCGTGACCCCGAACATCGAGTCGGCGACCCGGGTCATCGATTGGCCTGCAACCAGCAAGCCGCTCCAGAAATCCAGCCCCGCTGTATCGGGGGCGCGCCCGAACATGGCGACGTAGAGCTGCGATACAGCGGTGTGAGTTGCCGTAGTGGTGGACATTCGACGCTCAGGTGAAGGCTGCAGTTCCCGTGTCGTAACTGAGCTGGCTCAAGTCGATCATGCCGGTGAACTTGACGACGTGATCACGCTCGTCGAAAGTCGGTGACCACCATGCGTTGTTGACAACCATATAGGCGCTTCCGCCAAACCGAAACCAGTTGAGCTCCGCGTAGAGCTGGTAAGTCGCTGACGACGCGGCTGCTGCGTCCAGGTAGGCCTGGAAAGTTGCACCGGCGCCCAGAATAATTGGCGTCGAGTTCCATGTGCCATGGTGGGGGATGGGGTACTGCTGGCCTAGCGACTTCCAGTCCGTGACGAGCGAGGACATGTACAACTTGTCGCTGCCTATGGTGAAGTCTTCGATGGTCACGTATTCAAGCGCGGAGGCAGGGCCGCCCACATTGAAGCTGTCTTTGCCCGCCCCACCGACGACAGTGACTCGTCCGCCCGCCGACAGTATGTCGTCGCCGCCGCGCCCCTCCAGCCAGCCGCTCCCAACTGCGGTAAGTTTATCGGCGCCGGATGACCCGACAACGCGCGTCCCCGCGGCCGTGCCTGCGCTGAAGTCACTTCCCGAAAATGCGGACGCATCGACCAGATCGGCCTCGCTCTGAACGTAATAGAGGTGGCCCGTCCCCACCACCGAAATGAATTCGAGATCTGAATCGCCCAGCCTGACGGTTTCAGTGAACCACCGTTGGGTCGACTCTGAGACGAGTTGCAGCCGCTCGAACCCTTCCAGATGAAGGTTGGCGTAGTTGTACATCGAAGATCCTGGCAAATAAACGCGAAGATCGTCGGCTGTACCGCTGGCGTCGAGCAACGCTACGTCGATGTCGTAGTCCATCGAGCCCGTAAGCAGACGCAGCGTCGAACCGTCCAGGACGTTGGAGATTGCGACGTCGCCCGACAACGAGCCGATGACGATTTCGCTGTACCCGCCAGCATCAATCGCCCCGATGGACTCCTGCTTGTGGAGCACTCTTGCCTGCAGTACCGACGCGTCGTCCTTCGTCACCCCCGCAAGCACGGCGGTCGCGTTGGCGAGCGAGCCGCCGTTCTCTCCGTAGAACTGCGCCGCTTCTGCGCGGTTGTTGAACAGGTTCGCGCTGGTGATGCCGGCTGCATTGGTGCCCGTGTAGTGCGCGATGACGTCGACCATCTCCGCAATCACAGAACCAGGCGTCGCGCCCGCTGTGTTGAGCTTGGTCGTCCAGAAGGCCAGCCCCTCCGCGTCCGCTGTGCGGCCAAGCACGTTGAGATAGAACGAGGCAATGATCTGCTCGTTGCTCGATCCGTCCGGAAAGTAGTTGCGGGCGGGAGCGACGCCGAACATGGTGTCGGCGATTTGGGTCACCGATTGACCGGCGCCCAGCAGTCCGGTCCAAAAGTCCAATCCGGCGGCATCGGGTGCCCGGCCGAACATGGCAACGTAGAGTTGGGACACGCTGGTGCGCATCGCGGCAGTAGTCGACATGTAATCCCTGGTTAGAAGTGTAAGTTTTTTGGAAACGCAGGGGATTATCTTTGAAGCCCGGATTCTTATTGATGAGCAGATGCGCAAAGTCTGGCTTCGTTTGCTCAAAAACAACGCATCGGGATGACCCATGTAGGAGAGAGCGCCACGCGCAATGCGGTAAGTGACGGCACGGCCTCACGGCCGGGCAGGCCAAGGTGGCTTCATCTACAACTCGACCGAGAGGCCGCGATGACTGACCCAAGAAACAAGATGCACGACAAGCGCGTGCAGCAAGAGAAGAAGCACAAGCACCAGGAGATGAAGCCCGGTGCTGCGGAGAAAGTGCAGCCCGGCAAGAAGCCCCAGATGATCAAGGAACAACTGCCGCTGCAGCCTGAGACCCAGGCCGACGCCGACGAAGAACAGTTGCCGGGCAGCCCCAGCTAGGCCGCGCGCCCGAACACCAGCAAGAGGTTGTTGGCCGGCATCTCGTGCCGTGCCCGCAGCGTCAGCCCTGCGCGCTGCGCCTCTTGCGTCACGTCCTCAATCCGCCGGACGCCCCAGGAGGGGTTGCGCTGGCGCAGGCTTGCGTCGAAAGAGGCATTGCCCGGCGACGTGGTCACGCCGTCTTCCAGGTAGGGCCCGTACGTGATCAAGACGCCCTGCGGCGCGAGATGGCGCGCGCTGCCTTGCATCAGCGCAGCGCAGGTTTCCCATGGCGAGATGTGCAACATGTTGGCGCAATAGATCGCGTCGAAGCGTTCGGTGAAGGCCGCGCCCTGCGACGGCCACTGCGGCGCCATGACGTCGAGCAACACGGGCGCGCGCACGTTCGTGGCGCCCGACTGCGATGTCCAAGCCGCGATGGCGGGCAACGCATCGGCATCCGCATCGGTGGGCTGCCAAGTCCACCCCGGCAAGGCCGCGGCGAACCACGCGGCGTGCCGGCCGGTGCCCGATGCAATCTCCAGCGCGATGCCACGTGCAGGCAGCACTGTGCGCAGCACATCCAGGATGGGCTGCTTGTTGCGGTCGGCGGCGGGGCTGTGGGGTAGAGGTTGCATGGTGCCGCTCACGCCCGCAGAAACAGGGCAGGGTCCACCATCGTGCGATTCAGCATCACGCCGAAGTGCAAGTGCGGGCCGGTCACCCGGCCAGTTGCGCCCACGGCGCCGAGGCGGTCGCCCTTGTGAAGCAAGTCGCCCGGGTTCACGTCGATGGCGCTCAGGTGGCAGTGCAGCGTGAGCAGGCCGCCGCCGTGGTCCAGCCACACCGTGTTGCCGTTGAAGAAGTAGTCGCCTGTGTCGATCACGCGCGCGGGCAGCGGCGAGCGAACCGGCGTGCCCACGCCCGCCGCGATGTCCATGCCCGAGTGCGGCTGGCGCGGCTGGCCGTTGAACACCCTTCGCAGGCCGAATGAACTGGAGCGCGGGCCCGGGACGGGCACTTGCATCGCCAGCGCATCGGCCGAAGGTTCGGGACGCGAAAACGTGGCCCTCACGACGGCCTGATGCGCGCGCTCGCGCTCGAAGCGCGCCTCGTCCTCGGGCGAAAGATCCACGTGCTTGCCGTCGACACTCAGGCGCTGCTCGCGGTATTGCTTGGTTTGGACGGTATAGGCAATGTCACGCGCAGCGGCGCCCGTTGATTCCACGGTGATGGACGCCGGCCCGGGCGTTGTCGCCAAGGGGATGCCAACCAATGCAGTCCAGGCGGAAGGCGATCCAACCACGAGCAGAGGAATGTCAGCGGCTCGCGCGACAGGGCGATCGGCCGCAGCGCCCAACGGGATGCGGGCTACGCCGCCGGGGACGGGGAGCGCGCGCGGCAATGCCGTGTGTGCGCGATTCGGTTTCGGCTTTGCAGAAGCCGGGGCTGCCACGACGGCTGCGAGTGTCGAAAGAAAGAGTCGGCGGTGAAGAGGCATGACCCGAAGTTTGGCACGCGCCGCAGTGGCGGCAAACTGTCTTGTATGCTCTAGCCACCAAAATATTCAGGAGGATTGCAATGGATGCGTTGATGGGATCGATTCAGCTGGTCGCGTTCAATTTCGTGCCCCAAGGCTGGGCGGAGTGCAATGGGCAGTTGCTGACCATCCGGCAGTACCCAGCACTCTTTTCTCTTCTTGGCCCCCAGTACGGAGGCGACGGCCGAACGACGTTCGGCCTTCCCAATCTGTCAAGCCCGGTTGCCGGCCTGCACTTCGTCATCGCGACCCTGGGGACGTTTCCCCAGCGTTGATCGGCAGGCCCAGGCGGGCGGTTTCTACAATCTGTGCTTCACCCAGAAATGCACATGGAAACCATCAACCCCGCCTCCATCGCCCGCGTCGTCGTCTTCGGCGGCCTTGTCATCGGCCTGCTGCTTGGCCTGGTCGGCCAATCGACCCGCTTCTGCGTGCGCGGCGCCATCGCTGATTGGGTGCAGTTGGACATGCGCGAACGCTTCGCCGGCTGGATGCTGGCCGTGGGCGTGGGTGCTATCGGCTTGCAGGCACTCGCCACAACGGGCCTTGTGGACGCGTCCCGCACGCTGGCATGGAGCCCGCGGCTGGCCTGGGCATCGTGCCTTGTGGGCGGCTTGATCTTCGGCTACGGGATGATCCTGGCCGACGGTTGCCCGCAACGCAGTTTGGTCAAGGCGGGCTCCGGCAGCTTGCGGTCCGCATTGGTGGTCGTTGTCGCCGCACTCGCCGCGGTGATGACGCTGCGTGGCGTGCTGGCCCCGGTGCGCGCGAACCTGCTCGACGCTTGGTCGGTGCAACTCCAGGGGCCGCAAAGCGTGAGCCACGTGCTGGCATCGGCCACGTCCATTTCGGCCGTCACATTGGGTTGGGTGCTCGCAGCGCTGGTGTTCGCCATCACCGCAGGCTACGCGTGGCGCAAGCACCGCGGCGCGCTGCGTGAAACCTGGATCGGCGGCGTCGGCGTCGGCCTGATCCTGATCGCGGCTGTCTATCTCACGGGCCGCTACGGCTTTGTCGCCGAGCACCCCGAAACACTGGAAGCCGCCTGGCTCGGCACGCAATCGAACCGGCCCGAGGGCCTGAACTTCACCGCGCCGTTGGCCAGCGCGCTGGACCTGCTCACGCTGTGGACCGACAAGGCCACCGTGCCCACCTTCGGCGTGATGCTGGTGCTGGGCGTGCTGATCGGCGCTTATGTCAGCGCCAAACTGCGCCGCGAATTCAAGCTCCAAGCGTTCGATTCGCCCCGCGAGTTCGCCGAACACGTGATCGGCGCTGTGATGATGGGATTCGGCGGCGTCACGGCGCTGGGCTGCTCGATCGGCAACGGCGTCACCGGCATGGCCTGGCTGTCTTCCGGCTCGATCCTGGCGGTGGTGGGGATTTCCGGTGGGGCC
>NZ_RKMB01000062.1 GCF_003797765.1 Ramlibacter sp. WS9 | reverse complement strand
CATTGAGGAGGTCAACAAACAGGGCAAACAACTACACTTATGCACAGCCGACCATCAAGCGGTCGGCTCTTCACCCCGGGTCAGAATTCAATCGGCAGGGTGGGTCAATATTCAACCGGCGCGGACAATCCGGTTCACAAGTCCGGTGTCGTAAAGAGGTTTGTACAAGCCAACGCCCAGCGGCTGCGCCTGATCTTGCTGCCGGGCTACTGCCCCGAGCTCAACCCGGACGAGTTGCTCAATCAGGATGTCAAGACCAATGCGCTGGGCAAGAGTCGGCCGGCCAACAAGGGCGAAATGATCAAGGCCGTGCGCAGTCATCTGCACAGTCGCCAGAAGCAGCCCGCGATCATTCGCAATCTGTTCAAGGAAAAGCATGTCCGGTACGCCGCGTGATCCGTTACGCACTATTTATGGGCCGGCTCAGTAAGTTGCACTGCGCCCATACCGCATGAATGCGTCAGTAATGCGCGCCTCCAACTCCAGGTCGGGCGGCACAAAAGTGCAAGCCATCACGAGGTGACCATTCCTCCGAATGGCGGTGTACTGAGGCGCGCTAGCGATTTCCTTTTCCAGTAGCTCCGCCCCCTCAGGGGTCGGCGACGCGGCCAAGCTAACCACCTTCATCTGCGAGGGATTCAGCCCGAACTGAAAGTAGGCCAAGCAATCGGCATGGTTGATGCGAACATCTTGAACCGCGACGGATGCGTGAAGTCCGTTTCCCCAGAGGTAGATGCTGAAGTCTTCAATGACTTTGGGAAGAGGAGGCGTCGGTTTGACCAAACCAAGTTTGGCCAGAAGCCAAGTGACGGGAATCACTATGAGTCCCACAACGGCGTAGAAGATTCCGCGCAACATGATTGTGCAATTTAACGTAAAAATGACCGGACCACCAACATGAGCGGCGAAGCCGCAGCCTGCCGTTGTGGGTCCGCGTCGATTGACAAGTTAAGGTGCATTTCGCTCGAAGAATCGCTGGTACACATTCGCATAGTTCGTGCCCACCTGGCACGACGTAATGTCGTTGTACTTGAATTGAACCGGTTCTTCCAGCCAGTTGCCCGCGCCGGTGAAGTGCTGTATGCGCACCTCTTCTTCTCCTGTGTCCTGAATACGGCCGATGGCAAAGTCTGGTTCTTCGATGAGTTCGCACTCCAGAATGAAGATCGAGTGCTCGCCGCGCAGACCCTCGAAAGCACTTCGCCAATCATTGAGATTTACCGCGTAGTCGAAGCGGACTTTGGAGAGGAGGCCCTCATCGGCCAGGCGCTGCCTTTGAAACACTTCTGTCTTCGAGCATTCGATCTTCGAGATGTCATGGGTACGCAAGATCATGAGCCCATCTACATTGAGGTCATAGACGTACTGCAGTAACACCAGTTGGTCTGACGATCCGAGTACGAAGCCTTGGATCTTGTTGTCGTCGACTGCCGCTCGGCGTAGCGCGATCAGCGAACGGTCTGCTTGGAACTGCCTCAGCTCTTGCACTTGCGCCTTAACGTGAAGATGACCGGACCACCAACATCAGCGGCGAAGCCGCAGCCTGCTGTTGTGGGTCCGTGTCGATTGACATGTTATGCGTTTGGTTGGGCTGCACGGGGGGCCGAGCAGACTCTTCTAGTTCTAGGATTTTCAAGATTCGGCCACGGCCGACGGTTCGAGCGCCCTCACGAATCTCGAACTCCATGCCTGGATAGATCTTTCCCAAATGCCTGTCCGGACTCATGAACCCCAAAAAGGCTCTGACAGTATCCCCAGGATGAACCTGCGCCACGTCGGGATACTCATGCCTCGCGTCCCAATCGTGGCCATCGTAGTAGAACTGCGGCCTGTAGTCGCTGAACGCAGGACCGACCCTGCCACCCTCATCGGCGCGCAAGAAATAGATGGTCGCCTCAATGTCGTGCGGGATTCTCATCGAAGGCAAAACGTATAACGTGAAGATGACCGGACCACCAACATGAGCGGTGAAGCCGCCTCCTGCTGTTGTGGGTCCGCGTCGATTGACAAGTTATGGATCACGCAACCTTCCTCAGTTTGTTCAGCAGCGAGTGGCATGCGCCATAAAGAAGGCATTTCATGTCCTCTTGGTCAAATGTCGGTCGGAATCTAAAGATGGCCTGCAAAGTAAGCTGGCGACTCACGAACTCGCCCCAAGGCATTTTTTGAGTTGCCGAGAAAGTGCGCTTAGTTTTTTGCGACTTGAGATGATAAAGGCGGCACGCGACTGTGATCTTAGGACGCCAGAAAACTGGAAGCCCCATATCTTCCAACGACAAGTCCCAGTAGTCACCTGACTGAAACGACAGAACCAGAACGTCCAAGCCGAGGTCGGTGCGGTGCGGGGCGCTAACTTCACTAGCGGGAGGCAACGAGAAGATCCCCTCAAGGGTTGTTCGCAGAGGGTCATCAAAACTCTCGTTTCGAAACATGCCCCATTGGTCGACGTGCCTCTTCATATCCTTTCTTGGCACGACGGCCAGCGTACCAAGAAATACCCTCGGCTTCTCGTGCTTCAGGAAGCTATCGAACACCGCACCCTCTCGAATGAGCCATAACGTGAAGATGACCGGACCACCAACATAAGCGGCGGAGCCGCAGCCTGCTGTTGTGGGTCCGTGTCGATTGACAAGTTAGCCAGCAGCGTACAACTGGTTCTCATGTGCATAGGTCCGGCATCGTTCGCCTAGTTTGTCGGGATCCGCCCAAAAGGCCTTGTCCAGTGGTTCGAGTTGCGCCCATTCCGTCGCCGATTCGTCCTTAAAAGTTGGCATTAGCCCCATCCGCTCCGCACGATCGATTGGAACCCGGCGGTCTGCGAAGAGCACTTCCTTCGCCTTGAGCAGAAGCGCCGCAGACGCATCGGCACCAAGAGCTCGGAGACCATCTAGAGCCAGGAGATAGTACGCCCCGCTGCTGTTGGAGAAAAACTGATCGAACCCACCGTTGTACACCTCGCCGATCAGGCAGCTTACCGCGAAGTATGTTTGTTCTTCTGCTCGAAGACCATGGAAGCCTTCGGAAGTCTTATGAACCCGCCGCACGAGGTCTTGCCAGTACAAGGATTCCGCGCTTTTCGCATATTCACGGTCGCGTTCGCGCTGGCGCTTGCCTTCTTCAATTCGGTCTCGATAGCCGCACTTACACGGCATGCAAAGCCCGGCATTCGCAGAAGCTGTGTCGGGGTGAATGAGGTCCCCGCATTGGACGCAAGGGAGACGCTGAATCATTTCTGCAGGCTAACGTGAAGATGACCGGACCACCAACATACGCGGCGAAGCCGCAGCCTGCTGTTGTGGGTCCGTGTCGATTGACAAGTTAGGTCGCAGCATGTGCTATTTGGGTTCCTGGGACCGGCGCATGAAGCCTCGCGCTATACCGAATACGCCGAGACCGAAGAATGCGCACCACCCGAGAACAAATTTAGGCGCCCAGGGCCAGACACCTGTTCTTGCGCTTTCGGCAACCCAGAGAAACGCTATGACGAGGGAGATAGCCACTGCGCCTGCTCCGCCCAAACCGATGCGCCGGCCAGCCAGAGGGATTGAATTCACTCGGTCTGCATATTCGCTCCGTTTCGCACTAGCAAACGACAAGTAGACAAGGCCGACGACGAATGCGACGGCGAACTCAAAGAACGCCGCCAAAAAGAAGAAGAGAATCCCAATCCCCCAGCCTTGTTGCGCCAAAGTAAATATGCCGCATCCGACGCCCAGAACCAGGGCGCTGCCTGCAGAAGAACGAGCCCGGTCAAAGTCAAACCAGTGCCACACAACTGGTACGGCGATGCACGCGGTGATGAACGCGACTACCATCTTCCCACTGCGACCTAACGTGAAGATGACCGGACCACCAACATGAGCGGCGGAGCCGCAGCCTGCTGTTGTGGGTCCGCGTCGATTGACAAGTTATGTCTCATGCCACAGTACTCCGCGCTGATGCTCCCGCTTGGGATTGTGCAGGCGGTCACCCAGGCGACTAAGAGAGACCTTTCGCGGAAGACGTACTGCCGTCCACAAACGATCATCCGCAAGCCCTCCAAACCTTCGGCGATAGTACGCCACTGCATCCAAGCGCTTACGCCGGATACGAGACCGCGACGGGCCGAATGAACGCAACTCCCAATCTGCAAGCCCGGCCATGAGAAGGCGAAGTTCCGGCTTGCTTAGCGCTGCCCAATTGCACCTGCGACGCATCCGCGGGTTGTAGATGCGAACCGTGCCAGGCGCGCTTCTTCTATGAGACATAACGTAGACGTAACCGGCGCCCGCGGACCGGTGCGACCGAAGGGAGCGGACACCCGCGGGTGTCCGTGTTGACGGACATGTTAAGCATCAGGCCTCCCGGCAGGCGCCCACTTGGCAACGAGCCCGAGAAACACGCAAGCGGCTCCAACCACGATAGAAACACCAATGATTGCCTTGAGCCACGGCAACGGAAAGTACAGGTACGCCGTGAAACTTGTGACGGTACCCGCGAGACCAATGACAGAGCCACGCAGTAGCCTTAGTTGTACGGGCGTGGCTGAGGCCTCGAAACTAGGGTTTGCTGACGAAAAGCGAGAGCCAATCAAGCCGGCAAAAAAGGCGATGCACGCGCCCACCGCCGCACCCACCCAAGAAAACGTAGTTGCACCTGGCTCGGCCAAAGACGGCAACTTCGCTGCGAAGAGCGCGCAGACAACCGCGATGACCGCAGTCTGTAGGAGGGCAGAGCGTCGCATTGCTGATGTTTAACGTAGAAATGACCGGACCACCAACATGAGCGGCGAAGCCGCAGCCTGCTGTTGTGGGTCCGTGTCGATTGACAAGTTAACCTGCATTGCCGCCGACTGCGTACAAGGCGTCCTCGTAGTCACCGCCGAAATTTACCCTAGTGATATCTTTGACCGCGTACAGGTCTGGCTTGGATTCCCATTCTGCATCGGGTGTGATTTCCAGAAGCGACACCCGACCCCGTGAAATTCCGACCACGCGCCCGATGTGACAAACCTCGGGGTCCAACTTCTCCTGATGGATAGTGACCAAGGGAAACGCGCGGCTCGATGACAGAAGCAGTTCTTCGATGCTTTCAAGGATGATTCGTGGCTTTCTCGGCCTTCGGTCACCGCGCGTTTTCAGCGCAGCCTCAGCGAATGAGGCGTAAGGGTCCTCTTCTAGCGACATCAGATCGGCTATGCGGAAGCACTCAAAGCCGTCGAATCGAAGGCGATCGCTGACGAGGGTGAGGAGAAAAAATCTTGGACCGACGCCTGAGATGTACCCACGAACGACAGACTCCTCGAAGCGCCTCGAAATCCGCACAAATGTGCGCCTGTGCATGGCATCAAGAAGCTGCGATCGTCGCGACATCAGGTTTGCAGGTTAACGTAAAAATGACCGGACCACCAACACTCGCGGCGAAGCCGCCTCCTGCTGTTGTGGGTCCGCGTCGATTGACAAGTTATGTCTCACAGAGCAACTTCCGCGAGAACTGCGCCGCCGCTCATGATCTTTAGCTTTCGGTCAACTAGCAAGACTTCCCCTTGGTCCGCGCGGTAGAGTGACCAAACAGGCGTGGTGGATCTCACGATGCCCCACCAGTCTCGCTCCTTTCGCAGTACCAAACCAAATGCGCACGTTGCGCCGCAATCGGTTCGATAGAGCCGGTAAGCCTCGTCACCCGCCTCCACTTGGCTCAGGAGTTCGAATGAGATATCGGACGCGCCGAGTTCAGGGGCCTCCATCGCCGCACAACCCGAGAACAACCCGAACGGAAGCGCGAGGATTCCGGCCAAGCCGATCATGAGCCGCCGCGGAAGCGATCCCCGCATCGCCAGCCCGATCAGCGCGATTGCGATGGGAATTCCCACAGATGCGAATGCAATCGACCAATAGTTGAACGTCGGCATGGAGAACCTGAGCTCATACGGGTAAGGGAGGCCTGCGCATGCCTGCACGAACAGGGCCGTGCTCAGCATCAGCAAGATGAGGCCAGGGACGCGCGCAAGTCTATGAGACATAACGTAAAAATGACCGGACCACCAACATGAGCGGCGAAGCCGCCTCCTGCTGTTGTGGGTCCGCGTCGATTGACAAGTTAGCTTGCATTGTCACGCCTCCGCCCAGTTGCTCGAATTTTCAGGTTCGAATGCGTCAACCAGTACAGCCCCGCACCGGCACCGGCAGACAATGCGATACGCACAACCAGTCGTAGCCCATCGTGCTCTGGCCCAGCTGCGCCCAAGGCGACAGCAATGAATAGATCTGCAATTGTCCAGAGGCAAATGAGAAGGGCCATCGGCCAGAACATGGGAGCGTCCAATTCTGATCCACACGACGCGCACCAAAAGACGCCCTGTGCCTTGTAAATGGGGATTCGCTCGCTACAAACAGGACAGGTCGTCGCCATGCAAGCTAACGTGAAGATGACCGGACCACCAACATGAGCGGCGAAGCCGCCTCCTGCTGTTGTGGGTCCGCGTCGATTGACAAGTTAGAGGGCACCGCTGCACCTCCGCAAAAGTTCTTCAGCCTCTTCTCGTCCCGCCTCTGTGATGTGATTCGACGCAATCGCATTGTGCAGGTGAAGTTTGGCCATCGGAATCGACTTGCCTGTACCGCAGCCTGCAAGGTAGAGCTTAGCCACGTCCACGTCTGCGTCTCCATCGCCCATCCGACTGGACTTTCGGAACCACTTAAACATCATGCGATCGCGCCCTCTCTCACGATACAAGATCGCAATGTTCGTAGCCGCCGCGGAATCCCCCGCTCGATAAGCCCGCAAGTACCAGTGACGGGCCAACCTCTTGTTCTGGCGTGTACCGATCCCTTCATCGTAAAAATAGCCGAGATTCAGCTTGCACGAGGAGCCGCCCCGAGCCGCGTCAGAACGATACAAACGGAACGCTTGGACCAATTCGCCTTGCTCCCAAGCCGCGTGTGCCGCTTCTTCGATGCTTGTCACGATTTCTCCCGTGCCCTCTAACGTAAAAATGACCGGACCACCAACACGAGCGGCGGAGCCGCAGCCTGCTGTTGTGGGTCCGCGTCGATTGACATGTTATGCGCGTAGCGTGCCGACATCCCGAACTTCAGCCGCGGCAGAACGATCCGCTCTCGGTAAGCGGCCTGGTAAAAACTCGCTTTCGAAAGCTCGGCTCTCGTACCTCCGCCGCTCCCTCCATGCGCATGAGGCCCACGTAGCAATGCTTCTCGTCAGAGTCTAGAGTGGCGCGATATGTCTTTCCGGCCGCCGGAACGAACGACACGATGAGGTCGCAGCTACCGTAGCCGATATACGTGTGAAACGATATTGCGCTCTCCTTGCCGGGGTCCAACTTCACTGCGCGTTGCTCCCCTGGAGCCATTAGCTGAGTTGCACCGAAGTTCATCGATCCCGTGCAGTTTGATGAGTCTCTGTACCCGTACACCTGCATGTTGTGTTTTCCTGTTCGGGTGATAACTAGCGTCGCGGCATCGGGGCTCGTTGACTCAGGGTACGGGTCTCGCAACGCGGCGCACCCCGCTAAGCCGGCCAGAAGTGCGGCGATCATCACGCCTGTTCCCGTTCGTGTAGCGATCATTGTGTTCCTCGACCAAGCGTATAACGTAAAGATGACCGGACCACCAACATGAGCGGCGGAGCCGCAGCCTGCTGTTGTGGGTCCGTGTCGATTGACATGTTGGACGAAGCCGCTACGCGGAGGAATCCCTCTCCTCGCTGGCACGATCTGTACTGCATGACGCTCCCTTCAATCCCGATGGGGGTGATTTTGCAGCAACTCGTGAGGATCAACCAGCATGGCTAC
>NZ_RKMB01000061.1 GCF_003797765.1 Ramlibacter sp. WS9 | reverse complement strand
GTAGCCATGCTGGTTGATCCTCACGAGTTGCTGCAAAATCACCCCCATCGGGATTGAAGGGAGCGTCATGCAGTACAGATCGTGCCAGCGAGGAGAGGGATTCCTCCGCGTAGCGGCTTCGTCCAACATGTCAATCGACACGGACCCACAACAGCAGGCTGCGGCTTCGCCGCTGATGTTGGTGGTCCGGTCATCTTCACGTTATACGCCATGAGCCGAACGCTGACCCTCGAGTACCGCGGCCAGCATCGCTTTGAGATGCGCGTGACGCATCCGACACTGCTCGAGGGAGTCTTGGTCTTGTCTGAAGCGTCGCGAGCGGAGCTTTCCAAGCTGCTGGACTCGGAAGACGGTGAATGGTGGGCCGATTCAGATGGGCGTCGCCTTCCTGCGGCCGGGCTCTTTGCGAAGAGTCCATGGGCGGTCGTAGACGGAGGTAGCGTTGAAAAGGTAGCCTGCAGGTACATCAAGTTGGAAACCGGCGACGTTCTCTTTGCCACCGGTGCGTCGTATGGCGCATAACTTGTCAATCGACACGGACCCACAACAGCAGGAGGCGGCTCCGCCGCTCACGTTGGTGGTCCGGTCATCTCTACGTTATCCCTCATGAACGTTCCGGGGTTTGATCGCGCTGAACACGGTGCATCGCAGCGAGACATCGAGGGTGCGGAGCGCCTGCTTGGCGTACGCTTTCCCGAGAGTTACTCCGAAGTGCTGGCACTGTATGCTGGCTCTTACGGCGATGCGGTTTATGAGTTCTCTGGCTCAGGTGCCGGCGGCTCCGTTGGCTGCTGGCTGTCACTCTCCCCATGGGATACCGAGTCGCTCTGGACGGCCCTCTCCTCGTGGGCGGAGCACGGTCTTCCTCGCAGTGTCGTTCCGTTTGCTGCAGATGGAGGTGGCAACTACATCTGTCTTGACTATCGCAACACTGGCGCACCGGTAGTTTCGGCCTGGTTTCACGAACTTCCCGGCGAAAACGGCCTCACGAGAGTGGCTCCTTCCTTCGAGGCATTCTTGGCCATCTTGCGGCCACATGAGGGATAACATGTCAATCGACACGGATCAACAACAGCAGAAGGCGGCTTCGCCGCAAGGTGTTGTTGCCCGGTCATCTTCACGTTAAACAGCATGAACTCCGTGGCTCGCTCGCTGGCAGCTCTTTTTCTGTTGACAGTCGCGTGCGTCGCCGAATCAAGATCTCCCTTGCGAATTGTGAGGACTGTCTACTTCGCAGAGGGCAGTGCCGCGCTCAGCGCAGATCAGCGCGCGATCCTTCTTCGAGTAGGTTGTCGAGCCGCGAGCGCAGAAATTGTCGTTGTTGGTGCACACGCGTCGAGCCGCGAGAAGAAACCACTAGAGCTTGCGCGTCTCCGGGCCGCCGAAGTGAAGCGAGTGCTCCAATTGGCCGGCGCGCGTGAGACCAACTTCTTCATAGAGAGCGAACGATGGCATTCCCAGAAGGAGAACGAGTTGAGCGATGGTTGGAATCAAAGGGTGGACATTGAAGTCGCAATTGTCGAAGATGGTCCAATCACGTGTGAGTGGCCGATTCCGGAAGGTAAGTTGCCTCCGAAAGCGGAAGCGTCTCCGTCCGCGGCTCGTGCTGCTTAACATGTCAATCGACGCGGACCCACAACAGCAGGCTGCGGCTTCGCCGCTCATGTTGGTGGTCCGGTCATTTTTACGTTATAGGGCGGGGTGAGGTCTGTGGTGTGCATAGGTTTCGCGCGGTTGGCTTCGCATCCTCTGGCACCCGTTCAAGCGTGTCTATTCGCTCGTGTCCGCACCGCTTTTCTGGGGGTTGCATCTCCACACTCGGGCGAGTCGCGGCGCCGGCCCCCAGACGTTTGCTTGCCGACATCTGCGGCCAGGTCTTGCCGTTTGTTGGCCTTCGCGCCCTGGCCTCATCAAATCGGAGGAGGCGCAGCACTCGGGCGAGTTGGCTTGCCAGCGTCCGTGAGGCAAGCTATGGTCATGCGTATCGCGCGGCAAACAATGAGCACAGGCACAAAGGCCGGCCTGCCCCATAACATGTCAATCGACGCGGACCCACAACAGCAGGTTGCGGCTTCGCCGCTTGTGTTGGTGGTCCGGTCATCTTTACGTTAAACCTCAGTGTCGATAGCGCCCGTGATTTCCGCCGTGTTGATTCACGTGCCTGACGTGGAGGCGGCCCTCCAGTGGTATCAGCGCGCATTCCCCATCTCGAAACGCAAACGCCTTGAAGCGTTTGACTTCGAATACTTGCGCGTGGGAGGCATCGACCTGGAATTCGTGCCCTCCGACGAAAAGGTCGCGTCCGGTGCTGCCGGCTCGGTAGTCTATTGGTACGTTGCGAACTTCGAGGCAGCGCTGGCGCATTTCGAGAGCCTTGGGGCTAAACTCTACCGAGGGCCGATGAACATCGATGAGGGGCAGCGAATGTGCCAGGTTCGAGATCCTTGGGGTAACTGCATTGGCCTGCGTGGCCCGAGCGGGGCGGCGTCGGGCCAAGAACATAGCGCCGAGGCTTAACTTGTCAATCGACACGGACCCACAACAGCAGGCTGCGGCTTCGCCGCCCATGTTGGTGGTCCGGTCATCTCTACGTTATAGGGCGGGGTGAAGGCAGTGGCACGCGAAGCTGTCACGCGATCGACTTCGCGATCTCACAAGCGGCGTCAATCGTTGCCATTCACTCGGATCGCTGCGCTTTTCTGGGGGTTCCGCCCTGGTGCTCGGGCGAGTCGCGGCGCCGCCATCCAAGCCATTGGCCTGCCGACATCTCCGGCCGAGTCCCTCCATTCGTTGGCCTTCGCGCCGCGGCCTCCTCAAACTGGAGGAGGCGCAGTACTCGGGCGAGTTGGCTTGCCAGTGTCGGTGCGGCAAACTATGGGCATGGGTATCGCGAGGCAAATTATGAGCACGTGCAAAAAGGCCGTCCTGCCCCATAACATGTCAATCGACGCGGACCCACAACAGCAGACTGCGGCTTCGCCGCTCATGTTGGTGGTCCGGTCATCTCTACGTTATACGGCGGGGTGAAGGCAGTGGCGCGCGAAGACATCACGCGACCGGCTTCGCAACCTCACGCATGGCGTCAATCGTTTCCGTTCGCTCGTAGCGGCTCTGCTTTTCTGGGGGTCTCACCTCAACGCTCGGGCGAGTCGCGACGCCGACGTCCAAGCAGCTGCCCACCGACATCTCCGGCCAGGTCTCTGCATTCGTTGGCCTTCGCGCCGCGGCCTCCTCAAATTGGAGGAGGCGCAGTACTCGGGCGAGTTGGCTTGCGAGCGTCGGTGCGGCAAACTATGGGCATGGGTATCGCGAGGCAAATTATGAGCACGTGCAAAAGGGCCGTCCTGCCCCATAACTTGTCAATCGACACGGACCCACAACAGCAGGAGGCGGCTTCGCCGCTTGTGTTGGTGGTCCGGTCATCTTCACGTTAGACCGCATCAGAATGAAGATCGTTGACTATCGAGATTGGCCAAAGCCGCGCCTGTGGCGAGACTACGCGTTGGTCGCCCAAATCGACGACGACTTTGACGCACTCGCGGCAAGAATCGCCGCACAACCCAAGACGTTCACTCAGCGTGCTACACGCGAATCCCCGCGCATCCAATACCGCGCCTTTTTCTTTCGCCTCTCAAACAAGGCGTCCGGCTCAATCAATCAGAACGTTGAGGGCAAGTCACATATCGAACTGTTGCTTCCCGTTGTTCGAGACGAGTTCGCTTTCCTGGATGACTATGAAGAGGTCGTTGCGACATTGAAGCCACGACAGATCCATCGATTCGACGGGAACTTCACTTGGTTGCCGAACCGGAAGGCGAAGCGAGTCAGTCCGAAGGAAGAGCCGCTTCCAGAGGATTGGTGGAACCACGTGAGAGTGCTTAGTGCGGAGGAAAATGCGAAACGGAAGGGGTTCAAATGAAGAGTCGTGCCCAGCTCCGGTCTAACTTGTCGATCGACACGGACCCACAACAGCAGGCTGCGGCTTCGCCGCTCATGTTGATGGTCCGGTCATCTTCACGTTAGTCGGCATGCAAGACCTCGCGGATCGCTACCTCGCCGCGCGCCAAAAGGTTGGTTGCGCGCGCGGCCCATTCTTGAGCATTGCGCGGTTCCGTCGGAGCGCGAGGTGCACACGCTGGAGGAGGCGGCCGGTTGCAGTCTGCCGTCGGATATGCGGGCGTGGTTGGCTATCGTCGGCTTCTGCAACGTCGACGATGACCTCAGTTTTCGGCCAGAATGGTTTCGTCGAATCGATCAAGGACAGCTAAAGGGTGCGCTGTTGTTCGCGCAGGACACGCTTGGGAATTTCTACGGCCATGTTCCGGCTGATGGCTCCATCGTGTTTTTCTCTCGCGCTGAGCCTGCTTTTGCGGTACTGGCCTCCAGTTTCCGAGACTTTCTCGAGTGCCTTGAAAGTCGTCAGTTCAAGGTGATGGAATGGGTGGAATCGCTTACCCTTGCACCCTATGACTGGCAAGCCGACTAACTTATCAATCGACGCGGACCCACAACAGCAGGAGGCGGCTCCGCCGCTCATGTTGGTGGTCCGGTCATTTTTACGTTATAGGGCGGGGTGAAGGCAGCGATGCGCGAAGCTTTCACGCGATTGGCTTCGCACCGCATGGAGGGCGTCAAGCGTTGCACATCGCTCGTAGCGGCTCCGCTTTTCTGGGGGTCGCAGCCCGGCACTCGGGTGAGTCAAGGCGCCGGCGCCCAGGCGTTTTGCCTGCCGACATCTCCGGCCAGGTCTTGCCGTTCGTTGGCCTTCGCGCCCTGGCCTCATCAAATCGGAGGAGGCGCAGCACGCGGGCGAGTTGGCTTGCCAGCATCCGTGAGGCAAACTATGGTCATGCGTATCGCGCGGCAAACAATGAGCACATGCACAAAGGCAGTCCTGCCCCATAACTTGTCAATCGACGCGGACCCACAACAGCAGGAGGCGGCTTCGCCGCTTATGTTGGTGGTCCGGTCATCTTCACGTTATAGCTCATGATCCACCTTGTGCAGCTAGTTCAGCGATGGAGTGCGGAGCGTTCGTGCATCCTTCCGCCCGCATCGCCCTCCGAGGTCTTTGCGGCGTTCGGCGCAGTTGGATGCAAGCCTACAGCCGACGTCATTCGTCTCTATGGCCATTGCGGAGGCATGGAGCAGATGGACGACACCATGTGGCGGCTCTGGCCGTTGGACGAAGTGGTCCGAGAGAACGCAGTGGTGGGAGAGTGGGGCATACTTTTCGGCGACTACCTGATTAGCTCGTGGTGCTATCGTCTGCGGCCCGTGAGCGCGGACGTCAGTGCCGTATACCTCGACTACTTCAATGGCGCGGAGCCGTTTGAAGTGGCGCCCACTTTGGAAAAGTTTATGGAAACGCTTTGGCGCAACCCAGACGAAGTACTGGAACCCCAATAGCGAGGCGGAGCGCGCGTGAGCCATAACTTGTCAATCGACACGGACCCACAACAGCAGGAGGCGGCTTCGCCGCTGGTGTTGGTGGTCCGGTCATCTTCACGTTATAGGGCGGGGTGAAGGCGGTGGCGCGCGAAGCTGTCACGCGATCGGCTTCGCGATCTCACGCGCGGCATCAATCGTTGCCATTCACTCGTGGCCGCTGCGCTTTTCTGGGGGTTTCACCACGGCGCTCGGGCGAGTCGCGGCGCCGGCTTGCGGGCATTGTCCTGCCGCCATCTCCGGCCAGGTTCCTGTGTTCGTCGCCCTTCGCGCCGCGGCCTCATCAAATCGGAAGAGGCGCGGCACTCGGGCGAGTTGGCTTGCCGGCGCCCGTGAGGCACACCATGGGCATGTGTATCGCGAGGCAATTTCCGAGCACTTTCACCGAGGGCGTCCTGCCCCATAACATGTCAATCGACGCGGACCCACAACAGCAGGCTGCGGCTCCGCCGCTTATGTTGGTGGTCCGGTCATTTTTACGTTATAGGGCGGGGTGAACGCTGTGGTTCGCGAAGCTGTCACGCGATCGGCTTCGCGGTTTCATGCACGGCGTCAATCGTGGCCATTCAGTCGTGGCCTCCGCGCTGTTCTGGGGGGTTCACCTCGGCGCTCGAGCGAGTCGGTGCGCCGGCATCCAAGCGTTCGCCTACCAACATCTCCGGCCAGGTCTCGTCGCTTGCTGGCCTTCGCGCCTTGGCCTCATCAAGTCCGAGGAGGCGCAGCACTCGGGCGAGTTGGCCTGCCAGCATCCGTGAGGCAAACTCTGGTCATGCGTATCGCGGGGCAAACAATGAGCACGTGCACAAAGGCCGTCCTGCCCCATAACATGTCAATCGACACGGACCCACAACAGCAGGCTGCGGCTTCGCCGCTCATGTTGGTGGTCCGGTCATCTTCACGTTATAGGGCGGGGTGAAAGCAGTGGTGCGCGAAGCTTTCACGCGATTGGCTTCGCACCGCATGGACGGCGTCAAGCGTTGCACATCGCTCGGAGCGGCTCCGCTTTTCTGGGGGTCGCACCCCGGCGCTCGGGTGAGTCACGGCGCCTGCATTGGAGCACCTGGCTGCCGACATCTCCGGCCAGGCTTCTGCGTTCGTTGGCCTTCGCGCGACAGCCTCATCAAATCGGAGGAGGCGCAGCGCTCGGGCGAGTTGGCTTGCCAGCATCCGTGAGGCAAACTATGGTCATGCGTATCGCGCGGCAAACAATGAGCACATGCACAAAGGCAGTCCTGCCCCATAACTTGTCAATCGACACGGACCCACAACAGCAGGCTGCGGCTCCGCCGCTCATGTTGGTGGTCCGGTCATCTTCACGTTAGACATCAGGCTGGACTCGTGGAAACGACGAACCTCACTTTCGCGCTCGCTGTAGACGACGGCTGGCCCCCGGTGGCAGCCGAGGGGCTACCCTGTCGTCCCGTCGCTGATGGGTTCGAAGTTTTAGTCCCGCCGCTCTTCGTAAAAGGCCTCGCTGTCGGAGACGTGATTCGCGTGAAGTCGGAGGTGAATGGGCAAGTGACTGAATGGGAGACATTGCGAGCATCAGCCAATTCCACTGTGTGGCTGATGGTCCAGGGCGTGGACTTGCGTCAAGAACTCGATGAACTCCGTGCGCTCGGCTGCAATACTTCTTCTTTCCCCGGCGGGCAAGTCCATTCCATAGATGTTCCATCTTCTCTGGCTATTGAGGAACTCGAGTCCCGACTTGACGGCAAGTACAGTGAAGAACAAGTCGCCCTCGCTTATCCCGTTTGGCGTCGGGAGGACTGATGTCTAACTGGGCAATCGACGCGGACCCACAACAGCAGGCTGCGGCTTCGCCGCTCATGTTGGTGGTCCGGTCATCTCTACGTTATGCGTCTCACTGACGACGGTCGGTTCACTGCGTTCTGGGCGACCGGGGTCCTGGCGCTCGGTTCGCTCTCAATAGCGACCGGCATGCCGACGGTGGTGTCGCCATACTCTCTTGTGACTGTGGTTCCAGCTTTCTTGATTAGTTCAACGCCTCTCAATGCTTTGGACCTGCCAATTCGTAACTTGATTTTGACCATCGTCGCGGCTCTTCCCGTGACGCTAGCGTTTCTACTATGGGTCCAGCCGACGTCGGCGCGCGGAGAACAAATCCCGCGGCGCTCGATACTTGCGCTGCTCGCCATTCTTGCCCTAGTTGTTGGAGGCTTCGTCGTCGGTTGGAGTTATGGAGTCAAGTATCAAGGCCCGCTTCACACTGTATTGATGTTGGTCTACAACGCGGCATTTGCATGCACTAGCTTGTTGCTCTGGCGCGGAAATCTATTCGCGCCCAGCCAGACGCGAGTAGCAGCTTTCCACGGCATTTTGTTTTGCTGGGTAGCATGGTGTGCGTTCCCCTACTTAGGGGAGCTGCCGTAGCGACGGGAACGCATAACGAATAAGGTTAGATCGCGCTAGCCGCGATCTGAACCGGCTGTTGGACAAGCCCCGGTTCGAGCGCGATGGTGTTGGTTGCCTGGAAACATCTGCGCGAGCCTCACGCCGCATGGTGAGGCCGT
>NZ_RKMB01000060.1 GCF_003797765.1 Ramlibacter sp. WS9 | reverse complement strand
TGCCGCCCCGCACCGCCAGCACCACTTGTCTGCGCAGGTGCGCCTGCGTCGCCCGGTCAAGTTTGCGTCCGTCGATCTTCATCAATCCTTAACGCTGTACCGCACTATTTGGTGCACAGGTCAGTAACTTGTCAATCGACACGGACCCACAACAGCAGGAGGCGGCTTCGCCGCTCATGTTGGTGGTCCGGTCATCTTCACGTTAAAGCGCAGAGTCGGATGTTCCAGTTCGCCCGAATCCTTCTTGTCGCCGTGGCCCTTGCGGTCTCCTTCGCAGGCAGCGCTTTCGCATGCTCATGCATCACACGTACGACGTTGCGCGAACACGTTGCTCATGCGCAGCACGTAGTTGTGGGCCGTGTCGTCGCGACGAAGGAAGTCAACTCACGCCTCAGTGCCCCTGGTTGGGGAGGCGTAGCCGCGTCGTTCCAATTGATTGAAGTAGTTAAAGGTCGCGACGGTCGACCATCGCAAGTAGTAACTGGGCACGGCTCGGGCGACTGCGGCGTGCCGATAGCTGTGGGCACCTCGTACGTCTTTTTCATATCGACCGAAGGGGAGGTGGACATTTGCTCAGGAACGCGCCCCTACGTGAAGGGCAACGATCAGCTAGAGCAGTACCTCCGCGACGTCAGGAAGGTCGCGTCCAGTCGGCGTGCGCCTTAACATGTCAATCGACGCGGACCCACAACAGCAGGCTGCGGCTCCGCCGCTTGTGTTGGTGGTCCGGTCATCTTCACGTTATCCCTCATGAGTGCGTCCGCTCTTCACGCCACGGCCTTCTACACTGAGGTCGCCGCCAAGCAGTTGGTGTTCACGCTCTTGGAAGAAGACAGCTTTCCCGTGCTGCGCATCGACGGCAGCGATGTCGTCCCTTTCTGGTCAAGCCGTTCCCGCGTTGAGCGTGTGCGCGCGGAGCACTCGAAGTACGCGAATCACGTCATTGAAGAAATTTCATTGCCGGACTTCCTGGCGAAGACGCTAGCCCTTCTTGAGGAAGAGCGCATTCGAGTCGGAGTGAACTGGTCGGGACCCAGACTCACCGGCTACGATGTTTCAGTTTCGGACGTTCGATCCAATGTGGCGCACCGGCTGCGATCTGAGGGATAACATGTCAATCGACGCGGACCCACAACAGCAGGAGGCGGCTTCGCCGCTAGTGTTGGTGGTCCGGTCATCTCTACGTTAAACGGCACATGCGCACGCTCGCCAAGGTAGCCGCGCTTCCCGTGCTATTTGCATTGGCATTCGCGGCGTTCGCCTACGCCTCCCAGCACTTCGCGGGTTACTTGTTCCCGCGCGTCGTTCCACGGCCGTACCTCGAGATGATGAGCGCTGCCTTCGTAGGTTCGGTCGCTGCTGCTCTCGTTTCATCGTGGCCCTTGGTTCGTCTCTATGCTGGGCGTGCGTGGCTCGCCGCGCTTTGCATTGCTGCCCCGGTCGTTGTCATCCGCATCAGTGATCTCTTGCACTATGCTGGGAAAAGCGAACCGAGAATCATAGTCATGTCATGGTTCGAACTGATCGTTTACCCCGCGGCTATTCTTGTGGGCGTCTGGTTAGTGTCGCGCTTGGCCCTCCGTGGTGAGAGTGCCGCTTAACATGTCAATCGACGCGGACCCACAACAGCAGGCTGCGGCTTCGCCGCAATCTGTTGTGCGCCGGTCATCTTCACGTTAGAGCGCATTCAAACCCATCCACGCCAGCCCGTGAATCAGATATAGATATGGACAAAACTCAAATCGCAACCATAGCAATCACCGCGATCGTTAGCGTCGTGGCGAAAGAAGTCGTCACTTGGCTCGTCTCATTGGCGAAGAACGCTTCAGCGGCTAAATCTCTGGCGGCCAAGGCCAAGGCGATCTTCACCAGAAGTCACATGGAAATACTGGCGAGTCTCCTCGCGTTGATGTTTTACGCTGGCGTACTGGTGAATTTTGCGCGAACTGACACGCCGCCAACCCGTTTGGAGATTCTTCTCATCGTTGGAGCGGTATTTGCAATGCTCTTTGTCGGTCTGAATTTGCTGTGGGAAATTGCAAAGCTTCAGATCGCCAGGAAAAAGAATGCGCCCTAACCTGTCAATCGACACGGACCCACAACAGCAGGAGGCGGCTCCGCCGCTCATGTTGGTGGTCCGGTCATCTTCACGTTAAAGCGCATATGCACGCCAGGTTGATTGCACTCGTCGCACTATTGGCAACGCCTGTCTGGGCTTCAGATAGGAGAGCCGCGGACCGCATCTATGACCAGGGATTGCGTGCCGAGTTTGCAGGTGACTACGTGAGAGCGCGAGATGCCTTCGATAAGGTTCTGAGACAGGCTCGGGCTGCTGGCCTTGGTCCGGAATACGTTTCGGCCGCGACCTATGACCTTGCTCGAATGACCGGATATACATGCGACTTTGTTCGCGCCAAAGAACTACTTCTTGAAGCGCTTAGTCTGGAGCAGGCTCTACCGGCTCCAGGTCCGGGTAACGTCACAAAGCGACTCTCGGAACTCGCGCGCCTCTCGTACGACCAAGGCAACTTTGCTGAGTCAGCTGCATACTACGAACGAGTCGTTCCTGAACTTGAGAGGCTTGGCGTGCTTAAGCTGGACCCTAATGGATTCGCCAACCTTCTTGATGACCACGCGATAGCGGTCTCGCGGTCTGGCGATGAGCAACGCGCCGGCTCTATTCGGGCGAAGGCCGGCGACGTCAGATCAAAGAACGCGGGAGTCCCTGTCCGGTTCAGTCCAGTCTACTATCGCGACGCGTGTGTCAAGAAGTGACGCTGCGCCTTAACATGTCAATCGACACGGACCCACAACAGCAGGCTGCGGCTCCGCCGCTCGTGTTGGTGGTCCGGTCATTTTTGCGTTAGAGCGCTCGATGAACCCGCACAGCACTCAATCATCCAAAGACATCCTTCGCCGATACAGGAGCTACGGCCTTTTCGGTGGCGCTGCAGTGGGCGCTGTAGTTGGCGTTCTCGTGAGCGGGCCGAACTTTCGTGAATGGGCGGCAACACAATCGCTAGCGGTGATAGCGGGATTCATGGTGGGAATCGCATTGATCGGTTATTTCTTTCTCGCCCAAGTTTTTGGCGCGTCGACAGGTGGTGACGCCTTGAACAACGACCGGGAAGAGGAGCACGGCCGCGCGAGAGGGGAAGCAACTGGCGTCGGCACTGAGAATGGCAACGATGGCGACTGATCACTCTAACTTGTCAATCGACGCGGACCCACAACAGCAGGCTGCGGCTTCGCCGCTCGTGTTGGTGGTCCGGTCATTTTTACGTTAAATCTCATCATGACGCTCGACCCTTCCGTGCTTCCGTCGCTCGAACGTCTGCGCACCTACATGTATCGCCACTACCCAGCGCGGGAGAAGGTCGATCCGTTCCCGCTGGCGTTCTGGAAAATTGAGGATGACGACATCTTCTTCGAGGCACTCGGCTACCTCCCTCTCATGATGGAAGAAGTCCATGACGAAGGTCTTGATCACCTTCCAGAAGGCTTTCGCCTGGCTTATCCCGTTTTCTGGCTTGAGGATGATTACCAATTTAATGGCTGGACCGCTTTGACGAACGCCGGCGAGGACCTTTTGCTTCTCGCTATCGGCGCCTACGAGCGCATTGGCCTCGCTACGGAGGCCAATGCACTACGAGCGGCCTTGGCCTCCGTGATCGCCGACCCGTCGAATGACGAAGCAGCGGGCGATGCCTACCAGTCCGTCGAGAATCCGTACGCGGACGAAGACACACGTTGGGAAGCGCTCCTCAGGTTCTTCCGAGCCAACACGCGTCTCTTCGAGGGCGCGACGTGAGACTTAACATGCCAATCGACACGGACCCACAACAGCAGGAGGCGGCTTCGCCGCAAATGTTGGTGGTCCGGTCATCTTTACGTTGTACGGCATTGGCGCTGCGTGCATAGCATGTCGAAGGCCATCGCACGCGCCACGCCAGCCGCAGCGGCTGGCATCTCAGCTCGCGTGAGCCTTCGTGCGTCAGGCTTTCACTTTTCTGGGGGTGGCGTTTCGTCGCCCTGGCGAGTCGGCGTACCTGCATCTGGGCGAACACGCGGCGTGCAGAATCCCCGCGTGCTGGCGGCCAGCCTGCAGGCATTCTGGCTGGCTCGCCTCCACACATTGGAGGTTGGCGTTCAGCGGGGTTTGCGGCAAAGTGGGGCCATGCCGCCTTTCTCGTGCCAGCATTCCTTGCGCAGGTCGCACCCGAGCGTGCCGAGTTGGTCGGCTATGGCCGCCACGGCTGCGTACAACAAGTCAATCGACACGGACCCACAACAGCAGGCTGCGGCTTCGCCGCTCATGTTGGTGGTCCGGTCATCTCTACGTTATCTTGCATGAGCGGGCCGCTTCACACGCTCTACGTCTACGTTGAAGGCGGCGACCTTGCAGAGGTTGCTCCGATGGTCGAAGCTCGGTGGGCCGAGTTTGTTCGCTCCGTCAGCTGGCGACTGGCCCCGCCCGTCGTTGTGAATCAGCCGCATGCACGCACGCCTGACTTGCGTGCTGACGACCTTCCGAGTTGGGATCTTGGAGTCAACTTTGCGTTGCCCGATCCGGGCGAAGAGCCGCCCAACTGGTTTTCAGATGTCGAGCGCATCGCGGCGTTTGCGGGAACCCTCTACGCGCAAATTCAACGCCCCATCATCTTTGGGGTCTGGGATGCGAAGCGCAGAATTTCTGAGGATCTATTCGACGTGGACTCGCCGGAGCCAAACATCGACGAGCTGCGCGCGGTCTTGGGGATGGGCGATGCAAGATAACATGTCAATCGACGCGGACCCACAACAGCAGGAGGCGGCTCCGCCGCTCATGTTGGTGGTCCGGTCATCTTCACGTTATACGGCAAGAAAACTGGCCGCGCTCAGCGACGGTCCCAGTAGCCCGGTTCGCGGCGTTGGTGAGCCACGGCGAGTACCGTCACTTCACTTCCGGCTATCTCATATCGTAGGGTGAATGGAAAATGTTTGAGGTGATAGAAGCGAACTCCATCCTCATCCTTCGGCCAGTCGCCCGCAGTTTGTTCCAAACCGTCTATTGCAGCGTCCACTTCCGTGCCGAACGCGTCGGCTGCGAGTGGACTCTTGTCAAAGTACCAAAGGAAGGCATCGCGCATGTCCGCTTCCGCGTCCGGAAGGACGACTATCGTGAAGCGAGTCACAGCGAGCGGAAGCGCTGCTTTACTTCAGCCCACGGAACGGCGCGCACATTGCCGGCATGCAATTCGTCGCGGCGGCGTTTGATTTCGGCGCGCCAGGCTTCGGATACCGAGGCGGTGTCGGCATTTTCCAGACTGTCGAGCAATGCAACAGCAACTGCCGAGCGCTCATCGGCGGGAAGTGCCAGAGCCTCGTCCAATATGTGGTCCACGCGCGCGTTCATGGGGCTCAGTCTAGCACTGGACGGCTTGCCGTATAACATGCCCGTCAACACGGACGCCCGCGAGCGTCCGCTCCCTGCGGTCGCGCCTTTCCGCGGTCGCCGGTTACGTCTACGTTATATGACGGGGGAGCCGCGTGGGTAGCTTTCTGCTGTTCGCGTCGGGTACCGAACCGCGCTCGGTTCGTTGGGCGCGTGTGTCCTTCGCTTTTCTGGGAGCAGCATCGTTTCTGTCGGCCCGAGTTGCCACGTCGGCTACCGCGCGTGTGCGCATCGCACGTAGAACCACGGCCGAGCGCCGCAGTCGCAAAACCACGCGCGGGCGCCGCAGTCACTTTTCTGGGGGCGGCACCCTCATGCTCGGGCGAGTTGGCGTGTCGCGCATGGGTGAGCTTGGTGCAGGTAGGCCCCTCACTTCCCTGAGTCTGAGCAGAGCGCATCGGGGTCGGTGTGCGGTGGTCACAACTTCAGGGGGTACACACGTTCGCGGGCGCCCGGCCGCCACCTGGGGCGGCGGCCGGATACAAGTTGGCGCAAGGCAGGGTTTGCGGAAAAGTGAGGCCATATCGGTTTGCTCACTACGTCCATGCCCAGCCCACTCGTTGCAAGCAGCTTCACTATTGCCAGCTTGGTTGGCATCGGCCAGCAAGGCGTCACATAACATGTCAATCGACACGGACCCACAACAGCAGGCTGCGGCTTCGCCGCAAGTTGTTGTGGTCCGGTCATCTTCACGTTATAGGGCGGGGTGAAGGCAGTGGTACGCGAAGCTGTCACGCGATCGGCTTCGCGATCTCACAAACGGCGTCAATCGTTGCCATGCACTCGGACCGCTGCGCTTTTCTGGGGGTTCCGCCCTGGTGCTCGGGCGAGTCGCGGCGCCGCCATCCAAGCCCTTGGCCTGCCGACATCTCCGGCCGAGTCTCCCCATTCGTTGGCCTTCGCGCCGCGGCCTCCTCAAATTGGAGGAGGCGCAGTACTCGGGCGAGTTGGCTTGCCAGCGTCGGTGCGGCAAACTATGGGCATGGGTATCGCGAGACAAATTATGAGCACGTGCAAAAAGGCCGTCCTGCCCCATAACTTGTCAATCGACACGGACCCACAACAGCAGGCTGCGGCTTCGCCGCTCATGTTGGTGGTCCGGTCATCTTCACGTTAAAGGGCAGAAGAGCATGGGTCTGAGCGCTGGAGCGATTTACGTGTCAGAGGCTGGCGTGGGAAAAGACCTTGCTGAACGCCTTGGTCTCATCAAGGCGGGTAGCGCGCCGGTCAAGCACGCCGAAAAGGGCTTCGACGTGGAGGACGGCCTTCGTATCGGCGCAGCCGACGGCTCATGGAGTTGCATTCTCGGCAGCCCGCATGCGTTGCTGCCTCGCATGGAGCACTTATCGAACGATCTCACCGGGCAGTCGCACGGGCGGAAAATCCTTTTCTGGTTTACGCAGAGTACCTCTGGCGGTGTTGTGTTTGAGATTCATGAGAACGGCACGCTTCTGCGCAAGTGGATCGAGGCGGAAGGTAAAGTCTTTGAGGACATTGGAGACGCCGTCCCAGAGGAGGGAGGTCTTGTCGACCGCGACACCCACGAGGGCGGGCCACTCCACAGCGAGTGGACAGTGCTTGAACTTGCAGCGAGGATGACTGGAATTTCGGTCGATGAACACTTCGATATGGACGGTCCTGTGTATGCAGCCGCCCCTTAACATGTCAATCGACACGGACCCACAACAGCAGGAGGCGGCTCCGCCGCACGTGTTGGTGGTCCGGTCATCTTCACGTTATCCGTCACAAGGAAATTTGTGAATATCGCGGGCTCTGAATACCGATTCACGCGCGGGAGCGACATCGAGCGAGACGGCATGTTCCTGGAAGCGGACCTCCTGGGAGGTGAGAAGCGACGCACTCTCGTTGAGGTCTTCTATTCGGACAAGACGGGCAAGTTTTTCGTTTCATGTTTCGAGGAAAACGTGCCAGTGGAGCTGGTTGAGTACTTGATCGCGGAGGCTCGTCAGTGTTTGCCTCCGACGTCCGCGACGTGATGGATAACATATCAATCGACGCGGACCCACAACAGCAGGCTGCGGCTTCGCCGCTCATGTTGGTGGTCCGGTCATCTTCACGTTAAATCTCACATGCTCAAACTCGCCGTTTGCCTTGCTTCATTCGCGCTTGTGTCGCTCTCGATGGCGCAAACAGTCGTGGATCGCGCCCGCGCCGATGAACTCGTTTTTATGAGTGACAACGATCCAGCGATGCGACAGGCCTTCGCACGCGCGCGCGCTACCTTCGACGAATTTCTTTCAAAAGCCAAGGAGCCGGCGCCCGGCACACTTCACTATGCGGTGAAAGTGGGAATTAGAGAGGGCGAAGACACAGAGTACTTCTGGGTCGGAGATTTCACGCAAGACTCGAGCGGCATGTTTTCGGGTCGGATTGATAACGAACCTCGTTTGGTGAAAAAGGTTAAAGCCGGTCAGCGGTACACCTTCCCGAAAGGGCACATTGTGGATTGGACGTACGTTGACCGGAACCAGCGGCGAATGGTCGGAAACTTTACGATGTGCGCACTTCTGACGAAGGAGCCGCAAGCGGAAGCGGCTGCGGCCCGCCAGAAGTTCGGACTGCGGTGCGAATGAGACTTACTGACCTGTGCACCAAATAGTGCGGTACAGCGTTAAGGATTGATGAAGATCGACGGACGCAAACTTGACCGGGCGACGCAGGCGCACCTGCGCAGACAAGTGGTGCTGGCGGTGCGGGGCGGCA